>JAGNJW010000010.1 GCA_018000455.1 Acidobacteriota bacterium
CGACAGCTATCGACTCCGCGAGGCCGAGCAGGCCCAGAAGACGCGCCGCGCCTCGTGACCCGTCGCACTCCACGAGGCGCGGGTCGACGTCGGTCCAGATTTACGCGCTTCTCCGCGACCGCCAACATTTTGCGAGTCCCCGCGCGCTCATGGCGTATCTCGGCCTCGTGCCCAGTGAAGATTCGAGTGGCGATCGCCATCGGCGCGGTCGGATTACGAAAACCGGCAACGGTCTGGTGCGTCGTGTATTGGTCGAAGCGGCGTGGCACTACCAGCACCGGGCCGGCGTGGGACCGGCCTTGGCCGCACGACGCGTGGGCCAGCCCCCGCGGGTGATCGCGATTGCCGACAAGGCGCAGCAGCGTCTCTGTCGCCGCTTCCGGCGACTCACCGCGGAGCACAAGCCGGCGCCGAAAGTCGTCGTGGCCGCGGCGCGGGAATTGGTCGGCTTCATCTGGGCGGCTTTGCAGCCGGCCACCGCGGCCTGAGCGCGACCACACAGCTGTAGGAGACGCGTCGTGATCGCGTCGCCAAGACGACGGATGGACCTCGGCACGATTCAGAGGATCGGCGGGCTAGTTATGCGATACGGATTCCGGTCCCAACTCGCGCCCCTAGATTGCACGTCCTCTCGACGAAGCACTGTCATGTGTGCTCTGCTGCGGGCGACCGTGGTAACCACCGAATATCAGCGTGACTCGTCGTCGAAGCGCCCGAAGTCGTCCGTCGTCTTGGTGGCACGATCACGACGGAGCCCGTGGACACTGACGCCGCCGTGGACGCAGAAGAACGCGTCCACAGCGGCTTGGAAAGCGGCAGTGCCGTTTTCCACAGCGACCACAGGCCCTTGACAACCGGTCATTCCATATCAGCTAGCTGCGACATCCCTCCGTCAGGCGATACAACGAAGTCCGTCCAGGCGACGGAGCCAGCCGGCTACGTGGTTCCAACTGGCACAAATTGGGCTCACCATCACGCCGTCCTTCCCACTCAACGACTTGCGGGCGTTCGCTGCGCCGTCCCACGCTGGAATCGAACCGCGCGGGGCTCGCTGACGCCTGGCCCGGCCCTCACGCCACCCGGGCCTTCACCGACGGCTCGACTTCCGGCCAGATCGTCTGCCGCGCCACACGCAGCTCGTAATCCGACTGCAAGTCGAGCCAGATCTCCGGCGACACTCCGAAGTGCTTACCCAGGCGCAGGGCGGTATCGGCCGTGATCGCACGGGTGCCATTGATGATGCCGCTGATGCGATTGGCTGGGACCGCCAGGTCTCGCGCCAACGCATTGATACTGATCCCCAGGGGCCGCATGAACTCCTCCATCAGGATCTCGCCCGGAGGAATAGGGTCAAGCATTCTTGCCGTCGTCATATCGTTCCTCTCAGTGGTAGTCCACGATCTCGACCTCGTGGGCATCGCCTGATCTCCAGATGAAGCACACCCGCCATTGGTCGTTGATCCGGATGCTATGTTGCCCTCTGCGGTCCCCCTTCAACGCTTCGAGTTGATTGCCAGGCGGCGCCTTCAGGTCCCCGAGCGCGCGAGCCCGGTGCAAGTACAGCAGCTTCCGACGGGCAGCCCGCTCGATGGCCTTGAACCGCCGGACCGTGAGGTCGTTGAAGAGGGCCTCGACGCCCTTGTCGCGAAAGGACCGAATCACGTCGGAAGTCTATTACGCATTACGTCACGCGTCAACCTGCTCGGCGCACGTGTCGACGGTCCGGTTCAGTCCGGCGCCGTGCAGCGTCAGCGACCCTCTTCGAGAACCACCTCTGTCGAAACCTCACGCAACGAGACGCAGCGCTTCAACTTGACGATCCAGCTGTCCAGTTGGTTCCAACTCGCGAAAATATGGCTCACTAGTACGCCGTCCCTACCAGTCAACGACTCGTGCGCGTTCGTGAGCGTAGCCCGCGCGCTGGAATTGAACCGGCCGCGTCGACGAGCCGGTCAACCAACCAGAGCCTTGAACGGGTTGCGGATCGTCAACCGCTCGTCGATGATCTGGCCATCCTGGAGATCCTCCGTGTAGAGCGTTTCGCAGTCCGCCGCGAGCGCAGAGGCGACGACCAGGGCGTCGTACATGTGGAAGCCATGCGTTCGCGCGATCCTGACCGCCGCGTCGTGCGTGTCGATCGAGACAGCCCGCGGCGACGGACACAGGACGCGGACCGCATTGAGCACCTCGGTGATGTCGTCCCACGACATGCCGAGCTTCCGCCGCGCCGTTGCCGCGAACTCGTTGAAGACTTGCACGCTGACGACACCGCCCGCCGCCAGAAGCGCCTCGGCGACCTCTGATCGCGCGTCGTTCTTGGCGACCGAGTAGATCAGGACGTTGGTGTCGAGAAAGGGACTAGCGGGCATTCGCATCGTCGCGGTCAAAGACGAAACCCGAGGGAAGAGGCCGACGGAGCTTTCGCAGCTGGTCGAGCGCGTCCTGCCGACTCCGGTCTCGCTGGACCTCGAACGTCCTCACGTCGGCGATCCGAATCTCGATCTGGTCGCCTTCCTTCAGTTCGAGCGCCTCGACGACAGCGGCTGGAAGCCGAACCGCCAAGCTGTTGCCCCACTTCGCGACCTGCATGCTGGCACCTCCATGATATACATATCGTATTGTATATTAATTGATGCCTTTCGGGGAGAGTCCGCGCCCCCCGGGCGTGTCACGCCACCCGCCGCAGCGCCTCGACCTGCCGCAGCCACCCATCCAGCTGGTTCCAACTCGCGAAATTTGGGCTCACCACTCCAACTGCAATCGCATCAACGGTTTCCGCGTCGAGCGCGTTATCGACGTCGTACGCCCGAATCACGCCGTGTGGCACTGGTGTGGCACTGGAGCGGGAATCTCCCTCACGCACCATTGGGGGCGTGTATCCAGCCGCCGCCTGAGACTCCTCCAGTAGACGCAGCGCGCGCTCCAGGCGCATTGCCGTGGAACGCAGATAGCGCGACGTGGTCGTGAGGTTGGTGTGACCGAGGAAGTCGCGCACGTCGTGCAGTTCGGCGCGCGACTCCAGCAGCCGGCACGCGAACTCGCGGCGCAGGTCATGGAAGTGCAGGCCGACCACCCCGGCCTTCTTGCAAGCGGTGCGCCAAGTGGTCTTGATCGAGGCAATGGGGCCGCCCACCTCGTCGCCAAACACGTAGGCATCCGGCGGTAGCACCTCGCCTTCCGGGTCAGTCCGCAACATCTCGAGCACGGCGGCCAGGCGCTGCCCCACCGGAACGACGCGCAAGGTGCCCGTCTTGGTCTTGCCCGCGCGCAGCACCAGCGCCCGCGCTCTGCGCGCCGCGTCGCACTGCACGTCGCGCCACTGCAACGACAGCAACTCCCCCAGGCGGCATCCCGTTGACAACGCCGCAATCAGCAGGCCGCGCAGGTGCGGCGTGGCCACCGCCATGAGCGCGTCTTCTTCGCCGGGCTGCAATCGACGCGTGCGTACGGTTTCGGCCGCGCCATCGAGCCGCACGACGTTCACGCCGTGCCGCTTGAACGGCGTGTCGTCCCGGTATCCCTGCGCGATCGCCCAGTTGAACAGATGGCGCACGCGCGCCTTGAAGCGATTGAGGCCGACATGCCCACCCTTGGTGCTGCGACCGGCGAGTGTGGCGGACTTCAACAGGTCCGCAGGTACTTCGCGCTGCTCGGCCCGCAGCGCGGCAACCTGCCGTGCCGCGGCGAGCGCCTCGTTCACGGCATCGAGGCGCGCGCGGAACACGGCGTCGAGATCAGCTCGCGTGACGGCCCTGAAGGGCACCGCGCCGAGTGTCGCGCGGGCTCGTCCGGCCATGTCGACGGCGGACTCCAGTAGCAGCCGCACATGGATCTCGAACTGGCGCACCGCATGCGGCCTGCGTGTGTCGCGCCGCGCGTAGTCGCGGAGGTAGCGATCCGCGACGTCTGCCAGGCTGGGCTCAGCGGCCATCTGTGTGCTGACCTCTGGCAGCGCGAACGCACCCGCACGCACGTCAGTCCGAATGCGGTCGGCGAGCGCTTGCGCCTCGCTGCGCGACATCACATCGGCGGCTGGCCGATCCGCGAAGCGACGCAGACTCACGCGGTGGCGCACTTTCCTACCCGCGGCGTCCTTGCCGTGGCAGAACGCAAAGTGCCATGGATGCGTGCACTTCGTCCACAGTCGCGGCGTACAGCCGCACCGCTTGGAGAGCCCGTCCTGACGTCGCATGGATGCCCTCAAAAGTGCGCTGCTGGTGCACTCAAGTCAAGAACGTTCATGAAACCCGTTGTGCTCCGATGTCGGGAGGTTGCCGTCAAGCCACGGGTCGACCCACTCGCGCTTGAACCGCAGCGCCCGACGGCCGCCGACGCGGACATGACGCAGGCGGGCGTTCCTGACCTCGCGACCGATGGTCGCTTCCGACACGCGCGCGTGGACCGCGGCGTCGCGGCGAGTCCACCAACCGATTGGTGTAGCAACAGACATGGCTGGCTCCTGGGGAACAGCGTCGCAATGGCACCCAACAGGTGCGTGAACAGCGGCCTGTGGCCAGCTCGGGTCGCGCACCGGCCTGAGGCCAGGTGCGACAGGCTTGTCACGTCCCCGGGCTCAGTCGCCGAGTCGTGTGCTGCCCTGTACTAGATGGAACGCTTCCGCGCGTCAGTTTCTGACAACTCGCGTCACCAGCTTGCACCGGCCGCAGGTTCGCCGTTCACATGCGCCGGAAACATCAACGAAGCCATCGACGATTTCGGCGCGCTACCGCGTCGTCAACTCTCGCGCGTGGGTGATCTCACGACTCGTGACGGACCGAACGTGGTCCGCGGCGACGGTGGCGACGGCCGCCGTCCCGCCATCGAGGGTCGTGAACTCGACCTCGAACGCCGCGCCATCGCTGTAGACGTGCACGACGGTACCGACATCGCCCGCCTCGAGGCGTTCGGTGGCCACAGGTGCGAGCAGCACCACGCGATCATGTTCCTTGATCATGTCGACGACTCACTCCTTGCCCGGGTAGGCCGTGACCAGCCGCGGCGCCTCGCTGCCGGCATCAACAATCCACACTGTGCGCACGGCCCGGCGGCCAGTTCCAGTGTGCGCCACCAGCCACCCCTCGACAACATGTTTCTCGCCGTGCACGGACTGGGCTGACGCCACCATGTCGCCCTCGGTCGCAACCCCCTGGAGCGCCGCCACGAGTGGCTCCGCGTCACCCGCGTGAAACCCGAGAGAGGCAAAGAACTTGGCCTTGCCACCGTTGTCCGGATGGGAGGCATTCAACAGGTAGTCGACGAGCTTCTGTCGCTCGACCACCGCGAGATGCGCGTTCCGCAGCTTCACGTCAGCGATATTCTGCCACGCCTCCACATGCGTGGAACCACGCGGCTCAGCCGACTGAGACCTACGCTCTGGCGGCGCCCGCTTGGCAGCAGGTGGTCAGGGCTCCTGGGGCTAACGCGAGGCAGCGGAGCTGAGGCACTAATGGCTCTCCCAGCAGAGCATGGCGACCATCACGTAGTTGCCAGCTCGGGCGGCGCGCAGGACTCGTCAAGCCCGCAGCCCCGAAGGGGGCGGCGCAGCGCGCCGAGGCTTGACGAGGCCGAGGGCCGTCCGACAATCGCGCCCGTGATGGGCGCGCACGATGCTGGGCACTGAGAGCGGTACGTCCCCATCATCCGCATCCCGAGCACCTCGCGGAGCAGCGCGGTGCGGGTCGGGCACCGACAGCGTGCGTATGTGAGCGCGTTCACGAAGCTGCAGTTCGTGGGCGCTCGCGACCATGACGCTCCTGGGTCCGGGACGTGGGTGTGAGCGACCCTCTGGGTTGCGGCCTGGACGAAAGTCCGGGCGCGAAAGGGGGGTCGCTCACACCCAATTTCCTTCACCTCTCTGACATCAACCAGCGCCATCGGGGTCGGCGCCAACAAGGTGGCCTCACGAAGCGCTTTCGCATCGAGGGTGCGCAAGCGGGCGAGGAGTCTGCGATCGATCTGCGACAGGTCGGCCGGGGACTTGAGGTCGGTCCACAGACGGAACGCGCGGGTGAAGTCGATCATCCACAGCTTCCAGTCGCTGGTGATGAGCACGTTCCCGAGGTTGCGATCGGTATCGCCCACCAGGGCCGCGAACACCCGGATGCGGTGCATCTGCTGACGCCACTGCATCGCGTTTGGCGGCTCCCGGTGCTCCTTGAGGCGGGTGCGCTCGTCGAAGGCGTCATCGATCCACCAGGTGAGGGTGCCCGCCGTGCCGTCCCAGTCGCGATGCGCCGTGACCGGCATCATGTCGGCCAGTCCCAACATGCCGGCAATCGTGTAGGCGGCGAGGTTGAAGTGGTACGAGTCGACGAAGTTGAACTCCTGGCCCCGCGGGCCGAAGTTGGCGATGGCCTTTCGCTCGTCGATGGACTGGAACGCGGCGTCGTGGGTGACAACGCCGTCCGAGAGCGTCAGCCGCCAGGGGCTGGTGACGCCCTGGCCAATCGACCGGCTGCGAACCACTCTTGCGGTCTGCAGGAAGTGCGTCTTGGCGGCAACGTCGAGGGCATTCGGGGCGGGTCCGCCGGCAGGCGGGGCCGCCTGGGCCCGGGCCTGCGCTACGCCGACCAGCGCGGTGAACAGCAACGCCGAGACGGATCGGGCCAGACGAGGCATGCCGCCTCCTTGGTGAGCCGAATGGTCGCGCGGTGGCCCACAACTCGATCAGCGCTGTCGCCGGCCCGCTCCCCTCATCGACGGTGACCCACCCCCCGCCATTTTTCCGCTGATGGACTCAGGGCGCGGCATCAGGGCCCGCCCGGAGGTCCGGAATCATGAGGAATGTGGTGAGTACGTCGGCGCTGTGCCTGCTGATGTCGGTCATCGGCGGCCGTGGCCTGGCCACGGGCCAGCCCGTCATGAGCTTGTCGGACACGTCCGTATCGCCTGGCGGCAGCATCACGGTGACGATTCAGGCCGACCCAGGAGTCTACTGGGCACTGGTGGGGAGCGCGGTGAACGCTGGACTGACGCACGCGGGTGTGCCGATGGCCGTCGGGACCGACGTGACCATCCTCGGGACCGGCATCGTCCCGCCCTCGGGCCAGGTGCAGGCTCAGATCGTCCCGCCGTTCACGGGAACGGTCCTGGATCGCTACTACCTGCAGGCGGCAACGGCGTCGTCTCCCAGCTTCGCACCTCCCGCGGTGTCGGCCGGCCAGGTGATTCGCAACCGCGACCTCGTGTCAGGCCTGAGCGGGCCTCCAGGGCCGGCCGGGCCCACGGGCGCCACTGGTCCGGCGGGTTCAGCGGGTCCGCAGGGCGCCCAGGGGGCGCAGGGATCACAAGGTCCTCAAGGACCTCAGGGCCCACAGGGCACGTTTGTTGCCCCCCTGGTTACCGAGCGCGCCTTCAGCGACCCGCCCGTGACCCAGACGCATTACGAGGGGCCCGGCTGGATTCTTGAGACGACAGATGCCAGCACGCTCCGACTGCGCGCCATCGGATCGGCGGTCCGATCCTTTTCGTTTATCTACCCGGCCAGTTGCGGCCTGACCGTTCCCGGTACCGCCACGATGCAGGCACGGCACCGGACCGCCGGGAGCGACGGCACCACGCTCGACGCCACGTTCTGCAACGAGGGCAGCACCATTCTGGTCTCGGTCCATCACTACAACGCTCTCGGCGGCGGCAGCCAGTTCACCCAGTTCCGCTGCATGCGGAGTTCGGGCAACGTGAACGTGTGCCAGCGGTCGTATTGATGTCGCATGCCTTCTGGCACGCACGAATCGAACCGGTCGCAGGAACGTCCACGACTTCAAGTACTTCGAGAAGAACTCCTCCTCGTTCCTGGCTCTGAGGGGGACCAGTGTAGCGCTGCCGCGCGTGACGATAGCGACATTAGCTGGGCGGGGGTGACGCCATCGTTGACATCGAGCTGACGGTAACGTGACGCGGCGACCCCGGACTACTCCAGCCGCAGCGACTGCACGGAGGCGATCGAGGTGGCCCGTCGGGCCGGCACGTAGCAGGCTATCAATGTGACGATGGTCAAGGCACCCGTCACGCCGCCAACGGCTCCGAGTGGGGCCGCGGGCAACTCAGGAATCATCGCGGCGAGCAGATGCGCAGCCGCAGCCGCGCCGCCGAGCCCCAGGATCGTTCCCGCCACGACCAGCCGGAGGCCCTGTCCGAGGACCAACTGGAGCACGTCGCGCTTCTGTGCGCCGAGTGCCAGGCGGATGCCGAATTCGCTGGTTCGTCTCGCGACCGAGTACGACATCACCCCGTAGATGCCGCCCACGGCGAGCAACAGTCCGAACACCCCGAAGGCGTTCAACAAGCTCCCGAGAGACGAACTGCCGGCCAACGCTGTGTCGATGCTGTCACGAAGAGACACGGTGTCGCGGGCTGCCAAGTCCGGATCGATGTCTGCCAGGACACTGCGCAGAAGCGGGGCGGCGGCTCCCGGCGGCCCGGATGTTCTGACGGCAACCGACACGCCGTCGCGTGCGTATTGCGAGTACTGATACAACGGCGCGTAGATCTGGAGCTGCGAGACCGGTGCGAGCAGGCTGGCCGGAAACTCCACGTCGTTGACGACGCCCACAATCTCGCGCCACGTCGGGTGGTCGGGATTGTCCCCGGCGCTGATGCGTCTCCCGATGGCGCTTTCGCCTGGCCAGAACGACCGCGCCAGTGCCTCGTTGACAATGACCACCGGTGGGTGATCGTCATCGTCGGTCGGAGTGAACGGACGGCCGTCCCTGACGGTCATGCCCAGAGTGTCGAAATACGCCGACGAGACGGCGTCGAAGTAGGCGGTTGGCTCCTCGCCCAGGACGTCGGGCAGGGTGGTGCCTTGGATCTTCACGGGCATTCCCCACGTGCCGAACGACGTCACCGGGAGCGACAATGCCAGGGCGGTGCGCTCGACACCGGGCAACGCCACCATCCGTGCTTCGAGTTCGTTGAAGAACGCGAGCCGCGGACCGGGGTTCTCGTAGCGCGGCGTGTCCAGGGTGAACCGGGACGCCAGGAGGCCGTCGACCGCCCATCCTGGATCGCTGCGGACGAATCGGGACAGACCGTCGACGAACATCGCCCCCACCGACAGCAGGAGTAGGGCGAGCGCCACCTCGCCAACGACCAGGGCGTGTCTCAAACGGCTCTGTGGGCCTCCTTCGGTAGCACCGCGCGTCGTGGTGTGGAGCGCCCGGTCAATACCCGGACGTGAGACCACCCACGCGGGAATTGCGCCAAACAGCAACGCCGTCACCGCGGCGCACGCGAACGTGAATCCCAGGACTCGGTAGTCGAGGGCAAAGGTCATGCCGGGGAGGTTGGCAAACAGGATGCGTTCGAGAAACGTCACGCTCGGCACGGCGACGAGCACTGCCAACGCTCCCCCGGCCACCGCGACCAGCAGACTCTCGACGAGGCACTGCCGTATCAATCGCGACCGGCTGCTGCCGAGCGCGACGCGAATTCCGAACTCGCGCAGCATCGATGTGGTCCGCGCCAGCTGGAGATTAGCCAGGTTGACACACGCAACCAGCAGCACCAGCCCGGCCAGCGCAAAGATGCCCCAGAGGTAGCGCGCGGAGCCGAACGACACGTCGCGGAGCGTGGCCAGCCGTATCCCATCGATGGAGTCACGCCCGCTCCGCTCCTGCCAGAGGCGCCGGGCAAGTCCGTTCATCGCACTCTCCGCCTGTTTGACGGCAACGCCGTCCCGCAGGCGCGCCAGGATCCGAAGGGTGCCGTTGCCCGCATTCCGGCGCTCGTCCGCCGTCACGAGCGAAAGCGGTTGCCACAGATCGACGGCGCGCTCGAGCACCGCCCCGCGCATCACACCGATCACCTCAACCGCTTCGCCGTTCAGTTGGATCGTGCGGCCGATGACGTGCCGATCGCCGCCAAACCAGTCGAGCCATGCCCGAGGGCTCAACACCGCGACTGGATGCGCTCCAGGCTTGGCATCGTCGGCGGTGAAGCCCCGCCCGAGCAGGGGCGCGACCCCCAGCGTCTGGAAGAGTTGGGCCGTGGCGAGCATGCCCGACACCGACGCTTCAGGCCTGCCGGGTTCGGCGAGCGTGGGGCGGTTCTCTCGAAAGGCCACCATGTGCTCGAACACGTCGTTGTGCTCTTCGTAGGAGAGAAAGTCGACACTCGTGTGTGGCCCGCTCTGAGAGGTCTGCCCCGTTCGGAAGAGGTGTACGAGCTGGGCTTCGTCCGGGTACGGCAACGGTTGAAACAACAGGCCGTTGACAACGCTGAAGACGGCCGTGTTGATGCCGATTCCGAGGCCCAGGGTCAGCACCGCGACCACCGTGAAGGTCGGAGTCCGTATCAGCCGGCGTAGCGCATACTTGAGGTCGGACTGGAGATCGCGGAAGAGGGCGCGCACGTCCATGTCGCACGCTAAATGCAGGATGCCTGCCACATGACGCCCAGTAGCGATCCGGTCTGGAATTCGCGGGTTTGGGCCGACGGTCGCGCCGGCCCGGCCGCGCCCAGACTGTCCGCTTGCGGGACGCGAGTGTTCGGCACGCGCTCGCAGGTCGAGGTGTGCCAAGGGCACGTCACCGTGACGTCGGATCCTCAGCGCGGCGACCCGAGATAGCGGTCGAACCGGTCGATCGTCTCGCCGCCGAACGCCTCGTTGGGCGAGAGGTCGTGACCCGTGTCGAGCACCACGCGCCGCCGCTTGTCGGCAGGCGTCCCGAGAGTGTTGAATATTGGACGCCCCCACCCCAGGGCCTGGGCACCGCGATGCGAGGGCTGCGCATCGGACGACTCTACCGGCGCGACCAGCAGCACTGGATCGGAGGATGCCGTCCCTGTAGACTTCGGGACCTCGGATGCCCCCAAGCCGAACCCGCTTGCCTGTCACAAGCCTCGTGTGCCTGCACGCAGCCCTCGGCGCGAGTGTGTCGCTGCTCCTGGTCGCCGTTCTCCAAGCACAGCTGCCACGGCCGTCCGGAGCCGTGAACGACCTCGCCGGCGTGTTGACGGCAGACGAAGAACGCACCCTCACCGCACTGGTCGAGCGCGTCGAGGCGGCCACCAGTGCCGAGATCGCGGTCGCCACCGTGGCATCGCTCGACGGGATGTCGGTCGACGAGTACGCCACGCGGCTGTTCGCCGAGTGGGGCGTCGGCCGGGCGGACAGGGACAACGGTGTGCTGATCCTGGTGGCGCCGGCCGAGCGCGAGATGCGCATCGAGGTCGGCTACGGGCTCGAGGGTGTGCTGCCCGACGGCCTGGCCGGGCAAATCATCCGCGAGACCTTCCTGCCGCGGTTTCGCGACGACCAGTACGGCGCCGGCATCCTTGAGGGCACGACTCGCGTAGCAGAGGTGGTCGAGCGCAACGAGACGCTGACGCCGGCGCAGCTGGCCGCGCTCGACCAGGCATCAACAGGCGTCGCCATCGAGTGGCTGATCGTGCCGTTTCTCAGCATCTTCATTGCGATCGGCTTCGGCATGCTCGGCGCGGGCGTGGGCGCTCAGGCGACCGGGCCGATCGTGTTCGGCGTGATCTTTGGCGGCGTGCCGCTGCTCATCGTGGCGGCCTTCTCGCAAGGACTGGTCGCGTGGGGCGTGCTCGCGCTGGCGCTGGTCGCCGCGGTGATCGGCTTCCGGATCGGGCGCCGTCCCAAGACGCGGGCCGGCCTGCGCGGCACCGGCGGGGCGTCGAAGAAGGGCTGGGAGTGGGGCAGCGGCGGCTCGTCGGGTGGATCGAGCGGGTCGAGCGGCTCGAGCGGCTCGAGCGGCGGATCGTCGAGCTTCGGTGGCGGCAGCTCGGGCGGCGGTGGGGCCAGCGGACGCTGGTGACGGTCACGGGCGGGGCGCCTGCGCACCCGCCCCGCAGAACGTCCCTTCCCTTTCACGGACTACTCCTATTGATGTGCAACATGGTGTCCATGTTCATGTTGCAAGGTACTGGCTCACCGAAGGCGGAGGCCATTCGGGTCTCACCTCGGGCTGGAACGGCCAAACAGCTGCCTCGGCAGCCGGCGCGCCACCTTGGTGGCCATGAGGTCCGCACCGTTCATCAGAAAGCGCAGGCGGGCCGCACTCTCGGCCCGGCGCGTTTGAGGTGTCGTGCGTCGATCAGATCTTGTTTCCGCCTGCTGGCACTTGACCTGTGCCTTCCAGTGCTCAAGATCCGGCAGCGCGACCCGGACCGAGCGGCATCCTGGGCCAGCGGCTACGGTCGACGGTGGGCGTCAGCAGAATCCCGACGTGCTACGGCAAGGGCACGTCCAGTCGCGTCGGCACGTGCAAGTGCTTACCGAGCACGCCGACGCCGTCGGTGAACTTGAACCCCCAAATCCACAACGTGTCGTCGGTCGTGACGGCGAATGAGTGCGGGCCCCCCAGGTACAGCGCCGAGACGTTGGCGATGCCCGTCACCTTCGCCGGCCGTTGATGGTACCCGCCGGACGTGCCGACGCCGATCTGCCCCCAACCGTCGTGGCCCCACATGCGCAGCGTGCCGTCGCGCAACAGCGCGGCCGCGTGTCCCAAGCCGAGGCCGAGGCTCTTTGCGCCGGCCACGCCGTTCAGCTGCAGCGGCAGTAGATTGCGCCCGCCGGGTTCGTCGGGTGACATCGGGCCAGCGCCGTTGCCCATCTGGGCCGAGGTGTTCGACCCCCACAGCCACACCGTGCCGTCGTCCTTGACCGCGCCGGAGACGCCCTTTCCGCCCCCGGTGCCGGCGGCGATCGCCACGACGTGGTCGAGCCCGGTCACCTCCCCGGCGGTCCACCCGGTGTCGCGCGTTCCGTTGCCGAGCTCGCCGTCGCCGTTCGAGCCCCACGACATGACGCGGCCGTCCTGCCGCAGCGCGAGGTTGTGCCGACCGGCGACTGCGATCTGCGTGATCCCCTCCAGGCCGAGCACGCGGGCGGGCCCAATGGCTCTCAACGGACGCAGCGTCGTCGGCTTGCCGTCGCCGATCGCGCCGTCGTCGCGCGTCCCCCACGCCCACACGGTGCCGTCCTGCCGCAAGGCAACCGCGTGTTTCGTGCCGGCCTCAATCTGGATGACCTCGGTGAGGCCCGACACGCGCACTGGCGTATACGACGGCTTCGGATAGATGCCAAGCGTACCGCTGGCGCCCATGGCTCCGTTACCGAGCTGGCCTTCGTCGTTGGGCCCCCACGCCACGACGGTGCCGTTCTCGAGCAGCGCGTATGAGGTGGGTTCGCCGATGGCCACCTGCAAGGCCTTGTCAGGCAGGTCGATCACCACGGGCGCCGCGATCGCGCGCGTGCGCGACGGGGGCCTGGCCGCCTGTCCATCGGCGTCCGGTCCCCAGAACACCACCGAGCCGTCGGCTTTGACGACGAGCGCGCCGGCGCCGATCGCGATGTCACGAATGCGCGCGGAAGCAGGGACAGACTGGGCGCTGGCGAGGGGCCCGAACAGAAGGGCGACAAGCGTAACGACGGCAACCGCGGTGTGGGGCATGCGTGGACTCTATCGCTGAAGCCGGTGCATCACGTAGCCGTCTTCGGCATGGCCCCTGGTCTCGACCCCGTGGCCGTGTCGCGTAAGGGGTGGAACCGACATGAGACTGTGGGCGCCTCCATTCACCTGATTGGCCAGAGCGTGGGCTCCACGCCGATCGTTGTGCAGGTTCAAGTGGGTGCTGTCGGGAACAAGGATTCCGTCACGCCTCGTTGACCGCCCTCTGGCAGCTCCCGTCGAATGGCTTGGATGCGCCCTTGACGATCTCGTCGACCGACGCCTCGCAGGCGAACTGCGTCCCCAGCCCCAGACGCGTCGGTCACCCGCCGAGCGACTTCAGGCCGGCCACGAACGTGCTCCACGGCACCGGCCGGCCGTGCACGGGCGCAAGCGTCTGCACGTTCAACTTCATGCGCGCCACTTGAGCACTGAGCGAGCGCATCGCGGGTAGCTGCGCGGCCTTCGGCGGTTCGTGCGTGTCGAACAGGTCGGCCTGAAACGCGATCCGCTCGGCCGGCAGATAGGCCATCAGCATGCCTTCGACGTGCCGGAGCGGCTGCACGTAGTAGACACGCAACAGACGCGAGTCGTCGGCAATCGTGTAGCTCTCCTGCACGGCCTCGTAGTTGTAGCCCTCGGCCAGTTCGGTGGGCGGCCATCGCGACACGATGTCGGGCGAGACGGTCCGTGGCTCGTAGTTCAGGACGTCACTGTTGAGGAACGGGATGTTCTTCCCGTGCGCCACGATCGTCGCACCGATGTGGAGGTAGGTCCGCAGGCCGCCGATGTGGTCAAAATGTGGGTGTGAACTGATCAGCCATCGGATCGGCCTGCCGGGCGCGAGCTTCACGACGGCCTCGATCACCGCCAGGCTTCGCGACTCGTCTCCGGGTGCTTCGAACACCGCGAGGAAGTCCTTGAACTCCACGAGGTAGCTGTTGGCCGGCCCGCCACCGAGTAGGTAGACGCCCTCCGCCAGCTTCTCAACGACCACAGGCGCCACAGCAGGCGCTTGCGCGACTGCGGGAGGCACCGGCACCGAATCGCCGCACGCGTTGGGCCGCACGTCGGGAAACCTGCCGCCGTAGCCGTTGTGACCGGTGCTCTGCCGGTAGAACTGCCAGTTGTCGTCCCAGCCATGGTGCGAGTGCCACGCAATCGGCCACCTCACGTCGCCGAACGTCATCTGCTCGGTCGACTCGTGCTCGATGTTGAAGTCGCCGAGCGAGGGCTCACTCACCGTGGTCTTGATCCGCTGGATCTGATTCAGCGAGTTGATGGTGGCATCCACGCGGTACTTGCCGAACATCGTGATCGCCACGACGTGCATCCGCTCCGGCGCCACCACGTTGCCATCCCGGCCCTTCTCGATCTGCTCCCACCTCCAGAAGGCCACCGGGTTGGCACCCGGCAGCCGCGCGGCCTTGAGGAACCCGGGCGGGTTCAGCCAGAGGTCGAGCCGGTACCACTCGGCCAGCTCCGGCGGCACGGCCACCGGCGCTTGGTCGCCGTCGATGTGCCAGGCGTGCGCCCCGTTCACGATGTGCGTCTGGCGCGTGGCGCGCTGCGTCGGCGTGCCGCCCTGCCAGCCCAGGCCGTACTTCCACGAGGCCGGATTCAGACCCGGCTTGCGGTCGAAGGTCTCTTTGCTCGTGCCAGTGTCCCAGTTGATCGTGCGTGTGTAGTTGGCCATCGCGTCGATGCGTGGCCAGTCCACATTGATGGCGTTCTCTGTGGTCTGGCCGACGGCGGCGCTGTAGCCGGTGCCCGAAAACGTGATGCACCGGAGGCTGGCTTCGCCAATCTCGCGTGAGGCAGCGGCCAGGAGAGGCGCCGGGTCCACGTAGCCCGGAGGAAACTGAGCGCCCGGGACGGCGCCTCCGGCCATGGCCACGAGTACGACTACGCCCGTCAACTTCTTGGCCACGACTCCTCCTGTATCGGCGTCGGCGGACGCGCTAGTAATGAAGGCCGCTCCCGAACGGGAACCGCTCCGAAACGTGCACCGGCAGACGTCCTCGCGGCGCGATCTCGCCCTGCATGAGCCGGATGAAGGCGTCGACATAGGCCTGCTGGTTGCCGTAGAAGCCGCCCTCTCCGTAGCCGACAACAAACGCGCTCGGCGCGGCGAGGCCGTCCACCACATACGGATTCCCATACGACATCACCACGGTGGACTGTGGGCGTGCCTTCACGAGACGCTCCACCAGCAGGCGATCCGCGACGCCAAGGCTGCCGTTGTCGCGATACGTCGCGCGCTGGCTGAAGATCGACACGACCACCGTGTCGGCCGCCGCGACCGACGAGACCGCCTGATCGCGAGCCGCCTGAGAGCTGTCTGGACGGATGAGCGCGCTGGCCCGCACGTCGAAGGCGGCGCGAAGCGCCGCATCCGCGGTGGCCGGCAAGGCGAGATTCGGGTCCCGTTGGATGGAGACGTGCGCCACGCGACCGGGACGGCCTGGCGCGATGGGCAAGACCCCGTCGTTCACGAGCATGGTGAGCGACTCTGCGGCAATCCTGCTCACGAGCGCCCGGTGCGCCTCGGCACCGACGACGGCGTCAATTCGGGCAGTGTCGACCAGTCGCTGTCGATGGAGACCCAGGCGCGTCTTGGCGAGCAGCACCTTCCTGGCGGAGGCGTCGATCTGCGCCGCGGCAATCGCGCCACTCCGTACTGCGTCGGCCACGGCCCGAATCGTCTTGATGGGGTCGGCCGGCTTGAGCAGCATGTCGTGACCCGCCTGCAGCGCCATGACCCCGGCCTGCTCCGCGCCGAACCGGTCGACGACTCGCGTGTACCAGAGATCGTCGGTGGTGAGGATGCCCGTGAAGCCGAGACGGTTCCGCAGCCACTCGGTGGCCAGTGTCCTGTCGACGCTCGCCGGCAGCTCCGATCCGTTGGTGAGCGTCGGCACCACGATGTGCTCGCTCATGACGAAGGCCACGTTGGCCGCGATCGCATGGCGAAATGCCTGGAAGTCCTCGCGTTCGATCTGGGCCGCGGGCTTGCGGTTGATCAGGAACTCGGTGACCGGGATCTGGTCCACGTCTCCTCGGCCCGGGTAGTGCTTGGCGGTGGCCAGCATCCCGTGCTCCTGGTAGCCGCGGATGTAGGCCCCGGCCAGACGCCCGAGCAGGTCGAGATCGCGACCGAACGACCGCGTGCTGAGCACGGGATTCTCGGGCCGCGTCTGAATGTCGACCGACGGCGAGTAGGTCACGTGGATGCCGATGGCCCGGCCCTCGATCGCACCAACACGGCCCACCTCGTAGGCCATGGCGTCCGATCCGATGGCCGACAGCGCCATGTTGCCGGGCACTTCGGTGGCGCCGGCAAACTGCTGCCCGGGTCCACCTTCGAAATCGGAGGCCATCAGGATCGGCACCGTGGCAACACGCTGCAGGTCGTTCAGCAAGTGCGCCGTGTCGTGCGGCGTGCCGCCATACACGACGAAGGCTCCGATGCCGTGCTCGCGCGCCAGCGTGGTCCACTCGACGCGCGACGGATGGTCGGCGGCGAGGTATCCGCCCCCGATCGGCGCGACCACGAGCTGTGCCACCCGCTGCTCGAGCGAGAGTCGCGCGAGCGTCGAGTCCACCCACGCCTCGGCCTCCCGACGATCCGCCGACGCCCCGATCTGTGCTGAATCCACAGCGCCAACCGCCGACGTGGCGCCATCGAGCGACAGCGCGAGCGCCACGCCGAGCAGCGCCCCCGCCGAATGTGCCCTCATCGCCACGGGATCGAATCCAGCTCCGCCTGGGTCATCGGCGGCAGCAGCGCCTCGCCGGGCTCCACGCGGTGTCCCTTGCTGTCGTGCACCGCGAAGCCCAGCCCCGTCGAGGTGCCGATGGATGTCGAGCTGGCGTCGCCTACGGCCTGCCCACGCAGCGAGCAGCAGCCGTAGTCGCCGGCCTTGTTCAGCGCCACGAGCTTCAGGTTGAAGAGCGGCTTGCCGTTGTGGCGCTGCCTCACGCGCTCGCACACGAAGCGACAGGCCTGCTGCGGCGTCATGCCGTCGCGCATCTTCTCCACCACGAGGAAGCTGCCGGAGTTGCGGACGCACTCCTCGCCGTGCCCAGTGGCGCCCGCTGCGCCCACTTCGTTGTCCACGTAAAGGCCGGCGCCGATGATCGGCGAGTCGCCCACGCGGCCCACGATCTTGAAGTGGTGGCCGACGGTGCTCGTGACGCCAGCGATGTTGCCGTGGCTGTCGAGCGTCAGGACGTTGATGGTGCCGCCACCTTCAGGCTTCGAGCGGTCGCGAGGCGGCAGATAGTAGTCGCGGTTGCTGAGGGTTTCCTTCCAGGCAAGCCAGTGTGTTCTGGCTTCGTCGGTCAGGAGGTCTTCTTCCTTGAACCCGTGCATCTTGGCAAACGTCAGCGCGCCCCTGCCGACGAGCATCCAGTGATCGGTACGCTCCATGACGAGCCGGGCTACCGAACACGGCGTCTTGATGTTCTCGAGCGCCGCGACGGCGCCGATGTTGTGATCGAGGCCGTTCATGACCGCGGCATCGAGCTGAAGAAATCCCATCTCATTCGGGTCGCCACCGTAACCCACCGTCGGGTCACGCGGGTCGAGCTCCGAGACGTTGGTCCCTTTCTCGGCTGCGTCCAGCGCGGAACCGCCAGCCTGCATGATGTCCCAGGCCGCGGTCGTCACGCCCTCGCGCACGAACGGATTCGTCTTGCTCGTGACCACAAGCGGCCGCCGCACGTGCGCTGCGGCCTGCGCGCCGAGGCGCTCCTCCATCCACGCCACGCCGGCGCCAACACTCGCCAGGCCCCCAAGGAACGTCCGTCGCGTAAACGCCGTGAGTGACATGCCCCCTCCAATCGATACCAGTCGCATAGCGGGTGAACCCGCGCCTCGACGACTCTCAGGCCATGAGCTGTGCGTAGGCCACCTGGTCGTCGTGCATCCTTAGAAACACCTGGTACTTGTGGTCGTGATACCGCGCCACGGCGCCGCCGGCCGGCGCCACGACCTGCCCGGCCCCCGACATGGTTCGCATCGCCGACACCAGACTCGGGCTGTCGCAGGCCGCAACGGCCGCCAGCATAGCCGATCCCAGCAGCACTGCTTCCGGCTCGCGAGGCAGCACCACCTGGCACCCCGTCGCGTCGGCATGCTCGCGCACGAACACCGCGTTCTTCATGTCGCCACCGCAGGCGACTAGCGACTCGATGGCGTATCCGCTGGCGTTCAGGGCCTCGAGGATGTGACGCGTGCCGTAGGCAATAGCCTGAATCGTCGCCAGGTAGACGAGGGCGAGGCTGTCGAGCGAGTCGCTCAGCGTGAGTCCCGACACCATGCCGCGGAGCCTCGGATTCGCGCGCGGACTGCGGTTGCCGTGGAAGTCGGGCATCACGTGCAGGTCAGCCGTGAGCAACGCTGGCGGCCGATCGCCGGCAAGGACCGCCAGCCGGTCGTTCAAGAGTTGAAACGCCGTCGTTTTGCGCCGGGCCGCCTCGTCTTTCAACTCGGCGCCTCGTGCGTGCGTGAAGACGACGTGTTCGACGAGTGCGCCCGTGGCCGACTGGCCGCCTTCGGTCAACCAGAACCCGGGGACCATCGCCGAGTAATAGGGCCCCCACACGCCGGGAATGAACCGCGGCTCGCGTGACACGGCCATGTGGCAGCTCGACGTGCCGCCGATGAGGGCCAGGCGCGTGTCGAACGACGCCTCGTCCGGCGCGCCGCCGACCGGCGTACCGAGCAGCCCGAGCCCGCCCGCGTGCGCGTCGATGATGGAGGTGGCCACCGGAATGCCGGGCACGAGTCCCAGTTCGGCGGCCGCGCAAGCCGTCAGGGTGCCCGCGCGCTCGCCCACCGGGCCAACGCTCGATCCGATGCGCGCGAATCCATCGGCGGCCAGCTCCGCCAGCCCCACCTGGCTCAGGAACTCGCTCGACCAGCCGCCGGACGCGCCGTCCTGCGATCGCTCGTGCCCGAGATACGTCCACTTGCACACCGTCGTGCACAGGGAGCGGGCGTCCACACCCGTGGCGCGGTAGCTGAGAAAGTCCGGCAGGTCGAGAAATCGGGCGGCCCGACCCCACGTGCCGGGGTGATGATCCTTGAGCCACCTGAGCTTCGGCAACTGCATCTCGGGCGACATCGTGCCGCCTACGTACTGCAGCACTTGGTGCCCGGTGGCGGTCATGCGCTCGGCCTCGGCCACGGCGCGGTGGTCCATCCAGACGATCACGTTCTGTGCCGGCGCGCCCCCGGGACTGACGGCCAGCGGCGCGTCACCCTCACCGAGCACGACGAGCGAGCAGGTGGCGTCGAACCCGATGCCCGCGATGTGGCTGGCGTCGAGTGCCGCCTGTGCCAGGGCCCGGCGGACGGCCACGCCACACGCCCGCCAGATATCGTCGGACGACTGCTCCACGAAGTCGTCTGCGGGGCGCCACATCTGAATGGGCTCAGCCCCCATGCCGTGCCTGACGCCTGCCCCATCGAAGAGGCCGGCGCGCACGCTGCCGGTGCCGACGTCGATGCCCAGATAGAAGCGCTCGGACATCACCGGTTACGCCGTCCGTCCCAGGATGCGCACCTTGAAGCCGAGTGCACTCGAAAGCGCCACCATCTCCTCGAAGATGTCGCCGTAGCCGACGGCGATGTGGTTCGACAGATAGTGCGCCATCAGCGTCTCGCACGACAGGCCCAGGTCGGCCGCCATGAACGGCCATTGTCGCGTGGTGCCTTCCCACCAGACGTCTCGCTTGTCAGGTGGCAGGCGCAGCACCTCGCCGCGTCCGATGTCCATCCACAGTACGTCGTCCTTGATGTAGCACCGCGACCACGTGATGGCGCCCGGCAGGCTTTCGCCCGCGAAGGTGCCGCCGGGCACCGGGAAGTAACCGCGCGGCTGACGGAAGCTATGGACGCCGGAGAGCGACTCTGGATCGTGGTTGAACGCATACGCCCCGCACGAGCCCGAGTTGAGCAGCACCCACACGAACCGGCCGTCGTGCTCCCCGCCCCAGCGCACGTCGTGGAACATCACGGCCTGATGCAGCCCCTTGGCCTTCAGCAGCCGCTTCATCATCTCCATCGGCACGGCGTTGCCCTGGTCGGCCTCGGTGCTGCAGACGATGGTGTCGCCCGACGACTCCGGACGGCAGGTCGAGTTCATCAGGCCTTCCCCGAAGTCTGACGGCGGCCGCAGCCGGAGCAACCCGAGCTGATACTGCCAGCCTACGCAGTCGGTCTTGTACTCGTCTGCCAGATCCAGGACGCACAGGTAGTCGCGCAGCTGCTCGCGCGTGGCCTGCTCGGTGAAGTCCTCGACGCCAGCTTCGCCCCAATGGAACGTGACGCCGCGAGCCTTCACGAAGGCCAGTGCCGCGTCGATGCGACGCTCGTCGATGCTCTTCCCGCGGTCGATGATCCACGCCTGGTCGACCTTGTGCTCGCCGAACCCATGCCTGTGCAGCAGCCGCGGGCCGAAGTAGCCGTTGATCATGCCCATCGACGTATCGCCAAGCATCAGGATCAGGGCCCGTCGGTCGCGCAGCTCGCGGGCCACCGCGTGCGCGCGCCCCTCAGCCGCGGCGGTCACCTGCGCCGTGTAGGACAGCTGGCTCTCGTCGTAACTGATGCTTCCGGTGGAACACCACGCATCGAGACGCGCCATGAAGGCGTCGTCGGCCGTCCAGTCGTCAGCCGCGGTCCAGATTCGGGAGAAGCGCCGCCCCAACGACTCGAGACACGCGCCGGTGTTGAGCAGGCCCACGAGCCCCGGCCACTGACCCGAGAAGTTGCTGGCGAGCAATAGCGGGTTGTCCTTCCCCACCACGCCCTCGGTCGTATGCGGACCGTAGAACCAGTGCACGCACATACCGATGAGCGGATCGCTCACCCGGCCGAGCTTCTCGATCGACTGGTGCGGCTTGGTGATGAAACCTTCGATGCGGTACGGCTCGCGACCCAGCCTCCGGAGAGCTGTCTCCATCTGGTAGGTTGCCGCGGCCACACTGGGCAGCGCCAGCTCGTTGGGCACGTCCCGACCGTCTCCCGGCCAGAACAAGGCCACGCGCTTGCTCATCGCTGGACCTCCGCGCCGCCGTCGCCGATCGCCTGACCGCCCTGGTCGACGTTGTCGCGGGTGAAGAGGCGCGTGCCGAGAACCGAGCGCTTGGGCACGGCCTCACCTCGCAGGATGGCCAGTGCCATGTCGATCGCCTCGGCGCCTCCAGTGGGGTAGAGAAACGAGGCATCGAGGATGCCTTGCCGGACATACTGCTGTCCCTCATGCGGCAGCGCGTCGATGCCGACAAACACCATCTTCTGCTCGCGGCCGGCCGCGCGCGCTGCCAGCCACGCCCCGTGCGCGCCTGGATCGTTGTGGGCGTAGACGGCGTCGACGACGGCGTTGGTGGCCAGAGCCGACTCCATCTCACGGCGCGCGTTCGGCTCGAGCCACTGCATCTCGCCGCTGAACACGACCTGCAGCCCGGGATGACTGGCGCTGGCGAGACCGTCGAGGAACCCCTGATTGCGATCGCGCCCAGGGGTCGACGTCATCAGGCCCTTCAGCTCCACGATCCGGCCCGAGCCGCCCAGTCGTTCACGCAGCCATCGGCCCGCCTCGCGGCCAATGCGCACGTTGTCGGCGCCGATGAATGCGGTGTACTCGTTGCCCTGCACCTCGCGGTCGAGCACCACGACGGGAATGCCGGCCTGCATTGCCTCCGCCACCGGACGTGTCAGCGGAGCGGCCTCGTTGGGACTGATGACGATGAGGTCCACACCCTGCTCGATCAGCTCCTCGACCTGCGCGCGCTGCACGAGCGAGTCATTCTGAGCGTCCTTGAACATCACCCGCACGTTGCCACGCGCGGCAGCCGCCGCACGCACATCGGCATCCATCTGCACCCGCCACGGCTCGCCCAGATTGGACTGGCTCATGCCGATGAGCCACGGATCAGCTGGCGTACCGGCGCGTCTGGCCGGCGCCGCCGGCTGGCACGCGGCGCAGGCGAGGGCGAGCGCAACAAGAGAGACGAGGCGTCGGCGGTGCATGCGTCAGATCTCCTAGCGACGGCGTTGGAACAGCACGGCGCCGATGATAATCCCGCCCGTCAGCATCAGGCGAGTGGCTTCCGGCGCGGCATTGAGCGACAGGATCTTCTGCAGGTATCCAATCGTGAGCACGCCGACGAGCGTCAGCACGATACCCCCTCTCCCTCCCGAGAGCGCCGTGCCGCCGATCACGACCATGGCGATCGCGTCCAGCTCGTAGGCCATGCCGGTCTCCGGATCGCCCTGCGTTTCCTGCGCCGCCTGGCAGATGCCGGCGACGGCGGCAAAGAGGCCCGACAACCCGTACGCCGTCAGCAGTGTGCGCGGCACGGGCACGCCCGAGAGTCGCGCCGCCTCCTCGTTGCCGCCCACGGCGTAGATATGGCGGCCGAGTCTGAAGCGATGGAGCACGAGCCAGGTGACCAGGACGCACACCAGAAAAATGATCGTCACCGCCGAGATGTTGCCGCCAAGTACGCGGCGGTCGATGAGCGCGAAGATCGGCGGCAGGTCTACGACGGTAGAGCTGCCGTCGGCCGCGAGCGCGAAGTTGGTGATCTTCTGGCCGCCGGAGACCATCTTGGCGAGGCCCCTGGCAAACACCATCATCGCCAGCGTGACGATGAACGGCTGCACGCGCAGGTAGGCGACGAGCGCGCCCGACACGCAGCCCAATGCCGTGCCGCTGGCCGCCACGGTGACGATGGCCGCGGTGGCCGACCAGCCCAGCGGCAACGTGAGCCACGCAAACAGCACGGCCGATAGTGCCAGCACGCTGCTCACCGACAGGTCGATCCCGGCCGTGATGACCACGACCGTCATGCCGCACGCGAGGATGCCGTAGACGGAGGTCTGCCGCAGCATGTCGCGGTGGATGCTCCACTTGAAGAAGGCGCCGTCGGCGTTGAAGATCGCGCCGATCGCGACCACCATCATGAGGGCCATGAGCGCGCGGGCCACCGGCGTGGTCCAGAACGGGCGCGCGTGCTCCTGAGCAGCCGTCATGAGTCAGGCCGTCCGGGCGGACCGGCCGCCCATGGCGGCCGCGAGGACATCGTCGCGGCTGGCCGTCTCGGGTGTGACCTCGGCGGCGATCCGTCCGCGGTGCAGGACGAGAATGCGGTCACACAGCGCAAACAGCTCCTCGAGATCTGTGGTGACAAGGATCGTGGCGATGCCCTGTGCGGCGCAGGTTCGTATCAACGTGTAGATGTCGACCTTGGCGCCGACATCGATGCCCCGCGAGGGCTCGTCGAGCAGCAGCACCCGCGGCTCGGCCAGCAGGCACCGACCGAAATAGGTCTTCTGCTGGTTGCCGCCAGAAAGCGTTCCCACGGCGGCATCCGGCGATGCCGCCTGGAGCCTGAGCCGGCGCATCAGGCCGCCGACCGCCCCGGCTTCCTGCGCGCGCCGCATCCACCCGAGCCGTGGCGAGAACCGCGGCAGGCTGGCCAGACCGACGCTGTGGGTCACGCTGAGATCAGGAGCGAGCCCCTGCGCCTTACGATCGCCAGCCAGAAGGACCAGGCCCTTGGCAATCGACGTCCGTGGATCTCTGGCGTCCAGCGATTCGCCCGCGAGGCACACGTCGCCACTCGTCGTTCCCTCGGCCACGCCGAACAGGCCGTGGAGCACCTGGGTGGCGCCGGAACCCCGCAGACCAGCCAGGCCGAGGATCTCGCCGCGTCGCAGGTCGAACGACACGTCGGCAACCGGCGCGCGGCCCGGCACCGTGTGAGCCACGCGCAATTGGCGCACCTCGAGCACCGTTGGTCCAGCAGGCGCGACCCGCCCGGCGGCAGCCGCCGCAAGATCGCGTCCCACCATCCACTCGACAAGGGTGGCCGGCGGCAACTCTTCGCGGTGCGCGGTACCGACGACGCGTCCATCCCTGAGCACCGTGATCCGGTCGGCGATCCTGTAGATCTCGTCCATCTTGTGGGTGATGTACATCACCCCGCAGCCGCGTCGTCGCAGCCCGTCGATGCGCTCGAACAGCACCTCGACTTCCGGTTCGTGCATCGCGCTCGTGGGCTCGTCGAAGACGACGAGCGTGGCGTCGCGCGCCAGCGCGCGCGCCACTTCCAGAAACTGCTGGTCCGCCAGCGACAGCTCCCCGACCACCTGGTGCGGAGAACACTCGAGGCCAGCATCCGCGAGAATCCTGGCCGCTGACTCGGTCTGCGCGCGGTAGTTGACCCGCCCAAGGCGGTCGGTCAGTTCGCGTCCGAGAAACAGGTTGTCGGCCACCGACATGGTGGGCACGAGCGACAGTTCCTGATGAATGGTCGCGATGCCGGCCTGCACGGCGTCGCGAGGGTGGTTGAACCGTCGCAGGTCGCCGCGGAGAACGAGATCGCCGGTGTAGTCCAGATATACGCCCGCCAGGATCTTGATAAGCGTGCTCTTGCCGGCGCCGTTCTCCCCCGCCAGCACGTGTACTTCGCCGCGCCTGACGTCGACGTCCACACTGCTGAGCACCGTGACCGGGCCAAACGACTTGCTGATTCCGCGCAGGTGGACGACGACGTCGTTGGTGACGGGGCGTGGGTTCAGTTCAGGCGCGGACATCATTGGGCACGGGAGCGGACTGCCGACGACCGAGGCGCCGCCGAGTATAGTCGACGGCCCTCTGCTTCTCGACGTATGCACGGCACGTACTTCGGCCCCAATATCGGCGTCGTGCAGCAGGGCGTCCTTGGCCTGCTCGAGGGCTGCCACCGTGATTTCGCAGCTCACCGTCGGGAAGTCCTCGAGGAACACGTCGAGCGAGTCCCTCCTTCCAGACAGTCGAGCAGTGTCTGAAAGGGCACACGAAGTTTGCGCGAACACCGACCGGGGCGCCTTGAGGTTTCAGGCAATCCGGGCCTTCTCACGCAGCACGGCCGGCTCGCTCATCGCCGTTCACAGGGCCACGTTTCGGCTGCTTGGATCCCCGCGGGCCGCCGGGTCGTCTAAAGGGACTTCTGGGTCCTCAGGCCGAACCCCGACCATTCGCGGTAAACCTTCCCCGTGAACCGTCGTAAGCATTCATAGCCCCTTCTCCTGCAGCCGCACTCTCCGCGGCCGAGTCTCCAAAGGAACATGCCGACTGATGCGAAAGCTTGTCGACGCCAGACGAATTCCCTTTATGTGGCCGGTCGTCGCGGCCCTCGTGGCAGCCGGTTGCGGCGGCTCGACCTCGGCTGAACCGAGGTCCGACAGCCGGCCGGGCCCACCCGTTCCCGCCGTCGAGGTGGTGCAGGCCCGCGAAGGATCGTTGCCGCTGGTCGAACGGCTCACCGGCACGGCCCGCGCCTCCGGCGAGGTCGCCATCTTCCCCGAGGCCAGCGGCCGGATCGTGGAGGTGCTCGTCAACAACGGCGCCGCCGTCACGAAGGGCCAGCCGCTCGTCCGAATCCAGACGGCCGAGTCGAAGCCGCAGCTCGATCAGGCGCGCTCGCAGTTGACCGTGGCCGAGGCCCAGGTGCGAGAGGCCGAAGCCGTGCTGGCCGACCTGCTCCGGCAACTCGGGCGCGCGACAACGCTGGCCGAACGCGGGCTCGTAAGCCGGCAGGAAGT
The DNA here is from genome assembly GCA_018000455.1 of Acidobacteriota bacterium. GTDB lineage: Bacteria > Acidobacteriota > Vicinamibacteria > Vicinamibacterales > UBA2999 > CADEFD01. The sequence continues at coordinate 26,023 of JAGNJW010000010.1, forward strand.
GGACACCCAGCAGTCGCAGGTGAACGCCGGGCGCGCCACGGTAGAGCGTGCGCAGGCACAGGTGACGGCAGCCAGGGCGGTTGTGGCCGGGCGATCGGCCGTACAGCGCCAATCGCTCGTGCGGGCGCCGATCTCGGGCCGCGTCGGACAGCGCGACGCCGAGGTCGGCATGATCGTCGATGGCCAGACCCAGTTGTTCATCGTCGGGCAGCTCAACCGCATGCGAATCGAGGTGCCTGTCGCGCAGGATGTCCTGGCTCAGATCCGTCGCGGCCAGCGCGTCGAGATCGTGGCCCGTGCCGGCGACCCGCCGATCGTGGCCGAGGTCTCGCGGGTCTCCCCGTTTCTCAGCCCCGGCGCTTTCAGCGGCGAAGTGGAGATCGACGTGCCGAACGCGGGGTCGCTCGTCCCCGGCATGTTCGTCACAGTCGACATCCACTACGGTGAGAGCGAGGCCGCGACGCTCGTGCCGACGAGCGCCATCTACGAGAATCCCGTCACCGGAGAAACGGGCGTGTTCGTCGTGTCCGACCCGCCCGCCGAGGTGAAGGTCTCGATGGCCGGCCTCGGCCAGGACCCGATTGCCGTGCCGTTCAGGCGCGTCGACGTGCTGGCGACCGGACGCCAGACGGTGGGCGTCGCCGGCCTGAGTCCGGGCGACTGGGTGGTGGTGGTCGGCCAGCACCTGCTGACCGACTCGGACTCGCCCGAAGCACGCGTCCGGGCGCTGTCGTGGGATCACATCCTGAACCTGCAGGGCCTGCAGCGCGAGGATCTGCTGCGACAGTTCATGGAAAAGCAGCGGCAGTCCAGCGAAGCGGAGAGGGACTGACATGGCCTCGATCACCGAGACCTCGATCCGTCGTCCGGTTGCCACCGCGATGCTCTACGCGGTCATCGTCACGGTGGGCGTCGTGGGCTCGCTGTACCTGCCGGTGGACCTGCTTCCGGCCATCGACTTCCCACGCCTGTCGGTCAACGTCACCTACCCCAACGTCGGGCCGGAGGAGATAGAGACCATCGTCACCGATCCGCTCGAGAACGCGCTCTCCGGCATCCCCAACCTGGAGCGGATGACCTCGTTCTCGCAAGAAGGCCGCAGCCGCGTCTCGCTCGAGTTCGGCCGCCAGGTCAGCCTCGACGAAGCGGCCAACGACGTGCGCTCGGCGCTCGATCGCCTGCGCGACGACTTCCCCATCGAGGCCGAAGCGCCGACGATCTGGAAGTTCGACCCCGACGCCCAGGACATCGTCACGCTGGCGGTGACCTCGTCACGCGATCTCAGCACGACGACCCGGCTCCTCGAGGAAGAGATCGCCCGCCGTTTCGAGCAGATTCCCGGCGTCGGCGCGATCACGGTGGCCGGCGGCGTCTACCGCGAGATCCAGGTGCAACTGGCCCGCGATCGCCTGAAGGCCGCGGGCCTCGCGGGCAACGACGTGCGGGACGCGCTGACCCGCGAGAACGTGCAGTTGCCGGGCGGCAACGTCAAGGACGGCGTGCTGGACCTCTACGTCCGCACGCTCGGTGAATACCAATCGCTCGCCGAAATTGGCGCCACCGTCGTGGAAGTGCGGGAGAACCAGCCCGTCCGGGTGCGGGACGTCGCGGAGGTCGTCGACGGCTACGAAGACGTCACGAGCCTGGCCGAGGTCAACGGTATCCCCGTCGTCCGGCTCCAGATTCAGAAGCAGAGCGGCGCCAACACGGTCGAGGTGGCCGCGCTGGTCCGCGACGAGGTCGAACGGGTCAACCGCGAGCGCTCCGACCTCCAGCTGAGCGTCCTCAGCGATCAGAGCGACTTCATCCGGCAGTCGATCGACAACGTGCGCAGCTCGGCCCTCTACGGCGGCCTGCTGGCGATCGCCATCCTCTACCTCTTCCTCCGCAACCACTCGGCGACGCTCATCATCGCTCTCGCCATTCCGGTGTCGATCATCGCCTCCTTCGGGCTCCTGTATTTCGCCGGGCTGACCCTGAACCAGATGACCTTCGGGGGGCTGGCGCTTGGCATCGGTTTGATCGTGGACAACGCGATCGTCGTCATCGAGAACATCGTCCGCCAGCGACAGGCGGGGCGATCCCGCGAAGACGCCGCCAAGGTCGGCACGCGCGAGGTGGCCGGCGCCGTGGTGGCAGCCACGCTGACGACCTGCGTGATCCTGCTGCCGGTGGTCTTCATGCGCACGACGAGCGGCCAGCTGTTCCAGACGCTGGCCCTGGTGGTGGTTTTCGCCCTCGCCTGTTCGCTGCTCATCGCGCTGACGCTCGTGCCGATGCTGGCGAGCCGGTTCCTGACCATCCGTCCGCAGGAGGCGGCAAGCGCCGGCCCGGCGTCTCGGTCGCGCCTCGCGCGGGCCTTCAGCCGACTTGATGACGTCTACGTCAAGGCGCTCGGCTGGGCGCTGTACCACCGGGTGCGAGTGCTGGTGGGCTCGCTGGCGGCGGTCGCCGTGGCCGTCTGGGTGATGCGGTACGTGCCGGTCGAGCTGGCCCCGGAGATGGAGACCAACGAAATCGAGGTGCGGCTCGAGATGGCCCGCGGCACGAGCATGGCCATCGCGACACGCTACCTCGACGAGCTGGCCGACGAGGTCCGGCGGGTCGCCCCGATGAGCGAGGTGGCCTCGATCAACACGCAGGTGCGCGGCGACAACGCCGAGTTGGAGATTCGCCTGGTCGACGCCGCGGATCGGACCATCGACTCGACCGTGCTGGCCGACCGCATCAGGGCGGCCGTCTCAGGGCGGATTCCCGGCGCCGAGATCCGGGTCCGGGCCCAGTCGGGCCTGTGGATGCTGCGCCGGCTGTTCTCGGCCGGCGGCGGCGCCGAGGAAGTGGAAGTGGAGCTGCGCGGCTACGACATGGACCGCAGCGTGGCGCTGGCCGCCGACATCCGCCGGAGGATGGAGCGTGTGCCCGGGGTCGTCGAGGTCGACGTCACCGAACGCGAAGGGCGGCTCGAGGAGAACCTGATCTTCAGGCGCGACCGCATCTACAGCCTTGGATTGTCGGTCGAGCAAGTGGGCCGCGCCGTGCAGACCAGCGTCGGCGGCAGCCGTGCCGGCTACTTCCGCCAGGGCGGCGAGCAGTTTCCCATCACCGTCCGGCTGCGTCCCGAGGATCGCGAGACGGCGGCCGATCTGGCCGGTGTGGCGGTCAGGACGCCGGGCAACCAGATGGTGCCGGTGTCGACGCTCGTCGAGCGGCGCCGCGATCGCGGGCCGGCCAACATCCGCCACATCGACGGGCAGCGCGTGCAGTTCATCACGGCCAACCTCGAGCGCGGCGTGGCGCTCGGCGATGCGGTCGAGCGCATCCAGGCGGAACTGGCGGGCATGACGCTGCCGACCGGCTTCACGGTCGTCTACGGAGGCGCCTACCGCGAACAGCAGGAAGCGCAGCGCGACTTCGTGATCGCCATCGTCATGGCACTGCTACTCGTCTACATGGTGCTGGCCGGCCAGTTCGAGCGCTTCGTGGACCCGCTGGTCGTGATGGCCAGCGTGCCGGTGGCCATCATCGGCATCGCCCCGACGCTCCTGCTCACGAACACGACCCTCAACGTCCAGAGCATCATGGGCGTGGTGATGCTGGTCGGCATCGTCGTCAACAACGCCATCGTGCTGGTGGACTACGTCAACTTGAAGCGGCGTGAGGCGGGCCTCGATGTCGAAGACGCCGTGCTCGAGGCGGGCCGCACGCGGCTCAGGCCCATTCTGATGACCACGGCCACCACCGTCCTGGCACTCATTCCCCTGGCGCTCGGATGGGGTGCGGGCGCCGGCCTGCAGGCCGCCCTGGCCCGCGTGGTCGTGGGCGGCCTGGCGGCCTCGTCGCTCGTCACGCTGTTCCTCATCCCCGCGCTGTACGTCCAGGCGGCGGCCTGGACCGCGGCCGTCCAGCGGGTGCTGGGACGGGGGATCGAGGCACCGCAGCCCTCGGCATCGCATTCACGATCGTGAGCAGCTTGCGCATGCGGGCGACGAGCGCCACGTCCTTGGGCTTCCCCGCCGGCACAAGTCGACGATAAAACGCCCGGATGACGGCGTCGTGGCCGGCCGCGACCAGCGCGCTCACATACAGCACGGCGCGCACCGCCGACGCGAGCCCTCGGCACACGTGGCCGGTTAACGAGCCGAGGCCGTTGCGCAGGCCAGGCACAGCAGGGCCTCGGGCCGGGCGCGGAGGCGCGCCTGCGCGATCGGCTCTTTGCAACGGCGACAGTCGCCGTAGTCGCCACCGTCACTCGCCTTCAGGGCACGCTCGACGTGTCGCAGTTCAACTTCGTGATCGCGAGCCAGCGCCATGCGCATCGACGTCGACTGCATGGCGTCGACCCGGGTCAGTCTGCCGATGGCGACGTCAGGCGACACCGGCGCCGTGGCGGTGTCGATGTGAGCCAGGGTCTGTCGGATCTCCGCAGCCCGCGCCGCGAGTCGCGCGCGCATCTCTTCGACGAACGTCTCATCCATACCGCCCTACCCCACGGTAACGAACTCAATCCCGGCATTCCGTTGACGACCGTCGTCCAGGTGCCACGGTGTCACGAACGAGAGGAGCGCGCGACAACAGCCCGCTGATTGTGTGAAGTATAGGTGAGCACTTGGCGAGGATGTACGGGGGCAATCGTGAGCAAGGACTCCATGGCCGACACCACAACACTCGAACCCAACACCCTCTTCGTGGTGGTGTCTGGATCTGGCCTGCCCGACGTTGACGGCGTCTTCGTGCCTTCAACGGCCCCTCCCGCCACATCTGAATCGGGAACCGTTTCGGGTCTTGGCTACTGGAATGGCAAGCGAGCCTGGGATCGTGCCGACGGCAAGGCGGCCAGAAGCCCAGCGCTGTCATACTCCAACACCTACAAGTCCTGGAGACTCTCCCGTCTCGATGGTCATCTCGCGTACGACATCTCATCCGAAGAAGAGATGCCGCCTACTGACAGGGAATGGAACGTCTACAAGAAGGGAGTCGCACCCGCCCCACAGGTCGTGGTGCACTACCACGACCCGAGACAGCCCTGCCCCAAGCCCAACGTCGTTTTCGTTCTGGGAGGACCTGGCGCCGGGAAAGGCACCATGTGCGAGCTTGACGACAATCCAGAGAGCATGAAGGTGAGATTCGACACCTTCAAGGTCGAGGCTCTGCCCATCGTCGAGTTCTTCAAGAGCCAAGGCAAATGCGTCGACGTCGATACCAGCCAAGACCGTCAGGCCGTCTATGCGCTGGTCGGGAACCACCTCGCCGGGTACACCGATCAACGAGTCGCGGCCACACCGCTGACCGAAAGAGCTGAGATGCTTCTCGGTATGAGACCTTACCCCAGGACAAGATGAGCTGCGACCCTAGCGAATCGTTCTCACCTCTCCGGGCTGGGTGAGCAGTTCGCACTCTCGAAGCTCCGCCGCGCGCTCGCTGGGGCGGCTCGGCACGTCAGCCGGCACGTGCACACCGATCGAGCGCGTGGGTGCGATTCGCCGCTCGAGCACCTGACGGCCCTCTGCCGAGAGGAAGAACCAGTAGGGCGGCAGCGCGAGATCGGTCCGGCGCCCGCTCCAATAGGCGCCGTCCGGGGCGAAATGCGCGTCGCTGGCATCGGCATCGCCCAGATGGACGACGGTCGTCTCGGCGTCGAGTGTGACGCGGAACGCGATGTTCTCGACCTGCTGCTGGCGTTCCGGCCACCCGGAATGCGGAATGCGGACGGCTTCGACGAGAAGCGTGCCGTGCTCGAGGGTCACGGGAGCATCTCGATACTCGAGCGCGATGGCGTGCACTCGGTCCATCACGGCGTCCAGCCGGTCGGCGGCGATCTCGCGGATGCCTTCGACCGCCTGCGCCGGGGCGTAGAGCCGCAGGCTCGGACGCGCTTCGAGCAGGCGCAGGACGTCGATGGCCGAGAAATGGTCCTCGTGATGGTGGCTGATGAACACCGCGTCGAGCCCGTCGAACGGAGGGTCACCGGCAAAGAGCGCCCGCTCCATCTCGTCGGGCACGAGCTCGTACCTCCCGAAGTCGTTCCGGTAGAGCGGATCGAACACCGCCTTCGTCGCGCCACTCGTGACGAGTACGGCGGCATTGGCCAGATACCGCGCCGTCGCGACACCCGATGGCTCCGCCGGCTGAGCCGTCGATGGCTCGGCAGCGGGCCCGCACGCCAGCGCGATCGCGGCCGAGGCCGTGAGCACGAGCCACACCGAGAGCCGAACGTGTGCCCGTGTCATCGTGCTCACTGCTGGCCTTTCGCCGTGCCCTCGCGTCGCGGATCGGCGCCGCCGGCCCAGCGCCCCTTGCCAGGACTGCGCGCAAACGGGGCGGGACTGGCACCCCGCAGGCCGTTGAACACGATGCCTTGCAAGCCGCTGTTGATGTCGACCATCGACACGGCGTGGCCGCGCGCCTCGAGACCCTGCTGCAACGAGCTCAGCACGGTGCCGTTCTCCAGTTCGGTCGTGGCGCTCGTCTGTGCGCCGAAGTTCGGCAGGTCGATGGCGCGCTGAATGTCGAGCTTCCAGTCGATGAGGCCGACGAGCGTTTTGGTCACGTACTGAATGATGTTGCTGCCCCCGGGTGAGCCGACCACCGCCTCCACGTCGTTGCTGGCGTTGAACACGAACGTGGGCGCCATCGAGCTGCGCGGGCGCTTGCCGGCCTCGACGCGGTTGGCCACGGGACGGCCCTCCGCGTCGTTCGGCGTCAGCGAGAAATCCGTGAGCTGGTTGTTGAGGACGAAGCCCTTGACCAGCTGCAGGCTGCCGAAGCCGCTCTCGACAGTGGTGGTCATGGCCACCATGTTGCCGTCCTTGTCCACGATCGACACGTGGCTCGTAGACGGCAGCGACGGCGAATCGTCGAGGCCTCGAGGCTCGGCGCCGGCAGGACTCCCCGCCACCGCCACGCCCATCGTCCGCTCCATCGCGATGAGTTTCGACCGCTGCGCCAGGTAGCCGGCGTCGAGCATGCCGGCCACCGGCACCGAGAGGAAGTCCGGATCACCCACGAACTTCTGACGATCGGCGTAGGCCAGCCGATAGGCTTCGCTGATGAGATGGACGGCGTCCACCGAGTTCGGTGCGTACTTCGAGACGTCGAAGTGTTCGAGGATGCCCAGGATCTGCAGGACGGCCAGCGTGCCTGAGCTCTCGGGCGGCATGCCGCAGATGCGCAGGCCACGATACGGTCCGCAGATCGGCGTGCGGACCTTCGGCGTGTAGGCGGCGAGATCCTGCAGCGAGAGGCGGCCGGGATTGGTCGGGTGGTTGCGGACGGCGTTGACGATGGCTTCGGCGATCGGTCCGGAATAGAAAGCGGTCGGCCCCTCCCGCGCGATCGTCCTGAGCGTGGTCGCGAGCTCCGGATTCTTCAGCAGCGAACCCTGGTCCTTCGGCGTGCAGTCGGGCTTGAGATACAGCGCGGCAATGGCCTTCTCATTGCACATTCGCTTGGCCAGGAAGCCGAGCGTGGTGTAGAGCCGGGGTGAGATCGGAAAGCCTTTCTCGGCGAGGTCGATGGTGGGCTGGAAGAGGGCGGCCCACGGCAGCTTCCCGTGCTTGGCGTGCGCCAGGGCCATCATCTTGAGGACACCGGGCGTGCCGACCGAGAGGCCGCCGGTGACGGCGCTGATGAAATCGAGCGGCTGGCCGAGCTTCATGAACTGATCGGGCGTGGCCGCCGCTGGTGCCGTCTCGCGGCCGTCGTAGCCGATGAGTTCCCTGGCCGCGCCGTCGTAGTGCATGAGAAACGCGCCGCCGCCAATGCCTGACGACTGCGGCTCGGCCAGCGTCAGCATCATCTGCACCGCGATGGCGGCGTCGACCGCCGACCCGCCCTGAGCGAGGATCGCGACGCCGGCGTCGACGGCCAGCGGATTGGCCGCCGCCACCATGTCGCGGTTCGCGTACTGGGTGTCCTTCGGCGACCACCCGGAGGGAAACTCGGGCTGGCCGGCCGTCTGAGCCAGGAGCGGACCGTTCGGTCCGGCGAGCACGACGAGCGCGATCACGACGGCGACGGGTCTTGTCAGCATGCGGAGCATCATAGCGTCACCTGGCGGGCGGGCCGCGTCGGCTCCGGTCGGCCGCCCCCAACGCAAGCGAGGCAGGAGCGGACCCGGCAACGTTCACGGTGAGCCGCATCGGCGATCTCGCCGTGCCGCTCACCATGTTCCTGGCCGCGAGCGGCAGCGCCATCACCACCGACTACGAAGCCTTTGGCCTGGTGGTCACGTTCCCGGGTCATGCGAGAGATCGCGCGAGCTTCTGAGCGCGATGAGTGCTGCTGCGCGTACTATCTCGCGAGCGGCGTGGACACGCCGAGTTTGAACCCGTCCAGATCATTGAACTGGAACATCCGTGCACCCCACTCACGATCCGCCGGCTCACTCAGCAGCGACCCGCCCGCGGCTTTGATCCGCTCAGCAACCGCGTCGACATCCGCGGCGCCTGCCACGTTGATCTGCAGATAGACACCCTGTCCCTTGATGCGGTCCCAACCCAGCTTGCCATCGTCTTGATTGAGGACGATGCGGCAATCGCCCGCGGCGACAACGGCGGCGGCCACCTTCCCTTGGTTCTCGTACGTCTCCACCACCGCGCAGCCGATGGCGTCGCGGTAAAAGCGAATCGATGCCTCCAGGTCCTTGCAGGTGATCGAGCAGCCAAGGTTGGTCGCGTTGATGACGGCACTCGTATCGGTCATTGATCTCTCCGGTGGTAGTGAGCTGAGGTCCAGGATTGGTCGTTCCGCCGAGGACGGGAGTGTACGGTGAGACCTGGGCAGGCGCAAACCACGACTATCGCATCGACTGCAGGGATTACGTGCGCCTCCGTGGCGGCCGGCCGGCCACGGACCGCCAGACGCCGGCCTGAAGCGCGACTGGCTCTCGCACCGCCATCCACCATAATGGACCTCGTGGAATACGAGCGCTTCGCAGACATCTACGGCATCTGGACGGCGACGGCCGGCTCCACCCACAAGAACAAGCCGTTCTATGTCGATGCCTATCTTGCAGCCGACGGGCCGGTCGCGGAACTCGGCGTCGGCGACGGCCGCATCGCCGTCGACGCCGCGGCGGGGGGACGCACCATCACCGGCGTCGATCTCTCACCGGCGATGCTCGATTTGTGCCGCGCCCGCGCCGAACGCGCCGGCGTGCTCGACCGCCTCACCCTGCTGCAGGCCGATTTCCGTACCTTCACCTTGGCCGAACCGGCCGCGCTCATCGCGCTGCCGTACCACAGCCTCGGCCATCTGACGACCCTGCCCGACAAGCGGGAGGCGCTGCTCCGTATTCACGGCCAATTGCGCCCAGGCGGCCGGTTCCTGTTCGACGACTTCTTCATGACCCCCGACCGCCTCGATCGCATGCGCCAGGTACAGCTGCGCGCCGAGTACGTGTCGCCCACCGGCGACGACACCTTGCTGTGGGTCACCTCTCTCGTCGACGACGCCGCCCAGACGATGCGTGTGATTACCTGGGCCGACACGCTCGATGCCGCGGGCACGATGCTGGCTCGCCGCTACCGCCCGCTCTCGCTCAGCTGGATGACGCCGGCGCAGGCCAAGCGGCTGCTCGAGGAGACGGGCTTCGCCGTGGAGGCCTGCCTGGGCGACTTCGACGGCACGCCCTTCGACGCGGCGGCAGCCGAAGAGCAGATCTGGATCGCGCGGAAGGACGTGGCCGCATGACGGGCACCACAGGCCTCAAGGACCTGCGGGTCGACTGCATCGTGGGCATCTATCCGCACGAGCGCGCGGCGACCCAGACGGTGATGCTCGATATCGAACTCGACTACGACTTCGCGGCTCCCGCCGCCTCCGACGCCATCGCGGACGCGGTCGACTACGACGGCGTCGCCGCCGGAGTGACCGGCCTGTTGCAGGCGCGGCAGTTCCAGTTGATCGAGACGATGGCGGAACAGGCGGCGGCACTGTTGCTGACCCAGGTGCCGGTAGCGACCGCCGTGCGGATCGAGGTACGGAAGCCGGCGGCGGTGCCCGCCGCCGCCTGCTCGTTCGTGCGCGTGGAGCGCCGGCGATGACGCCCGACACTTCGCGCAAGGTGGCTGTCGTCACGGGGGGCGCCAAACGCCTCGGCCGGCATCTCAGCCTGGCGCTGGCGGGCCGTGGCTACGACCTGGTGCTGGTCTACCGCTCGTCTGAGGCGGCCGCACAGGCGGTGGAACGCGAGATCGCCGAGGCGGGCGGCCGCGGCCGCGCGCTGAGGCTCGACGTGAGCGACAAACAGGCCGTGGCGGCGGCGTTTGCCGGCATCGCGGACGCTGAGGGGCGGGTTGATCTGCTCGTCAACAACGTCGGCAACTACAGCCCGCAGGACGTGACCGCGCTCGACCCCGACGTGTGGGACGACACGATTGCGGCGAATCTCTCCGGCGCCTACTACTGCTGCTACCGGGCGCTCGCCCTGATGCCGAACGGCGGCAGCATCATCAACATCGGCATGGCCGGCCTCGAGGGCATCCGCGCCAACCGGCGCGGCGCCGACTACTACGTGAGCAAGACCGGCCTGCTGGTGCTCACGCGCGCCCTGGCGGCCGGCTATGCCTCGCGGCGGATTCGCGTGAACATGGTGTCGCCCGGTCAACTCGACAACTCCGTGGACCTGCCGCCGCCCGAGGACATCCACCGCTGGGTGCCGCTCGGCCGTTCCGGCACGCTCGAGGACATCGCGCAGGCCGTGCACTACCTGCTCGACGCTCCGTATGTGACCGGCGTGAACCTCGACGTGGCTGGCGGCTACCGGCTCTGATGCCGAAGGCGTCGGCACTGGTGCCGCTGTGGGACCGGACGGCGGAATGGCAGCGCCGTCTGGCGATGATCGACGACGCCCGGGTGTTCCTCTACCTGACCACCTTCTACATCGAGCACGATGCCTATGGCACAACCTTGCTGGCGGCGTTGCGGGCGGCGCAGCGCCGCGGCGTCGCCGTCACGCTGGTCGTCGACGCGTTCGGGCAGCGGCTGGGTGGCGTGCTGATGTCGGCCGGGCAGCGGGAGGCGCTCACGAACGAGTTGCACGGGCTGCGTGCCGACGGCGGTACGGTCACCGTCTACGCGCCGCCGCATCAACTGCAACGGCTGCTCGGGGGCGGCCAGCACGTGAAGATTCAGGTGTCGGAGGCAGGCGACGCGATCTTCGGCAGCAGCAACGTCACGACGTCGTCGTTCGAGGGCTGGAACGAGTTTGCCGTGGCCGTGCGTGGCCCCGTGGCGGCCGTGCTGCTCGAGAGCATCCGCGCGATCGGCGGCACGGTCGCAGCGGCGCATATCGCGCACCTGACGCGACTCGACGACGGCGCAGCGGCTAACCTGGAACTCGACTACTGGCTCTGCAACCCGAATGCGCGACAGGGCTGGCGAGGCCCGTTCGGTTGGCACGGCCGCAACGAGGTCACCGAGCGGATGGTCGAGATGCTCGACAGCGCGCACCACACGGCGCGGGTCACCAGTTTCTACTTCAAGCCCGTGGAGCCGCTGCTCGAGGCCGTGCTGCGGGCGGCCCGGCGCGGCGTACGGGTGGAGGTGTTCCACTCGCATCGCCAGGCCCTGCCGGCGACCGATCTGGCCTGGATTGCCGCCGCGTCCACCTACGACCGCCTGCTCGACGCCGGCGTGGCCGTCTACGAGAACCGACACGGCGAGCACTCGAAACTCGTCGTCGTGGACGATGCCTGGGCGGCCTTTGGCAGCTACAACTTCGAAGACGCGGCCCACGACCGGCTGGCGGAGGCGATGCTCGCCAGTCGTGATCGTCGCGCCGTCGCGCCGGTCGCGGCCATTTTTGACGAGCTGCGGGTCGACCCCGACAACGTGCCCGTCACACCGGCGTGGCGCAACGACTTGCCGCCGCGGTCGCGGGCCCGCGTGGCACGATACGGACGCTTCAAGTGGTGGATGTGATGCGCTTCACAGAAGTGGAACACAAGTTCGTGCTCGACGAGGCGTTCGACCTGCCGGCGTTCCGGCGGGTGCTCGAGACACTGGGCCCTCGCCGGCAGAACACGCTGCAGGTGCGCGACCGCTACTTCCTGACCGGCGACGGCCGGACGCGTCACTACATCCTGCGGCACCGCTTCGACGAGGAGCTCCACCAGCTGACGATCAAGTCGCTGACCTCCGACCCGGCAGTGCGCGACGAGATCAACCTCGACCTCGGACATCACGCCGGCGACCAGGCGGCGCAGGTCGATGCGTTCGTGGCGCGCATGGGGGTGACGTGGTCGGCCGCGCTGCAGAAGGAGCTGGAGGTGTGGTATTTCGCCGACTGCGAGGTCGTGCACTACACGGCGTCTACCGGCGACCGCGTTGTGCGGTGCGTCGAGTTCGAGGCCATCGGCCAGGCGTCGATTGCCGACGCGCTGGCCGTGATCGGGCGCTACGAGCAGGCCACCGGTTTCGACCAGGGCGCCCGGTCACACCGGTCGCTCGTGGACCTGCTGTTTCCCGGCGTCCTGGCGTGATCCCACGGCCGCGTCGCCGCGCCAGTCCCCGCGGCCGCGGGACTACGGCACGACGAGTGGGACCGGGCTCGACGGCGGACTCGACCCGAGCACGTTCACCGCCACGAGCTGCAGCAGGTAGCTGCCGCTGGGCACCCCGGAGAACGACGCGGAGGTGCCCGTGAGCGGCACCGTCGCCAGCACCGCCCCGCCCGAGGCGAATGCCGTCAGCACGTACGACGTGGGCGCGCTCCCGGTACCCGGCGTCCAGGACAGCCCAACCGTGCTGCCCGAGACCATCGGCGGGTTCAGCGTGGGAGCACCGGGTTCGATGGACGGCGCGTAGTAAGCGACGCGCAACCCGCAGACCTGATTGGTGGAGCCGAGGGCGCCGGGCCAACCGATCAAGGTGTAGGCGTAGAGGCTGTTGTTCACCGTTTCCGTGATTTCTCCGCTGACGGTGAATCCGTATCCACCTGCATAAGTAGCGGTCGACGCGGTGCTGACGAGATCCGCGGAGCCGGTGCCTGGCTGGTAGCGCGTGAGATACCCCTGGACGGCACTGGCGGCGTTCGAATCGTAGTAGTAGAGGCGGAGGTACTTGATGACCGCCCCATCCGGCAGCGCCAGCTCAGTATTCAGGATCGCACCGGTACCCACTCCGGCCGTTACGTACGCGCAGCCGGAACCCGCATAAGCGTAATCCGTCGTGCTGCTGCGGCCGCGCAGTGTCGCGCCAGCCACTTGGTAGTAGGAGAACGACTGTGCCACCGCAGCCCCCGCCCGGTCGCTTCCGGCTGCCCGGTTCTCGTCGGGCGGCACGTCCGGAGAGGTCGCGCTGTCGTGACTTGAGGTGCCGTTGCTGGCGGCGGTCGCGACGCCAGGCTCGGTCGACGGAGATGGCAGTTGCGCTGACGCGACGCTGAAGGCACCCAGCACGAAGACAGCGGCGGAAGCCACGGCAGACGCGATCCGATGGAGATACGTCGAGCGGTTCACGTGTCCCTCCCCGAAGCCGACAAGACGGCCTCTATCTAACCCTCGGCGACGCCGCGGTCGACCGAACCAGGGCGGCTCCGACGACCAAGACGTCGAGGGTAGCACGACGAATGCACCGTTTCAGCTGAAGCGCGGAGCCCCGGCCCGGCCGACCGACACCATCGCGGCGTCGACGACCTGGCCATCGCACGCGCAGATGCCTACCGAGTCGGGCCTGGCGGCGATCTACCGCCGCTGACATGCCATGACCGGGGACGATGCGGTCGACCACGGCGGTTGCCGCGGTAATCAGCACTATCGGACCACCCGACGGCGACAATCGGCCTGTCAGGGATCCGTTGCATCGAGGATGCGCTCGGCCACTCGCGTCTTCAGGGCGCGACTCTAGCAGCGCAGCTGGCAGGACTGACATGGATAGTCCGATAGTCTTTCGTCGGGGGACTCGACGTGTTCCGTCAGGTGGTCCCGCGTAGTATCGGTAGAGATGTCCGGCTTGCACGCAACAGATGCGCGAGTTCACCCATGCCCACCAGCCTGTCGCGGAGTGTTCGGATGATCGGCGGGGCCCGACTGATGGGCGCCACGATGCTGGTCGGGCTGCTGGGATGCACCGACGGCGGCGATCGAACGCGACCTCCAGACTCTCCCGTTCCACTGCCCGCCGCGTTGGCTGCGTCGCGTCCGATGGCGATCGCGACGGTTCAAGTGCCGGTCGCGGACGTGGCGTCCGCGATCACGGCCGGCTTGGACCATGACCGCGACGCCGCGCTCAGTTCGCGCTCGGCCTCCGAGGGCAAAGAATTGAGGGCGCTCTACGAGGCGACGAGCTATGCCCCCCTCTGGCTTGACGCCACAGGGCGGCCGAGCACCAGTGCCCGCGACGCACTGACGCTGCTGAACGGGGCGACCGCCGACGGCCTGAGACCATCCGACTACCGCGCTACTCCACTCGAGGAGCTGGCGGCGACGCTGGACGCCGGCACGCAGCCTCCTCCCGTGCCGGATCTCGCCAGCTTCGAACTTGGATTGAGCGGGGGCATGCTGCGCTACTTGCGTCACTTGCATATGGGTCGCGTCGATCCGCGATCGATCGGATTCCGGATGACCGCGCCAGCCGACAGCCATGACTTTGCGGCGTTGCTGCGCTCCGCGGTCACGGACGGCCGGGTCGCCGACACCGCCGCTGACCTCGCGCCGCCGCTCGCACTTTATCGCGGCCTGCGGAGTGCGCTGGCCCGTTACCGGGTGCTCGCCGCCGACCCGATGCTCGACCCATCAGCACTGCCGTCCGCACCCGTGCGGCCCGGTGAGTCGCACGTCGGTCTCCGCCCGTTGCATCAACTGCTTGTCGGCTTCGGTGATCGCTCGCCTGACGCCCCGCCGCCGACGGATGTGTCGACCTACGAAGGTGACCTCGTGGATAGCGTGAGGCGGTTCCAGACCAGGCACGGACTGGACAACGACGGCATCCTCGGCAAGAGGACGTGGGCCGCCTTGCGCGTGCCGCTCGCCTGGCGCGTTCGCCAGATCGAACTCGCCCTCGAGCGCCTGCGGTGGCTCCCGCACCTCAGCGAAGACCGGCTCCTGGCGGTGAACATCCCGATGTTTCACCTGTGGGGGTGGGACTCGATCCCGCCGAGTGGCGCGCCACTGTTCGGGATGGACGTGATTGTCGGGCGCTCCCTCAACAGGCGAACGCCCGTGTTCGTCGAGGAGATGCGGTATCTGATCTTCCGGCCGTACTGGAACGTCCCGCCGGGGATTCTCCGCCAGGACGTCCTCCCGGCGATCGCGCGCGATCCGAATTACCTGCAAGAGCAAGGAATGGAGATCGTCCGGGGGCCCGGGGACGACGCGCAGCCGGTGGCAGCGACCGCCGAGAACGTGGCGCTCCTCCGACAGGGGTTGCTGCGTGTACGGCAGCGTCCCGGGCCGAGGAACGCGATGGGACTGGTGAAGTTCATCTTTCCAAACGACGAGAACGTCTACATGCACGACACACCGGCGCAGGAACTGTTCAGCCGGACGCGTCGCGACTTCAGCAGCGGGTGCGTCCGGCTGGAGAACCCAGTCGCACTCGCGGAGTGGGCGCTCAAGGACCAGCCGGACTGGACGCGGGAGCGAATCCTGACCGCCATGAACGGGAGTCAGCCCAGGCGTGTGAACCTGACGCGACCGATTCAAGTAATCCTCTTCTACGTCACCGCGGTAGTGATGCCGGAGGACGGCACAGTGCGCTTCGCCGAAGATATCTACGGGCACGACGCACAGCTCGACGCGGCACTCACGCGACGGTACTCCACCTCGTGAACACGTGTGGTCCCTACCCAGTCCTGGCCTTGCACCGGACATCATCGCGCGAGGGTGTCGCGGTCGCGCCGGAGGCGAGAGCCGCGTGCTGACGCCAGGCGAGCCCTACAGCAAGGTTGATCCGTCGAGTCGCTCTCGGGATTCGGCCGAGATTATCGGCTGGACCACTGCGATGCGCCTGCACGACGATTGCCTCACTCGATTGACGTTCGGCAACCGCATTGCGCTGGAAGGAGCACTCATGCCAATCGCATTGACACCACCAGTCGCCATCCATCAGTCGGTGTCGACGCCGCGTCCGGACGATCGCCATCGTCAGCTCGTGCACCGCGTGCGGTCCGAGTACCGGGAGATGCCAGGCGTGTGCCCCACGTTCGATCAGGCATGCCGTCTGTGGGCGCACCCGCGGCCTTGCGGCTGTCTGCTCACAACGCGATCGCAATCGGTGATGCCGAGAACGATCACCGGATTCTCGAGATGTGCGATATTGGCGTGGCCGTTGGCTGGGGCAGCCACGCACTGAAAGCCGCCGCCGATGACATCCTCGAGGGCGAGGGTGACCTGACCGTATACGAACCGCAGCGTCAGGCTCTCGACGCCGACGAACTTCGACACGTGTATCCCGTCACCATCGAGTCCGTCTTTGCCGGTGGCGTCGCCTACCAGCACCTGGTTGACCCGGCCCGGCACGCGCAGAGCGCCTTGCTGGTGGTCTCGGCGCTCGGCCACACACGTCAACCTACCCGCTGGCTCCTGGGGAGTGTCGTGGAGCGCGTGGCCCAGATGGCCGCGGTACCGGTCATCGTTGTTCGAGACACACGGGGTTTGATCGAGTGGGCCTCCGGCAACCGCCTTTTCGAGGTGCTTGTTGGCGTGGACGAAGGCGCGGCTGCGCGCGCGGCGCTAGACTGGGTTGGTGAGCTCAGGCCGCAGGCACCGTGCGACATCCAGATCATGCCAGCGTAATCACGCGACGCGGCTGCCCGTCGTGGCCGCTCGCACAGAGATCAGCCACGAGGCCGGTCCATGCGCATCGCGTTCATGACCGCCGCGCGACCGTGAGTACTGGCGATGACATCCCAGGGAGAACGTCCATGAACACAACCACCTCACAGACCTTCATCAAGTGGTTTGCCGACATCACCATTGCCGACATCCCCATCGTCGGCGGCAAAAACGCCTCGCTTGGTGAGATGGTGCGCGAACTGGCGGCCAAGGGCGTGCGGGTGCCCGACGGGTTTGCCGTCACGGCAGACGCGTTCCGCCACTTCATCCGCCAGGCGGGTCTGGACGCATTCATCCGCACGACCTTGGCCGACCTCGACACGCACGACATGGCCAACCTCAGCCAGCGCGGCCACGCGGTGCGGCAGGCCATCCGAAGCGCGACCCTGCCCGACGACTTGCAGGACCAGGTCGCGGCCTCATACCGGCAGCTGCAGGGCAGCGGCACGACGCCTCTCGATGTAGCCGTGCGCTCCTCGGCCACGGCCGAAGACCTGCCCGACGCGAGTTTCGCCGGCCAGCAGGAGACCTATCTCAATGTCCAGGGTGTGACGGCGCTGCTCGAGACCTGCAAACGCTGCTTCGCCTCGCTGTTCACCGACCGCGCCATCAGCTACCGCGTCGACAAAGGCTTCGACCATTTCAAGGTCGCGCTCAGCATCGGCGTGCAGCGCATGGTGCGCTCGGATCTCGCCTGCGCAGGCGTCATGTTCACCATCGACACCGAGAGCGGATTCCGCGACGCGGTGCTCATCAGCTCGGCCTACGGTTTGGGCGAGAACGTGGTCCAGGGCTCGGTCACGCCGGACGAGTACACCGTCTTCAAAACGACGCTGACAACGGGGCACCGGCCGATTCTGCAGAAGACCGTCGGTAGCAAAGAGTTCAAGCTCATCTACGACACCGGCGGCGGCAAGATGGTGAAGAACGTCCCGGTCGCGCCGGGCGACCGCGCCAAGCTGACGCTCACAGACGACGAAGTGCTGGAACTCGCGCGCTGGGGCTGCATCGTCGAAGACCATTACTCAGCCACGCGTGGCGCCGCGGCGCCGATGGACTTGGAGTGGGCCAAAGACGGTCACACCGGCGAGCTCTTCATCGTGCAGGCGCGGCCGGAAACCGTACAGTCGCGGAAGAACCCCGATGTGCTGGAAACCTATCGGCTCGGACAGCGCAGCGCCGTGCTCGCGAGTGGGCGCAGTGTGGGTGCCAAGGTCGCCACCGGACGCGTCCGGGTCATCACGAGCGCGCAGTTCATCGACCGGTTCCAGGAGGGTGAGGTGCTCGTGACCGACAAGACCGACCCCGACTGGCAGCCGATCATGAAGAAGGCGGCCGCGATTATCACGAACCGTGGCGGCCGCACCTGCCATGCCGCCATCGTGAGCCGCGAACTCGGTGTGCCCGCCATTGTCGGGACCGAGCGCGGCACCGACACCTTGGTAGACGGCCAGATGGTCACTGTGAGCTGCGCCGAGGGCGACACGGGGTTTGTGTATGAAGGCGCGTTGCCCTTCGACGTAGAACGCACCGATCTGGTCGCTCTTGGCCACCCCCGTACCAAGGTCATGATGAACCTGGCCAACCCCGAGGAGGCCTTCTCCCTGTCGTTCATTCCGAATGACGGCGTCGGCCTCGCGCGGATGGAGTTCATCGTCACGACCTACATCAAGATTCACCCGCTCGCCCTCGTCCACTTCGACCAGCTCAGCGATGCGGCGGCGAAGGCCGAGATCGCGCGGATCACGGCGGGCTACGCCGACCGGTCGCAGTTCTTCGTCGACAAGCTCGCACAAGGCGTCGGGATGCTGGCCGCTGCCTTCCATCCGAAGGACGTCATTCTTCGCCTCAGCGACTTCAAGACGAACGAATACGCCAACCTGATCGGCGGAAGCGCGTTCGAGCCGCACGAGGACAATCCGATGATTGGCTTCCGAGGCGCGAGCCGCTACTACCACCCGCGCTATCAGGCCGGCTTTGCGCTGGAGTGCCGAGCCGTGGCCAAGGTGCGCGAGGAGATGGGGCTGACCAATCTCAAGCTGATGATTCCATTCTGCCGCACCGTCGAAGAAGGCCGCCGCGTGCAGGCGGAAATGGCGACGCACGGACTGCGGCGCGGCGAGAACGGGCTGGAGCTCTATGTGATGTGCGAGATCCCGAGCAATGTCGTGCTGGCCGAGGAGTTCGCCGACATCTTCGACGGCTTCAGCATCGGCTCGAACGACCTGACGCAGCTGATTCTCGGCGTCGATCGCGACAGCGAGATCGTCGCACCCATCTTCGATGAACGTAATCCGGCCGTGACACGGATGATCGCGCAGGTCATTGCCACCTGCCGCGCCAAGGGCCGCAAGATCGGCATCTGCGGACAGGCTCCGAGTGACTACCCGGAGTTCGCGCAGTTCCTCGTCGAACAAGGCATCGACAGCATCTCGCTCAATCCCGACACCGTGCTGAAGACGACGCTGGCTATTCTCGAAACCGAGGCGTCCTTGAAGGCACTCACGAGCGGCACGTCCTCTGTGCAACACACCATGCACCGCGACGAGACCATGTGAACTGATCCCGGCCGGCCGGCCAGCTGTTCGGGAGTCCGGTGTATCCCGACACCGCGTTTCCGCTCCTCATGGGGTTCGCCCTGCTGGCCCAGCGCACCGTCGCGTCGGTGTGCACCTGGCACCACGTCGGCTTGCGCTGTGGCACGGCCGCGGCGGATCGCTGGGACGGGGCGGCGGCCCGACCAGCCAGGCGATTCGCTCACGAGCGCCAAGCAGCCGATCAAGAGCCCGTCGCGCAGCGGCGTCTGGGACGACACCCTGCGCGAACCCGGCGCGTGAGGGTGTTTGTCGCGGGCCTCCGCGATGTCTGGATGTGGGCGGAGTGCCTCTGCCCCTTCGTCCGGAGACATCGCCATGCAGCTCGCACGACTTTTGGCCCCTGCGGCCGCTCCGACGGCCACGCGCCTGGACCGTTTCACCCGGTGCGCCGCCTCGTGGCTGGCCGTGGCGTGCCTGGCCGCCGGAGCCACCACGCTTCACGCGCAGGGGGGCGGGTCGACCGTGCCCGCGTTGAAGTTTGCCTTCAGTGCCGGCGGCGGGCTCATGGCCACCTACGGGCAGCCGATCGTGATCGATCTCGACCGCGACGGCCGATCCGAGATCGTCTTCGTGTCGTGGGGGGGGGCCTCCACGCGCCGCCTGATAGCCGTGCATGGCTTCGACGGCACGGTGGCGTTCTCCATCGACGCCTTCCACACCGCCGCCAACATCGTGCTCGGCGACGGCTTCTCGGAACTGGCGGCCGGCGACCTGGATGGCGACGGCTTTCCCGAGATCGTCGCGGTCGATGCGCACGACGGCACGGCGCCCGATCCTTTTCGGCAATCGCTCGTCGCCTTCCGCAACACCGGCGCCTACTGGTGGACGAGTGACGACGTCGTCTCCGACCCGCTCGTCGACAGCACGTCGGGCTTCACGCGCCCGGTGATTGCCGACCTCGACGCCGACGGCACGGCCGAGATCATCGTGGGCTACGCCGGCCGCGGCCCGAACACGCCGGCAGGCGTCGCGAGCGAAGACTACGTGACGGTCTTCGACCACCTGGGGCACATCCGCTGGACCGCCCGCGGCGGCGGCACCAGCCAGGGCGCCAATCCCACGTCCAATGCGCCCGTGGTGGTCGACCTCGACCTCGATGGCACGCCCGAGATCCTGTTCTCCGACGACGTCTTCAGCCACCAGGGCGTGCTGCTACGCAGCGTGGCCAACGTGAACCTGCGCGTCGGCAGCGTCGCCGTCGCCAATTTCGACGACGATCCCTTCGCCGAGATTCTCTACTTCGACGTGTTCGGGCGGCTCTTCCTCTACGAGCACGACGGCGTGCCGAAGTGGGGGCCGGTGACGCCGCCCGGCACCGCGTCGTACGGGCTGGGATTGCCGGCCATCGGCGACGTGGATGGCGACGGGTTGCCCGAGATCGTCGTGGTCCGCGATCAGACCATCGAGGTCCTGACTCGCGCCGGCGCGCCGCTACGCACCATCTCCCTGCCGGCCATCGGCTACGGCGGCAACGTAACCCTCTTCGACCTCAACAGCGACGGGCGGGCCGAGGTCATCTACAACAGCGCGGTCGGGCCGTTCGACACCGTGTCGGTCAAAGGCGCGCTCTATGTGATCGACGGCCAGTCGGGGGCGATGCACGTCATCAAGGCACCGCGCAACGGGGGCGACGATCAGCGCGGTCCGATCGTGGCCGACGTCGATGGCGACGGCACTGCCGAGATCGTGACCGGCGGGTGGAACGAGAGTGTGCTGATACGCGTGTTCCGCGCGGCCACCGGCACCTGGGCGCAGACCCGGCCGGTGTGGAATCAGCACCGGTTCCACGTCACGCACGTGCGGCCCGACGGCACGATCCCCGCGCGCGCGCCGATCAACTGGCTCACCCCGGGCTTGAACAGTTTCGGCGTGAACGGAGGCCCGGATGCCCCGGTCACGCCGCTGCCAACGACCGTGAACGATGCCTACGCGGCGGCCTCGGGGTCGGCGATCACCGTGGCCGCCCCGGGCGTGCTCGGCAACGACAACGCGCACGGCGGCAACGTGATGAGCGCTGCACTCGTGAGTCCACCGGCCCACGGCACCGTGACGGTGTCGGCGAGCGGCAGCTTCATGTACACGCCCGCCGGGGCGTTCGCCGGCGTGGACACGTTCACCTATCGCGCCGTGAACGGGTCGGGCCCCGGCAACGTCGCCACCGTGTCCATCTCGGTGGCGGCGGCCGGAACGCCTCTGGCACCGACCAACTTCCGGGTGACCGGCATGAGCGGCAACACCGTGACGTTCGACTGGACCTCGCCGGGCGCCGGTCCCGCGCCCACGGGCTACCAGCTCGAAGGGGGCGTGACGCCTGGACAGGTGCTGGCCACGGTGCCGCTCGGCGCCACGCCGTCGGTCACACTCACGGCGCCGACCGGCGTGTTCTACTTGCGCGTGCGCGCGGTGGCGGCTGCGGTGGTCAGTGGCGCCTCCAACGAGATTCTGGTCTACGTGAACGTGCCGGCGCCGCCTTCGCCGCCCGCCGGGCTGCTCGGCCTCGTGGTTGGCAACACGCTGCAGCTCGCCTGGAGCAATTCGTTTGCCGGCGGCGCCCCAGCGTCGATCGTGCTCGACGTGACGGGCAACGCCGCCGTGTCGGTGCCGGTGGGCCTGGTCGAGAGTCTTGCCTTTGCCGGAATCCCGGCCGCCACCTACACCTTCGCCGTGCGGGCCACGAATGCCAGCGGTGGCAGCGCCGCATCGAATCCGGTGACGCTCACGTTTCCGACCGCATGCTCGGGCGCGCCTTCGGCACCGTCTGGCTTCGTGGCCACCACGGCTGGCCACGTGTTGTCGCTGGCGTGGAACCTGCCGGCGACGGGTGCGGCACCCACCAGCTATCTGCTCCAGGTGTCTGGCGCCTTCGTCGGCACCGTGCCGGCGACGGCGCGCGCGTTGAGTGGCGCCGTGCCACCGGGCACCTACACGCTCAGCGTCGTGGCCGTGAACCCGTGCGGGTCGAGCGCCGCCACGCCGGCGCGCACGGTCACGGTGCCGTAGCCGGGGACGCGGCGCGCGCCAAACGCTGTCTGGCGTCGATGGTCCTGGGGTTATCCGGGCCATAGAGCGCCTGGAAGGCATCGACGCTCTCGCGCAGCAGGGGCAGCGCCTCGGCCGGCCGTGCCTGCTGTGCCAGCACCTCGCCGAGCCACCCGGCGGTTTCGGCGATGCGCCAGTTCGGTGCCACAAACGACCGGCGCCGCACCTCCAGCGCACGCGTCAGGGCCTCGCGCGCCGGCACCAGACGCCGCTCCTGCAGCAGCACGAAGCCGAGGAAGTTCAGGCCGACGGCCCGTTCGTAGTTGTCGGCGGGCAGCGACGATTGATTGGCAATCCCACGCTGGATGAAGGCCTCCGCGTCGGCGTCGCCGCGCACGGCCTTGGCGTAGGCGATGAGCGCCAGTGGGTGGATCGTGGAGAAGTGACTGGCGCCGAGCGAGCCCTCGAACTGCGCCAGGCTCTCGGTGGCGGCGGCCAGCGACTTGTCCATGTCGCCGAGGAACCGGTAGGTGTTCGAGAGATTCACGAGCGCCCACGCCAGCGTGATCGACGCGTCTTTGAACGATGCGCGCGAGATAGCAGCGGACCGCTCGAGCCAGCGCGCGGCCTCCTGGAACTGTCCGCGTTCCATGAACACCAGCGCGAAGTTCGCCGCCATCGGGCCCACGCTCGGGTGGCCGGCGCCCAGAGCCTGCTCGACCCCGGCGATGCCCCGGCGGAACGTGGCGTCGGCGGCGTCGAGTTTGCCGAGGCGCAACTGCGCGATGCCGAGCTGCGACGTCATGACCGACGAGGCCGTCGGTGGCATCGCCGGCCACCTGGCCACCACCGACAGCGCATGCGCCTCAGCCTCCGCGAAACGGCCGAGCGCATTCTCGACCGCCACCTGCCCGAGTTCGGCACTCAAGCGGCGCGGGTCGTTGCGGGCGTAGAGGTCGTCGTAGAGGGCCATCGCGCGCTCGGCATGCGCCTGCGACTTGGCGATGTCGCCCATCTGCAAGTAGGTCATGGCGAGCACGGACCGCAGCGTGGCCTCGGCCTCGGGCTGCCCGCCCAGTTCGCGCCCGACGCGTTCGCCGATGTCGTCGGCCAGCTCCACGACCCGCAGTGACACGCCCTTGTTCACGAGCACCCAATCGGGCGCGGCAGGCGTGGCCCCAAGGAAGCTCGTGACGAAGCTGGTCACCTGCTCGGCGCGGGCGCGCTGGTGGTCGGCGATCCGCGCCAGGCGCAGGGCCACACCGGTGGCGATCATCAAGGCCAGCACCGCCAGCGCCGTGAGGCCCACGCCGATGCGGTGGCGACCCACGAAGCGACGCAGGTCGTAGGTCCACGAGTCGGGCTGCGCGGTCACGGGCAGACCCTTACGAAAGCGGCGCACGTCGTCGGCGAACTGCTCGACGCTCGCGTAGCGGCGCTCTGGTTCCACCCGGAGCGCCACGCCGATAACGGCGGCCAGGTCGGCCGGCACATGGGCGGGCACGCGCACGTCGCGATCGAGCGGGTCGCCCCCGGGGCTCCCGGCGTTGGCGGTCAACGCCGGCGATCCGGTAACCAACTCGAAGAGCAGCAGCCCCAGGCCGTAGACGTCGACCGACGCCGTGACGACCTCGCCGCGCACTTGCTCAGGGCTGGCGTAGAGCGGCGTGTAGGCGCGCGTCTGCGTGGCGGCAGGCGGCCGTGAGCCGTCCGAGAGCAGCTTGGCGATGCCGAAGTCCACGAGCTTGGGCACGCCGTCGGCGGTCACGAGCACGTTCGACGGCTTCAAGTCACGATGCACCACCAGGTGTCGATGGGCGTAGCCCACGGCCGAGGCCACCTCGAGCCACAGCGCCAGCCTGGTCTCGAGTGTCGGCTTCAGGTCACGCGCCCACTGGTCGAGCGGCACGCCGTCCACCCACTCCATCACCAGGAACGGCTGGCCGAAGGCGCTCAGGCCGGCGTCGAGCAGGCGCGCCACGTTGGGATGCTCGAGTCGGGCCAGCGCCTGACGCTCGACCTCGAAGCGGTCGCCGCCGAGCTCGGCGGCCAGGCCGCGGTTCACGAGCTTGACGGCCACGTGCTTCTCGAACTGCTGGTCGGCGCGGTGCGCCAGATACACCGTGGCCATGCCGCCGGCGCCGAGCAGGCGGTCGACGGCGTAAGGGCCGAGGCGCATGCCTTGGGGCATGGCTTGCACGCGGGGCGCGTCCAGCAGCGGGCTCGGGCGGTCGTGCGCCGCCAGCAGCGAGAGCACCGCTCGGGCGCCGTCGTCATCTGCCGCGTGCCCGCGCACGAAGGCCTCGCGGTCGGCCGGCGCGACCTCCAGCGCATCGTGGAACAGGGAATCGATACGTGCCCAGCGATCTGGCATGACTGACCCTGCGCCTACGTGGCGGCGTGCATGTGCGCGATCAGCCACGCGCGGGCCAGCGTCCAGTCGCGTTCGACCGTGGCGTCCGACACGCCGAGCGCCTCGGCGGTCTCCTGGTTGGTCATGCCGGCGAAGAACTTCATCTGCACGATCTGCGCCTTGCGGTCGTCGAGCGCGGTGAGGGCATCGAGCGCGGCGTCGAGATCCAGCACCTCGTCGGCCAGGCCGTCGACGAGCGCCATCCCTTCTTCCATCGCCACCTTCACGATCGCCCCGCCGCGCTTGCCCGCCGCGCGGGTGCGCGCGTGGTCCACCAGGATGCGCCGCATGATCGTGGCGGCAGCGCCGAAAAAGTGTGCGCGGTTCTCCCAGCGCACGCGCCGCTGATCGACGAGCCGCAGGTAGACCTCGTGCACGAGCGCCGTCGCCGAGAGCGTGTGCTCGGGCCGCTCGCGACTCAGGAAGGCGCCCGCCATGTGCCGCAGGTCGTCGTAGATCACCGGCGTGAGCGCCTCGAGCGCGCGCCGATCGCCGGCGCTCCAGAGCAGGAGCAGGTCGGTGACGTCCGGGGAGGGACCGTTCACCGCGCCAGTATAGGTCGGGGTCGGCCAGTGCGGACCGGCTGCGGCCCGCCTGGCTGGTCAGCGGTATCGGACGTCCCTTCTCCCGCCCAATCAGGCGACGCAACGGCAGGCCCCTGGGCTCCGCGCGCCGGCCCACGCCCGATCGCCCTCAGCGACCCGAGGTACCGAACGTGGGTGAGAGGGCCATCGCGGCGGGTCGGGCGACGCCCCGTCACTGCGACAACATGTCGCATTCGCTTGAGGGCTCGGCGCCGTCAGCATAGAGAGGCACGGTCGAGACGAAAGTCACCCGACGGTCGCGCGTTTTCGGGCTGGCCGCAGTCGCGGCCTGGAGCAGAAGTGAGGCTGTCATCGCGTTCTTCCACGAGTTGCTGAGACACCGACCTCGCATGAACTGGGCACTGCGATGGGTCTTGGCGGGCGGCGTCTGCGTAGCCAGCACGATTGCCGCCTGTGCAGGCCCTCCCCCACCGTCGTCGCAGGCCGGGCGGGCACTCTATGCCGAGACCGGCTGCGCAAGTTGCCACGGCCGGAACGGACGGGGCGACGGGCCGGTGGCTCCCACCGTCGATCCACCTCCGCCGGACTTCCAGAACGTCGCCAGTTTCAAGAACGGGACCGACGTCGCTGCGATCGCCACCACCATCGCCACGGGCATCCTGTGGGACCCTGCCCCGTTGCACCAAGGCACGACGGATGGGCCGTACTACTCAGGCACACTCGGCGCACCCAACCCGAGTGCCTCTCACATGCGCCACAAGCAAGGGATGCCCGGATTCGCTCACCTCTCGGAAACAGAACGTCAGTCGCTCGCCCTCTACGTGATCTCACTCGACACCAGCGCGCGCCAAGGAGCGCGTCAGCCATGAACCTGAGGAACACTTTGACCCGATCCCTCGTGGCCGCCATCCTCGTGCTCGGCGGCCTCGAACTTGTCTCCGCAGTTCAGGCCCAGACGCCCACTCTCACCGCGCACGACGCATGGGCGCGGGAGCCGATGGGCGGCCGCAATATGACCGGCCTGTTCGTCGTGGTCGAGAACGCCGGGTCAGCACCCCGCGCCATCGTCAGTGCCGCCACCGACGCCGCGGACAAGGTGGAGCTCCACGAGATGAAGAATGATGGCGGCATGATGCGCATGTCGCCCGTGAAGCAGATCGACGTGCCGGCACATGGCAAAGCCGAACTCAAGCCCGGGTCGTTCCACGTGATGCTCTTCGGGCTGAAGGACAAACTCGTGGCCGGCGACAGCATCAACCTGACGCTCACCTTCGACGACGGCACCACGGTGACGACCGCCGCGAGCGTCCGGAAGCCAGGGGGCGGGCAGTGACCTCAGCCCGCACGCGAGGCTGGGCCAGGGCGTTGGCGCCGGCCGCCGCACTGTCCGTTGCTGCTGCGTGCGCCCCCGGCCCGGCGGCCGAGCCGCTGCCGGTATTGCCCATCGGCGGCGACTTCCAGCTCACCGATCACGACAACCGTCCTTTCGACCTCGCATCGCTGCGGGGGCGTGTCGTGCTGATCTTCTTCGGTTACAGCTCCTGCCCCGACGCCTGTCCCACGACGCTATCGAAGCTGGCGACGGTGGCGCGCCGGCTCGGAGACGACCGCGCACGTGTCAAGACGCTCTATATCTCCGTCGATCCTGAGCGGGACACGCCGCCGGTGTTGAAGGAGGATCTCGAGTACTTCGCGCTCGACGCCCTGGGCCTGACCGGCACGAAGGATCAGATCGACAAGGTCGTCGGGCAGTACGGGGCGGCCTACGAGGTCGTGCCGACGCCGGGCTCAGCCGCGAAATACACGGTGTCGCACTCGACGGCGGTGTATGCCCTGGACGCCAAGGGCCGCGTGCGGACGCAGTTCGTCTACGAGGCGTCGGTCGACGAGATCGTCAAGGGCATCCAAGCCATCCTCGCCGACGCGAGCTGAGAACGGGCGGTCAGCGAGGCGTCTGGGCCGCGAACCGTACGATGCACACCAGGGCACGGCGCGACCGCCGCCAGTTGAGCGCGCCGCAGCCAAGCACGGCGGCTTCGGACGAGAGCTCGATGAGCAGCAGTCGACCGTGGTGCAGCCGGGTGATTGACGCCGACGTGCCGAGCCACGCGCCCGAGCCCGCCAGATGCGGGGGTCTCGCCGACGCTCGGGCGTCAGCGAGACACGGGGAACTTCGCCAGTTTGCGCTGCAGCGACCGGCGGTGCATCGACAGCGCGCGAGCCGCTTCGGACACGTTGCCGTCGCAGTCGGCCAGCACGCGCTGGATGTGTTCCCACTCCACACGCGCCAGGGACGGGGTATCCATGGGCAGATCGCGCGGACGCGCCGACAAGCCGAGCTCGAACGCTTCCAGAATCCGTTCGGGATCGGTGGGTTTGGTCAGATAGTGCACGGCGCCCAGGCGAATCGCTTCGAGCGCCGTCGCGATGCTGCCGTAGCCGGTGAGCACGACCACGGAGGTAGCCGGGTCGATGGCCTTCAGGTCGCGCACCACGTCGAGCCCTGACAAGCCGGGCAGGCGCAGGTCCACGACCGCCATCTCCGGGCTGTCGCGGCGCGCGTGCTCGAGGGCGGCAGCGCCGTCGCCAACCCCGTGGGCGTCGTAGCCGCGGCGCTGCAAGGCGCCGACGAGCATGGTCCGGAACGGTTCGTCGTCTTCCACGACGAGCACGGTCTGCAGAATGCGTGACATATCCCTCACCGTGCCGGCAGGTCCAGGATCACCGACGTGCCTTTGCCCAAGCCCGACCGTACCCGCAAGGTGCCGCCCATCTGGTCGGCGAACGCTCGCACCAGGAACAGCCCGAGGCCCAGTCCGGCGCCGGGCGCCTTCGTGGTGAAGAACGGCTCGCCGGCGCGGGCCACGTCCTCGTCGCTCATGCCCCGGCCGCGATCCACCACTTCCACGCGCACGCCGTCGCCCTGCTCCACCCGCAGCGTCACCGCTTGACCCGGCGCCGAGGCATCGAACGCGTTCTGCAGTAGCGCCACCACCGCCTGCCGCAGCGGCTCGGCCGGCGCGGCGATGGGCTGCGGCGACGCCGGCAGCGCGACTTCGAGACGGGCCGCGCGCGCGTCGCCCAGGCGGTTGCGCACGTCGTCCACCAGGTGCGCCAGGGCAATCTGCGTGTCGGCCGCCGACGCGGAGGCCGCGCGTCCGCTCAACTGGTCGAGCACGTGGGTGCAGCGGTCGGTCTCGCGGCGGATGACGCCGATGTACTCATGCGCACGCGGATCGCTGGCCGTCGCCACACCGTCCATCGCGCGCCCCAACTCGCCGGCCGCCGTGCGGATCGTGCTGAGAGGGGTGGCCAGCTCGTGCGCCGCGCCGGCGCCGAGCGACAGCAGCGCTGCGAGCCGCTCGCTGCGGGCCGTCGCCGCGCGCGCGTCGGTGAGCTCGCGCTCGCGCTGTTCGAGCGCCTCCGACACCCGGCCGACGAAGTAGGCGATGAGGGCCGCGGCGGCCGACAATGCCACCCACATGCCCGACAGGTGCAGCGTCATCGTGTGCTGCGACTGGGACGGGTCGATGAACTCGAGAGGACGGTTCCAGAAGAACGTCAAGCCGTACGCCGCGACCGACGCGGTGGCGATGGCCATGGCCCAGCGGTGTCCGAGCGTGACGGCCGCCAGCGTGATGCCCACGAGATACACGATGCTGAACGGGTTCATCGGCCCGCCGGCGAAGTAGAGAATGCCGGTGAGCAGGCCGCTGTCCACGAGCAGCGAGGCACCGATGACCACGCGGCTCGGTTCGGGCGCGCGCAACTGGAACGCGAGCACGATGTTGGTGGCGGCCATCGCCGCCAGCAGAGCCACCAGCGGCCCGAGCGGCACCCGCACCCCCCAGAACACCGAGGCGGCGGCGATGCCTGCGGCCAGACCGACGACCGACACCCAGCGCAAGCGCACGAGCCACGGCAGCACGACGAGCGCGGCGCGCGAGCTGGGCAGCGCTGGCGTCGAAGCGGATGCGGCAGTCATGGGCGGGCCTCGGGCAGACTCATCGGCGGGCCGACTGGGCGCCGAGACTCACAGACGCCAGCCAGAGGGCGGCGATCGGCACGATGACTCGGCTCGACATGTGCTGCCCATTCTCGCGCAGATTGGGGCCCCGCGGCGGCGTGCGGCGATATGTCGCAGCCGTCCCACGGCTGGCGGATTGATCCAGCGCCGTGTTGCTCACGTTCACGGCACGGCATTGACGCTGGCAGTGGTAGCAAGGCATAGCGGCCAGTGCGCCGCCTCGACCAGCTTCCAGCCAGCGGTCGGCGTCACGGCTCGCACCTGACATCCGCGCCTGGCGCCACCAGGTCCTGGGCTGCCTCGACTTTCGGCGATGCTGTACAGCGCGTCGACGTGTAAGGCGATCAGGGTCGTGACCTCGCCGATTGCAAGCTCCACGCTGGGGCGGAGCGTCAGGTTGGGCGTGAACACCGGTCCGAGCATCGAGAACACCCCGATGGACGCCAGTTCCGGATCGAAGGCCACGCCTCCCATGATCCCGAGACGCCGTCGACGCGGCTGGTCCCCGTCGGTGGCCATCTACGGCCGCCTCAGGTCACTACACGGTCGGCAGGTCAATGGACGGTCGCTCACCACGTTCGAGGAACAGATGGCCCTCGACCCGGAACCGACTACTGAGGCGCCTCCGCCGGCCGGTTCAGCAGTGCGTTGAACACCAGCTTGAACGTGCCGTGCGTCTGATCGCGATGCTGTGGCCGGAACCCAACGAGCACAACTGTACCCGCGCCGTGCTTCACGGAGACGGCCGCCGCCTTCTTCGCGATCACCTGTTCGCCGAGCAGCCAGCCACTCTGCAGGATGTCGCGCTCGACATAGGTCGAGAGAATCGCCACGTCCTGGCTGCGATCGGTCGACGTCACCTCGTAGACCTGGCCGCCGGCCACGAAGAGCGCCAGGCCTTCAGCCGGCATGCCGTAGACCAACGGGTTGGACGTGTCGAACCGCACTCTGAGCGTAGAGCCTGGCGACCAGAAGGTTTTCGACGGCAGGCCGGCCACGATGTTACGCACCGGCAGTCCGAAGCGCTGAATGGGTAGATCGCCGGCATTGGCAAAGGTCAGCAGCGTGCCGCCCTTCTGCACGAACGCCTCGAGCGCCTTCACGCCCTCGGCACCGAACCCGCTCCGATATTCCGCGGGCGTGTTGTCAGGAGGAGCCGCAGGTCCGCCCCCGCCAGGCGCCGTCGAACCAGCCGGGCGCTCGCCGGTCATGGCCGTAATCGAGTCTGCCGGCAGCACGATCGTGTCGTAGTTGGCCTCGAGCCCGCCCGCCTTGATCTCGGCGTCCAGGATCGACGTGAACGGCACGTCGAACTGCTCGAACATCAGACGCGTCCAGCCTTCGTCCATGTTGCCGCCGCCGTAGCGTTGCAGCATGGCGATGCGCGGTTTGCGAATCTCGTATGCGCCGGCAGTCACCGGGGACGCAAGCGCGACGAAGTCCACGCCCGACCGTTTGGCCACGTCAGCGACGTCCCCGGCGCCGACCAGGAAGTCGCCGGCCCTCACCTTGCCCTCGGCGGTGGCGTGACTCACGCGACGAACGCCGATGCCCTTCTCGAGCAGAAGAAAGACTGCCCGCGCACTGTCGTTCAAGCGGCCGTCCAGGACGTAGCCGTTCGGAGCGCCTGAAGCCACGGTACCCACCAGCGGCACCGGCGCCGTGAGCTTCACGAGATCGGCAGTGACCTTTTCGCCGACCGGGTCGCTTTGCACGCCCATGAACTCGCCGAAGGTGTCGGTCGACATGTCGTACGGCCGAATGGGATTGCCCTCGAGGTCGCGCGTGTAGGTGTTATCTGGATAGAAGGTCCGTCCGAGCATCCATCGCACCAGCCCCTGCTTGGGCTGTGCCATGGTCACGACGAAGGAACCCGGGCCGTAGACGCGCCCGGCGGCGAAGAATTGACTCCGGGCCTGGTGCACCTCCACGCCGGACTCGAGCAGGAGGTTGGCCAGCTTCTTCACCGTCAGCGGATCGTGTTGCTCGGCGGCAATAACGTAGGCCTTGACGGCGCCGGTCGCGCCACGCTCCGACTGGCGCGTGCCTTTCAAGTACATGTTCCAAAGCAAGTCCTCGCGGCTCCTGGCCGCGAGATCCACGATCGACCAGGCGACGATTTTCTGGTTTTCGACGATGTCGCGAACGCGCCACCAGCCGCCGGGCCACAGGCTCGGCATCGTGGTCTGCGGCTCGTATTCCGGCAGGCCGCGCGTCCCTCCCCGCAGTTGGTCGGGGTGCATGAACATGGGTGTCGCCAGCCGTGCGCTGGCCGATTCGGCGAGCATGCCCGCGATGTTGTGGAAGGGCGTAATCCAGTGAAAGCCCATGTGCCCCCACCCGGAATAGATCGCGGCTCCGATCACGCCGGTTTTCCCCGCCGCCTCGAGCTTGGTGCCCATGTGGGCACCGAACCAGGTGATCTCCCGCCACACCAGCGGATCGCCTTCGGGACGAATGGGCTCCGCGTACGGCGGAATGAAGAGACGCGCGTTGCTGCTGCCCATCTGGTGATGGTCCATATAGGCCTGTGGCAGCCAGTCGCGGTACATCAGCTTGCCGATGTGTTTCGACTCCGGCAGATTGAGCGCGAAGCCGTCGCGGTTGTTGTCGTGGCCGGCATATTTCTGATACAGCCACGGCAGACCAGCGGCTTCGTGCTCGGTGCCGACGTACTTCATATACCAGTCCGCGATCATCTGCGTGCCGTCGGGGTTGATCGACGGCAGCACGATGCTGATGACGTTGTCCAGATGGCGCATCGACTCCGCGTCGTTGCGGGCCAGGCTGTCGTAGACGAACTCGGCCGCGGTCTGCGCGGCCGCGACCTCCGAGGAGTGGAGCGCGAAACTCTGGATGGTGACCGCCCGGCCGTCGGCCACGAGCTTTCGCGCGTCGACCTCGGAGAGGCCGCGCGGGTCGGCGAGCCTCGCGTTGATCTCGCGGTAGTGGTCGAGCTTGGCCAGATTGGCGGGCGACGAGATGAAGAGCGCGATGAAGGGACGTTTGTCGCTCGACTTGCCGAGCTCCACCAGCTTGACGCGGTTCGAGCTCTTCGCCAGCAACTGGTAGTACTCGTGCAGCTTGTCCCAGTTGGCCAGCTTCCGATCTGCACCCAACTGGAAGCCGAAGAACGCCTCGGGAGAGGTGAGCGTCGACGCTGGCGTCTGTGCCCGCACGGCTTCGCTCAGCAGCGAAGGTGCCGCCGAGGCCAGGACCAGGATCGCCAGCAAAACTCGGATGAAGCGAAGTCGCGTATGCATGGTCAGCATGCTATCCGCTGGCCGCCGGGAAGGGAAACCCGCGGGAGAGACAGGTTCCCTTGACCGCTACGCCGTTTGTCTCGCCGGGCCTATTGAGTGATGCGCAGCACTTGGCCGGTTCCGGCCGAGGTGCCGTTCACCGTCACATACACCGAGTTGTCGCTGCCAACCAGAATGCTGCCCGGGACGGCGGACCGCACCCGGGAGACAGGGCTATACTGAAGGGGTGAT
Organism: Acidobacteriota bacterium; assembly: GCA_018000455.1. Lineage (GTDB taxonomy): Bacteria > Acidobacteriota > Vicinamibacteria > Vicinamibacterales > UBA2999 > CADEFD01. Next base: position 58,853 of record JAGNJW010000010.1, read on the forward strand.
TTCGTCGCTTTCCTGAGTTCTGCGCCGTTCCGGCCTCCAGCCCTCACCAAGGCACCGTCTAGCAGGCTTCCCGATCATTCCGGCACACGTCCCGTACCGCACGGCTTCACCAAGGCCCTGGCCGCGTCGCGGCGGTAACCCCCCGCTCACTCGAACACGGAGGCTCTGAATGCGCTTGCGGCGTCGGCCTCAGGTATCGACGGCCGAGAAGCCGCTGCGCGACGAGCTGCTGAGTATCGAGCGGCTGGAGGAGCGTGCGTTGGCTCTCGCCGCCAGCTTCACGCTCGATCCCCATCCCCGCCGCCGTCCTCGTGACACGTTTCCCCGATTCGAGGACAACGTCCGCGTGCTCCGCGCCAGCTATCGGATCCTGGCCGACGATGTCCGTACCGGGCAGTTCATCGGGTTGGCCGCCGACTGGCTCCTCGACAACTTCCACCTGATCGCCGCGGAAATCTCCGATATCCAGCGCAACCTGCCGCGGACCTACTCCCGCACCCTGCCGAGGCTGGCTGCCCGCGAGCACGGCGGCCACGCCCGCGTCTACGCCATCGCGGTCGAGCTCATCCGGCACAGCGACAGCCGTCTGGAACGCCAGCAACTGATTCAGTTCCTCGCCAGCTACCAACGCGTCGCGCCGCTGACGATTGGCGAGCTGTGGGCCTGGCCGAGCATGTTGAAGCTGGCGCTGATCGAAAACCTGCGCCGGTTGGCGGAGGAACTCCTGGCCGCGCGTGCGGCCCGCGGCGCCGCCGACACCTACGTCTCGAGCGCCGACGACGGCGGCGCCGGGGCGCTGCCACCGGACACCGACCCGGCCTTCATCGTGCAGATCCTGCACCGCATTCGCGAGTACGGACTCCGCCTGGCGCCGGTTCGCGTCGCCGTGGACGACGACCTCGCGCTACGCGACACGACGGCCGAGGAAACCATCCGCGGCGAGCACCAGCGTCAGGGCGTGGCCCAGGTGTCGGTCGCCAACGCGGTCACGAGCCTCCGACTCTGCGCGACGCTCGACTGGCGTGCGTATGTCGAGGCGGTCAGCCTGGTGGAGCAGGCGTTGCAGCGCGATCCGGCTGGCGCCTACAAGCGGATGGACTTCCTGAGCCGGGATCAGCAGCGGCGAGCCGTGGAAGAACTGGCGCCGCCGAGCGGCGAAGGCCAGCTCCGTGTGGCCCTCAAAGCCATCGAAAGCGCGCGTCAAGCGGCTGCGGCCGGATCGCCGGCCGATCGGGAGGCCCATGTCGGCTACCACCTGCTCGATCGGGGGCGCGCCGATCTCGAGGCCGACCTGGCGTACCGGCCGAGCGGATCGACCCGGGCTCGGCGATTCCTCCTGCGCCATGCGACCGGGCTCTACCTCGGGGCGTTGACAACGCTGACCGGCCTGCTGGTCGCAGGCGCCGGCGTCTACGCGTGGGACGCGGGGGCCACGCCCGCCGTCCTGGCAGCGGTCGCCCTGTTGACGCTGCTGCCGGCAAGCGACCTCGTAGCGGCCGCCGTGCACGAGGCGGTCGTCCGCATGGTCGGCCCGACACGACTACCTCGCCTGGATTTCTCCGAGGGCGTACCCGAGAGCGCACGGACCATGGTGATCGTGCCCACGATGCTGACCAGCGTCGCCGGTGTTGATGCCCTTCTCGCCCACATCGAGGTGCTGGCGCACGGCAACCTCGATCCGTGCGTGCACTTCGCCATCCTGAGCGACTTCGCCGACACCGGCACTTCCGACGCTCCCGACGACGCGGCGATTCTCGCCCGCGCACGGGCCGGCGTGGAGGCGCTCAACGCCGCATTCGGCACCGACCACGCCAACCGCTTCTTCCTGTTCCATCGTGACCGTCAGTGGAACCTGCGTGAGCAGGCCTGGATCGGATGGGAACGCAAGCGCGGGAAGATCGAGGAGTTCAATCGGCTGCTCCGGGGCGCGACCGACACCAGCTTCTCGACTCAGGTCGGCGAGCTGGACATCCTGCCCTCGGTCCGCTACTGCCTGACGCTGGACTCGGACACGCGGCTGCCGCGCGACGCCGCCGAGCGCCTCATCGGCATCATCGCCCATCCCTTGAATCAGCCGCGGTTCGACCCTGCGGTCGGCCGAGTCACGGCGGGATACGGGATCCTGCAGCCGCGCGTCAGCGTGACCATGGCGAGCGCCGCCGGGTCCCTCTTCGCCCGGACCTACGCCGGCCACACCGGTGTCGACCCGTATACGACGGCCGTCTCGGACCTCTACCAGGATCTCTTCCAGGAAGGCAGCTTCATCGGCAAGGGCCTGTACGACGTCGACGCCTTCGCCGCCGCTCTGGAGGGCCGCGTCCCCGAGAACGCCCTGCTCTCGCATGACTTGTTCGAGGGCCTGTATGCGCGCACGGCGCTCGTGACCGACGTCGAGGTCGTGGACGACTATCCCTCCAGCGTGCTCGCGCACGCCAGGCGGCAACACCGCTGGGTACGCGGCGACTGGCAGATTCTGTGGTGGTTGTTTCCCTGGGTGCCGTCCCGCACCGGCGTGACACGGAATCGCCTGCCGCTCATCTCCCGGTGGAAGATTCTCGACAACCTCCGACGCAGCCTGATCCCACCCGCAACCGTGCTGCTACTCGCCGCCGGCTGGACGGCACTACCCGGCCACGCTGCGGTATGGACCGCCGCCGGGCTTGCGGCGCTCGCCTTCCCCCTCCTGTCACCAGCACTCGGAATGCTGCGGCGTCCGCGGCGCGGCCAGGGATGGGGCGCCTTCCTTCGGGTCCGGATCGAAGACCTGCAGCTCGTCGTCGCCCGCAGCGGACTGCAGCTCACCTTCATGGCCAATGAGGCGTACGGACGGGTGCATGCGATCGCCATCACGCTCGTCCGCCTCGGGGTCGCCCACGGCCGCCTGCTGGAGTGGGAAACCATGGCCGCCCACGCCGCACGCGGTGGCCCGGCGCGCCTCCGCGCCTTCGTGAAGGGCATGGCGCCCAGCCCCCTGCTGGCAGCGGCCATCTTCGGAGCGGTGCTGCTGCTGCGGCCTGGAGCCCTGGCCGTGGCCGCGCCCATCTTGCTCCTTTGGACGATCGCGCCCGGGATCGCCTACGTCCTGAGCCGGCCGATCCCCGATCGGCGCGCCCCGCTGTCGGCCGAAGACCGTGACTTCCTGTACGCGATCGCCAGGAAGACCTGGGGATACTTCGAGGCGTTCGGTGGCGCCGACGACCACTTCCTGCCGCCCGACAACGTCCAGACGTTGCCCGACCTGACGGTGGCCCACCGCACCTCGCCGACCAACATCGGCCTCGGCCTTCTGGCCACGCTCGCGGCTTACGATCTCGAATTCATCGACGGCCCGGAACTCGTTCGACGGGTCGACCAGACGCTGACCACGGTCGAAGCCCTCGAACGGTTCGAGGGCCACCTGCTCAACTGGTACGACACGCGCACGCTGGCTCCGATGCCGCCAGCGTATGTGTCCACCGTGGACAGCGGCAATCTGGCGGGTGCACTCGTGACGCTGTCGGTCGGACTGCGGGTCGTGGCGCCTGCGCTCTCGGCGCGGGCCATGGCGCTCGTCGACGCCATGAGCTTCAGCTTTCTCCTCGACCCGACGCGTCAGTTGTTCACCATCGGCTACCGTCTGCCTGATGGCGCCGAAGCGGGCGAGCCCGACTCGTCGTACTACGATTTACTGGCGTCCGAGTCGCGGCTGGCCAGCTTCGTGGCCATCGCGAAGGGTGACGTCCCGGAGGCGCACTGGTTCCATCTCGGGCGGTCGATCACCAGTGTGCGCGGCGCCCCCGTACTGCTCTCGTGGAGCGCGACGCTGTTCGAGTACCTGATGCCGCTGCTGGTCATGCGGTCGTACCCGCGCACGTTGCTCGACGAATCCTGCCAGCTCGTGGTGCGCCGGCAGATGGATTACGGCGCACAGTATGGAGTGCCGTGGGGCATCTCGGAGTCGGCCTACAACCTGGTCGACCGACACGGCACCTATCAGTACAAGGCCTTCGGCATCCCCGGCCTCGGACTGAAGCGCGGACTGGGCGATGAGGTCGTGGTGGCGCCATACGCGACGGCGCTGGCTGCGATGATCGACCCGGCCGCGGCCACGGCGAACCTGCGCCGGCTGAGCGCGGTGGGCCTCGAAGGCCAGTACGGCTTCTTCGACGCCATCGACTACACGCAGCGCGGTCCGGATGCGGTCGGCCGCGATGGACCCGCGCGGGGGGTGGTCGTTCCCGCCTACATGGCGCACCACCAGGGCATGACGCTCGTGGCGCTCGGCAACGCGCTGCTGGGTAACCGGATGGTCGAGCGCTTCCACGCCGACCCACAGGTCCAGGCCACCGAGCTCCTCCTGCAGGAGCGCGTGCCTCGTGACGTCTCGGCCATCGAGCCGCGGCCGCTCGACGAGATGCGGGTGAGCCTGCCGGTCGCGTCGCTGCCGGTCCGCAGCTTTCGCTCGGCGCAGACCGTGTCCCCCCACACGCAGTTCCTCTCGAACGGCCGCTACGTCGCCGCCGTGTCCAATGCGGGTGGAGGCGGTAGTCTCTGGCGAGGCCTGCCCGTGACCCGCTGGCGTCGTGACGCCACGCGCGACGCCGACGGCCAGTTCATCTACCTGCGCGACGTGCGCAGCGGATCCGTCTGGTCGGCCACCTATCAGCCGTCCAGACACGAGCCCGACGAGTACCTGGTCACGCTGTCGGCCGATCGGGCCACGTTTCGGCGCCGGGACGAGGACGTGTCGACCCAACTGGACATCGCGGTCTCGACCGAAGACGACGTCGAGGTGCGACGGATCGCGCTCACCAATCACGGCACCCGCATCCGCGAACTCGACGTGACCAGCTACGCCGAGATGGTGCTGACGTCGGCCGTCACCGATCTCGCCCACCCGGCGTTCGGTAAGCTCTTCGTCGAAACGGAGTACCTGCCCGACTGTGGCGCCCTGCTCTGTCACCGGCGGCCGCGCGACTCCGGCGACGCCGCCCCCTCGGCGTTCCATGTCCTCAGCCTGGAGGGCCGTCAGCAGAGTCCACTCGAATGGGAGACCGACCGCGCCCGCTTTCTGGGCCGCGGCAGAAGCACGGCCAACCCGGTGGCGCTTGATGGACGCCCGCTGTCCGGCACGACAGGGGTCGTGCTCGATCCGATCGTCAGCCTCCGGCAGCGGGTCCGGCTGTCGCCGGGCGCCACCGTGCGGCTCAGTTTCTCAACCGGCGTGGCCGCCGACCGGGAGACGGTAGCCGCGCTGGCGCGGAAGTACCACGAGGCGAGCGCCACCGCCCGGACCTTCGCGATGGCCATGGCGCACACCGAGAGCGGCCTGCGCCATCTGGGCATCTCCGCCGACGACGCCATGCTGTTCGAGCGCCTTGCCTCTCGAGTCCTCGGCACCGATGGCTCGCTCGGCGCCGACGCCGGCACCATCGCGTCGAACGAGCTCGGCCAGCCAGGGCTGTGGCCGCATGCCATTTCCGGCGATCTGCCCATCCTGCTCGTCCGCGTGCTCGGCGACGCCGACATCCGGCTCGTCCGGCAGGCACTGCAGGCGCAGGAACACTGGCGGTTGAAGGGGCTCAGCGCCGACATCGTCATCCTCAACGAGCATCCGATCGGCTATCTCGACGACGTCCAGGCGGAGCTGACGGCCCTGCTCGACGACGGACCGTGGAACACCTGGCTCCATCGACCCGGGGGTGCCTATCTGCTCAGGGCCGACCGCATGGGCCGCGCCGACCGGATCGTGCTGGAGGCGGTCGCGGCGGCCATCCTCCGCGGGGATCGCGGCGACCTGCGAGCCCAGCTCGACCACCCCGGCGCGGTGCCACCCCCGAACGCCCGACTCGTACCGGCGAAGCCGCCCCGTGGCGACTCTGACCGGGCCGCCGTCCCGATTCCCCCGATGACCCTGACCAACGGGCTCGGTGGCTTCGCCGACGACGGCCGAACCTATGCGATCGTCCTCGAGGGCACGGAGGACACACCGCAGCCGTGGGTGAACGTCATCGCCAACCGGACCTTCGGCACGGTCGTCACCGGATCCGGCGCCGCGCACACCTGGTCAAGCAACAGCCGCGAGAATCGCCTCACCCCGTTTGCGAACGACCCGGTCAGCGATCCGACGGCCGAGGCGATCTACATCCGCGATGACGAGACCGGCGAGTCGTGGTCGCCGACGCCTGGGCCCAGTCCCCGCTCGGTCACGGACCGATGTGTGGTGCGGCACACCGCCGGCCTGACCCACTTCGCACGGTACGCCCACGGCGTGGGCCACAAGCTGGACGTGTTCGTCGATGCCGACGACCCCGTGAAGTTTTCTTTGCTCACTCTGTCGAACAAGGGAAGCGCCGCTCGGAAGCTCAGTGTCTTCGCCTACAACGAGTGGGTACTCGGCCCGCCGCGGGAGGGCCACAACCGGCATGTCGTGACCGAGGTGGACACGCCGAGCGGCGCGCTGCTGGCGAGGAATGCCTACAACCAGGACTTCCCGGGTCGCGTGGCCTTCTCGTGCGCGAGCGAGACGCCGGTGTCTCGCACGGGGGATCGCGCCTCGTTCATCGGTCGTCACGGCGATCTGTCGCGGCCGGCGGCCATGAGCCAGCCGCTGCTGAACGGTCGGGTTGGTGCGGCACTCGATCCCTGCGCGGCGCTTCATTTACAATTCGTGCTCCAGCCCGGCGAACGCCGACAGATCCTCTTTCTCCTGGGCGAGGGCGCTGACCTCGCCCACGCCCGCCAGCTCATCGCGCGTCACGGGCACGTGACCGCCGCTGCGGACGCCCGCACGCGGGGCCAGACGTCGTGGGACGAGATGCTCGACGCCGTGCATGTCCGGACCCCGGACGATTCCTTCGATGCGCTGATGAACCGCTGGCTCACGTATCAGGCCGTGAGCTGCCGGCTCTGGACCAGGGGCGGGTACTACCAGCCGGGAGGCGCCTACGGCTTTCGTGACCAGTTGCAGGACGTGATGGCCGTCTTGCCGGCGCAGCCGGGCCTGGCGCGCGAGCACCTGCTGCGGGCGGCGGGCCGGCAGTTCGTCGAGGGCGACGTGCAGCACTGGTGGCACGAGCCGATCGGCCGCGGGCTGCGCAGCCGCTGCTCAGACGACCTCCTATGGCTGCCCCACGTGGTGGCCGAATACGTCCGCACGACCGGGGACGTCGCCGTGCTGGACGCACGGGTGCCGTACTTGGAGGCGCCACCGCTCGCCGCCGGCGAAGTCGAGGCCTACGGGTTGCCGACCGTCTCCGGTGACGAGGGCACCCTGTTCGACCACTGCCTGCGTGCGATCGAGCGCGGCACCACCGTCGGGGCCCACGGCCTGCCGCTCTTCGGCGCCGGCGATTGGAATGACGGGATGAACCGCGTCGGGCAGGCCGGACGGGGCGAAAGCACCTGGCTGGGATTCTTCCTCCACGGAGTGTTGACCGATTTCGCGGCGCTCTGTGACCGCCGCGACGACCACGTCCGGGCCGAGCGATATCGGGCCGAGGCACGCCGACTCGAGGGACAGCTCGAGCTGACCTGGGACGGCGAGTGGTATCGCCGCGGCTACTACGACGACGGCACGACGCTGGGCTCGGCGCAGAACGACGAATGCCGCATCGATTCGATCGCCCAATCGTGGGCCGTGCTCTCGGGCGCCGTTCCGCAGCGGTATGCCGAGCGCGCCATGGACGCGGTGCGCACCGCGCTCATCGCGCGCCCCGCCAAGATACTGCTCCTGCTCGATCCGCCGTTCGACCGATCGAGGCAGGATCCCGGCTACATCAAGGGGTATCCGCCCGGCGTCCGCGAGAACGGCGGCCAATACACCCACGCCGCCGTCTGGGTCATCATGGCGATGGCTCGCCTGGGCAGCGGCGACGAAGTCGGTGAGCTGTTCCACATGCTCAATCCGATCAACCACACGCGCACGGCCGTGGACGTCGACCGCTACAGGCTGGAGCCCTACGTAATGGCCGGCGATGTGTACTCCAGTGCGCCGCACGCCGGGCGCGGCGGGTGGAGCTGGTACACCGGCTCGGCCGCCTGGATGTACCGAGCAGGCCTCGAGGGCATCCTTGGGCTGAGGCGACGTGGCGACACGTTCGGGCTCGACCCGTGCATCCCGTCGTCGTGGCCCGGGTACGAGATCAAGTGGCGTGTTGACGGCACGCTGTATCACATCGCCGTCTCGAACCCTGGCCGGCAGTGCCGGGGCGTCGTCGAGGCGACGATCGACGGCGTGGCGGTCGACTGGTCGGCCATTCCGCTCGCGAACGATGGTGGTACGCACCAGGTGCGCGTCGTGCTCGGCTCGGCAGAGCGGGTTCCCGATTAGGGATGAGACCTGTCGCCAGGCCCCGAGAACGGGTGGTGCCTTACGATAAGGCCATGCGGAAGGCTCTCCCCCTCCTGACGTTCGTCCTCCCATTGATCTTGCTGGGCACGCTGTCTGCCTGCGACGATGGCGGCCCGTCGATGGCCGAGCGGGCGGCCGCAGCGCGCGAGGCACAGCAGGCCGCCGATGCCAAGGCGCGTGAGGAGTCGCTGGCGAAGCTCGAGGCGCAGCGGCTCACCGCGCTCTGGCGGTATCAGCAGGCGACGGTGGGCGGGGGCGCGCAGGTGACGGCCGCGATTTTCGCGACCGAAGACGTCGACGCCGACGGGTCGGGTCCGCGCCCCGTGCAACTGGTGTTTCGCGACCACGAGAAGTGGGGCCGCAGCAGCTACCTCGTGCTGCTGGCCGGCGACTTCGCCTGTCGTCCGCGGTGCACCGTTTTGGTCACCGTCGACGACCACCCCGCCGAACGGCTGGCAGCATGGCGGCCCGACACGGACGAAGCCATTGCCCTCTTCGTCCGCGACGCGGCCAGGCTGTGGCGTCTCACTGGCGACGGCGCCGAGCTCCGCATCGCTTTTCCAGTGAAGGCAGGCGGCACGCGGACAGCCAGCTTCGAGGTCGTCGCACTCGACGAGTCGAAGATGCCAGGATGGTGATACGGCTGGCTGCCGTCGCAGCCAGACTCCGGCAGGACTCCGCGCAAACGACCAGCCCCTCGATCAGCAGCACCATCGGCCGTCCGATGTGAGGTCGAGTCGCCGCCCGCATGCGCGCGCTGCCCCGTTCCGAGCGCCGTAGCTCCACGCCGAACTACTCGGGGCGACGCGCCAGGCGCGACTTTCGCGGCGGCGATCTCGCCAGACGACCACCTCGTCGTGCAGAGCCACCCGTCCTCGGGGCTCTCGCCGCCATCCGAAGGCCGACGGCCCTCGACGCCAGGCCCGAACGCGCATTCAGTCGTTAGCGACCCGTCGGCGGCGTGCCGGCCTCGACCTTGCCCGCATCAAGGTCGTTCCAGTTCATGATCGCGTTGAAGCCGAGCGAGAATGTGCCCTGCGTCTGCCACCGCCAGAACGGCCGCAGCGCGAACATCACCACGTGGCCCTTGCCGAGGGGGGCGTCAACCAGCGCCGCCTTGCCCGTCAGGCCTTGCGCGCCGGCCAGCGTGCCCGACAGGAGCAGGTCGTCGGGATTGGATGAGAACGACAGCACCACGCGCGGCCGCGAATCATCGAACACGACGCCGAACTGCGCCGCCATCGCGCGCATCTGCGCCATCTCGCTGGCCGGCGCCGCGGCGGCGGCTGATCCGCCCGGTGCCGTCCCGGGCTCGAGCGGCTGGATCTGCAGCAATTGCGCGTTGGGCGTCACGTTCTGGCCGCTGGCCGCGCCAGGTCTTCCGAACCCGCCGAAGCCCGGCACGCCCCCACCGCCCACCGCCAGCACCGGATCCTGATTGAAGTAGACCGGCAGGTCACTGCCGTCGAAGCCGTAGGCGAGCGGGCTCTTCGGGTCGGCCACCTTGCTGCGCACGATCGAACCGCGCACGAAGAGCTGCGCCGGGCTCTCGACGGTGATGCCCGAGGTCAGGCCGTAGGCCGGCAGGATGGTGGACGTCGACCCTTCCGTGATCAACGTGCCGCCGTCCTGCACGAACTTCGTGAGGTTCAGCAACCCCTCGATGCCCATCCCCCCACGGATGTCGTCGCTCGTGTCGACGAACCCGAGGTTCGGCGTGGCTTCGGTCTTCTTGTAGGGCAGCGGCGCGGCGCCGACCATGGCCATGCCGTTCACCTGCGAGGTGGGCGTACCGCCCACGTGCGGGTAGACGATCACGTCGTACTTCGCGCGCAGGTTGCCGTCCCGAAGTCTCTGATCGGCGAAGTAGGTGTACGGCACGCCGTAGGTGTCGAGGGCCGCGCGCACCCAGCCCTCGTCCTGCGTTCGCGTCCAGCTATGCACGTAGCCGATGCGGGGCACATCGAGGTCGTGCGTCTTCACGGCCGGAGCCGCCGCCACGGCCCACGCCGACAGGCCCAGGTCGCTCAGCATCGGTTCGAGCCTGGCACGGTCGGCATTGGCGATTATCACGGCGCCGGCGCGAAACGCGTGGCCGCTCATCTCGAAGTCCTCTTCGGCGGCCGCCATTTTCACGTCGGCGTTCTTGAACCGAAACGTCACGAGCGCGTTGTCGGCGGTGTGTTCGACGACGAGCGTCGTGCCCGTGCCGGTGATGCCGCCCGCCGCCTTCACCGGTCCGCTCACCGGCGTCATTGCTTGCGCCAGCACGCCGGCGTCTTTCACCTCGGCGATGGTGATGTCGCGCATGTACTGGAACGTCCAGCCGGTGTCGTCGTAGGGACGCGGGTTGGTCGGCGGGTAGTTCTGGATCGCGAAGTACATCTCGGCCAGCGTGCGATACGGCTGGTCGCCGCGCACGATGTAGTCGCCAGCCGCCACCGACAGGGTGCCGGCCGTGAAGGCCGTCGTGGCCTTCTGGATCTCGAGGCCCTGGCGCAGCAGTTCGTTGACCGCATCCGCCGTGTCGGCCTTGCGCCGCTGCGTCGCCGGAATGTGCCAGGCGTAGATCGGGCCGTTCTTGCCTTCGTCGACCGCGCGCTTGTTCTTCATCCAGTAGTTCTCGAGGTACATCTGCTTGTTCTTGGCCACGTGGCTCAGCGAGAACAGCAGCGCCGACTGCTGGATATTGGTGTTGTTGCGCGGTCCCCACTTGATCTCGGGCAGTGGCGGGTTCGGCCGGAACCACTCCTTGCTGGTCGTCGTCGCGCCCGCCCGGGCCACGTAGTTGTCGGGACCGTAGCTCTGTACTTCGTAGAAGCGGCCGATGGCGTTGTGCGAGTGGGCGATGAAGAACATGTAGTTCGGCACCCATCCGTCGTAGAAGCCGTAGGTGAACACCCCGGGCACGCCGCGCTTGGTCATCTCCATCACGTCGTTCTGCGCCAGCAGCCACCATTCGCTGATGGTGATTGGGTCGAGCGCATCGTTGTAGGGACCGGTGCCGGTCGACGAGTAGAGGTAGGTCTGCGCTTCGTGCAGATCGTGCATGATGGTCGGCTTCCATTGCAGCTGCATGCGCGTCACGGCCTTGGTGAGCTCGAGGAACTGGCCCATGCCGTCGCGGTTGTTGTCGTGCTGCACGTATTTGCCCCAGTACATCAGCGGCAGCCGCGCGTCACCCTGGGCGCGGGTCTTGTTGTAGTAGTAGGTGTCGACCTGCTTCTCGCGCCCGTCCACCTCGATCACCGGCGTGATGATCGTGATGACGTTGTTGCGGATGTCCTGGATGAACGGCGTCTCTTCGACGATCAGGCGGTAGGCCAGCTCGATCAGCATCTCGGGGCCGCCGTTCTCGGGCGAGTGGATGCCGCTCGTGATGTAGTAGATCGGCTTGGCCGTCGTGAGCAGTGCCTGGGCCTGCGCCTCGGTGGTCTTGCGTGGGTCGGTGAGCGCGGTGAGCTGGTCGCGGTACTTCTCGAGCGAGGCGATGGTGGCGTCGTCGGCAATCGCCAGCGCCACCAGATCGCGGCCCTCTTCGGTCTTGCCGATGGTCCAGTAGCGCGCGCGCTTCGAGACGCGCGCCAGTTCCTGGTAGTAGCGATGGATGTCCTTGGCGTAGGTGAGCTCCCCAGGCTGACCGACGTAGCGGCCGAGGTACTTCAGCGGCGTCGGCACGGTGTCGGACGCCGGCAGGTGATCGACCAGCTCGGTCGTGATGCGCGGATCCTGCAGGGCCGCCTTGATCTTGGCGGTGTAGTCGGCGTCGATCTTCTGCGCCTGACGCTGGCCAGCGGCCTTGGCCGAAGCGGCTGATGCGACGGCGGCCGGCTGCTGGGCCAGCACTCCGGCGCCCAGGCCAAGCGCGAGAACGACGACGGCGATGCCCGCCGTGCCGGCGGGGATGGCGACATGCCTCATATGGGCCTCCAACTCTGTGGGTGTGCCCTCAGTATATTTCGGCGTACCGGTGCGGGCGCTGCCGGCAACGGCGAGCAGTGACGCGCGACGGCCCTAGCGACCCGGCGTGTTCAAGCACGATGCCATGGAGGCTGGACCTGCAGCACGCCATTTCAGGCTGTCCGGGTTAGCGCGACCTGTAAGCGTTGGCTGAGGCTGTTGTGGCAGAGAGCGCCTCGATCGAAAAAATGTACCATCGTCTGAGGATGTCTGTCGTCAATCGGCTCATTCGCCTACCGCTCGCGCTGCTTGGGCTCGCAGCGATTTCGGCGTCTTCACCGGCGGTGGCGCAGGAGGTCCCCTCCGACCCGGCCATCGAGTTCGGCGCGCTGGAGCGCAGGCTCGCCGACGCCATGCACGCGAAAGACGAGGAGCGGCTGGAGAGCTTGCTTGCGCCCGACTACGTGCTGCGCGGATCGCCGGACATCGACCGGGCCACCTGGCTCAAGAACGCACTCTCGTTGTGCTGGGGTGACCGCTCGGAGATCTTGGATTTCCAGGCGCGTGTGTACTCCCATGTCGTCGTGACGTCGTTCCAGCTCACCTTCTTCGTGGATCCGGACACCTGCCGTCCCGCCCGGCTGGGCAGCCTGATCACCGATGTCTGGGTGCGCGGGAACGCCGGTTGGCGGCTCCAGGTTCGCCAGTCGGCGCCTCCGCCCCGGGGAGGAATCGCCGCCCAGTATGGCGCCGTCCCCGAAATCCCCCCGATCTGGGACGCGAGGGGCGAACTGTCGTTCGTTGCCACCGGAGGCACGACGTCGGTCCGGACGCTCGGGCTCGGCAGCAAGGTGACCCACCGCGGGGCCGCGACGACCACGCTGGGGTCCGTCGCGTTTCTGACGAGCGAGGCCGATGCGGTGACCAATGCTCGCTCGCTCACCCTGCTGGGACGCCACGGCGTGCGGGTCAGTCCGCGGGTCGAGTTCTTCGGGGAGGCCTCGTACGCGCGGGACCGCTTCGCGGGCATCGACAACCGCATCCGAGCGACCGCCGGCGCCGCCTACTCCGCCGCCCTCCCGCGCCGGCATACCCTCACGGCGGAGGCAAGTGCCGGCTATACGGCCGAGCGGCGGCTCGATGCCACGGATCGCCGGTTTCCGACCGCCACCGGCACGCTTCGCTATCGCTGGTTCAGCGTGCGGGGCCTGGAACTCACCGAGGACGCCGGCGTCATCGCCGACCTCGGCACCGTGAAGAACTGGCGCGGCACCAGTGCCACCGCGTTGGTCGTGACGCTGACGCGCCGCCTGTCCTTCAAGGTGTCGCAGGCGCTCGAGTACCGCAATGATCCGGTTCGCGGGTTCGGCCGTACGGATCTCGAGACCACCGCGGCGCTCGTCGTGTCGCTGCAGCGACGATAGACGCCCGACGCTTCGGTGAAGAAGGCGACCTCGGGCATGGGAGGTCTTCTTCCGGACCCCGCGCTGACCCAACGGCTCAGCGGCCGATCGTCGCCGCCAGCAGCACGATGTACTTCGCCGTGCGCATCATCTGCGGGATGTCGCCCCACTCGTCGGGGAAGCCACGCTGCCCGCCGCGGTTGCCGCCGATGCCGATGGCGACCGCGCCCTGCCCCAGCGGCACGTTGAGGTTCGCCGAACCGGCGTTGCCGAGCTCGGGCGCGTAGCCAAGATGGGTCGAGATGGCCTCGGCCGTCGTCACGAGCGCCGACTCGCGCAGGCCGGGAATCTGCCCGCCGGGCGTCATCTGGAAGGGCTGCAGCTCGAAGCGGATGGTGGTCTCGGCGGTGACGCCGTCGAGGATCTTGCGCACCTCGCCTTCCACTTCCTCGACGCGGGCGCCGTCGAGCGAGCGCACGTCGAGGGAGAACCAGCCGGTCTCGGGCTTGTGGTTGTAGACGGCACCGCTCTGCAGCATCGCCACGTTGACGACGACCCGGTCGTCCTTGTGCCGCTCCGGATGCGGCAGCTGCAGGATGCGATCGACGACGCGGCCGATGCCCTGGTTCACGTTCGGCACGCCACCATTGAGCGAATGGCCGCCAGGGCCGCTCGCCACCACCTTCCACCAGTGAATCGTGATGGCACCGTAGGTCACGCTGTGGCCGTCGCCGAGCACGTCCACGAAGGCGAACGCGCGGTCCTTCCACTCTGCGTAGAGGGCCTTCATGCCGACCAGGCCGGTTTCCTCCTGCGCCACGGCCGCAAACACCAGGTCGTGCTCGGGCGTGACGCCGCTCCTGAGGAGCGCGTCGGCGGCGGCGACGAGGGCGGCCGTCGTCGTGGAGGTGTTGGTGCCGGGGCCGACGACGCGGTCGCCGCTGATCTGGGGCGTGGCCGAGGTGGCACGCTGGTGCGCAGCGACAGTGGCGAGATCGTCGAGCGTGGAGACGAACACCAGCGCCTTGCCGGAGCGTCCGCGAATGCGGCCGGTGACGTTGGGCGCGGCATCGACCTTCACGTCGGCCAGGCCGACGCGGCGCATTTCGGCCGCCACCGCTTCGGCCCGTTCGCGCTCCTGGCCCGAGGGCGACACGATGCCGCCGATGGTCGCTAGCCAGCGGGCCGTCGCGTCTTTGCGGCCGTCGACGGCGGCCAGCGCGGCGGTGACCGCGGGATCGGCGAGGGCCTGCGCCAGCGGACGCTGTGCCGCGGCCTCGCGGGTGAGCAGCACGGCGGCGAGAACCAGGGACGTGACGGCGCGACGGCTCGGCATGGACGAATTGTACTGGCGCCGATTCTTCGAATCACGCCTGGGGCTCGATGAGGTGTCGACGAGGCGTCGCGCGTCACGGCCACGCCGGTGTCGCCGGCGGAGTTGGAGGCCATCGACACTACGTCGCTCAACGCGGGGGTCACAGTGGGCGGCACACGCTCGGTCTCGGGCGTCGTGTATCCGAGGCCCAACTGGCCGTGGTCGCTGCACCCCCAGAGCTGGCCCTCGTATCCTCGGCCCCACGCCCACACCGTGCCATCGTCGAGACGCGCGTACGACGTTTCAGCTCCGGCTGCCACCTGCACGGCTTTCCTGGGCAGGTCGACCCGCGCCGCCGGCAGGATGTCGCGGTTCGGAGCGGTCGCAGGCCGGTCGAGCTGCGCCGAGTTGTTGCCACCCATGGCGACGACCGAGCCGTCCGAGAGGAGCAGGAACACATGCACCGCCGATCCCGCCGCATCGACGACCGTGGGCGGCGCCTGTGCCGAGAGCCACGGACCGGCGAGCGCGAGCGTCAGCGAGAACAGCGCGACGACCGGCAGGGGCGAGCGTCGATGCGGTACGGCGGGTCTCATGCTACGGAAAGCGGAGACACCAGGTCCAGCGGGTCACGTGCTGAGGGCGAAGGGCTACCGATCAACTGGCGGTTCGGGCGGCACCGACGGCGACATCCCGCGGAACATCTCGTTGAGGCGCCTGACGAACGTGCCCGGATCCTCGAGCTGTCCACCCTCGGCCAGGAGGGCCTGGTCGAACAAAATGTGACTCCAGTCGGCGAATCGCGCCTCGTCGTCCTCGTGCTGCAGTCGCCGCACGATCGGATGCGTCGGGTTGATCTCGAGAATCGGCTTTCCGCCCGGCACCGCCTGGCCCGCGGCCTTGAGCATGCGCTCGAGATTCAGGCTGATGTCGCCCTGCTCGCGCACCAGGCACGCCGGCGACTCGGTCAGCCGGTCCGTCACGCGGACGCTCTTGGCCTTGTCGCCCAGTGCCCGCTCGATCCGATCGGTCACGGCCTTGAACTCGTCCGCCGCGTTGGCCTGAGCCGCCTTCTCGGGCTCGTCGACGAGCGCCCCCAGATCGAGTTCGCCCTTCGCCACCGATTGCAGCGGCTTGCCGTCGAACTCGGTGAGGCCACCGAGCATCCACTCGTCGACCCGGTCGTGCAGGAGCAGCACTTCGACGCCCTTGGTCTTGAACACCTCGAGGTGCGGGCTGTGCTGCGCGGCGGCGAACGTATCGGCGGTGATGTAGTAGATCCTGCTCTGTCCTTCCTTCATCCGCGACACATAGTCGGGCAGCGAGGTCAGCTGCTCGTCGGTGCCGGTGTGGGTGGTCGCAAAGCGCAGCAGCTTGGCCAGCCGCTCGCGGTTCGACAGATCGTCTGGCAGACCCTCCTTCAGCACTGGGCCGAATTCTTTCCAGACCGTGGCGTACTTCGGGCCGTCACCCTCGGCCATCTCCTGGAGCAGGGTCAGGACCTTCTTGACGCACACCGCCTTGATGTGCTGGATGGCGGCTGACTCCTGCAACAACTCGCGTGACACGTTGAGCGGCAGATCGCTCGAATCCACGACGCCCCGCACGAAGCGCAAGTACGGCGGCATCAGGTGCTCGGCGTCGTCCATGATGAACACGCGCCGCACGTAGAGCTTCACGCCGTGGCGCTGGTCGCGGTCCCAGAGGCCGAACGGTGCGTGCGAGGGGATATAGAGGAGCTGGGTGAACTCCTGCCGGCCCTCGACGCGCGAGTGCAACCACGCCAGCGGTGGCTCGTGATCGTGCGCGACGTGCTTGTAGAACTCGGTGTACTGCTGGTCGGTGATCTCGGCCTTGGGACGCGCCCACAACGCCGACGCCTGATTGACTTGCTCGTCGTCGTTGGTGAGCAGGCTCCGGCCAGCGTCCTTGTCCCACTGTTCCTTCTTCATGAGGATGGGATGGGTGATGTGGTCGGAGTACTTCCTGAGAATCGCGCGGAGGCGGAAGCCGTCGAGCAGGTCGTCCTCGCCGTCGCGCAGGTGCAGGATGACATCGGTGCCGCGCCAGGGCTTGTTCGTCACCTCGATGGTGTACTCGCCCTGCCCGTCGCTCTCCCACCGCACGCCGTGTTCGGGCGTGAGGCCCGCACGCCTGGTCAGCACGCTCACACGTTCGGCCACGATGAACGACGAGTAGAAGCCCACGCCGAACTGGCCGATGAGGTTCGCGTCCTTCGCCTGATCGCCGCTCAGTTCCTCGAAGAACTCGCGGGTGCCCGACTGGGCAATGGTGCCCAGGTTGGCCACCACCTCGTCGCGCGACATGCCGATGCCGTTGTCCGACACGGTGAGCGTGCGGGCCGCCTCGTCGTACGACACGCGGATCCGGAGCTCGCCGTCCTGCTCGAAGAGCGCGGCATCGGTCATCGATTCGAACCGGAGCCTGTCGCAGGCGTCCGACGCGTTCGAGACGAGCTCGCGGAGGACGATTTCCTTGTTCGAATACAGCGAGTGCACCATCAGGTGCAGGAGCTGTTTGACCTCGGCCTGAAATCCAAGTGTTTCCTTCGTGCCGCCGACCATCGTCCGACCTCCGTAACTCCATCAATCTCTTGCCACCGGCCTGCCTACGTCACGTCGACGACGCACGACCAACACCACGATCAGACACGGTCGAAGCGATCCAGCTGCATGACCTTGTCCCACGCGGTCACGAAGTCGTGCACGAACGCCTCGCGCGCGTCGTCGGAGGCGTAGACCTCGGCCAGCGCGCGGAGTTCCGCGTTCGACCCGAAGAGCAGGTCGACCCGGCTGCCGGTCCACGTCACCTTGCCGGTGGCGCGCGAGCGCCCCTCGAAGGTCTCCGCGGTATCGGACGTCGGCTTCCACGTCGTCTCCATGTCGAGCAGGTTCACGAAGAAGTCGTTGCTCAAGGTGCCGGGCCTGGCCGTAAACACACCGGTCGTCGACGGCTGGGCGTTGGCCCCCAGGACGCGCATGCCGCCCACGAGCACGGTGAGTTCCGGCACGCTCAGCGTCAGCATCTGTGCCCGCTCGACGAGCAGCACCTCGGCCGGCACCGAGTGCCCCTCGGCGAGGTAGTTGCGAAAGGCGTCGGCCGTCGGCTCGAGCACGGCAAAGGCCTCGACGTCGGTCTGCTCCTCGGAAGCGTCCGTGCGTCCCGGCGTGAAGGGCACCTGCACGTCGTGGCCCGCGTTGCTGGCCGCCCGCTCCACGGCCGCACACCCGCCCAGCACGATGAGGTCTGCCAGCGACACGCGCTTCTTGCCGTCACGTTGCGCCGCGTTGAAGGCGATCTGGATGTCTTCCAGCGCCTGCAGCACCTTCGCGGTCTCAGGCGGATTGTTGACCGCCCAGTCCTTCTGCGGCGCCAGGCGAATGCGCGCCCCATTGGCACCACCCCGCTTGTCGGTGCCGCGGAAGGTCGAGGCCGAGGCCCATGCCGTCGAGACCAGCTGCGCGATCGAGAGCCCCGACGCCAGAATCTGGCTCTTGAGGGCCGCGATGTCCGCCGCCAGGACGAGATCGTGGGTCACAGCCGGCACCGGATCCTGCCAGAGCTCCGGCTCGGCCGGCACCAGCGGCCCGAGGTAGCGCGCGAGCGGGCCCATGTCGCGATGGGTCAGCTTGAACCACGCCTTGGCGAAGGCCTCGGCGAAGGCGTCCGGGTTGTCGCGGAAGCGACGCGAGATCTTCTCGTAGGCCGGGTCGAAACGCAGCGCCAGGTCGGTCGTGAGCATCGACGGCGCGACGCGCTGCTTCGGATCGTGAGCGTGGGGCACCGTGCCCGCCCCCTCTCCACCCTTCGGCGTCCACTGGTGGGCACCGGCCGGACTCTTGGTCAGCTCCCACTCGTAGTCGAACAGGTTCTCGAAGAAGTTGTTGCTCCATTTCGTCGGCGTGGTGGTCCAGGTGACCTCGAGGCCGCTGCTGATGGTGTCGGAGCCTTTGCCGCTGCCGTAGCTGCTCGTCCAGCCGAGACCCTGGGCCTCGAGAGGCGCCGCCTCGGGCTCGCGGCCGACATGAGTGGCGGGGCCCGCGCCATGGGCCTTGCCGAACGAGTGGCCGCCGGCGATGAGGGCCACCGTCTCCTCATCGTTCATCGCCATGCGGCCGAACGTCTCGCGGATGTCACGGGCGGCGGCGATCGGGTCGGGGGTGCCGTTGGGTCCCTCCGGGTTCACGTAGATGAGGCCCATCTGTACGGCGGCCAGCGGGTTCGCAAGCTCGCGGTCGCCGCTGTAGCGCTTGTCATCGAGCCACGTGGTCTCGGTGCCCCAGTTGACCTCTTCGGGCTCCCAGACGTCTTCGCGCCCGCCGCCGAAGCCGAACGTCTTGAACCCCATCGACTCCAGGGCGCAGTTGCCGGCCAGCACCAGCAGGTCGGCCCACGAGATCTTCTTGCCGTACTTCTTCTTGACCGGCCACAGCAGCCGGCGCGCCTTGTCGAGGTTGACGTTGTCGGGCCAGCTGCTCAGGGGCGCAAAGCGCTGCTCGCCGCCGCCGGCCCCGCCGCGGCCGTCCTTGGTGCGGTAGGTGCCCGCACTGTGCCACGTCATCCTGACGAAGAGGGGCCCATAGTGGCCGAAGTCGGCCGGCCACCAGTCCTGCGACGTCGTCATCACCGTCTCGATGTCCTTCTTCAGGGCCTCGAGATCGAGCGTCTTGAACTCCGCGGCGTAGTCGAACTCCACGCCCATCGGATCGCGGGCGGGCGGGTTCTGTTGCAGAACCTTCAGGTTCAAGTGGTTCGGCCACCACTCGTGATTCGACGTGCCGCTGTGCGCCTTGCCCGAGAACGGGCACTTCTGTTCGTTGTCCATGGGAACGTTGGCCTCTACTGTGATGGACCGAACGACGGGTCTCCGTCGCAAGGGGTCACTGCGCGGTGCGCGGGCGGACTCGCTGCACCATCCGGGCGGGCGGCGGTCCGGCGTCGCCGGCTGACCGGAGACGGGAATCAACCGGGGCACGGGCCTGGGTCAGACACTCGGGACACCGTCCCCATTCCGCAACCTCGGCCTCGTCGATCTCGTAGCCGCGGTCGTCAACGGCGGTAAGGCAGGGCGTCGAGGCGGCCGGCTGAATGCGCCGGATCAGGCCTTCGGCGACCAAGAGGCCCAGCGTGTCGTAGACCGTCTGCAGCGAAATGGTGCCGATTTCGGCCCTGACGACCTCGGCCACGACGTCGGCCGTGATGTGCGGTCGGCCCGCCACCGTCTGGAAGACCGCCAATCGCTGGGCCGTCACCTGAATGCCACGCGCACGGAGGAGGTCGGCTGCGGCAGGCACCATATGCCGACAGGTTAGATCAGCTTCTGGATTGACTCCAATACTTGACCGTCCATGGCCGGCGTGAGAAGGGCAGATTGGCCGTACAACACGAAGGCGGCCGCACGGCCGCCCTCGTGTCGCGTACGCCGCTGGCAGGAAGGGTGCCGCCTAGGGCACCTCGAACACCGTCAGACCGAGGCGCTGTGCCACGGCGCCGCCCGCCCCGATGCGGAACGTCGCCACCGTGGGTGCTTCGCCCGGCCCGCGGCCGATGACGAGTTCACGGAATCCACCAAAGACCCCGCTCGCGACATTGACGCCGCGGTAGCCACCGGCCCCTGCCGGCGCGTCGAGCACCACCGCTCCGGTGGCCAGGTCGTAGGCCCGGAGCAGCATCGGCACGCCGCCATCGGGCGCCACCAGCAGGTCGAGCCCGCCGTCGCCGTTGACGTCGGCGAGCAACACGCGTCCCCCGCTCGTGCCCGGGTAGAGATCCACGCCGACGACGAGGCCGGCCGATCCGCCGCCGGAGAGCCACGTGCGCAGCTCCGCCGCACGACCCGGCCCGGGCATGGTGGCGATGTTGAACGCGCCCACCAACGCCGAACCGGCAAAGCGCGCCGCACTGACGCGCACGCCGCCGGTGAAGGTCGGCTCGTAGGCCTGGAACTGCGCGGTCACGACCGCGCTCAGGGCGCCGACGGCGTAGACCTTTACGTCGGGGGCGCGACCGCCGTCCGGCCCGACCACCACCTCCGCTCGGCCATCTCCGTCGAGGTCAGCGCAGGCGACGTTGATCCCGCCGGTGAACCCGCTTTCGAAGGCGTCGAACGCCACCACGTCGGTCACGAAGCCGCCCGCGACCGACATCACCCGCACCCGGCCGCCGCCCGGCCCCTGCGCCGCGATGAGTTCGTCGGTGCCATCGCCGTTGACATCGCAACTGGCCACGCGCACGCCGCCGCGGAAGGCCGGGTCGAAGGCAAAGAAGCGAAGCAGGCTGCTGCCGGCGCCGCTGAAGACCTGCACCTGCGGTGTCTCTCCCTGGCCCGTGCCAGTGGCGATCTCGTGCCCGGCCACGCCATCGAGGTTGCCGGCAGCGACGAAGCGCCCGCCACCCGTGCCGATGCCATCGATCGTGAGCTGCGCCGTGTCGTTAGCGGCGTTGGGATCGGCAGGTGAGCCTTCGGTGCGGATCGCCCGGATCTGCCACGTAATGCCGGACCTGGGCACGAACGTGATACTCAGCACGGCCGTCTGGCCCGGCGGAATTGGATCTGTCTCCCACGTAGCCGCCGTGGCGCCTGCGGCACCCACCCACCCACGCGTGGTCGTGGCCGACGTCACCTCGATGCCGTTGGCCTGATCCAGCAGGAGCGCGTAGCGGCCGCGCGCCGGCACGGGCCCGGTGTTGGTGACGGTGAAGCGGGCCGTGATCGGCACGTTGACCGGTGCGGCCACGACATCACCCGCCTGAACACTCGCGGTCGCAGCCGCCGTGATGACGAGGTCTGCCGGCGTCGTCGTGGCATCGACGACGAAGACGTAGGAGTCGGTCACGTCGCAGGCCGGACTCGGATCGGTGTTCGATGACTGGCTCATGAACCACAGCCAGATGACGGAGCCCGGCGTGACGGTCGGTGCCGTCTGGAAGGTCACCACCACCGAGCGATTGACGCCCGCCGGCGTGCCGCCGGGCCACAGGCAATCGACGTTGGTCGGCGTGACCGTGCACGAGCCTCCCGCCGACGGCGCGGTGCCCACGACCATGAGACCGGGTTGCAGCATGCCGTCGATCGAGACGTTCTGCGCCACGCCGGGTCCGAAGTTCTCGGCCGTGTAGGTGGCGGTGAACTGCCCACCGGCGACCACCGAGAACGGAATCGTCTGGGCCAGACACATGTCGGCAAGGAAGCCGCCACCGGTCTCGGGCACGAAGCCAAAATCGACACTGAGGTTGCTGTCGGGATTGGTGTCGCCGTCGTCGATGGGCTCGCCGCCGAAGGTCAGGGTCACCGGACCGCTGCGCACCACGCCGCCAACGATGGTCACGCCGTTGTCGTCGTTGTTGCGGTCGTTGTTCGGATCGGCGGAGGTGGCGATGTCGGTGCTCGACTGCAGCCCGAGCGGCTGCACGACCTCCACGCAGTAGGTGCCTGGCAGCAGGCCGCTGAACAGGTAGAGGCCGTTGGCGTCGGTCACGGTCGTGGCGAGCACGGTGGCACAATCGGCGCCGAGCAGCCGCACCGTGACGCCGGCCCGCCCGTTCTCACCAGGGTCCACCAGCGCGTTGTTGTTGTCGTCGATCCACACCAGGTCGCCCAGGCTGACGGTACGCACGAACCCGAAGTCGACCGACAGGTTCGAGTTCGGATCGGTGTCGCCGTCGTCGATGGGTTCGGCCAGCGGGCTGAGCGTCACCGGATTGCTGCGCACGGTGGTCGGCGTGATGATGACGCCGTTGTCATCGTTGTTGACGTCGTTGTCCGGCGTCGCGGAGGTGGCGATGTCGGTGCTCGAGAGGTAGCCGACGAGCCCGCTGCTCGTGCGATCGACCTCGACGATGTAGGCCCCGGGCTGCAGGCTCGAGAACAGGTAGTTGCCAAGGGCGTTGGTCATCGTGGTGGTCAGCACGGTCACGCCGTCGGCGGCGATGAGGCGCACCGTGACACCGGGCACGCCGGGCTCACCCGCCTCCGCCACGCCGTTGTTGTTCAGATCGAGCCACACCAGATTCCCCAGGGACATGACGCCGGCGGGGACGAACCCGAAATCGACGGTCAGGTTGCTGTTGGGGTCCAGGTCGCCGTCATTGGTCGGCTCGGTGCCGACCGCAAGCGTGACGGGCCCGCTGCGCACGGCGTCGCCGATGAAGGTCACGCCGTTGTCGTCGTTGTCGACGTCGTTGTTCGGCGTCGCGGAGGTGGCGATGTCGGTGCTCGAGACGGCGCCAGCAGGCGGCACGACCTCGACGAAGTAGGTGCCGGGCAGCAGCCCGCTGAAGAGATAGAACCCGTTGGCATCGGTCGGCATCGTGGCGAGCACGGTGACGCCATCGGCAGCGATGAGGCGCACGACGACGCCGCCGATCCCGGCCTCGCCAACTTCGGCCAGGCCGTTGTTGTTGACGTCGAACCACACGAGATTGCCGAGCGAGAGGGTCGGCAGCGGCGCCGACGTGAAGCCGATGTCGTAGGTGTGGTTGGTGGCGCCCGCCGCGCCGGTGTTGAAGACCACGTCGGCGTTGGTGCCGGCGGCGGTGGCGTCGGAATCGCGGCTGTCGCCGTTGGGCGAACCATCGCTGTTGCCGATGGTCAACGACCGGCCGCCGAGCGCGCCCTGCGTCGTGTCGACGCGCACGCGGAAGCCGGTGGTGTTGGCCGTGAGGCCGGCGATGTCGTAGATGGCGTTGCCGACGGTGGTGCCGGCACCCGACGAGAAGTAGTACTGCCCGCCGTTGGCGGTAACGGCCGTGGCCAGCACGGCGCCGCCCGGGGCGAGGAGCTGCACCGTGACGCCGTCGAGGCCCGCTTCGCCGGCATCCTGCACGCCGTCGCCGTCGACGTCATCCCAGATCCGGTTACCGACTTCGATCGGGGCCGCCTGGCAGAGCGCCACCAACTCCCCAAAGCCATTGGCCTTGCTGAAGGTGCCCTGCGGACCGGCGAAGCCCGAACTGTAGAGCTTGTAGCCCTTCGACTTGGCGCCGCTCGTGGGGTTCAGCCACATGAAGCCGCCGCTGCGCAGGGCGATGCCGGGGTTGAAGGCCGACGTGACGACATCGGGATGTCCGGGCACCTGCACGACGGCGCCACCCGACAACTCGTCGTGGTAGCCGGGGTAAGCATCCCCGAAGAACAGCTCACCGCCGCCTGGCCCCTGGCCGTTGCCGGCGCCGGCGGTCGGCCCGAACGGGCCAGCCTGCGCGTTCGACTCGAGCGTCCAACCCGACCCCAGATCGCCAGGCGTCGTGATGGCTGCCAGCAGCGTATCGCCACCGGCCACGCCCTCCCACAGCGTGGGGTCCCCGGGGTTGTCCTGGGCGAAGAACCCAAACTGATCGCCGGCGCGATCGCGTAGACCGAGTGTCAGGTTGCCGTTGATGTCGAAGGCCAGGCCCGACAGCATCGGCTGGGGATAGGAGCCGACGCTCGTGGGCGACTGCGTGAGGAACACGGGCGACCAGCGATTCCATGCGGCTGGACCGACGCCATTGAAGGTCTGGACGTTGCCGCGCGGGTAGTTCAACGCAAACTGGAAGACCGGCGACGGGCTGAAGGTCAAGGTGGCGGGATTGAGCGTGTAGACGTAGGCGAGCAGATCGGCCGTCGTCGCGCCGGCGCTCTCGGCCGAGTTGACGATGCCGACGTAGAGCTGGCCGCGGTGCCACTGCAGGGCGAAGGGCCGCAGATCGGCGCCGCCGCCGGTAGCGCCCGGCGCGTTCAGGGGAATCGACACGCGCCGCACGGTGACGCTCGTGAGCGGTCCTGACGTCGGCAGCGCGTAGATCTGGCGATCGGCCAGGTTCACGACGTAGACGGTGGATCCGTCCGGTGAGATCTCGAGCCCGCCGAGCGAGATCTTGCCCACCGCGTCCCAGGCGACGTTGTCGTTGTCGCGGACGTAGTCGGCCGGATCGTGCGGGTCGACGCCAGCGGTGCCGGCGCCGAAGATGGTGTTCAAGTCGGCGAACAGCGACGTCGCACCCGTGGCAGGGTTGACGGCGTAGATGGCCCCGGTGCCGCCGGTGCCGAAGCCGGCGTGCTTCTTCATGAAGGCGCCGGCATAGACAGTGTTCGTGCTCTGCCGGTAGGCCAGACCGTAGACCGAGCCGGCCTGGTTGGCTGGCACCATCAGGCTGTGCGTCGTGGGCTGGTCGTAGGGGCCAGGCACCCCGCCGATGGCGCCGGCGGAATACGGGAAGTCGACGACCACGGGTTCGGCGTTGAAGTCGCCGGCGATCTGATCGCCGAAGACGAAGCAGCTCGTGACGAAGGTCGGATTGTTCTGGCAGAAGTTGGCGGCGTCGAGGATGCCGAGATTCACGTCGGACGTGGCGCCGTCGGGCACGAACTGCACGGTGGTGCCATTGCCCGCTGCGCCGGCCGCAAACCGCGACGGCATGTAGCCCGATGGCAGGCCGGTGAACTCCACGCGATACGGGCCGGTTCCGGTCGCCGCCACGATGTAGCCGCCCGAGGCGTCGGTCGTCGCCGCGCCCTGCATCGCACCGGCGCCGTCGAAGACGGTGACCACGACTCCGCCCACGCCGCGATCGACGGCCAGCGCAGTGGTGCCGACGCCGCCTTCGCTGGGGATGGTGGTGGCGGTGTCGCGGAGGCCGTTGCCGTTGAAGTCCTCGAACACGATGCCCGAAATCGGGCCGGCGGCCTGCGGCCGCCACTCGAACGCGAACAGGGCAAGGACCACGGCAGCAAAGGCGGCGAGAGCACGAGTCTGGCGGAATGTTGTCATGGCATCACAGGGGGGAGGTTCAGTCGGCGATGTTACCGGAGATGTCACTTGTTGCACAGATAATCTGGCCCGGTTTGACAGAAAAATGCACGTGCCTGCCTGGACAGTGCACGGATCTGTAGGCGTTGGCGCTCGGATCGGCGTCGCCGTCCTTCGGGCTGTCTGCGGTTGACATACTGGGGAAACGCGGGCAAGTCCGCGGGAGACGACGAGACGGGAATGACCCGAGCCGGGCGGCGCGCGGCTCGGGGCGTTCCCGCCGTGTGGGAGAATTCGCTGGCTTCTGCGTGAACTCGCCGTTCCGCGCCCTCCGGTCCCGCAACTACCGCCTGTTCTTCATCGGCCAGGGCATTTCGCTCATCGGCTCGTGGATGACACGGCTGGCCACGGCGTGGCTCGTCTATCGCCTCACCGACTCGGAGTTCCTCCTCGGCCTCGTGAGCTTCGCCAGCCAGGCGCCCTCCCTCGTCCTGCCGCCGTTGGCGGGCGTGTGGCTCGACCGCTGGGATCGCCACCGCGTGCTCCTCATCGCGCAGGTGCTGTCGATGCTGCAGTCGCTGGCGATGGCCGCCCTGACGCTCGGCGGCTATGTCAACGTGCCGTGGATTCTCGGGCTGGCGCTCTTCCAGGGCGTGGTCAGCGCGGTGGAGATTCCCACGCGGCAGGCGTTCGTGGTGCGGATGATCGACGACCGCGCCGACCTCGGCAACGCCATCGCACTCAACTCGTCGAACTTCAACAGCGCCCGTCTGCTCGGCCCGGCGATCGCCGGCGGTCTGGTCGCGGCGGTGGGTGAAGGCTACTGCTTCCTCATCGACGGCCTCAGCTACATCGCCGTGATCTGGGGACTGCTGTCGATGCGCCTGCCGCCGGACGACCGTCCGCGGGTGGCACGAAACGTCTGGTACGAGCTGGCGGACGGCTGGCGCTACCTGGTGCGATCGACGCCCATCCGCAGCCTGCTCGTCTTCCTGGCTGCCACCGGGGTGATGAGCGCGCCGTACACCGTGCTGACGCCGGTGCTGGCCGGACGCACGCTGGGCGGTGGCGCGCACACGCTGGGCTTCCTGATGGCGGCCACCGGCGTCGGCGCCCTGGCCTGCGCGGTGCGACTGGTGCTGCGCCGGACGGTGTTGGGGATGGGACGGCGCATGGCGATCGCCATCGCCGCTTTTGGCATCTGCTGCATCGCCCTCGGTCTGTCGCCGTGGCTGTGGCTGTCAATGGCCCTGATGACCATTACCGGCTACGGCCTCATGTACCAAGTGGTGGCGACCAATACGATCGTCCAAACCATCGTCGACGACGACAAGCGCGGCCGGGTGATGTCGTTCTACACGATCGCGCTGGCCGGATCCGGGCCGATCGGCAGCCTGCTGGGCGGCGTGCTGGCCTCGCGCATCGGCGTGGAAGCCACCTACGCGGTGAGCGGCGGCGCCTGCCTGCTGATGGCGATGTGGTTCTGGCGTCAGCTCCCGGCGGTGCGCGCTGCCATCAGGCCCCGCTATGTGGAGTTGGGTATCATCGCGGACCGGTAGTCCATGCTCACTCTTCTCAGACTTCTGGCGCCGTTTCGCCGTTCGGTGGCCATCGTACTGGTGCTGGCACTGGCGCAGTCGCTCGCCAACCTGTACCTGCCGCGGCTGATGGCCGACATCGTCGACCACGGCATCGTGCCAGGAGACACCCGGCGCATCCTCGACATCGGCGGCCTGATGCTGCTGGTGGCCGTCGTCGGCACCAGCTGCGCGGTCGGGGCCAGCTTCTTCGCGGCGCAAGTGGCCAGCGGCTTCGGCCGCGCGGTGCGCGACCAGGTCTTCGACCGGGTGGCGCACTTCTCGGTGCACCAGTTCGATCGCTTCAGCACGGCGTCGCTCATCACCCGCACGACCAACGACACGACTCAGGTGCAGCAGGTGCTGATCATGCTGCTCACCATGGCCGTGACGGCGCCGATGATGGCCGTTGGCGGCGTGGTCTTGTCGCTGTCGCAGGACGCCAGCCTGGCGCGCGTGCTCATCGCGGGCATCCCGGTGCTGGGACTCGTCTTCCTGGTGATCATGCGCGTCGCCGTGCCGCTGTTCCAGCAGATGCAGGTCAAGATCGACCGGCTCAACCTCGTGCTCGACGAAGGCATCAGCGGCGTCAGGGTGATCCGGGCCTTCGACCGCGGCGCCCACGAGAGCCGCCGCTTCGCCGAGGCCAACCGCGACGTCACCGGCACTGCGATCGCCGTCAATCGCCTGGTCGCGCTGCTGATGCCGGCGATGTTCCTGACCATGAACCTGACCAGTGTGTCGATCATCTGGTTCGGCGCTGCCAGAATCGACGCCGGCGCGATGCAGGTCGGGGCGATGATGGCGTTCCTGCAGTACGCCATCCAGATCCTGTTCGCCGTGTTCATGGTGACGGCGGTCTTCGTCATGCTGCCGCGCGCCGCCGCTTCGGCCGTCCGCATCACCGAAGTGCTGCAGGTCGTCCCCGAGGTCAACGACCCGGCACAGCCGCGCGCGGCCGGCCCGATCCGGGGACGCGTGGAGTTCCAGGACGTGACCTTTCAGTACCCCGGCGCCCAGGAACCGGCGCTCTCGGGAGTGTCGTTCACGGCCGGGCCGGGAGAGGTCACGGCCATCATTGGCGGCACCGGCTCGGGTAAATCGACGCTGGCGGGCCTGATTCCTCGCTTCTACGACGTGAAGGCGGGAAGGGTGCTGGTCGACGGCATCGACGTGCGCGATCTGCGCCAGCACGAGCTGCGCGCGAAGATCGGCTACGTGCCGCAGAAGGCCGTGCTCTTCTCGGGCACCATCGCCACCAATCTTCGCTTCGGGAACGATCGGGCCACCGCCGATGAGCTACGCCATGCGGCCGGCGTGGCCCAGGCGGCCGGGTTCATCGACGCCATGCCTGGCGGCTACGAATCGGCCGTGTCGCAGGGCGGCACCAACCTCTCCGGCGGCCAGAAGCAGCGCCTGGCGATCGCCCGGGCGCTGATGCGGCGAGCGGAGATCTATGTGTTCGACGACAGCTTCTCAGCGCTCGACTTCGCCACCGACGCCAGGCTGCGGGCGGCCCTCCGCGCCGACACCGGTGCGGCCACGGTGTTCGTCGTGTCGCAGCGCATCGGCACGGTGATGACCGCCGACCGGATCATCGTCCTCGACCAGGGCCGGGTGGCTGGCATCGGCACGCACCGGGATCTGATGGCGAGTTGCGAGGTCTATCACGAGATCGCCGAATCGCAGGCCTCGATCGCGGACGTGGCATGAGCGCCGACCGCACCGACACAAAGCGGCAGGCGACAGCGGCCAGCCCGTTCGGCCGTGGACCGATGGCTGGTTTCGGCATGCCGGTGCAGAAGGCCCGCGACTTCAAGGGCACGCTGCGCAGATTGACAGGCTATCTGGCGCCGCACCGGCTGCCACTCATCGTGGTGGTCGTCGCCGGCGTCGTCTCGACCCTGTTCAGCGTCGTGGGTCCGAAGCTGCTGGGAACGGCGACCACCAGGATCTTCGAGGGCTATCTGGCGCGCCGCACGGGGGCGACGACAGGCATCGACTTCGGGGCCGTGGGCGCCATCCTGCAGACGCTGGTCGTGCTCTACGCCGTCAGCGCCCTCTTTCAGTACCTCCAGCAGTACCTCATGTCGGGCGTCGCCCAGCGCACGGTCTTTGCGTTGCGCCAGGCCATGGAAGGCAAGTTCAGCCGTCTGCCGCTGCGGTTCTTCGATTCGAGAACCCACGGCGAGATCCTGAGCCGCGCCGTCAACGATTTGGACAACATCAGCAGCACGCTGCAGCAGAACCTCACGCAGCTCATCACCTCGGTGCTGACGGTGCTCGGCATCATCATCATGATGTTGACCATCAGCGGCACGCTCACGGCAGTGGTGCTGCTGACGCTGCCGCTGAGCGTGATGGTCGTGGCGCGCATCGCCAAGCGCTCGCAGGGGTACTTCGTGCGACAGCAGCAGGCGCTCGGCGAACTCAACGGGCATGTGGCCGAGATGTACTCGGGCCACGCCATCGTCACGGCCTTCGGCCACGAACAACGCGCGATCGCCAGGTTCAGCGCGCTCAACGAGTCACATTACGACAGCGCCTGGCGGGCGCAGTTCGTCACCGGCATCATGTTTCCGATGATGATGTTCATCGGCAACCTCGGCTACGTGGCCGTGGCCGTGATGGGTGGCTTCCTGGTGATGCGCCGCGCGATCGCCATCGGCGACGTGCAGGCGTTCATTCAGTACAGCCGCCAGTTCTCGATGCCGATTTCACAGCTGAGCAGCATCGCCAACACGATTCAGCTCACCATCGCCTCGGCCGAGCGTGTGTTCGAGCTGCTGGACGAACCCGAAGAGCCCGCCGAGCGGCCGAACGCGCCGGCGCCCGCGGCCCCGCGCGGCGAGGTGCGATTCGACCGCGTCAGCTTCAGCTATACGCCCGAGGTGCCCCTTATCGAGGAGATGAACCTGACGGTGACGCCCGGCCAGATGGTGGCCATCGTCGGCCCCACCGGCGCCGGCAAGACCACGCTGGTAAACCTGCTGATGCGCTTCTACGACGTGAGCACCGGCAGCATCCGCGTCGACGGCGTCGACCTCCGCGAGCTGAGCCGCGGCGGTCTCAGGCGCATGTTCGGCATGGTGCTGCAGGACACGTGGCTGTTCTCGGGCAGCATTCGCGACAACATCGGCTACGGCCGCGAAGACGCCAGCGATGAGGCCATCGTGCAGGCCGCGACCGCCGCGCAGGCCGATCACTTCATTCGCACGCTGCCCGACAACTACGACACGCTGATCAACGAAGAGGCCACCAACCTCTCGCAGGGGCAGAAGCAGCTGCTGACCATCGCCCGGGCGTTCCTCGCCGACCCGGCCATCCTCATTCTGGACGAGGCGACCAGCAGCGTGGACACCCGCACCGAGGTCCTCATCCAAGCGGCGATGGCGCAACTCATGCGCGGCCGCACCACCTTCGTGATCGCTCACCGGCTCTCCACCATCCGCAAGGCGGACGTGATTCTGATGATGGAGCACGGCCGGATCGTGGAGAAGGGCACGCACTCGGCCCTGGTGGCCGCGGGCGGCCGCTATGCCGAGCTGTACGAGAGTCAGTTCGTGGGCCGCATCGAGGCCGTCAAGGCCGACGCTTAGCGGCCCGCCACCGCATCACGCGTGTCCGACGTCCAGCCGCTCGGGGCGGATGCTCGAGCGTGCCGGCACGGCATCGGCGGTGGCTACAGGGTGGCCCAGCGGGCCAGCACGGTGCGCGCGGCTTCGTCCACGTCAGACAGCACCATGTTCAGGCGCACGACAGGCAGCGTCTTCATCTCGATCCGATCGACCGGTACGAACTGCGCGACCGCCTGATCGTATCGCTTCATCACGCGGATCAACTCCTCTTTCGGCAGGCTCATCGCCGAGAGGCGCGCGAAGGCGCGAATGGCATGCGAGCGCGACTCGACGAAGAGAAACTTCATGCCGGCGGCCGCCGCACGGCGCTGCACCAGACGCCGGGCGCTCGGCGTGGCGGCGCGCGCCGCCACGATCACGACCGGACGCGGCGTGTTGCGAAGCCAGACCCTGACGGCGGCGTCGATCATGGTGGGGAGTGGACGCAGCTTCGGCCGCCCATCGGTGCCCTGCGGGAGCCAGTGCTCGGCGTCGCCGCTGCGAAGGTTATCGACGACTTCGAGCTTGTGGGACAACGGCAGGATGTCGGCCAGATGGGCCGCCAGAACCGACTTGCCCTGGAACGGAGGGCCGCCAACGAGAATCAACCCACCGGGACTGGTCGGCAATTGAGTACGGACTCGTCGGGGCTGACGTGCGAGTGCTGATTGGGTCACGAAATGCTCCCGGCGCGAGTCTTCACGTGGTCTTCCGCCGCCCGATGTCGTCACGGCGCGAGGCTGGCGCTCGGGACTCGACCGCCTCGAACATCATAGGATCCTGCGCACGGTCTGAAAAGAACGGCTTCGACCGGCGCGGCTATGCTGATGGGAGCATGCCCGGCCGACAGCACACGGTAGTCCGTCCTTCATGAGTGTCTCGCGCTACTACACCTGGCTCACGCGTTTCCAGGATGTCGCGCGCGGCCTCGCGCACGACACCGGCCAACGGACGCTGACCGTGCATCGCCATCTGCGCGCCGATGACGGCACCGTGTCGGGCGACGTGCTGCACGAGTGCCTGCTCGACGCCCTCTCCGCCACCACCGATGCGGCGACACCCGTCACCCTCGATGTGCTCGACGCCGGGTGCGGCCTCGGCGGCACCATCTTCTTCCTGCACGAGCGGCTCGGCGGCCGCTATACCGGCATCACGCTCAGTGAGGACCAGCGGCTGCGGGCCGCCAGCGCAGCGGCGCGGCGCGCAACCGGCGACGCGTGCCGCTTCGCGGTGCGTGATTACGATACCGATCTCACGGACCTCGTGCCCGGCGGCGTCGACCTCGTCATCGCCGTCGAGTCGCTCGCGCATGCGCCGGATCCGGCCGCGACCATCGCACGGCTGGGTGCCCGACTGCGCCCCGGGGGGCGGCTGCTCGTCGTCGACGACGTCCCACACGATGACCTGGCCCGCGACGATGCCGATTTCGCCGCCTTCCGCGCCGGATGGCTGGCGCCGTCGATTGCCAGCGACGCGCACCTGAGCTCAGCACTCGCGCGCGCGGGGCTGGTGGTGATCCACGATGTCGACCTCACGCCGCGGCTACCCGAGCGGCGGCCGGCCGTGCTCGCGGCGCTCGTCTGGCTGAGCGATCTCGTCGCGTGGCTGGCGCGCGCCATGCCGGGAGGCCTACTGGTCGGTGCGCTGCACGGCGGGTTGCGGCTCGAGCGGCTCTATCGGCGCCGTCAGGTGCGGTATCGCCTGATCGTCGCACGCCGGCCCGGCCGCGGGCCCGCGAAACAGTCACGGGCGTTGCCTGGGAGCACCACCCATGGCGGCGTTTCCTCGCCGGCCGGCTAACGACAGCCGGGATGCATGCAGTTGCAGTGCAACTCCGTCTCGGGCGCCTTCTTGCAGTAGTCGCTGCAGAACTTCGTGCCGGTGGGCACCGTGCAGTCGCAGCTCGGATGCGCGCATTTCTGAGTGGCGGTGGCGGTCGGCTCGGGCATAGCGTCCCTCGCTTTCTTCCCGCATCATGTACCCGATTGCAGTGCTCGCGCCACCCTTTCCGGGCACCCGCCATGTTGCGCTTCCTCGGCAGGTTCTCGCGACGCTACTGCGCCGGAGCGACGCAGCCGGCGGCCGCCTGGTCGGTGCGCGACCAGCGCGGAGCCCCGGCGACCGCGAATGCCGCCGACGCCAGGAGCGGCCGCGCGCGAACCCAGGCGAGCACGGCATCGCGTACCTGCAGGTCGCCGGCGACGGCGGCGGCCGCGACGCGGGATAGCTGGAGACGGCGCGCCCGGGTGGCCAGGAAGTCGGTCATCGCCAGGGTCAGACGTTCGTCGTCGGCTACCGGCCGCCCCGACGGGCGAACGATGGCCACACGATCGCGTCCGGTGTGGCACCCGATCGCGATGCGCAGGCCCGAGACGCCGAGCGCACGCGCACGCCACCGCGGGCGCTGCAGGTGATCGAGCAACAACGCCCGCAGCTCGGCGCCGTTCAGGGTCAACGCCTCGACCCGATTGTCGAACGGAAAGAGATCGTAGAGCGGGCCCAGCAAGAGCGGGCCCTCGGCGAGATCGGCCCGGAGTCCGCCAGGACCTGCGCCATAGCTGAGCGCGCCGTCGGCCCCAGTCACGGCCGCGGCCAACGCGTCGGCAAAGAGATTGCCAAGCGGCGACTCCAGGTCGCCGGGCCCGCGTTCGATCGGGCGGTCGAGCGAGACGCCGAGCGGCGATGCCCGCCACGCCTCGACCCGCCGCAGTGCCGGCGCCATTGCCTCGGTCACCGCCCCGAGCGGCGTAACCTCACGTCCCTCGTAGCGCGCGGCCCGCGTCGTCGGTGACGCCGCCCGCGCACAGTCGCCCGTCGAGGCCTCCTCCCACGCGCAGATCTCCTGCGGCGCGAAGAGGCGCGCTGTCTCCACCGAGCCGGTGGTGCGCCCGACGCGCAGGTCCACGCGACTGAAGGCGCGCCCCCAGGAATAGGCCTGCACGACCTGAATGCCGGCCACGCGGTGCGCCACGCCGTCGTGGGTGTGTCCGGCCACGATGACATCGACGAGGCCAGCGGGCAGCCGCCGCGCCACGTCGAAGATCTCGGAGGCGTCGTCACACGAAGTCAGGTCGTCTGGCGCGCCGAACGCGCTGCACGAACCGCCGGCATGCGCCACCACGACAATCACCTGCGCACCGGCCGCGCGCAGCGCCGTCGCCTCTCGGCTGATCGCGTCGACCAGCGGCGCCGTGGCAAGACCGCCGACGTTGGCGGCCAAGGTCAACGACAACGCGTCGTAGGTCATCACGCCGACCAGCCCCACGCCAACGCCGGCGATCGTCTCGAGTGCCGACGGCCGCACATTGGGCCAGTCCACGACCGCGCCCGTCGCGGCGTCCATCAGGTTGGCGGCCAACATCGGATAGCGCGCCTGCCTGGCGCGCGCCTTGAGCGCGCCGCGCGGGTCGCCGTCGGCCACCCCGAACGGCCACCGGTCCACCGCCCCGAACTCGAGGTCGTGGTTGCCAACTGCGGCCGCCGTGTAGCCAAGGGCGTTGTAGGCGTCGACGACCACGTCGCCTTCGGACATGTTCGACTCGATCCCGCCGAGCCAGGTATCACCGGCATCGAGCAGCACGACGCCGCCGCCGTCGGCGTGACGGGCCGCGCGCAGGTTGGCGAGGTAGCCGCCAAACACCGCCAGACCGCCCCGGCCTTCGCGCGGAAACACATAGCCGTGCAGGTCGGTCGTGCCGACGACCGACAGGGTGACGACGTCCGGCGGCTGCGCTGTGCGAGGGGCCAGGGCCACCGTCGCCGCCACCACCGCCGCCAGTGGCGCCAGGGGGACGACGCGGCGCCATGACAGCCGGAACCAGAACGCGGGCGCGGGAGTCGAAATCAGCATCGGGGAGTGAGCGGCCCAAGAATACCGGGCCGCGGGTGCGCCAGCCAATCGCGCTGGCGGCTAGAATAGAGACCTGCCCAAGTCCTTGGAGTTCATGTCGACCGACGCGCGCGTCTCTGGGAAGTTCCTTGAAGTCGGCGGCCGGCGTTTTCTCGTGAAGGGCGTGACCTACGGCACGTTCGCACCAGAAACGTCGGGCCGGCAGTACCCCTCGCCCGCTCGCGTGCAGGACGATTTCGCCGCCATGGCGGCGGCCGGCGTCAACACCGTCCGCACCTACACGCCACCGCCCGACGACGTGCTCGATGCCGCCGAGCGGCACGGCCTGCGTTTGATGATCGGGTTGCCGTGGACGCAGCACGTCGCCTTCCTCGACGAGGCGGCCTTGGCCCGACGCGTCCGACGCGAGGTGGCGGCGGCGGTCGCCCGTCTGGCCGGGCACCCGGCGACGCTGCTCTTCGCGGTGGGCAACGAGATCCCGCCAGGAGTGGTGCGGTGGCACGGCGCGGCGCGCGTCGAGCAGTTCCTGCGCGGCCTCTATCACGACGCCAAGGCGGCCGCGCCCTCGGCGCTGCTCACCTACGCGAACTTCCCACCGACCGAGTACCTCGAGACTGGTTGCTTCGACGTGTGCGCGTTCAACGTCTACTTGCACCGCGAGGCAGACCTGCGCGCCTACCTGGCTCGCCTGCAGCACGTGGCCGGCGCCCGGCCGCTCCTGCTCGCCGAGGCCGGCGCCGACAGCATCCGCGAAGGACTCGACGGCCAGGCACGCCTGACCGCCGCGCAGCTGGCGGCGGCCTTCGCCGAGGGCGCTGCCGGCGCGGTGGCCTTCGCCTGGACCGACGAGTGGTGGCGCGGCGGCCACGAGGTGCACGATTGGGCCTTCGGCCTCGTCGATCGCGACCGGCGCGCCAAGCCCGCACTCGCGAGCGTGGCGCGCGCCTTTGCGGAGGCGCCCTTTTCGGCCGCCAACCAGCAAGCATGGCCACACGTGTCGGTCGTGGTCTGCGCCTACAACGCCGCTGAGACCCTCGACGACTGCCTGCGGTCGCTCCAGGCGCTCACCTATCCGCGCCTGGACATCCTGGTGGTCGACGACGGATCGACCGACGCCACGCCCGACATCGCCCGCCGGTATCCCGATGTCACCGTCGTCAGTGTGGCCAACGGCGGCCTGGCGGCCGCCCGCA
This sequence comes from Acidobacteriota bacterium, assembly GCA_018000455.1. Lineage (GTDB taxonomy): Bacteria > Acidobacteriota > Vicinamibacteria > Vicinamibacterales > UBA2999 > CADEFD01. The sequence goes on from JAGNJW010000010.1 coordinate 94,791, forward strand.
ACATCGGCCTCGCCCGCGCCACCGGCGAGATCGTGGCCTACACCGACGCCGACGTGCGCGTCGACCCCGACTGGTTGACCTATCTGGTGCAGCCGATGCTGCGAGGCGCAATGGCCGGCTCGGGCGGGCCCAACGTGGTGCCGGCTGACGACGGCTGGATCGCCCAAGTCGTGGCGCGGGCACCGGGTGGCCCGACGCACGTGCTGCTCGACGATCGCGTCGCCGAACACGTGCCCGGCTGCAACATGGCGTTTCGCAAGGAGGCGCTCGACGCCATCGGCGGCTTCAATCCCGTTTACCTGCGCGCCGGCGACGACGTCGACATCTGCTGGCGCCTGCAGGCGCGCGGCGAGACGATCGGCTTTGCGCCTTCGGCGCTCGTCTGGCACCACCATCGAGCCACGGTGAAGGGCTACTGGCGACAGCAGGCGGGCTACGGAGAAGGCGAAACCTGGCTCGAAGCCCACCATCCCGAGAAGTTCGTCGGCGGCCAGATGCTGTGGCGCGGGCGGATCTACAGCTCGCTGCCGTTTGTCGGCGCGCTGGCCGGCCGTCGGGTCAACACGGGCGTGTTCGGCACGGCCGCCTTCCCGTCCGTCTACCGTACCGACGCGCATCCGTTCCAGTTCCTGCCGCACTCGCCGGCCTGGATGCTCGCCTCCACGCTGCTCGCACTGACCGGAACCCTCGGGCTGCTCACACGCCCGGGCGAAGCCGCGTGGCTGCTTCTCGGGGCCGGCCTTGCCGGCTGGGGCACGACGCTCGTTCGCTGCACCACGTTCGCGTGGCGCTCGGACCTCTCGGCCGCGCCGCCAGTGCCAAACGCCTCGGCCACTCGCAGCCGCTGGCAGTACCGCGCCCTCATCGCCTGGCTGCACGTCCTGCAACCACTGGCGCGGCTCTTCGGCCGGCTGCGCGGCCTGGCCTCGCCGCCTGACGTGGGCGACTCGCCGCACACGACTGGCGTGCCGTGGCGTCCGCCGCCGCCCTCGCTGGCAACGATCGTCGCCTCAGCCCGCCTGCAGGTCGGCGGCTCGGCCGAGTGGGCGTTGTGGAGCGAGGCGTGGATGGCCCCGGCCACCTTCCTGACCGCTCTCGCCTCGAGCCTGCGCGCGGCCCGCCCGGCGCGGCGCGTGCACGTGGACGACGGTTGGCACGCCGATCGCGATCTGAGCATGGCCGTAGGACGCTGGGGCTGGCTGCGCATCCGCACCCTCGTCGAAGAGCACGACCGCGGACGCTGCCTGTGCCGCGTCGGCGCGCGGCTGCAACCGAACGTGCAGGGGCTGGTGCGGGCCGCCCTCCTGGCGGTGGGACTCGTGAGCGCCACCAGCGCTGCCATTGCTCTGCGCTGGCCCTCGGCGAGCCTCGGGGCCGTGGTCGTCGTCGCCATGCTGATGGCGCGCGCGGCCTGGCAGGCCACCCGTAGCCTGGCGGTGCTCGACCACGCCCTGATACGCGCCGGCGCGCAGGTTGGACTGGTGCCGCTCCGAGGGCCGTCAGGACCGCGCATCCGCTGGCAGCCGGCTGGAGCCCTACAGAAGGGACAAGCCGCGACCGCCGTGCTCATGGCCGCGAGCACCGCGCTGAGCGCGCTGTTTGTGTGGCAGGACCTGACCACCCGCCCGGCGCTTCCGTCGCGCCCTCCGGTCGTGCGCGGGGCCGGTGCCCAACCGATCATGCGCGACGCCGGCGCCCTACCGGTCGTCACGCCGCGGCCGGCGCGGCGGCCAGGCGCCGGTACGGCGCCGATCCGCGGTCCGCACAAGAGGCCCGTGTGAACCTGCTCCGCTGGACGCTGTCGTTCCTGCGGCCCTATCGCGCCAGCGTCGTCGCCATCACGGCCCTCTCGATCGTCGAAGTGGCGCTCGGCGCCCTGGCGCCCTGGCCCCTGAAGATCGTCATCGACAGCGTGCTCGGCGAGGTGCCGCTGCCTGCCGCCCTGGCGTCACTGGCCGACCGCCTGTTGGGGCCCAACCCGGTCGCGCTCCTCGTCGCCGTCGCCATCGGCGGCCTGCTGCTGCAGCTGCTGCTCGAACTGGTGCTGACGTGGCATACCCAACTACAGGTGACGACCGGCCAGCGCATCGTCTACGACCTCAGGCGGCGCCTGCTCGACCACCTGCTGGCGCTCGGACTGCGCCATCACATCGTGACGCGCACGGCCGACTCGGTCTACCGGCTCGAGTCCGACGCCTACTGCGTGAACGACCTCGCCATGGGCGGCGTTTTTCCGCTCGCCATCTCGGCGCTCAAACTCACGGTGATGTTCGCCATCCTCGCCGAGCTCGATCTCGCCCTGGCGCTCCTCTCGCTCGCGGTGGTGCCGTTTCTCTACGCCAGCCTGCGCTACTACTCGACCCGGATGGTCGATCGCGCCGAAAAGGTGAAGGAGGCCGAGTCGTCGCTCGTCGAGCGGATGTTCGAGGTGCTGTCGTCGGTGCGTGTCGTGAAGAGCTTCGCGCGCGAAGGGCACGAGATCGCGCGTTTCACTGCCGTCGGCAACGAGACGATGCGCGCGCGGCTGCGCCTGACCTGGCAGGAGTCGCTCTTCGGAATCGCCCTCAGCGTCATTACCCTGGTCGGCACCGCGCTCATCCTCACGGTGGGCGGCATGCACGTGCTCGATGGCAGCCTGACCGTGGGCAGCCTGCTGGTGGTGCTCGCCTACCTCGCCGCCGTCTACACCCCGCTGTCATCGATCGCCCACACCGCCGGGTCGCTGCAACAGGCGGTGGCCAGCGCCCGGCGCGTCCGCGAGGTCTTCGCGATCGCTCCGGAGAGCGACGACCCCGCCGTCGGGCTCGACGCGTCGGCGGCTACCGGCGAGTTGCGCTTCGACCAGGTGCGCTTCGCCTACGAGGCCGGGCGGCCGATCCTCGACGGCATCAGCTTCGTCGCCCGGCCGGGCGAGCTGGTGGCGCTCGTCGGCTTGACGGGCGCCGGCAAGTCGACGCTGGCGAGCCTCATTCCCCGCTTCTTCGAGCCGACCGGTGGCTGCGTGTTGCTCGACGGCGTGGACGTTCGATGCTACTCCCTGACATCGCTGCGCGAGCAGGTGGCCCTGGTGCCGCAGGACGCCGTGCTCTTCGGCACCACCATCGCCGACAACATCCGCTACGGCCGTCTGACGGCAACCGACGCGGAGGTGAGGGCCGCGGCTGAAGCGGCGCACGTGGATCACTTCATCGCGCGCCTGCCGCAAGGCTACGACACACCGCTCGGCGAGGCTGGGGGTACGCTCTCGGGCGGCGAGCGCCAGCGCCTCAGCATCGCCCGCGCGCTGCTCAAGAACGCGCGCATCCTGGTGCTCGACGAGCCCACCTCTTCGCTCGATGCGATTTCCGAGGAAGCGGTCTTCAGCGCGCTCGGCCGCCTCAGGGCCGGCCGCACCACGATCGTCATCGCCCACCGGCTGTCGACCATCCGCGACGCCGACCGCATCCTCGTGTTGCACGAGGGCCGCCTCGTTGCCGAGGGCAGGCACGAGGCGCTGCTGGCTGGCAACGACCTCTACCGCCGCATGTGCGCCCGCCTCGCGCTCGGCCGCTCGCTCGACGAACCGGCGTCGGTCGACGAGGTCATGCACGCGCTGTGATGCTGGCCTGGCCGTGAAGATCCTCGTCGCCGGCATCATCGCGCGCTATCCGTTCGGCGGCGTGACCTGGTGCTCACTGATGTACCTGCTGGGGCTGCGCGCCCTCGGCCACGAGGTCTTCTACGTGGAAGACACCGGTGAGTGCATCTACGACCCGGTCGAGAACACCCGCTCGAAAGAGCCGGGCTACGGTACCCGCTACATCCACGAGGCGCTGGCGCCGTTCGGACTCGGCCAGCGCTGGAGCTTCGTGAACTGGGACGGCACCTGGCACGGGGCGCCGCGCGACACGGTCGCCGGCTTCTGCGCCGATGCCGATCTCTACATCAACCTGTCGGGCGGTTCCTGGTTCTGGCGCGACGAGTACGCCAGGATCCCGCGCGCGGTCTTCATCGACACCGACCCGGTCTTCACGCAACTGGCCCTGGCCGGCGGCGACGACTCCTACGTCGGGTTCTTCCGCCGCTTCCATCATCTGTTCACCTTCGGTGCCAATATCGGCACGCCGGCCTGCGACGTGCCGACGGGCGGTTTCACCTGGCACAAGACCTGGCAGCCGGTCGTGACCGACCTTTGGAAGACGGAGGAGGGCACGGCCGGCCCACGCTTCACCACCGTGATGACGTGGCAGATCGAGAGCTTCGCCGAAGTCGACGGCAACAAGAACATCGAGTTCATGAAGTTCATCGACGTGGCCGCACGGTCGAAGCATCCACTGGAGCTGGCCGTCAACGGACCGCAGGACCTGCTGCGAGCGCATGGCTGGCAGACCGTCGACGGGATGGGCGTGTCGCGCCATCTGTGGGACTACCGTGCCTACGTGCAGGGATCGCGCGGCGAGTTCGCCGTGGCCAAGCACGCCTACGTGTCGCGGCAATCGGGCTGGTTCAGCGATCGCACCGAGTGCTACCTCGCGGCGTCGCGGCCGGCGCTGGTGCAGGATACCGGCTGGAGTGCACACCTGCCCGAAGGCGAGGGTCTGCTCGCCTTCTCGACGCCGGACGAGGCCCTGACCGGTCTCGATCGGCTGCAGACGGACTACCCCGCACACGCCCGCCGGGCGCGCGAGATCGCCGTCGAGTGCTTCGACGCCGCCAGAGTGCTGCCGCGGCTGCTGGAGACGGCCGGCCGATGACCCGCCCCCTGCGCATCGCCCAGGTGGCGCCGGTCGCGACCTCGGTGCCGCCGCCACGCTCGGGCTCGATCGAGCTGTTCACCTCGCAGCTGACCGAGGGTCTGGTGGCCCGCGGCCACGCCGTGACGCTCTTTGCCGCCGGCCACTCGACAACGCGCGCGACGCTGCACGCCAGCTTCCCGCGCGGCTACCGGGAGGACACCGCCATGTGGCCGTGGGAACTGTCGGAGCTGATGAATCTCTCGGCGGCGTTCGAGCGCGCTGGCGAGTTCGAACTCATTCACTGCCAGTCGGAGTACTACCCGATGTCGCTGGCGTTCGGACGGCTGGTCACGACGCCCGTCGTGCATACGGTGCACTACGCGCCAGCCGACGACGAAATCGCTATGTGGCGGCAGTATCCCGAAGCGCCCTTCGTCGCCGTCTCGCGCCACCAGGCTCAGCGCCTCGCTGGCCTCCGCGTCGCCGGCACCGTGCCTCATGGCGTCGACACCGCGGCGCTGCCCTTTCGTGAAACACCAGACGACTATCTGCTCTTCCTCGGACGCTTCACCGAGGGCAAAGGCGTGCGCGAGGCGATCGACGTGGCAAAGGACGCCGGGCTGCCGCTGCGCCTGGCCGCGGCGGTGAATGACTACTACCGCGAGGTCGTGGCACCGCTCGTCGACGGCCGGGCGGTCATCTATGTGGGCGAGGTCTCGGCCCGCGACAAGGCCGCCCTGCTCGGCGGCGCCCGGGCGCTCCTCTACCCGGTGCAGCAGGCCGAGGCGTTCGGTCTCGTGCTGGCCGAAGCCATGGCCTGCGGCACGCCAGTGGCGGCCCTCGACACCGGTGCGGTCGCCGAGGTCGTGGCGCACGGCGTTTCCGGCGGCGTCTTCGCGTCGCTGGCGGCGATGAAGGCGGGCCTGCAAGGCGTGCTCGCCCTCGACCGGCGGGCGGTGCGCCGCTTTGCGGTCGAACGCTTCGAGCTCGCGCGGATGGTCGAGGCCTACGAGACCATCTACCGTCAGGTCGTCCGAGACTCCGGCCCTGGCGCTCCGAGATGACCGACACCGCACCGACGCTGCTCGGGATCTTTGCGCACCCCGACGACGAGTCGCTGGCCTGCGGCGGTCTCTTCGCCCGATCGGCGGCGCTCGGCGCGCGGGTCGTCGTCGTGTCGCTGACGCGAGGCGAGGCCGGGCCCGCCGGCTCGCAGGATGCCGACGCGGTGACCCGCCTCGGTGCCGTGCGCGCGGCAGAGTTTCTGGCCGCCGCTCGTGTGCTCGGCGCCGCCACGGCGGTCGCTGGCGAGCATGCCGATGGCATGCTCCCGTGGATCGCGCCGGAAGTGCTCGAAGCGGACGTGGCGGCGATGCTCGGGACCTACCAGCCACACGTCGTCGTCACGTTCGACGCCGACGGCCTCTACTGGCACCCCGATCACATCGCCGTGCACGAGCGCACGACCGCGGCCGTGGCGGCACTGGGGCCGCGTGCGCCAGCGCTCTTCTACGTCTCGATGCCGCGCGGGCAGATGCGCGCGGTCACTGAGCGCGCCGGCGATCGGGCACCGGCGGTTCCGGGCCTCCTCGACCCCGACGTCTTTGGCGCCGACGCACCGGCACCGACGCTGGTTGTCGACGCCGGGCCCTACGCGGCGGTGAAGCTGGCCGCCATCCGGTGCCACTGGTCGCAGTTTGCGGCCAGCGCGTTTGCCGCCCTCACCGACGCCGACGCCGGCCTCATCGCCTTCGAACACTACCGTCGCGCGCCGGTCGGGGCATCGGGCCCGACCTTCCTCGATCGCCTCGGCACCTCGCCGGTGGGCCTCGGGTCCTGATGGCCGTCATGCATGCATCGCTGCTCGCCCTGCTCCGCTGTCCTTTCTGCGGCACCGCGCTGACCCTGGTGGACGATGTGCCATCCCTCCACGACGCAGACGGCGTGACGTCAGCCGTGCTCGGCTGCGCCTGCTGCGCCTATCCAGTCGTGGCGGGCATTCCGGTCCTCATGGCTGGCGATCGCGAGCGTAGGGCGATCAATGCCATCGAGGCGGGCCGGCACGACGACGCGCTCGACATCATGCTCGAGCTCGACGAGCAGCGACGCCAGGCTTTCCGCGCGCTCGCCGACCGCGGCGCTCTGGCGACCTACCGCGAGGCGATCGACCTGCTCAGTCCCGACGCCGAGGGCACCTACTTCCTCTATCGTCTCTCCGATCCCACATTCGTCACCGCGTCCGGCGTGCTGCGCGCGCTGGCAGCGACGCCGACGACCACTCGTGGCTGGGCAATCGACGTCTGTGGCGGCTCGGGCCACCTTACGCGCGTCATCGCCGGTCTGAACGGCGGCCCCGGCGCGACCATCGTTGCCGACCTCTACTTCTGGAAGCTCTGGCTCACGACGCGCCTGACCGTTCCAGGCGTGCACGCCGTGTGCTGCGACGCCAACGACCCGCTGCCCTTCGCCCGCGGCGTGGCGTCGCTCGTGATGCTGTCAGACGCCTTCCCCTACGTGTGGCGGCGGCGTGCCCTGGCCGAGGAACTGATGCGGCTGGTGGGACCGGCCGGCACGCTCGTGATGCCGCACCTCCACAGCGCCCTCGGGGACAACTTCTCGGCGGGGATGACGCTCACGCCCGCCGGTTACGCCGATCTCTTCGCGCCGCTCGGTCCGCGTCTCTTTGCCGACCGCGTCCTCTTCGAGACGCTGGTCGATGAGGCGGTCGTGGACTTGACGCGCCATGTCGCGCCCGAGGCCGTCGGCGCCGAGCCCTCGGTGACGCTCGTGGCCAGCCGCGATCCCGAGGTCTTCCAGCGCCGCGCCGTGCCCTCGGCTGCCACCGTGACCGGCGTCCTGGCCGTGAACCCACTCTACGCAGTCGCGCGCGTGGATGAGGCGACGGTGCTGACGCTGCGCTTCCCGACACCCGACTACGCCGAGGAGTTCGGCGCCTGCCGTCGCTACCTGCCCGACACGGTGACCGTAGCCGCCGACCTGACGCCCCCGCTCGAGCCCGCGCGCCTGGCCGCCGCGCTCGGGACCAACGTCTACGACGACCTGCGCCGGCGGCTGGTGCTCATCGACGCGCCGCCCGGCTACTGCTGATTGCGGCAGCCTCGTCGGCCGCCTCGCGGTCTTCGCCCACCGCGTCCCACGGCAGGCGCGTGAAGAGCCGTCGCCCTGCCCATTCCTGAATCACGACCTGCGGACGCTCCTGCCGCACCGTCGACGGCATCACGTCGTACTCCCACAGGAACACGGCGCGCGAGAAGTGCTCGGCCAGAAACGGCACGAGCGCCGAGCCGAACGAGTCGCGGTAGACCAGCGCCCGCGGCAGGGCGGGATCGTCGACCACCGTCACCAGGCGTGCGGTGGCGAAGCCCGGATCGGTATGCGCCGGTTCGACGACGCGGGCGACGCGCGGGCGACGCGGCACGAGCGCGAGATCGGTCTCGGTGGTCAGGCGCGTGAGGCCGGCCATCTCGGCCAGATCCATGCCCGGGACGTCACGGGGCACGAGGCGGAACGCGGCGTCAGGCTCGGCGACCGGCACGGCGGGCACCTGCGCACGAACGGCCGCGATGATCTGCCGGTAGGCGGCCGCGGCGCCCGGATCGTTCCAGTGGGTATCGGTGCGGTGATAGGTCCGTCCCTCGGCCTTGGCCTCGACGAGCGTCTGGCGCAAATCGACGACCGGCACCGTGGTGCGCGCGCGGAGCATACCGACGAGCTGGTCGGCGCGGGAGACGCGGTCGGCGTCGAGGCGCATCGACAGCGGCAGGAACTCCGGATAGATCGTGTGCTTGTCGGGCGCCAGCACGAACACGTAGGCGATGCCCTGCGCCGCCAGCCAGTCGGCCGTGCGCTGCAGCGTCGTGCCCCACTCGTCGAGTTCGACGGCCGTGAACGGCGTCGCCCGAGTGGCGTCTTCGATGGCGCCGTCGTCGGCGTAGAACCACCAGCCGTCGCGTCCGCGCAACACGGTGGTCAACGGCGACACCCCGAACAGCGTGTAGCGCAGCGCCGCCTGCCAGCGGACCAGCCGCGGCCGGAAGGCGAAGCGGGTTGCGAAGTGGCGGGAGAAATCCGCCAGGCCGGCGACGGGTGCAGCCGCAGCCGGGGCATCGCGCGCCACCTCGGAATCGAGGCCCAGCAGCGTGCCGGCGCCGGGCGCCACGAGCGCCAACGCGACGCACACGACGAGCAGCCGCTCGGCCCACGGCGACAAACGCCACTCGGGGGCACGCGGGGCGGCGGAGGGCGGCGACAGGCGCGTCATCAGAACCTGAAGTAGATGAACGGACTGTAGGTGCCGGCGGCGCTGAGCAGGAGCGAAGCCGAGAGCAGCACGACCAGGGCCGCCACGACGCCCGCCGAGGCAAGCGGATTGAACCGGGCGGCGATGACGCCGACGGCGGGGGTGCCAGCAAGCCGCTCGACCAGCGCCGGGGCGAGCGGGCCGGACCCGATGAGACCGGCCGCGAGTGCCAGCACGACCTCGGGCGTGAGGTACCACGCGACCGACCACGTCGTCGGCGCTCCCGCCCCACCCCCGGCCATCGCGCCGAGCATGCCGAGCGCGGCGGTGAGGGAGTCGGCGCGGAAGAGCACCCACGCCACCATCACGACGAGCAGCGTGTAGGCGCGCGCGAGCGATCGCCCGGCGATGGAGGATGCGCGCGACCCGGCCGCCGACGACGGGGCGAGGCCCCGTACGGTTCTGTGAGCGGCCTGGCCCCGCGCGGCAGAGGCTGCCACCAGACGCTCGGCGACGAGGAAGGCCCCGTGGAAGAGGCCCCACACGACGAACGTCCAGTTGGCGCCGTGCCAGAGGCCGCACAGCGCGAAGACGGTGACGAGGTTCAGGTAGGTGCGCGCCGGCGTGCCGCGACTGCCGCCGAGCGGTACGTAGAGATAGTCGCGGAACCACGTCGAGAGCGAGATGTGCCAGCGGCGCCAGAAGTCCTGCACCGAGGTGGCGGCGTAGGGGTGGCGGAAGTTCTCGGGGAAGCGGAACCCGAACATCCGTCCAAGGCCGATGGCCATGTCGGAGTAGCCGGAGAAGTCGAAATAGATCTGGATCGTGTAGCAGATGACGGCGAGCCAGGCGAGCCCCGCCGTCAGTTCCGCCGTCGGCAGCGCGAAGATCCGATCGGCCGGCCCGGCGACGACGTTGGCAACGAGCATCTTCTTGGCCAGGCCCAGAATGAAGCGGCGCATGCCTATGGCGATGTCGCCGAGGCCGACCCGGCGTGAGGTGAGCTGTGCCGCGATGTCGTGGTATCGGATGATCGGACCGGCAATGAGCTGCGGAAAGAGCAGCAGGTAGAGCGCCGCGGCGATCGGGCCCTTCTGCGCGACGGCCGCCCCACGCGCCACGTCGACCACGTAGGAGATGGCGTGGAACGTGAAAAATGAGATGCCGATCGGCAGCACGACCGCCGGCACGGCGAACGGCCCCACACCGAGCGCCGCCGCGATCGCGTTCAGGTTCGCGCCGAGGAAGCTCGTGTACTTGAACACCGCGAGTACGGCGATGTTCGCCGCGACGGTGGCCGTGAGCAGCCGCGCTGCGGCCGGACGCCCGCGGGCACGGTCGATGGCCAGCGCCGCCCCGTAGTTGACCGCAATCGACACGAGAATGAGGCCCGTGAAGGCGCCCGCACCCGATGCGTAGAAGACGATGCTCGCCACGACGAGCCAGGCGTTCCTGAACGGCGTCCAGGCGACCAGATGCAGGAGCAGCACCACGGGCAGGAAGACGAAGAGGAACGTGGGCTCGGTGAAGAGCACGGTGTCAACGGCTGCCGAAGGTGTCGAGCAGGCGCGGCAGGGCCTCGTGCAGGCGGGAGGTGAGCGGCAACTCCGGCCGGAGGCCCGGACGGAAGCCGTGCGCTTCGAGCGCGGCGAGCACGGCCGGCCGCGATGTGATGACGTGCATCGGCACGTGCCAGGGTGCGCCCTCGCCGCTCACGAGGGCCGGCGGCTGATGATCGCCGACCAGGATGAGCACGAAATCGCGATCGGCGCGCAGCCGCAGGTAGCCGCCAAACGTCTGGTAGGCGTAGGTCAACGCCCGCACGTAGCCGGGGCCGAGGTCGAGCCAGTCGGCGGGAATTGCCCACGCCGCATCGAGTTCCGCCCGATCGTGCGAGTCGGGAGTGAGCACGCGCGCCCAGTCGGGCTGGTACGGAGGGGCCGGCGTGAAAGGCGTATGGGTACTGATGGTTGGAAACACGGCGAAGACGGGCTGGCGACCGCCCGGGGCCAGTTCGAGGGCGTCGAGGCGCGCCAGGGCGAACTGGTCGGTGATGTCCCACCATCCGAACGACGGCCCCCGATAGGCCAGCGCGTCGGCGTCGTAGACCTTGTCAAAGCCGTAGAAGGCCCCTTCCCGCCAGCGTCCGCGAATGCCGGGCATGATCGCCACGGTGCGATAGCCGTGCCGCGCGAAGGCCGTCACCATGGTGTCGCGCCGCTGCCCCATGAGACGCAGATTGGTGGCGCCGTCGCGCACTTCGGTGCCCGAGAGCAGGCTGATGTGCGCCAGCCACGACTCACCGCCGAAGGTCGGCGAGTCGAGGTAGGTGGAGACCACCGACCGGCCCGTCGCGCCAATGGCGTCGTCGAGCTGCTGCCGCACCGGCCCGAGTGCCTTGGCGAAGGCCGGACGCTCCCAGCTCACGGCGCCGTACGACTCGACGAAGAGAAGCAGCACGTCGGCACCCAAAACGCGCTCGAGCGTGGACTCGACGATGGGCGCCGGCCCGAGCGCGCGGACCCCGGCGCCGCCCATCTCGATGGCGTATTGACGCGCCTGCGCCGCCCACACGACGGTGACGGGGGTGGCGATGCCCGGCCACTGCGGCACCTGGTCCGGATCGACCCGCTGCACCGCCCCCCACCCGGCCGCGACGAGGGCCAGCGCCACGACCACGCGGCGGATCGTCTGGTCGGCGGTGCCGTCGATGAGCCGCGCGAATGCCCAGCGCAGCGGCAGGTAGAGCAGGGTCGGCACCAGGACGAGGCCGGCAAGGGCGGCCACCAGCACCCGCGGGGTGGCCACCGCCGCCAGCATCGCCCCCACCGCCGGCAGATGCGGCATGTCCCAGTAGAGGTTGATGGGACGCCCCCACAGCGACCGGGCGGTCACATCGGCATAGCGTCCGATCGTCAGCGCCACCCAGAGCGCCGCCAGCGCCCGCGCCACGCCGGTTGTTCTCGGCCGCACCCAGGGCTCCAGCAGCGCGAGCAGGACGGCGGTCGCGAGCACTTCGAGCGAGAGATCGCCGCTCAGCCGGACGAACGGCGTCGGCCAGATGTTGACGATGGTGAGCGACGCGTTGAGCAGCGCCAGGGCGAGCGCGACGAGGGCCCATCTGGCCACGGGTGGGAAGGTCGGCACGGTCGAGGACGCGGCGCCGGCCACTGCTCAGCCCGGCACCACGTCTCAGGATACTGGCAATCGCTCGCCGACGGCGCATGGGGAGCGCCGGGCGGGGCGCTCGTCACCGAACAGACACCGGCTGGCCCGGCGAGAAGGAGCGAACCGAGGCCCGGGCCACGGCGCCGCCGCGGCCCGAGGCTCCATATCAGAACCGATACAGCAGGCGTGCGAACACACGGCTGCCTTCATAGGGGCGATTGCCGTAGCCCGTCATCAGCCCGCCCAGCCAGTCGATACGCGGCAGGCCGGTCGCGGTGGTGAAGCCCTGCGGACCATTCGAATCGATGGTGGCAAAATCGGTGACGTCGAGCTTGTCGAACCAGTAGCCGATGCCGACGCCGACTTTGGGCGTGAAGAAGTACTTCACGTCGGCCGTGAAGCGGTTCCACTGGTTGACCACGTTGGGCAGCACGATGAAGCTGTTTGCGGTCTGCAGCGCCGCGATGCGCGGACCGCCGTAGTCGAAGGCGTTGTCCGAGTCGTTGCGCTCGTAGCTGAGGTGCACGTCGGCCTTGGCGTTGGCCACGCCCGTGAAATCGAGATAGGCCATGAAGGTCTTGACGACTTCGTTGTTGTCGAGCGTCCAGTCCCTGGCCGGATCCGTCCAGCTCGGGTCGGGCGGCGGGTTGGCGTTGCGCGACTTCTGCAACGCATCGAACGTGTCGTAACCGTAGCTGGCGCCGAAGTGCACCAAGTCGTTCGGGTTGATGTCGACACCCGCCACGACGGCGTTCATGTCCTGGCTCAGCAGGCCGAACTGATCGCGGCCGATCGGGATCGAGTTGTCGGCCAGGAACGTGTCGCGGGTGGTCGCCAGTTGCAGGAACACTCCCACCGCACTCACGGGATTGGCACTGAAGACCAGCGCGGCGCGCGTGCGATCGCGGTCGGCCTCGTCGAAGTAGCGAAGCCCGGGCTGCGTGCCAGCGGGCCCCGTCTCGTAGTCGACGCCGCTCAGGATGTAGCCATCGCCGCGGCGGCGGGAGCTGTCGAGGGTCGCCCGCACCGTGATCTTCTGGTAGAGGTTGGCGTCGTAGGCCAGGCGCAGCACATGGTCGGAGACCTGGCTGAACCCGCGGCCTTCACGGTCGAACATCTCGTTGGCGTAGCCGACACGGAACGACCCGAACTCATGCAGGCCGAACGTGGCATTGGCGTCGAAGTTCTTCCGCACGATCTGGAAGTACTCCGAGAAGCCCTCGACGTGGTTGGTGGCCGGATCGTCGGTGAACTCCTCCGGCACGGCGTCGAAGCGCACGTACTCGCTGCCGTCGAAGTGCGGCGTGTTGTTGTCGTGCTTGTTGTAGCGGTAGCGCGCCTGCAACGTCAGGTAGCGGGTGGGCCGGCTGCTGGCATTGACCAGGGCGTTCAGGCCGTTGACTTCGGCCTGCGCGGAGGCGCGCGGCAGCGCCCGTAGACCAGGGAACGCGGCCAGCACGGTCGGGTTGTTGATGGAGCTGTTCAGCGACCACGGCAGCAGCGACTCGTTCTGCCGCATGTAGGTGAGCTGGACGTTACCGTTGACCGTGGTCTTCGGCAGCGCTTTGTACATCCCCGTGAGGCCGAACGAGTTGAGCGAGTTGCTCGGCCACAGCGCGCTCTGCCCCAACGCCGAACCGAGGCCGTTGCTGTAGCCGCTGGCGTTGTAGGGGAAGGTGTCGGTAGCTCGAATCGGGTTGTCCCAGGTCAGCGTCTGGATGGCATTGTTGAAGAAGCTGCCCCAATAGTCGACCCGCACCATGCCCTTCTTGTTGACCCACTCGGTGCCGACTCTGACCTCGTTGTTCCGCTGATCGATCGGGGCGGCCAACTGGTTCGAGTTGTTGAACGAGTAGGAGGCGTTCCAGGGCATCGATCCCGTGCGGCCGGTCGACTGGAAGCCAACGTTCACGTCGAACGCCGGGGTGGCGAAGTAGCCCACCCTGAGGTCGACGATCTCGCGCTTTACGGAGATGTCGTCGAAGTGGAGAGCGGTGTTGTAGATCGAGCGGTTGCCAATCGCTGCGGCGGAGGTGCTGGCGTTGCAGCTGGCTGGCCCGGAGCCGGGCGCACACGGCACGCCCACAGCCCTACCATCCTGCACCGCTCGGCGCAGCGCCGGGTCGATAGTGAACCGTCCCTGGCCCTCGTTGGTCCAGATGAGCGGCGCGTCGTAGAGGTAGTTCAGCGGAACGGAAGTGAATTCGCCGCGAAAGGACAGCTTGCCGTTGGTGAAGTCGGCGCCGTAGCGCTGGTCGCGGTAGCCGGCGTTGAAGGCCTCGGCACCGAACCGGTAGCTCTCGGTGTGCTTCTTCATCTCGAAGAGCGAGGTGGCACCAGGGCGCAGGTCGCGGTAGCGCTCGAAGCGCGCTTCATCGCCCGTGACGTCGCCACCGCGGTAACCGACGTCGAGCAGCCCCGTTGAGGGCACGGTAGCGGGTTCGGGCTTGGTCGGCGCCGACTGCGCCCGAGCCATGGAGGCGGAGGCGAGCAGCAGCGCCGCAATCGTGGTGACAAGTCTGGTGCGCATCACATGCCTCCCAATCAGCGCAGGAAGAACTTGCCGTTCGGGTGATTCGAACCGTGCACCTGCTGATGGCAGCTGGCGCAGGACTTCCCGAAGATCTTGTTGGCGTTCTGCGAGTTCTGCAGGGTGGAGCCCTCGTAAACGGTAGGAGGATGCCGCGAGGTCACGTGACACCGCTGGCAGAGGAACGGCATCTTGGCCGCCAGCATGCCGTCGTTGTTGCTGCCGTGCGAGTCGTGGCAGGTCGTGCAGCTGTCGACCACCGGTGCGTGCTCCCACAGGAACGGGCCCCGCTTCTCGGTGTGGCAGCTCGTGCAGCTCTGATCCACGGTCGTGCCGACGCGCAGGAGCTTGACGTTCACCGAGCCGTGGACGTTGTGGCACGACGAGCACGTCATCGTGCCTTCGCGCACGGGCATGTGATTGAAGCGCTGCTGCTTGTTGGTGACCGACTGGTGGCAGGTGGCACAGGTGAGCTGCTGCGTCGTGGCGCGCATCAGGGCCGGGCCCTCGGCGGCGTGCACGCTGTGGCAGTCGGCGCACTTCAGGTTGCGGTTCTCGTGCTGGCTGCCGCTCCAGAGGGCGTGGTCGCCGCGGTTGTGACAGCTGAGGCACTGCTGATTGGCCGTGGCAGCATCGACCGTGGCGAACTGCACCGGCTTGACTGTCTCCGGATCGCTCGCGTGCGCCTCGCCAGGTCCGTGACACGACTCGCAGCCCTGCTGGGCCATCGGCGTGCGCGAATTCGCCGCGAAGCCGTGCTTGGTGGGGGCGACGTTGGCGTCGTAGCCCGTGTGACAGCCCACACAGGTCTCGGCCCCGACATAGCCCGAGGCCGGCGCCTGCTGCGCCGCGGCCGAGGCCGAGGCCGCCGTGGACGCGGCAGCCGAAAGGGTCGGCGCGACAACAGCCGCACCGGCGGATGGTTCAGACAGCGCCTTCATGCCGACGCTGGCCATCATCGTTAGGGTGGCCACCGCGACCGCCCAGTTGCCAACACGTCTCATGGTCCGCTCCTAGCCCTGCGGGCGTCCGGTCGAGCCAAGTTGACGCCGCATCCAACCGGCCGGGCTGCAATCGGGATGCCGCCAGGGTCGAGGCGTCTGGCGGCGAGCGGGCGCCTGGAACACCAGAAGGCGGGGAAACCGGTGCGGGAAATTCCCGGACCTCCGGGGGGAATGCCCGGGCGTGGACGCACTGGCTGGGACGACGCCAGCGGCCGGCCGCCGTCTCAACGGCAGGGAGACGGCGTGGGCGACGAGGGCTCGACGCGCGAGCCGCGGTGGAACGCGGCTCGCGGAGTCGAGTGCCAACGGCTGCCTAGCGCTTGAGACGCGGGATGAACTTGGTGAGCCCCTGGATGGGGCCCACCTCGCCGGCGTAGACGTTGCCCTGGCGGTCGACGGTGACGCCCTCGCCCATCGACCCGTAGCCGCCCATGCCCGAGGCCTGCTTCGACACGTGCTCGGGCACGAAATACCACACCTCGCCGGTACGCGCGCTGCCAACGCGCAGCCCCTTGCGCCAGCCCGGGTTGTAGTTATCGTCCGACTCCGAATCGATCGCGTAGAGCGTGTCGTCGGCCGCGATGTGCAGCCCGCTGATACGGCTGAACTGATACCAGGTGTCGAGGTGCTTGCCCTCTTGATCGAAGATCTGAATCCGGCGGTTGCCGCGGTCGGCCACGAACAGGCGGCCCTTCGAGTCGAAGGCCAACGCGTGGGCCCCACGGAACTGTCCCGGGCCGTAGCCGTAGGTGCCGAAGCTCTTGACGAACTTGCCGTCGGCCGTGAACTTCGAGATGCGGCCGATGCCGGTGGTGGCGTTCTCGTCGAGATACTGGTCGTTGTGCGCCTCGGCCACGAAGATGCTGCCGTCGGCGGCAATGGCCACGTCGTTCGGCTCGGTGAACGCCTGTGGCGGATTGCCGGGCGTGCCGGGCGTGCCGAGTGTGAGCAGGAGCTTGCCCTGCGGGCTGAACTTCAGCACGGCGTGGCCCTTCCCCGCCGCGTTCGGGAACTTCGTCAGTTCCGCGGGCGTGGCCGAACGCGCATCGACGACCCACACGTTGCCCTGTTTGTCGACGTCGATGCCGTGGGGCCACATGATGAGACCGGCGCCGAAGCTCGCGACGACCTTCCCAGAGGCATCGAGCTTCACGATCGGATTGACGTCCGATCCGGCACACGAGTTCGTGCCGCAGCGGTCGCCGGCCCAGATGGACGTGCCATCGATGTCGACGGCGACGGCGCTCACCGAGCCCCACTTGCGCCCATCGGGCAGCGTGCCGAAGTTGCGCACCGTCTCGTAGGGGTTGGGCAGGTTATTGACGGGGGTGACCTTGGCGTGCTCGGGCGGCGCCGAGGCACCGCGGGGTGCGGCCTGCTGGGCGGCGACGTGTACGGCGCCGGCGGTGAGCGCGGCGGCGCACAGCGAGAGAACGAACCTGACGGCGGGCTGCGGCATCGATGGGAATCTCCTCGGGGACATTGTTTCGACTTCGGGGGCCATGATCAACTCGGGGCACGGATTCATCGACGAGGCCAAGCCAGGTTCAGGACGCCGATGGCGACGTGATCGTTGCGGCGCGCGGTGGCGCCGCGGGTCGCACGCTCCCAGAGGTAGCCGGCGTCGATTGAGGCCGCCGGCGACAGGCGGCGCGAGACGCCGCCGGCGAGGCGATTGCGATCGTATCCGCTCGACGGGCCCAGGTGCGTGTCGTCCATCGTGACCATCAACTCGTCGTAGGCCCACACGCCCCAGGGGCTGCCGGCACCGAGCGGGCGTTGCGTGCGGGCCAGCATCCGCAGCCGGTGCGAGACGCCGTCCCAGGGCTCGAGCCAGCGCTGCTCGAGCCGGACGCGGGCCGAGGTGGCCCAGGCGCCGAGCGCGGGTCCAGTGATCGACAGCTGCTGCCAGATCCGCTGCTCGTGCTTCACGCCGGGTCCGAAAGTGCGCGGCACCCAGGCGTAGCCCGCCCACGCGGTGACTGACGGCGACAGGCGACGGCCAAGTGCCGCCCGCACGATCGTGAGGCCCGGCTCCGATCCGCCGTCGAACCGTCGCGGCTGCACCTCGAGGTGCGAGCGCCATGCGCCTGGGAGCTGGCCGAGGGCGAGCGCCTGCAGCCACAGTTGGCGATCGGGATCGGGCTGCGCATGGGCGAGGCCGGGGGCCAACGCGAGCGCCAGGACGGCGATCGGGCCAAGCGACCGGGTGAGGGCGACACGCATGGAACACTCCGAGAACAACGGCCAAGCGACAGCGACGTGATCGTCACGGCGACGCTGTGAATGATAGTCCGCGGACCGGGCCCCACCCCCGGCGGTGGTGGCGGCGGCCACGCTTAGAGGCCGATGAGCGCCGCGGGAAGCGGCCCCGGACGAAGCGGCGCGGGCGGCCGCCCATGCCGGATCCACACGGCGTCGTTCGGGCCGTGCAGCGTGTGGAGGCTGCCTTGTGCCGCGAGCCAGCAGCCTTCCGGCACGCCGAGCACGTCGACGGCGGGGTTGGCGGTCACAAACTCCGTCAGCCGCTGTTCGCGCGTTTCGCCCTGATGGCCCGGCGGCATGGCATTCGTGAAGTGCGGGTTGATCTGATAGGGCACCAGGTTCAGCGCCTCGAAGCCACCAGGATCCACGATCGGCATGTCGTTGGTCGTGCGGATGGTGGGACACGCCAGGTTGGCGCCGGCGCTCCAGCCGGCGTACGGTGTGCCGTCGGCCACACGCTCGCGGATCAGCGTCAGCAGACCGCGAGCACGTACTTCGGCCAGCAACTGGAAGGTGTTGCCGCCGCCGACGAGCACGGCCTCGCCGTCGGCGGGGGCCGGACGGCTGTCGGCGCCGGTGACCTGCACGCCGAGCGGAGCCAGCGCCGTCGCAACGGTGCGAGTGTAGACGTCCCAGGGCATGGTGACGCCGGCAAACGGCACGAACCACGCGGCCGTGCGTCCGCCAAGCAGCGCCGCGAACGCCTCGAGCGCATGGGCCAGGTAGTCGCCGCCGGGGTTGCGGGAGTTGCTGAGCAATAGCAGCGTCATGGCGCCTCGTAGAGGCACGCACCGGTGACCCGCGCCACGAGATCGCTCGACAGCATCACGGGCAGGCCGGTGGCGCGGGCGGCGGCCGCTCGGTGGCGATCGGTGTAGCCGATGCAGTCCATGAGGAGCGCGTCGGCGCCGGCGCGCTGCAGTTCGCGCGCGGCGGCCGTCACGCCGTCGTCGGTGGCCGTGTAGGGCGAGGCCACCGCCCCGCTCGGAGGAATCTGCAGTGCCGCCCACTTGCGTCGGGCCGCATCGAGCGGTATCTCGAGCGGCGATACGATGCCGACGCGGCGCGGGCCCACCAGACCGCCGACCAGCGCCGGCAGGATACGGTCGGGCTCGATGAGCCACGCCCGCCGCGACCGCAGGCCGCGGAACACGCCCGTGCAGAGCACGACCACGACCGTGCAGCCGGCATCCTCGAGCTCGATGAGTTTGCGTTGCACGCCGGCCTCCACCGCCCTGGCGTCCACTTCGACGGCCCGTCCGTCGATGAGCCGCGTGAGCATCCGCTGCTCGCGCGGCCGCGGCCCGAATTGCGCGGCGATGTCGCCGTCGCTCAGCCGGTCGAGCACGCCGACATGCACGCGCTCGATGCCGGCTGGCACGTGCTGGTCGAGCATGGGCGTCACGTCGGGGCGTGGTGCTTGGCCGATGGTGACGGTGCCGAGTTTCGCCGCACTCATCGTCCGGCCCCCTGCAGCCGCCGCATATCGCCGTAGAGACCGACCAGCGTTGTAAACTCCGCCTCGTCGTGGAACCGGCACTGGCCGGTGCCCACTTCCTTGGCCACCTCGATGGCAAAGCGCACGACGTCGGCGATGTCCACTTCGTGGCTGGCGCCAGTGGCGCAGCCGGGCACGGCCGTTTCGGCCGAGATGGCCACGCCGACCACCGGCGCGGCGGTGGCGGTGGCCGGCTGCAGGATGCTGTTCAGATGGTCGACGCCGTTGCCGTAGGGCGTGATGTCCTGCATGGTAATCGGGAAGGTCACCGGCAGCCGTCCCGACGACACCTCGGCGAGCCGTAGCAGATCGGGGGCCACCTTCAGAATCCAGCCTTCCTTGACGGTGGGCGAAATCGCGAAGCCGCGCGTGTTGAGCAGGCGGTTGCCCTTGGTCGTGTCGATCGAGAGCACGGCGGCCATGTCGGGTGTGACTTCGCGCTCGTTCATCTGGGCGATCGAGACAGGTGACCCCATGAAGTCCACCGGCAGGTGCGGCTTGGTGGGTGCGTCTGGACAGATGTGCGTCGCGATGATGACGTCGCCGGCAAGGCGGTCGCCGTCGCGCCGCATGAAGGCGAGCTTGCGGGCAATGGTCACAGCCGCGATGGCGCCGTCGGCATCCGACACGAGGCCGATGCGCGCCGGCCGTGCGCCGACACCGCCCAGCCGGCCGACGATACCGAGCGTCGGGGCGGTGCCGCCGGCGCGCTGCCCGGTCGTGCCGGGCACGACGATACGCACGAAGTCGGTGGCACCTTTCGCACCCTCGACGCGTTCGACCTCGACGGTCACGCCCGCGATTCCCTTCAGCAGGGTTCGGACCGTCTCGCCTGAGGCCCGGGGCGAATCGAGCGCCTCGAATACGACCAGGGTGTGACTCAAACTCATCCTTCGCCTCCACGCCCGCGCGGTGCCCTCGTCACGGCATCGCCGAACGACCACATGGCGTCACCCGCGATGAAGCCCGCTGCCACGACGTCCAAGGCCCCGGCCGGCCGCGCCAGCACGCGCTCCCACAGCAGGCGCACGGCCAGACCGGCCACCACACCCCAGCCCGCCAGCGGGTTGGCGATGAGCAGGCCGGTCGCCAGCAGCACACCCAGTTGTCGCCGCGTACCGCCGGCCAGTTGGAGGAGCGCGCCGGGTACCGCCCAGAGTAGCAGCGAAGTGGCCACACCGGGTGCGACGCCGGCGCCGATCGTCGTCGCATAAACCCTGGCCACCGGTGGCACGAGGCCGGCGGCGAAGTAGCCACGCCACGAGAGCAGCACGACCACGAGCGCGGTGGCGAAGCCGACCGATGCGGCGAGGAACTGCTGCTGCCGGCCCTCGAGCTCGAACGCGGGGTCGGCGCCCCGCCCGCGCAGCACGAAGCCGGCTTTGAGGTCGTAGCCCATGTCGGCGAAGGCCGGGCCGGTAGCCACCGAGAAGCCGGTCAAGAGCGCCAGCGCCTCCGGAGGAAAGCCGAGCGTGATGCCCAGCAGGAGCGTGATGAGCGCCACGGCGAAGGCCGGGAACCACCCTGAATGCATCGCCGCGAGTCCAACGATGAGCTCGTGGGCGTAGGCGGCCAGCGCCGCATAGACGACAAACAGCAGGAGCGAACCTGGCGCCATCGAGGCCGCCAGGCCGCCGGCAAGCGCAATTCCGGCGGCGATGGCCAGATAGCCTACGGCCCCGGCCCCAAGCGTGCGGCCAACTCGCGCTTCCGGGACGTGGCCGGCCTGGCCGGTGCCGACACTACCACCGACCGGCGTGCGCAGCTGCCCCGCCACCTGCCACAGCGCCACGAGTCCGGCGCCGATCATCATGCCGTGCGGCACATAGTGCGCCGCCAGCGACATCTCGAGCAGGCGTGGGCTGTAGCCGCTGGCGAGCAACCCCAGGCCGAACATCCCGAGCGCCCAGGCGTTGCCGATGAACGCGGTGCCGAAGGCCGCCATCGGGAGCGACAGCCACGCGCCGGCCGCACCGGCAGCCAGGCTGGCGACGAGCACCCGCCCGTGACTTCCACCGGCATCGCCGGCGCGAATCGCCTCGGCGGCGGCCAGCCCGGGCGGCCAGGCGCCGTCGGCCGGAAAGATGCGGCTGCCGAACAGGCGGTAGAGCAGCCAGGCGTCGAGGAACATCGCACACGCCACGCCGCCGAGCATCGGCCCCACCAGGTCTTCGCGGCCGAGCAGGAACGGCACGCCCAAAGGCAGCAGCAGCGAGTTGGCGGCACCGAAGGTGGCGGCCGACATCGCACTCTGCGCCAGGTTCTGCGCGTGAATCGAACGGAACGCGCGCAGTCCGGCGACTGGCACACGGCCGAGGAGCATCGCCAGCAGGGCGCCGATGAGGGAGGTGTTCGGCGTGATGCCGAGCGACGTCAGCAGCTGCACCCCCACGACGGCCCCCGCCGCACTGATGACGACCAACGGCACGAACAGCGCCGGCGCGAAGGTGCGGGGGTGTGACACGACGGTCCGGCAAGTGTAGTGGAGCGACGCGCCTGTCTCGGCGCGCGCCGGGCTGGCGCGGCCGGGAATTATGTGAGTTATCGCGCTTCCAGGGGACTAGACTGCCGGCATGCGCCTGCCGTGGATCTGTCGCCTTGCTCCGGTCATCGCCGCACTCGCCGCGGCGCCCCTGGCCTCCGCTCAGCCTGCAGACGACATCATCTACCGCGTGCGCTATGCCAACAACGGCGACACGATGGTCGCCGTCGATCTGAGGTGGACACCGGCGCTGGCCACGCCGCAGGCGCTCGTCATGCCGCGGGCGATTCCGATGGGCTACGGCGAACAGCGTTACGACGCCTTCGTCAAGGACGTGATGGCCTTTGCCGAGGCGGGCGCGGGCCGTCCGGCAGCCCGCGAAGAGGGGCCGCGCTGGCACCTGGCGGCTGGCACGACGCGCGTCACCTACCAGGTCGATCTCCGCGCCCTGGAGCAGACGGTGCGGTCGGCCTCGGATCAGTCGCGTGTACGCGACGGCTACCTCGGCGCGCTCGGCTATTCCCTCTTCGCCTTCGTCGACGGCTTCGAGGCTCGGCCCGTGCGGCTGCGCGTGGAAGGGCCGGCGGGCTGGCCGGTCTTTGCGACCCTCGCGCCTCGTTGGCCAGTCGCCGCCGGGGTGCTCGACGCGCGCGCCCCCGACTACTACGCGCTCGCCGACGGCCAGATCGTCATGGGACCGAAGGCCGAGGTGCGGCGCCTGACCACCACGCCGGTGGCTGTCTATCTCGCCAGCTACGCCGAGGGGCCGGTCGATCTCGACCGCGTGAGCCGGCTCGCCCTGACCGCCTTCGAACGGGTCGCCGGCTGGTTCGGCACCGTCCCGTTCGAGCACTACACACTGCACCAGGAGCTGCTGACGCCGATCTCGCCCGACCACGAGTACGGGATGAGCATGGAGCACCTGGGCTCGAGCACCTACTATCTGGCGGCCTCGGCCGGTCTCACCGCAAAGTCGACTGCCGCCGACGAGGCCCGGGTGCTCTACAATTACGCCCACCACATCGCCCACGCGTGGGTGCCGAAGCGCGCCTATGGCCAGGGCTACTTTCCCTTCCAGTGGGAGCTGGCGCCGGTCCTCGATTCGATCTGGTTTGCCGAGGGCTTCGGACAGTACGCGGCGATTGTGGCCGTCGCCGCCGGCACCGACGAACCGGCGCTCTTCAGGGCCGACATGCTCGAGCGGCGTTTCCGGTCCAATCTGGCCAGCGCGCCGGGGTTCCTCAAGCGCCTGTCCCTGGTCGAGCTCAGTCGCGTGGCGTCCACCCGTTACGGGGAGGACTTCCGCACCGGCCGGCTCGTCTTCTCGCGTGGCGGCCTGATGGCGGCAGCGATCGACGACACGATTCGCCTCGAGACCCAGGGCGTGCGGAGCCTGCGCGACGCGCTGCGCTACCTGGTGGAGTGGACGGCCCGGGAGCAGCGCGCGTTCGCCGACGACGAACTGGCCACCCTCATCGAACAGGCCACAGGCGTCGACACGCGCGGCGTCATCGCCGAGTGGCTGCGGCCGCTACCCTGATGAGTTGGCGGCCGGCGATCTACCGCGCCCGACGCGGGGCCCAGTACCAGTAGAACGGCAGGCCGAGCGCCACCAGCCCGAGGCCGGAGATCGACTCCGTGGGCCGTTCGAACAGCGTGTTCAGCACGAGTGCGAACGAGCCGAGCACGTAAAGTGCCGGAATCAGCGGATAACCCAGCGCCCGGTAGGGCCGGAGCACGTCGGGCTGCTTGGCGCGCAGCACGAAGATGGCGATGCCCCCCAGGGTGCCGAAGAGCACCGAGGCGAAGGTGACATAGGTGAAGAGCGCCTCGTAGCCGCCGGTCAGCGTCAGGAACGCCGACCATCCGCTCGTGATGAGCAGGGCGATGTGCGGCGTGCGGTAGACCGGATGCACGCGGGCCGCCGGCGGGAAGAACCGCCCGTCGGCCGCCATCGCGAAGCACGACCGCGACGCCGCGATCACGCCCGCCACGTTGCAACCGAAGGTGGAGACGACGACGCTGGCGGCCACGAGCGCCGCGCCGCCGGGGCCGACCAGTGCGGTCACGGCTTTCTCGGCAATGCGCACCACGCCCGACATCTCCTCGAGGCTGAGCGCGTAGACGTAGGCGAGATTGACCGCCAGGTAGATGACCGTCAGCGCCAGCGTGCCGTAGATGAGCGCGCGCGGCACGTTCCTCGCGGCATCCTTGATCTCGCCGGCGGCGAACGCCACGTAGTACCAGCCTTCGTAGGTCCACATGACGGCGATCATGATGACGCCGAACGACGCCATCGGACGCAGCGCCCCGGTCGGCACGATCGGGGTGAAGGACGGCGCCACGCGCATGTAGACCAGCGCCAGGATCGGCAGCACCACCAGCGCGCCGACCTTGGCGACGGTGAGCACCGTGTTGGTAAGATTGCCCGAACGCACGCCGACGTAGTTGATCGCGGTGATGATGGCGATTGAGCCTGCCGCCACCAGCTGACCGGCGCTGATGTTCCACGCCCCCCACGGCATGGCCACGCTGACGAGCACGTTGCCCATACCAAGCGCCGGAAAGAAGTAGCTGAAGTACTCCGCGAAGCCGACCGCCACGGCGGCCACGCTGCCGGTCAGGATGACGAGCAGGCACGCCCAGCCGAAGAAGAACCCCCACACAGGTCCATACGCCTCGCTGAGGAACACGTAGAGCCCGCCCGAGCGCGGGAACATCGAGCCCATCTCGGCGTAGGTGAGCCCGCCCGCCATGGCCAGCAGGCCACCGGCCACCCACGCCGTCAGCATCAGCGTGGTCGAGGGCAGTTCCTGCACCATGATGCCGGTCGTCAGGAAGATGCCCGACCCGATGACGGTGCCGATGACGAGCAAGGTGGCGCCGGAAAGACCGATGCCGCGCACGAGCTGGGCATCGGCGGAGGAGGCGTTAGGGGAAGGGCTGGGCTGTGTGGGCATGCGGGCTCGGAGGCGGGCGGGTGTCGGGGAGAGCATACAGGGTCACGGCGCCAGCGCCGCGATGAATCGCCCGTCCGAGGGGCGCGCCACTCGGCGCCCACGCTCGCGGCCCTCGCGCCGCGCCTTCGGGGGCGGCAGCGCTGCCGGAGCGGATAGACCGTGGCTATATTGGAACACGATATAGCCAGGTCTCGTCTCATCCAGCCATGGGGACGAACACGCTGAGCTTCGGGACGGTCGCCGTCCTGCACGCGGTCGCCGCTGGTTTCCGGTTCGGCTTCGACATCGTGGACGTCACGGGCCTGACGGCCGGCTCGGTCTATCCAGCGCTCGACCGGCTCGAAGACCTGGGCTACCTCCGTTCATCCTGGGAGCACGCGGCCACGGCCCAGGCGGAAGGGCGGCCGGCCCGCCGCTACTTTCAGCTCACGGGCGAGGGCGCTGCGGCACTGGCCGCCGCGCTCGCCAAGCACCGTACCTTTCAGCCCGTCTCCCTCGAGGCCTTCGGTATCCGCGGGACGCGCCCCGCCGTACGCCGCCCATGACGGCCGCCGCTCTCAGGCGTCTGGCGTTCGGACTCATCACGCTGGGCGCGTGGCTCGTGCCCGGCGCCCTCCGCGCCGGCTGGCGCCAGCAGTGGCGGGCCGATCTCTGGCACCGGTGCGACGCACTCGAACGCGCCGGCCTCGTCAATGCTCACACCAGCCGGGCGCTGGTGGAGCGTGCGGCCGGCGCCTTGTGGCACGCCGCCTGGCTGCGGTTCGGTCGAAGAGGAGCACACACGATGCTGCACGATCTCAAGCACGCCGCGCGCACGCTGGCCGGCCGTCCCGCCTTCACCACCATCGCCGTGCTCACCCTGGCGATCGGCATCGGTGCCAACACGGTGATCTTCAGCTGGATCGAGGCCACGCTGCTCTCCCCGCTGCCGGGAATCACCAGAGCCGACTCGGTCGCAGCGCTGCTGGTGACGACGCGCACCCGGCAGGACATCAACCTCTCCTATCCCAACTACATCGACCTGCGCGACGGCGCGGTGCCGGGCGTGCAGAGCATGGCCGTCTTCACCGCCGGCGCACTCAGCCTGCGCAACGGCCAGGGCGCCGAGCGGATCTGGGGCGCGGTCGTCTCGGGCAACCTGTTCGACACACTCGGCGTCGGCGCCGAGCGCGGCCGGGTCTTTACGGTCGACGACGATCGCAACCCCGGCGGCCATCCCGTGGCGATCATCACCGACCGGGCCTGGCATACGCGATTCAGCGCCCGGGAGGACATCGTCGGCACGCCGATCGTGCTGAACGAGACGACCTTCACCGTCGTCGGCGTGACGCCGCCGGGATTTCACGGCCCGCAGGCACTCATCGCGCTCGACGTCTTCATCCCGGTCTCCATGCAGGCCACGCTCATCCCCGGCGACCGCCTGGCCGCCCGCGGCTCCGGCTGGCTGCAGGGGCTCGTGCGCCTGGCGCCCGGCGCCACGCTCGACCGCGTCCAGGCCGGCCTCGACGTGGCGGCGGCACGCCTCGCCACGGCGTATCCCGAAGCCAACGCCGAGCGTGGCTTGCGACTCTTTCCGCTCTGGCGCCAGCCGACGGGCGGCACCGCGCAGATGTTGCCGGTGATGGCCGTGCTCGGCGGCGTGGTGGCGGTGCTGCTGGCGCTGGTCTGCGCCAACCTGGCGGGGCTGCTGCTGGCGCGCGCCAGTGGCCGGCAACGCGAGTTCGCCGTGCGCGTATCGCTCGGTGCCAGCCGCTGGCAGGTGGCGCGCCTGCTGGTCGCCGAGACGACGGTGCTGGCGGTCGTGGCCGGCGGTCTGGCCGCGTTGGTCACCGTCTGGAGCGGCAATCTGCTCCTGGCTTTCATCCCGCCGCTGCCGATTCCGATCGCCATCGATGCCGGGCTGAGTCTGCGCGTGCTGCTCTTCTCATCGGCGGTCAGTCTGATGGCCGGCCTCGCGCTCGGCCTGCTGCCCGGCCTGCAGGCGACCCGCAGCGATCTCGTCGGGCCGCTCAAGGACGGCGCGAACATGGGCGGCAGCGCCGTGCGCGGCCGTCTGCGCCAGGGCCTCATCGTGGCCCAGGTGGCGCTGGCTTTGGTGCTGCTCGTCAGCGCCGGTCTGTTCCTGCGCACGCTCGTGGCAGCCGAACATCTCGATGTCGGCTTCAGCGCGCGCCAGGGGCTGGTGGGCGTCATCGACCTGACTGGCGCCGGCGGCGACGAGGCCCGCTCGCTCGCCACCTATCGCGCCATCACCGAGGCGCTTGGCGCGCTGCCCGGCGTGGAAGCGGCCGCCGTTGGACAGCGGCTGCCCCTCAACGCCCTCGACAGCAGCGATCGCTCGGTCGAGGTCGAAGGCTACACGTCATCACCTGGCGAGGAGATGACGATTTTCTATGCCTCGATCGGCCCACGCTACTTCGACACGCTCGGTCTGCCGCTCGTGGACGGCCGTGACGTGAGCGAGCGCGACGCGGCCGACGCGCCGCCGGTGGTCGTCGTCAACCAGACCATGGCGCGCCGCTACTGGCCGGGCCGCTCGGCGCTGGGCGGCCGGGTCAAGATCGGCGAGCGCTGGGCGGAGGTCGTCGGCGTCGCCCACGATGCGAAGTACATGAGCCTCAGCGAGCCGGCCCGGGCGTTCATGTACCTGCCGGTGGAGCAGGCGTTCCGACGATCGATGCGTGTCGTGCTGCGCACGACGGGCGATCCCGACGCCCTCGTGCCGGCCGTGCGCCAGGCCCTGGCCCGGGTGGCGCCAGGCGTGCCGCTGTTCGACGTGCAGACGCTGGCGCAGCATGTCGCCTTCGCGTTCTTCCTGATCGAGATGGCGGCCACGCTGCTCGCCGTGTTCGGTGCGGCGGCAGCGCTGCTGGCGGCACTCGGTCTCTACGGCGTCATCGCCCAGGGTGTGACCGCGCGCACACGTGAAATCGGCGTCCGGATGTCGCTCGGCGCGACCGCCGCCGACGTGGGCCGGCTGGTGGTGCGGCAGGGGCTCGGACTCTCCGCCGCCGGCATCGTCGTCGGGCTGGCGGGTGCGGCCGCCGTGACGCGCCTGTTCGAGAGTCAGTTGCTCGGCGTCAGTCCGCTCGATCCGGCGGCGTTTGCCGCCACCACCGGACTGCTCACGATGACGACCCTGCTGGCGTGCGCCCTGCCGGCGTGGCGCGCGGCACGGCTCGATCCCGTCCGCGCGCTACGGGTCGACTGACGCCGCTGGGCCGGACTTCTGGCGCCTGGTCTTCGGCGGCGTGACCTGCACCTTGGTGGCGCGGTAGACCGTCTGGCCGTCGGGACCCTCTTCGTAGTCGACCGTGGCCACGACCGAGGCGCCGATCCAGGGCGTGAGCGACGCGATCGTCTCCTTGCGCAGACGCAGCTTTGTGTCGGCATTCACCCCGACTCTCAGGCGCCGCTCGACGCCAGAGCCAGCCTCGCGCACGTCGATCGCGATGTGGTCCGCCTCGACCCCCGCCAGCGTGCCGACGAGCGCGAGGGAGCCGTGACCGGGATGCGCGCCGGCCGGCCAGCGGCTCAGCACCGCCAGCCCGAGCGCCAGCAGCGTGGTGACGAGGATGGTCCGCCGCGTGCTCCTCACCGCACGGTCTCCGCGGCGTGCGCCGGCCGACCGGCGGCGGTGGCCAGGTTCCAGCAGGCCTGGTAGACGAGGCGCGCGATCTTCTCCATCTTCGCGTAGTGGATCTTCTCCGGCCGGTCGTAGACGGTGTGGTAGTCGGGGTGCAGGCCGGTCATGAAGCCGAGCGCCGGCACGCCCCGCTGCAGGAACGGCCACTGGTCGCTGCGCCGCACCAGGTTGGAGGCGTTGTTGTCGTAGCGTTTCATGAGCTGCAGGCCGATGTCCTTGTTGGCGCCCTCCATGACGGCGGCGACCTCGGGCGCGCGCGAAAAGCCCATCACGTTCACGGCGTTGGCGTTCGATTCAGCCGTCTGCACCTCGAGGCCCGTGAAGCGCGCGCCGGCACCCACCTGCACCTCCTCGTTGCGCCCGATCATGTCCATGTTGAGCACGGCGGCGATGGTCGAAAGCGGCCTGAGCGGCGCCTCGGTGTAGGCCCAGGCGCCGAGCAGGCCACGCTCCTCGGAGTTCCAGGCGGCAAACAGCACACTGCGCTTCGGCCGCTCGCCCAAACGCGCCGCCTCGGCGTAGGCGTCGGCGATCTCGAGCAGCGCGACGGTGCCGGATCCGTTGTCGTCGGCACCGTTGAAGATCTGGCTGCCGTCGGCGCCGTTGTGATCGAAGTGCGCCGTGACGAGCACCCACTCGTCCTTGAGGGCCGGATCGCTGCCCTCGACGAGCCCGACGACGTTGCGATCGGGCACCGTGTGCCGCACCACGCTCGTCGTGAGCGAGACGCGGGCATCTGGCAGCGGCGTCACCGCACGCGTCGTCTCGGCGGCGGCGGCCAGCTCAACCAGCGACTTACCGGTGGCCGCCACGAGCGAGGCGGCGAGCGCCGGGGAAATCTGCGCCGACGGGATGTGCAGGCGGTCGGCCCAGGTGGCCAGCATGTAGCTCTTGAGATGCGGCGGCGTCGCCGGCCAGGCGCTGCGCGCCGCCTGCTCGAAGTCTGCTGGCGCCGGATGGTTGTGGACGTCGGTGACGAAGAGCACGCCCACCGCGCCGTGTGCCTGGGCGGCAAGGGCCTTGCGCCACGCTGCGGCGGGCTCGGCCGTGACGACGCCCTCGAACGGGCTCTTCGGATCGCGTTCGCCCGGCTCGTGATCGAGCACGAGCACGATCTTGCCCTGCACATCGCCCGTGTAGTCGTCGTATCCAAGCCGCGGCGCGGTGATGCCGAAGCCGGCGAACACGACGGCCGCCGCGGCGGTGCCGCTGGCGCTGAAGCGCTGCGGATAGAACTCCTGCCCGTGCATGAAGCGCCGCACGACGCCGTCGGTGCCCGTCACTTCGATCCCGTTGCCCTCACCGAGGGTGGCCGTCATCAGAAGGTAGTTTTGGAAGTACGAGCCACCGGGCGCCGCCGGCTTCAGCCCGGCGCGCTCGAACCGCGCGCGGATGTAGTCACCGGTGGCGACGTTCTCGACCGTATCGGTCAGGCGGCCGCGCATCGCGTCGCCGGCCAGGAAGAAGAGGTCGGCCCGCAGGTCGGCCTCGCGGATCGACTCGATGGCAGGGGCACGCTGCCGGGCGCCCACAGCCGCGACGGCGGCCACGAGCAGGGCGGCAACGACGAGGGCGCGGCGGTCCAGTTCCATGTCGGCTCCCGGCGCCACCGTCAGCGGCGCCGGGAGGAGTCTAGCAGCCGCCTGTTCGTGGCACACTGCCCCATGCGCTCGCCCAGGCCCGGGCTCGGGCTGGCCGCCCTGCTCACCACGTTCATGCTCGCCGCGCCGGTTCCGGCCTGGCAGCCACCTGCCGCCGGGCCCTGCACCGTCGAGGTCGAGCGGCAGTTGACGGCGTGGGGCGTCGAGACGCCCGCCCGGCCACGGCCGAGCGCGACCGGCATGCGGCTTTTCCACTGGCCGACGGGACACCTGGGCAAGTGGGTGGTCGAGGCGCAGGACGCGGCCGGCGCTCGCCTGGTGCGCGTAACCCCCGCCCAGCTGACCACCATCATCTGGACGGCAGCATGCCAGGCCACGACCGAGGAGCACCCGCGGCCGCTGGCCGTTGCACCCCGTTTCGGCGACGAGGATCTCGCCCTGGCGGCCGCCGGACCTGCGCGCGGCGTCGTCTACGTGTGGTCGCCGCACATGCCGCTGTCAGTCGACGGCTATCAGGCGATTGTCACCGCGGCGTCGGCCCGCGGCATGAGTGTCGAGGTCGTGCTCGATCCGGGCGCCGACCGCGTCTTCGCCGCGGCCGAGCGGGTGCGCGGCGGGCTGCCGGCCGCGGCGCTGCGGGTCGCCGATTCGGTGGAACTGCTGTTCCATGACGTGCTCATCCACGCGCCGTCGGTGCAGGTCTACGGGCAGGGACGGCTCGTCGGCTCGGCGTTCCCAGGGTTCCACACCGTCAGCGAGTACGGCGCGTTTCTCGACCGCGTGCTGCCGCCCGGTTGAACCTGTAACGGGCACGCCGGCGCGTGCAGCGGCTACTTGCAGGCCGCCAGCAGCGAGGCCTTGCGCGCATCGGTCGCCGGCTTCCAGCGCTCTTCCACGAGCTGCCGGCACTGGGCAGGCGACAGGCTGGCAAACGCCCAGGCGGCTTCCTGCGGCCGGAACGGCGTGAGCGTCGGAGCACAGCTCTGACGCCAGAGCTCGCCAATGGTGTCGGCCAGTTCACGGCGTGCCGGCGAGGTGAAGAGATCTGCGATCCGCCGTTCTGGCGCCGGATCGATCACCCGCAGCTCGAACCGCTTCGGCCCGTCGCTGTTCTTCGGCGCCAGATTCGACAAGACGAACACGGCGCCGTCGGGCATGAAGGCCGGGAAGTAGTGCCCGACGCCCTCGGTCGTGGAGGTCGTGAGCCGTGCCAGGCCGCCGGCGCCGGTCAGCACGCCGTTGCTGTCGTGCACCAGATCGACGACCACCACGTCGGTGATCGCCGGGGCGCTCAGGCCTCCGTTCACGAACGGCGTGAGGTAATCGTGCTTGCTGATGTGGAAGGTGAGCTGGCGGCCGTCGAAGCTGAAGTCGGCCTTGCCGGCCGCGAACCCGAAGTCCACCCGTTCGGCACAGGTCGAGGTCTGCGCCGCAGGATCGGTCGAGAGAATCTCGAAGATCTTGAGCGAGGCCGGCCGGTCGGCCTTGCTGTCGTCGTGCGCTGCGACAAAGCGGCCGTCCTTCGAGATGAAGGGCGTGGCCAGATCGCGCGTGATCTGGGGACACAGGCGCATCGGCGTCGTCGGCGTCACACTCACCTTGCCGCCGTCGCTCGTCACGGTGTAGTCGACGATGCGGAAGCCGGGCGGCGCCGGCTTGGTCGAGCCCGAGAACATCATGCGGTAGACGGAGGTCTCACGCGCCCCCTCGGTGCGGGTCGACAGCACGCCGACCGACTGGTAGAAGACGTCGTAGACATCGGCGTGCTGGTGCGCGTAGACGGGCGCCACGTCGGAGGCGTCCTTCCCTGCCGCGAGGCGCCCGAGCAGCGTCGCCGCATCGTAGAAGTTCACGGTGTGGGTGGTCGTGTAGTGCGAGGGCACCGTGATGAAGCGGCCATCCGGCGTAGCAACGGCGTCGGAGGTGTCCGGAATGCGGACGCGCGCGCCGGTGGTCAGGTCGTAGAGGTAGTTGAGATTGTGGCTGGCCACCGCCACGATGCGATGGCCGGCCGCGTTCGGCACCGGACGCGCGAACCAGTTGACGTCGTCGAGCACGGGGTCGCCCGGCCCCGGCCGCACGACCTCGACGTGCCGGCCGCTGGTGTCGACCGCGCAGTACGGCGCCACGTCGCCCGGGGCGGCGAGCGGCTGGGCGACGAGCACCAGCGCGAGGCCGAGTGCCAGACCGATGGTCGATTGGGGCATGGGACTCTCCGGCGGCTAGCGGCCGCCCTTGACGAGGAAGCGTTGCACGCGGCGCCCGGTGGACGCCTCGCCTACGGCGAGGTTGCCCTTCGAGTCGATGCTCATGCCGTGCCGGCGCAGGAACTGGCCGAGCTGCCGACCGTCGCGACCGAACTCGCCCACGATGGCATCACCCAGTGGTGCGGGAACTCCTGCGACCAGGTGGGATCGATCGTGAAGGCCGGGGCGGCCTGGCGCGCTTCGACGGTCATCGACCAGACGGCCGCCGACACGAGAAGAGTGAGCATCACGGTGGCGCCGGCAAAGCGCGAGCGAACCGGCGTGAACATGGCGACCACTCTAGTGTCCTGGAACCGAAGTTCGCTGACATATTCCTGGCGGGGCATCAGGAATATTTGTCACCGGACTTCGGTTCCAGGACACTAGCGCAACCGGGCCGTGCGAGCGCTGATGGCAGCCGCCAGCGCTTCGTAACGTCTTGCGTCCGGCGCACTCGGCGCCGCCGCATCGCGGGTCAGGTCGGCCGCCAGCGCGTCGAGCTGGTCGAGCGTGGCCTTCTGCCGCTTGTCGCCCTGGTCGAGCGCCGCGCGAAGGGCCTTGGCACGCGCCGGGTCGATCGTCTTGCCACGTTCGAGCTGATCGAGATACGCCTTGGCCACGATGAAGCTCGACGGCCAGACGTAGGTGGGCTGGTTCTGGGAGTTGAACTCCTCGAAGCGCACGAGGCTGGCGGCGGCAATCTCGTTCTCCGTCAGGAACTCGCTCGGCAGCAGACGGAAGACGTCGATGCCGCGCGCGATCTCGGCGCCGTAGATGTTGCCGTTGTACCAGTACGACGACCAGTAGCCGCCCGACAGCATGCCCTTGTCGCTGAGCGGCCCGCGGTCGAAGAACGCGATCTCGACGGGCGTGGTGGAATCGGTGAAATCGAAGACCGAGATGCCGCCCTGGTACCACGACTGCACCATGATGTCGCGCCCGGGGACGGGGATGAGCGAGCCGTTGTGGGCGACGCAGTTCTCGTTCTCGGTCTGTGGCGCGGGCATCTTGTAGTAGCCCTTGTGCACGAGCTTCTTGTCGACGATGTCGAAGATGGCGTCGGCGCCCCAGGTGAGCGGATCGGTGGCGCGGCAGCGCGGCCGGCCGCCGCCGCCCCACTCGTCGGTGAAGACCACCTTGGTGCCGTCGTTGTTGAAGGTGGCCGAGTGCCAGTAGGAAAAGCCCTTGTCCGTCACCGCATCGAGGCGCTTGGGATTCTCCGGATCCGAGATGTCCATCAGGATGCCGTTGCCCGAGCAGGCGCCGGCCGCCAGGCCGATGTCGGCGTAGACGGTGATGTCGTGACACTGGTTGGTCATCCGCGACGTCTGCGTGCCCTGACCGTGATTGCCGCCCTGCCACAGCCCCGAGATGGCGCCGGTGGTCGGGTCGGCGAAGAGGCGCGGCTGGTTGACGATGGCCGCCTTCTCGGGATTCCTGAGCGGCACCTTGATGACGTCGATGCTGAAGAGCGAGGTATTGGGATCTTCCTTGGCGTCGAGGCCAGAACAGCCGGCGAGTTCCTCGCCCGAGCGCACGTTGCCGGTGCCCGACCCGTAGACGTAGAGCGTGTTCGGATCGTTCTTCACCGGCACGAGGGTGTGGGTGTGCGAGCCGCGGCAAGTCTGGATGGCCGCCACCTGCTTCGGGTTCTTGAGGTTCGTGATATCGAAGATGCGGATGCCACGGAAGCGCTCGGCGCTGACCGGCGCCGTCACGCCTTCGACGCCGCAGTCGAGGCGACCGCGCGTCTGCTCGACCGACATGAAGAGCAGGTTGCCCCAGATCGAGACGTCGCCCTGGCCACCGGGGCAGACGATCGAAGCGACCAGCTTGGGCCGACGCGCGTTTTCGATGTCGTAGGTGTTGAAGCCGTGGTAATTGCCCACCACCGCGTGCACGCCCTTGAACGCGAGGTCGGAATTGGTGAACCCCGAGCCGCGGGGCGGCGGCGGTGACGGCGCGTTCGGATCGCGCGGGGGCGGGGGCGGCGCCCCCTCGGCCGGCTCAGGCGGCGCCGGCACGCCGGCCGGGAACTCGGGGTCGAAGAACCCCGGCGGCTTTGGCAGAGTGGAGACGAGCTCCATGTGACGGGCGGCGAACGCCGCGTCGTGGATGCCCGCCTTGAGGCCGATGCGCGGATCGTTCGGATCCGGCGGCGCCTGCTGCGCCTCTGCCAGCACGGCCCCCGCGACCACCGCCAGCACTCCACCCAGTCCCATCCGCATGCGCGTCATCGAATCCTCCACAATCTCGTGCCAGACCTCTGGGGCCGCGCCGGGTGCCAGGCACCAAGCGAGTGGGTACATACCACGCGCGCGGGCCCGTGTAACCGGGCACCGCGCGCGGGGAGAAAAGGGTCCAGCTCTAGCGTAGACGCGCCGTGCGCGCCGTGATCGCCTCGGCCAACGCCTTGTAGCGCGAGGCGTCCTTCGCCCCGGGGGCGGCGGCGTCGCGCGCGAGCTCGGCGGCCATGGTGTCGAGCGTGTCGAGGGCCGCCTTCTGCCGCTTGTCGCCCTGGTCGAAGGCCGTGCGCAGTGTCTTGGCCCGCGCGGCGTCGATGGCCTGCCCGCGCTCGAGCTGATCGAGGTAGGCCTTGGCCACGGTGAAGCTCGGCGGCCAGGTGACCTTGGGCTGGTTCTGCGAGTTGAACTCCTCGAAGCGCACGAGATTGGCGGCCGCCAGCTCGCTCTCGCTCAGGAACTCACTCGGCGTCAGCTTGAAGACGTCGATGCCGCGCGCAATCTCGGCACCGTAGATGCTGCCGTTGTACCAGTAGGCCGACCAGTAGCCGCCGGTGATGAGATTCTTCGCGTCGAGCGGCCCGCGGTCGAAGTAGGCGATCTCGACCGGGTGGGCCGAATCGGTGAAGTCGAACACCGAGATCCCGCCCTGGTACCACGCCTGCACCATGATGTCGCGACCGGGCACCGGCACGAGCGAGCCGTTGTGCGCGACGCAGTTCTCGGTCTCGGTCTGCGCCGCCGGCAGCTTGTAGTAGCCCTTGAAGACGAGCTTCTGGTCGACGATCTCGAAGATCGCGTTGGCGCCCCAGGTCAGCGAGTCGGTGGCGCGGCAGCGTGGACGCGTGCCGCCGCCCCACTCATCCGTGAAGATCACCTTGGTGCCGCTGTTGTTGAACGTTGCCGAGTGCCAGTAGGCGAAGTTGCTGTCGGCCACGAAGTCGAGACGGGTCGGCGCCTCGGGATTCGAGATGTCCATCAGGATGCCGTTGCCCGAGCAGGCGCCGGCGGCCAGGCCCGCCTCGGGCATCACCGTGATGTCGTGGCACTGGTTGGTGGTGCTGGTCGTCTGCGTGCCTGGACCGTGGTCGCCGCCGGCCCACAGGCCGGCAATCGCGCCGGTCGTGGCATCCGCGAAGATGCGCGGGCGCGCCACGATGGCCGCCTTCTCGGGGTTCTTGAGCGGCACCTTGATGACGTCGATGCTGAAGAGCGCCGTGTTCGGGTCTTCCTTGGGATCGAGCGCCGAACAGCCGGCCAGTTCTTCGCCCGAGCGCACATTGCCGGTCCCCGAGCCATACACGTAGATGCTGTCCGGGTCGTTCTTCGTGGGCACGAGCGTATGGGTGTGCGAGCCGCGGCAAGTCTGCACAGCCGCCACCTGCTTCGGGTTCTTGAGGTCGGTGATGTCGAAGATGCGCACGCCGCGGAAGCGCTCGACGCTCACGGGCATCGAGACGCCGCCGGTGCCGCAATCGATGCGCCCGCGCGTTTGCTCAACCGACATGAAGAGCAGGTTGCCGTAGATCGAGACGTCGCCCTGGCCGCCGGGGCAGGCAACGGAGGCGACGAGCTTCGGCTTGCGTGCGTCTTCCACGTTGTAGGTGTTGAAGCCGTGGAAGTTGCCCATCACGACGTTGACGCCCTTGAAGGCCAAGTCGGAGTTGGCGAAGTCGAGACCGCCGCCTGGCCGTGGCGCCGCGGGCGTAGCCGCTGCGCCGGCGGCGGCCGATGCGGGAGCGGCAGGGGCAGGGGCGGGCGCTGCAGCCTCGGCGGGCGGCGCGCCAGCCGGGCGCTCGGGCGGCGTCGGATCGCCGGCAGGGTTCTTGGGATCGAAGAAGCCGGCCGGTTTCGACAGACTCGAGATGAGCGTCATGTTCTTTGCGGCCGTGCCGGCGTCCTTGATGTCGGCCTTGAGCGAGGCGCGCGGATCGCTCGTGCTCGGCAAGGCCGCCGGCTTCTCCTGAGCCCGGGCGGCCACCGCCCCAAGGCCCACCGCGACCAGCGCCACCACGGTCCACGCGGCGCGACCATGCGCGGCAGACGACCTGACTTCAACTCTCATGACATGTCCTCGATTCGCACGACGGCGCGCGTGGCGGCCTACTTCTGGCCCAGCATGGCGCGCATACGATTGATCTCCATGCGCTGATCGGAGTCGACGTCGGCGGCAAAGGCGTTGATGTCGCCTTCCTGACCCGCGCCGGGCGTCTTGAAGAGCTCGTCCACCATCGTCAGGGCGCCCGCATGGTGCTGGATCATGCCCTTCAGGAACAGTTCGTCGAAGAGCGGCCCCTTGGCGGCGCCGAGTTCGGCCATCTGCTCGGCGGTCAGCATGCCCGGCATGAACCCTTCCTGCGTGTGGTGCGCGTGCTCGGCCGGCACCTCCTGGCTGCGCACGCGCAGCCACGCCTTCATCATCTCGATCTCGTCGGCCTGCGACACGGCGATGCGCTGGCCGAGCAGCTTCATGTCGTCGCGCGCCGTGCGATCGGCGATGAGCGCCGTCATCTCGAGCGCCTGCGCGTGGTGACCGATCATGCCCTGCATGAACTTCACGTCGGCCGGCGTGGCCTGCACGCGCGAGAGGTCGGTCGCCGCCTCCCGCGAGATGGTGCGGTTGGGCTCACCGGGCGCCCCCGGCTGGATGATGGCGGGACTGGACGAGCCGGGCGGGGCAGACGTGCCGGCCGCACTACGGCACGCCGGGCCGGTGGCCACGGCGACGATGAGCAGGGTGATGGCACGCTTCATGGGATTGGTGCCAAGGATACACAGGATGGCGGGCGCGGGCCACCGCAGAGCCGCCGGCGCACTGCCGGGAGGCGAGCAGGCCCTGGATCGCGTCAGAAGGTCCCTCGACTCGAGTCCTACGCCTCGCCGCGCAGGGCCTCGGTCGGGTCGATGGCCGTGGCGCGACGCGCCGGCAGTACGCTGGCCGCCGCCGCCACCGCCAGCAGTACCAGCGACACGACCACGAACGTGAGCGGATCGGTCGGCGTCACGCCGTAGAGCAGCGAACCGAGCGCCCGCGTCAGGCCGGCCGCGCCCACCAGTCCCACGACCAGGCCGAGCAGCGCCAATCCGAGCCCGTCGACCACGACCGAACGGCGTAGCCGCGCCGGCGCCGCGCCGAGCGCCATCCGGATGCCGAGTTCGCGCGTCCGCCGCGCCACGCTGTAGCTGAGCACGCCGTGCACGCCGACGGCGGCGAGCACGAGCGCCATCACCGCGAAGACGCCGAGCAGCAGCGTGGCGAATCGCTGCTCGCCGATCGAGCGCGCGACCGTCTCGGTGAGCGGCTCGATGCCGAACACGGCCAACTGCGGGTCGCCCTCGTGAATCGCGCGGATGGCCGACGGGGCCAGCGTCGCGGGCGGGAGCGTTGTGCGCAGGAGCAGCACGCCGGTGTCGGCCGGCGCCTGGCTGAGCGGCGCGTAGACGGCAATGGGAACTGCGGTGGTGACGCCCTGGAAGTGCTCATCCTCGACCACGCCCACGACGGTGCGGCCGGTCCCCCAGAACGAGAGCTGCGCGCCGAGCGGATTGCGGTCGGCGAAGAGCCGGGCCCGGGCCGCGCTGTTGATGAGCACGACGGCGGGCCCCGCCGTCGTGTCGGTGTCGGCCAGCAGCCGGCCGCTCTCGAGCGCCAGGCCGACCGTGTCGAAGTAGCCCGGGGAGACGCGGCGAATCGAGATCTCGGGGTGGCGTTCGTCGTCGCGGCCGACGATCCGGAACGAGTTGGTGAAGCCGGGGTCGAGTGGATGGTTGCCGGTCACAGCGACGGCGGTCACGCCCGGGATGGCGCGGGCGCGTTCCAGGAGGCCGCGCGTGAAGGCGTGGTTCTCTTTGAAATCTGGAAACACCCGGAAGTTGGCCGGGTAGCGCGAGGCCGGCAGTTGGTACTCGGCCTTGAGCACGCCGGCCGCGGCGAAGCCCGGATCGATGTGCTGGATCCGCCACAGCGTCTGGATGAGCAGCGCCGCGCCGGTGACGAGGACGACCGTCAACGCCACCTCCGCCACCACCAGCGCGGCGCGGGTGCGACTGGCCGCCCGTCCGCCGGTAGCCCGGCCGCCGGCTTCGGCCTTCAGCGAGCCCTGGGGATCGATCCCGCGCGCCTGCCACGCCGGCACCAGCCCGAAGACGAGGCCGGCCACCAGGGTCACCAGGGCCGTCAGGCCCAGCACGCGCAGGTCGATGGCCACGGTCTCGATCCGCGGGAGGTTCGCCGGGGCCCGGGCGACGAGGATACCCAGCACGCTGTAGGCCACGGCCACGCCCACGAGGGCGCCGGCGAAGGTGAGCACGCAGGTCTCCACCACCAGCTGCCGCGCCAGCCGCAGCCCGCCGGACCCGAGCGCGATCCGGATGGCGAACTCGCGGCTGCGCGCGGTGCCCCGGGCCAGCAGCAGGTTCGCCACGTTGACGCAGGCCACGAGCAGGACGAGGCCCACGGCCGCCCACAACGCGAGCAGGGCCGGACGCACGGGACCGAACACC
This sequence comes from Acidobacteriota bacterium, assembly GCA_018000455.1. Lineage (GTDB taxonomy): Bacteria > Acidobacteriota > Vicinamibacteria > Vicinamibacterales > UBA2999 > CADEFD01. The sequence continues at coordinate 133,913 of JAGNJW010000010.1, forward strand.
ACCGCGTCGAGCGGTTCGATGAACACCCCGCGGCCGGCGTTCTCGGGAAACGCCCGCTCGAGTTCGGTTGCGACCGCGGCCAGTTCGGCATCGGCGGCGGCAGGTGTGGCCCCGGGCGCCAGGCGGCCCAGCACGAAGATGGGGTGAGTGCTGCGCGGCAGTGCCGCCACGTCGGGGACGAGCGGCGCCCACACCTCCACCCGCACCCGAACGCCGCGGTCGGCGAACGAGCGCGCATACGCGGCCGCGCCGAGCATCTGCAGCACGCCGAAGTCCGACCTGTCGGGCACGACGCCAACGATCTCGTGCGGCACGCCGTCGAGTCGCAGCGTCTGGCCCACCACGTCGGGGCGTCGATCGAACAACCGGGCCCACAGCGCCTCGCTGACGAGGGCCACCGGAGCGGCGCCGGCGGCCTCGTCGGCCGCCGTGAAGCTGCGGCCGAGTCGCGGCTCGACGCCGATGAGCGGCAGGAACGATGAGGTCACATCGAGCGAGGCCAGGCGCACCGGATCCCCAGTCAGCGGCGTGAGATTCGCTTCGCCCGCCATGACGGCGGCGAGTGACTGGAAGGTGCGCGTCCGATCGCGAAAATCCAGGTAGTCGGGCAGCGACGCGGGTTCGCGGGTGGTGCCCGAGGTGCGGTCGGTTTCCCACACCATCATCACGCGGTCGGGCTCGGCCACCGGTGAGCGGCGCAGCAGCACGCCGTCGACCACGCTGAAGACGGCCGCATTCAGACCCACCCCGAGGCCGAGGCTCAGAATCGCCGCCAGGGCGAAGCCCGGCTGGGCCCGCACCTGGCGGACGGCGAAGCGCAGATCGGACCAAAGACCACTCATCGACTCGCTCCCGGTGGTTGGACGGCCGGCGGGGTGTCAGGGTTGGAGCCGCGCCCCGGGGCTGCCCCCTCGGGTGAGAGTCACTCGTGGCGCAGCGCCTGGGTCGGATCGATGTGCACTGTAGTGGTGCGAAGGCGATCACGACGTCGAGTCCCGATGGCGTGAAGACTACGGCCAGTCGCCATCGCGCAGGCGCCGCAACCACCGCAACACGATGACCCAGACGGCGGTCGTACCGACGAGCCCGACGATCAGGCGCGTCGTGGGATCCACTAACGGCGCGATCAGGCCGTCGAGCAGCCAGCCCGCGAGCAGCGCCGCAACACTTGCGCCCAGGGACGGCATGTCACTGTTGCCGCCAACGAGGTACTCGACAGCCGATGCACTCGCGGTGCTGGCCGGGCCCTACGGGACGAACTCGACCAGCATCCGCATCGTCTCGACCTTCAGGCCGTCCTCCTGCATCGCCTGCTGGCCCGCGGGAGACTGCAGCAACGCCTGGAACGCGGCCAGGTCGGGAATCTCCGCCAGGATGCCAGTCGAATTGGCGTTCTCGGGGTTGCGGAAGTTCCGGCACGTGATGCCGATCTTTCCGAACATCTCATGCCGGCTTCCCGGGCCGTTCTTCCAGGCGCGGGCCCACACTGCGCCGTCTCGAACCTCGTGGAAGATGATTGCCGTCGTCATGATGGTGTCCTTTGTCTGGGAGAGAGGAGACGAGTGGCCGACGCCGGCCGATGGGTGACGATAGCAGCTCTTACCCCGTGAAGCCGATGCTCCAGTGCGTGCCGTCGCAGAACGGCTTGTTCTTGGACGCACCGCAGCGGCACAGCGTGTAGTGCTCCGTCGAGGCCCCCTGCGCCCGGGGCTGATCCAGCAAGAGGGGACCGCCGACCACTTCGTAGGGCCCATCCTTGCTCGCCGTGATCGACGGCTCGCGGGCCTGCCCGGTGACCTCGACGCCCTCGCGCGAGTAGCTCAGCGCCCCCGACGGACACCGCTTGATGGTCGCGATGATGGCCTCAGCGGTGTCGCCGGAGGGTTCGATCCACGGCTCCTGCTGGTACTTGAAGACCGACGGCAGGCCATCGGTGCAGTGTCCGGCATGGGAGCAGATCGAGCGGTTGTCGTGAATCGTGATGCCGTCGGCGTGGTAGCTGTCGCGGACGTCCTTGGCTGGATCGGCCAGCCGTGCGCCGGAGAATCCGTTCGTCTTGTGCGTGCCGTCGCAGAAGGGCTTACTGGCCGAGCCGCCACACCGGCAGAGCGCCATGACCGGCTTGGTCTCGAGGCGCGCGCCCTGTGCGTTCTTGAGATCGGCGAGGTTCCTGACCCGATAGGGTCCGTCGGCCGTGCATTCGATCGTCGGTCTGTCCCTCATCATGGTGTCCTTTCGCCGCCCACCGGCCGAGCCGCCGATGCGCAGCCCTGACAGATGCAGGCCTGCCCGCGTTGCGCCTCCGGCACCCGGGCGAGCAGGGCGGGCGCGAAGGTGGCCTGCCGGCACCAGCACGGCGTCTCGAACGAACCGCTGATCGCCGCGGCGCAGGCGTTGGCGCCGCCGCACAGCGGGCAGTCGAGCGTCGCGAGCGGGACGGCTGGCGCCGACGGTTCGGGCATGCGCTCACGTATATCACGCGAGCTTCCGCTACACTCTGCCGTCATGGCGACGCCGCCACCGACTCAGCCACAACTGACGCGCGCGATCGGCCTCACGCAGGCCACGGCCATGGTCGTGGGCACGATCATCGGCACGTCGATCTTCGTGCAGCCCTCCGAGATCACGCGTGAGGTCGCCACCATCACGGGCATTCTCGTGGCCTGGTCGCTGGCCGGACTCCTCACCTTCCTCGGCGCGATCGTCTGCGCCGAGCTGGCCTCGGCCTTCCCCCACACTGGCGGCGTCTACGTCTTCCTCCGCGAGGCCTTCTCAACCCGCGTGGCGTTCATGTGGGGCTGGGCCAACTTCTGGAGCATCCACTCGGGCATCATCGCCGCGATCGCGGTGGTGTGCGCGCGCTACATCGCCTACTTCGTGCCCCTGTCACCACTGGGGCAGCAGATCGCCGCGGCCGGCGTCATCGCGGTCATCTCGGCCATCAACTACGTGGGCGTGAGGGCCGGTACCACGGTGCAGACCGCCATCACGGGCGCCAAGCTCGGCGCCATCGTGCTGTTGCTGGCCGCCGGCCTCGCCTACTCGGGCGCGGCCACCGGCGACGCCTGGACGCTGAGCGTCGACCAACTCACCGCCGTGCCGCTCGATAGGCTCCTGCTCGGCGTAGGCGCCGGGCTCTTCGCGTTTGGCGGTTGGCACATGGTCACCTACGCTGCCGGTGAGACGACCGACCCGGTGCGCACGCTGCCCAAGGCGCTGACTATCGGCACGCTCATCGTGACGGTCTGCTACATCGGCCTGAACGCGGTCTACATGCGCGTGCTGCCCCTCGACGCCGTACGCCAGTCGCCCAGGATCGCCGCCGACGTGGCGCAGGCGCTGGTCGGCGCCGGTGCGGCCAGCGCCGTCTCGGCGCTCGTCATCGTCTCAGCGTTCGGCGCGCTCACCGGCATCGTGCTCGCCGGCCCACGGATGTACCTGTCGATGGCGCAGGACGGGATGGCGCTCTCATGGGTCAATGCGGTGCATCCGGTCTACCGCACTCCGCACCGCGCCATCGTGCTGCAGGCGGTGTGGGCCTCGATCCTCGTGCTGACGGGCAGCTACACGACGCTCTTCGGCCGCGTCATCTACATGGAGTGGTTCTTCTTCGCGCTCATGACGGCCGGCGTCTTCGTGCTGCGCCGCCGGGCGTCGTACCGGCCCGGATACCGGATGTGGGCCTACCCGGTCGCGCCGCTGCTCTTCATCGTCGCCTCGCTCGCCATCGTCGTGAACCAGCTGCGCGCACAGCCGGCCGAAGCGCTCTTCGGCGCGGCCGTCGTCGCCAGCGGCTGGCCCGTGGCCCTCTGGGTGACGAGGCGGCGCGCCTAGCGCCGGTCGCTCCTCGAGCCGGCCCGCCGGCACCGCCGTCGCTGTGATAGCCTTCGGCGCGTCATGGAAATCCTCGACGTCCACAATCACTACTACCCGCCCGAGTATCTCGAACTGCTCAAGAAGGGCGGCAGCGCGATCACCGTCGACGAGGACGAGGACGGCAATCCGCGCGTGCACTACCCGGGCGACTACAACATCGTCGTCAAGGGCCACCGCGACATCGACTACCGCCAGGACATCCTCGACGAACTCGGCGTCACGAAGCAGGTCATCACCTTCACGACGCCCGGCGTGCACGTCGAGACACCGGCCATCGCTGCCGAGTGGGCACGGCTCGTCAACGACTGCATGGGAAAGATCGCGAAGGAGCGCTCCCGCCATTTCTCGGCGCTCGCCACGCTGCCACTGAACGACCCGGCCGCCGCGGTCGTCGAGCTCGAGCGCGCCATGAAGGAACATGGCCTGCCGGGCGCCATGCTGTTCAGCAACGTCAACGGCGTGCCGCTGGCCGACGAGCGCTACTTCCCGCTCTACCAGAAGGCCGACGAACTCGGCGCCGTACTGCAGATCCACCCGGAGTATCCGCTCGGCGTCGAGGCCATGAAGAAGTACTGGCTGATGCCGCTGGTCGGCTTCCTGATGGACACGACCCTGGCCACGGCGCATCTGGTCTTCGCCGGGGTGCCCGAACGCTATCCGAACATCAAATGGGTGCTCGGCCACCTCGGTGGCGCGATTCCCTATCTCGCCGAGCGGCTCGACCGCGGCTACGAGGCGTTTGCCGAGTGCCGTGCCAACATCACGAAGCCGCCCACCGAGTACTTGAAGCACTTCTACTTCGACACGGTGAATTTCGACCCCAACGCGCTGATGTGCGCGGTGCAATTTGCCGGCGCCGATCACATCCTCGCTGGCAGCGACTATCCGCACCAGATTGGCAGCATTCAGAAGATGAAGACCGCGCTTGGCAGTCTGCCGCTATCAGAGGGCGACAAGGCCCTCATCTCCGGCGGCAACGCCAAGCGCGTCTACGGCCTGTAACGCTGGGAGGGTCGGCACCATGGGGATGTTCGCGCGCGTCGCGCGCGACCTGATGGACGTGCAGGCTGTCATCGTGCCGGGCGTCGGCGTGGCGGCCTGCCAGGCGGGCGCCGACAACACGCGGCGCAACCAGATGCTCGTCTTCGACGAAATCAGGAAGGGCACGCCGCCCGAAACGATCATCGAGCTGCTGCAGCAGGATCCCGCCCCGACCCTCTACCGACCCTAGCGGTCGCGACGGTCGAAAACAGCCGTTCTGTTCGACTGCTCCCAAGGAGAACCCGCATGGCCACCGACCAGAGCTTCCAGACGCACCGCAAGTTCGTGCCCCTGTACCACTACGTCGCGCTGCCGATCCTCATGGTCAACGTGCTGGTGGCCGCCTACTACCTGGTGCGAGCGCCCGGTCTGCCGTCGGTATGGGCGCTCCTGATGGGCGTGGCCCTGTTCCTGAGCGCGCTCTTCGCCCGCGTTTTCGCGCTCGCCGCCCAAGACCGCGTCATCCGCCTCGAGGAGCGGATGCGCATGCGCGAGCTGCTGCCGGAGGCCCTTCGCAGCCGCATCCACGAGTTCTCGCGGGAGCAGATCATCGGTCTGCGCTTTGCCAGCGACGGCGAGCTGCCGGAACTGGCGGCCACGGTGCTGCGCGACAACATCCAGAAGCGCGACGCCGTGAAGAAGATGGTCAAGAGCTGGCGCGCCGACGACCACCAGCTATAGGCCAGCGCCGTCGTGCCGAGACAGCGCCCCGCGGTGCCCTGTCTCGAGGGGCGTACGATACTCTGCCGGGCATGGCACGCGCCGGTTCCTTGTCCGCCATCACGCGCATCCGCGCCTACCAGGTCGATCTGCCGTTGCGCGAAGGGCGCTACGCGTGGTCGGGCGGCAACGCCGTCGAGGTCTTCGACGCCACGGTCGTGGCCGTCGACACGGCCGGTGGCGCGACCGGCTGGGGTGAGATCTGCCCGCTGGGGCCGGCCTACCTGCCAGCCTACGCCGCCGGCGCGCGGGCCGGACTGGCCCAGCTCGCGCCCGAGCTGCTTGGCCTCGACGCCTGTGCGCTCGGGCTCGTCAACACGCGCATGGACGAGGCCATGCGCGGCCACCCCTATGTGAAGTCCGCGCTCGACATGGCCTGCTGGGACGTGCTCGGGCAGACGTCAGGGCTGCCGGTGGCGACGCTGATGGGCGGACACGTCGGTGAGAGCGTGGCGCTCTACCGCGCCATCTCACAGGACACGCCGGCGGCGATGGCGGCCTCGGTCAAGAAGTACCGGCGCGAGGGCTACCGCAAGTTCCAGCTCAAGGTGGGCGGCGACCCCGACGTGGACATCGCCCGCATCCACGCCGCCGCCGCCGTGCTCTCGACCGGTGACGTGCTGGTGGCCGACGCCAACACTGGCTGGCCCCAGCACCAAGCGCTGCGCGTGGCGGCCGCCGTCGCCGACGTCGACGTCTACATCGAGCAACCCTGCCCCACCTACGAGCAGTGTCTCGCGGTGCGCCGGCACACCGACCGTCCGTTCGTGCTCGACGAGGTCATCGACGGACTCGACATGGTGGCGCGTACGGCCGCCGATGGCGCCGCCGACGTCATCAACCTCAAGATCTCGAAGGTCGGCGGCCTCACCAAGGCACGGCAGATTCGCGACCTGTGCGTGTCGCTGGGCCTGGCCATGACGATCGAGGACACCTGGGGCGGCGATATCGTCACCGCCGCCATCGCCCATCTGGCCCACTCGACCCCGGCGCGGTATCTCTTCTCCACGACCGACTTCAACTCCTACGGCACCGTCTGCATCGCCGACGGCGCGCCCGAACGCGTCAAAGGGCGGATGGCGGCATCGACGTCGCCGGGGCTCGGCATCACGCCGCGTCTGGCCGTGCTCGGCCGGCCGGTGATCGACATTCGAGCGGGGCGCTCCTGAAGCCGGGTGCTGCTGATACACTGCCGCCGTGCCGCATCCGGCCCACACAGGAGCCACCATGACCCGCACCTCGACGTCTCTCACCGCCGGCCTGGGCCTGACCCTGGCGGCAGCGCTCATGGCGACGGTGGTGTCGACCGTGACCCCGGCAGCGCAGACGGCGCCGAAGTCGACGCCCGACACGCCGTTCAAGCTCATGACCTTCGAGGCCAGTGGCAAGACCCGCGTCGGCCTGGTCCTCGGCACGCGCGTCATCGACATCGACGGGGCGAACCGCGAACTCACGGCGCGCACCAAGGTCGCGTCGATGACGATGCCGGGCGAGATGAAGACGCTCATCGAGCAGTACGCGACCGTCTCCCCCCGCCTCTACCAGATCGCCAACTACTTCGCGGCACAGCCGGCGGCCCAGCCCTTCAGCTTCGACGTCGCCGCGGTGAAGGTGCTGGCGCCGATCAAGTATCCGTGGAACCTGATGGCCGCCTCGGCCAACTACAAGGCCCACGCGGAAGGCATGGGGGTGGCCGGCGCCGGGGCCTCGGCATCGCCGCCCACTGCGCCGGCGGCACCACCGGCCGGCGGCGCGCGGCCGCCCGGCGGCGGCTTCGACGCCTCGGCCGCCTCGCGCGTCGTGCCCGATCGTGACGCGCCGATCATGTTCGCCAAGTCGCCGCGCTCGTGCATCATCGACCCGAACGAACCCTTCTACATCGTCGACGGCCGCGGCCGTACCGACTACGAAGCCGAGCTCGCCATCATCATGGGGCCGCGCCCGGCCTACCGCGTGCCGCGCGAGCAGGCGATGGACTACGTCTTCGGCTACAGCATCATGCAGGACCTGAGCGATCGCGGTAGCGATCGCCTGCGCGAGGTCACGATGTTCCCGGGCACCAACTGGTTCGACGGCAAGAGCATCGACCGGGCGGCGCCGTTCGGCCCCGTCATCGTGCCGAAGGAGTTCCTGCCGAAAGGGCCGAGCGATCTGCGCATCACGACCAAGCTGAACGGCACCATCGTGCAGGATGCGCGCACCAGCAATCTCATCTGGAGCGAGCCGCACCTGGTCGCCTACATCACCTCGCGCATGACGCTCTATCCCGGCGACGTCATCATCACGGGCACGCCCGCCGGGACGGGCATGGAGCGGCAGGTGTTTCTGAAGCCGGGCGATGTGGTGACGGTGGAGGTCGAGGGCATCGGCACCTTGACGACGCCCTTCAAGGCGCTGTCGGAGAAGGCCCCGACGCAGTAACCGCCTGGGCCGCCGGCGTGAAGCCGAGGTAGCGGTTGGTCACGACCACGAGCTCGAAACTGCCGCCCGGCACGGGCTTGGCCACCAGCGCCACGACGTCGTAGGTCTGGTCGCGCGGCGCGTCGAAGCGAAAGCCGAGCCCGAGGGCCCCGCAGTCGGCGTCGCCAGCACCAAGCCGCAGCGGCGTCGCCCACGCCTGCCGACGCGGGCGTTCGGCGGTGGCGAACAGATACTCGTCCCACCACGCCGCCGCGCCCACCACCTCGTCGCCGACCATGCCGAAGTTCGTACGGCGTTCGATCGTCACGACACCCGGCGTCGCGGCCTCCGGACCCTTCGAGAGCAGGATGGCGGCCCGCTCGCGGCGGCCCCTCGCACCGCCGTCGCGCGCGCTCGAGAAGAGCAGATCGACCTGCCAGCCGTCGGCGGTCGCCGTCGTCACCGCCGGGGCGATGTCGTCGAGGTTACGTTTGCTCGAGACCAGCACGCGGGTCTCGATTGCGTCTGCCTGCGGCGCCTTGGCCGCCAGCAGCATGCCGCGCTCCGAGAGTCCAGGCCAGCTGCGGAAGGCAGGCCGCACGAGCAGCCGGGCGCGAAAGCCTTCGGCGGCCGCCGCACTCACCGCGGCGCCCAGATCCTCGAGCTTCTCGAATTCCACGAGCCTCCACGCGCCGGCCGGCGCCGCCGGCGTCGTGCGCTCGAAGGCCACCTCGTGGCGCGTGCCGAAGGTGCGCGTCGAGGCTTTCGGCACGAACCCCTCCGCGACCAGGCCGTCGAGCGCGGTCGCCAGATCGCGATCCGCGACGACGCGGTAGTCGGTCGCACCACCCGCGGTGACCGGCGCCTGGAGCACGCTGACCGAACACGGCAGCCCGTCACTCACGGCCGCGAGGCGCAGGCCACGTCGCGCCCCGGATGCCAGCTCGCGCTCGAAGCCGCCCCCACCCGACCGGATCCACGCGATCGGCCGATCCGCTGCCGCCACGAGGGCGCCCGCCATCACCATCACCAGCCCCGCTGCCATCGCCGCTCGCCAGACCTGCCGCCCTGAGAGGTCACGCATGCCCGGCATGGTAACGCGGCCGGGGCGCGCCGCGACGCCTGGCCCGTGGATCGGCCATACTGCGGCGTCCGGAGGAATCATGAATCGACGAACCGCCCTGACTGCTGCGGCGGCGCTGGCGCTCACCAGCGCGCCCGTGGCCGCTGCCCCAGGTAGCGATGTGACTGTGCTTACCCTGCTCGACGACTTCGCCGCCGCCTGGAACCGGCACGACGTCGACGCCCTGATGGCGTGCATGGCGCCCGACTGCGTCTTCGAGGCCTCGGCGGGCCCCGACGTGACCGGCACACGCCACGTTGGCACCTCCGCCGTTCGGGCCGCCTACGCGGCGGTCTTTGCCACCTACGCCGACGCCCGCTGGAACCACCCGCGGCACTTCGTGGCCGGCACGCGCGCGGTGTCCGAGTGGACCTTCACCGGGACCACCAAGGACGGCACGCGCGTCGAAGTGAATGGCTGCGACATCTTCACGCTGGTAGACGGGAAGATCGCGCTGAAGAACTCCTACCGCAAGCAGCGTAGTGCCTGAGACGGACGGGGGATAATGGCAACCGGCTGCGCGTCGGGCGCGGCCCATGAAATCCGAGGGATACGATGGGACGACTGCTGTTGAGTCTGGGAGCGGTGGCGGGTCTGACACTGTCGGCGACGGCGCAGCCGGCGCCGGGCGGCGCGATCATGCGCTCGGCGCTGCACGACTTCAAGATCGTGCCCGTCGTCGAGGGACTGGTGCAGCCGTGGTCGATCGCGTTCCTGCCGGGAGGTGACCTCCTCATCACCGAACGCCCCGGCCGCCTGCGTATTGTGCGCAAGGGCACGCTGCTGCCCACGCCCGTGGCCGGCGTGCCCGAGGTGGCCTACGAGAACCAGGGCGGACTGCTCGAGGTAGCGCTCCACCCGAACTTCGCCGCCAACCGCTTCGTCTACCTGACCTATGCCAAGCGCCGGCCCGACGGTACCGGCAACACCACGGCGCTCGTGCGCGCGACGTTCGAGAAAGACGCGCTCACCGGCGTCACGCAGCTGTTCGAGTCGGTCTCGACCGGCCGCGGCCACTTCGGCGGCAAGATCGCCTTCGACGGCAAGGGTCACCTGTTCCTCACGCTCGGCGACCGCCAGGTGCCGCCCGCGGGTGACCTCGAAGCGCATCCCGCGCAGGACCTGTCGAATCACCACGGCACGGTGGTACGCCTGAACGACGACGGCACGGTGCCGGCCAACAACCCGTTCGTGGGCAAGGCCGGCGTCAAGCCGGAGATCTGGAGTTACGGTCACCGCAACGTGCAGGGCATCGCCATCGATCCGGCCACCGGCAACGTCTGGACCAACGAGCACGGCCCGCAGGGCGGCGATGAGCTGAACCTCGATCGCGCCGGGAAGAACTACGGCTGGCCGGTCATCGGCTTCGGCGTGAACTACACGACCGGCACGGCGATTCATTCCGGCACGCACCGCGAGGGCATGGAGCAGCCGTTGCACGTCTGGGTGCCCTCGATCGGCATCTCCGGAGCCACGTTCTACACCGGCGACCGGTTCCCGCAGTGGAAGGGCCAGCTGTTCATCGGCGGCCTGGCCGGCGAGCAGATCGGTCGGGTGACCGTGGCCGGCGAGAAGGTGCTGTCACGAGAGACACTACTGCCTGGCGTGGGCCGCATCCGCGACATCCGTCAGGGCCCCGACGGCTACCTCTACCTCGTCACCGAAGACCGCGACGGCAAGCCCACGCCGGTCGTGCGCCTCGAACCGGTCGAACGCGGCACCACGCGGTAGCCATCGATGTCGGCCGCCGCACGGGTCGTGCCCGCTGCGCGTTCCGTGCGGCACCTGCTCACGGCCACCGCGGTCGTTCTCGGCAGCCATCTCATCGCCGCGCAGGCGCTCGATCGCGCCGGCCTCGACGCCCAGCTCGGACGCATCTTCCAGGACGGCGCCTACGACCCACCGGCCTTCGATCCGGCCCGCTGGATGGCCGACGGCACCGCCTACACGACCGTCGAGTCGGCGGGACCGTCGGGAGGGTCGGATCTCGTGCGCTACGACGCCGCCACCGGCGCGCGCACGGTGCTGGTCCCGAGCGCCCGGCTGGTGCCCGCCGGCAAGACCACCCCGCTCGACATCCGCGACTACGCATGGTCGGCCGATGGCACGCGCCTGCTGGTCTTCACCAACACCGCGCGCGTCTGGCGCCAGCACACGCGCGGCGACTACTGGGTGCTCGACCTGGCGTCGGGGCGCCTCACGCAGCTCGGCGGTGAGGCGCCGGCGACGTCGCTGATGTTCGCGAAGTTCTCGCCCGATGGCACGCGCGTGGCTTACGTGCGCGCCAACGATCTCTACGTCGAGCCGGTCGAGGGCGGCGCCATCACGCCGCTCACGACGTCGGGCTCGGAGTCGATCATCAACGGCACGTCCGACTGGGTCTACGAGGAAGAACTCAGTGTCGTCGACGGCTTTCGCTGGAGCCCCGACGGCCGCCGTATCGCCTACTGGCAGTTCGACACGAGCGGCGTCGGCGTCTTCACGCTGCTCAACAACACCGATTCGGTGTATCCCGTCGCCACCCGCATCCCGTATCCCAAGCCCGGCACGATCAACTCGGCGGCGCGCATCGGCGTGGTCGCCGCCGGCGGCGGCGACACCACGTGGATGGCGACCCCCGGCGATCCGCGCGACACCTATCTGGCACGGCTCGAGTGGCGTGACGCCGCGACGCTCGCCATCCAGCAGTTGAACCGGCTGCAGAACCAGCAGGATCTGCTGACGGCCGATGCCACAACCGGCGAGGTGACGATGGTCTTCCGCGACCGATCCGAGACCTGGGTCGACGTCGTCGACACGGTGCACTGGCTGGACGAGGGCCGCAGGTTCCTGTGGACCAGCGAACGCGACGGCTGGCGGCACGTGTATCTGGCGGCCAAGGACAACAGCGCGACCACGCGTGTGTCGCGCTTCGACGCCGACATCCTGCAGCTCCTCGGCCCCGACGCCGCTGGCACGTGGGTCTACTTCATGGCCTCGCCCACCGACCCGACATCGAGCTACCTCTATCGCGCACGGACCAACGGCGAGGGCACTCCGGAGCGCGTCACGCCGGCCGACCAGCCCGGCAGCCACACCTACCGCCTGGCGCCCGGTGGGCGGCTCGCCTTCCACACCTGGTCGCAGTTCGACGTGCCACCCGTGACCGACGTCGTCGAGCTGCCGAGTCACCGGGCGCTGCGCCCGCTCACCGACACGACGGCGCTGCGCACGGCACTCGGGCCGATCCTCGCCCGGCCCGTCGAGTTCTTCACCGTGGACATCGGCGGCGGCGCCACACTCGACGGTTGGATGCTCACGCCGTCCACCTTCGATCCGGGGAAGCGTTATCCGCTGCTCGTGCACGTCTACGGCGAACCGGCGGCCGTCACCGTCACCAACCGCTGGCCGGGCACGCAGGGGCTCTTCCACCGCGCGCTGGCCGAGGCCGGCTACGTCGTCGTCAGCATGGACAACCGCGGCACGCCGGCGCCCAAGGGGGCGCCGTGGCGCAAGGGCGTCTACGGCGCGGTCGGCGATCTATCGTCGAGAGACCAGGCCGCCGGCGTCACGGCCCTGCTGAAGCGCCATGCGTTCCTCGACGGCTCGCGGGTCGGCATCTGGGGCTGGAGCGGCGGCGGCTCGAACACGCTGAACGCGCTGTTCCGCTTCCCGGATGTCTACCAGGCCGGCGTGTCGGTGGCGCCGGTGCCCGACCAGACGCTCTACGACACGATCTACCAGGAGCGCTACATGGGACTGCCCGACGCCAACGCCGCCGGTTACCGCCTCGGCTCCCCCATCCACTTCGCTGCCGGCCTCAAGGGCGACCTGCTCCTCATCCACGGCTCGGGCGATGACAACGTGCACGTGCAGGGCACCGAGAAGCTGGTCAACCGCCTGATCGAACTCGGCAAGCCCTTCGATCTCATGATCTATCCCAACCGCACGCACGCCATCGCCGAGGGCGCGGGTACCACCGTGCACGTCTACCGCAAGGTCGCGCGCTACTTCCTCGACCACCTGCCGGCCGGCCCGCGATGAAGGTGGCGATCGTCGGCGGCCCCGGGATCGGGAAGAGCACGCTCGTGCGCCAGCTCGGGGACCTGTACCATCACGGGTCGTACGGCGAAGGCGAGCAGGGCGTGTGGGATCCGCGCGTGCTGGCCGACATCGCCGCCGGACGCAATCCCGTGGGCGTGACGGCCTACTTCGGCGACCTCTACGACGCCAACTATAGGGATGCCGACGGACACGACGGCCCCGACAAGGTCATCTTCTTCGAGGGCGCGCGGATCACGCTCGAAGCGCACATCCCTGAGTATCCCGCCGCCGTTCACGACGAGCTCCGGAAGGTGCTGGCGATCGGCGACCGCTGGCAGCCCGACAAGGTGATCGTGCTCACCTCGAGCACCGACACGATCGAGAAGCACATCCGTCTGCGGGCCCGGCCGCACGAACGCGTCGAAGAGATGGTGCGCCGCTTCCGCTTGATCGATGCCGAGTTCTGCCGGCTGGCCCCCCACTATCCGAATACGATCGTCATCAACCGCGACCAGCGCGAGTTCCACGAACGCGAGGGCCTTTGCTACATCATCCACGCCGCCGGACTGCCGCCATTCAGGGAAGTGCCGTACCGGATGATGGAGCGCTACGATCGGGTGACGTGAGCCGCGATAATTCTCGTCCCGTCTACTCGACCGGCGCCGGACGTCTGTGCCCCACCTGCGGCTGGCCCGACCGCGACTGCCAGTGCTCGAGGAGCCTGGCCAGAGACGTCGCGGTGCCGTCGAAGGTCGTCGCCAAGCTCAGACTCGAGAAGAAAGGCCGCGGCGGCAAGACGGTGACCGTGGTCTACGACCTGCCCCGGAACCAGGCCTTCCTCAAGGACCTCGCCGGCGAGCTCAAGCGCACGTGCGGCGTGGGCGGCGCGGTGGCTGACGACACGGTCGAGATCCAGGGGGACCAGGTTGCCCGCATCCGGCCGGTGCTCATCGCCAAGGGCTGGACCGTCAAGGGCTGATGCTCGCCCCGCTGCCCATCGACGCCTTCGTGCCCGCCGTGGTCGACGCCCTCGCGTCGCGTCGCGCGGCCGTGCTGGTGGCCACGCCTGGCGCTGGCAAGACCACGCGCGTGCCGCCGTCGCTCGTGCCACGCGGTCGCGTGCTGGTGCTGCAGCCGCGGCGCGTGGCCGTACGGGCGGTGGCGACGCGCATCGCCGAGGAACGCGGCTGGACGCTCGGCCGCGAGGTGGGCTGGCACGTCCGCTTCGAGAAACGGTTCACCGCCCGGACGCCGCTGGTCGTCGTGACCGAAGGCATCCTCACGGCTCGATTACAGCAGGATCCACTGCTCTCGGACACCACCGTCGTGCTCGACGAGTTCCACGAGCGCAGCATCCACGCCGACCTCGGTCTGGCCCTCGTGCGGCAGGCGTGGCTGGCCCGCGACGACCTGCGCGTGCTGGTGATGTCGGCCACACTCGACACCGCGCCCGTCGCGCGCTTCCTGGGTGACTGCCCGGTCATCGACCTGCCGGGCGCTCGCCATCCGCTCACCGTCGAGTACGCACCGGGCCAGGAGATGGCCGCGGCCGTCGGCGACGTCTGGCCGAGGACGTCGGGACACGTGCTCTGCTTCCTGCCCGGTGCTGGTGAGATCGAACGCGCGCGGACCAGGGTCGCGGCGGCCGGATGCTGTCCAGACGCCGAGGTACTGCCGCTGCACGGCTCGCTCGAGGGCGACCTGCAGGACGCGGCCCTTCGGCCGTCCGATCGGCGGCGCATCATTTTGGCCACCAACCTCGCCGAGACGTCGCTCACGGTGCCCGGCGTGGCGACGGTGGTGGACGCCGGGCTCGTGAAAGTTGCGCGCTACGACGCTGCGCGCGGCATCGACGCCCTGGCCACCGAGCGCGTGACGCTCGACAGTGCCGACCAGCGCGCCGGGCGCGCGGCGCGCCTCGGGCCGGGGCTCGTGCGGCGGCTGTGGGACGCCCGCGATCGGCTGCGCCCGTCGCGCGAGCCCGACATCACGCGGGTCGATCTGGCGGGGCCGGCGCTCGACCTGCTCGTGTGGGGCGCCAACCCCTGGACGTTCGAGTGGTTCGAGGCGCCGCCGGACGATGCGCTGGCACGCGCTTTGGAGCTGCTGGCGCGCCTTGGCGCCGTCACCGGCGACGGGCGCGCGCCAGTCGTCACGTCGCTCGGCCGGCGCCTGCAGCACCTGCCGGTGCATCCGCGCCTGGCGCGCATCCTCGTCGAGGGTCAGGGCGCCTTCGATGTGGCTGCGGCCTGTGCGCTGCTCTCGGAAGGGCGCGTGGCGGTGAACAGCGCGGCGGCGACGTCGTGCGATCTGCTGGCCGATCTCGATCGCTTCAGCACCCAGCCGCCGCACGTTCGCCACCTCGCACGCGAACTGCAACGCCTCGCCGGCGCCACGGCCGCCGACAGCGGACCTCGTGTCGACGAGACGCGGCTGCGGCGGGCGCTCTACGCCGGTTTCGCCGACCGGCTCGCTCGCCGGCGTGCCGGCAGCCGCGACCGTCTCGTGCTCGCATCTGGCCATGGCGCCACGCTCGGGCGTGAATCAGGCGTCGGTGAGGGTGAGTTCCTGGTGGCGCTCGCCGTCACGGCCGCCGCCCGCGACGGCGTCGCTGAAGCGCGCGTGCGTATGGCGAGCCAGGTGGATCCCGCATGGATCACGCCGACCAGCGTCGAGGTCGCACATCGCTTCGACCCAACCGCTGGTCGCGTCAAAGCGTTCGAGGTGACGAGGGCCGGTGCCCTGGTCCTGACAAAACGTCCGGTGGCGGTCGAGCCAGGCACCGCCGCGACGCTGCTCGCCGAGGCGTGGCTCGATCGCGCCCCGAGCGACCACGACCAGGCGCTGCTCGGCCGGCTCCGCTTCGCCGGCCTCGACATCGACCTGCCCGCACTCGTCCGGCAGGCGGCACTCGGTGCCGCTACCATCCACGACATCGATCTCGCCGCGCACCTCGCCTACGACGTGCGCACCCAGCTCGACCACGCCGCACCGGCGAGTCTGGCGGTGCCGAGTGGCCGGCACGCGCCGCTCACCTACAGCGATGACGGCGCCGTCGTCGCCTCCGTCAAGCTGCAAGAGCTGTTCGGCCTGGCCGAGACCCCCACACTCGGCGCCGCACGGGTGCCGGTGACCTTCAGCCTGCTGGCGCCGAACGGCCGGCCGGTGCAGACCACCCGCGACCTGCGGAGTTTTTGGCAGGGGGCCTACCAAGAAGTTCGCA
The DNA here is from genome assembly GCA_018000455.1 of Acidobacteriota bacterium. Classification (GTDB taxonomy): domain Bacteria; phylum Acidobacteriota; class Vicinamibacteria; order Vicinamibacterales; family UBA2999; genus CADEFD01. The sequence continues at coordinate 150,319 of JAGNJW010000010.1, forward strand.
GGGAGCTCCGCGGACGCTACCCGAAGCATCCCTGGCCGGAGGATCCATGGACGGCCGTCCCGACTCACCGCACCACGCGAACACCGCGTAGGTCGGGACCTCGGCGCTGACGTCAGCGAACCCGTCGTGCAGCGTGTCTCGGTGTGTCTTGCGGTACTGCGTTTGCAATTACAGTTCGGTAAGGTCAAGGGAGTCGCAATGTTTTGCTCGTGTCATTCACCCTGGAAACGGGCCGTCATCCTCGCGGCAGCCTTCCTCGCGCTGTCGTGGGCCGCAGCCGTGACGCCGGGCTGGGCCCAGACGCCACCACGCTACGCCCCGGCCGATTGGGACGCTGGGATCAAGCTGGCCGAGGCGCCCGACACGAATCCCGATCCGAACATCGTCGAAGTCAACCTCACGGCCAAGATCGCCGAGGTCGAAGTGGCGCCCGGCCGCAAGGTAAAGGCCTGGACCTACAACGGCAGCCTCCCAGGCCCGCTCATCCGCGCCACGGTCGGTAACCGCGTCATCGTCCACTTCGTCAACGAACTCGACGAGCCCACTACGATCCACTGGCATGGCGTCCGCGTCCCGATCGAGATGGACGGCGTGCCCGGCATCTCGCAGCCCGAGGTGAAGAAGGGCGAGTCGTTCACCTACGACTTCATCGTCCGCGACGCCTCTCTCTACTGGTATCACCCGCACGTGATGTCGGCCGCCCAGGTCGGCTACGGGCTGTACGGCGGGCTGCTGGTGGAAGACCCGGCCGACGGTGTCGGTGTCGCCGACACGACCACGCTGGTGCTGAGCGATATCGGGTTCGACAAGAACGGCACGCTGGAAGACTCGGAGAGCGGCGGCTCGGCCGGCATGGTGTTCGGGCGCGAAGGTGCCTACGTCCTGGTCAACGGCCGCACCAGGCCGACGCTGCGCGCCCGTGCCGGCGCCCCGCAGCGCTGGCGCATCGTGAACATGGCCAAGAGCCGCTTCTTCTATCTCGATCTCGAAGGCCAGGAATTCGTGGTCATCGGCCAGGACGGCGGCTTCCAGGCGTCGCCGACCAAGGCCGACATCCTGCTCGTCACACCGGGCGAACGCTACGACGTCATCGTGCGTCCCACCGGCGCGCCTGGCAGCACCCTGGTGCTGCGGGCGATGCTCTACAACCGCGGCTACGGCAGCATCGAGTACCGCAGCGTCGAAGAGATCATGACGGTGGCCCTCACGAACGATCCCGTCGTGACGAAGGTGGATCTGCCGGCCATCTCGCGCGAGATCACGCCGCCAGCCTTCGCGGGTGCGACGCCGGTGCCGATGGTCTTCACGCTGCCGCCGCAGGAAGCCGGGTATTCCGAGTTCCGGATCAACGGCGTGCCTTACTGGAAGGCCAAACCCTTCCGGGCCGAGCTCGGCGAGACCCAGTTCTGGACCGTCACCAACGACACCGACTGGGATCATCCGTTCCACCTGCACGGCTACTTCTTCATGGTGGTGGATGAGAAAGGCGCGCCGCTGCAGCCGATGGTGTGGAAAGACACGGTCAACATCCCGATGAAGGCGACCGCCCACATTCTCGTGACGTTCGACGAGCGGCCGGGCACGTGGATGATTCACTGCCACATCCTCGACCACGCCGAGGGCGGCCTAATGGGCACGGTGCACGTCGGGCCTGGTCCGGCCAGCGAGCACACACACCAGGCGCCAAAGAAGCCGTAGCGGCGGGGCGGCCAACGGCGTGGCGGCGCCGAGCGCCGAGGATTCCCGCCCACGTCGTAAACGAAACCTTCTCGGTGCTGACCCGTTTGCCGCCCCCTCATCGAGCTCCTGCGGATGTCGTGCAGGCCTTTCTGGCTGAGCGCTTTGGCGATGCGCCCCTGGTGCTGCCTGCGCGGGGACACATGACGCTCATCGAGATGGCGAGCCGCGACGGGCTCACCGGCGGGGCCATCTACGACGCCGGCGTCTGCGCCTCGCGCGTGAACCGCGCCAACCGATCCGGGTCGTTGGCACACGAGTCGGGCAGCACCTTGAGCGCCACATCGCGATTCAGCCTGGTGTCGCGGGCGGTGTGGGCCAGCCACCTTCGCCAGCGGCACCCGGGGGCTGCAAGATTTCCCGGGGCCTCCGTTCTACGGAAAGGAGGACCTGATGACCCGTATCGCCTATCTGTTCGCCGCCGGCCTCGCCCTGGCCGCCGGTCCCCGTGCCGTGATGTCCGCATCGCCCGTTCGCCCCGCCAGCGCGGATGTCGAGCTACTCGTGGACGGCGCCCCTCAAACCCGCCACGCCCACGACGGACGCTGGTATGTCGAGGCGCGCAAGGGGCGGGAATATGCCATCCGCCTGCGCAATCCCTACGCCGTCCGCGTGGCCGTGGCGCTATCGGTTGATGGTCTCAACACCATCGACGCGCGCGAGAGCACCGCGGCCGACGCGCGCAAGTGGGTGCTCGGGCCGTATGAGACCGTGACCATCAGCGGATGGCAGACGAGCCAGAGCGAAGCGCGCCGATTCGAGTTCACGACCGAGGAGCGGTCGTACGGCCACGCGCTGGGCAAGACGGCCAACCTGGGCATGATCTCCGCGGTGTTCTTCAAGGAGCGCGCGCCCAAGTACCGGCCCGACACCGCGAACGAGAGTGCCATGCTCTCGCCGCGACCGTCGGTTCCTGCGGAGCGGGACGGGCCCGCGTCGGCTGCCGCGGGCGTAAGCGCGAGCAAGCAGTCCGCCGAGGAGTACGCCGCCACCGGTATGGGCCGACGCACCGGCCACGCCGTGGAGCAAGTGTGGCTGGACCTTGAAGAGACGCCTGCGCAGGCGGTGAACATCCGCTACGAGTTGCGTGCGCAGCTCGTGAGGCTCGGCATTCTGCCGCAGGCCATTCCCGCCGACCGGCTGCAGCAGCGTGAGCGTGCCCGCGGCTTCGAGCGGGGCTTCTGCCCTGAGCCGCCGCGTCGCCGCTGAGGGCGCTCCGGCTCCTTGGAAACCACCGACCGGTTGCCAAGGATAGGATGAACCGGCTGGCCCCCTTCAGTGCAGTGGCAGCTTGCGCTCCACTCTGCCGAGACGCGCTCCTGAGGCGCAATGGAATCGACGCCTCGACGGAGAGTGGGTGGGTCGCCCGGCATCTCGAGACGCTTGACCATGACGTCAGCCGATTCGCCGGCGCGGGTCAGGTGACCAGCTGCCGTGGTCTCGCCCCACGCGAGTGCAGCTCGGCATCCCCCTTCGATGCGGAGGCGCCTTCACGGAACAGTCGGTCGGCCGCGGCCTCGAGCGCGCGCTGCACGACCGCGCCGACCTCGGGGGTGAGTCGTCCACGGATCATGACCATGCCGTCGTCGTCCCGTGCTGCATGGCCATGCTGATTCGCGGAAGCGCCGGCAGCGCTTTGGCCACGCGCACCTTCTCGAGCGCGGCGCCGAGGTCGATGCCGGTACGCCAGGCCGGGGCCCCCGGCGCCCGTGGTTTGCGCGCTGGCGTGGAGTGGAGCCTGTGCACGCACGAGCCGGGTTCGAGCGTGGACCCGGTGCCGGTCATTGGTGCGGCAAGTGTGGCGCCGGGGGCGAGTTCCTCCGTGAACACCGAAGGGCCGATCCCAACGCGTCCAAGGCAGTCACACGGCGACCGCCGGGGCTGATACCCTAGGAGGATCGCGGCCCCGCCGCGGCCCATTCCATGCCGCTAGTCACCCTCGATCACATCTCTCATGCCTACGGGCACCTGCCGCTGCTCGACGACGTGTCGCTGCAGATTCAGCCCGGCGAGCGCGTGGCGCTCATCGGCAGGAACGGCACCGGCAAGTCGACCCTGATGCAGGTCCTGAGCGGCGAACTTGCGCCCGACGCCGGCACCGTCTGGCGCGATACCGGCGTGCAGGTCGCCCGCCTCGTGCAGGACGTCCCGCTCGAAACGCATGACTCGGTCTTCGATGTGGTCGCCCAGGGCCTCGGCGACCTGAGCCAGCTCATCGCCGACTACCATCACGCGTCGACCGAGGTGGCCCAAGGCAGCATCGAGGCGCTCGAACGGATGGGCGAACTGCAGCACGAGCTCGAGGAGCGCGACGGCTGGAGCCTCGAGCAGCGTGTGGAACTCGTGCTCACGCGGCTCGACCTGCCGGCCGACGTGCCGGTCGACACGCTCTCTGGAGGCTGGCGGCGCCGGGTGCTGCTGGCGCGCGCGCTCGTGGCGGCGCCCGACGTGCTGCTGCTCGATGAACCGACGAACCATCTGGACATCGAGGCGATCGAATGGCTCGAGGGCTTCCTCGCCGACTACGCCGGCGCCGTGCTGTTCATCACCCACGATCGCGCCTTTCTCGAGCGGCTCGCGACCCGCGTCATCGAGCTCGACCGCGGGCACCTGACGTCGTGGCCCGGCGACTACGGCACCTTCCTCCAGAAGAAGGAAGAGTGGCTGGCCAACGAGGCACTGGCCGCCGGGAAGTTCGACAAGAAGCTGGCCGAGGAGGAAGTGTGGCTGCGTCGCGGCATCAAGGCCCGGCGCACCCGCGATGAGGGTCGCGTCAAGCGCCTGATGGAGATGCGTGCCGAGCGGGCCGCCCGGCGAGCGGTGGCCGGCACGGTGCGCATGTCGGTGGAACAGGCCGATGCTTCGGGCAAGCTGGTCTTCGAGACCGACGGCGTCGGCAAACGCTACGGCGACAAGGTGGTGGTGCGCGATCTGACGACGCGCGTGATGCGCGGCGATCGCATCGGGCTCATCGGCCCGAACGGTGCCGGCAAGACCACGCTGCTGCGCCTGCTGCTCGGCGATCTCGCGCCCGATACCGGCACCGTGCGCCACGGCTCCAACGTGCAGGTCGCCTACTACGACCAGCAGCGCGAGCAGCTTGATCCCGACCGCACGGTGGTCGATACGGTGGGCGACGGCAACGACCGCATCACCGTGGCCGGACGTACGCGCCACGTCCACGGCTACCTCGAAGACTTCCTGTTCTCGCCGGAGCGGGCGCGGTCGCCGGTCAAGGCCCTGTCGGGCGGCGAGCGCAATCGCCTGCTGCTGGCCCGCCTCTTCACGCGGCCGGCCAACGTGCTCGTGCTCGACGAGCCCACCAACGATCTCGATCTCGAGACGCTCGAGCTGCTCGAAGCGCAGCTGGTCGACTGGCCGGGCACGCTGCTGCTCGTCAGCCACGACCGCCGCTTCCTCGATCATGTCGTGACCAGCACGCTCGCCTTCGAAGGCAACGGTCAGGTCAGCGAGTACGTGGGCGGCTACGACGACTGGCTGCGTCAGCGTCCGGCCCCGGGCCAAGGGTCGACGCGGCCGGTGGCGACGGCCACCGCAGCCGCTCCGGCAGCCGCCTCCATGCCTGCGTCTGCGACCGCGACTGCGCCGACCGCAGGCGACGGTCCAGCGCAGCGCAAAGCCACGAACAAGGAACGCATGGAAAAGGCGGCGCTGCCTCGCCGGATCGAGTCGCTCGAGGAGGAACAGCGACGGCTGTCGGCGGAGGTGGCCGCGCCCAACTTCTACAAGCGGCCGGCGGCCGACATCGCGGTGACGATGGTGCGCCTCGAGGCCATCCCGGGCGAGCTGTTGACGGCCTATGCCCGCTGGGACGAACTGGACGGATTGCGTTAGGCTGGTCGGCGTGCGCCTGGTCGTGGTCGTCCTCATCGCTCTGGTCGCGCTCTGTGGCGTCGCCACGCCGGCTTTCGCACACGGGGTGTCGGCGGCCGATCGGGCCTTCATGGAACAAGGCGGACTGGCGGCGTTCCTGTACCTCGGCGCCAAGCACATGGTCACCGGCTACGACCATCTGCTCTTCCTCTTCGGCGTCATCTTCTTCCTCTACCGGATGAAGGACGTAGCCCTCTACGTGACGCTCTTCGCCGTCGGCCACAGCGTGACGCTGCTCTACGGCGTGCTCTCTGGCACCCACGTCGATGCCTATCTCGTCGACGCCATCATCGGCTTCTCGGTGGTCTACAAGGCGCTCGACAACCTGGGCGCCTTCCGCACCTGGTTTGGCGTGCAGCCAGACACCAAGGCCGCGGTGCTGGTCTTCGGACTCATCCACGGCTTCGGCCTGGCCACCAAGCTCCAGGATTTCGCGCTGCCGCGCGCGGGTCTTGCGCCCAAGATCGTGGCGTTCAATGCCGGCGTCGAGATCGGCCAGTTGCTGGCCCTGAGCGTGATCCTGCTGGCGATGGCCTACTGGCGCCGTACGGCGGCTTTCCCGCACCAGGCGTTTGCCGCCAACGTCGTCGTCATGGCCTGTGGCTTCGCGCTCATGGGCTATCAGCTCACCGGTTATTTCGCCTCGTAGGGCGCCTCACCGCGCGCCGAGCCTCCCCCGTCATGACACAGACGCCTCTCACGCCATCCTCACCGGATCTGCCGTCGGCCGCCCGCCTGGCACGAGCCACGCTCACGGCGGCAGCGCTCGCCGGAGTGCTGCTCGTGGCGGTGGTGCTACCGGCGGAATACGGTATCGACCCGATCGGCATCGGACGAGCCCTCGGCCTGTATCGCGCGCCGCCGGCTGAAGCGGCGCCGCTGCCCGAGAGCACCGCGGGCGCGGCGGACGGGGCGTCGGCTGGCGTTGGCTCGCTGTTCAAGAGCGAGGCGCCCTACCGCACCGACGAGATGTCGGTCACGCTCACCGCTGGCGAAGGCGCCGAGATCAAAGCGCAGATGAACGCTGGTGAACGGATGGTCTTCTCGTGGACGGCACGCGGCGGCGGCGTCGACGTCGACATGCACGGCGAGGCCGCCGACAAAGCCGGCGGCGACCGAAGCTACTGGAAGGGCGAATTCGAGGAGAGCGGCCACGGCGCCTTCGAGGCGCCGATGGCCGGCAATCACGGCTGGTTCTGGCAGAACCTAAACGACGAGCCGGTCACGATCACGGTGAAGACGAGCGGCTTCTACCGCCGCCTGTTTCGTCCCTAGAGCCTGTTATGAAGTTGCGCCGCCAGGGCGTGCGGAAGCATCAGGCACGCGAAGGCCAAGTAGTGGTAGGCGGCGAGCGTCGCGGCGAGGCGCTCGTAATCGCGGGCAAGGCGCCGGAAGCGG
>JAGNJW010000034.1 GCA_018000455.1 Acidobacteriota bacterium
AACCACATGCTCCACCGCTTGTGCGGGCCCCCGTCAATTCCTTTGAGTTTCAGCCTTGCGACCGTACTCCCCAGGCGGAGTGCTTAATGCGTTAGCTTCGGCACGGCAGGGATCGATACCCGCCACACCAAGCACTCATCGTTTAGGGCTAGGACTACCGGGGTATCTAATCCCGTTTGCTCCCCTAGCTTTCGCGCCTCAGCGTCGATCTCGGTCCAGGATGCCGCCTTCGCCACCGGTGTTCCTCCAGATATCTACGCATTTCACCGCTACACCTGGAATTCCGCATCCCTCTCCCGAATCCAAGCCTCCCAGTATCGGACGCAGTTCCCAGGTTAAGCCTGGGGCTTTCACGTCCGACTTAGTAGGCCGCCTACGCGCCCTTTACGCCCAGTAATTCCGAACAACGCTTGCCACCTCTGTATTACCGCGGCTGCTGGCACAGAGTTAGCCGTGGCTTCCTCAACCGGTACCGTCAGTCTCCAACGTATTGGGTTGGAGCTTTTCGTCCCGATCAACAGGAGTTTACGATCCGAAGACCTTCATCCTCCACGCGGCGTTGCGTCGTCAGGCTTGCGCCCATTGCGAACAATTCCCCACTGCTGCCTCCCGTAGGAGTCTGGGCCGTGTCTCAGTCCCAGTGTGGCCGTCCGCCCTCTCAGGCCGGCTACTGATCGTCGCCTTGGTAGGCCGTTACCCCACCAACTAGCTAATCAGACGCGGGCCCCTCCTCGAGCGCCAGGCCTTACGGTCCCCGGCTTTGATTTCCCGGTCTTCAAACCAGGAATGTCATGCGGTATTAGCGTCCCTTTCGGAACGTTATCCCCCACTCAAGGGTAGGTCACCCACGTGTTACTCACCCGTTCGCCACTCTACTCAGGACCGAAGTCCCTTTCGCGTTCGACTTGCATGTGTTAGGCACGCCGCCAGCGTTGATTCTGAGCCAGGATCAAACTCTCAAGTTAAAGTGATTGTCCTCAGGCGCCCTTGCGGGCCACCGTTGGGCAACTGCTCAACCAGAGAAGCCTGTCGGCTCTTCTGTTTGTTACGTCTTATGTCGGCCCACCATCGTCCTCGCTTGCGCTCGGATTCCGGCAGACCTGCTGACACTCGACGGGCTGGTTTGACTCCGCTCGACCTCGCTTGCCCTTGCGGGAAACGCAGAAGAACGGAGCTGTGTGCACGCTTATCTAGTTTTCAAAGAACCGAGGCGGGAGCACTTGCCCCCGAGCTCCCCAGCCGCGCTTGGTACCGCGACCGTCGTTGGGGGAACCTTACAAGATTACTTCAATTTCAGAGACCGCGTCAAGGAAAAAATTCATCCCTAGACGACAGGTCCGCGCTCAAAACAACTCGCCGTAGAACCTTGGCCGAACGAGAACCGCAGGCGGTTACTTCCGAGCAGGCGTTCCAAGCGGCACGTCGCCTAAAGACCGAGGCGACGTGTCTGGCCGAGTCATGAACTGTAGCGAGGCAAGCCTATGGGTGTCAAGCCTTTCGCACTGAGGCACATCGATTCAGTGCAAGACCGTGCAGTTCTAGCCCTCCACTCGCACGACTCGACGCTCCCGCTGCCCTTTTCGCAGCACCAGCACGCGGCCGCCGATCAGGTCAGCAGCGGTGATTCGCCCGGCCCCCTCCGCCAAGCGCCGATCGTTTACATAGAGTCCGCCCTGCTTGATGAGGCGGTTGGCTTCGCCCTTGGAGTTGACGAGCGTCGCTTGAACCGCGGCATCTGCCGCCGCCAGACCCGCGCCCTCGAGGTCGATGCGCCGCACCGTGATCGAGGGTACGTCGTCAAACACCGTCAGCACGTCGTCGGCGTCGGCCTCAGCGAGACTGCCCCCGAAGAGGACGGCCGACGCTCGTTCGGCTTTGGCGAGCGCGCCAGCGCCGTGGACGGCCAGCGTCAGCGTGCGGGCTAGGTCGCGCTGGGCTTCGCGCTTGCCCGGCTCGGCCGTCAGCGCCGCCGCCAGCGACGTGATGTGCGTCTCGTCCATCACCGTGAACCACTTGAGGTACTGCACGATGTCGCGGTCGTCGGTGTTCAGCCAGAACTGATAGAAACGGAACGGGGACGTGCGCGCAGCATCGAGCCAGATCGTGCCCGCTTCCGTCTTGCCGAACTTCGTGCCCGCGCTCGTCGTCACGAGCGGTAGAACGAGGCCGTGTGTCTTGACGCCGCGCACCCGCCGGATGAGATCGCAGCCGGCGACGATATTCCCCCACTGATCGCTGCCACCGGCCTGCAGTGTGCAGCCGAATCGGTCGTGCAGCACGAGGTAGTCGTGGGCCTGCAGCAGCTGGTAGCTGAACTCGGTGAAGGAGAGGCCGTCTTCCGCAGCCAGTCGGCGCTTCACCGATTCCCTGGCCATCATGGCGTTGACGGTGAAGTGCTTGCCAGTGTCACGCAGGAATTCGAGCAGCGACAGTGAACGCAGCCACTCAGCGTTGTTCACCATGCGTGCCGCGTTGGGCCGCGGTCCGAAATCGAGGAAACGCTCGAGCTGCCGGTGAATGCCCGCCGCGTTCTCTTCCACCTGCTCCAGTGTGAGCAGGGCGCGTTCGTTCGCCTTCCCACTCGGATCACCGATAAGGCCCGTGCCGCCACCGACCAGCGCGATCGGTGTGTGACCGAACTGCTGCAACCGGGCAAGGCTCATGATCGGCAGCAGGGAGCCCACGTGCAGACTCGAGGCCGTTGGGTCGAAGCCGATGTAGGCGGTGACGGAGCCCGACGCGAGCACGGCGTCGAGACCCTCGGTGCGGTCGTAGAGCAATCCGCGCCAGCGGAGTTCATCGAGGACGTTCACGCGCATCACTATACCGCCCGCAGGAGCCAGTCGCGCCTGCGCTAACATGACGCTTCGACGTGATGCCCACCGACGGCTGGCTTCCGACGCGACGAACGGCCCTGCGGGGCCTGCTGGCCACCGGCGCGGGCCTGCTGGTGGGCCGCGTCGGCTACGGAGTGGCCTACGAACGTCATCAGATTCGCCTCGAGCAATCGGACCTGAACGTGGTGGGCCTGCCGCAGGCGCTCGACGGACTGCGGATCGGCCTCATCACCGATGTGCACGTGAGCCCTACGGTGCCCGACCAGGACGTCCGCGCCGCAGTGCGCCTGCTGTCGGAGGCGCGCCCCGATCTGGTGGCCCTCGGAGGCGACTACGTCACCGACTTCGACACGACGCGAGCGGTGCCGGCTGCCGAGATGCTGGCGCCACTGGCGAGTGCTCCCCTCGGCGCGCTCGCCGTGCTCGGCAATCACGACGACGACCGCGTCGTGCCCGCAGCACTGGTTGCGCAGGGATTCACCGTGTTGAGGGACGCGCGCACGCGCCTGACAATCCGCGGAGAACCGGTCGATGTGGCCGGTGTGCAGTACTGGACGCGCCGCGTCGGCGAGATCGCCAAGGTGCTGCAGGGCGCGGGCCCGACCACGTTCCTGCTGGCGCACGACCCGCGGCGCCTGCGCGAAGCGGCATCGCTCGACGTACAGCTCGTGCTGGCGGGCCACACCCACGGCGGCCAAGTCGTGCTTCCGGGACTCGGCGCCATCGCGGCACGCCGTTTCCCGGTCGTGGCGGGTCCGGCCACCGAGGGGAACTGCACGCTGTTTGTCAGCCGTGGTGTTGGAACGGTGGTCGCGCCGGTGCGGATCAACTGCCCGCCCGAGGTCTCCGTGCTCACCCTCAGGAGTTCGTCGCCGATCTGAACAGCCGGCCGCGCGGGAATCAGGCGTCGAGGAAGCGGCGGCCGTCGATGCGCCAGCCGCCGGCCAACACCCGCGCCACGGCGGCAGGAAACAGCCGGTGCTCTTCAACCAGGATGCGGGCGGCCAGCGTTTCGCCGGTGTCTCCGGGAAGCACCGGCACGGCCGTCTGCGCCACGATCGGCCCAGAATCGAGCTCGGCCGTCACGAAATGGACGCTGCAGCCGGCCACCTTGGTGCCGTGCGCCACGGCTTGTCCGGGCCCATCGAGGCCCGGAAAGGCGGGCAACAGCGACGGGTGCACGTTCAAGACCGGCCCAGGGAACGCCTCCAGGAACCTGGCGGAGAGCCGGCGCATGAAGCCGGCCAGGCAGACGACGTCGACGTTGCGCGCGCGCAGTTCGGCTGCCAGCGCCTCGTCATACGCCTCGCGGCTGGGCCACCCGCTATGGGGCACCACGACGGTCTCGATGCCGGCGGCTCTGGCGTGGTCGAGGGCGGGAGCGCCCGCCACGTTCGACACGACGAGCACGATCGTGGCCTCGAGCTGTCGCCGGTCGATCGCGGCGATGAGCGCCTGCAGGTTCGACCCACGGCCAGACACGAGGACGCCGAGGCGTCGCCCGCTAGGCTGGCGGTCAGGCATAGACGACGCCCGGCGTGCCGGCTGCGACCCGGCCGATCTTGTGCGCTGTCTCGCCAGCCTCAGCCAACAGCCCCTCGGCGTGGTCGACATCGGCTTCCGACACCGCGACCACCAGGCCGACGCCCATGTTGAACGCGCGATACTGATCGTCGAGTGCCACCTGTCCGGCCTCGGCGAGCCAGGTAAACAGCGGCGGCACCGGCCAGGATCCGCGGTGCACCTCGGCTGCGGTGCCCCCAGGGAGGATGCGCGGCAGGTTATCGGTCAGCCCTCCGCCGGTGATGTGAGCCAGCCCCTTCACGATACCCGCCGCCAGCAGCGGCCGCACCGGACGCAGGTACGACTTGTGGGGCCGCAGCAGCGCCGCGCCCACGGTCTCGCCGAGTGCCGCCACGTGGCTGTCGACGTTGAGACCCAGCCGCTCGAAGACGATCTGACGCGCCAAGGAGTAGCCGTTCGTGTGCAGGCCCGCTGACGGCAGCGCCAACAAGACGTCGCCTGGCACCAGACCCTGGCCGTCAACGATCCTGGTGCGTTCGACGGCACCGACGACAAAACCGGCGACGTCGTACTCGCCGTCGGCGTAAAAGCCGGGCATTTCTGCGGTTTCACCACCGAGCAGCGCGCAACCATTCTCGCGACAAGCAGCCGCAAGTCCCGTGACCACCTGCTCAACCACGTCGGGCGACAGCCGTCCGGTGCCAAAGTAATCGAGAAAGAACAACGGCGTGGCCCCCTGCACGAGGATGTCGTTCACGCAGTGGTTCACGAGATCGCGGCCGATCGTGTCGTGCACGCCGGCCATGAACGCCACCTTGAGCTTCGTGCCCACACCATCGGCGCTCGCCACGAGCACCGGATCCTTCCAGCCGCCCGCGGCCAGCGAGAACAGACCGCCGAACGAGCCGATCTCGGACAGCACGCCGGGCGTGAAGGTAGTCCGCGCGATCGACTTGATCCGGCGCACGGTCTCGTTGCCGGCGTCGATGTCGACGCCGGCGGCCTTGTAGCTCGTGCCGCTCATGCCACCGGCTCCGCCAGGGGAACCGCAGCCGGCGTCGCGGCGCCCTTGCCATCGAGCTTCAACGTGAGCTGCAGATAGGCCGCCTGATCGCGGGGGAACGCGACCGGGTACTGGCCGGTATAGCAGGACGTGCAGTAGCGGCCGCTGTCAGGCGTCACCGCCGACAGCAACCCTTCGAGGCTGAGATAGGCCACCGAGTCCGCTTCGAGGTACTTGCGGATCTCTTCGATCGTGTGGGTGGCGGCGATGAGCTCGCTGCGCTGGGGCGTGTCCACTCCGTAGAAACAGGGCGAGATGGTCGGCGGGCAGCTGATCCGAACGTGCACCTCCGCGGCGCCAGCCGCGCGCACCATCTTGACGATCTTGCGACTGGTCGTGCCGCGCACGATCGAGTCGTCGATGAGGACGACACGCTGACCCTTCAGCAGACTGCGCACCGGGTTCAGCTTCACCTTGACGCCAAAATGCCGGATCGACTGTGCCGGCTCGATGAACGTGCGGCCCACGTAGTGGTTGCGAATGAGGCCGAACCGCATCGGGATGCCGGCCTGCTCCGCGTAGCCTATAGCCGCGCACACACCGGAATCGGGAATGGGCACCACGACGTCGGCCGGCACGCCGGTCTCCAGCGCGAGCTGTCGGCCGAGATTCGTACGCACGTCGCTGACGCTCTTCCCGAACACCTCACTGTCTGGCCGGGCGAAGTAGACGTGTTCGAAGATGCAGTGCGCTGAAGGCGCCGGCTGGAACGGCTTGACCGACTTGGGCCCGCCGGGGCCGAGAATCAGCACCTCGCCCGGCTCCACGTCGCGCAGATAGGTGGCACCAACCAGGTCCATCGCGCAGGTCTCGGAACACACGACCCAGGCGTCGCCGAGCCGTCCGAGGGCAAGCGGGCGGAAGCCGTGCGGATCGCGGACGGCGACCAGCCGGTCTTTGGTGACGAACGCGAACGAGAAGGCGCCCGTGAGGCGGGCGACGGATTCGACGATCGCGTCGTCGATGGCCGGAGCCTGCGAGCGCGCGAACAGGTGCAGGGCGACTTCGGTGTCGCTGTTGGTTTGAAAGATCGATCCCTGCCGCACCAGCTCGTCGCGAATCTCGCGGGCGTTGACGATGTTGCCGTTGTGGCAGATGCCCACCTGGCCGTGTACGCATTCGATGAGGAGCGGCTGCGCGTTGGCCACCGCGCTCTCACCGGCCGTCGAGTAGCGCGTGTGGCCGATCGCGATATGGCCAGGCAGGGTCTCCAGCGCGGGCTGCGTGAAGATCTCCGCGACGTAGCCCATCTCTCGCAGAGCGCGTATTCTGGTGCCGTCGGAAACGGCGATGCCCGCACTCTCCTGCCCGCGATGCTGCAACGCGTAGAGACCGAGGTAGGCCATGTGGGCCGCCTCGGAATGCCCGTAGATACCGAAGACGCCGCATTCCTCGTGAAGCTTGTCGAACATCGCGAGTCCCCGTTGTCACCGCTGCCGACACACAGTTCGCGGCCTCATGCCACGCCTGCCGCAGTCTGCATCCGCCGTTCGATCGCCGTCGCCCACGCCGCCTCCGCCTGCGCGACCGGCATGCGCACTGCCGTCGCGCCGTCCACGTCGATCCGGATGTCGCTGCCGCCCGTGCGTCCGACGACCCGCGCCGGCACCCCGGCGGCGGCCGCCGCGCCGAGCACCTGCGCCACCGCGCCATCCGCCACCGAGACCACCACTCGCGATGCGCTCTCGCCGAAGAGCGTCGCCGCGTCGACGAAGGCCGCGGGCACCGTCGACACGCCATCGACCGCCACCTCGACACCGATTCCGCCGGAGCCGAACGTGCACTCGGCCAGCGTCACGGCGAGGCCGCCATCGGCGCAGTCGTGCGCCGACTGCACGAGGCCGGCGCCGACCAGCGCCACGACGAGAGCCTGCAAGGCGCGTTCAGCCGCCAGATCGAGCTGCGGCGGCTCACCCTGCACGCGATCGAACAACTGGGCCAGATACTCCGAACCGCCGAGCTCGCCGAGATTTTCGCCGAACACGACGACCGCGGCGCCGACGGTCTGGAACGCCCGCGTGACGGTCTTCGACGCGTCCGCCAGCAGCCCGACGACGCCGAGCACGGGTGTCGGGTAGATGGCACGGCCCTCGGTCTCATTGTAGAGGCTGACGTTGCCGCCCGTGATGGGTACGTCGAGCGCGCGACAGGCGTCGCCAATCCCGCGCACGGCCTCGGCGAACTGCCACATGATTTCGGGCCGCTCGGGGTTGCCGAAATTGAGGTTGTTCGTGCCGCCGATGGGTTCGGCGCCTGCACAGGCGACGTTACGGGCGGCTTCGGCCACGGCCAGCATCGCGCCACGATAGGGGTCGAGATAGCAGTGCCGGCCGTTGCCGTCGACCGAGACAGCGAGCCCCTGCGGCATCCCCTTGATGCGTACCACGCCGGCCGCCGTGCCGGGCTGGGCAATGGTGTTGGTCCCGACGCTATGGTCGAACTGGTTATAGGCCCACCGCTTGCTCGCGATGATCGGCGAGGCCAGCAGCGCTTCGAACGCGACCTGTGCGGACGCCGGCGCCGGCAGGCTGGCGAGATCCAGGCGCTGCACCTCGCTCTGCCAGTCGGGTCGCGCCATCGGACGGCGATACACGGGGCCTTCGTCGGTCAGCGCCTTGGTGGGGACGTCTGCCACGAGCGTGCCGTGATGGAACAGGCGGACGCGGTCGGAGGCGGTGACGTGGCCAACCCGCACGGCGTGCAGATCCCATTTCTCGAACACTTCTTCCACTTCGCGTTCGCGGCCGGCCTTGGCGACCAGCAGCATGCGCTCCTGGGATTCGGACAGCATGATCTCGTAAGGCGTCATCCCGCTTTCGCGCTGCGGGACGAGCGACACCTCGACGTCCATGCCGCAGTTGCCGCGCGAACTCATCTCGGAGGTCGCACAGGTGAGGCCCGCCGCGCCCATGTCCTGAATGCCGACCAGGGCGTCGGTCTTCATCACCTCCAGGCAGGCCTCCATGAGGAGCTTCTCCATGAAGGGGTCGCCCACCTGCACGGCCGGGCGCTTCTCGGCCGACGACTCGTCGAACTCGGCCGACGCCATGGTGGCGCCGTGGATGCCGTCGCGGCCGGTCTTGGCGCCCACGTAGAAGACGGGATTGCCGACGCCGCTGGCCTGGCCCTTGATGATCTCGTCGTGCCGCGCCAGTCCCAGACAGAGCACGTTGACGAGCGGGTTGCCCGCATACATCGCGTCGAACACGATCTCGCCGCCGATGGTCGGGATGCCGATGCTGTTGCCGTAGCCGCCGATGCCGGCGACGACGCCCGAGAAGATGCGGCGTGCCAGCGGTGTCTCGAGCGAGCCGAAGCGCAGCGCATTCAGCAGCGCGATCGGCCGCGCCCCCATCGTGAAGATGTCGCGGATGATGCCGCCCACACCCGTCGCCGCGCCCTGATAGGGCTCGATGAAGGACGGGTGGTTGTGCGACTCGATCTTGAAGACCGCCGCCAGGCCGTCGCCGATGTCCACGGCACCAGCGTTTTCGCCCGGGCCCTGCACCACGCGCGGACCAGTGGTGGGCAACGTCTTCAGGTGCACACGCGAGCTCTTGTAGCTGCAGTGCTCGGACCACATCACCGAGAACAGCCCGAACTCCAGCAAGTTCGGGTCGCGGCCGAGCAGCTCCTGGATGCGGGCGTACTCGCCCTCGGTGACACCGTGTTGCTCGAGCAGCTTGCGATCGATCACGTTCATGACTGGGAAGCCGCTCGCAGGAAGTAATAGCCAATCGCACCGTCGAGCACGGCGGCCAGGGCCACGCCGGCCACGACCCATCCGCGCACCGCCTCGTCGAACGGCAGCACCCGTGCGTAGGCGAGCGCGGCCAGTGTGGCCATGGCGATCGCCGACCCGAGCATGGCCATGCCGACGGCACGCGCCGTCTTGGCGCGAGCCGCAGGCGACGGGGCGCCGGCGGGGCGGGTCATGCCGGCGACCGTCCCGCGGCGACACCGCTGGCAAAAACGCGCACGGCCGATTCGAGCACGATGCGGCCGTCGGCGCTGCCGAGCGACGGCTCGCAGGCGCGCTCAGGATGCGGCATCAGACCGACAACGTTGCGTCGGGCGTTGCAGATGCCGGCGATGTTGTTGAGCGAGCCATTGGGGTTACCGGCCTCGGACGCCTGGCCGGTCTCGTCGACGTAGCGGAAAACGACGCGGCGCTCGTGTTCGAGGGCGTCGATGACCTCGGGCGCAGCGAAGTAGTTGCCTTCGCCGTGGGCGATCGGCAGCCGAAGCACCTGACCTGCCGTGCAGGCGGCGGTGAACGGCGTATCCACGGCCTCGACGCGCACGTTCACGAGTTTCGACATGAACTTGATGGCCCGGTTGCGCACCATCGCCCCCGGGAGCAGGCCCGCTTCGAGCAGCACCTGGAAGCCGTTGCAGATGCCAAGCACCGGCCCGCCACGCTCAGCGAAGGCGCTCACGGCGGCCATGATCGGCGAAAACTTCGCGATCGCGCCGGTGCGCAAGTAGTCGCCGTGGGCGAACCCACCGGGCAGGATGACGGCGTCGGCGCCGCCGAGGCTCGTGTCCTTGTGCCAGACCAGCGCCGAGTGTTGGCCGACCACTGCACTCGCCGCGTGAAAAGCGTCGTGGTCGGAATTGGACCCCGGAAACACGATCACCGCAAAGGTCATGGCGTGCCCCAGCCCCCAGCCCCCTGTCGGCGCATCACAGCACTTCCACCCGGTAGCTCTCGATGACGGGGTTGGCCAGCAACGTCGACGCCATCTCGGCCACGCGCGCCTCGGCGGCGGCACGATCGTCGCCATCGAGCTCGACCTCGAAGAACTTGCCTTGGCGCACGTCGCGCACGTCGCCGTAACCCAGCGAGTGCAGGGCCTCGGCCACGACACGGCCTTGCGGGTCGAACACCGATGGCTTCAGAGTCACATACACTCGCGCTCGCATGGTCGTTGTGTTCCTTACTGCGCGCTGGGAAAGACCCGCGCGAAGATCGCGTCCACGTTCCGGAGCTGTTCATCGAGATCGAACGCCCGATCGATCTCGCGCGCGTCGAGCACGCGCATCACGTCCGGATCTGCCAGCAGCAGGGTCTTGAAGTCGGTGCGGTCATGGAACGACCGCATGGCGTTGCGCTGCACCCATTCGTAGGCCTGTTCCCGCGAGATATCGCGACGCGCCAGCTCCAGCAGGATCTGTCCCGAGAAGACCACGCCGCGAGAACGCTCGAGATTGTCGCGCATCCTGTCGGCGTAGACCACCATTCCGCTCACGATGCGCGTGAAGCGTCGTAGCATGTGATCGAGTGCGATGAAGCTGTCGGGCACGATGACGCGTTCGACCGACGAATGCGAGATGTCGCGTTCGTGCCAGAGCGCCACGTTCTCGAACGCGGCGCCGGCGTTGGCGCGCAGCAGCCGTGCCAGACCGACGATTTGCTCGCAGCCGATGGGATTGCGCTTGTGCGGCATCGCCGACGAGCCCTTCTGGCCCTTGGCGAACGGCTCCTCGACCTCGCCGATCTCGGTCTTCTGGAGGCCGCGAATCTCGAGCGCGAACGTTTCGAGCGAGGCGCCCGTGATGGCAAGCGCCGAGAGCAGTTCGGCGTGCCGGTCGCGCTGGACGACCTGAGTGGAGATGGGCGCCGGCATGAGGCCGAGGCGGCGGCACACGCTGTCTTCGATGGCGGGATCGAGGTGGGCAAAGGTGCCCACGGCACCGGAGATCTTGCCGACGGCGATCGCGGCGCGGGCCCGCGTCACGCGGCCGATGTCGCGCCCGAGCTGGTCGTACCACAACGCGAGCTTCAGCCCGAAAGTCATCGGCTCGGCATGCACGCCGTGGGTGCGGCCGATCATCGGCGTGCGCCGATGTTCCTCGGCGCGGGACTTGACGGCCTCGCGCAGGGCCGCCAGCAGTGTCAGCACGAGGTCGGTCGCCTCGGCCATCTGGAGCGCCTGCGCGGTGTCGACGACGTCCGACGAGGTGAGGCCGAAGTGCAGCCAGCGGGCCGATGGACCGACGTGCTCGGCGACCGAGGTCGTGAAGGCGATCACGTCGTGCTGGGTGGTCTTCTCGATCGCCTCGATGCGCGCGATGTCGAAGGCGGCCTTGGCGCGCAGATCACGGGCGGCCTCGGCGGGCACCAGGCCGGCGGCGGCCATCGCGTCGGTGGCCGCCAATTCCACCGCCAGCCACGTCTCGTAGCGCCGTTCTTCCGTCCAGATGCGCCCCATCTCGGGGTTGGTGTATCGCCGGATCATGCCAGTGCCAGTTGCGCCGCCGCGAATGACGTGGGCGCGCCGCCGCCGAGCACCGTGAGGCTCAACGGGCCGGCGGGAAGGAGCCGCTGGGCGACGCGGGCGATGTCGGCGTCGCTCACCACGTCGATGGCCGTGAGCATGTCGTCGAGCGACTCGCCGGTATCCCCGTAGATCTCCTGCCGGGCAAGATGTGTCATCCGGCTCGACGTGCTTTCGAGACCCAGCATGAGGCTGCCCTTGAGGTGGTCCTTCGCCCGCTGCAGTTCGCCGGGCACGAGCGGATCGGCCTTGAAGCGGCGCACTTCGGCCATGACGACCTCCACGAGCTCGCGCACGGAGTCGTTGGCGCAGCCGGCGTAGATGGTGACCGCGCCGGTGTCGCGGTAGGTGCTGAGGCTCGAGAACACCGAGTAGGCGAGCCCCCGCTTCTCGCGGACGTTCTGGAACAGCCGTGAGCTCATCGAACCACCGAGCATCGTATTGAGCGCGTAGGCCACGTAGCGATCGCTGTCGCCATGCGACAGCCCCGGCCCGCCCAGGCACACGTGGCTCTGCTCGAGATCCTTGGAACGCACGATCACTTCGAAGGCGGGTGCCGGGGCCGTCTCCTCGACCGCAGCCGTCGAGACGCCAGCCCGAACGAAGGCCGCGCTCACCAGGTCGCGGACGCGGTCGTGCTCCAGGTTTCCCACTGCCGCCACGATGAAGTTCGGAGCGACGTAGGCATCCTGGAAGTAGCGCCGGAGCGCATCGCGATCGAGTGCGGAGACGGTATCGGGCTCGCCCAGGATCGGCCGGCCGAGCGGATGCGCGGGCCACATCGCGCCGGCGAAGATCTCGTGCACGAGGTCATCGGGCGTGTCCTCGACCATCTTGATCTCTTCGAGGACGACCTTCTTCTCGCGCTCGATCTCGGCCGAGTCGAAGGCCGGCGACGTCACGAGATCCGACAGCACGTCCACGGCCAGAGGCAGGTGCTCGTCGAGAACCTTGATGAAATAGCCGGCGTATTCCTTCGAGGTGAAAGCGTCGAGGTGACCGCCGATGGAATCGATCTGCTGGGCGAGGTCTTCCGCCGAGCGCGTGTCGGTGCCCTTGAAGAGCATGTGCTCGACGAAGTGCGCGATGCCCTCGTGCACGCGAGGCTCATGGCGCGATCCCCGCGTGAGCCAGACGCCGATGCTCACGGAACGCACATGCGGCATGCGTTCGGTGACCAGGCGAAGTCCGTTCGGCAGGACCTCACGGCGGATGGCGGCGTCGGGCACGATGGCGGGCGGACCTCTACGGCCTGGAAAACTTCTAAAGTATTGACTGGAAAGGAATTAAGCCCAATCATATCATGCACGTTGACGGCGTGCAAGGGTCGGCCGCGGCAATCAGGTGGCGTGGCGCGAATGCTACACTCGCCCTTCGCGCAAGTCGCAGAGTGCGCGTGAGATCCCCGTGCCACGCGACGCCCCACCAGACCTCGCCGAACTCAGCCTCGCCGACCTCGAGGCGTGGATCGTCGCCCGCGGGTTGCCGCGGTTCCGCGCCCGGCAGATCTACGCCTGGGTCTGGAAGCGGGGCGCGACCAGCTTCGACCAGATGAGCGACCTCGGGCGCGACCTGCGCGCCGCGCTGGCCGCCGATCTCGTGCTCTCGACCCCTTCGGTCGTTCGCCAGGACATCTCGGAAGACGGCACCAGGAAGCTCGTCCTTGGTCTCGCCGACCTCCGGCAGATCGAATGCGTCTACATCCCCGACACGCCGTCACAGACCTTCTGTGTGTCGACGCAGGTGGGCTGCGCCATGGGGTGCGCCTTCTGCCTCACGGGCAAGATGGGTCTCGTGCGCCACCTCACCGCCGGGGAGATCGCGGCGCAGGTACGCGTGCTGGCCGGCGTCACCGGGCTGCTCCACTCGGCCTTCAACATCGTGCTCATGGGGATGGGCGAACCCCTGCACAACTACGACGCCACGATGAAGGCGCTGGCGCTGCTGAACGAGCCGCACGGGATGGCGCTGCCGCCGAAACGGGTCACGCTCTCCACCGTGGGCCTCGTGCCCATGCTCGACAAACTGGCGGTCGAGCCACTGATGCCGAACCTGGCAATTTCACTGCATGCCACTACCGAGGAGCAACGGCTGGCCATCGTGCCGCCGAGTGGTAAGTACGGATTGCGGGCCATTCTCGACGCCTGCCGGCGCTTCCCGCTCGCCAAGCGCAGCCGCATCACCTTTGAGTACGTCATGCTCGACGGGGTCAACGACACACCGGTCGACGCCCGCCGCCTGGTGAAGCTGCTCGCCGGCATCAAGGCCAAGGTCAACCTGATTCCTCTCAACGCAGCGCCCGGCATCCCCTTCGACCGCCCGTCCGATGCTCGCGTCAACGCCTTCGCGCGCATCCTGGCGGGCCGGGGCATGACCGTGTCGGTGCGCAAGAGCCGCGGACGCGACATCCGGGCGGCGTGCGGGCAGCTCATCGTGGAGGGCGGGCGCACGAAGAGCGCCGCTCAGGCTCTCGCGGCGGCGCTCTGACCACCCGGCACCATGCAGATGCTGCGCCTGTCACTCGTGCTCGTCGCCGCGCTCGCCACCGCCTGTGCCAGTGAGCCCCGTAGCGCTCGCGATCTCCTGAAGCAGCTGGATCGTGAAACCGATCCGCAGGCGCGTGGTGCGCTCGTCGAGCGTTTCCTGGAGGCGCGCGGCGGCAACCCCATCGTGGACCAGAACGCCCGACTCACCTTCTTCGTGAAGGATGACCCTTCGCGACCCGCGCCACGCATCGTCGGCGACTTCAACGCCTGGGCCACGACGCCCCAGGGCTACGACCAGACGGCCGGGACACCGACGCGGATCGAAGGCACGCCGTGGTCGTATGTCGAAGGCAATGCCTTTACGAATGCGCGGCTCGAATACGTCTTCCTCTACGAGAAAGACACGGCACCCGACCCACGCAACCCACGGACGATCCGCACCTTCTCCGGTGAGCGCTCCGAAATCCGCATGCCCTTCTTCACGGCGCACCCCGAGGTCGATGGTCCGACGCCGGGGCAGACCGGCCGCCTCACGGAGGAGGTCGTGGTGAGCCGGGCACTCAGGGCCGCGCGCCGCGTGTGGACCTATGTGCCCTCGGGCTACGAGTCGTCGCAGGACATCTACCCGACTGTCTATTTCCTCGACGGCGGCAACTACGCGGGCTGGATGGAAGTACCGTCGGTGCTCGACAAGCTGATCGCAAAGCGGCGGATTCCGCCGGTGATCGCGGTGTTCGTGGAGCCGGCCAGCCGCCAGGAAGAGTATTCGCGAAGCCCGGCCTGGCGGGCCTTCATCACGACCGAACTGGTGCCGATGATCGACGCGAAGCTGCGGACGTTCCCGGCACCCGAACAACGGATGATCTTCGGAAGTTCGCTCGGCGGTTACGGCGCCGTCGACCTGGCCGTCGCACACCCGGACGTTTTCGGTCTGTGCGCCTCCATCGCGCCGCCGGCCCAGACCTCCACGCTCCTGACCAGCCAGACCGAGGGCCAGCGCGCCATCCACGGCGTGCGCTTCTTCGTGCTCGGCGCGGTCTACGACACCGACGTCCAAGGCGCGCGCACGCTGCGCACCGCGCTCGTCGAAGCGTCGGCCGACGTGACCTACGAAGAAGTGCCCGAAGGGCACGCAGCCGAGACGTTCCGGACGCACATCGACAACGCGCTCAAGGCGCTGCTGCCAGCGCCGATCTCCTGATCGGTCGGCTCAGCCCGGCACGACGCCGCTCTCCGGCGGCGGCACCAGGACGTCGACCCACTCGTTGCGGGCGCGGCCCGGTGGCACCGCCACCCTCAGATAGTTGTCGGTCACCGCGGTCTGGCCATCGTCGATGGTCAGCGCAGGCCGCACCCGCCCGGTCTGCGAGGCGCGAAAGCGCGCGGCGAGCGTCCGCGAGATGTCGCGGAGGCGCTGCGCTCGCGCCTTGACGACACTACCGTGCACCTTTCCCGGCATGGCTTCGGCGGCAGTGCCGGGGCGATCCGAGTAGGGGAACACGTGCAGATGCGTCAGGGGCGACGTGTCGAGGTAGCGGGCGAGCGTCTCGGCGTGCGCGTCGCTCTCTCCAGGGAATCCCACGATCAGATCCGAGCCAAGGGCCGCATCCGGCATCCGCCGCCGCACCTCGTCCACGAGCGTGGCATAGCGTTCGAGGGTGTAGGGCCGGCGCATCGCGGCCAGTATTTCGTCGGCAGCGTGCTGCAGCGGCAGATGCAGGTGCGCGGCGAAGCGGGCCGGATGCCCGGCCACGACGTCGAGCACGGCGGGCGTGCAGTCCATCGGCTCGAGCGAGCTGACGCGGAGGCGGACGTCGCCGGGCTCGGCGGCCATCGCCGCCAGCAGGTCGGCCAGCGTTGACGGAATGGGGAGATCACGACCCCAGGCGCCGAGGTGCACGCCGGTCAAGGCAACCTCGCGATAGCCCGCCGCCACCACCGATCGCAGTTCGCCGAGCACCTCGTCGAGCCCGCGGCTTCGGCTGGTACCGCGCGTCCGCGGGATGATGCAATAGCTGCAGACTTCGTCGCAGCCGGTCTGCGCGCGCAACGTCCAGGCGGTGCGTCCCATCAGGCCGGGACCCGGTGGGCGCCCACACGGCCCGTCGCCAGGCGTGATGTCCAGCAGCGGCAGAAGAGTCAACGCGAGCGTCGCCTTGGCAGTGTTCGGCACGACGGCCGTCACCCCGGGGAGTCCGCTCACGTCCTCCGATGCCCGCGTGGCGAAGCAACCCGTCACGACGATCCTGGCGGCGGGATTCTCGCGGTGGATGCGGCGGATGGTTTGTCGCGCCCCCTGGTCGGCGCTGGCCGTAACCGAGCACGTGTTCACCAGCACTACGTCGGCCGCCTCGCTCGACGCGGCCGTGGCACCGGCCATCGTCAGCGCTGCCTCGACGCCGAGGGAATCGGCCTGGTTGACACGGCACCCGAAGGTGACGACCGCGTACTTCATCCCGGGCTCCCGGTGAGCGCCCGGGCGCCGATGTCGGTGCGGTACTGCATGCCACGAAAGTGGATGCGGCCGACGGCGTCGTAGGCGGCAGCGATGGCGTCGGCGTAGCTGGCTGCGCGGCCGACGACGGTCAGCACGCGCCCGCCAGACACGACCAGTGCGGCGCCACGCGCGGCGATGCCGGCACACCGCACCGCCACACCGGGACACTCCGCGCGCACGCGGTCGAGCCCGTGAATCTCGTGGCCGGTGTCGAGCGGACCTGGATAGCCTCCAGAAGCCAGGACGACGCCGGCGGTCACATCCCTGCTGAAGCTGAGCGCCGTCGGCAACCTCTGGCCGGAAGCGGCCCGCGCCAGCACCGGCCCGAGAGGCTCGTCGAGCAGCGGCAGCACCACCTGCGCTTCCGGATCGCCGAAGCGACAATTGAACTCGATGACCTTGGGCCCGGCGCTGGTCAGCATGAGCCCACAATAGAGGAAGCCGGTGAACGGAGTGCCTTCGGCGGCCATGCCGCTGAGCACGGGCTGGACGATCTCGCGTTCGATGCGCGCACAAAGACCGCCGTCCACCAGCACACTCGGGGAAAACGCCCCCATGCCGCCGGTGTTCGGGCCGAGGTCGCCATCGAGCAGGCGCTTGTGATCCTGGGCCGTGCCGCAGGCGACGAAGTGCTCTCCGGCGGCAACGGCGAAGTACGACAGTTCGGGCCCAACCAGGCACTCCTCCAGCACGATGCGGGCGCCAGCGGCGCCGAAGGCGCCAGCGACCATCGACAGGCGCACCGCGGCCTCGGCCTCGGCAGCATCCGCGGCGACGACGACGCCCTTGCCCCCGGCAAGCCCGTCGGCCTTCACCACGACGGGCCAGCCGAGCACGCCGGAGCGGAGGGTGTCGAGCGCGTCGTCCAGGGTTTCGCAGACACGGGCCTCGGCGGTCGGCACGCCGTGACGCCCCATCAGGCCCTTGGCGAACGCCTTGCTCGTCTCGATCCTGGCGGCGGCGAGCGTTGGGCCGAAGATCAAGCGGCCCGCGGCAAGAAATCGGTCGGCGACGCCGGCAGCCAACGGTGCTTCCGGGCCGATCACAGTGAGGTCCGCGCCCTGGGTCTCGGCCAGCGCGAGTACCGCGGCCGGATCGTTCGGGTCCAAGGCGATGGTACGGACGTCGCGGGCGATGCCGGGGTTACCCGGCGCGCAGACGACCGAGTCACCGCCTGCCTCCAGCGCGACCGACAGGGCATGTTCGCGGGCACCGGCCCCAACGACGAGCAGCTTCATGCCTGCATCCGACCTGTTTTCAATGGGTTGCACGAGCGGCACGCAGAAGTGCGCAGCCGCCAAATGCCCACGTAGGAGGGCGAAATCGTGTGATAGCCTAGCATATTCACCCGGTCGGCCTTGGGCCGGCCGGGAACGCCATAAGGGAGGAGGTGAATTCGAGATGGCCGAGGTGAAAATTCAGGAAGGCGAGTCCATCGAGTCGGCCCTGCGCCGTTTCAAGCGCAAGGTTCAGCAAGAGGACATCATCAAGGACATCAAGAAGCACTCCTTCTACCTCAAGCCGGGCGACAAGCGCCGGGCGAAGCAGGCGCTGGCGCGTAAGCGCAACCGCAAGAAGCAGCGTCGCGAGGCGGAGTAGTTTCACATCCCGAAGCGCCGGGTGCAGCGTTCTCCCGTTGACGCACTCGGCGGTTCGTGGGTAACATTCGAGCCCTTGAACACAGCGTAAACGCTTTGTGTTCAGGGGCTTCACCATTTTTGAACGGTCCTGCCGCCCACTTGGGTCGCAGGGTTCACGTTGGCAGAGAGGATCACCGGCATGGAAATCGCCGAACGTAAGGTCAGCGACGTCACGATCATGGATCTCACGGGCAAGTTGACGCTCGGCGAGGGCGACGAACTTCTCCGGCAGGCCATCGGCAATCTGCTGGCCACCGGCAGCAAGAAGATCGTGCTCAATCTCGAGGGCGTGCCCTACATCGACTCGGCCGGCCTGGGCGAAGTCGTGCGAACGCATACCACGGTGAGCAAGCAGGGAGGCAGCCTGAAGTTGCTGAACCTGACCAAGCGGATTGAGGATCTGCTGGCCATCACGAAGCTGCTGACGGTGTTCGATACCTACGAGTCCGAAGCCGAGGCCATCAAGAGCTTCTCGGCGTAGCGGCGCCGGCCGCTGTCGCGCTCCATGGCGCGTCCAACCTACCCGGATCTCGAGATGCGAGAGGCCGGGGCAACGCGAGCGAAGGATCGGTCCACGCTGCGCAGTCTGATGACCTCGTTCAGGCCGCAGCAGTGGACCAAGAACCTCTTCGTCCTCGCTGCCCTGCCGTTCGGCCAGAAACTGTTCGAGCCCGCCGCCGTCGCCATGGCATTGGCGGCGTTCGCCGTGTTCTGCGCCTTGTCTGGTGTCGTCTACCTCGTCAACGATCTCTACGACCGCGAGCAGGATCGGCTGCACCCGGTCAAGCGGCTGCGCCCGATCGCGGCCGGCGAACTGTCGCCGGCGGCGGCGGCGCTGGCGGCGGCGCTCATCGCCGCCGGCGCACTTGCGGCGGCGGTCTGGATCGGACCGGCGTTCGCCGCGGCCTCGGTCGCCTATCTCACGCTCTTCGCCCTCTATTCGCACTGGCTCAAGCACCTTGTCATCATCGACGTCCTGTCGATCGCCATCGGTTTCGTCCTGCGGACCTACGCCGGGGCGGCAGCGATCGCCGTGCCAATGAGCGACTGGCTCCTCGTCTGCACGGTGCTGCTGGCGCTGTTCCTGGGGCTCAGCAAGCGGCGCCATGAGATCACCCTGCTCAGCGACGGCGCCTCCGGCCACCGGCGGATCCTCGACGAATACAACCCCTACCTTCTCGACCAGATGATCAGCGTCGTGACCGCGTCGACGCTGATGGCCTACATCATCTACTGCACGAGTCCCGACACAGTTGAGCGATTCGGCACCCACAACCTGGTGCTGACCATCCCTTTCCCGATCTACGGCATCCTGCGGTACCTGTATCTGGTGCACCGTCGGGACGGCGGCGGCAACCCGTCGGAGCTGCTGATCACGGATCGACCGCTGCTCATCTGCGTCGGACTCTGGGGCCTCGTGACCACGTCGGTCATCTACCGGCCTTTCGGAATCTGAGCGCAGTCAATGAGCAAGAGCCAGGTCGCCATCCTCCGCACCTCACCGGACTCGGTCTTCCGGGACTATCACCGTCTGTTGAACCTGGCGCGCTATCAGGACGTCGTGCCGAAGGATGTCGAGACCGCGCTCAAGGTCAACATCTCGTGGCACTTCTTCTTCCCGGGCTCGTCGACGACGCCGTGGCAGCTCGACGGCGTCATCCGCGCGATGAAGGCCGACGGCTACGATCCCGGCCGCATCCACGCCTGCCACAACCGCACGGTCGTCATCGACGCGCACCTCGGTGAGCGAGAGAACAAGCAACTCAACGTGGTCGAAGCGCACGGCCTCAAGAACGTGCACCTCTACGAAGGTGACGAGGCCTGGATCAACATCAAGGAGGCCGTCGGCGACCTCACGAAGCAGTTTCTCTGCCTGAACGATGTCTATCCCGACGGCTTCATGATTCCGCGCCGGTTCATCGGCGAGAACATCATTCACCTGCCGACCGTGAAGACCCACGTCTTCACCACGACCACCGGCGCCATGAAGAACGCGTTCGGCGGCCTGCTGAACGAACGTCGGCACTGGACCCACCCGGTCATCCACGAGACGCTCGTCGACCTGCTGATGATCCAGAAGAAGATCCACCGCGGCGTCTTCGCCGTGATGGACGGCACGTTTGCCGGCGACGGCCCGGGGCCGCGCTGCATGGTGCCACACGTCAAGAACGTCATCCTCGCCAGCGCCGATCAGGTCGCTATCGACGCGGTGGCGGCGAAGCTGATGGGGATGGATCCGCTCTCGATCAAGTTCATCCGCCTGGCGCACGAGCGGGGACTTGGCTGCGGCGATCCGCGCGACATCGAGATCGTCGGCGACGTCGACGCCGCCAACGAGAACTGGCACTTCGACGGCCCGTTCCGCGAGATGACGTTCGCCTCGCGGATGCAGCACCAGATCTACTGGGGACCGCTGCGCAAACCCATCGAGTGGTCGCTCAAGACGGTACTGGCGCCGTGGGCCTACATCGCCAGCGTGCTCTACCACGACAGCTTCTGGTATCCGTTCAACGCCGACCGCCGCATGCGCGACGCGTTGAACTCTCCCTGGGGGCGCCTCTTCCAGAACTGGGAGACGCTCACCCCCGACGCCAATGGTTTCCCCACGGTGGGTGAGGCACCCGCCGTCGCGCCGCGCCTCGGCAGGCGCGCGCTCGGTCAGTCCGTGGGCATCCTGGGCACCTGCATCAAGGAAGCGCCGGAGTTTGCCAGCCGCCGGCGCCACGCGACGCCGGCGCCCAAGGCCTGAGGATCTTTCACATGTCCGATTTCCACGTGCGTTCCGATTCCGTCGACGTCGAGCAGATCATGGAGCAGATCCGCCGGCGTGTCCGCGACAAGCGCGGCGTCGACTACACCGAGGAGCAGATTCGGGAGCTGGCGAACGTCCGCCTCGAGAAGTTCCTCGACCCGAAGAACCTGCGCTCGGATCTGCTCGAGCAGTTCCGCAGGAGCCGGCCGGCCGAGGACTCGACGCTGCCGCCAATGGCCACCTACGAGTTCGAAGACGACACGCTCTACGAAACGCACCGTGGATTGCTGCGGACGATCAGGCGGCTGCTCAATCCGCTGCTCAAGCTGTTCTTCAACGCCAACCAGCTGACCTTCGTCCTGCACCAACAGGCCAACCTCAATCGCCACTTCGTGCAGGTCGCGACTCACTCCCGGGTCGACCGGGCGGCGTGGAACTCGCTCTACTACGAGGTGCTGCACAACCTCGTGCTCGAGACCACGCGTGCCGGCATCGAGATCAAGAACCTCAAGATGCGCGTCGAGGCGATGGCGAGCCGCCTCGACTTCTCGGAGCGCCGCGTGCGGGCGCTCGAAGGCGTCGTCCAGTACCGGCCCGAAGCCGTCGCCCCACGCGAGCGACGGCCTGAAGCGCCGAGCCAGGCCGCCGGCAGCGTCGAACCGGCGGGAGTCCCGGGCGCAGGTGCTGGG
This sequence comes from Acidobacteriota bacterium, assembly GCA_018000455.1. Taxonomy (GTDB): domain Bacteria; phylum Acidobacteriota; class Vicinamibacteria; order Vicinamibacterales; family UBA2999; genus CADEFD01. The sequence continues at coordinate 21,770 of JAGNJW010000034.1, forward strand.
TCGGGCCTGGCCGACGCCGGCCCTGCGGGCGACGGCCGCCGGCGGCGACGGCGGCGGCGAGGACGGCGTGGGCCGGGTCTGGGCCTCGGTCCGGGCGGTGCCAGTGTCGAGGGTGGTGCGGACAACGACGCTGATGGCCCTGATGGCGGGGACGACGGCGCCGACGACGGGCCCGAGTCTCCGAGCGACGCGGCTCCCGCCACCGGCGCCTCCGACCCCGAACCGCAGTCGTGAAGATCGCGATCGTCGTCCAGCGCTACGGTGCCGAGATCAACGGCGGCGCCGAGCTTCACGCGCGCTACATCGCTGAGCATCTCGCCCGGCACGTCGGTGTCGAGGTGCTCACGACATGCGCGCGCGACTACATCACCTGGGCCAACGACTATCCGCCTGGTGAGTCGATGGTGGGCCCGATCCGGGTGCGGCGCTTCCCTGTCTCGCAGCCGCGCGATCCGCGGACGTTCGGTAACTGGTCGGCGCGAGTGTTCGGTGCGACGCACTCGGTGAATGACGAACTGGCGTGGCTCGACGCCCAAGGGCCGACCAGTCCCACGCTCGTCCGCTACGTCGCCGAACACCAGGCGGAGTTCGACTTCGTGCTGTTCTTCAGCTTCCGCTACTACCACGCGTATCACGGGGCGCGAGCGGTGCCGGGCAAGGCGATTCTCGTGCCGACGGCGGAACGCGACGACGCCCTGGGCCTCGGGATTTTCCCGCCCGTGCTCCGCTCGGTGCGCGGGGTCATGTACAACTCGCCCGAAGAGCGCGCTCTGCTGCAGGCCGTCGCCGGCACCGACGCCGTGCCGGGCGTCGTGGTGGGTGTAGGCTCCGAAGTGCCCGCCACGGCCAGCGCCGCCCGCTTCCGTCAGCGCACCGGCATCCACGATCGCACCGCGATCTACATCGGCCGGATCGACGAGAACAAGGGTTGTGCGGAACTCTTCGATTTCTGGACGCGCTACGCCGAGATCACCCCCGGGGGGCTGACGCTCGTGCTCGTCGGAACGCCAGTGCTGCCAGTTCCCACCCACCCGCGAATCAAGCACCTCGGCTTCGTGAGTGACGACGAGAAGTACGACGCCCTCGCTGCGGCCGAGTTCCTGATCATGCCGTCGTATTTCGAGAGCCTCTCGATGGTGGCGCTCGAAGCCTGGGCCCTCGCCAAACCCGTGCTCGCCAACGGCCGCTGCGATGTGTTGCGCGGGCAGGCCGTGCGCAGCAATGCGGGTCTCTACTACGACAATTACGGAGAGTTCGTCGAGGCGGTCCGTGTGCTCGACGGCGCGCCACATGTTGCCGCCACGCTCGGCCACAACGGCAGCCGATTCTTCCGCACGCACTACGCCTGGCCGGTCGTCGAGCAGAAGTACCTCGACATGTTCCGGCGGCTCGGAGCTGAGGACGCCGCCGAAGTGGCGCGGCGGCCGGCGCCCCAGATGCCCGGGTGGTGGGCGCGACGCCAGAAGGCGCTGCCGCCCGCCCGCGAGGTCGTCGCCGGTCTGCCCTCGGGGCCGGTGCTCCTACGCGAGGACCCCGAGTCGCGCGCGGCACGTGGTCCCCGCGAGTCGCGTGGCGGCCGCGATGCCCGCGATGCGCGACCGCCTCGGGCGACGTCCACAGTTCCGTCCCCGCCGCGAAGCACCGCCGCCGCCCCCCAGACTCAGGGGCGCCCTCCCCGCCGGGATGACGGTCGCCAGCGAGGACGGGATGGCCGGGCAGCCCGCCAGGGCGGGCCCGCCGGCACCAAGCCAGCAACACCGCCAGCCGCGCCACGGCCGCCGGCCGGCCCTATACCGCCTGCGGGCGATGGCCAGGCGCCGCGAGGACATCGCGGCGGCCGCCATCGCCGCGGCCGGCGACCGAACGGACCTCCGGCGCGGAAGGACGAGGTGTAGGTGCGTCCCGCGGTCCATCAGGTACTGGCGACGCTCGGCTATGGCGACGCCATCGGGCACGAGGTGCTCGGCATCCAACGGGTGTTGCGTCGGGCGGGGTACCAGTCCGAGATCTTCGTCGAGACGGCCGACCGCCGCATCGAAGACCTCACGGTCGACTATCGAGATCTGCCGGCAGCGAGCCATCCCGACAACCTGCTGATTCATCACTTCTCGATTGGATCGCGGGCTTCGCGCGTGGCCTACGCCCTTCCGGACCGCATGGCGCTCGTCTACCACAACATCACGCCGCCCGAGTTCTTCATCGACGTGCATCCGCTGCTCGTGCAGTTGTGCTATCTCGGGCGCCGGGAACTCGGCGCCTACGCCAACCGCGTCGAGCTCGGCCTGGGCGACTCGGAGTACAACCGGGCCGAGCTCGAGGCCCTGGGCTTCGCGCACACAGCCGTGCTGCCGGTCGTGCCGGACTTCAGCCACCTGAGCGGCCCGCCCAACTTCATGCAGGCGGGCGCCTTCGACGACGACTGGGTGAACATCCTGTTCGTCGGACGGATGATCCCGAACAAGCGCATCGAGGACGTCATCCGCGCGTTCCACGCCTACAAGCGCTGGTTCAACCCGCGGTCGCGCCTGTTGCTGGTCGGCTCGCACGGAGGGTTCGAGCGCTACCTCGCAATGGTCCACGACTTCGTCGCCCGTCTCGGCGCCGCCGACGTGCACATGCTCGGGCATGTCAGCAACGAGGAACTGGCGGCGTACTACGAGATCGCGGACGTCTTCCTGTGCGCCAGCGAGCATGAGGGCTTCTGCGTGCCGCTGATGGAAGCGTTCCATATGGGTGTGCCCGTCGTGGCGCACGCGGCCACTGCCGTGCCGGCCACGATGGACGGCGGCGGTGTGCTCTTCGGTCACAAGGACCCGATCGAGATCGCCGGCATCCTCGACGCGCTCGTCTCGAACGCGTCGCTGCGCGAGTCGGTGCTCGCGAAGCAGGATGCCGCACTCGACCGGCTGCTGGCCAAGGACTTCGGCGGCCTGCTTCTCGGCTTCGTCGATGAGGCGCTGGCGCGACCGCGTCTGACGACGCCGCCCGTGACGATTGATTTCTGGGACCAGGTGCGTCAGGCCGAATGGCTGGAGGAGGTCCGCGCCGGTCGTCCGGCAGCCTTCCAGGCGCTGCCCGAGGAGCCGGAGTCGGTTCGCAAGGACCTTGGGTCGGGAGTCGGGACCCGATGACGGTGAACCAGTGGGTGCCGGCAGCCCACAAGGGCGACGCGATCGGCGATTCGGCCCGTCGCGTGCGTGGACTGCTGCGCGCCATGGGGCACCAGTCCGATCTGTTCGCGCTCACGATCGACGAGGATCTCGTCGACGACGTGCGCCCGTTCGCCGAACCGGATGCCCGGCGCGGTGACCTGACGATCTTCCACTACGCGCTGCCCTCGCCGATGACCGAAGCGTTCGCGACGCTGCCGCACGGGCGCGTGCTGCAGTACCACAACGTCACACCGGCTCACTTCTTCGCGCCCTATCACGCCGGCATCTTCAGGCTGGCCGAGCTCGGTCGCCAGGAGCTGGCGACGCTCGCCGGCCGCACCGACGCGGCGCTCGGCGACTCCGAGTACAATCGCGCCGAGCTCGAGTCGCTCGGCTTCGACAAGACGGGCGTCTTCCCCATCGCCATCGACATCGAGCGAATCACGCAGGCGCCGCGGCGGCCGGCACTCGAGCAGGTACTGAGCGACGGTCCGCTGAACTTCCTCTTCGTCGGCCGCATCGTGCCGAACAAGAAAATCGAGGATCACATCCGCCTGGCGGAGTTGTACAAGCGGTATGTGGACGTGAACTACCGCTTCATCTTCGTTGGCAGGACCGACGGCGTACCGCAGTACTACAACATGGTCCGGGCACTGATCGCCCAGTTCGAGATGCCGGCGGATCGGTTCTGGTTCACCGGTCCGGTGCCGAACGAGGACCTGGCCGCCTACTACCGCACGGCCAGTGTCTACATCTCACTCTCGGAGCACGAGGGCTTCTGCGTGCCGCTGCTCGAGGCGATGGCTACGGACGTACCGGTGCTCGCCTACGAATCGACGGCGATCCCGGACACGCTCGGTGGCGCCGGCGTCTCGTTCCAACCCAAGGATCTCGAGCTGGCGGCCGAACTACTGGGCGAGCTCGCCTACAACGACACACTGCGGGCGAAGGTGATCGCGGGCCAGCGGCGGCGTCTCGCCGACTTTGGCGACGACCGCGTCCGCGAGGCCCTGACCGGGCTGCTGCACGGACAACTCGCCGGCCTTCAGCGTCCGGCCGCGCATCGAGATGGAGTGACATCGTGAGGATTGCGTTCGTCGTCCAACGCTACGGCGCCGAGATTCTCGGCGGCTCCGAGTACCACTGCCGGCTCATCGCCGAGCGTCTGGCCACGAAGTACGACGTCGAGGTGCTGACAACCTGCGCCCGCGACTACGTGACGTGGAAGAACGAGTACCCGGAGGGCAACGACCGCATCAAGGGCGTCACCGTGCGGCGCTTCCCGGTGACCGCCCAGCGCGACATCGCCGCGTTCAACCAGTATTCGGACTGGATTTTCCACCATCCGCACTCCCGCGACGACGAGCTGAAATGGCTGGAGATGCAGGGGCCGTGGTCGCCGGCGCTGCGCGACTACCTGGCGAAGCACAACCGGGCCTACGACGCACTGATCTTCTTCACCTACCTGTACGCACCCACGGTGCTCGGCCTCAAGGTCGACCCGGCCCGCAGCATCCTCGTGCCGACGGCGCACGACGAACCGGCGATCCATCTTGGCATCTACAAGGAGATGTTCCGGTTGCCGGCCGCCATGGCCTACAACACCGAGGTCGAACGGCAGTTCCTCAAGACACGATTCGAGATCAACGCGGCAGCTGAAGAAGTCGTCGGCTGCGGCGTGGATCTGCTGCCCGGCGCCGACGTGGGCGGCAGTGCGGCGGCCGCTGACGACCGCGGCGATCGCAAGGGCGCCGCGCCGATTGCCGCCGCGCTCGACCTCGAGGAGCTCTCGACGACGAGCGAAGACGAACCGCTGCCCGACCATCTGCTGAACCGCGGCGTCCGTTTCCAGCGGCGGCATCGACTGCACGGCCAGTTCCTGCTCTACGGCGGGAGGATCGATCCCGGCAAGGGGTGCGAGGAGCTGCTCGAGTACTTCACCAGCTACAAGGAACAGTCGGGGGATGCGGATCTGGTGCTGATGGGCGTGAAGCTCATGCAGTTGCCCGAAGTGCCGTGGGTGAAGTTCGCCGGACTGCTCTCCGAACGAGAGCGCCTCGAGGCTCTCGAGGCCGCGACGATCGTCGTGGTGCCCTCGCCCTTCGAGAGCCTGTCCCTGCTGGCGCTCGAAGCGATGGCCGTCGGCACGCCCGTGCTCTGCAACGGCCACAGCGACGTGCTGGTCGAGCACTGCAGGAAGAGCAACGCCGGTCTCTGGTACAACGACCGCGACGAGTTCGTCGAAACGGCCAAGCTCCTGCTTGCCGACGACCGCCTGCGCCGGTCGATGGGCCGCAACGGCAAGGAGTACGTGAAGCGCGAGTACCGCTGGGAAGCCATCCTGGCGAAGTACGACAAGCTCATCGCCGCGGTGCGCCAGCGCTAGCCGGCCTGGCTTCCGGTGTCCGGAGGCTCGCTGCTCCTGTCGAGATGCCGCCGGGTGGCCGCGGCATCTCCCTCCGGCTCACCTTCGCTCCGCGATGGCGTGACGTCTTGCCGCGGAGTGCAAGGGCGCCCGACGGCATCGTCCTGGCAAAGCACGCGAGCGCTACGCAGGTGCCGGTGTTCAGCGAGTGCCCCCGCCAGTCGTCGCGTGAGCGGCACGTGCCGAAGGCGCCCACCCTTGGGCGTTGTCACGTGGCCGTTCCAATCGGACTGGCGCACGCAGACTTGCCGGTTCACCAAGTCCACGTCGGCCCACTCAAGCGCGACCATCTCGCCGCACCGGAGCCCCGCGTCGCCGCCCAAGAGCACGACGAGCAGGGTGCGCCGACCCAGGATCCGCGCTGCGTCGACGAGCCGTTCGAACTCGTCGAAGTTGTAGAACGCGGCGGACCCTTTCGGGACCGGCAAGAGCTTGATCGAGCACGGCATCCGCTCGATCACCTCCCACTCGACCGCCTTCTTCAGCAGCACGCTCAGCACGGCCAACACGTTGTTGACCGTCTTCGGAGACTTCGCCTCGAGACGACGCTTGAGGCGTTGCACGTCCTCGCTCTTGATCGCGTCGAGCCGGTGGTCGCCCAGCGCGGGCGCCAGGTGCACGCGCAGGATGACTTCCTTCGACGCGATCCCGCTCGGCTTCTGCCGGTTGGCCCGCGCGTGGCCGTCCAGAAACCGTGGCGCGAACGCGCGTAGTGTCGGAACCTCCTTTCGTGCCTTGTGCTGCACCGGGTTCATGAGGCGCTCGAACAGCAAACGTTCGCGACCCTCACCCCAGCGCACAGCGGCCGACCGAGACGATATCGGAGCGCGCTTGCGCTCCCGCACGTGTCGCACGCCGTCGGGCGCGACGACGTGGATATCGACCTCCCAGCCGCCTCTTCGATACGGACGGATTGTGACGCTCATCGCCAGTTACTCCTCTGGTGATGGCGCGCGCTTCTGGTCAGCCAGTCTAGCAAAACGTCGGCGCGAAACAGCACCCGGCGACGGAGTCGAATCACCCCCGGGAGCTGGTGCCGTTCGACCATGGCATAGACCGCGCGGCGGGTGGTGCGCAACAGGTCAGCCGCGTCGTCTGCGGTGAGCAGCATCGGCAGCGCGCCGGTGCTGCCGACGTGATCGGTAGGGCGGCTCAAGACCGGCCGCCGCGGCGTGCGGCGCGGCGTCCGCAGGGGTTCATTCTTCACGTGCGTTTCGTCCATGGCGGCTCCTTCAATGGCGACGGCAATCGTTCGGATCAGCGCTCGGGTGAGCGAGGGGAGCGCGCTGAGCGCGGTCTCGGATTGGGCCTGAAGCCGGCAGGAACGCGCAGGGCGGGCGCGTCGATGGGAACGGGGACGGCTGAGCCGTCGGGTGTGCAGTGCCCTCTACTACTCTGAACGCGCCTGGACGCGATTTTCTTGCACGGGCATCCACCGTCGTGCGCTGGGGACGCAGATCGTGGCCATCACGCCGTTGCCATCTGGCGAGCGGCGCGGAGGCGCCGTCAAGGCCCGCAGGCCCCGCGCGGATGACGCGCGGGGGCGGAGCGCAGCGACGAGCCTTGACGACGCTGAGCACCGCTCAAGACTCGGACGCGTGGTGGCCACGACGGGACACGCTCGCGGCAATTGCATGGACAGGCCGAGCACCGTTAACAAACCAGACAACGTGGGCGTGAGCGACCCCCGGTCGAGCCCTGGGGCGAAGTCCGGGGCCGCCAGGAGGGGGTCGCTCACGCCCAATCCACCTCTCCTCCATCTCGGCGCGGGGCCATCGTGCGGCGCGGAACGCCGCCCGACCAACACCCGCAGGGGGAACACTGGTCCCGACACCTTCATCCCCCCTCGCGCCCGTCCCTCGGCGGGCGCAACCGGCCGAGTGCACGCAGGTAGTCGTAGTTATGCGGCAGCTCGACGCACTCGACGCGGCCTCGTCCGCGCTCCAGCGCGTCGCGCGCCACGGGTGAGGTGGCCACGAACACCGAGCGCGCGCCATCCTCCAGCCAACGACGACGCAGCGCCGTGAATCGTGGCCGCCGGAACGCTGTGCGCGCCGCCTGGAGCCGCACTGGATCGACGGCGGGCACGGCCGGCCCGTCCGAACGCGAGTGCTCGAAGAGCCACAGCAGTTCGGTCACGGTGTCCGGGGTGAGCGGCCTTGCCAGCGTCTCGTGGGCCGCGCGCTCGAACCCGTCCATGAACCTCGCGAGCGACCGCGGGAAGAGCACGCGGATGGTCCAGAAGTCGAGCGCGTTGAGCAGCTCCTGATGGCGCAGCAGGAACACCCGGAAGTCGGCCGGCGACGGGCTCCGCGCAAGGTACAAAAACACGTGCTGATAGCGGTCTGCGTCGTAGCCGATCGGCAGCTTGTCCGGGAAGTACCGGACGGTCACGTTGTGTGCTCGGCCGAAGACCAGGCGGGGATATTCGTCGTCCCGCAGCCGGTTGCCGAATCGCGCCTGGAAGTAGCGCCGCTTGTCGCGCTCGGCGCCCAGCCATGTGACCGTGCCGTCTGCCAGAACGCCGTCGAGCACCATCAGGCGCTCAACGGCGCGCTCGATCGTGACGCGGCGGCGGAGACGGTTGTCTTGCTCGCCGATGGCCGCGTAGAGCGGCTTGTGGTGCACATGGAAGATGCGTGCGCGGCCGGTCGTGCCGAGCGCGAGCGGAGTGACGAACCGGCGGGCGAGTAGCGTCTTGATGAAGTTGTGGACCTTCTGGCCGTGGGTGATGCCGGCAAACGCCGCGTACTGCCGGCCCACGAAGACACCGGAGTGCAGCATCACTGTCATGAGGAAACGCACTTGCCGTGGCGTCAGTCCGCCGGCGTCGAGCGCGTTCGTGCTCGTGGCATCGGGCACCTTGACGACTCGGTCTGGCGGCTCAGCCATGTCGACCAGGATAAGGGGCACTCAATTCAGGCCCGACGGTCCATTTGCAGATCGATTCGGTTGAGCTAACGCCGCAGTCGTTTCATACACGGAAGGCCAATTGGAATCGCTGGATTGACAGTTGCAACCGATCTCTGAGCGCCGAGGCCCGGACGGTGCACACTGAATCCCCTCGCCTATCAACAACATCGGGGGCTCTCTGCATGACTGGATCGAGAGCGGCCTCGGGCTTGCAGACCCTTCGGGCGCAGCCCCCTCCAACTACAAGGAGCAAACATGAGGCAGCAAGTCATCTTCGCGACAGCAGTATTCTTGCTAGCGGCGTCGGTGTCTCCGCAAGACGTGTGGGGCCAGCCTCTCGTGCCGCTTCCACCGGGCGCGGTATTGCCAAAGCCCGACAGGACGCAGGTCGCAGAGCGGATCCGGAACTTCTCGAGCGCCGACGAAATGATTTCTGGGGTCGACCTCGTGATCGTGGCCACAGCAGGGACGGCCGCGACCGGGCGTACGGTCAAGCACCGAGACGGGTCGCCGCCAGTCGGCTTTGAGTTAGTGCCGCTCGTTGTCAACGAGATCCTGCGCGCGAGACCGCCTGTCGGCGTTGACATCGGAAGCACCATTCGCCTCGAGCGGCTCGCAGACGCGCTCTCGGAGCGCGGTGAACGGACGATAGCGGACTACGACCTCGGCCCTCTGGTGCCAGGCAAGAGGTATGTCTTGTTTCTCGACCGTCAGCCAGCTCCACCATTCGCATTCCTCCAAGTGACCGATCAGGCCCGCTACGAGTTGGACGCCGACGAAGTCTTGGTATCGGCCGCAGATGGACTTGTCGCGAAGTGACGTGCTGGGCGTTTTTCGGACCAGCTGAAGCCTGACAGAATGGCGCCCTCATCGCCCGAGGGAGCCATGAAGAAGACCCGATTCTCAGAAGAGCAGATGGTGACGATCCTGCGGGAGGCCGACCAGCGGGCCGTCCCGGAGGTCGCCAAGAAGCACGGCGTCAGCGCCCAGACGATCTACGCCTGGCGCAAGCACTTCGGGACGCTCGAGCCCGCCGACGTCAAACGCCTGCGGCAGTTGGAGCACGAGAACGGCCGGCTGAAAAAGATGGTGGCCGACCGCGATCTCGAGCTCGACGTGCTCAAGGAGATCACCCGAAAAAAATGGTAGGCGCACGCGTGCGCCGGCAGCAGGTCGCCTACGCCCAGGGGCGCGGCCTGTCGAGCCGCCGCGCGTGCGCCTTGCTGGCGGTCGCCCGATCGACGCTGGGCTATCAGTCGCGGCTGATCGTCCGCGATACACAAGCGCTGGTGCCCGACGAGTTCCGGCACCCCCGCATCGCCAGGTGCGAGAAGAACGTGTGACGGAGGATGAGGACGGGCGTCGGCGAACTGCTCGGCGCGACTTCGACACCGATGGCCCGCTAAGACACGCCGCGGCCCGGTGGGCGTGGCGTCTTTCGACGCCGAACTCTGAGCACCGGCAGGTCTGCCGGTCCTCCACGCGGACCGTCTCCTTTGGTGGTGCGCCAGAGTCGACCCGGCATGCCGGAGCGAAGGTGAGGCGGAGGAAGATGCCGCGGCCGCCTGGCTGCGGCTCACCGAGAAGCGGCAGCGCAGGCCTAGTCGACGTCTGAGACGACGGGCTCGAGGCGGCCGTCGGCGTCGGTGCCGCCAGCCTTCTTGCGCCGCGGGCGGATGTCGTAACGCTTGATCATCTCATTCAGCGTCGTCGGCTTGATGTGCAGCAGCTCGGCCGCCCGCTTCTGCACGCCGCCGGCGGCCTCGAGCGCCGACTCGATCCACTGACGCTCGTAGGCAGCGGTCACGTCCTTGAGCGAGATCCCCTCGGGCGGCAGGGCCACGTGCGGCACGACGGCACGGGGCGCGCGCCGCACGTTCTCCGGGATCATGTCGGGACCGAGCGTGCGGCCGGGCGTCAGTACGACGGCCCGCTCCATCACGTTCTCGAGCTCGCGGACGTTGCCCGGCCAGTCGTGCTCCATCAGCACGTCCAGTGTCTCTGGCAGCACTTCGAGCACCGGCCGCTCGTTCTCTTCCGCGTACTTGCGGAGGAAGTGCTGTACCAGCAGTGGAATGTCGGACTTGCGGTCGCGCAGCGGCGGCAGGTGGATGGCGATGACGTGCAGGCGGTAGAAGAGGTCCTCGCGGAACCGGCCGTCCTCCATCTCCTGCTTCAGATCGACGTTGGTGGCGGCGATGATCCGCACGTCCACCTTGATCGTCTCCATGCCGCCAAGCCGCATGAACTCGCGCTCCTGCATCACCCTCAGCAGCTTGGCCTGCGTCTCGACCGAGATGTTGCCGATCTCGTCGAAGAAGATGCTGCCCTTGTCGGCCAGGTCGAAGAGGCCCTTCTTGGGATAGACGGCACCGGTGAAGGCGCCCTTCACGTGACCGAACAGCGTGGATTCGAGCAGGTCGGGCGGCAGGTTGCCCGAGTTGACCGTCACGAACGACTTGTCGGAGCGCGCCGAGTTGCTGTGAATCGCGCGGGCCACCAGTTCCTTGCCCGTGCCGCTCTCGCCGGTGATGAGGATGGTCGAACGGCTGGGCGCCGCCTGGATGATCAGATCGAAGACCTGCTTCATCTGCGGGCTGCCGCCGATGATGTTGGCGAACTTGTGGTAGCGCGCCTGCAGGTTCTGCTTGAGCGTGACGTTCTCGGCCACCAGGCGCCGGCGCTCGACGGCATTGTTCAGCACGACCAGCACTTCGTCGTTCTTGAACGGCTTCGTGATGTAATCGAAGGCGCCCTTCTTCATGGCGGTGACGGCCGTTTCCATCGAGGCGAACGCCGTGATCATGAGCACCGGCAGCTCATCGTCGATGTTGCGGATCGCGTCGAGCACCGCGAGGCCGTCCATGCCGGGCATCATCACGTCGACGATCACCGCGTCGACGGGCGTCGAACGCACGACTTCGAGACCCTCTGGGCCCGACGCGGCAAGCCGCACGCGGTAGCCCTCGCGCGTCAGCAGCGTGTCGAGGATCTCGCGCATGATCTCTTCATCGTCGATGATGAGAATCGTGCCTTGACGTCGCATGACGAAGCCGCTCTCCCCGGCTATTGGCCGGCACCTTGACGCAGGACGTGACCGGACCCGGAGGTCGCCGCCGCGAATGACAGCAGGAAACGCGTCCCCTGACCGACCGCACTCTCGCACTGGATCGAACCGGCATGCTCCTGGATGATGCCGTAGGAAATCGACAGTCCCAGGCCGGTGCCCCGTCCGATGCCCTTGGTCGTGAAGAACGGATCGTAGATGCGAGCCAGGTGCTCGGGCGCCACGCCGGCGCCGGTGTCGCGCACGTCGGCGAGCGCCCGGCCGCCTTCGATGCGTGTGGCAATCGTGAGCCAGCCGCCGCTCGGCATGGCGTCCCGTGCGTTCAGAAACAGATTGAGGAACACCTGCTGTAACTTGAACTCGTGGCCAACGACGGGCACGGGAGTAGCCGACAGCTCGCGGCGGACCCTGACCCGGCCCTTATCGAACTGATGCTCGAGCAGCGAGAGCACGTCGCTGGCAACGGCATTGAGGTCGACCACGGTGCGCTCGCTGTCGTCAGCCTCGGCCGGCCGCGACAGGTTCAGCAGGCCATTCACGATCCGGGCGGCGCGGAAGGTCTGCTTCTCGATCTTCTCGAGCACCTGGGTGCGCGGATCGGCCGGGTCGGCCTGCTCGAGAAGCATCTGCGTGTAGCTCGAAATCCCGGTGAGCGGCGTGTTCACTTCGTGGGCGACACCGGCCGCGAGGAGGCCGAGCGACGCCATCCGCTCGGAAACGCGCAGCTGCTCTTCGAGGTGCGCGCGTTGGGTGACGTCCTCGAACATCACGATCGTGCCGGCCCAGTCGCGCCCAGGCATCGGCAGCAGGGGCACGGTCGTGATGTTGACGAGCAGTCGCTCCGTCTGCCGGCCGCCACGCGGATGGAGCGGCACACGGTACTCGGTGCCACCGTTGGTGGACATGGCACGCGCCGCGGCCACGGCGGCGACAGCCTCGGCCTCGAAGAGCGCCTCGAGTGGGCGACCCACCGCTTCGCCACGGCGGAGCCCGTAGATGCGTTCGAGGGCGTGATTCCAGCGCACGACCGCGCCGTCGCCGCCAACTACGAGCAGGCCATCGTCGAGCGACTCGAGAATGTGCTCGTTGAAGACGCGCAGGCGGTCGAACTCGGCCGCCTTCAGGTGCAGTTCGCGATAGAGGCGGGCGTTCTCGACGGCCGTGGCCACCTGACCCGCCATGGCCGTCAGGAGCGCCACGTCGTCTGACGTCATCGGCTCGCCGTTCTCGCGCCGGCCGAGTGCCAGGACGGCGATCGACGATCCCTTCGAGACGCACGGCACGAAGTAGTAGACGCCGGCGTCGCGCCAGTGCTCGACTTCTTCGGCCGGGTAGCGGCCGGCCGCCATCGGATCGTCGAACCGGACGACGTGGCCCTGACCGAGGCGAGACGCCACCGCCGACCCGCGTGGCACGACCGGAGGCGCCTCGTCGAAGCCGTCGTGGCGAATCGACTCGAAGGTGCCGAACCCGGTGGCCGACATCAGGCACAGCCGATCGACGACGAGCGTATCGCGCACACGCGACAGCAGGCGTTCAGCCAGGCGGTCGAGATCGAGGTCAGAATTGAGCTCGCGCGCGAATCCAACCAGCGCCCGGCGGTAGTCATAGCGATCGCGATAGAACACACGGTCGATGCCGCTCTGCACCGCGTCCTTCACCGGGCGCGCCAACTGCAGCACGACGAGAGTGGCCAAGGCGGCGATCAGCCAGCGGTGATCGTCTTCGGACGACACGAAGTAGAGATCCGTCGTGCCGAGGATCACCATGTAGATGGCAGCGATCGCGCTGACCGCGGCCGTGTAGACCAGCACGCGCTTCAGGATCACCTCGACGTCCATCAGGCGGTAGCGCACGATGGCCGAGGCGAAGGCCAACGGCACGAGCCCGAGCGGGACTGCCGTGAGTTCCATCGCCAACGAGGGCGTCACCCCGAAGGCGAACGGCACGGCGTAGGCCGCCACGAAGGGTCCCGAACCGATGGCCGCACCCCAGACAATCCAGCGCAGCTGGCGCAGGACCGTGGTCGAGCGCGCGTTGGCCAGCGCGACGCCGAAGATGGCCAGCCCGCCGAGCAGATAGAGGCCGACATAGAGGGGCTCGAAACGGTCGAGCACCGCGATGGTGCCGATGAGGCCGGCCGGGTCGACCGATGCCCGCAGGAACGCGCTGGCGCGCAGCAGTCCGAGCAGTGCCGGCGGCGCATACAACCAAGCCCAGCGCCGGTTGGCGAGCGTGGCCAGGGCCGCTACCCGTGGCCGTTCGGGAAAAACGAGCGCGAAGTGCACGAAGAGTGGCGGCAGCAGCAGCGTGGCAATCTGGTCGGCCCAATAGAAGACCCAGTCGACGCGGTCGAGGCGGCCTGAGAACGAGAACGTGAACACGCCATAGAAGGCGACCGAGAGCCAGAAGAAGTGCAGTGTGGCCTGGTCGGTGGGGCGGCGCGTGCGCACGGTAGCGCCCACCAGGAGCGAGAAGATCCCGACCGCCGCCAGCAGGTAGTAGAGCCCGCCTACGCCCCGCGGAATCGGCTGCAGCGTGACCTGGACCACGCGATCGGCACCCCGCGCGAGCAGCGTGTAGACGTGACGTGCGCCGCGCTGCGCCGACTGCTGCAGGGCGTGGACGTCGTCGCGAGCCTCGATGCTCTGTCCATCGATGGCCAGCAGTACATCGCCCGGGCGCACGCCGGCGCGCCCGGCCGGTGATCGGGCGTCGACCTCGGCTGCCACCACCCCGGTCGAACGCTGCACCCACAGGACGCCGTCCTCGACGTCGGTCTGCGTGGCACGCTGCACGATGTTCACGAGCCCGAGCAACAGCAGAACGGTGGCCACGATGACGGGCACCGTCGTCGTCGACCATCCGTGCCACGTCGGCTCGGGAGCGCTATGTGCAGAATCGTAAAGGGAGGGCATCTGGGCGATCGAACGTGCTATTTGCTGCAAATGACATACCACGATCCGGATATTCGAACCGCGATTAAGTCTCTCACTAGCAATGATTTATGCGGACAGACAAGAGACAGGAAGGGCCGGATCCAAGAGGTTGGACGACGGTTCCAAAATACGGAAGAGCAAGCAGGTTGGCTCCCGCGGACTGACGATTGTCAGAAGCGGATCTGCAGGCCGCCGATGAGCCGCTTCGGGGCTCGCACGACGAGCAGTTCGTCGTAGATGGAACGGTCGTCGAACGAGGCGCGGAACAGGCTGCGCACGCCGAGCAACATCTCCCAATTGCCCATGCCCCCCATGAAGGGCAGCCCCTGCCGCACTTCCATGTCGAAGCGGCCGTTGGCCGTCTGCAAGCCTGCGGGGTTGTCGACGAACCCGGAGTTCACCTTGTAGAGCAGCACGAAACGCGTCGCCGTCTGTGGCACTTCGGCGTCCAGCGAGGCGGACACGTCGTGAACCTGCTCGCTCGGCGCGCGCAGCGCCTGCGGTGCGAACGCCAACAGCGCGCGTCGATCGGCACCAGTGGAAGGCGTCCACTCTGCCGAGACGAACGTGTAGTCGACGCGTCCGGACACGTGCGGTGCGACCTCGTGCGCGACACCCACCGCCCAGCCCCGGAGCGACACGTCGCCAGCCGACGCGAGGCCATAGTGACCGCCGGCGTCAATGAGCCGTGCCGGATCGGCGGCGCCGAACACGGTCACGAGCTGATTCTCGACGGCTTGTCGGAACGCGCGCACGGAAACCGTCACCGCGCTGAACTCCCGCGCGGCACCGAACTCGAGCTGGCGCACGCGTTCGGTGTCGAAACGATTGGCGCCGAGCGGGGCGAAGGTGCGCTGCGGCGGCACCCACTGCGCATCGGCCGGAGGCACGAACTCTTCGGCACCAGGTGCCACTTGCTGGAGCGACGCCTTGGCGTGGAAGTGCAGCTTCGGCGTCGGCGAGAAGGTCAGGCGCGCCATCGGGCTGAGTTGCCCGTCGCCGCGAAGGTAGTCGTAGTGCTCGTAGCGCGCGCCATAGCCGAAGCGCCACCTCGTCGACAGCGGGAAGTCATGCGAGCCTGACACGGCGGCGACTTTGCGGTGGCCATCAGGCACGGCCTCGAGCGCGGCGAAGTTACCGCCGCGGTACGCCTGCAGGCTATAGGTCATGCCGAGGGTGATACCGTGACGCGCCGAGGGCCGCGAGGCGTACTCGCCCGCCATCGTCCACGACGTCACGTCGCCGCTGTTCATCGCCGCGCGGGCCGACCAGTCGGAGTGCTCGCCGACGGGCGCGCCGACGGCGAAGAAGGCCACGCCAGACGAGCGGCCGAAATCCACCATCTCGCCGGCGTCGTCGTAGGCCGTGGCGGTCAGCAGGTTGACCTGTCCATAGACCGGACCATCGAAGATCACGTCCGACGCGAAACGGGCCGAGGCATCGAAGGCGCGCTCGAAGAATCCGGGGCCGCTGCCCTCGAACCACCGGGCCTCGACTTCATCGAGGTCCACCGTCTGCCGGCTGTCGTCCTTGAGCACGCTACGCGTCAGGCGGCGCAGGCGCCAGGCGAGCGGGCTCTCGTCACGCGGCGCGGCCGACACGTCGCCGGGCACTCCGACGCCGGCGGCAAGCACGTCCGGGGCGTCGTCGAGGCGGCGCAGTGTGAAAGAGGAAGGCGCCCGGGCGGACCCCCGCACGTTGACGAGCGTGCTGCGCGTGCCGGCGAACCGGTCGTGGTGCGCGCGCACCACGTAGGGACCGGCGGGCAGGTCGGTGAGACGGTACTGGCCAGTCTTGTCGGTCAACGCGAAGGCGGTGGCGCCCCCGAGCGCCGAGACGACGGCACCCTCGACGGGAATGCCGGCATCGTCGATGACCGCGCCGTAGATTGAACCAACCGACGCCGTAGCCACGCGCACGACGGTGCGGGCGTCAGACGTTGGCGCCTGCCCCTGAGCGTACGAGGACGTCGCTGGCAGAGCCAGCGCTACGGCGGTCGCGGAAAGGAGCCAGACGCGGGACGCGATCATTAGGAGCTCCGTCTCTTCGATGCCGCACCCGCTTCGCGCGGCGCACGCGAAGCGGGCACGTCGTACCGAACGAACCTACTACGCCTTGACGTTGAACTTGACGTTCTGCGTGAGCACCTTGTTCGACGTCTTGTCGGTGATCTTGATCTCCAGACGGTAGGCGCCCTCGCCGAAGCTCTTGAGCGGCACCGTGATGCCGCCGGGCACCGGGAACTTGGCCGGATCGAACTGGGGCGGCAGGTTGCTCTCATTGACCGTCTGGGGATTCGTCTTGTTGAAGAACTTCTCCTCGGCGCCTTCCATGCGCAGGAAACTGTACTCGAGGGTCAGATCAGGCATGCCCTTGTCGTTCAGGCCGGGGTTGTAGACCTGGAAGAAAATGGACAGCTCCTCCGACTTCGAGAAGTCCATGTCGGCGGCCGGCTCGAGTTCCTGCGTGCCGAACGCGAACGGGCGCTCGCGGGCCTCGTCCATCGACAGCGGCGCGCTCAGGATGTTGACCTTGTCGGAGACGAGAATCGAGCTCGTGGTGAACTCGGCGGCCAGGTCCGGCACCGTCACGCTGGTCTTGAGCAGGCCCGCCTTGACGGGGGTGTTCTTCGGCGCCTTGTCGGCCAGGCGTTCCTTGGCCATGATGTAGACGTCGTAGGTACCGGGCTTGGCCATGAATACCCGGTTCAGGCGAACCGGCGAACCGGCCAGCTGCGCGGCGGGCACGAAGTGCACGTCATCCCACGGGTACTCGACCTTCTTCTTGCCCTCGGGCTTCATCGTTGGATCGACGACGCGAACGTACAGGAGGGCGTCCTTCTGCGGCAGGCCCGTGAACTCAATCGTGAACGGGACGAAGTTGCGCTCCTCCTGCGACTTCAGGAACACCGGCGCAATCTTCATCTGAACGTCCGAGGGAGCAGCCTCGCCCGCCATGGCGGCGTCGACCGTCTTGACGACCGCCGCGATCTCTTCTTTCTCCTGCTTCGAGCGCTTCTTGTCGTCCTTCTGGGCAAGCGCGGTCATCGGAAGGGTCGCGACGAGGACAGCGGCCATCGTCAGGGCGAATCCGCGGAACGTGAACTTCATGAATGTCTCCGTAGAAAGTGCCAGAAAGTTGAACAGTCCCCAATCATATGGACATGATCGCCACCTGTCAACGCTCCTAACTCTCGTCTTTATAACGAGTTGCGGCCAGCTCTGGAGCTGTGCTGCGTGATAGATTGCTGCCAGGGCCTCACTCGCGGCCCGGGAGGTCGCCATGGTTCGGGAGGACGCGCTCGTGATCGTGCTCGCTGGCGGCGCCGGGGAGCGCCTGGCGCCCCTGACCCGCGACCGCGCAAAGCCGGCAGTCTACTTCGGCGGGCCCTACCGGATCATCGACTTCGTCCTCTCCAATGCGGTGAACTCGGGCCTGCGCCGGATCTTCATCGCCACGCAGTACAAATCGCTCTCGCTGAGCCGGCACATCCGCATGGGCTGGAACATCGTGTCGGAGGAACTCGACGAGTTCATCGAGATCCTGCCACCCCAGAAGCGCATCGGCGAGCACTGGTACCTGGGCACCGCCGACGCGGTGTACCAGAACATGTACTCCATCGAGCGCGAGCCGGCACGCCACGTGGTGGTGCTGGCCGGCGACCACGTCTACAAGATGGATTACCGGAAGATGCTGCGCGCGCACGAAGACGCCGCCGCCGACGTGACCATCGCCACAATCGAGGTACCGCTCGAGGACGGCTGCCGCTTCGGTATCGTGGAGGTGGCTGCGCGGTCTCAGGTGGTCGGTTTCGAGGAGAAGCCGGCGTTGCCGCCGTCGATGCCCGATCAACCGCACCTGGCGCTGGCGTCGATGGGCATCTACGTCTTCAACATGGACGTGCTGAAGCGCGCGCTCGAACTCGACGCGGCCGATCCCGACAGCCGCCACGACTTCGGCAAGGACATCCTGCCGGCGCTCATTCCGGCGGGCCGGGTCCATGCCTACCCGTTCTACGACGAGAACAAGAAGGCCGCCAAGTACTGGCGCGATATCGGCACGCTGGACGCCTACTACGAAGCGAACATGGACCTCTGCCACGTCAACCCGGAGTTCAATCTCTACGACCCGGCGTGGCCGATGCGCACGCACCAGCCGCAGGCGCCGCCGGCCAAGTTCGTCTTCGCGGACGAGGGCCGCATGGGCGCGGCGCTCGACTCGGTGATTTCACCCGGCTGCATCGTCTCCGGCAGCCGCGTCAGCGGCAGCATCCTGTGCCCGAACGTGCGCGTGCACAGCTTCGCCGCCGTCGAAGACTCGATTCTGATGCCGGGCGTGCAGGTCGGACGTCATGCCCGCATCCGAAACGCCATCATCGACCGCGACGTGCTCGTGCCGCGGGGGGCCGTCATCGGCTACGACGAGCCTGCCGATCGCGCGCGCCACACGGTGACCGAGCGTGGCATCGTCGTCGTGACGGTGGACGAGGAGCCGCGGGTCGAGCCCATCGCGCCCGAGGCACTGGCGCGCGAGGCGCACGCCGACCATCCCTGAGCCAGGCGCCGGGCGGATTGCTGCGCAGCGTCTCGCGCCGTTGCATACGGCACGGCGGCACATCCACGAGCCAGCCGCCATGGGCGGGGATTTCGGGCGATACTGAGGCCTCTGCAACCGACTGCGGCCGGCCAGCGGCCGCGCCAGGAGCGACATCGTGCACATCGTCGACATTCGCGGGCGGGAGATCCTCGACTCGCGCGGCAACCCCACCGTGGAGGTGGACGTGCTGCTCGCCAGCGGCGCCAGAGGGCGCGCGGCAGTGCCGTCTGGCGCCTCCACCGGAGAGCGCGAAGCGCTCGAGCTGCGCGACGGCGACAAGGCGCGCTTCCTCGGCAAGGGCGTGACCAAGGCGGTCGGCCACGTGAACGGCGGGCTGCGCGCGTCACTCATCAACCGCGACTGGACGCAACGCGCGCTCGACGACGCGATCATCGCCCTCGACGGCACCCCCGCCAAGAGCCGGCTCGGCGCCAATGCGCTGCTCGGCGTGTCGATGGCGGCGCTCAAGGCCGGCGCCGAGGATGGCGGCCTGCCGCTGTATGCGCATGTCGCCGCCGAAGCCGGCGCTACCGGCGGCTACCTCCTGCCCGTACCGATGATGAACATCCTCAACGGCGGCGCGCACGCCGACACCAACGTGGATTTTCAGGAGTTCATGGTCATGCCGGTCGGCTTCCCGTCGTTCAAGGAAGCCCTGCGGGCGGGGGCGGAAATCTTCCACGCCCTGCGGGCGATTCTGAAAGGCCGCGGCCTGGCCACCGGCGTCGGCGACGAGGGCGGCTTCGCGCCGAACCTCAAGAGCAACAAGGACGCGCTCGACGTCGTGATGGAAGCCATCGGCAAGGCCGGCTTCAAGGCCGGCGACAACGTGCACATCGCGCTCGACTGCGCGGCGAGCGAGTTCGGCAACGCCGACGGCAAATACGAGTTCCACAAGTCAGGTGAGCCCGGACGCGATTCCGAAGGGATGGTGGCGCTCTACGAAGACTGGTGCCGGCAGTACCCGATTCTGTCGATCGAGGACGGCTGCGCGGAGGGCGACTGGCGCGGCTGGAAGCTGCTCACGAAGGCGCTCGGTTCACGCATACAGATCGTGGGCGATGATGTCTTCGTGACGAATCCGTCGATTCTCGAACGGGGTATCAAAGAGGGCGTGGGCAACGCGCTGCTCGTGAAACTCAACCAGATCGGCACGGTGAGCGAGACCCTCGATGCCATCGCCATGGCCTCGGCCGCCGGCTACCGGAGTGTCATCTCGCACCGCTCGGGCGAGACCGAAGACTCGACCATCGCCGACCTGGCCGTGGGCACCTCCGCCGGCCAGATCAAGACGGGTTCGGCCTCACGCAGTGACCGTACTGCGAAGTACAACCAGCTGCTCCGCATCGAAGAGGCGCTCGGCGACGGCGCCGTCTACGCCGGCCGGGCCGCCATCAGCCAACTGAGCTAGCCATGCACACGCTCGTCCTGCTCCGTCACGGCGAATCCACCTGGAACAAGGAGAACCGCTTCACCGGCTGGGTCGATGTCGATTTGAGCGAGAAGGGTCTCACCGAGGCCCGTGCTGCCGGGCAGATGTTGCAGGCCGGCGGCTTCACCTTCGACCTCGCCTTCTCGTCGGTGCTGAAGCGCGCGATCCGTACGCTGTGGATCGTGCAGGACGAGATGGACCTGTTATGGCTACCGGTCGAGCGGTCGTGGCGTTTGAACGAGCGGCACTACGGAGCGCTGCAGGGTCTCAACAAGGCCGAAACCGCCGCCAAGCACGGAGACGCCCAGGTGAAGGTCTGGCGCCGCAGCTACGACACGCCGCCGCCGCCGCTGTCGGTCGGCGATCCGCAGTATCCCGGGCGGGATCGGCGCTACGCGGGCCTGTCCGAGAAGGAGCTGCCAGTTGCCGAGTGTTTGAAGGACACGGTCGAGCGTTTCTTGCCCTACTGGCACGAGACGATCGCCCCGGCGATCCGCAGCGGCAAGCGCGTCGTCGTCGCGGCGCACGGCAACAGCCTGCGGGCCCTGGTGAAGTACCTGGACGCCATCAGTGACGCCGACATCGTGGGGTTGAACATCCCGACGGGCATGCCGCTCGTCTACGAACTCGACGCCGACTTGAGGAAGGTGAGCAGCCGCTACCTCGACGAGGAGGCCGCGAAGAAGGCGGCGGCTCAGGTGGCGAATCAGGCCAGCCGGAAATCCTGAAGGCACCGGCCGGGCGCCGGAGGGCCGCTAGTTCGTTTCCTCGACGTTCACTTGGTCGGCGGCGATGCGCAGGGAGCGGAGGAAGCGCCGGTCGTTAGCGCTCACTTCGAACGCCGGCAGCACGTCGGCGATGACGGCCGATTCGGACGCCGGCTCCGGCGGCTCGTGGCCAGCGAGCATGGCAAACCCGACGGTGGCGTCGAGCGTCAGGTGCAAGTGGAAGCCGGCGGCCTTGGCGCGTTCCCGGCAGCGCTCGACATCGGCGCTCTGCGCCACGGCGGTCGCCACGGCCGCGGCGAGTTCCCGGGCGAAGCGGTTCTGAACGTCATCCATGAACTTCCCTCCTCGCGAGCGAGCACGGGACCCGGCTGGATGCGGGCAGGCAGGACACCGGCGCGGCAACCGCCCAGGATTCTACGAGGATGCGCAGTTTCGTGCAATACGGTGTAGCCCTCCCGCGTGGGCGGCGGTCGCCGGGGCTGGCTACAATGCGGGCATGGCTGGAGAGCAGAAGCGGTTCCACTCGACGCCCGGGGATCTGGCCGGGTGGGACGAGGCCCGGGAACTTGGATTCCCGGGGGGCTTCCCCTACACGCGGGGCACACAGCCCACGATGTACCGGGGCCGGCTCTGGACGATGCGCCAGTACGCCGGCTTCGGCACCCCGGAAGAATCGAACGCCCGCTATCGCTACCTGCTCTCCCAGGGCGTGAGCGGCCTGAGCGTTGCCTTCGACCTCCCCACCCAGATCGGCTACGACTCCGACCACGTCCTGGCCGCCGGCGAGGTCGGTAAGGTAGGCGTGGCCATCGATTCGCTGGACGACATGGCGGCGCTCTTCGACGGCATCCCGCTCGATTCGGTCTCGACGTCGATGACCATCAACGCCACCGCGATCATCCTGCTCGCGCTCTACGTGGCGGTGGCCAGGCGCCAGGGCGTCAGTCCGCGAGCGCTCTCGGGCACCGTGCAGAACGACATCCTGAAGGAGTACATCGCCCGCGGCACCTACATCTACCCGCCGCAGGCATCACTCCGGATCGTGACCGATATCTTCGCCTACTGTGAGCGCGAAGTTCCCCAGTGGAACACGATCTCGATCAGCGGATACCACATCCGCGAGGCCGGCTCGACGGCCGTGCAGGAAGTGGCGTTCACCTTCGCCAACGCGCTCGCCTACGTGCAGGCGGCCGTCGATGCCGGGCTGGACGTCAACTCGTTCGGCCATCGCCTGTCGTTCTTCTTCAACGCTCACAACGACTTCCTCGAGGAGGTGGCGAAGTTCCGGGCCGCCCGCCGTCTCTGGGCGCGACTCATGCGCGACCGCTTCGGCGCGACCAACCCGCGCGCGCTGCAGCTGCGTTTCCACACGCAGACGGCCGGCAGCACGCTCACCGCGCAACAGCCCGACAACAACATCGTTCGCGTGTCCGTGCAGGCACTGGCGGCGGTGATAGGCGGCACGCAGTCACTGCACACCAACGGCCGCGACGAGGCGCTGGCGCTGCCGACCGAGACGTCGGCCGGCATCGCACTGCGCACGCAGCAGATCATCGCGCACGAGTCCGGGGTGGCCAATACCGTGGATCCGTTCGGCGGTTCGTGGCACGTCGAGCGCCTCACGAACGACATCGAAGCCGGCGCCGTCGAGATCATGGACCGCATCGAGGCCGTGGGCGGCACGCTCCGGGCGATTGAAACCGGCTACGTTCAGCGGCAGATCCAGGAATCGGCCTACCGCGCCCAGCAGGCGGTCGACGCGGGCACCGCGGTGGTCGTCGGAGTCAACCGCTTCGCGACCGATGAACGGCCCACCGTCGAGGTGTTCGCCCTCGACGCCGACGTCGAGCGTCGCCAGATCGCGAAAACCGAGGCCTTGCGGGCGCGCCGCGACAACGCGGGCTGGCGACACTCGCTTGAGGCGGTATCGGCCGCCGCCGCCGGGCGTGACAACCTCATGCCGCCGATCATCGCCGCCGTCGAGGCCGGCGCCACGGTGGGCGAGATTGCGGATACCATGCGGAACGTGTTCGGCGAGTTCCGCGAAGTGGCGGTCGATTAGCGCATGCCTGCGAACGTCCTGCTGAGCGTGCGGAATCTGACCACGGTGTTCGACGTGGGCGCCGCGCCGCTGGTCGCCGTGAACGAGGTGTCGTTCGACCTGCACAAGGGCGAGACGCTCGGCCTGGTCGGCGAATCCGGCAGCGGCAAGTCGGTCACGGCGTTCTCGCTGCTCAGACTCGTGCAACCGCCCGGACGCATCGCTGGCGGCCAGGTGTTCTTCCAGGGCCGCGATCTGCTGACTCTCTCCGAGAAGGCGATGTGCGGCGTGCGCGGCGCCGGCATCGGCCTCGTGTTCCAGGAACCGATGGCGGCCCTGAATCCAGTGATGCGCGTTGGCCGGCAGATCGGCGAGTCGCTGGTCGTGCACGGCCTGGCCTCGAGCCGCGAGGCCCGCGACCGCGCCATCGATCTGCTGCGCGCCGTGAAGATTGTCGACCCCGAGAAGCGCGTCGACGACTATCCGCATCAGCTGTCGGGCGGGATGCGCCAGCGCGTGATGCTGGCCGTGGCGCTCGCCTGCAAGCCGCCGCTCCTCATCGCCGACGAGCCGACGACGGCGCTCGACGTCACCGTGCAGGCGCAGATCCTCGACCTGCTGCGCGAGATGAAGCGCACGTTCGATCTCTCGCTGCTGCTCATCACCCACGATCTCGGCGTCGTGGCCGAGGTCGCCGACCGCGTCGCCGTGATGTACTCGGGGCGGATCGTGGAGGAAGGGCCGGTGCGGACCATCTTCCGCGCGCCGGCGCACCCCTACACCAAGGGTCTGCTGGCCTCGATTCCCCACGGCCGTGCCGGCGAGCGCCTGGTGGCCATCGAAGGCGTCGTGCCGAATCTGGATCAGCTGCCGCCGGGCTGTGCGTTCGCCCCGCGCTGCACGAGCCGGATGGCAGAGTGCGAGCGGGCGGTGCCGCCCGACGTGCACCTGGCTGTTGACCATCGCGCGCGCTGCCTGCTGCACGCCGCGGCGGCACCGGCCGCGGAGCTGACCCGATGAGCGGGCCGCTGGTCGAGGTGCGCGACCTCACGAAGCACTTCACTCGTGGCGGCGGTCTGTTCCAGAAGGGCACCGTCGTCAAGGCCGTCGACGGCATCTCCTTCGCCATCGACGAGGGCGAGACGTTCGGCTTGGTGGGCGAATCCGGCAGCGGCAAGAGCACGACCGGGCGCTGCATGTTGCGCCTGGTCGAACCGACCTCCGGCGAAGTGCGCTACGGCGGCGAAGACGTGCTGGCCTTCTCGTCGTCACGCATGCGGGCGGCCCGCCGCCACATGCAGATGATCTTCCAGGATCCCTACTCGTCGCTCAATCCGCGCATGAAGGCCCGCGATATCGTCGATGAACCGCTCATCATCCACAAGCTGGGATCGAAGCGCGAACGAGCGGTTCGCGTCGCCGCGCTGTTCGCCCTCGTGGGGCTCGACCCGGCCCACCTCGATCGCTACCCGCACGAATTCTCGGGCGGCCAGCGCCAGCGCATCGGATTGGCCCGGGCCCTGGCGCTCGAGCCGAAGTTCATCATCGCCGACGAGCCCGTCTCCGCCCTCGACGTGTCGATCCAGGCACAGGTCGTAAATCTGCTCATGGATCTGCAGCAGCGGCTGCAGCTCACCTACCTGTTCATCGCCCACGACCTACGGCTCGTGCGCCACATCTGCCGGCGCGTCGCCGTGATGTACCTGGGGCGCATCGTGGAAATGGGCGACACCGAGTCCATCTTCGCGAATCCCTCGCATCCCTACACCCGCGCGCTGCTCTCGGCGATTCCGGTCACCGATCCGGACGCACCTCGGCAGCGCATCGATCTCGATCCGGCGAGCCTCTCGCTCGACGCGACGCTCGTGGAAGTCGGCCCTGGGCACGTCGCTGCGGTGCGCTAGCGAACATCGACGAGACACACCAATGAGGCGAGCCGGAGGCTCTGGCGGCGTCATGAGTGCCCTGGCGTCGACCGGCGCGCGCGCGACGCTCCTGCTGACGGCCGTCGTGATGCTGGCGCTGCCGGCCGCCTCGCTCCGGTCTCAGACGGTAGCCGTGCCCGGCACCCCAATTGACGTCGGGCAGTTGCGAGAGCGCCTGCACGACTACCTGAGGACCTACGAATCACTGCTTGGCGAGGTGGTCGCCGTCGAGCGCATGACGCAGCGCGCCGGCGTCATGCAATTCGGCGACCCCATCGCCGGCAGCAGGAACCTCCCGCGCACCCTGGAATCCGACGTGGCCTTCGTGGGTCTGCCAGGAGGGGTCGGGTGGCTCGGCTACCGCGACGTGCTGCGCGTGAACGGACGGCCGACCCGCCGGGCCGGACCGTCGCTCAGCGCGTTGCTCTCCCTGCAGAACGGCGACGCCACGGACCGCGCGCGGGCGCTGCTCTTCGCCGGCGCCATCCATAACCTGGGAGCGCCACGCACCATCAATCTGCCCAGCCTGCCGCTCGAGTTCCTGCACCCGCGCAACGCCGGCCGGCTCACGCTGTCGCCCAGCCAGCCTGCGGACACGACGCGGGGCGCCTGCCGCGGGCGTCAGCTGGACCTGGTCGAGACGCTGCGACCCACGCTGATTCAGCGCCCGCTCGGTGGCGACATGCCAAGCCGCTTGTCGGCCTGGGTCGAGCCCGAATCCGGGCGTCTCTGTCGTGCGGAGGTGCGCACGCGCGACGCCAGCGCGGGCGACGGCGGTTTCGAGGCGGTGGTCGCGGTGGATCTCTCACACGACGCGGCGGTCGATCTCACCGTGCCAACTCGGATGCGTGAAGAGTTCTTCGTCGCGCCGCTCGGCCGCGGCACGAGCGAGGCGACCTACGGGAGCTACCGGCGCTTCAGGACCAGCGGGCGGATGCTGCCCCCCGGGCCCGGCCTGCCCGGCCCCCGCTAGGCCGCCTTGCGGACGTCTTTCTCGACCTTGCCGTCGCGGATCAGGATCTGGCGATCGGCGTGGGCGGCCACGTCCGCCTCATGCGTCACGAGCACGATGGTGTTCCCGGCCTCGTGGAGACGGGCGAACAGCGACATGATCTCGACGCCGGTCTTCGAGTCGAGGTTGCCGGTAGGCTCGTCGGCGAGCAGGATCGAGGGGTTATTGACGAGCGCGCGGGCGATCGCGACGCGCTGGCGTTGACCTCCTGAAAGCTCGTTCGGCTTGTGGTTCATGCGCGAGCCGAGTTCGACCCTTTCGAGCGTCGCCTTGGCTCGCTCCAGCCGCTCTTTGGTCGAGATGCCAGCGTAGACGAGCGGCAGTTCCACGTTGTGGAGCGCCGAGGCGCGCGGCAGCAGATTGAAGGTCTGGAAGACGAACCCGATCTCCTCGTTGCGGATGCGCGCCAGCTCGTTGTCGTTCATCGAGCCCACCTGCTTTCCGTTGAGCAGATACGTGCCCTTGCTGGGGGTGTCGAGGCAGCCGATGAGATTCATCAGCGTCGACTTGCCCGAACCCGAAGGGCCCATGATGGCGACGTATTCTCCCTTCTCGATCTGGACGGTGACCCCCCGCAACGCGTGGATCTCCTCATCGCCCATCGTGTAGGTCTTCCACAGGTCGGTAGTCTCGATCATGGCCATGAACGGAAGATCTCCCGCGGCGCCGGCGCCGACGCTTACATTCCATCACAGACGTCGCCACCCACGGGGAGGTTCCTGCCGTGGCCGGCCGGGCATTGCCGCGACTGCACGCCGTCACGTACGATGGCCGTTCGGGCGCGCTTCGCCGTCCGTCCACGTCCGTGACCGGCCACCCACGTGCCGCGCGTAACGAAGGAGTTGTCACCATGGCAGTCGCACGAGTCACCGAAATCATCGCCGCCTCCAAGAAGAGCTTCGAAGATGCCGTCGAGCAGGGCATCGTCCGGGCGTCGAAGACGCTCAAGAACATCGAAGGCGCCTGGGTGCAAGACCAGAAGGTCGTCGTGCAGAAGGGCAAGATCGTCGAATACCGCGTCGCCATGAAGGTGACGTTCATTCTGGAGAAGTAACCTGCGGGCCGCTAGCCCTGGTCGTCGGCGTACTGCTCCTTGAGACGCGCGACGACGGCGGGATCGGCCAGGGTCGTGGTATCGCCGAGGGCCTTGCCTTCGGCAATATCCCTGAGCAGCCGCCGCATGATCTTGCCCGAGCGCGTCTTGGGCAAGTCGGCGGCGAAGATGATGTCGTCGGGGCGGGCGATGGCGCCGATTTTCTTGGCGACGTGCTGCTTCAGCTCGTCGGCAAGCGCCTCCGACGTCGCCACTCCCTCCTTGACCGTCACGAACGCCGCCACGGCCTGCCCCTTGATGTCGTGGTGGCGGCCGACGACCGCCGACTCAGCGACCTTCGGGTGATCGACGAGGGCGCTCTCGACTTCCATGGTGCCCAGGCGATGTCCCGCCACGTTCAGCACGTCGTCGACGCGGCCGAGCAGCCAGAAGTAGCCCTCGTCGTCGAGCTTGGCGCCGTCGCCCGTGAAGTAGATGCCGCCCGGCCAGCGCGTCCAGTACTGCGTGGCGTAGCGCTCGGGGTCGCCGTAGATGCCACGCAGCATCGAAGGCCACGGCTTCGTCAGGGCCAGCAGCCCGCCGCCCTTCGAGATCACCTCCCCGCCATGCGTCAGGACCTGCGCGGTGATTCCCGGGAACAAGTGGGTCGCCGAGCCCGGCTTCGTGCTCGTGATGCCGGGCAGGGGCGAAATCATGATCGCGCCTGTTTCCGTCTGCCACCACGTGTCGACGACCGGACACTTTTCGCGACCGATGTGTACGTGATACCAGATCCAGGCCTCGGGGTTGATCGGCTCGCCGACCGACCCGAGCAGACGCAGTGACGACAGGTCCCGCTTGGCCGGCCAGTCGGTGCCCCAGCGCATGAACGCGCGGATTGCCGTCGGCGCCGTATAGAAAATCGTGACGCCGTGGCGTTCGATGATCTCCCAGAACCGGTCCTTCGCCGGCCAGTCGGGCGCGCCTTCGTACATCAGCACGGTCGCGCCGTTGGCCAGCGGCCCGTAGACGACGTAGCTGTGGCCGGTGACCCAGCCGATGTCGGCGGTGCACCAGTAGACGTCGTCTTCTTTGAGATCGAAGACCCACTTGGTCGTGGCGTAGCAGCCGGTGAGGTAGCCGCCGGTCGTATGGACGATGCCCTTCGGCTTCCCGGTCGTGCCCGAGGTGTAGAGGATGTAGAGCATGTCCTCGGCGTCCATCGGCTCCGGCGCGCAGGTGTACGACGCCTCGTCCATCAGTTCGTGGTACCAGCGATCGCGGCCGGCCTTCATGTGCACGCGCAAATCGGCGACGCCTCGCCTGACGACGATCACCGACGAGATCGAAGGCGTATCGCCGAGGGCCTCGTCGGCCATCTGCTTGAGCGGCACGATGCTGCCACGGCGATAGCCGCCATCGGCCGTGACGAGCACCTTGCACTGCGAGTCGTTGATGCGGTCGCGCAGCGACTGGGCGCTGAAGCCGCCGAAGACGACGTTGTGGACGGCGCCGATGCGGGCGCAGGCGAGCATCGCGATGGCCAGCTCCGGCACGAGCGGCATGTAGATGGCGACGCGGTCGCCCTTCGCCACGCCTTCTGCCTTGAGGACGTTGGCGAACTGCGACACCTGACGGTAGAGCGCGAAGTAGGTCAGCGTCCGCCGCTCGCCCGGTTCGCCTTCCCAGATGAGGGCGGCCTTGTTGCGGCGCGGTCCGCGGATGTGACGATCCACGCAGTTGACGCTGGCGTTGAGGGTGCCGCCGACGAACCACTTCGCATCAGGGGGGGTCCACTCGAGCACCGTGTCCCACGGCTTCATCCACTCGAGCTCACCCGCGAAGCCGGCCCAGAACGCCTCGGGATCCGCCGCCGCCCGGGCATAGATCTCAGGGTCGCTCACGGTGGCGGCCGCACGGAAGGCCGCGCTCGGCTCGAAGCGGCGGTCTTCACTCAGCAGCGCATCAATCTCTGGAGAGGTCTGTGGGGTGTGGTCCGGCATGGCCCGATTCTATCCCCGCAGCGCGATAACGCACGTCGCGTTACGTCTCCGAATGCACCTGGCGGTCGCCTCTGCTACGCTCGCCCAGCCGGCCGCGGCCGCGATGGCCGTGGCCGCTGACCTTCACTGGCTCGCAGGCACGTGGGTGGCGGAGACGGCCGGCACGAGGACCGAGGAGCGCTGGACGTCGCCGGCCGGTGGCGGACTGCTCGGGACGAGCCGCACGCTGCGCGGCGACCGGATGATGGGCTTCGAATTCCTGCTAGTCGTAGTACTCGCGGCCGAGGTGGGTGATGAGTTCCTCGCCCTTGAGGTAGCGCAGCGTGTTCTTCAGCTTCATCAGCTGGATGAACAGGTCGTGCTCGGGGTAGACCTCGGGCGCGTGCATCGGCGCCTTGAAGTAGAACGACAACCACTCCTGGATGCCCGACATGCCCGAGCGCTTCGCCAGGTCGAGGAACAGGGCGGCATCGAGCACGATCGGCGCCGCCAGAATCGAGTCGCGGCACAGGAAGTTGA
>JAGNJW010000011.1 GCA_018000455.1 Acidobacteriota bacterium
CACCTGAAGCTGGCGCAGTTCGTCGGCCACGACGCGCGCACGCGGCGGGCGCAGCGCCGGATCGGCCGCAAGCAATCGCGCCACGAGCTTGTCGAGGGCCGGCGATACGCCCGGCCGAAGCGACGACACACGGCGGGCGATGCGATCGATGGCGGCCAGCGCCAGCGTGAACGGTTCGCTCTCTGCGAACGGGCGCTTGCCCGTCAGCATCTCGAACAACACCACGCCGAGCGCGTAGAGGTCGGCACGTTCGTCGACCGGCCTGCCGGTCCACTGTTCCGGCGCGACGTAGCCGGGCGTGCCCATGAAGCCGTCGCCGCCCTCGTTGCCGGCCGGCGCCGGTTGGCCCACGGGCCGGAATCGCGCGATGCCGAAATCGAGAATCTTCACCACGCCGCCGGGCGCCAGCATGATGTTCGACGGTTTGAGATCGCGGTGCAGCACGCGGGCGCCGTGGGCGACGGCGAGCGCATCGGCAATCTGCACGGCCACGGCGATGGCCTGATCTTCGGGGAGGGGGCCCTTGGCGAGGCGGGCGGCGAGGGTCTGGCCTTCGACGAGTTCGAAGACGATGGCGATGTTGCCGTCGTGTTCGATGACGTCGTGGACGGCGGCGATGGCCGGGTGTGTGAGGGCGGCGGCGGCGCGGGCTTCGTCGAGCAGTTGGGCACGTCCGCCCGAGGTGCCCGCCTGGTCGCTCGACACCGTCTTGAGCGCCACGTGGCGGCCAAGGCGCGTGTCCTCGGCGAGCACGACGGTGCCCATGCCGCCCTGCCCGAGTTCACGCAGGACGCGATACGGACCGATGGTGGTGCCGATCACGGCGGAAGCACCTCGAGCACAGGGAGGGGGCCTCGAAGGCGCGTCTGGACGCCGGAGTCGACTCCGGCGTCCAGTCACGGGTGGCTACGGTCACGTCCTCGACGCCAGCCTGGCGCCTACTGCGCCATCGTCGCCTTGCCCTTGGCGGCAATCCCCTTGTTGATTGCGGCCACGGTGTAGTCGGCCCGGAAGGCCACGATCTGCTTGGCCAGGGCGGTGATCTTCGCGCGATCGGTCAATGGCACGCCGTCGATCGACGCCTTGCCGGCCTTGACCCGCTCGTCGTAGCGCACCGACGTCGGATCGTCGATGAACATGTTGAGCGTGATGACCGGGTCGTCGTGCATGCCGTCGCTCTTGCGGTCCTTGGGCAGCGCGCCCTGGTCCTCGAAGTGCTTGGTCACGACGTTGTAGGTGTAGTACTCGGGAATGTGCAGCGCGATGGCCTTGCCGGCCCACTTGGCGGTGAGCGTTTCGGCCACCGTCTGCTGTCCCTTCTGGTTGCCGCCGCTGGCGCCGATGAAGACGATGGTCTTGAAGCCGTGCGCCTGCAGGCTCTCAGCCACGTCGGTCAGCACCGCCTGGAAGGTGGCCTCGCGCATGGTGATGGTGCCTGGGCTCGTCATGTGGCCCGTCTTCGGCTCGATACCGCCTTCGGGCACGTACTTGACGATCGGCGCGCACAGGGCGTTGCCGAGCTTCCTGGCGATGGCGTCGCAGTTGGCGTGCAGCACGTAGTTGTGCTTGCCGGTCACGAGCCACGGGCCGTTCGGTTCCATGCCGCCGGTGGAGATAATGGCCGTGGACTTGCCCGCCTTGAGGGCATCACGCACGTCCATCCACGTCATCTCTTCGAGCCATACCGTGCTGGCCGGCGGCAGCGGATTGGCCGCGTCGGCGCAGTTGTAGGGATTGTCGCGGCAGTCGCCTCCGCCCATCGAGCGTGGATCGGGCGCGCGGCGCTGTCCCTGCTGCGCGGTTGCGACGGCTCCGGCTGCGACACACACGGTCGCGAAAGCGAACATCAACTTCTTCATGCCTCTACTCCTCCGGACCGTTCGGCGGGTGCCGGCACCCCGGCCGGTTCGAGCCCCCATGGCCGGGTGGCCGCCGCTGGCGGCTCCAGCGACCGCCGACGGCGACTCCAGGGGTGTCTTCCCGGCGACGGCCCCTATTCTGTGTCAATTCGCCGCCAGCGACGCGTCCCCGGGCCTTTCGAGGGACGGGCGGCTAGCGGACCGGCGCCGCGACCTTGAGCGTCGCCCCGCCGTCGGTCGTCAGCGTCAGCAGCACCGTATCGCCGGGCGCGAGCGGCCGGCTGACTCCGACCAGGCGCAGGTGCGGCGCGGTGTCTGCGGCTGCCGTGCCGCCGTAGGCCGGTACCGGGAATTCGGTAACAACGGCTGGCTCGGCGCCGCCGGTCTTGCCGGCCAGCAGTTCCACCGTCGGGGCGGCGTCGCTCGTCGCGCCCGTGATGTAGATCTCGTACATCGTCGGGTTGGAGACCTCGACGTAGGCCACGGCCGACGTCGCCCCTGCGGCCGGCGCAGCCACCCAGGCCGACACGGCGGCTGGCGCCGGCTGAGCCACTGAAACAGAGGGCCACGTGCAGACGACGGCGACAAGGGCGGCAACGATCGATCGCATGACGACGAGTCTACTGCCGCACGGGCCGACCGACCAACGACGCAAGCGGGATATCTGCGGGCCCCGACTCGGCTCTCTAGGCGGCCGTGGCCGGTGCGCAGGACGCCGCGGCGTCGGGCCGCCAGGTCACCTGGCGCCGAATCAGCATCTCGGCCGCCTCGGCATCGAGCGGCCTGGCGAAGTGATAGCCCTGCGCGTAGTCGCAACCGAGGGCCGATAGCTCCGCGTGCTGCACGCTGGTCTCGATTCCTTCGGCGGTCACCGTGAGGCCGAGGTGCGCCGCCAGCGACACGACCGCGGCGAGAATGGCCGGGTGCCGCCGCTGGCTGGCGATGAAGGTGCGGTCGAGCTTGATGCCTGCGATCGGCAGCTCGTGCAAGCACGAGAGCGACGAGTAGCCGGTGCCGAAGTCGTCCAGGACGACGCGCAACCCGGCCGCCTTGAACGCGCTCAGGGTCTCGGCCGCGCGGTCGATGTTGCCGATCGCCGCCGATTCCGTGATCTCGACCACGATGTCCTCGGGACCAAGACCAGCCTTGCCGATCGTGTCGAGCAGCGTCTCGAGCAGACCGGCCTCGGCAAACTGCGAACTGGCGAAGTTGATGTTCACCCACAGCCCGTGGCTGGCCGGCGACTCCTCACGCCACGAGCGCAGCTGCCGGCAAACATCCGCGGTGAACTGACGACCGACCGGGACGATGAGGCCGCTTGCCTCGAGGGTCGGCACGAAGTCGGCGGGAGACACCAGGCGGCCATCGGCGCGCTGCCAGCGAATCAGCGCCTCGAAGCCCACCAGCCGCCCCGAAGCCAGCTCCACGATCGGTTGGTAGTAGGGCAGGAACTCGCGGCGCTCGAGCCCGAGACGCAGCGCGGCGTCGAGCTGAAGACGCTCGAGCACCTGCTCCCGCATGCCCGTTTCGAACACTTCGACCCGGCCAGGCCCGCGCGCTCGGGCACGCGTCATTGCGGTGTCGGCATCGCGCAGGAGGTCGTCGGGCGTCGCTCCTGTACCGCTCAGGGCGATGCCGACGCTCGCCGAGATGAACATCTCACGATCCTGAAGGGTGAAGGGGCGCGCCAGCACACGTTGCAGCCGCTCGGCGACACGCAGCGCATCGACGGCGTCGCGCACCTGGTGCAGCACGAACACGAACTCGTCGCTACCGAGGCGCGCCAGGGTCTGGCCGGTCGAGTGGTCGGTCGACGGCGCCGCCGCATCGCTGGACCGGAGCGACGACTGCAGCCGCCGGGCGATGGCGCGAAGCAGGGTGTCGGCGACACCCTGACCGTGCCCCTCGACGACGAGCTGGAAGCCATCGATGTCGAGCAGGACGACGGCGCAGGTGCCGGACTCGCCCGCCGCATGCGACCCGAGCACCTGCTCGAGCCGCTCGTGCAGCAGCATGCGGTTCGGCAAGCCGGTCAGCGGATCGACCACTTTGCTGGTCGTGACGTCGGAGAGCGACCCGGCCATCCGCATGGGCGCGTCATGCCGGTCGTGTACGGCCATGCCACGAGCGAGCACCCAGCGGAACCCGCCAGAGGCGTGGCGCAGGCGATGCTCGTTCTCGAAATGCGGTGTCCGGCCTCCGAGATGCGCCTCGAGGTCGTGACGCAGCCGCGCCAGGTCTTCGGCGTGCACCCGGTCGAGCCATCCTTCCGGGCGCGTCAGGCTCGCGTGCGGCTCACAGCCGACGATCAGCTTCCAGCGCTCCGAGACATGCAGGTCGTTGGTCGTCAGGTCCCAGTCCCACAATCCGTCGTTGGCGCCTCTGGCCGCCAGCGCATAGCGCTCTTCGCTCGCCCGCAACCGGTCCTCGGCCGCCTTGCGGGCGAGTTGCGTGCGTAGCCGAGCCACGGCCACTGGAAAATCCACCGGCTTGGTGACGTAGTCGTTGGCGCCCAGGTCGAGGGCGGAGACGATGTCGTCGCTGCTGTCCTTGGCCGTCACCATCAACACCGGCAGCTCGGCGGCGCTCCACCGCTCGCGCACTTTCTGCAGCACCTCGAGGCCGCTCATGCCGGGCATCTGCACATCGAGCAGGATGGCCGACCACGGTTCTTTGTCGAGGGCCTCGAGCGCTTCGGCGCCGGACGCCGCGACGCCAACCGAGTAGCCACGCTTCTCGAGGCGGCGCGACAGCATGTCGCGGTTGGCGGCTTCATCGTCGACCAGCAGCACCCGATACGCGGTCATGGCATCGTCCTCGCGCCGAGCAGCGCCCGCATCTTCTGCAGCAGGCGCTGCAGGTCGATCGGCGTGGTCTCGAACTCGTCGTAGCCGGCGTCGACACACTTCGCCCGGTCGGCCACCATCGCGTGCGCCGTGAGCGCGATGGTCGGGATGCCAGCGGTTGCGGCCTGGCCCTTGAGGCGGCGCGAGAGCCTGTCGGCGTTGGCCCCGTTGTCTTCGACGAGCAGAACCCGCGGGCTCATCGCGCCCCGCCTACGCTCGCCGCTGAGCGCCCGATGCCGCCGGCGGCAACCACATCGATAGGTGATTGGCGGGGCACCCGCCGCGTGAACGTCGAGCCGACGCCGAGCGTGCTCTCCACCTCGACGCGGGTGCCCAGGAGCGCACACAGCCGGCGCCTCAGCGCCAGGCCGAGTCCCATGCCGCCACAGCGGCACGTGGCCGACTCGTCGGCCGGCGCGAAGTCCTGGAAGGGACGGACGCGCATGTCGCCGGGCATGCCGATGCCCGTGTCGTTGACCGCGAAGGTGACGCCGGTTGACACAGCGGGCTCGGATCGGAGCCAGTACGTCTGGCGTGGGGTACCGACGTTGGCAATCGTGGGCATGTCCGCAGTTCCTGCGGGCCCGGAGCGCCGGGCCCAGCTCGTCCCCTGGGGAATCGGCACGACGAACGTGCGCTTTACTCGCCACCTGAAGCCGGGCGAACCAGGGGTGGCCAGCGTCCTCGCATCCCCGTGCCCTCCGGCATGCCGACACGGTAGGCGCCGCGTCGTGATTATAGGAGGGCCGGACACCGTGCCGGCGCTTCAGTACACTGTGCCCGTGATCTTCGCCGCCGTCGCTCAGTCTGCCACTTCCGCCAAGGCGCTGCTGCAGGCCCTCGGTGCGCTCGGTCCACAGGGCCTCGCATGGTGGCAGTGGATCTCACTGCCGGTGCTCATCGTGGCCGCGGTCGTGGCAGGCCGCATCCTCGGCGCGCTGACCCGCCGGCTGCTGCTGCGACTGGCGCGGCGCACCGCCGCCTCCTGGGGTGAACACTGGCTCGCCAGGATCGCTCCGGCGCTGTCGGCGCTGTGGGCGACAGCCACTGCCGGCCTGGCCCTGCCGTGGCTGGCGCTGCCACCAGACGCCACACGTTTCGCTGAGGCCGTGCTGACGGCCGGCGTCGTCATCGCCGTGTTCGGGATGCTCTGGCGATCGGTCGACACGCTGGTCGAGGTGGTGGTCGATCGATCGTGGGCCGCCGACGACCCATCGGCGCGCTCGCGGCTGCTCGTCGGCGGCAACCTGCTCAAGGCGGCGGTGCTGGTCACGGGGGTCGTGACGGCCGCGGCCGCCTTCGGCTATCCGGTCACGACGGTGGTGGCCGGACTCGGCATCGGCGGCATCGCCGTCGCCTTCGGCGCGCAGAAGACCTTGGAGCACCTGTTCGGGTCCATCGCCCTGGCCACCGATCAGCCCTGCCGCGTCGGCGACATGGTGAAGGTCGACGGTCTCTTCGGCCAGGTGGAGCACATCGGCTCCCGCTCGACGCGCATCCGCACGCTCGATCGCACACTGGTCACGATTCCCAATGGGCGCCTCGCCGACTCGCGCATCGAGTCGTACGCCGTCCGCGATCGCATCCGCCTCGCCACCACGGTGACCCTGGCCTACGGCGCCGCCGAGGGCGAGGTTCGCCAAGTGCTCTCCGGCATCGACGGCGTGCTGCGCGCGCACCCGCTCATCTGGCCCGAGCTCATCGTCGCGCGCCTGGCCAACCTGGGACCGGCCACCATCGACCTCGAGGTCCTCTGCTGGTTCACCACCACCGACTACGACATCTACCGGGCGGCGCGGCAGGACGTCTTGCTCGGCATCATGCGGGTGGTGGAATCGAGCGGCGCGCGCTTCGCCCAGGTGCTGCCGCTGGCGGCGGCGATGCCGGGCGCCGCCTCGACGGGCGTGCCACCGTCGCTCACCGCCGGCTGAACAGGAACTCCTGTACCTTGCCGTCCGGCGAGCGGTACATGAGCGTGCTGGCGGGTGTGGTCCCGACCAGCAGCCGAAGCGTGGAGACTTCCATGCCGCCGCGCTCGCGGATCGCTCCGGCCTCGACGTCGGTCACCTCACCTGCGCCGACCAGCGATCGCGACATCACGGCGAGACGGGCCGGTGTGAGGAAGGCGCTGAACTCGTCGCCGAGCAGCGCGCGGTTCACGTCGCCCTGGCGCACCTGCGCCAGCAGGTCGAGCGCGAGGTCACGAGCCGGCGGCCCGCTGACCGCCGGCGCATCGGCCTGGGGCATGAGCTTCTCGAGCACGGCGCCTTCGATGGCGTCGAGGACACCGCCCGCCCAGTCGGCGTTGGCCATGACGACTACGGCCGAACGCGACGACGGCACCATGGCGTTTCGGGCACCGAAGCCGCTGACGGCGCCGCCATGCTGCACGACCAGCACCGCTCCACGATCGCGGATCGACTGCCCGCACCCATAGCCGCTGGTGCGGCCGTCAGTGAGCGCGTGCGGCGTCGTCATCCTCGCCCATGACGCCGGAGACAGCACCTTGCCTTCCATGAGCGCCAGGTCCCAGGTGAGCAGATCGGAGGGCGTTGACCACAGGCCGCCCGCCGCCCCAATCCAACCGTTCCCTTCCGGCACCGCGGGCTCGGCGTCGCCAAGCCCGAGCGGTGTGTAGCCCTCGGCCATGCCGTCGCCGCCACGCGCCGGCTCGTAGCGCGTGCGATTGAGGCCGAGCGGCGTCAGCAGCCGGCGCTCGAGCTGCGCGGCAAAGGGCTCGCGTCCGGCACGCTCGCTGATGGCACCGAGCAGCAAATAGCCGGTGTTGCTGTAGGAATAGCGCGCGCGCGGTTCGAAATCGAGCGGGCGCGAGGCGAAGTCGCGCACGATGTCGAGGCCCGGCCGCGGCGCCGCCATCGGCCGGTCCACGAAGTCGAGGGGATAGTAGTCGCGGTAGCCCGAGACCATGCCACCGATGTCGCCGAGCGTGATGTCGGCCGCCCGTGTCAGGTCCGGCTCGTATTTGACGACCTTGTCGTCGAACGACAGCTTCCGCTCCTGTTCGAGCTGCAGCGCGACGGCGCAGGTGAACTGCTTGGTGATCGACCCGATGGCAAAGAGCGTGTCGGTCGCGACCGGCGTCTGGTCGGCGACACGCGCCAGACCGTAGCCCTTCGCGAAGACGACCTGGCCGTCACGCATGACCCCCACGTTCACGCCGATCGCGCGCTGCGCGACGACGACCGCACCAATGAACGCGTCGAGGTCAGCGACGCTGAGGGACGCCAGCGTCGGCGCGGCGGCGGCCACGGGCGCGGCAGGGGCGGATGGTGCCTGGCTGGCGCCCCCGCAGGCGCCGGTCAGCAGCACGAGGACGAAGGCGAGAACACATCGGATCATGGTGCCGGCATGATACCGAAGACGCCGGCCGGGCGGCGGCGGCCCGGCCAGCCGGCGCCTAGAGCGGCGTCACCACGTCGGGCGCCGGCAGCCGTCGGCGCAGTCGGGCGACCAGGCCGCTCAGCCCAAACTGCTGCGCCTGGTCGAAGAGCGAGTAGGCCACCGGGGTGACGACGAGCGTCACGAGCAGCACCAGCGTCTGACCGCCGATCACCACCCAGCCGATGGCGTGGTTGGTGGCCGACCCGACGCCCTGCGAGACGACCAGCGGCACCATGCCGGCGACGAACGCGAGAGTCGTCATCAGAATGGGTCGCAGCCGGTCGCGGCTGGCCTGCACCACCGCATCCTGGGTATTCATACCGCTGTCGCGTAACTGGTTGGCGTGGTCGATCTGCAGGATCGAGTTCTTCTTCACGACGCCGAAGAGCACCAGCAGCCCGAGGCCCGAGAAGATGTTCAGCGACTGCTGAAAGATGATGAGCGACAGCAGCGCGAACGGCAGCGTGAGCGGCAGCGACAGGAGGATCGTGACCGGATGCAGCCACGACTCGAACTGCGCCGCCAGGATCAGGTACATGAACACGAACGACAGCCCGATGGCGGTGAGAAACGCGGTGGCGGTGCGATTCAGTTCGCGCGAGCGGCCGACGAAGTCGGCGCGGTACTCGGGGCCGAAGTTCAGGCCCTCGGCGGCGGCAGCGATCTGCTCCTGCACCGTGCCCTGCGACGTACCTGGCAGCATGTTGGCGGTGAGCGTGACCTGGCGCTGACGACCCATGCGGTTGATCGACGCCGGCGCGTCTCCCATGGCGAAGGAGGCGATGTTGTCGAGCGAGACGATGCCGAGCCGCGAAGACGGCACCGGCAGGCCGGCCAGCGCCACCTCGGTGTTTCGGTTGACCTCCTGCGCCCGCAGGTGCACCTCGTACTGCTCGCCGGCTTCGTTGTAGGTCGTCACCTGGTCGCCGGCGACGAGCAGCCGGAGCGCGTCGGCGGCATCAGACAACTGCACGCCCAGATCGGACGCCTTGGGCCGATCCAAATAGATCGACATCTCGGGCTTGCCGGCGTTGAGGCTGGTATCGACGTCGACCAGGCCCGGAATCCCGAGCGCCTTCTCGCGCAGCGCCTCGCTGTAGGCCTCGAGCGTCTTCAGATCGGGGCCCTGGATCATGAACTGAATGCCGCCCCCGCCGCCGCCGGGACCGCCACCGACCTGCACCGCGGTGCGGATGCCGGCCTCGCGAAACGCCGGCAGGATCTCGTCGCGCACCTCGCCCATGACGGCGAACTGGTCGCGGTCGCGCGCCTCGATGGGGTGGAGGCGCACCAGCATCGACGCCGTGTTCTGGGTGCCGGCAGCGTCGCCGGCCACCGTGATGAGCGTGAAGTCGACCTCGGGAATGCGGCGGACGGCCGTGCCCAGCCGGTTGGCGAGCACGTCCATGGCGGCCAGGCTGGTGCCCTCCGGCGCCCGCAGCGTGACGTCGAACTGCGACTGATCGTCTTCGGGCGTGAAGTTCACGGCCGTGATGCGGAAGAGCGGGATGCTCGAGAGCAGCACCAGCACCGTACCCACGGCGACCAGGCCGCGGTGCGCCATGGCCCAGTTGAGCAGCCGCGTGTAGCCGCGATCCAGCGGACCGAACAGACGGTTGTGCTTCGAGTCGTGGCTGTGGTCCTTCGGAGCGGGCTTCAGCCAGTGCGCCGACATCATCGGCGTGAGCGTGAAGCTCACGAACAGCGACACCAGCACCGCGAAGGCCATCGTCAGGCCGAAGCTCTGCATGAAGCGGCCCACGATCCCGCTCATGAACCCGACCGGAGCGAAGATGGCCACGAGCGAGAAGGTCGTGGCCATCACGGCCAGGCCGATCTCCTTGGTGGCCTCGACGGCGGCCACCTTCGGCGCCATCCCCTTCTCTTCGATGAAGCGGAAGATGTTCTCGAGCACCACGATGGCGTCGTCGATGACGATGCCCACCGACAGCGTCAGGGCCAGCATCGTCAGCATGTTGAGCGTGAAGCCCATGTACCAGACGAGCGCAAAGGTGGCGATGATCGAGGTCGGGATGGCGATGGCGGCAATCACGGTCGAGCGCAGGTTGCCGAGGAACAAGAACACGACGATGGCAGCGAGGATCGAGCCGACGACGAGGTGCTCCTGTACGCTGGCGATCGAGGCCTCGATGAACTGCGCTTCGTCACGCACGATTCGCAACTGGTAACCAGGCGGCAGGATCGGCTGCAGCTCGGCGAGACGCCGCTTGATGTTGTTGGCCACCTCGACGGTGTTGGTGCCCGACTGCTTGCGGATCTGCAGCAGCACCGTGGCCACCCCGTTGACACTGGCTTGCGTGGTGGGCTCGGCCATGCCGTCTTCGATGCGCGCCACGTCGCCGAGGCGCACCGGGTGGCCGGCCACTTCGCGCAGCACGACGTCGCCGAAGCCGCCGACCGACGTGATGCGGCCGCGCGTGCGCAGCGTCACCGACTGGCCGCCCTGATCGAGGCGGCCGCCGGGCACGTCGGCGTTCTGCGACTGCAGCGCGCGTGAGACGTCGTTGACCGACAGCCCTTGACCGCGCAGCAGCGTGGCGTCGAGCCATACGTTGACCTGGCGCTTGCGGCCGCCGATAACCAGCACCTGGCCGACGCCGTCGGAACTCTCGAGCCGGCGGCGGAGCACCTTGTCGGCGAACTCCGTGATGTCGCGCACCGGCTTGTCGGCGATGACGGCCAGGGTGATGACAGGTGATGCCGTGAAGTCGACCCTCTCGACCGTGGGCTGGAGCGCCGTGCGTGGCAGGAGCGGCAGCACCCGATTGACGCGATCGCGCACCTCCTGGGCGGCGACGTCGACGTCCTTCTCCAGCGTGAACGAGACCACGACCTGCGAGATGCCTTCAGACGACGAGGAACTCAACGTGTCGATGGCGCTGATGGTGTTGACGGCTTCTTCGACCTTGTCGGTGACCTCGGTCTCGATCTGCTCGGGCGCGGCGCCTGGCAAACGGGTGGTCACGACGATGGTCGGGATGTCGACATTGGGGAAGCGGTCGACGCCGAGACGGCCGAAGGCAAAGAGTCCGACCACCGTCAGCGACAGCACGAGCACCCAGGCGAAGACCGGGCGCCGGACACAGAGCGCAGCAAGCCACTGCATGGCCTACCTCACCACCACGCGGACACCGTCGACGAGGCCGTCGACGCCGCTGGCGGCCACGCGCTCGCCCGCCTTCAGCCCGTCGGTGATCTCGACGCGGGCGTCGATCGTCTGCCCCACCATCACGACGCGCTCTTCCACGCGGTCGCCGCTCACGACGAAGACCCGTGCCGTGCCGGCCATCGTACGCACGGCCGTGGACGGCACCAGCAGTCCGGGAACCGGTACCGCCTGCGCGATCCGCGCCGTGGCGAAGTAGCCCGGCTTGAGCCGGCCGTCGGCGTTCGGCACGATGGCTTCGACCACCAGCGCGCGCGTCTCGGCCGTCACCGATGGCGAGACGTAGCGCACCTGCCCGGTGAAGGTGCCCCCTGGCACGGCGTCGACCTTGAAGGTCACGTCGCGACCCGTGCCGACCGCCG
The DNA here is from genome assembly GCA_018000455.1 of Acidobacteriota bacterium. Taxonomy (GTDB): domain Bacteria; phylum Acidobacteriota; class Vicinamibacteria; order Vicinamibacterales; family UBA2999; genus CADEFD01. Next base: position 11,657 of record JAGNJW010000011.1, read on the forward strand.
AGACGAACTGCTCCGGCACCGTGAGCTCGACCCGCAGCGGATCGACCCGCAGCACCGACGCCACCTTCGTGCCGCGGGTGACGTAGTCGCCCGGAGAGACGAAGCGCTGGCCCACCACCCCGGCAAACGGCGCGCGCACGACGGCGTCGGCGACCGCCTTCTGGGCCACGGTCACGCGCGCCCGCGCCGCCATGAGCGACTGGTACTGTTGCTCGGCACCGTTCCTGGCCACGTCGTACTGGCGTTCGGCGGCTTCGAGCTGCGCGCTACGCTGATCGAACTCGGCCTGCGAGATGAGCGTGCTGGCGTGGAGTGTCCGCGCCCGCTCGAAGTCGGTGCGGGCCAGGAGGCGCGCCGCGTGGGCGCTGGCCACCTCGGGCACGCGGGCGACGTCGAAGGGGGTGCCGCCGGCAATGCCCAGGCGGGCTTCGATCTGCGCGGCATTGGCCACCGCCTCGCGCGCCTGGGCGTCGACCTCCGCGGCCGCGATCCGCACCAGTTCGGCGCCGGCGCCGACCTTGCTGCCCCGCTCCACCGGCGTCGCCACGACGCGGCCGGCGATCTCGGCCGCCACGTCGGCCGATTCCTGTGCGACCAACGTGCCGGTCACCTCGATGAAGCGCGCGATCGCCTCCTCGACGACCGACGCTGCCGAGACGGGCACGGCCGCAATCTCTTCGGCGGCCGTCCGCTCGGCCGTGGCATCGGCACGGCAACCGGCAGCGAGGGTGGTGAGGGCGGCGACAAAAGCGAACGAGAGCGAGCGAGACACAGGCGGTACTCCAGGGAGTTACAAGGCGCCGCGACGGCGCGCGACCTTGCGGGGTGACGACGGACGAGCGACCAAGCGACGCGGCACGGCCGCCCCGCGCGACAGCGCGGCGGCGCCGCGCAGGAACTGCTCGACGTGTTGGCGGACGAAAGCGCTGGGCTGCCGCAGCACCGGCAGCGACGCGTTGATGGCATGGAGCTGGCGCCACATGAAGAGCGGTCCGTAGAAGGCGAGGCCGAGCACGTCCACGTCGGCCGGCCGCAGCCAGCCTTCGTCGATCAGCCGACGCAGCAACTCGTGGTGCCGAGCGCGCCCGGTGCTCAAACGCTCGTAGAGGTTGATGCGCCCGCTGCGCGCGAGACGGATGCCGTCGGACATGACGATGCGGTGGAACTTCTCCTCGCGGGGCTCCACGAAGTCCGTGAGGCTCGCCAGAGCCCACTGCTCGAGCAGCGCGCGGCCGTCGGTAATCGGCCCATCGGCGAGCGGAGAGAAGCGTTCCAGACGGCTGTCCAGCTGCGCGGTCAGCAGCGCGTCGAAGAGCGCGTCCTTGCCGGGGAAGTAGTTGTAGATGGCGCTCTCGCGCACGCCCACGGCGCTCGCCACGTCACGCAGGCTGGTGCCGAAGAACCCCTTCTCGGAGAAGAGGTCGAGGGCGGCGTCGAGGATGGCCTGGCGCGTGCGCTGACCGTCGGCGTTCTTGGGGCGGGCCACGAAATTTAATGGTCGTTCATTTAATTCTTGGAGTCAAGCGCCCCCCTCGGGCCGGCGTGCGCCGGGTGTCGGGTCGTCGCTCAGGCGCCCGGCTTGGCGGTCGGGCACGTCGACACGCCCAGCACGCTGTAAATCGGACATCGGCCCGACAGCCCGGTGACGATCGGCACGATGCCGATGTAGCCCCAGATACCGATCGTGCCCATGCCGGCCAGCACCACCAGGGCCAGGCCGAGGGCGACGCGCAGCACACGTTCCACCGGGTGTTCGTTAAGGGCGAAGAAGCTGGTCATGACGTGCCTCCGTACGAATCATCTCTCAGCCGAGCGGGGCGCCCGCGGAAGAGGATGCGCCTGAATTCCGCTTGCCATCCGCTCCGGAAATGTGGATCCCACAGCGTTGACGGATTGTCGTGCGAACCAGGCGTGGCCGACGGAGCCGGGTGCCCGGCCAAGGAGCCCGACATGAAGCGTGCGTGAGCTGTCATCGGCCCGGCGAGATCGGCCCGATGTCGTTCCTGAGCTACGAGTCGACCCGCCCCTGGGGTCGCTCGATCAACGACAAGGTCGTCAAGCGCGAGATGCCGCCCTGGGCGGCCGATCCGGCCCACAGCATGAAGATGGGCACCGGCTCATCGGTCTGTCGGAGTTCGATCTGCCCGCGCACAAGGGCCACACCGTGCTCGTCAAGGGCCTGTTCATCAAGGCCGCACCGGTCAGCCGTGTGAACGTGACCTCGGTCGCGATGGTCTCGACCGCCTGCGCGCCGGCGGCCAAGTAACCGCCCGTCGCCTGCGCACCCTGGCATTAGCGTACGTGCCAGCGTAGAACGGGCTGTTCAACAAAGACGCAGTGCCGGGTGGGCCCCGTGCACTCTGCCACCACCGCCCGCGGGCTGCAATTTCTTTAGTTTCAGCGGTTTGACGCGATGCTGAGGCGTCTGGCAACGGCTTTGCTCCCACCGGAGGCAGGAGTCCCCCCGGCATGCCGTCATTTGCTCGCGTTACGTCCCTGCTTTGCGCCATGGTGGCACTCACGTCGGGTCCGGCCTTCGCCGACCAGTTCGTGCTCTTCAGTGCCCGCCACGACGCCGTCGCCCGCCAGGTGGTGCTGGTTGGTTCAGGCTTCCGCTCAGACATGCGGATCGGGCTCAACGGCGCCGCACTGCCGACCGTGTCGGTCACGAGCGCCGAGATGCGCGCGGCGCTCCCGGATCTCGAACCAGGGACCTACCGCCTGGTCATCGATCGGCGGCGCGCCCCGTCGCAGCGTTTCATCCTCACCGTGTACCCCGCGTCTGCGGGTGGCGGCGGTGTGCCAGGCCCGGCTGGCCCGATGGGACCGATGGGACTTCAGGGCCCGGCGGGCCCGCAGGGTGCGCAAGGCCTCGCAGGCCTCACCGGCGCGCAGGGCCCGGCGGGTCCGGCAGGCCCGGCCGGCACGACCGGCGCGACCGGCGCTATTGGGCCAGTGGGTCCGGCTGGAGCTGCAGGCGTCGCGGGCCCGATGGGACCCACAGGACTGATGGGCCCGATGGGCCCGGCGGGCGCGACCGGGGCGGCGGGCCCCGTCGGACCGGCAGGTGTGGCCGGCGTCGCCGGCGCGATGGGACCGGCTGGTCCACAGGGACCGGCGGGAATCGCGGGTCCAGCGGGTTCGGTCGGCGCTACCGGGCCGGCAGGTCCGATGGGCCTGGCCGGCGCGATGGGTCCGGCGGGGCCGCAAGGTGCGCAGGGGCCGGCGGGCCCGGCGGGCTCATCGGTTGGCACGGAGGTCGTCGCCGCCAACGGCACCACCTTCGGGACGATCGTCAGCTTCCAGCCTGGCAGCGCGACGCTGGTCGCCGTGCAGAGCCAGGGTGTGTGGCTCGTGGCGGCGGTCAATCCCGATGGGATCTCGCCCAGCAGTTATTTGGCGCTCTACGCCGACAGCGCCTGCGCGACGGCGCCCTACCTGCCGCTCGACACCAACCCGGCGCCGTTCTTCCGGCTGCTCCAGACGGTGGCGCCAGGCAATGCGATCGGCTACTTCGCCGGCAATCCGATGGAGACCCGCGCGTTTGTCGCCGTGTCGCCGCTCGGGCGTCCAGACCAGTGCCAGACGGCCACTGGCACCGGGTGGGACACATCGATGCTCGTGGGCCCGCTCCAGACGATCGATCTCACGCCGTTCCCGGCGCCCTTCACCGTCAGGTAGACCGGGACGAGGCCTACTTAACGACCTTGCCGCCGGTGCGGTTGTCGCGCACAAAACGATCCCGGGCTGGCAACACGACCTTCGCCAGGGTCGACCTGTCCATCACGGCGTTGGCGTCGGCGATCGTGTTCTCCACCACCAGGTAGGCAACGAGCCCATACACTTCGTCGGGCGTGAGCGACCCGGGCTGCGTGAACGGCATGCTGCGCGCGGTGTAGTCGTAGAGGGTCGTCGCATACGGCCAGTAGTTGCCGATGGCACGCGCCAGCGCGGGGTCACGGCGCCCTCGGCCACCGTGCCGCGCCCGTCGGGCAGGCCGTGGCCGTTCGGCATGACGTCGATGTCGAGGCGGCGAATGTCGTCAGCGGTGGCGGGACGTCCGAGTCCGAAACGCGCCGGCAGTGGCGGCTGGCCTTGCGCGTGCACCACGGCGGCGACGAGCGCGAGCGCGGCCAGGGCGCCGATGGCAGGGGCCATCGCGCGTCTCATGCGGCACCCGTCGCCAGCGTCACCCTGCCGTCGGCGGCCACCACCCAGGCGCGGATGTTGTTGAAGTGGTACTGCGTGCCCGGTCCGCGTACGGCGAGCGGCTCTGCGCGCGTGGGTTGCGCGTCGCCGGTCTCGTCGGCGGCGCTCCTCATGATGGTCGTCGCGGCGCCGCTCCAGTGCCAGGGCAGGCGGAACCGCGTGTGGCACTTCGGCAGCACCGGCTCATCGAGCGTCGCTCGTTGCCACATGCGCCCGCCGTCGACGCTCACGTCGACGAAGGCGATCTTGCGTGGAGCGGCCGCGGAGGGGGTCGGTGCACTTCGACGTCTCTTTTCATGACGCCATTGTTTCAAGCCGCTGGCGCCGGCGGCTGGGCCGGCGGCGGCCGCATCTGTTAGCATCGCGCCGACGATGACCCGCGCCGAGATCCCGACGCCCGCGCTGCTGCTCGATCTCGACGCCTTCGAGGCGAATGTCGCCGCCATGGCCGGTGTCGTCGCCGCCCACGGCAAGGGCCTGCGGCCGCACGGCAAGACCCACAAGTGCCCGGAGATCGCCCGCCGGCTCATTCACGCGGGCGCGGTCGGTGCCTGCACCGCCCGACTGAGTGAAGCCGAAGTGTTTGCGGCGCACGGCGTCGGCGGCCTGCTCGTGACGACCGCGGTCGTCGGCGAGGCCAAGGCGGCCCGCGCGGCCGCGCTGGCTAGGACGGCGCCCGACACGATCTTCGTCGCCGACGACCTCGCCCAGGTGGCCGTACTGGCCGGCGCCGCCGCGCACGCGGGCATCACCGTTCGCGTGGCCGTCGATCTCTACTTCGGCCGCACCGGCGTCGCCCCCGGCGCCCCGGCGCTCGCCGTGGCCGCGGCCATCGATGGCGCACCGCACCTGGCCTTCGCGGGCCTCCAGGCCTACGACGCCACCGCGTCGCACACCCGCGGTGGCGAAGCGCGTCTGGCCCGCACCACTGCCACCATGGCGCAGGCGGTCGCCACCCGCCGGCTGCTCGAGGCCCACGGCATCGCGTGCCCGATGGTCTCGGCGGGATCGACCGGCAGTTACCGCTTCGATGCCGAGATCGACGGCCTGACCGAGCTGCAACCCGGCAGCTTCATCTTCATGGACACCGACTACCTGCAGATCGGCGGCGCCGGCGGCACTGAGGCCTACGACGATTTCCGCCCGGCGCTCGCGGTCGTGACCACGGTGGTCAGCGTGCACGGCGACGAGGCGATCGTCGATGCCGGCTACAAGGCCTTTTCGACCGACCGGCCGTTCGCGCCGGTGGCCGTCGAGCGCTCCGATCTCACCTACGCGTGGGCCGGCGACGAACACGGCCGCATCGACATGCGCCGGGCGGCGCGCCGCCTCGCCGTGGGCGACCGCCTCGAGTTCCGGCCGCCGCACTGCGATCCCACCGTGAATCTCTACGACGAGATCCACGCGCTGCGCGGCCACGACGTCGAGGCCGTGTGGTCGATTGCCGCCCGCGGCAAGAGCCAGTAGGGTCAGCGCATGACGTCGGCGCTCGAACAGGATCTGCGGAAGGCTGTGGCCGGCGAGGTGCGGTTCGATCGCGCCACCCGCGCGCTGTATGCCACCGACGCCAGCGTCTACCAGATCGAGCCGCTCGGCGTGGTGCTGCCCCGCTCGCGCGACGACGTCGAAGCCGCCGTCACCGTGGCAGCGCGGCACGGCGTGCCGATCACGCCTCGCGGCGGCGGCACCTCGCAGGCCGGACAGTCGATCGGCGCCGGGATCGTCGTCGACACCTCGAAGTATCTGAACCGCCTGCTGGCGGTGGACCCCGATGAACGCACCGCGCGCGTCGAGCCGGGGCTTGTGCTCGACGACCTGAACGCCGCCCTCAAGCCGCACGGCTTGCGCTTTGCGCCCGATGTCAGCTCGTCGAGTCGCGCCACCATCGGCGGCATGATGGCCAACAACTCCAGCGGCGCCCGCTCGGTCCTCTACGGCAAGACCGGCGATCACGTGCGCACGCAGCTGGTGGTGCTCGCCGATGGCGCCGCGGCGGAATTCTCGCCGCTGGCTGGCGCCAGCCTCGAGGCGGCGCGGGCCGGCGACTCGATCCTGGCACGGGCCTATCGCGACCTGCCGGCCCTGGGCGTCCGGCATGCCTCCGAGATCGACGCACGCTTTCCGAAAGTGATGCGCCGCGTCGGCGGCTACGCCCTGGACGGCTTCGTCGACCCGGCCGCGCCGGTCGACCTCACGCGGGTGATGGTGGGTTCGGAAGGCACGCTGGGATTCGTGACCGCGGCCACCGTGGGCCTGGTGCCGCTGCCGGCCGCCAAGGCGCTCCTGACGCTCGAGTTCGACAACCTCCTCGACGCGCTCGGCGCCACGCCGCTCGTGCTGACCCACGGGCCATCGGCCGTGGAGGTGATGGATGCCTTCATCCTCAGCCACGCGAAGGGCCACCCGACACTCGACGGCGCCCTGCGCCAGATCGTCACCGGCGACCAGCCGACGCTGCTATGCGTCGAGTTCTACGGCGACCACCTGGATGACGTCATCCCGCGCATGCAGGCGCTCGAGCGCGACCTGGCGCAAGCCGGCGTCCGCTGCCAGGCACGCCACCTGATCGACGCCGTCGCCCAGGCCCGGGTCTGGCATGTGCGGGAGTCGTCGCTCGGCCTGTCGATGGGCATGAAGGGCGATGCCAAGGCCATCTCGTTCGTCGAGGACACGGCCGTCGCCCCCGAACGGCTGCGCGACTACATCGCGCGCTTCCAGCAGGTGGTGGCACGGCGTGGCACGCAGGCCGGCGTTTACGCCCACGCCTCGGTCGGCTGCCTGCACGTGAGGCCGGTCATCAACCTCAAGACCGCCGAGGGCCTGGCGCAGTTCGAGGCCATCGCACACGACGTCGCCGACCTGGTGCTCGAGTTCGGCGGCGCGCTCTCGGGCGAGCACGGCGACGGTTTGGTGCGCGGCGCCTTCAACGAGCAGATGTTCGGCTCGACCCTCTATCAGGCGTTCCGTCAGGTGAAGCAGACGTTCGACCCGCAGGGCATCTTCAATCCCGGACGGATCGTGGATACGCCGCCCATCACCGCGCACCTGCGTTTCGGCACCGCCTACCGCACGCCGGAGCCAGTGACGTTCTTCGATTTCGGCGCCGATGGCGGCCTCGGCCGCGCGGTCGAGAACTGCAGTGGCGTCGGGTTGTGCCGCAAGACGCGCGAAGGCACGATGTGCCCGTCCTACATGGCCACCCGCGACGAGACGCACACGACGCGCGGCCGCGCCAACGTGCTGCGCCTGGCGATGAGCGGCCAGCTCGGCCCCGCCGGCCTCGACTCGCCCGCCGTGCACGAGGCCCTCGACCTGTGCCTCGAATGCCGGGCCTGCAAGAGCGAGTGTCCGACCAGCGTCGACATGGCCCGCATCAAGAGCGAAGTGCTGGCCGCGCGGTGGGACGCCCACGGCGCGCCGATCGGCGTGCGCGCGTTCGGCAACGTGCGCAGCATCGCGCGCCTGGGCAGCTGGCTGGCGCCAGTCGCCAATGCCGTCGCCACCAGCCGGTTGGGCCGGGCGCTGAACGAGGCGCTGCTCGGCGTGGACCGCCGCCGGACGCTGCCGGTGTGGACCACGCGCACGCTGACGCGGCGCCTGCGCAACTGGCGGCCGGTGTCGCCGGTCGGCGCGGTGCTCTTTGCCGATACCTTCACCGAGCACAGCGATCCAGAGATCGGGGTGGCCGCCGTCGAGGTGCTCGACCGGGCTGGTATCGGCACGCGGCTCGTGCCGCACGGGTGCTGCGGACGTCCGCTCATCTCGCAGGGCCTGCTCGACGAGGCCAAGATCGTCGGACGCGCCACGGTCGACGCCCTGCACGATGCAGCCGCCCGCGGCGAGCGCATCGTTTTTCTCGAGCCGAGCTGCCTGTCGGCCATGCGCGAGGACGTGCCGGCGCTGTTTGGCGGCATCACCCGGGCACGCGCCGAGACGGTGGCCCGCCGTAGCGTGCTGTTCGAGGAGTTCCTCGAGGGCGAGTTGCGCGAGGAGCGGGCGAGGCTGTCGCTCCGGGCTGGTCCGGCGCACGTCATGCTCCATCCGCATTGCCACCAGCGGGCGATGGGGCTGGAGGGTGCGGCCGCGGCCCTGCTCGGCCGCATTCCCGGTGCCACCGTCACCGACCTCGATGCCGGCTGCTGCGGCATGGCGGGATCGTTCGGCTACGCGGCGGCGCACTACGACGTGTCGCGCGCCATCGGCGAGCGCAAGCTGTTGCCGGCGGCCCGGGCGCTCGGGCCGGGCGGTGTTCTGGTGGCCGCTGGCACGTCGTGCCGGCATCAGGTCAGCGACTTCGCGCAGGTGCACGCTCAGCACCCGGCGGTGTTGCTGCGCTCGCTGCTGGTGGAGGGCTCGTGACCGCTCGCCGCCAAGCGTGCCGCGGTTCCCGGGTGGTGATCGATGGCCCGCGACGTTGCCCGTCGCCGGCATTTCGGCCAATATGCTCACTCCTCGCGCCTTGCGATCCGGGTGCACTGCCCCGCGGCTCGCGTTGCGCACAACGGTGACAGGACACTAGATGAACATCGCGTGGGTCTCGCTGGGCGCCCTGGTCGTGGCCGTCGTGCTCAGCATGGTGAGCAAGGTGAACGTCGGCGTCGTCTCGCTGGCGCTGGCGTGGATCGTCGGCGTCTACCTGGGCGGCATGCGCTACGCCGACGTCATCGGCGCCTTTCCGGTGCCGCTCTTCATCACCCTGGTTGGCGTCACGCTGCTCTTCGGCATGGCCAACGTGAACGGCACCCTGCATCGGCTGGCAGCGCGGGCGGTGGCGGTGTGCCGCGGCAATGCCGGCATCATTCCGGTGATGTTCTTCGTGGTGGCGCTGGTGCTGTCGTCGATCGGCCCGGGCAACATCGCCACGGCGGCGCTCTTGGCGCCGATGGGCATGGCAGTCGGGGCCCAGGCCGGCGTGCCGCCGTTTCTGACCGCGCTCATGCTCGGCAACGGCGCGCAGGCCGGCGCGCTGTCGCCCTTTGCGCCCACCGGCGTCATCGTCAACGGCGTGATGAGCAAGATCGGCCTGGCCGGGCATGAGTGGACCACCTACAGCAACAACCTGATGGCGCACGTGGTGGTCACCTTCACCGCGTATCTCCTCTTCGGCGGCTGGCGGCTCTTCACGAACCACAGAGGCGCCGACGGCGCCGACGTGGCGCCGCACGAGCCGTTCGAGAGCAAGCACTGGCTCACGCTCGCCGTGCTGGCGGCGGTCGTGCTGGGCGTCATCCTGTTCGGATTCCAGGTCGGAATGGCCGCCTTGACCGGCGCCACCGTGCTCTCGCTGGCCAAGGCGGGCGACGAGAAGGAAACCATCAAGCGGATGCCGTGGGGCGTCGTGCTGATGGTGTGCGGCGTGACGGTGCTCATCGGCGTGCTCGAGAAGACCCAGGGCATGGCACTCTTCACCGACATCCTGGCGAGCGTGTCGACGCCGGCCACGGTCACGGCGGTCGTGGCCTTCGCCACCGGCCTCGTGTCGGTCTACAGCAGTACGTCCGGCGTGGTGCTGCCGGCTTTCCTGCCGACCATACCGGGCCTGGTCGAACGGCTCGGCGGCGGCGACCCGATGGCGATTGCCTCGTCGATGGTCGTCGGCGGCCACCTCGTCGACCTGTCGCCGCTATCCACGATCGGGGCGCTGTGCATCGCGGCGCTCCCGAGCGGCAATGCCGACGAGACGCGCACGCTGTTCAACCAGCTGCTGGCATGGGGCATGTCCATGACGGTCGTCGGCACCATCGCCTGCTGGCTGCTGTTCTAACCGCAGCCGCGTCGCCGACTACGAAAACGCCGGCGCGCGCCGGGCGGCGAAGGCCGCCACGCCCTCGCGGAAGTCGGCGCTGGCGTAGCAGGCGGCCAGCAGATCGTCGCACGCCCCGGCCGCCGGACGCCGGTGGGCGCGCAGCCGCCGCAGCATCGCCTTGGTCGCCACGACGGTGCTCGGGGCGCGGCGCGACAGGTCGAGGGCGAGCGCGAGCGTCTCGGTCTCGAGTTCGGCCACCGGCAGCACTTTGGTGACCAGCCCCCATTCGAGCGCCTGATCGGCCGAGACCAGCCGGCCGGTCAGCATCATCTCGGTCGCGGCCCCCGAGCCGACGAGATCGACCAGCCGCGCAAGGTTCTCAACCGACAGGCAGTTCCCGAGGGTGCGCGCGACCGGCACCCCGAAGCTGGCAGCATCCGACGCCAGGCGCAGATCGCAGGCGATGGCAATGGCGCAGCCGCCACCGACCGCCGGGCCGTCGACCGAGGCGATGGTCGGCACATCGAGGGCCTCGACGCGGGCGATGACGGCGCCAATCCGCCGTTCGTAGGCAATGCCGTCGGCGCCGGACTTCACGTCGTCGAACTGGTGGATGTCGGTGCCGGAGGAAAAGGCGCCGCCCGAACCTCGTATGATGACCGCGCGCGCGCCCGAACCGGGCACCGCGTCACAGGCCTCGACGAGGGCGTCGTACATCGCCCACGTCAGGGCGTTCTTCGCCTCCGTCCGCGCGAGGGTGATGGTGGCGACAGGTCCGTCGATGTCAAAGACAACGTTGCTCGAAGGCATAGTGGTGGTCGACCTCACGCAGGTGATGGCGGGGCCCTACTGCGCGATGTTACTGGCGGACATGGGCGCGCGAGTCATCAAAGTGGAGCCGCCCCGCGGCGATGCGACCCGGCACATGGCCGGCGGCACCGGCACCGACAGCGCCGCCTTCAACGCGGTCAACCGCGGCAAGCTCGGCGTGGTGCTGGACCTCAAGCGCAACGACGCGCGCGAGGCCGTGCGCCGGCTGGCGGCCACGTCCGACATCCTCATCGAGAACTTCCGCCCCGGGGTGATGGCCAGACTCGGCCTCGACTACCCCACCCTGGCGGCCGAGGTGCCGCGCCTGGTCTATGCCTCGATCTCGGGCTTCGGCCAGACCGGGCCGTGGGCCGGCAAGGGGGGCTTCGATCTGGTCGCGCAGGGCGTGTCGGGCATCATGTCGGTAACGGGTGAGCCGGGGCGGCCGCCGGTGAAGGCCGGCATCCCGGTGACCGATCTCGGCGCCGGGCTCTTCGCGCTCTCGGGGATCCTCGCCGCGCTGCACTATCGCGACCGAACGGGTCGTGGGCAGCACATCGACACGTCGCTCGGCGACGCAGGGCTGGCGCTCTCGGTCTGGGAGGCCACGGAGTACTTCGGCGGGCGCGGCGTGCCCGGCCCGCTCGGTTCGGCGCACCGGATGAGCGCGCCGTATCAGGCCGTGCGCTGCCTGGATGGCTACATCACGCTCGGCGCCGCCAACCAGCGGACGTTCGAGAAGGTGGCCGAGGTGCTCGGCCATCCGGAGTGGATCGCCGATCCGCGCTTTGCCACCGACACGACGCGGGTGGCCCATCGCGAAGCCCTGACGGCGGCGATTGAAGCAGTGACGGCCACGGCCACGCGCGCCGAGTGGCTCGCGCGTCTCGACGGGGCGGGCGTGCCCTGCGGGCCGATTCTCGACTACGCGGAGGCCTTCGACCAGCCGCAGGCCGTGGCCCGGGAGATGTCGGTCGCGGTCGACCATCCGGTGCTCGGCCACCTGCGGACGATCGGCACGCCGATCAAGATGTCCGAGACGCCGCTCGATCCGTCGCGCCGGGCGCCACTACTGGGCGAGCACACGGCGACCGTGCTCGGCGCACTCGGATACGCAGCCGACGAGATCGCCAGGATGCGTGGCGCGTCGAGCGGGTAAGCCGCGCGCGTGGGCCGCGGCGGCGTCAGACGAGGTCGCGTCCGAGCAGGTCGGGCATCAGGAACTGCGCCCGCGCGGCCGGCGACCACAGCCGCTCTTCGGAGTAATAGCGGTCGAGCACGCCGGGTTTCCAGGTCAGCAGGTCGGGATGCGCCTCGGCGAAGGCGGCCCAGGCATCGCCGGGCGTCTCGAGCAACCGCTCGGCGATGAGCGCGATGTAGGCGCCGGTAATCGTCGCGTGATAGAGGCCGGGCACGCCCTTGGCCTGCGCGAAGCGCTGTAGATCGGCGGCAAAGTGCGCCGCGGCGGTCGCGGCGCCGTGCTCGCGCACGTAGAGCCACGCCATGCGGACGTGGTCTGGATGGTGAAAGGCCGTCGTCGGCAGCGACGTGTCGCGGAACGCGGCAACAAAGGCCGCATCGTCGCCGGTCTCGACTTCGGGTGTGGGCACGACTACTGCGTCGAGCCGGTGCGGCCCGCGACCTTGCGGCCCGCTTCCACCGTCTTGAAGCCGGCCTCGCCCCAGTTCATCACGAACACGTTGAAGCCCTGCGTCATCCGCATCTCGATGTCGGCGGCGCTGGCCGGGAAACCGCACGCCACCTTGTTGGCCTTGCAGGCTGCGAGCACCTGCTGAACGGCGCCTTCCCAGGCGGCCTCGTCGAGCACGCGCTTGCCGCTGGCGTCGGTGGTCGAGAAGACGCCGCGCAGAGTGCCGGCACCCGGCCACAGCACGCCGATTCCCGGCACCGCCGCAATCTCCTCGAGGTTGGCCAGGCCGGTCTTGCTCTCGACGATCGTCCAGTTGATGAGCTCGCCGTCGGGACTGAGCGGCCACACATCGGCCTTCTGCCGGTACTCGGCCTCGCTCATGCCCCACAGGGCCGGGGCGCTGCCGACGTCGTCGGGGCGCACGCCGCCCTTCGACTTGAAGCGCATGGCGGCGATGCCGGCGCGCGCTTCGGCGGCCGTCTCGACGGTGACGAGCATCACGCCGCTCACGCCGAGGTTGAGCTGTTTACCGATGGCGGCCTGCGTCGCCAGGACATTCGGCTGCAGTTCCGGCGCCTTCACGATCATCGGGTGGGTCAGGTGCAGGTGCGGTGTGCGCGACAGGATGCCCGCCCCAGCCAGGCCCTTGGCGAACTCCGCAAAGGCGGGATAGGCTTTCTCGAAATCGCCCTCCATGCTGCCGTCGAACACGAAGTCGCTCGACTTGTAGGCGGCGGCTTCCTGCGCGAGCTCGGCCGGCGACTTCGGAGCGGACGGCGCCGACGCTGGCGACGCGCCGGGAGAACGGCGATTGCTCGGCGCATAGAGGCCAAAGACGGGCTGTCTGGCCTCGAGCAGCGCGATGACGCCGTTGTGGCGGGCCTTGGGCGCCTGCGCGGCGACTATCCCGCCGATGGCGGTGACCGATACGAGCACGAATGCAGCGAGCTGGCGCACGAAACCTCCTGGGGTCCAGAGACGATAGCCGAACAAGGTCTCCAGATGTAACGGTACCGGGCTGACGGCTGTTCGTCACGCCGCTCGTCCTCGCCGGCATCGCGGCGCGTTCCGCGCCGGCAGGCGGCGTCTGCTACCGTGACGTCATGCGGACTACCGTCGCCCTGATCCTCGTTCTGACTGCCTTGCCCGCTGCCGCCCAGCGCCTGCCGCCGGGCGTGACGCCCGAGCACTACACGCTGTGGTTTGCACCAGACCTCGAGCACGCGACGTTCCGCGGGCGCGCGGACATCCGCGTGCGCGTTGAGAAGCCCATCAACTCGATCACGCTACACGCTGCTGAGATCGGGTTCGGCGAAGTGCTCATCGAGACGCCAACCGTCACAGCCGTGGCGCACGTCTCGACCGACGCGACGGCCGAGACCGCGACGTTCTCGCTGCTGCCGCCGCAGCTCATTCCGGCCGGTCCCGCCACCATCCGCATCACCTACACCGGCCTCCTGAACGACAAGCTGCGCGGCTTCTACTTGAGCAAGGCCAACGGCCGGGCCTATGCCGTGAGCCAGATGGAAGCCACCGACGCGCGCCGCGCCTTCCCTGGTTTCGACGAACCGGCACAGAAGGCCACCTTCGACATCTCGCTCACGGTGCCGGCCGGCGACACCGCCATCTCGAACGGCCGCGTCGTCTCGGATACGCCTGGCCCGGAGCCGGGCACGCACACGCTCACCTTCGCCACGACGCCCAAGATCTCCACCTATCTCGTGGCGCTGCTCGTCGGCGACTTCGTGTGCCGCGAAGGCCGCGCCGACGGCACGGCAATCCGCGTGTGCGCCACGCCCGACAAGCATGCCCTGACGGCGTTCGCCCTCGAGGCGGCCGAGTTCGAGCTCGCCTGGTTCAACCGGTTCTTCGGCATCCCCTATCCATACGGCAAGCTCGACATCATCGGCATTCCCGACTTCGCGGCCGGCGCCATGGAGAATGCCGGTGCGATTACGTTCCGCGAGCGGATGCTGCTCGTGGACGAAGCCGCCGCCTCGATCGGCGTGCGCAAGGCCGTGGCCTCGGTGATTGCCCACGAACTCGCCCACCAGTGGTTCGGCAACCTGGTGACGATGAAATGGTGGGACGACATCTGGCTGAACGAAGGCTTCGCGACGTGGGCGGCCAACAAGCCGCTGGCGGCCTGGAAGCCGGAATGGCAGATGGACGTGAACGCCGCCGCCGAAACGCAGACCGCGCTCGGACTCGACGCCTTGCGCTCGACGCGCGCCATTCGCACCAAGGTCGAGACACCGGCAGAGATCAACGAGGTGTTCGATCCGATCGCCTACGAGAAGACCGCGGGCGTCATCGGCATGATCGAGGCATACGTGGGACCGGACAAGTTTCGTGAAGCGGTCTCCTCGTACTTGACGCGCTACGCGTCGGCCAACGCCGCCGGTGAAGACTTCTGGAACGAGGTCACCCGGGTCACCGAGAAGCCCGTGAACCGCATCATGCGCAGCTTCGTCGACCAGCCGGGTGCCCCGCTGCTCTCGGTGACCACGGCCTGCGTCGGCGGCAAGACGCGCGTCACCGTGCGGCAGCAGCGCTTCGACGGCGGCACCGGCCGCACGGGCGCCGCCGCCCCCAGCAGTGCACTCTGGACGCTACCCGTGTGCGTGAAGACGGGCACCGGCGCCACCACGTGCGAGGTGGTGACCGCCGCCGCCCAGACTCTCACGGCCGAGGGCTGCGGACCGGCGTTCGTGAACGCCGACGCCCGCGGCTACTACTTCACCGAGTACGCGCCTGAGGCCGTTGCCGCGCTGGCCGCGCGCACCCCCGCTCTCACCGCCGCCGAGCGGATCAGCCTGCTCGGTGATGAGTGGCGGCTGGTGCGCGCCGCACGCCACGACGTGGGCACCTACCTCGATCTGGCCGCCGCCTTCGCCAGCGACCCGACGCCGGCGGTCGCCGCCGACATCGCCGGCCGCATCGGCTTCGTCCTTGACGCCATCGCCGCACCCTCCGAACGGGCGGCGTTCCAGGCCTGGATCAGGCAGACCTTCGGACCGGCCCTGGCCGAGGTCGGTGAGCGCCCGCGCGACGGCGACAGTGACGACGTCCAGAGTCTGCGCGGCACGCTCCTGCAACTGCTCGGCCTCGGCGCTGGTGACACCGGCGTGCAGGCCACGGCGCGCGCCCTGACCGACCGCTACTTCGAAACGCCGGCCTCACTGCCGCCCACCCTCGTGGGCCCGGTCTTCGCCGTGACCGCAGCCGCCGGTGATGCCGCGCTCTACGATCGCTTCCGCGAACGCCTGCGGGCGGCGACCGATGCGCCCGACGAGTACTACCGCTACCTGCAGGCGCTCACGCGGTTCACGAGCCCCGCGCTGGTCGAGCAAACGCTCGCCCTGAGCCTGACCGACGAGATCCGCTCGCAAGACACCGGCAACGTCGTCGGCACCCTGCTCACCGGCCCCGCCGGCGACCAGGCCTGGACGTTCGTCACCCGCGAGTGGGACCGGCTCACGGCCAAGCTCGGCGTCTTCCAGGGCGTGCCGGCGATCATCGGCTCGCTCGGCGCCTTCTGCTCGACCGACCGCGCCCGCCAGATCGCGGCCTTCTTTGCCGCGCACCCGGTGCCGTCGGCGGCCCGTGGCCTGCAGCAGTCGATCGAGCGGATCGACGCCTGCGTCGCCGTCGATCGCCGGCAGTCGCCGGCGTTCACGGCGTGGCTCAAGGGCAGGGGCTAGCAAGCGGCGCCGGTCCGAGCGCGATCGCGGTTGGTTTAGGCACCCGGCATCGGCTCGTCGGCGCTGCCGCCGTAAATGGCCGGCACCTTCGACCCCATCGCGCGCAGGTACGAGGCGAGCTGGCCGCGGTGGTGCACGCTGTGATTGTTGGCCATGCCGAGGAACGACGCCGCCGGCATCTCCATCATCCCGAAGAACGAGATGGTCTTGGCCAGGTCGGCCGGCGGCATCGCGGCAATGGCCTTGAGCTTCTCGGGGAAGGTCTTCTCGTAGAACGCCACCACCTGGGCCACGTTCGCGAACTGGCTCTCGGCCTGCTTGGCCTTCTCCGGATCGAACGCGAACTGCCCGGTGACGATGCTGTCGAGGAACCAGATGTCGGAGGTGGCCAGGTGGGTGGCGAGTTCCCACGCCGAGCGCGACTTGTCGTCGGGCTTGTAGTTCTTGGTGTCGTCTTTCACGGCCGTCAGCACCTTCTTGGTGGCGGCGAACTCTCCCTGCATGAGCTGGGTGTACTGCTGGGCGAGGAACTGGGCCTGTTCTGGCGTCATGGGAGTCTCCGTTCTGGTTGCGAGTTGCGCATGACAGTGGATGCATGCGAGCCGAATCACGATACGCGAATAAAAGACGAAAGATCAACGCCTCGTCAATCGGCCCGCAGAGCCGTGGACGGGTCGATACGCGCGGCCCGGCGCGCTGGGGCCCAGGCGGCGAGACCGCACGCCGTCAGTAACAGCGTCGGGGCGAGCGTGAAGATCCAGGCGTCGAAGGCCACGACGTCGACGAACAGGGCTCCGAGGACGCGGCCCACGCCCAGCCCGAGCAGACTGCCAACCGTGACGCCCACGGCCCCGACGGTCAGTCCTTCGCCAACGATCATCGAGCGCACGCTCGCCGGACTCGCGCCCACGGCCAGCCTGACGCCGATCTCCCGCGAGCGCCTCGCGACGGCGTACGACTTGGCGCCGTAGACGCCCAGCAGCGCGATGACGGCCGCAAATCCACCCACTGCGGTGACCACGGTGACGAGCATCTTCAGCCCCCAGAACTCGATCGAACTTGTCAGATGCGCGCCGTAGCTGGCGACGCCGAATACCGGCAGGACCGGTGCCGCGGCCTGGATCTCGGCGCGGACGCGGTGCTCGAAGCCCGCCGGCGTGCCCGGGCGGGGACGCACGTGGACGTAGATCCCGGCGCGGTAGCCCTGTGCAAACGGCACGTAGACGGCACCGCGCGGCTCCTCGCTGAACAGGTTGTCTGGCAGCAGCGAGGCGATGCCGACAATTTCGACCACGTCCGGCGCGACGCCCGCCGCGACGGGATCTTCGCCGATATGAATCGACTGCCCAAGCGCGTCGCCATCGGGCCACAGCCGCCGGGCCAGCACGTCGTCGACGATCGCCACCCGCGGCGCGCCTGGGCCCGTCGCCTCCACTTCGGTGAAGGTACGTCCCTGCAGCAGCCGGAGCCCCATGACCTGAAGGTAGCCGGCACCCACCGCATTCCACGCCGCGTCAAACGACCGCCCGGCCGCGGCCGTTGTCGGACGCTCCCCTGCCGCCGGTCGCGTCCCCGCCCGTCGCACCGGTTCGCCGTAGCTCACCGACCCAAACGGGATGGTGACGCCGAGGCTAGCGGCCGCCACGTCCGGCATCGCCGCGAGCCGGGCCTCGACCGCCGCGTAAAGCGGCAGCGCGCGTGTCTCGTCGAGACCGGCCAGCCCGGCATCGACGTCGGCCAGCACCGTGGCCTCGGCGCCGTTACCCACATCCGCCGAGGTGCCGTCGCGCGCCAGTCGCACAAACAGCCCGGCCGCCACGAGGAGCGCCAGCGACAGCGCGATCTGGATCGTGACCAGCGGCGACCTGAGCCAGCGCCGACGTCTCGTGGTGGCGGCGTCACCGAGCTGACGCTTGAGGTCTGCCGGCACATGGCCGCTCGATTGTGCAAGCGCCGGTCCGAGCGCGAACCCGACCGCGCCGACGGCGCCGAAGAGCACGGCGCCGACCAGCGTGGCCGAGGTCGTTCCGGCATCGACTGTGAGCGACACCGGCAACCGCGCGAGCAACGTCGCGATGAACGCGTCGATGGCTGGCACGGCGAGCGCCACGCCGCCGGCCGCCCCGGCGAGCCCGAGTAGCAGCGCCTCCACCATGAGCTGACGCACGATGCGGAAACGTCCGCCTCCAAGCGCCAGCCGGATGGCGAACTCGCGGCGCCGCGCCTGCCCGCGGGCAACGAGCACAGAGGCAAGATTCAGGCAGACGATGAGCAGCACGGCGGCCGTCATCCCGAGGAACACCACGGCGAGCGTACGGACAACGCCCTCGTCCTGGGGGCTGGTGCTCGTGCCGAAGCGCGGCAGTGGCGCCACGCTCAACTCGCGGTCGCGGTAGTGCGCCGGCAGGGCCTCGGCCACGGCCGCGGCCATCGGGCCGAGCCGTGCCGAAGCCGTCGCCAGGGTGATGCCCGGCGCGAGCCGTCCCACCAGGAAGAGATCGAACGCCTCGGGGTGCGCGAGCGTCTGGCCCGCCTTGCGGCCGAGATCACCGCCCAGTAGATCGTAAGCGCCGAGCGGCAGGAACAGCTCCGGCCCGAACACCATCATGGTGCCGGTGAAGCCCGGCGGCGCGATGCCGACCACCGTCACCGGACGTTCGTTGACCGAGAGCGTCGTCCCGAGGAACGCGGCGTGGCCCCCCGACTTCCGCCAGTAGGCATCGGAGGCGATGGCCACCAGCGCTTGACTGCCGGGCCGCGCTTCGTCGGCGGTGAAGGCCCGGCCGGCGGCCACGCGCACGCCGAGTACCTCGAAGTAGTTGCCGCTGACGAAGCCGGCGAAGGTGCGGCGCGGGTCGGCCGTGGCGGCGCTCCGGACGCCGACCATGCTCATCGTGTGAGCGGCCACACCGGACAACACGTTCCGGTGATCGTCGATCACGCGATACGCACCGTAGTTGAATGCCCGATACGAGTCCGGCTCCTTCGTGTGCCGCGAGTAGAGCTGTACGATGCGATCGGGGTCGGTAAACGGCCGCCCTGCGAACACCAGCGCGTGCGACAGGCTGAAGACCGCCGCGTTCAACCCGATACCGAGCGCCAGCACGGCGACCGCGCCGGCGGTGAAGCCTGGGGTGCGGGCTAGTTGCCGCAACGAGGTCCGTACGTCTCCGATGATGTCGCCGAACACCGCGCCTCCTCCGCCCCAGCCGTTGGGGCACGAGGAGAGACGCTCGGGCAGCGCCGATTGTTTCACCGAGTGGCCACGTACAGACGACGGGCCGGGCGTCCCCCACGGACGTCCGGCCCGATGTTCGTTGCCGCAGGCGGCAGCGAGCGTTACTTGCCCGGGCGGGTCTCCTGCGAGAAGCCCAGGGCGTTGATGTCGCGGAAGGCCGGGGTCAGCGGCGGCAGCAGCGACGGATCGAGGAAGTTGGTGTCGAACGAGAACTGCCGCGTCGGCACGCCGTAGATGATGCCGTTGCAGCACTTGTGCGGCATCAGGTTCTGACGCGTGTAGTAGAAGGTCACGAGCGACCCGCGATACCAGACGGTGTCGCCCGCAGTGGCATCGCCCTCGATGTAGCGGATGAAGTTGTGGGCGCCGCCGTCGGTGCCGTAGGTGCCGCCGCCGCTGGCCGGCTTGGGGAAGATCATCCCCTTGCCGGAAATGAGGGCGACGCGGTAGTAGGTGGCGGAGCCGCGCCGGCGCCCCGTCATGTCATACGGATTCAGGTTGGTCGGCGGTCCGAATGAGTTCAGGTCGCTCCAGATGTTCGACAGCGCCACCACCGTGTCGGCGGCGATCGAGGTGGCCACGCTCGGGCCATTCCAGCCGCCGCTGGCGTTCCAGTCGCCCTGGAGGTAGACGGCGTTCTCGGCGGCGATCGTCAGCCCCGGCGCCACCAGGCTGCCGAGGCTGCCGTTCGTGAGCTTGAGGGCGTGGCGGTAAAGCAGTTGCCGATTGACCTTGGCCTGGCCGCCCGAGAGCAGCGTCAGCGGATCCGCGCCACCGTTGAGCGGCGCAATGGCCCCCGGCGGCACGTTCCCGAACACCCCGTTGTAGCTGGGCGTGGCGCCGTAGTCGTCGAGAATCCCGTTGGCGTTCACGTCTTCACCTTCATCGAGCACGCCGTTGGGCGCCCCGGTCGAGCTCGATGGGTTGACGATGTCCTCGAAGCCGTACTCGCCCGTCTCGAGGTTCGACGCGTTGCGGTTGTTACGGCGGTCGGAGAAGTAGACCGAGAAGCCGGCCGTCGCCGACCCGCCCTCGCGCATCGCCTGGTTGCCGCTGCCGGCGCCGTAGGGGGCCTGGCGGGCGAACCATCGCGACAGGTTCGTGGCATCGAGCTCGACGTAGTGCATCACACCGCCCAGCATCACCCGGTTGGTGTGCCCGGCTGGCGCGGCGTCGCGCGACAGCGCTTCGCGGACGTCGAACAAGGCGTTGGGCCAATGGTCCGACGACAGCGTGCTGCCGGCGTAGGTGCACGCCCCTGGCTGGGTCTCGCGGTTGTCGCGCAGGCGTTGCAGACGGATGATGGCGTTGGGCGTCGGATCGCCGCAGAGCTTGCCCTCGAGATTCTGGCCGCTGATGCCGTAGTTGAGGAACTCCAGCGTCACGTCCTGCCACACGTCCGGAGCGGTCTGGATCTCGACCTTGAGGAAGCCGCCGATGGTGCCGTTGCCGGCGTTCGACAGATAGCCGGTCTCGAACATGTCGAGGGCGGCGATGCCGGCAGGCACTTCACAGTTCGTGAACTGGCGGGTGGCGCCGACGTCGTCGTAGCCCTCGCAGGTCACCAGGATGTTCTTGTCGCGGATGAAGAACGTGTTGACCGCAAACGGAGCCGTCGTGAAGGCGGTCGAGGCGCCCACCGTGATGGTGGTCCCGGACGTCCAGTTCAACGTGGTCATCACCGACACGGTCTGGTTGCCATCAACCGTCGGGATAACGGCCGACACGGTGGCGCCAGCGAGCACCGGCAACACCAGTGCGCCTGCGGTCTTGGTGCAGCCGAGGAACTGGTAGCCGTTCTTGCCGGTGCAGCTGATGGTCATCGTGACACCGGCCTGTGTCACCGTCATGGTGGCCGGCATCTTGAAGTAGGCGGGCATCGGCCGCGACGCGTTGGTGTCGAGCAGAATGGTACGGTTCGGACCGCTCGACACGGGGCTGCCGGAACGCACGCGCGCATTGATCGCGCCCGCGGGCACATCCGGATACCGCCCGGCAGATCTGGCGACGGGCGGGAAGCCGGGCCCAATCGGCCCGTAGCCGGCCGGTGGAGCGCCGGTGCCGACGCTCCAGTCTTCGAGCCGGATCGGCGCGCCGGCTGACACGGTTGGCAACGACGTGATGTCGAGGGCCGTATCCGAGAGCAGGATGCGCACGCTCACCTTCTTGAAGTAGCGTTCGGCGAAGATGGCGGAGCTGACCGCCTCGGTCGACGGCGGACGCTTGATGAGATCGATGTTCACGCCGTTGGCGGCCACCAGGTCCAGGTTGAGCGGCTTGACGCCCGTGCGGCCGTTG
The DNA here is from genome assembly GCA_018000455.1 of Acidobacteriota bacterium. Taxonomy (GTDB): domain Bacteria; phylum Acidobacteriota; class Vicinamibacteria; order Vicinamibacterales; family UBA2999; genus CADEFD01. The sequence continues at coordinate 33,313 of JAGNJW010000011.1, forward strand.
CGGATGTTGCTGACGTAGGTGCTGAGCGAGATGGTCGGCCAGCTGTTGTTGAGCGACGAGGTTGGTCCACCGGTGACGCTGCCTTCGGTGGCCGCCAGCGAACGGAACGGACCGGTGGTGTTGCCGCGCGTCATACTGACGGTGCCGGTCTGTCCGGCGCCGCTCAGCGCCACGCCGTTCGACAGGAACTGGCGGACGATCTCGCCCACCGCCGTCACCTTGTCGCGCAGCCTCAGGATGTTGCCGGAACCCTCGGCGAGAAATAGGTTGCGATTGGTGTGCACGCGCCCACCGAAGTCGAAGTCGTCGGCGGCGTTGAAGGCCAGGTCGACGTCCGAGAAGATGCCGAACTGGAACACCGGAATCGCCACCGCTTCGACGATGCGCTTGAGGTGCACTTCACCGCCGTCGACGGCGCGGGCCGTGGCGTCGAGCTGGAACTGGCGCTTGAGCGCCATCAGCCCCTCGTAGGGCCCCGACGACACGATGCCGGAGGTGGCGGGCCCCTGAGGCGTGACCGCATAGGCCGGGCTGGTGCCGATGTCCACGAACGTCACGTTCGGAATCGTCGGGCGGTTGGCGGCGGCGCCGAGTGCCGAGACCGTGGCGTCATTCGGGCCCACCTGGTTGACGAACAGGCGCGCCAGGTCGGCGTTCAGCTTCTCGATGCCCGACTGCGCGCCGTAGAAGGCACGGGCGCGGTCGCGGTCGATGGCGCGGTAGCTCTGGTCGCTCATCACCGCCGTGGTGAAGCCCACGAGCAGCGCCGACATCAACACCATCATCAGAATGGTCGTCAGCAGGGCGATGCCGCGCTCAGCAGCCGGCGAAGGTGGCACGAGGGTTCGGGCGGACATGGCGGAGGTCCTCATCGGGCTACTTGTATTCGGCCACGTAGGCCAGGTTGCGAAGGCTCGCGACGGTGGTGATGTAGTGACGCATGTAGTCGCCGGTGGAGCGCGACTTCTCTTCCGACCGCACGCCCACCTTGAGGTTCACCTTGCGGATCTGGCTGGAGGTGAAGGTGTCGGTGCCGGCCGTGAAGGGCACGTCGTCGACGTTGGCCGGGTTGGTCGAGCCGTCGACCAGGTCGAACGTGAACTGCAAGTCTTCGACCACGCCCGCCAGCGCCTGCGCCGGATACATGTTGAGCGCGCGCATGAGCCGCGGCTCGCCGGGCGTGATTTCCTCGACGAAGTAAGTAATCATCAGCAGGCGCTGTACCGACATGTCGCTGCCGAGGATGTCGGTGATGCTGCCGTTGGCGGCGCTCCGCTGGTTGAGGTTGAAGGGGTCACCGGTACCGAACGACACCGTGGAGCCGGTGACGGCGGTGACCACCTGCATCGCCGAGCCGGTCTGCGACTTGAAGAGCAGGATGTCGCCGGCCTTGATCGGGCCGACGCCGTCGGCCAGGTTGCCGGCGAACCAGGCGACCTGGTTGCCCTTGGTCATGCTGGAGCCGTCGGCCGCCATCTTCGGCACAGACCCGGAGGCGGTGCTCGGCCTGACGACGAAGCCGGCGGTGGTGGGTGTCGTGTAGGGGCTCGCCACGCTCGAGCTGGGCAGGAACGGGTCGCCCAGCAGGATGGTGACCATGTCGGTCTGCCGCCCCGAGACCGACGACCCGAGACCGTTGCCGGTCGTCACGGCACCCAGCGTCGTAAGCGTCGTGTTGTCGAACGCGTAGGAGAACGAGCTCGGGCTGGGGCGCTGCACCAGCGCGGCGCCGGCGCCGGAAGGAATCGGGATGCCGCCGGTGGGGATGTCGCGGCCGGCCTGCAGCAGGTCGCGCACCATCAGGTTCACGCCCGACCGCATGTTCTGGCCGGCATCGGTCAGCTTCAGCGTGGCGTCGTTGATCTTGAGGGCGTCGTCGAAGGTCTGGATGGCGATGCCGATCACGGCCAGCGTGATGACCGACGCGACGAGGAATTCCGAAAGCGCGAAGCCGCGATCCGAGCGCATGGGAGTCATGGTCTGTCGTCCTCAGGCGTACTGCGAGATGAGGGCCGTGACCTCGTAGGTCTTGGTCTGGCCGTTGGCCGGGTAGGTGATGGTCACCGTGATCTCGCGCAGGAACCCGGAGAGCTCGACGATGACGATCTTGCGGGTGAAGTCGGAGAGCGTGAGGGTCTTGTCGTCGCCGGTGCCGACGTAGCCGTCAGGCCCGGGGTACACGAACGACTCGACGGCGCCGTCGTCGGAGGTATTGACGATGCCGTCGGCGCCGGAGAGCTTCATCGGCGTGGCCGTATTGAGGAACACTCCGCCATCCGACTGGTTCTTCATCTGCGCCCACGAGATGGTGTGCGAATCGCGGGCGGCGAACACGCTCTCGATGGCTTCGGCCGCCTTTTGGGTGGCCAGTACTTCGTAGGGCGCGCTCGCCGACTTCTGCACGCCGCTGATGAAAGCCTGCGAGAGCCCGAGCACCCCCACGGTGAGCACCAGCATCGAGACCATCGTCTCAATGAGTGAGAAACCCGATTGCGAACCAATTGACGTCTGCATGACTACACTCGTCCCCAGGTGGTGTTGAGCCGGCGGAAGCCGCGGATGCGGCCGGTTGCGCCAAGGATGGTGACCGCGCGCGTGGCATACGTGTCGTTCGGCGCGGCCAGGAAGATGGTGCCGTTGATGACGTTGCCGGTGAGGCGGTTCACGAGCATGCCATCGCTGTTGAACACGACTTCGTTGATCGGATTCGCGGTGTCGAAGTCGAGGGCGCTGCCGGCACCGAAGCCGTCGGTCGTGTCGGGCGTGCCGGCCGGGAGGGCGAAGCGGATGTTGCCCTCCATGATGATGCGGTGCACGGAGGTGGAGCCGTTGGGGATCTCGAGGCGCGTCAGTCGGATCTCGTTCCCGCTGAGCGACGGAAACTCGACCTGGATGTTGCGCCGCTGCTGCACCGCCATGTCGCGGGCCCGGGCCAGCTCGCCCATGACGAGCCGCATGCCGTTGTCGGCGTTCATGACCGCTCGGGAGGTGTTGATCTGGACCAGCGCCATCGCCATCAGCACCATCGAGAGCGAGGCAACGACCAGCACCTCGACCAGGGAGTACCCGCGTTCGCTGCTGCGCATCTGCTGAAGAGCCATGCCCTGCCGAATAGCAAGGGCCGCGCCAGTCCAGCGGGCCTGACGGTAAGTTGTTGTTTTGGCCCGAATTACCGCCAGGCGGGGCGCCTGGAGGGCGTCTGCCGTGCCCAAAAACGGCACAGAGCGATTACGGTTCTTGTCAGGCGGGCCGCGGAACCGGTCCGCAGGCCCCTTCCAAGCGTCAGGCGGTTGACGGCTCCACCGGTGGTGGGGGCGTTCGTGGGTCGCTTACCCTTCGCTGTCCTGCTCGCGCACGAGCTTCACGGTCAGGAAGGCCGCGCCGAGAAACGCCATGAACATCATGGCCGTCCAGTGGGCCTTGTTGATGCACTGATAACGCACGTGTTCACCTGGCTTCACGTCGAAGGCCACCGACTTTCGCACCAGGGTGTTGTTGGCCTTGAGCGTGTGCCGCCCGGGCGCGACCTCGCGCGTGACCGCCTTGCCGTAGTACAGGGTGGCCCAGTCTTCGCCATCGAGCGAGAGATAGACCTGCCGGTCCTGGACGTCCTCTGAGGCCGTGCGCCGCACCGTCAGCATCGACGGCCCTTGCGGCTCGGCGAGGTCTCTCACTCCGACCTCGAGGCCGGCCCCGGTCTCGCCGGCGGCTGGCGTGGCGCGGCGCAGCAGCGGCGCGGGCCACGCGGCGAGAGCGTCGAGCGTCACAACCTGCCATTGTAAACGGGTCTGTCACCATGACAATTCGCACGGCTATACTGCCGGCCATGCGCCACACCGGCTTCCCCCGCCTCGCAGTGCTGACCCTCGTACTCGCTGCCGGAGGCGCTCGGTCGGTGCCGGTTGGCGCCCAGGCCGCGCGCTTCGACGTGCTCGTCGTCGGCGGCACCGTCGTGGATGGCACGGGCGCGGCCAGGCACCGTGCCGATGTGGGAGTGCGCGCGGGCCGGGTGGTCGAGGTGGGCGTGCTCGACGGCGCCACCGCCACCCAGGTTGTCGACGCCACCGGGCTCATCGTGGCGCCGGGCTTCATCGACGTGCACACCCACGCCGACGAGCTGGCCGACCATCCGCTGGCCGAGCACTTCGCGCGCATGGGCGTCACGACCGTCATCGCCGGCAACTGCGGCAGCTCGCCGGTGGACCTCGGCGCGGCCTTCACCCGCATCAAGACGACCGGCGCGGCTGTGAACTTCGCCTCGTTCGTCGGCCACAACTCGGTGCGCGAGGCCGTGATGGGCACTGCCCGCCGGGCGCCGACGGCGGCCGAACTCGCGAAGATGAAAGCGCTCGTGGCCGCGGCCATGGCTGACGGCGCCGTCGGCTTCTCGACCGGCCTGCAGTACGTGCCCGGCACCTACGCCGCCACCGACGAGATCGTGGCCCTGGCCAAGGTGGCCGCGAGATCCGGTGGTGTCTACGCCTCGCACATGCGCAACGAGGGCACCGAGCTCGAGGCCGCCGTGGCCGAGACGCTCGCCATCGGCGAACAGGCGCACATAGCCGTGCAGGTCTCGCACCTCAAGGTGGATGCCCCGAGCCGCTGGGGCGCGAGCGCGAAGGCGCTGGCGATGATCGACCAGGCGCGGGCCAGGGGGATGCGCGTGATGGCCGACCAGTACCTCTACGACGCGGCCAGCTCGAACCTCGGCATCCGGTTTCCGTCGTGGGCGCTTGAGGGCGGCCAGCCCGAGATCAACAAGCGCCTCGACGATGCCGCCACGTGGGCGCGGATCAAGGAAGAGATGCGCAAGCTGATTCGCGAGCGCGGCATCGAGAACTACTCCTTCGCCAGAATCGCCAACTATCCCGCCGATACTTCGCTGAACGGTCTGACGATTCCAGACGTGGCGCAGAAGCTCAAGGGCTCAAAGGATCTGGACGCGCAACTCGAGACGATGCGCACGATGCTGGGCGCCGGCGGCGCCTCGATGGTCTACCAGTTCATGGCTGAAGACGACATCACGCGCATTCTCAAGCACCCGATGGTGTCGATTGCCAGCGACAGCGGGCTCAACACGCTGGGCAGCGGCGTGCCCCACCCGCGCGGTTACGGCAACGCCGTGCGGGCGCTCGGACGCTACGTGCGCGAGATGCAGGTCATCACGCTCGAAGAAGCGGTGCGCAAGATGACGTCGCTGCCGGCCTCGCAGTTCGGCTTCGCCGACCGCGGCACGATCGCGCCGGGCAAGGCCGCCGACCTCGTCATCTTCGACGCCGCCACGGTGACCGACCGTGCCACCTACGACAAGCCGCACCAGTACCCTGACGGCGTCGCCTACGTGCTGGTGAACGGCGTGGCGGTGGTGGCGAAAGGCGCCCAGGCCGAGGCGCGGCCGGGGCAGATCGTAACGTCGTCGCGCTGACCACTGCCAGGCGGCGCCGATCGTGGCGACGACGCACCAGCAGCGGCACCGGCGGCGAATGGCCTGGATTACGAACCGGCGCGGGCTCTGAGCGTCGCCTCGAGCGCCGGAAGTACGGCCAGGTCCTTTGGACGGTTCAGCGACCGCGAGCGGCGAAGTCGTCCACGTTGGAGTCCGGCGGCGAGCCGTTCTGACGGGCTGAGTTCCAGACAGCGCAGAGCGTGAAACACGTCGCCAGGGTCGCACTCAGGGTGACGGTTAGCGATGGCGTGGGCGCGCTGCCAGCGGCGCTCAGGCTGCTGCGCCCACGCGCGCTCGGTGGGAGTCAGGTCGTTCAGCGCCACCTCGGGTCGCAAAGCGTCGGACGGCACGAGGCGGATCTTACCGCGTTGATACGGCCTGGTGCCAAACACGGCTAGCGGCGGCCGAAGACCGCGGCCAGATCTTCTACGGTGAGCTGGCGGGCCGCGTCGACGATTCCTGCCAGGTGCGCGGCATGACCGAGAACGCGGGCTGGCGTCCAACCGGCGGCGCGCAGGTCGCCCACGCCGGTGTCGCCGTCGGACTTGCTCAGCTTCTGCGTGGGCGACTTCATCACCAGCGGATGGTGCAGAAACACCGGCGGGCTGTTGCGGCCGAGCAACCGCCCCAGCAGGATCTGACGGCCGGTGGACGCGAAGAGATCGTCGCCCCGCACGACGAGGTCGACTCCATGCTGCAGGTCGTCAACGGCAACTGCCAGCTGGTAGGTCCAGTTGCCCAGCCGATCGCGCAGCAGCACGTCGCCACACTGCGCCGCCGGCGTCTGGGTCGAACTGCCATGCACGGCGTCGTCGAAGGTCACCTGCTCGTCGGGCAAGACGAGCCGCCAACCCACGTCGTCCGTGAGCGGGAGACCGCGATGGCGACAGGTGCCCGGATACCGCAGCTCCCCTGATCCGGAGGAGGCCGCTTCGATCTCGCGCCTCGTGCACTCGCAGCCGTAGACCAACCCTTGCGCGGCGAGTGTCTCGATGGCCCGGCGGTAGTGGGTATCGCGGTCCGACTGACGACCGTCGCAACGGCCGGCCCGAAACGTGGCGGTCGGGTAGACATCGGGCTCGAACCCCAGCCAGTCGAGGTCGTCGAGCAGCGCCGCTTCGTATTCCTGCCGGCATCGCTGCCGATCGTGGTCCTCCACGCGCAGCAGCACTCGGCCGCCGAGCGCGCGCGCCGTACCCCACACGTAGATCGCGTTCACGACGTGGCCCAGGTGCAGGTAGCCGGTCGGCGCTGGGGCAAAGCGCGTGAGCGGCGGCGGGGGTAGGCGTGAGGCCAGTCGGACGAGGTCTGGGATCATGTCGGCGGCGGCAGTTCCGTGCACCAGATGCTACTCCGCCGCGCGCGGTGTCTAATTCCGATCACGAGTGGAGTCGCGTTGACGCAGGAACGACCCCTTCCTCCGGCTTCGCCAACTGACGCTGTACGATCATCTCCGCCGGACGAAGGGGTCGTCCCTGCGCCAACTCGCTCGTCAGTAAGAACCGCGACGTCAATCACGATGCGCGCGCTGACCTTGGTCGTCGCCTTCCTGCTCGTGCCCCGCGTGATCTCGGCACAGGATGCATTCGAGCAGCGGCGCGAGGCCGACCTCGCGAGCATGACCGGCGTCGACCCGATCCTCCTGACGCTCGCCGCGGGCAAGACTACCTACCGGATGGGCGAGCGCATCCCGATCAGTGTCGAGTTCCAGCCCTTCGGCATGGTTGGGCTGCTCGACACCTCGTGCGGACCGGGGATCGGTCTGGACGTCGTACTCGACAGGTCGGCCGGCACCTTCGCCCCTGGACGCGAACGCGATCTGAGCGGCTGGGAGACCGCCCCTCCCCTGAAGCCCACGCCGGTGCGTGAGACCGTGGACCTCAACCATGCGGTACGCTTCGATGCCCCTGGCAGGTACCGCTTCTACGTCCGCACGCGCCTCACCGTGCCGCAGTCAAACGGCACGCCCCCACGCTTGTCGAACATCGTGACGGTCGACATCGTGGACCGCGATCCCACCTGGGAGGCGTCGCTCATCGCGCGCGCTGCCGTCCAACTTGACGCCTCGGAGTCGTCGGTCGCTCGTAGCGAGGCGTTGGCCGATCTGTCATTTCTCGGCACCGACGCCGCGGTCGACCTCCTGGCGCCGCGTCCCGACACATCCGTGCTCGCCGTGGCATGGAGCGCACGCAATCGAAGCCACGCCATCGAGCGGATGCGGGAGCGCTTGGCAAACCCGTCCCTGCCGGTTGACCGCGTCTACGTCGCGTGACCTGGCTGCCCACGGACTGCATCTCGTCCGACAGCAGTCTCGGGGGCAGCCCGGAGGGCTGGTCAGGCGCGATATCGCTGACGCCTGCGCAGCGCCGCTCGGTCCCGGCCGGCGGCCGTCCGATGGAGCCATCGGGCCACCCGCGCCGACACCCCGCCCCGTCATGGGCCGGGCGACGTATCCTCCTCATGACGGCTCATGACATCCGCCATCGACATCGCGTTTCTGCTCGTCTACGTGCTGGGGGCCTTTGCCTACGGCTCCGCGCTCACGCTAGCCCTGCGGCAGTCGCGATCCGTCTGGTCGGTAGCCAGGAACTGCGGGCCGGCGGCGGCGCAACTCGATCCGGCGAGCGTGACGCTGTTCGGGTGGTCGGCGCTGTGGTTCGTGGTGCTGGCCGCCGGTCAGTTCATCGACATGGTGGCCGGCTCCTCCAGTCTGGGCTGGCACGACGTCATGGTGTTCGTGCTGGTCTACGGCTTTCCGCCGCTCATCATGCACACCATGTACAAGGAGGCGCACGTCGCCGAGTGGACGGGCGCCGCGCGAGCGTGGGGCGGGCGCGTGCTCGCTGCCGCCTACGTGGGGGCCGCGGCGTTTCTCGGGCTGACGATGGCGATCGTGGCCGGCCTGGTCACGGTGGCACGCCCAGATGCGTTCATCGGCCTGAGCATCGGCGGCATGTTCGCCGTGGCCGGCATCTACTCCTCCGTGGTGATGAACCGCAACCCGCGGCGGCCCGACGGACGCGAAGGGGCGAACCTCCGCCGCGTGCTGAACGGCTTGTTCATCGGGCTCGCGACGTTGAACCTGCTGCCGGCGTTCACCGGCGACGGCGGCCTGTCGTTCCAGTCCATCGGCCGGATCATGAGCGTGGCGCCGCTGCTCTTCCTCTCGGCCACCACTTACTACGAGAACCGCTTCGAGTTCTACGACCTGCTCGTCAAGCGCGGCGCCATGCTGCTGGCGACGCTGCTGACGCTGGCCGCCTACTTCGCCGTCGCGCTGCCGCTGCTCGACGGCCTGCCGCAGGGACCGACGCGGCCGTGGCTGTTCGCGCTCGCCGCCGTGCCGATGATGATGGCGGCGCCGCGTCTGGCGCGCCTGCTCGGCCAGGCGCTCGATCGCGCCTGGTTCGGTCGGCACTACACGCCTGTCAGCGCCGTCACGACCGTGCTGTCCACGCTGCAGTCGGCGACCGACGAGCCCAGCCTCATCACTGCCGCCGAGAGCAGTCTCAAGGAGGTACTCGGCGTCACGGTGCAGTTGAGCACGGTCGACGAGGCGCCCGCCGATGCCAGGAACGCCTTCAAGATCGACGGCAGCACCGCCGATCCCAGCCTGTGGGTAATCGTGCCGCCGGTGACCGGCGAGCGCACGCTGCTCAGCGAAGACCTGACGCTCTTGCGCTCGCTCGGCACCGTCATCACGTATCTGGTCGAGAACGTGCGGCTGCAGCAGCGGCGGCAGGAGCAAGATCTGCTCGAGCAGGTGCTGCGCGTGCAGTCGAGCCAGTCGGAGCTGAAGGCGCTGCGGGCGCAGATCAATCCCCACTTCCTGTTCAACGCCCTCAATACCGTCGCCTCGCTCATCCACAGCGATCCGGGCCGGGCCGATCGCGCCGTCGAGCAACTCTCCGAGGTCTTCCGTCACACGCTGCGCCGCTCCGACAGCGAGTGGACGGCACTCGACCAGGAGCTGGCCTTCGCCGCGGCCTATCTCGACGTCGAGGAGGCGCGCTTCGGCACCCGCCTGCGCTACACGATCGACGCCGACACCGAGTCTCGCCGGGCGCTGGTACCGTCGATGCTCGTGCACACGCTGGTCGAGAACGCCGTCAAGCACGGCATCGCCCAGGTGCGCGGGGGTGGCACGCTCACCGTCGGAGCCGCGGTGGTCGGCGACCGGCTCACGATCGACGTGAGCGACAACGGTCCCGGTCTCGCCGAGACGCCTGAGCGAGCGGCGTTCGCCCGGCGGGCCGGCGAACAGTTCGGCCTGCGCAGCGTGCGCGAGCGGTTGAGCGGCCATTTCGCCAAAGCCGCGGCATTCACGCTGGCCCGGGACGACGCGCGCGGACTCACCATCGCCAGAATCGAGATGCCGTTCGTATCGGCGGACGACCGGCCCTCGCGCACCGGGGCCACGGCATGATCCGGGCGGTGGTGGTGGATGACGAGGCGCCGGCACGCGCCCGCCTGAAGGCGCTGCTCGCCGAAGCCGGCGGTGTCACCGTCGTGGGCGAGGCCGAGAACGCCGATGAGGCACGGCTGACCATCGCGCGTCTGTCGCCCGACGTCGTCTTCCTCGACATCGAGATGCCGGCCGAGCGCGGTACCGAACTCGCCGCGTCGCTACCCGAGCCGCGGCCGTTCATCGTGTTCGCCACGGCCTACGAGCGCTTTGCGATGGATGCCTTCCAGTACGACGCGGCCGACTACCTGCTGAAGCCGGTCAACCGCCAGCGCCTGCAGCAGACGCTCGACCGGCTGCGCGTGAAGCACGGGGTGCGCAGGGACGCCGAACGGGAGTGGACGGCCGCGGCGCGCGCGCAGGCCTACTTGCTGCCACAGTCGCTGCCGGCGGTGGCCGGCTACACCCTGGCCGCCCGCACGCTGCCGGCCAGGGCCGTCGGCGGCGATTTCTACGACGCCACGCTGGTCGAGGGGCAGCTGGCGTTCGCCTTGGGGGATGTGGCCGGCAAGGGCATGGCGGCCGGGCTCATCGCCTCGAGCGTGCAGGCGCGCTGGCAGGCGGCGATGCGCCAGCGCGATCTGACCGCCACCGAGATGATGTCGGCCCTCAACCGCGACGTGCTCGCCTCGACCGAGGGCTCGCGCTACGCGACACTCGTCCACGCCCTCGTCGATCCCGGCAGCGGCACCATGCGCTACGTGAACGCCGGCCATCCCGCGCCGCTCGTCATCGGCGCCACCGGCACGCTGGTCGCGGCGCTCGACGTCACCGCGCCGGCCGTCGGCTTGCTCGACGCTCCGGAGTTTCCCGCCGCCTCGCACGTGCTCCAGCCCGGCGATACGCTCGTCGTCGTGAGTGACGGCGTCACCGAGGCCCGCGACGCCGGCAGTATCGACTGGGATCTCGCGCGCATTCCGGCGCTCTCGGCACGACATGCCGGCGATGCGGACGCTCTGGCAGCGGCAATCGTGGCCGCCGTGCGCGACCATCGCGGTCCCGACCAGACACAGGACGATGTGACGGTGTTCGTCCTCGGGAGATTGGCATGAGCCTCACGGCGCTGCTCGTGGACGACGAAGCCCCGGCACGGGCGCGGCTCAGGCAGCTGCTCGGCGAGCGCGCCGACGTGACCATCGTCGGCGAGGCCGAGGACGGCGTGCAGGCGATCGAACGCATTCAGGCGCTGGCGCCAGACGTCGTCTTCCTCGACATCCAGATGCCCGGCTGCGGCGGGCTCGAGGTGGTGGCCTCGCTCGGCCAGCCGCGCCCCGCCGTCGTCTTCTGCACCGCGTTCGACCAGCACGCCGTCGACGCCTTCGAGCTGCAGGCAGTGGACTACCTGCTGAAGCCGGTGACGCGGGCCCGGCTCGACGCCGCGCTGGCCCGCATCGTCCAGCCAACGACGTCGACCGAAGCGGCCACGTCGTCGGCCCCTGAGTCTGGCGGGGACGAGACGGTCGACACGCCACTTCCGGGCGGGCCGCCCACGCGCTTCCTGGCCCGCCGCGGCGCGCGCTATCTGGTGGTTCCCCTGGCTGACGTGGTGGCCTTCAGCTTCGACGACGGCCAGACCCGGCTGCACACGGCCGCCGAGCAGTTGCTCATGCAGCCGACGCTGGCGCAGCTGCAGCGGCGGCTCGACCCGGCGCGTTTCTTCCAGATCTCCCGTTCGGTCGTCGTGCACCTCGAGGCCGTGCGCGAGGCCAAGCCGCACACCGACGGCACCGGACAGCTCGTGCTGTCGAATGGCACGACGGTGGAGGTCTCGCGGCGACGGTGGCGGCCGCTGCTTGACCAGCTCGAAGGCTGAGGCCGTGACGCGAACGTAGCGAGCCAGGGCGAAACCGCGTGCTAGCATCGCCCAATGCGCGCGATCGTCGCCTTTGTCCTCGCCCTTGCCGTCCTGCTGCCCGCGCTGGCCACCCCGGCGCAGGCCGAGACACGGCTCCGCATCATGCCGCCCTCGGGCGCCACCTTCGCCGTGGGCCAGCGCTTCGATCTGCGCATCGAGGCCAGCGGCGACGACACTGCGCCGCGGGAGCTGATCGTGACGCTCGACGGCGAGGACATCACCACGAGGAACGCCCTGGCTCCAGGCATCAGCGGCGAGCTCGGCGGTGGCGGCACCGGCACGCCGCCTGGCACCGTCGTGCGGCCGGCGGCCCCGGCCGCCGCCACGAGTACCAACTTCCTGCTGCGCGATCAGAGCTTTACGACGCCCGGCCGTCACGAGGTGGTCGTGCGAACGGCCGATGGGGCCACCATGACCGCCTCGTATGACGTGGCGGCGTGGCAGACGCCGCGGGCCGGCGGCCGGCCGGCCAGGAACATCATCATGCTCGTCGGCGACGGGATGGGCATCCAGCACCGCACCGCCGCGCGCATCGTCTCGCGCGGGCAGACCTTCGGCAAGACCAACGGCCCGCTCGCCATGGACACGCTCGGCGTGACCGGCCTGGTCATGACCTCGTCGCTCAACGCCACGGTGACCGACTCGGCACCCGGCATGTCGTCCTATTCCACCGGCCACAAGGCCAACAACAACCATGTCGGCGTCTATCCCGACAACACCCCCGATCACTTCGACAACCCGCGCGTCGAGTACGTCGGCGAGCTGCTCAGGCGGACGCGCGGCAGCGGCTTCAACGTCGGCCTGGTGACGACCGCGTCGGCCATCGACGCCACGCCGGCCGGCAACGCCGTGCACACCTCGTTCCGCGACGCCTACTACGACATCGCGGCGCGGCTGTTCGACGAGCGCGCGACCAACGGCGTGACGGTGCTGATGGGCGGCGGCGCCACCTATTTTTCGCCGAAGAGCGAGGGCGGCAGCCGCACCGACAACCGCGACCTCGTCGGTGCCTACAAGACCGCCGGCTACGACGTCGTCCGCACGCGCACCGAGGTCACGACTTTGCTCGCCGGCACGCCGCCGAAGGCGCTCGTTGGCCTCTTTCACCCGCGCCACATGACGGTGGCCTTCGACAAGGTGGGCGCCGGGCGCTACAGCGATGAACTGGCGCTCGACAAGAACAGGGAACTGCGCGATCAGCCGATGCTCGAGGAGATGACGGCGCTGGCGCTGAAGACCCTCGTCGCCAGTTCGCCGCGCGGCTTCTATCTGATGGTCGAGGGCGCCTCGATCGACAAGCAGTCACACGAGTCGGAGGCCGATCGCACCATCTGGGACACCATCGAGTTCGACAACGCCGTGCAGGTGGCGCTCCAGTTCGCCCGCACCACCAACAGCGATGCCGACCCGGCCAACGACACGCTGGTCATCGTGACGGCGGATCACGAGAGCGGCGGGTTCGGCATCATCGGCGTGGGCAACGAACGCTACGCCCCGTCGGTCATCGGCAAGTCGGTGCGTGACTACGCGGCGACGTTCCGCTTCATTCCGGCGCAGACGCTGAACTTCTTCACCAACTACAGCATCGACGGCAAGGGCTTCCCCACCGATCCCGATCCCACGCGCAAGCTGCTCATCGGCTTTGCGGCCGGACCCGATCGTTACGAGAACTGGCTCTCGAACCGTCTCGCGCAGGTCGGCACGGTGGTCGATCCCGAGAGCCGCACGGCGGTGGCCAACCCGCGGCGCGACGGCCCTGGCGGCCAGAGCGACAACCTCGGCGTGGACGGCAAGGCGTATCCGGGCTTCCTGTTGCCCGGCGCCATCGAGAACGGCGCCACCGGCTGCCTGGCCCCGGACGGCTGCCCCGACGACACGCGCGCCAATCCGGTGGCGATTGCCGGCCACACGGCCAGCGACGTGCCGCTCTCGGCCGACGGGCCCGGCGCGTGGCAGTTCACCGGCGTCTACGAGAACACCGACGTCTTCGTGAAGCTCCTGCGTGCCGCCGCCGGCAGTTACCCGCGGCTACCGCAGTAGTGCCAGCGGTGCCGCGCCTATAATCGCGGCATGTCACTCCTCGATCGTTCGGGGCTCTCGCGGCGCGACGTGCTGGCCATTGCAGCCCAGCTGGGTGTCGGTTCGACGGCCGCCGCCCTGTGGCCGGCCGACCTCTCGGCACAGGCGCTGCCCGGCAAGCACGCCATGCTCACGGCGCTCTCCACCCGTCCGCCAGACTACGAAACCCCGGTCGCGCTGCTCGATAGCCTGATCACGCCGGTCGATCGTTTCTACGTGCGCTGCCACATGCCGGTGCCGGCCACGACCGCCGAGGCCGGGTGGTCGCTGGCCATCGATGGCGAGGTGGCGGCGCCGGTGTCGCTCACCGTGGCCGAGCTGAAGCAGTTGCCGCAGACGTCCGTCACCGTCACGCTCGAATGTGCCGGCAACGGGCGTGCCTACTTCGATCCGCCCGTGGCCGGCATCCAGTGGCGAAAGGGCGCCGTCGGCACCGCGAAGTGGACCGGCGTGCGCGTGGCTGACGTGCTCGAGAGGGCCGGGGCGAAGGCCGGCGCGACACACATCTGGGTCTCCGGCGCCGACCGGCCGCTCGGCAGCCAGCCGCCGTTCGTGCGTCAGGTGCCGATGGCGAAGGCGAGCCACCCCGACACGCTCATCGCCTGGGCGATGAACGATCAGCCGATTCCCGCCGTGCACGGCGCGCCGCTGCGGCTCATCGTGCCGGGCTGGGAAGGCGCCTACGCCATCAAGTGGCTGAACAAGCTCACCGTGGCCACGAAGGAATTCGACGGCTTCTGGGTGGCGACCGGGTATCGCTATCCAACCAAGCGGGTCGCTCCCGGCGCAGCCGTGGACGCGAAAGACACGGCGCCGCTCACTGGCCTCGCGGTGAAGTCGCTCATCACGACGCCGCTCGACGGCGCGGTCGTCAAGCCTGGACGCGTCACCATCGCCGGCTTCGCCTGGGCCGGCGAGACCGACATCACGAAGGTGGACGTCTCGACCGACAGCGGCGCCACCTGGCAGCCTGCCCGGCTCACCGGGCAGGCCGTGAAGTACGCCTGGCGGCGCTTCGAGTTCGCCTTCGACGCCACCAGGCAGGAGACGCACACGATCCTGTCGCGCGCGACCGACGCTATGGGCCAGACCCAGCCAATCGTGCCGCAGTGGAATCCGTCGGGCTATCTGTGGAACGCCCCCGATCAGATTCGCATCGAGGTGACGGCGTGACGGGGGTGCCGCGCCTGCTCGTCGCCGCTGCCCTGGTGGGCCTGGCCATGGCCCCGCGGGCACTCGAGGCGCAGACGCCGGCACTGCCGGCGAGTGCGGGCGTCGAGGTGGTGAAGGCCAAGTGCATCGGGTGCCACGAGGCCGACCTCATCGTGTCGCAGCGGCTCTCACCTGCCGGCTGGGACCGCGAGATCGGCAAGATGGAGCGCTGGGGCGCCACGCTGAGTGCGGAGGAACGGGCCACGCTGGTCGCCTACGTCTCACGCGAGTTCGGTCTGCGGTCACGAACCTCGCAGGATCCGGCGGCAGTGGCTGCCGGCGAGGCGGTCTACAAGGAAGCGTGCCGCCTGTGCCACGACGACGACATGTCGGCCCAGCAGCGCCTCACCACCGCCGGCTGGGGACGCGAAGTGGACAAGATGGTGCGCTGGGGCGCGAAGGTCTCGGCCGAGGAGAAGCCGGCCCTGGTCGCCTATCTCACCTCGCGCTGGGGCCACCCGTAAGCACCGCTTCGCCGAGGCCAGGCGCCTGCCACCGACGTGGACTTCCTTACGCCCTCACCCGCCGCCATCGCCCCTGGCGCCGTACTCACGTGGTTGGCCTTGGTCGGTGCCTTCACCCTGCTGTGGCTCGTGTCGCTGCCACTTCGCAACGCCAGCATCGTCGACATGTGGTGGGGGCCGGCGTTCGTGCTGGCGGCCTTGGTGTATCTGACGGCGCGGCCCGACACCAGCGCGCGCGCCGTCGCCGTCATTGCCGTGGTCGCCGCCTGGGCGCTGCGCTTGGCCTGGCACATCGGACGCCGCAACGTCGGACACGGGGAGGATCCACGCTACGCCGCCTGGCGGCAGCAGCACGGTGCCTCGTGGTGGTGGTTCAGCTGGGTCAAGGTCTTCTTCCTCCAGGCCACCATCGCGTGGATGGTGTCGTGGCCGATCGGCGCGGCGCTGGCGCCCGCGCCGGCCTTTCCCTCGCCGTGGGATCTGGCCGGCCTCGCCATCGCGATCGGGGGCCTCGCCTTCGAAGCCGTGGCTGACGAGCAGCTGCGCCGCTTCAAGGCCACCACCCCGAAGGGCACTGTGTGCGGCGTGGGGCTCTGGCGTTACTCGCGCCATCCGAACTACTTCGGCGAGTCGGTCGTGTGGTGGGGGCTCTATGTCGTGGCCGCCGGAGTGCCTGGCGGATGGTGGACATTCGTCAGTCCGCTGCTCATGACGTGGCTGCTGCTCGAGGTCTCGGGCGTGACGCTGCTCGAAAAGAGTCTGACATCGACCAAGCCCGGCTACGCCGACTACGTGCGCCGCACGTCGGCCTTCGTGCCGCGGGCGCCCCGCGCCTGATGGCGGGGCCGGTCGCGGTCGGGCGCGGCCCATTCGACGATATCCTGCGTACTATGAACCGACGTGAGTTCCTGCATTCGAGCGCTGTGACGATGGCGGGCCTGGGCCCGGTCGCCCGCCTCGCCGTCCAACCCTCCACCGCCCTCGACGGACCAACGGCCCTTGGCCTGGCCCGCGGCAAGCGCGACGAGCTCGTCGAGCTGCTGTCGCAGCTCATCGCCGTGTCGAGTCCACTCGGGGAGTCCGCCGAGCTGGGCCAGCGCGCCGTGGCACGCTACCTCGACGCCCGTGGCTATCGATCCGACCTCGTCACCGACGATCCGACGGCCTACACCTCGCATCCCGACTACATGGCACCGGCCACGCCTTACCCGGCGCCGGCGGTGAATCTGGTCGCGCGGGCAGTCACGCGACCATCAAAGGTCGGGCTCTTCGCCCATATCGACAGTGAACGCGCCGGCGAGGGCTGGACCTCACCGCCGCTCGAAGCGCGCATTCGCGACGGACGGCTCTACGGGCTCGGGGCGGCCGACGACAAAGGCGGCGTGGCGGCGATGGCGGTGGCGGCCACGCTGCTGCAGGCCGAAGGCCGACCGGCGCCCATCGTCATGAGCCTGCACGGCAAAGGCGGCGGCAGCCGCGGCAGCCTGCCGACCTTCGCGCGCCTCAAGGACTTCTCCCAGGTGCTCTACGTGCATCCGGCCGAAACGGGACACGGCTTTGCCGACATCAAGCACATCGTGCGCGGCGTGGTCGACATGCGGCTCACCGTCACCGGGTGGCGCGGCGCCGCCCGCGAGCTCGGCAGCCCCGACAGCGCATCGTTCTCCGAGGGCGGCGATGCCCTGCAGGCGGCGCTCGCCATCATCGACGACTGGCGTGGCGGCACCCTCAAGGGCTGCGAGGTGAACGTCGGCGAATTGACCGCCGGCGATCGCGTCGGCTCGGTGCCGTCCTCGGCACGCGCCCGCGTGCGGGTGCTCTTCGATGACAGCCGCCCCTTCGGCGAGGTGCTGGCGGCGGCCCGCAAGGATGCCAAGCGCGTGGCGGCATCGCGCGGCACCGGCGAGCGGCACATCACGGCGACGCTCGAGCGCGACGGGCTCGGCGCCAATCACGCGGCCGTGCCGTGGGACTCCCCTGCCTGCCAGGCCCTGCGCACCTCGATTGCCGACGTCACGGGCACGAGCCCGGCTTCCTATCCGACGCATTTTGCAGGCGACATCCGCTATCCGATCCGGCTCGCCGGCGTGCCGGCCTTCGGCATGGGGTCGCTCGCCGGCGGCTTCTACGGGCCCGACGAGTGGGTCGACATCGACGACCTGGTGCGGCTCGTGGCGGTCGTGATGTTGTGCGCGGATCGCTGGGCGCGGCTGGCCTGAGTCAAGCGCCTCAACACGCCCACAGTTGCAGGATCGCCAGGGTCGACAGCCCGGCGGCCAGCTTCACCCACAGCGGCAGCCGCGCGGGCGCCGTCTCGCCGTAGCGCACGGGCGGCTGCTCCGCATCGTCGAGGCGCGGCAGGCGCGGACGGTGCGGTGACAGGAGTTCGTGAGTCGACACCGACGCATCAGACACGGCGACGGCCGGGCGATCGACCACCGCCGCGGCTGGCGCCGCCGCCGGACGTACCGGCAGCACGGTGGCGAAGCGCTCCAGGTCTTGCAGCTCGTCGGCGCACATCGCGCACAGCCGCACGTGCGCCTCGACCCATTGGCGGTCGAGCGACGCGAGCGTGCCATCGACGGCGCCGCGCAGGTGGTCGAAGGTGGCGTGAGGCGACTCGGGCCGTGCTTCGGGAGCCGCCAGCGCGCGCCCGAACGCCTCAGCCCCGAACGAGGCGTCGGACTCGCGCGCCAGCGCCGCCCGGCAGGCGGCGCACGTCTCGAGGTGATCGTCGGTGGCGACGAGCGTCGTCGGGTGGAGGGCGCCGCGCACGTAGGCGCGCACCTGATCGAGCGACAGGTGGTCGTCGGTGCCGGTCGTCACGCGTCCCTCTGCAAGAGGTGCCTCAGCAGGCGCGAGCGGGCCACCGTGCGGGCGTTCAGCACCTGCAGGCCGGTCAGACCAAGCCGTCGGCCGATGGCCTTGTCGTCCCACGGCAGATGCGCCCAGATCGCGGCCGTCTCGTCGGGCTTCATCGAGAGCGCCTCGGCCACCAGCCGCAGCGGCGTCACCCCGGCGCAGTGAAAGACCGGCAGCAGCGCCGCGCCGTGGTGGTCGCGCAAGCTGAGCAGCAGCGACGCCCGCATCTGCGGCGGCATCGCAATCAGTTCCTTCCAGGCCCGTTCCAGGTAGCGGCGGGCGACGGTGAGATGGTCGGGGCCCACGCCGGCATCGAGCACGGCCAGTTCCGGCTCGTCGCCCTCGGGGCTCGCATCGACGCGGGCGCCGGTGTCGAGACCGCCGGCAATCTCGAAGATCACCGCGGCGACAGCGTCGGCGGGCACCGGGCCGCGAGCCTGCTCGAGCAGTCGCAGCACGGTCGGAGTCAGCGCCGGGCCGTCGATCGACGCATGGTTCTTGCCCCACCAGTCCATGACACGCCCGGCCCACGGATACGGCGGCTCGAGCGGTATCCGATCGGTCCACGACGGCAGCCCGAGCACGGCCTGCCCTGGCGCGGTCGTCCAGCCGACGACGCCGACGCCGCGCGTGGCGATGAGGCGCACGCGGTTCACGAGCTGCGCCAGTGCGGGCCGCGTGCGGCGCAGGTAGTCGCGGCACATCGCGTCGGCCGACGTGCGCGCGAACTCGTCGAGGTCGGCCACCGGCACCGTCCGCTCGCCCTTCTGCACGGCACGCAGCAGCGCCGTCAGACGATCGCGGCACATCGTCGCCACATCAGCGCGATCGGCCGCGGTCAGGTGCGAGAGATGCGCCGTGGTGGCGGCACGCACGGCTGGATCGATCGCGCGCAGGGAAAGGGCGCTGAGCCGCTCGGCCGCCCGTGGACTGGCGTCGCCGATGAGCGCCTTGAGGCGCGGGTCCCAGTCGTGCAAGAGAGCGTCGGCGGCCACGGCGTTTGAATCTATCACGCGCGCGCAGCCCGCCGCCGTCGGCGTGACGTGCTGATATGCTGGCGCCGGTGACGACCGACGCCGATCGCCCGGTCCGCGGCCCCTGGGGCGCACTTGCCGGCGCACTGATTGGCGCGGCGTTCTTCGCCTGGGTCGCCGGCAGCCGCGTGCTCGATCCGACCGAGATCGATTGGCTGATGAAGGGCGACTGGGTGCCGCACTACTTCGGCTGGCACTACTTCCGCAGCGAGCCCTGGCACTGGCCGCCGGGCGCGGTGCACGGCTACTACGCGCCGCTCGGCACCTCGATCGGGCTCACCGATTCGATTCCGCTCATCGGCTACCTGCTCAAACCGTTCTCCGGCTGGCTGCCGACGCCGTTCCAGTATCTCGGGCCGTTCCTGCTCGCGTCGTTCGCGTTACAGGGGGCGCTCGGGGCGCGCCTCATCGGCCGCCGCGTCGACTCGCTTTCGGCGCAGGCCCTCGGGGCGGCGCTGTTCGTGCTGCTGCCGACGCTGCTCATCCGCGTGGGCCACGCCGCGCTGTGCGCTCACTGGCTGATCTTGTGGGCGCTGCTGCTGGCCACGCGCGAGCCCAGGACGCGCCACGCCCCGCGGGCGTGGGCGTTGCTCGGCCTGGTCGCGGCGATGGTGCAGCCGTACCTGGCGGCGATGGTACTCGGGGTGCTCGGCGCCACGGCCGCCAGCGGCAGCGGGACTCCCCTCCTGCGTCGGGGCGGTGCGTTGGCCGCGGCCGTCGCCGCTACGCTGGCAGGGTGGTGGATCTCGGGCCTGTTCCTGCTCGACGGCAGCGGATCGCTTGCCGCCGGTGGCCTCGGCTACTACTCGATGAACCTGCTCGCCTTCGTCTCGCCGGGCGACTGGTCGGCGTTCCTGCCGCCGCTGCCCGTCGCCTTCGACGGCCAGGCCTACGAAGGCTTTCAGTATCTCGGGCTCGGCATTCTGGGCCTGCTCGGGGCCGCGCTCGCGTTCGGCACCGTCCGGCGCGGCCGGGCCGGAGCCACGGCGCCCCAGCGACGTCTCTGGCCGCCGGTGCTCGTGCTGGCGTGCCTGGGCATGGCGGCCTTCGCGGTGAGCCCGGTTGTGACGCTCGGCAGCCGGACGATTGCCAACTTCGACGGTGCGTGGACGGCGCCGCTGGCGCTCTTCAGGTCGTCGGGACGCTTCGTGTGGCCGCTCGTGTACGTGATGCTCACGAGCGCCGTCGTCACCGTGGTACTTCGCGCACCCGGACGGCTCGGCCTTGCCGTCCTGGCCGGCGCCGTGGTCGTGCAACTCGTGGACCTGGCCGGTGCGCACGCGTTTCGCCGGCAGGTAGCCCGCGATCCGGCCTTCCACGCCTGGGCCGATCCGTTCGCCGACGCGCGCTGGAGCACCGTGGCCGAAACCTACGGACATCTGGTACTGGTGCCGCCACCGCAGTGCGGCCCGGCTCCTGTGCCCTACGAGGGCGCGATCGGCCTGACGGCCCGCCACGGGCTCACCATCAACGCCGGCGTGGTGGCCAGGCGCGACGAGGGTGCCCTGGCCGGCTACTGCGCGGCGCTCGACGCCGAGATCGACGGCGCCCGGCTCAGGGACGACACGCTGTACATCGTGTCGTCCGCAGCCGCCGCGATCCTGTCAGGGCAAGCCGGGGCCAGCGTCACCTGCGGCACGATTGGCGGCGTGTGGTTCTGCACGACGCCGGCCGCCCGCGCCCGCTGGCGAGATCGCGCCGCGGCCGATCGCTGGATCGATCCGTAACCGGCGGTCCGCCAGGGCGGGCATGGGTCTGGCGGGGCGCCGGCCGCCGGGTCAGTGCTTCTGCAACTCGACGACGATCACTTCCATCGGCTCGCTGCCGTTGTTGACGTCGGCGTGGGTCGTGCCGGGCTTGTCCTCGGTCAGCCAGTAGGCCTTGCCGGATTCCCACACGACCTTCTCCGACTCGCCGGACTTCTGCACGATGTCGAGGGTGCCGCCCTTGAGCGCGATGAGCGCGCGCGGATGTTCGTGGCGGTGCATCGTGAGGGGCTGCTTCGGCATGATGATGCTCTTCCATACCCGCACGTACTGGTTCTCGAACTGCGGTTCACGCCGCGTGCCGCTCTGGGCCGTCTGGGCGGCCAGTGTGGCCCCGACGCCGAGCACGGCGCCGATGGCCAGCACGCCGACGGTTTTCAGGATGCGCATTCTGTCCTCCTAACGGACCGCAACGAAGTCGATTTCGATGCGGGCGCCGCGCGGCAGCGCCGCCACCTGCACGGTGGAGCGGGCCGGCGGCACGCCTCCGGCCGGGAAGTAGGTGCCGTAGATCTCGTTGACCTTCGTGAACTCCGCCAGGTCGACCATGTAGATGGTGGTCTTCACGACGTGGCCGTAGCCGAGACCCGCTTCCTTCAGCACCGCGCCGAGGTTCTCCATCACCCGCTTGGTCTGGGCCTCGGTGCCGCCGTCGACGATCTGCCCGCTGGCCGGATCGATGCCGATCTGGCCCGACAAATATACGGTGCCGCTCGTGCCGACGCCCGGCGAATAGGGCCCAATCGGCGTGACGACGCCTTTATA
Organism: Acidobacteriota bacterium; assembly: GCA_018000455.1. GTDB lineage: Bacteria > Acidobacteriota > Vicinamibacteria > Vicinamibacterales > UBA2999 > CADEFD01. The sequence goes on from JAGNJW010000011.1 coordinate 55,261, forward strand.
GGACTGTTTCGCCGGTGCCTGGGCCCCAGTGGCCGTGCCGTACATCGCGGCGCCGCCGACCAGCGCGCCAACCATCACCCACCCGAAAGACTGCCGAATCATCATGGACCTCCGCTCCTTGCGTGGCGCGATTATAGTCGCCATCGCCGGGTGGCCGCCGGCAGGCACGGTCGACAGCCGTCCCCCGGCGGGCCCGCCGGGGCCCTATCGCATGCGTGCGAGCGCGGCCAGGCTGGCCAAGCGCGCGGCCTCGCCCGTGGGCGTGGGTGCGGTCTCCATCGCCAGCAGCACCGCCAGCGCGCGCAGCATCTGCTTGGCGTTCTCGACGCGGGCGAACGTGGCTGGCTCAACCTGCGGGCCGTTGACCCAGAGCGCCGCGTGCGCTTCGATCCACGTCGCCGTCCATGCCTCGAAGGCCGCCGTGTCGGCGTCGGTCCGGCGCACGGCCGCGTGGAGTGCGGCCGCCAACCGCTCCGGCTCCCCCCATGCGAAGACGGCCTCGCTCCTCTCGAGCTTGGCGCGGACGGCATCGAGCAGCCGCGCCGAGTGCGACGGCGTCCAGTGGCGGCCGCGGGCCAGGAACTTGAAGGCGTCCGCGGTGTGCGCCACCGAATGCAGCCAGCCGCGGCCGGTCTCGAAGCCGCGCGTGTCGCGCTCGCGGGCGAAGTAGTCGAGCAGCCGCGCGAAGAGCGCCTCGACCTCGTCGGCGGCCAGGAACGGCGTGGCCACATCACGCGCGGCGATGAGCGACAGGCACAGCGCCGAGAACGACCGCCTGAGCACGCGGTTGTCGCCGGCGGTGCCGAGCCCGTCGTCGAAATTCGACGTCCAGAGCGCGATCAGGCGGCGGAGGTCGGCCGGTTCGACGATTGCGTCGCTCACGATCCACTTCGCTGCCGCCGAGTAGGCGACCTCGTCGCGCAGCACGGGATCGGGCAAGGCCAGCAGCGTGTTCATCTCGACGAGCAGGCCGGCGGCCGTGTCATCTGCCGGCACGGCGAAGCCGCTCTTGGCCGAAGGCGATCCACTGCTCACGCGTCCGCGACTGCGCCGCGGCCGGGAGCGCCACGACCACGCCAAGCAGCACCACGAGCGTCGTCAAGACAGTGCGAGCCCTCATGCCCGCAGTCTACACATCCACGCTGCGGTGGGACGAGCGGCGGGACTGACACCTGGCGATCGCTACGGCACGACGACGCGGATCTCCTGCGACGGCCGTCCGCCGCCGAACTCGTTGCCGCCGCGCAGGCGCAGGTAGTAGGTGCCCGGCGGAACGCTTGCGAACGAGGCGTGCGAGTCGGGCCCGAGGGTCACTGACAGATCAGTGCGTCCGGGAGCAAGACCGGCCTCGAGGACGAAATGGGAAGCGCCGCCGACGTTCTGCCAGGACAGTGCAACATCGCGTCCGGTCACCGTCGCCGCGAGGCGTCGAGGCGCGCCTGGCGCCGTCATCAGCACCGGGTATTGGCACGCCGCGCGGCCCAGACTGAGCGTTTCGGTGAGGCTGACATCACGTCGTGGCTGCGTGCCGGAGGGGTCGATCACGGACAGGTCAGCGTTGAACGAAAACCCGTAGTAGTCGCCACCCCCGGTGAAGAGATAGACCAGCTTCGTGTGCGGACTGACGGCCAGTCGGGCAGGGCACTTGCCGTCGATCTCGTCGAAGCCCGCCACCTCCTGGAGGTCACGATCGTAGAGCGCAACGCGCGTCCCCCCGGACAGGAACAGGAGGTCGGCTGCGTCAATCCACCGAGGGATGCCGCCCACGTTGACCTCAGCCACCTGCGCCCCCGTAACGCCGTCGAACGCCTGCACAGGGGCCAGGCCTATGGTGGCAAACAGCCGAGAGGCGTCTGGCGTCACGGCACTGACGTAGCGAGGCAATCTAACGTGGCGGACAGGCCGGCCATCCCGTGAGTCGATGGCGACGTACTCCGCGCGGAAGTCGGTGCCGCTGCCAGTGACGCCGTTAAGGACGAAGAGGAGCTCGGCGTGGGGGGCGTAGTGAACGGGCGGTGGCGACGCGCGCAGGTCTGGTACGGCCAGCAGCAGCGACGACGTCCGAGTCTCCGCATCGAAGACGGCGACCCCGGGTGTCGGCTCGAACACCAGCAGGAAGACGCGGGGCCGCGCGCGGTCGTAGGCGACTGGCACGCTCAGCGGCAGCGGGATCCGTTCTCCGGTTCGACGATCGATGACGTCAGTGTTCCCCACGCCATAGCGCCCGCCCCCAACGAGCTCACGCCGAAGCGCCTCCGGAAATGGTCCGACCGGCTCGCCGAACCGTCCCGCGGTTCCGAGCTCCACGTCCGCCCCGAAGACGAACAGTCGATCTTGGGCGGCAGCCGGCAGCGCAAGCAGGGCGCTGCAAACCACTGCGACGAACGCCGATGTCTTAAGCAACACACGACGAAGCATGAAACACCCCTTGGCCCAGACTACGGCACGGCCACGCGAATCTCACTCGACGGCCGTCCGCCGCCGAACTCGTTGCCACCGCGCAGGCGCAGGTAGTAGGTGCCCGACGGAACATTGGCGAACGATGCGCGCGAGTCGGGTCCGAGGGCGACCGAGAGATCTGTTCGTCCGGGCGCGAGACCGACCTCGAGGACGAAATGCGACGCGCCGCCGACGTTCTCCCACACCAGCGACACCCTTTGCCCGTCAACTGACGCCAGGAAATTCCTCGGTGGCCCAGGCGCCGTCAACAGGTTGAGCGTGCTACACGCGTGCCCTAACGTACTGGAGACTTCGACGTCGCCCACGAGTTGCCCCGCGGCGAGGTCTATCGCCAGCAGCCGCATGGGAATCGGAAAAAACGAGTTCGCACCGCCGAAGAGCACGTAGGCGCGCGAGGTGTGCGCGCTCACGCGCACCGCGGGCGGGCACGGCGAAGGATAGACCGGCTCGGCGTTGAGATGCAGCGTCGCCAGCGGGTGGAGGTCGCGATCGAACACGAACACGTCCAGCCCGACCACCACGAGCGAGCCGACGGCGGATTCCCACTGGAAGGCAACGTACACGTTGGCAGGCGACGGCACTCTGGCGAGTTCAAGCGACGAAATCGCGTCGTAGGCCACCAGTTCGGCAGAGCGCTCCGTTGCGCTGAAGAGCCGCGCGGCGTCGGACGTGACGGTCCACAGCCGAGACGCCAGTTGGATCGGCCCGCGAACGACCACCGCCGTGGCCGGATCGACGGCCACAACGACCGGCGGAGCGCAAGGGCTCAAGAAGGTGCACGCCGTGGTCGTCACAAATAGCAAGTCCGCGTCGACCGCATAGCGGGCCACGGCGACACCGGCGCCATCGGTAGCGACCCGGAAGAGGACGGTTGCGACTCCAGTGGCCATGTCGAACGCAGCCACCGGGTGCTGCGGCGCGGCGGCCTCAGCGGGCAGTTGCACGAACAAGCGGGGGCGTACCGGATCCGGAGCCAGCACGATGGCACCTGGGGGCAGGGGTCTGGAGGCCCCAGTGCGGAGATCCACGACGGCGTCGCCCCGGACGGCGAACCGGCCGCCGCCTGCGACGCCGATGTCCGGAGCCGGCCCGATCCGCTGTCCGAAGCGGCCCAGCGCGCCAAGCTCGTAGTTGCCGGCCGCGAGGCGGTCCTGCGCAGCGGCAGGTTTGGCCACGGCGAAAGCGACCGCAAAGGCGAGCAGGCCACACGACGCCCGGCGAGTTGTGGAATACGTCGCCGCACGCCAATCCACAAGAGTCATGGCACCACCACTCGGATTTCATTCGATGGCCGTCCGCCGCCGAACTCGTTGCCGCCGCGCAGGCGCAGGTAGTAGGTGCCCGGCGGGACGTTCGCGAACGAGGCGTGCGAGTCGGGCCCGAGGAACACTGACAGATCAGTGCGTCCCGGCGCGAGACCGGCCTCGAGGACGAACCCCGACGCACCGCCGACGTTCTCCCACTTGAGTGTGACGCCGCGGCCGCCGACCGAGGCGCGGAGGTTGCGCGGCGGCCCTGGTGCCGTGCGCACGACGACCGGCAGGCAGCTCCGGATTACGGATGAGTCGAGCCGTGCGGTTGCTTGCGGTGCCAGAGGCTGCCCAGCGAACGCCGTGACCGCTACCGGCGGCGCACCGTAGTAATCCGAGCCACCGGTGGTGACATAGATCCGCTCCGTGTGGGGGCTCGTCTGCACCCGAACGCCGCAGGGGCCTGCGTCTGGAAACGAGGCGCCCCCGAGCGGTGACAGATTGGCATCGAAGACCTCAACGCGCCCATCGAAGACGCGAGGCAGCGCGGTCACGACCAGCCAACCGAATGTGTCGTCCCAGGCTACCGAGCGAAGGCCCGGAGACGTGACGGTTGCCAAGAGCGCGCCCGAGGCCGCACTAAATGCCGACATGCTGCCGCCGCTGCCGAAGACGCCCGGTTCGGCAACGAACAGGCGCGCGCCGTCCGGCGACGTCTCGAGCATGGCGCCGGGTGGAACCACGACTGCGACGGGGTGCGTGATTGGGCCGGCAGCACCAACGTCGATGGCCAGGACGTCGGGATCCTGAAACGGGCTGCAGCGGCTGACGAACAACATCTCGACATCGCCCGCAAAGGCGACAGCCGCCTGCGAGCCGAACGTGCCGGGGCAGGCGCCGATGCTCGCCAGCGGACGAACCTCGCCGGTTACAGCATCGACCGCGGCGATGACGAGCTCCCCGAGCAGGGTCGGTAGCCCGACGAACACCCGCGGCCGCGCGCGGTCGAAGGCCACCGGTCGCGCGCCAGCCGGTAGCGGCACCCTGCGTCCGCCGGAGAGATCAAGGACATCGGCGGCTCGCACGGCGAACCGGCCACCGCCGACAAGCGGCCACGCCAGATCGCCGCCCCGGGCGAGCGGCTGACCAAACCGGCCGAACGCGCCGATCTCGACGACGGAGTCGGAGCCGGTGACGAACAACCGATCCTGCGCGGCGGCCGGTGACGCCAGCAAGGCACCGCATACGGAAAGGATGCACGCCAAGGCTCGCAGTCCATGACGACGGATCATGGGATTCCCCTCGGGCATGGTAGTACCCCCACTAATCAACTACCGCACCTCTACGCGGACTTCACTCGACGGCCGTCCGCCGCCGAACTCGTTCCCGCCGCGCAGGCGCAGGTAGTAGGTGCCCGGAGGAACGTTGGCGAACGAGGCGTGCGCGTCGGGCCCGAGAAACACCGAGAGGTCTGTGCGTCCCGGCGCGAGACCGATGTCGAGAATGAACGACGACGCGTCCCCCACGTTACGCCAGGTGAGCGTGAGGTCGTGCCCGGCGAGCGATGCGCGGACGTGGCGGGGCGCCCCCGGCGCGGTCAGCACGCGGAGCGGTCCGCACGACGAGCCGGCGGAGCGGACCACCTCTGCCTCGACCGGCCGGTAGGTGGCGGCATCGAAGACCGAGAGCGTGGACCACGACGGCCCGTAGTAGTAGTCCATGCGGTTTACATAGAGCCGTCCGGTGTGCGGGCTGATCGCGAACTGGTGACAGCGTCCACCGACGAAGGCGCTGCCGAGCAGATCGAGGTCGCGGTTCATCACGAAGACGGTGTGGTTCACGCTCATGAAGAGTCGCTCGTTCAGGTCGTCCCAGAACATCGTGCCCCCGAACCCGAACGGCTCCAGCGGATCGATAATCGTCAACGCGCCTGACGCCACGTCGAACATCGCGAGATCGGTTAGGCAGAACACCCCCCCGAGGGGCTGCTGGCAGCGCGCGAAGTACACACGCGACGCATCGGGCGTCACGATCCAGGGCATGGGGCTGACGCCGAACACGAATCTGGTGGTGATGAGCACGTGCCGTCCCGCGGCGTCGACGCGAACGAGGTCGTGCTGCTCGGGGGCGCGGAACGACACGCACAACAGCACGTCGGCGGAAGCCGCGTGCTGGCAAGAGAGGTCCGCCGTGGGCCCAGGCGAGAAGGGGTACGAGAATCCGGTCGCGAGGTCGACGAGCCAGATGGCGTCGGCACGGCCCATGAACACCCGCGGACGGGCGCCATCGAGTGACAGAACGAAGCCGGGGGCGAGCGATTGCACCGCGCCGGTCCTTAGATCGATCGCCTCGCTGTCCCTGATGGCGAAACGGCCGCCACCGGCCAGTTGCGACAACGGGACGTTGGGTGCGGGGCCCAGGTCCTGGCCAAACCGGCCGATGGCGCCCAGTTCGCGGGCGCCCTCGAACAGCCGATCCTGCGCCGCAGCGGGCGTCGCCGCCAGCACGCCAGCCAACAGCCATGCCATCAGTGCGACGTGTCGACGAAGCCGTCGGGCGCGCATGAGGTCTGCTCCTTGGGGGGACAAGGTGTCCGACGATATCATAAGCAAGCACAGTGCCCGAGCCAGCAAGCCAGCCATGGGGCCGGTATCTGTCAGCCACTCCGAGACTTCGCCTGGGACCCCGTCGACGCGGCGAGGTCGTTGTGGACTCTACGACTGAGGTATCCCTGACACACTGTGGTCAGCGTGCCACACCGAGCGCGGCCTGCACCTTCTTCGGGAGCTTCGCTCGGACGAGCGTGTAGCTACCGGCAACGAGCGACGCGATCTCGGCCTCCGGCAGAGCCGACCAGCGCAGGAGCGCCACCCACTTGGCACGCGCGAGGTAGGGCGCCGGGATGATGTCCTCCTGTTCCAAGAGGGCCGCAAACGTCTCGTCATCGCACTTCAGCGAGCACACGGGCGCATTCGGGTAGAGGGTGTGGTCGGTGCACGCCACCGCGAACATCTTGCCGCCCACCTCGAAGACAGCATCGACGCCCCACCGCATCTGCTCGGTGGCGCCGGGGTGCGAGAGGCAGTGCGTCCGGAAGCGATCGAGGGTCATGGGGCGATGCTACACTCGCCGCCATGTCGCGACGCCTCGTCCCTGCCCTCGTGCTCGCCGCGCTGGCCAGCCCCGCCATCGCCACCCTCAATGCCGGGCAACCCGCCTCCGCGGCCGGCCCGCTGCACTTCGAGGTGACGTACCCGGCGCTTCGGAGCGAGACGCCGCTCACCGGCCGCCTGCTCCTCATCCTCTCGACGCGCAAGGACGGCGAGCCGCGCTTCCACGTGAGCGACGGCCCGACGGGCCAACCCGTGTTCGGGCTGGATCTGGAAGGCTGGCCGGGCGGCGCGCCGGCCAGCGTGACCGGGCCCACGATCGGGTTTCCGGTGCAGCGGCTCTCCGAGATCCCAGCCGGCACCTACCGCGTGCAGGCGCTCTTCCACCGCTACGAGACCTTCCGGCGCAGCGACGGCAAGACGGTGCAGTTGCCGATGGACCGCGGCGAGGGGCAGCAGTGGAACCAGGCGCCCGGCAATCTCTACTCGACGCCGCGCGAGGTGACGATCGATCCGGTGACGAGCGGCGCCGTCAACATCCTGCTCGATCAGATCATCCCGGAGATCGCCCCGCCAAAAGACACGAAGTACATCAAGCACGAGCGCATCGAGAGCGCGCTCCTGACGAAGTTCTGGGGCCGGCCGATGCACCTCGGGGCCAACGTGCTCCTGCCGGAAGGGTGGGACACGCATCCAAACGCCAAGTACCCGCTCTTCATCTACCACGGGCACTTCCCCGCCACCTTCACCGGCTTTCGCGAGACGCCGCCGGATCCGGACCTGAAGCCGGACTTCTCGGCCCGCTTCAACCTCACGGGCTACAACCGCATCCAGCAGCAGTACGCCCACCAGTTCTACAAGGACTGGACCGGCCCCAACTTCCCGCGCGCGATCGTCATCGAGATCCAGCACGCCAACCCCTTCTATGACGATTCGTACGCCGTCAACTCGGCCAACCTCGGCCCGTATGGCGACGCCATCGTGCAGGAGCTGATTCCCTACATCGAGAAGAAGTACCGCGGCCTCGGCGAGGGCTGGGCGCGCTTCATGTACGGCGGCTCGACCGGCGGGTGGGAAGCGATGGCGGCGCAGGTCTTCTATCCGGAGGTCTTCAACGGCGCCTACGTCGCCTGCCCCGACCCGATCGACTTCCGCGCCTTCACGACGGTGAATCTCTACGAGGACAAGAACGCTTTCTGGCTCGACGACACCTTTAAGCAGACGCCCCGGCCCGGCCACCGCAACTCGCTCGGCCACGTCGATTCGATGGTGTGGGAGCAGAACCGCCTCGAGCTCGTGCTGGGCGGCAAGACGCGCTCCGGCCAGCAGTTCGACGTCTGGGAGGCGGTCTACAGCCCGGTCGGCGACGACGGCTATCCGGCGCGGATCTTCGACAAGGCGTCTGGCATCATCAACCGCCAGGTCGCCGAATACTGGCGCGACAACTACGACCTCACCCACTTCCTCCAGCGCGACTGGGGGAAGGGCCTCGGCAAGAAGCTCGAGGGCAAGCTGCACATCTACGTCGGCGACATGGACAACTACTACTTGAACAACGCCGTCTACCTGACCGAGCAGTTCCTCGAGTCGACGAAGAACCCGTACTACAACGGCGAGGTGGCCTACGGCGACCGCGCCGAGCATTGCTGGAACGGCGATCCCACGCGCGAGAACGCTTACTCGCGTCTGCGCTATCACCAGATGTACATCCCCAAGGGCGTCGAGCGGATGCTGAAGACGGCGCCGAAGGGCGCGGACCTCACGAGCTGGCGGTACTGAGCTGCTGCACACAGGCATCGCGGGCCGGAGAGCGACTCGCACACCGCGCGCGTGGCACCCGGCTGGCGACCTGGGGCTGGCGGCTGACGCCTGGGCTGAGTAGGATGGCAGTATGAGACTCGCGCCCGCTGCCTTGTTCGCGCTCGCGCTCGCCGCCCCCGCCGGCGCCCAGGGACCGGCCACGCCGGCGTCCGCCCCGCAGAGGTCAGGCGCCGGCGCCCAAGCCACGGCCGTGCTCACGATCACGGTCACGGAGGCCACAGGAGCCGTCCTTCCCGACGTCACGGTGACGGCCGTCGGGCCGGTGACCCGCGAGGGCATCACGACCGCTGCCGGTCAAGTGCGCCTGCTCGGCATCCGCGCCGGTACCTATCGCCTGCGCTTCGAGCGCGAGGGCTTCACGACCTTCGAGAAGGAAGTGAGCTGGCGCGCCGGCACGCCGGCGCCGAGAACCGAGGCCACGCTGACGGCCTCGGCGCCGCCGCCCGAGCCGCCACCACCGCCGCCGCCACCACCCGCACCGGCAGCGCCCACCTACGTGCCCGACCTGCCGGCAGGCCAACCCGCCAATGTGTCGGTGCCCGACTACATCGAGCGCAACCACATCACCACCAAGGATCCGCACAAAGAGAACCTGATCGGCTGTAGTGGCGGCGCGCAGACATGGCTGTGGCAGGTGCGCGAGCCGTGGCAGGGTCGCGTGCACGAGGCGGCGGAGCTGATGCTCTACGTCGTGGGGGGCGAAGGCACCATTTCGCTCGACGGTCGCGAGATCTCGGCCGAGGCCGGCACCCTGTTCGTGATTCCGCGGGGCACCACCTACGGCGTCGTGAAAAGGGGCCGTGCGCCGGCGATGTACTTGCTCGCAACGCTCTCCGGGCCGCCCTGCCCGCAGTAAGACATCATGTCCAGTCCTGATGACCGCGCCCCTGCCGCGGCCGCCGAGAGTCCCACTCCGTCGCTGGACTTCATCCGCGAGATCGTAGCCGCCGATGTGGCGGCCGGCGCCACCGTGGTGACCCGGTTTCCGCCCGAACCCAACGGCTACCTGCATATTGGCCACGCCAAGGCGATCTGCCTGGATTTCGGCGTCGCGGCCGAATACGGCGGCTCGTGCAACCTGCGCTTCGACGACACCAACCCGGTCAAGGAAGACGTCGAGTACGTGGACTCGATCAAGGCCGACGTCCACTGGCTGGGCTTCGACTGGGCCGGCCGCGAGTTCTACGCCTCCGACTACTACGAGCGTTTCTACCAGGATGCCGAGGGCCTCGTCCTGCGCGGCATGGCCTACGTCGACTCGCACTCGGCCGACGAGATCCGCGCCCACCGCGGCACGCTGACCGAACCGGGTACCGACTCGCCGTACCGCACGCGGCCGGTCGAGGAGAGCCTGACACTCTTCCGCCGCATGCGCGCCGGCGAGTTCGCCGACGGCACGCATGTGCTGCGGGCGAAGATCGACATGACGTCGCCGAACATCAACCTGCGCGATCCGGTGCTCTACCGGATCCGCCACGCCGAGCACCATCGCACCGGCAACCTGTGGTGCATCTATCCGATGTACGACTTCGCGCATCCGCTGTCGGATGCCTATGAGGGCGTCACGCATTCGCTCTGCACGCTCGAGTACGAGGCGCACCGGCCGCTCTACGACTGGGTCGTGCGCGAGTGCCAGGCCGCGCATACGCCGCGCCAGATCGAGTTCGCGCGGCTCAACCTGAACTACACGGTGATGAGCAAGCGCAGGCTCCTGCAGCTGGTGGCGCAGCAGCACGTCTCCGGCTGGGACGACCCGCGGATGCCGACCATCTCCGGCCTGCGGCGCCGCGGCTACACGCCCGAGTCGATCCGCGACTTCTGCGGCCGTGTTGGCGTGGCCAAGAAGGAGAACGTCATCGACGTCGGCCTGCTCGAGCACTGCGTGCGCGAGGATCTCAACAAGCGCGCGCCGCGGGCCATGGCGGTGCTGTCGCCGCTCAAGATCGTCCTCACCAACTATCCCGAGGAACAGCGCGAGACGCTGGCCGTCGTCAACAATCCGGAAGACGCGTCGGCGGGCACCAGGGACGTCGCGTTCTCGCGCGAGCTCTACATCGAGCGCGACGACTTCATGGAAGGTCCGCCGAAGAAGTTCTTCCGGCTGGCGCCTGGACGTGAGGTGCGCCTGCGCAACGCCTATCTCATCACCTGCCAGGAGGCGGTGAAGAACGGCGCCGGCGAGGTGGTCGAGCTGCGCTGCACATACGATCCGGCCACGCGCGGCGGTGATGCGCCCGACGGCCGCAAGGTGAAGGCCACGCTGCACTGGGTGTCGGCGGTCCATGCGGTGGATGGTGAAGTGCGGCTCTACGACCGCCTGTTCACGGCCGAGAGTCCGGACTCGGCTGCCGAGAAATCAGGGGGAACCTTCCTCGACCTGCTGAATCCGGCCAGCCTCGAGGTGCTGCAGGGCTGCAAGCTCGAGCCGATGCTCGGCACGGTGCCGGCGGGCACGCGGGTGCAGTTCGAGCGCCTCGGCTACTTCGCGGCAGATCCCGACACGGCGCCGGGTGCGCCTGTCTTCAACCGCACCGTGTCACTCAAGGACACCTGGGCCAAGGTGGCCGCCCGCGGCGTCTAGCCTGGCCGCGGCTTGGGGTCGAGCCGCGATGCCGCGGGGACGGCGTTACGCAGTCCGATCGACGGCTCCGCTTCGCGCGTCGGTCACTCGCACCTCCCGGCGACCTGCGCCAGTACGAGCACTTAGGGGCCCCCCAGCCCCTCCCGTAGTGACGCCCGCACTCCCGGTGCGAGTGTCGGATCCATACGCGCCGCGCTCAGAGTCGCCGCCGACCGGACCGCGTCACGCCGCCCGGCGCTGGTGTAGCGGCGCCCGTCGGGGGTACGAACGACGAGGAAGGTCCGCCTACGGGTTTGTGACGGCGACGTCGACCAGTTCAGCCTCGAGCACGGTCGCGACCTCGCGCGGGTCGACAACGACGAGGAAGCCGCGACGTCCGCCGTTGAGGTAGATGCGGTTGAGATCGACGATTGTCCGTTGCATGTAGACCGGCAGCGGCTTGCGCGTGCCGAACGGCGACGTGCCCCCCACCTGATAGCCGGTGTGCCGCTCGGCCACCTCTGGCGCGCACGGCCGGACCAGCTTGCGGCCGATCTGTCGCGCCAGGTTCTTGGTCGAGACCTCGCGATCACCGTGCATCAGGATGATGAGTGGCGCCTTCGTCTCGTCCTCCATGACGAGCGTCTTGACGACATGATGCTCGTCGATGCCGAGTTCGCGCGCCGACACCTTCGTGCCGCCCTTCGGTTCGTAGCGGTACTCGTGCTCGGTGAAGGCCACGCCGTGACGGCGCAACGCGTGCACCGCCGGGGTGGCGCCGGCGGCCATCTCAGGCGAGCGCCGGTGCGCGCTCGTGCCAGCGCATCCGGTCCTGATACGCCTTGGCGAGCGCCAGCAGCGCCAGCTCGCGATACGGCGGTGCGTAGAAGACGACGCTCGTCGGCGTGCCGCCCTCGGCGAGGCCGGCGTTCCAGTTGAACGGCAGGTCGGTCACGCTCCTGTCGCGGCCGTCGGGCCTGGCAATCGCCTGCATCACGAGCGTACAGTCCTCCGCGTAGCTGCAGAAGGGCCCGAGCCGGCCCTGCGTCCACGACAGCGCCATGGCGCCGTGGCGGCTGACCCGGCCGAACGTCGGCCGGAGCCCGAGACCACCGGACTGAAATGGTCGGGCGGCGAGACATCGGTCCCCATCTGAAGGGTGACGCGGTCGGCTCCTCGGTCCTGCACCTTCGCCCACAGCACGCCTGGCGCCAGCGTGCTCGATAGCCGTGCCGCCGCGAGGTGGGCGATGAAACGTCGCCGGGTGTCGTCGCTCTGTGCCACGGCGGGGATTATAGACGGCGGACGTATCATCACGGGATGCGACACGCGATCGTTCTCATGCTGGCGGCCACATCGGCGATGGTCGCGACGCTGCCGGCCATGGCCCAGCCGCCGGCCGGCGCGCACTTGCCACCGCTCGACCGCGTGCTGCCGCCGCGCGCCGAGACGATCTACCAGGCGGTGGCCCCCCGCATCGACACCAGCACGGCGATGGACATCGTGACCGCTATCGCGCCGCTCTGGCGCCTGGCTGGCAACCCCGAGTTCGACCGGTCGCTGGAGCTCATCGCGGCCAGGCTCGACGCGGCCGGCATCGCGACCCGCTACGACACGATTCCCTCGACCAGCCAGGGCTGGGAGATGCGCGACGCGGTACTCAGGCTCGATGGGCCCGAGGGCGAAGTGGTGCTGTCGCGTGAGCAGGACCGCGTTCCGCTGGCCATCAACTCGTTCGCCACGCCGCCTGGAGGCACCTCCGCACGCCTCGTCGACGTGGGCCGCGGTACCGAGGCTCGACACTACGAGGCCACCGATGTCGCCGGCGCGGTCGTGCTGGCCGATGGTCCGATCGGTACCGTGTGGACCGAGGCGGTGAAGGTCCGTGGGGCCGCGGGCGTCATCTCGACCCAGATCGCCGCCTACACGCAGCCAGACACCACGCCCGACGTGCTGCAGTGGGGATCGATTCCTTACGCGGCTGAGCGGCCGTCGTTTGGTTTCAAGGCGACGCCGCGCGCAGCCCGGCGACTGCGGGCACGTCTTGCGGCCGGCGCCGTCACCGTCCACGTCACCGCCGACACGGTTTTCCATCGCCGTCTTGTGCGGACGCTCGTGGCGGAGTTCCCGGGCACGCGCTGGCCCGACGATCGCGTCGTGCTCGTGGCCCACGTGCAGGAACCCGGCGCCAACGACAACGCCAGCGGTAGCGGCACGCTGCTGGCCGCCGCCCTGGCGCTCCAGGCCGCCCTCGTCGATGGCGCGCTGCCGCGTCCGGCCCGCACGCTCACGCTGCTGTGGGGCGATGAGAACCGCGCCAGCGATGCGTGGATTGCCGAAGACGCCGACCGCGTCTCACGCGTGCTGGCGATGATGTCGCTCGACATGACGGGCGAGGACACGACCAAGACGGGTGGCACCTTCCTCATCGAGAAGGGCCCCGATCCCACGGCGGTCTGGGAACGTCCCACCGACCCGCACACGCAATGGGGTGCCAGCGAGGTCGAGGGCGCGCTCGTCAAGGGCAGCTTCCTCAACGACCTGCACCTGGCCGTCGCGCTCAGGCGGGCGCGTGACACCGGCTGGGTCGTGCGCACGAATCCCTACGAGGGCGGCAGCGATCACACGTCGTTCACCAAGGCGGGCGTGCCGGCGCTCCTCAACTGGCACTTCACCGATCGCTACTACCACACCAACCTCGACACGATCGACAAGGTCAGCCCGGCGGCGATGGGCCACGTCGCCACCGTCGTGGCCACGACGGCCATGTTCCTCGCCTCGGCCATCGAGAGCGACGTCGTGCCGCTGCAGGCCCTCCTCACGACGGCGCGCGACGCCCGGCTGGCCGCGGAGCGTCAGCTGGCCGCCTCGGCCGACATTCTCGACGCCTGGACCACCTGGTACGCCGAAGCACTCACGAGCGCGGGCCGTGTCGGCCAGTCGGCGCGCTAGCGTCTCCCAGCCGACTAGTCGCGTGGCACCGAGGCATCGCCCGGTGTTTCTGGCTGCGCCATCGCCTGACTGAGCCACGCCTCGGCGGCACGCTGTCCACGGCTGATGGTGGCCGGCGAGACGCCGAGCAGGTCGGCCACTTCCTCAATCGTCAGGCCGCCGAAGTAGCGCAACTCGATGAGCTGGGCCTGCCGTGCGTCGACGCGTCCGAGCTCGGTCAGGGCCTGATCGAGCACCAGCAGGTCGAACGTGCGGTCGTGGGAGGCCACCATCCCCTCTTCGAGCACGTCCACCGGCGCGCCGCCGCCGCGCTTGGCGGCCTGGGTGCTGCGCGCGTGATCGACGAGGATGCGCCGCATCACCTGCGCCGCCAGGCCGAAGAACTGCTTGCGGTGCTCGAAGTTGACGCGGTCTTGACGCACCAGGCGCATCCAGGCCTCGTGCACGAGCGCCGTCGGCTGCAGCGTGTGGCCGCCGCGCTCACGTCGCAGCAGACCCTGGGCCGTCTTGCGCAGTTCTCCGTAGACGAGCGGCATCAGCGCGTCGAGGGCATCGCCGTCGCCGTCGGTCCACCGCACGAGCAGGGCCGTCACCCGATCGGGCGTGGGTGGGGGTGTCTCGTCGTCCATCACGGCCTCGCCAATCGTTCGGTGCGCGCGCGATCGGCCACCGCGGCGCGGAGCGCCGCAGCGCGTTGTGGCTCGAGCGCCGGGGGGAGCGCGGCCGTGGCCCACAGATCCACGCTCTTGTCGAGCCACATCCGGCTCTGCTCGATCGACGCCTGCCTGGCGCCCGCAACCTGCCGGTCCGCGATGTCGAGAAACGCGCGCGCCAGGGTGCCGTAGACGGGCGCAGCGAGGGCTGGCGGCGCCAGCGGTGCGTGCTCGATCTCGGCCGCCACCTGCTGCGCCAGCAGCGCCGCCGTGCCGTCGCCGGCCCGCGCAACGAGCGCCGTCAGGTCGACCCCCGCCATCAGCATCTGCGTGCGCGCGTTGACGGCGTTCGGGCCCTTCAGCAGCCGCGGCGCTCCTGCACGCACCCGCTCGAGGCGCGTCACGGCGTCGCTGCGCCGTCCGAGGGTCGCCAGGACGCGGGCAATCCGCCGGTCGAGCGCCAGCTGCAGGTAGCCGTAGCGATCGCTCTCCGGCTCCTCGGCCAGAAGCTGACGATTCAGGTGGTCGGCCTCGTCGAGGTGCGCCAGAGCGCTGGCCGTCCCGTCGGACGCTTCGGTCAGCAGCGCGCCAAGACGAAGCAGCGCGTTCACGAGATCGAAGCGGGCCCGGCGGTCCGCGGGGTCGTCGGCGGCGGTCGTGCGCGCCAGCGCCACGGTCCGCTCGAACGCCGCCGTGGCGCCCGCCACATCGCCGAGATTCTCACCAGGCCGGTAGCCCTGGATGTCGCCCAGGCTGCCGTAGCTCACCATCAGCGCGCGGCGGAACTCCACGTCTCCCGGGCGATCGCGCACGAGGGTTTCGCGGACCTCGACCGCGCGGGCGAAGCTCGACGCCGCCTCCTCGAGGCGGCCGGCGCCGAGGCGGGCGGCACCCAGGGCGTTGAGCGCCGAGCCCAGGTTCTGGCGAAGGGCCGCGTCGGCCGGGTCGCGCGCGAGCAGACGCTCGGCCAGTTCCATGGCCCGGGCCGCCGCGGCTTCGGCCGACCGATCGCGCAGTTCCATGCCGGTGCGCGCCAGCTCGGCGTAGACCTCGCCGACGAGGCTCATCGCCTCGCGCGAGTCGGTGCGGCCGAGCGCGCGCTCCCCCACCGCCCGCGCCCGCTCGAACGCCACCGTTGCGCCGGGCAGATCGCCGCGCGCCCTGAGCACCTGAGCGCGCCTGAGCGAGACGCTCGCCACCCGTAGCAGCGTCTCCTCGTCGCCACCCGACTCGAACGGCGCCAGCAGGGCCTCGGCCCGCGCGTAGCTCACCAGGGCGGCCTCGGGCTCGCCGAGATTCGACGACAGGGGATGGCCCTGCACGGCGCCAATCCGCTCGTAGGCGGCCGCCAGTTCGCGCGCCAGGGCGGCGTCGCCGGCGGCGTCCTCGCGGAGGTTCTCCAGGTAGGTCAACGCCGTCTGCACGATGGCCCGCCGCGCCTCGGTGGCGCCCGGCAGGCTGGCGATGCGGTCGTGCACGTCGAAGACGAACGCATTGGCCAGGCCACGCACCTGGTCGAAGCGGCGTTCAGCACGGCGTGCCTGATACACGGCCGCTGTCGTGCCGCCGGCGATGCTGGCGGCAACGAGCACTGCGGCCACGGCCGCCACCCGGTGGCGGGCGACGAGCTTGCTCGCGCGATACGTCCACGTGCTCGGGCGCGCGGCGACGGGCAAGCCGTCCAGATAGCGGCCGAGGTCGTCGGCGAACGCCGCCATGGAGGCGTAGCGCCGGTCTGGTTCCTTCTGGATGGCCGTCGCGACGATGGTGTCGAGATCGCCACGCAGTTCCCGCGCCAGAAGTGCGTATCCGGCAGCGGCGGCCCGCACGCTCGGTGGGGCCGGCTCCTCGTCGCACACCGTCCGCGTGAGCGACGCCGGCGACGTGGTGTCGGCGCGCTGGCCCGATTCCCCGGTCAGCACCTCGTACAACACCAGGCCCAGCGAGTACACGTCGCTGCGCGTGCTGACCGGCCGGCCTTGCACCTGTTCGGGGCTGGCGAAGTCTGGCGTCCAGGCCGAGACGCCGAGCGTCGCGCCAGACTCTGCCGCCGGATCGAGCAGCTTCGCGATGCCGAAATCGAGCACCTTCGGCGTGCCATCGGCAGCCACGAGAATGTTCGACGGCTTCAGGTCGCGGTGCACCACCAGGTGCTGATGCGCGTAGTCGAGGGCGGCGCACACCCGGCGCACGAGGCCGAGCCGATCGCGCACGCTGAGGTCATGCTCGCGGCAGTAGGTGGTGAGCGGCACACCGTCCACGAACTCCATGACGAAGTAGGGCTGGCCGTAGGCGGTGCCGCCGTCGAGGAAACGCGCGATGCCGGGGTGGTCGAGACCGGCCAGGATCTGCCGCTCGAGCCGGAAGCGCGCGTCGAGGCGCGTGCCCGCCCACGGGGCCACTTTGATGGCCACGCGGCGGTGGAACTCATCGTCGCCGACCGCCTCGTAGACCACCCCCATGCCGCCGCGGCCCACTTCGCGCACCGTCACGTAGACGCCGAAGCGGCGAGGGGCGTCGTCGGGAGCGACCACCGCTTCGACGCCGCGGTCGATGACCTCGCGCAGGCGGCCCGCCGCGGCCCCTTCGTGAGCGAGCATCTTGGCCAGTTGCGCCGCCAGCTCCGGGTCGGTGGCGGCTTCCCGCGCGATGGCCGCTTGTTGCACGTCGGCGCCCTGTTCGACGACCTCGCCGAAGACGTCCTGGAGGCGGCGCCAGCGCTCGGGATTGAGGGGGGGAGGCACGAGTGGCATCCAGTGTACGACGGGGCCATGAAAGGATGGCCGGCCCTTTGCGCTAGTCAGGGTAGGGCCCGATCGCCAGGGCGATTCGAACCGGGGGCGCGATGACGAAGGTGTGGTTGTGTGCAGTGCTGATCTTGGGAAGCGCGCTCGGCGCGGCAGCGCAGACCGGCGCGCCGGTCGTGGGTCAAGAGGCAGGCGTCTACCTCAACACCGTCTCGGTGCGGTGGAACGGCGTGCCGGCCGACGAGTTCCATCGCAACGAGGCCTCGATGCTGGGAGGGTTCACGCTGTTTGCCGCGCTGTCGCCCGGCGGATCGCCCATCGCGCGGGCACCGCTGTCGTGGCCACCACCCGACCCCGAAAACCCGTCGCTCGAGTGCACGAGCTGTATTCCCGGCTTCGACTTTCCGAATGTGCCCGACGGCACCTACTACCTGGCGGTCGTCAAAGGGATCGTGTCGAGTGCCATCGTCCCGGCGCAGCACTGGTCCGCCGTGACCGTCAGCTACACGACCTGCGGCAGTGCACCAGGCGCACCCACGAACATGCGGCGCTCCACCGGTGGCCAGCCGAACCTGGTGATCCTCTTCTGGGACCTGGCGCCCGGTTGCCAGCCCGAGACCATGCAGCTCGAAGCCGGCAGCGCACCGGGCGCGAGCGATCTCGGGGTCTACCAGGTGCAGGTCCAGTCGGGTTGGGGCGGCGTGGCGCCTCCGGGAACCTACTTCGTACGCGCGCGCGCCCGCAATCACGTGGGCGTCAGCGCCGCCTCGAACGAGATCCAGGTGGTAGTGGACAACCCCGCGTGCACAGGTCCGAGCGCCCCGCAGAACCTCACCGCGACCGTGGTCAACCAGCAGGTGACGCTCACCTGGCAGCCGCCCGACAACAGTGGCACCCGGCCGGTGTCCTTCTACTACGTCAGCGCCGGCTCGAGTCCGGGCGGCAACAACCTGGCGTTCGTGCGCGTGACCTCGACATCGCTCGCCGCGAGCAACGTCCCATCTGGCACTTATCACGTGCGAGTGCAGGCCGGGAACACGTGTTCGCAAGCCGGCGGAGTGCCGTCGAACGACGTGGTCGTCGTGGTGCCATAGTGACCGCTCTCTCCGCCTGAGACCACTATGCAGACCATGATTCGAGAGGCGTCGCTCGGCGTGTTCCTGGCCATGGTGCTGGTACCGCTGGCGATGGCTGGCGCAGCCATCTTCGCCGGATGGCGCGCCCGGCGCCAGGCGCAGCTCCTGGCAGGCACCCAAACGTCGCCCGTCGGCATGGCCGCGGACGGCTACTGCAAATTCCAAGGCACGGTCGAGGCCGTGGCCGGCGAGACGGTCGTCGCGCCGCTCACCGGTTCGCCGTGCTGCTGGTACAGCGCGAGGGTGGAGCGGTGGGCGCGACCGCGCACCGGCGACGTCAAGAGGTTCCAGTGGCAGACCGTCCGGTCGGTGACCAGCAGCGCGCCGTTCTTCGTGCGCGACTCTACGGGCGTGTGCGCAGTGCGCGCCTGCGATGCCGAGATCACACCGACCGACAAGAGTCAGTGGACCGGCGCCACGCTCGAACCGACCGACCGCAATCCGTCGCGGGTCGGCCCTTCCCAGTCAACCCACGGCTTCGTCCAGGTGTCTGGCGGACCGAACTCTCAGTTCCGCTACAGCGAAGAGCGCATCTATGCTGGCGATCCGCTGCTGGTCATCGGGGCCTTCGCGAGCCATCGCTTCGAGCCACGCGAACTCGACGAACTGCCCCCCGAGCCGGAGGCGTTGGGCGCGGCGTCGCCGGCGGCGCGGGTTACGGATGCTGACGACGAAGATGACGAGGACAACGAGGATACCGCTGAGGCCGACGCCTGGGCCGTGGCCGACCGCGAACGCTACGACACGCTGTGGGAGAAGGCGACGGCCGTGACGAAGGCCGAGATCGGAGCCGGCGGGCGCGGCAAGCCGCTCATCGTCACGACCACCACCGAAGCCGCGCATGTGGCCATGACCGAGATGGGCAGCCAGGCAGCGTTCATGGTCGCGCTCATCCCGCTGGGCATTGCCGCGCTGGTGGTGCTGGTGCGCTTTCAGTGAGCACAAGGAGAGACATGATGATGTCGAAGGCGTCCGGTGTCCTCAGTCACGTGGCGCTGGTCGCCGCGCTCCTGTCCTCCCCCTCGCCGGCGGTGGCCCAACCCCCGCCCCAGGTCACCGTCGGCGGCGAGACGGCCATCTTCGCGGCGCCCCTCGCTCTCTACGACCCCGAGGAGAACGCCGCCTCGATGCTCTTCGTCAGCACGCCGCTGTCGGCCGCGCAGGAAGCCAGCGCCAGGCGCGACGGCTCGTGGCCGCTCGACGGCGTGGGTCCGGCGGTGAAAGTGACGCTGACGTTTCTGCCGGGCAAGTTCTCAGGCGCCGTGGCCGAGCTCGATCGCTGCTGGATCGGCATCAACGGGTTCAAGGGCGACTTCGTCGAAATCTCGGGCACGGCGGCCGACTGCCATCTGGTCTCGATCGGCGGCCGGCTGCAACCCGGCGGCATGCTCGTCGGTCTGTTTGAAGGCAAAGGCAAGGGCTACGCCTTTCGTCTGCCCTTTGCGCCGACGTTCCCAAGAGTCGCCACCACCGACTCGGCTGCCGCACCGGCCGCTGCACCAGCGCCCGCAGCGCCCGACGTCCCGGCCGTGGCGCCGAACACGGCTGCCGGCACCGGCACGTTTACCGGCCAGACGCTGCGCATCACGCACGGGCTGGCCTGGGTCAGCGGTGAGAAGTTCGAAGTCGCGCTCTTCGATCGCGTGCCCGCTGCCGGCATGCTGGCGGAACTGAAGACGGGGTCATGGGGCGACGGCGGCCCTGTTGCCACGCTCACCTTCATGCTCGATGCCGGGAAGAGTGGGCCGTCGGCCGTCAGCTACTGCTACGTGAATCTCAGCTTCCCCAAGGGCCCGATGGGCGTCAACTTCAACGACGCCACACGCTGCGGCCTGACCGCGATCGGCGGCACCCTGAAGGCCGGCGGCAGCATCACGCCCCGCCTGGCAGGTTCCGCCCCCATGCGCGACAACGTGCCCATGGCCTGGGACCTGCGCTTCAACCTGCCGCTCTCGAAATAGGCTCGCGCATGCGCCCGGCCCGCTTGCGGTATCCGCTCATGAGACCCGACGCTGGTCGATGGGCACAGACGGCTCTGGCCGTCGCGCTCGCTGGCGGACTCGTCGCTGGCCCCGCCCTGGGCCGACCGGAAGCGCGCGCCGTGGCGATCGCGTATGCCACGGTCGCCGCGCCGATCTTCGATCACCGCGTGGTCGTGGCCACGACGTCGCTCGACTTCGACACGGACGTCGAGGCCAGCCTCGAGCGTCAGGTGAACCGGCTGGGCGCGCTCGGCTACGAACTCACGGCGCTCGTCGGCGGCGACGCGCGCATCATCGATCGGCTGCTCACTCGCAAGGCCTACGTCCCTGGTCTCGTCGACCACTCGGGGTTCACCTTCGCGATCATGGCGCGGCCCATCGACCAGGCGGTCGTGGCCCGAGAGTATCGGCTCCTGCACATCCGGACAGGGTTGGGCGTCGACGCACTGGTCGCACCGCTCGGGAGAGACGGCTACCGGCTGACCGTCACGGCGCTCGAGGGCGACGTCGTGCACCTGGCCTTCGAGCACACGGCCGCCACGCCAGCGGTCGAGTACCGCGCGTTCCGTAACCGTGGCCGGCAGGACTGGATGCAGCAGGCCCTGGCCGATCCCGACGCGCGGATGCGCATCACGCGGGTGATGCCAGTGGCCCTCGACACAGCGGTGGTGGAGCTGGGGACGGCGCAGACCACGCCAGCCGACATGAAGTGGTTGACCAAGCCCGGTCATCTGTTTACCTCGCTCGAGAGTCCGCTCCGAGACCTTGCGAAGACGGGCTACCGTGTCGACCTCGTGCGCGCCCGGCTCAACGACGTGTCGGCCCTGGTCGTGCTGCCGGCGGGTGTCTCGACCGGCACCGCGGACTACGATCTCGACGACGGCCCGTGGGGCTCGCCGTGCAGTCGTGGCGCGATTGCCGGAGCGGCGGTGCTGCCAGACGGCGACGTGGCCTGCGCCGCCGACCGCAGCGACGCGGCGGTGACCAACCGCGGGCTCGACCTCACCCTACGCGAGCAGCCATCGGCCGCCGGACAGATCCTGTTTCGCGGCCCCGACTGCGACATCCGTGCGCGCCTGGCGTCGCCACGCGTGGCGGCGCCGCGCGTGGCCCTGGCCACACAATTCGAACGCGAGCTCCAGGCGCAGATCCAGCCCGGGTACCGCGTGACCCGTGCGCTCGCCTCCAGCGACTCGAACGGCCAGATGCGCACCGTCGCATTCACGAGCGACGCGCCCGTGGCGGCGGCGGAACCGGCAGCCCTGGCGCCGGTTGTCTATGGGGTCGGCCAGGATCTCACGCGTCAACGCGAAGACAGGTTGAACGCGGCGGTGGCCGCCGATCCCACCCTGCGCGCACTGCCCGTGTGGCTGGAACTCGACGAGCGCCGAACTCCGCGCTCGGCCAGGCTGCTCGGATGCGTACCGAGGACCATCTCGCGCGAACTGGTCACGAGCGCGGCTCGCGGACTGCTCATCAATCAGGGCCTGGCCGACCACCGGTTAGTTTAGACAGCCGCCTGATCGTGGACCGCTAGGCGCCACCTCGGTCGCACCATCCGGCCACGGCGAGGGAGACGACGAGTGCTGGCCCAGATCATCGTGTTTGGCGTGATATTTGGCGTCATCGCCGGCGGCATCTGGCTGTACAAGAGCTCGCGGGCCGAGCAAGCCGAGACCAGCGAGGCGTTGGCCGAGATGGCCCGCACACTCGAGACCACCTACGACGCCACGTCGCAATCGATGACCGGACGCCTCAACGGGCGTGCGGTGTCGATTCACCAGGAGTGGCACCGGGCCAAGCCTGAGGAGCACGACCGCTACATCCGTATGACGGTCGAGGTCACCGCGGAGACGACCTCGCTGGAGCTGCTGCGACAGGGGTCAGCCTTCGCGCCTGCCTTCAAAGGTGACGTGCAGACGGGCGACCGGGCGTTCGACCGGGCGTTCATGGTCCGTTCGGATAACGGCGGCAAAGTGCAGCAGGTGCTGACGCTGGAGGTGCGGCGTCAGGTGCTCGACCAGCAGTGGCTGGGCGAGCTGCGGGTAAAGGACGGCCAGCTGCGGTGCATGGGCGGCGTCGGCTTCCTTCGCAAGAGCCACGTCGAGGAAGCCATGATCGTGCTCCGTCTCATGGTGCGGATCGCCGACGGTCTGAGGTAACCTCCGCCTCATGAGGTGTGCCATGCGCAGACGGACCGTACTGCAACTCTTCGGCGGCGTCGCGGTGGCCGGCCTGCCGGCGATGCAGCTGCCCGCCACCGGCGGCCGCGACCGGATCGTCGTGGCAGGCGGCGGCATCATGGGGGCCAATATCGCCTACGCCCTCGCCCGGCGCGGGGCCAACGTCACCGTGGTCGAGCGGGCGGCCCCCGGGAGCGGCGCGACGGCGAACTCGTTTGCGTGGATCAACTCCACCTACT
The DNA here is from genome assembly GCA_018000455.1 of Acidobacteriota bacterium. Taxonomy (GTDB): domain Bacteria; phylum Acidobacteriota; class Vicinamibacteria; order Vicinamibacterales; family UBA2999; genus CADEFD01. The sequence goes on from JAGNJW010000011.1 coordinate 78,354, forward strand.
CCAAACAACCCTTTTCGTACTTTCAGCTCAACCGCCTCGGCATCGAGGCCTGGCGTGAGCTCGACCGCGAGTTCGCCGGCGAGCTGCCCCTCACCTGGGGCGGCAGCCTCGAGTGGTACGCCGACCCGGCGCGAGCGGCGAAGTTCCGCGACCAGGTCCGGCATCACCAGGCATGGGGCTACCCCACCGAGATCATCTCTGCGGAGCAGCTCCGTTCACTCGAACCGCAAGTCGTCATCGGCTCGGTCGCGGCCGCGGGACACGCCACGCTCGAGGGGCACGTGGATCCGGTGGTCGCCACCGAGATGCTGCTGGCGCGGGCGCGGACGCTGGGAGCGCGCGTCGAGCATCCATCCGAGGTCACTGGCCTGGACGAAGCACAAGGACGGCTGCGCGCGGTGAAAACCACTACCGGCGACATCCCAGCCGACATCCTGATCGTGGCCTGCGGCACTGACACGCCGCGCGTGGCCGCCCTGGCCGGCCTGACCGTGCCGCTCAAGCAATCGCCCGGCGTGCTCGTGCACACCACGCCGCTGCCGCCGCTGGTCGAACGGGTTGTACTCGCGACGGCGGCACACCTGAAGCAGAAACCCGACGGCCGGGTCGTGACGGGTCTCGGGTTCGGGGGCACGCCGTCGACCGATTCGAGCCGTGAGGGCGGCGAGGCGTTTCTACAGGTGGCTGCGACCGTGTTGCCGGCGCTGAAGTCGGCCACCCTCGACAAGGTGACGCTCGGCTGGCGGCCGCTGCCGGCCGACGAGTTCCCCATCGTGGGGACGGCGCCGGCACGCCCGGACGTCTATCTGGCCGTCATGCACAGCGGCGTCACCATGTCGCCGCTCATGGGCCGGCTGGCGGCCATCGAGATTCTCGACGGCGTCAGGGCCGAGCCGCTCGAGCCGTATCGCCTGGCGCGCTTCAAGTAGCCGCTGCAATCCTGGGCGGCATGACTTCTGCCACTGCGGCCTCCCTCTCGGCGCTCGTCCGCCAGAGCGGCGCCTACACCGCAACGCTTGGCGAGGTGAGCTGCCGCGAGCAGATCGCGTGCTTCGAGCAGCATCTGTTCGCGATGCCGCGCATCGGCCCAGAGCACGTCGCCATCGGGCTCGGCAGCCCGCAGCTCACGCACGACCGCCTGGGCAGCTGGATGCGGTCGTGACCCGGGCCCTCGCCGGGGTCTGTGCTAGATTCAGGGCGTCTTCGCGGCCGCTCGGGCCCGTCGCAGCGGGCCTCAAGCGACAGGCGAACGGACGGACCATATGATCACAACCCTGCGCACGCTCACGCTGTCCCTCTCGCTCGTCGCCGTGGCCGTCGTCGCCACCGCGCAGGTCGGCAAGCCCCTGCCGCCGGTGCCGACGCCCACCGACATCAAGCCCGGCAGCATCACCTGCGACGAGTGTCCGTATCCGTACCCCAGCAAGTATCTCGACCTCAGCGTCTACGACCAGGACGTGCGCATTTCGTACATGGACACGCCGGCCCTGGGCACGCCCAATGGCCACACGGTACTGCTGCTGCACGGCAACAACTTCGGCGGCTTCTACTTCAAGTCCATCATCGACGGCCTGACGAAGGAAGGCTTCCGCGTCATCACGCCCGACCAGATCGGCTACGGCCGGTCGTCGAAGCCGATTGCGCCCTACAACTTCAACTCGCAGGTGCGCAACACCTGGCGGATCCTGCAGCACGAGAAGATCGAGCGCGTGATGGTCATCGGCCACTCGATGGGCGGCATGATGGCGGCGCGCTTTGCCACACAGTTCCCGAAGTCGGTTGAGCGGGTCGTCATCTACAACCCGATTGGCCTCACCGACGGCCGCTTCGATCGCCCGATGACGCCGCTCGACGACGCCTACGCGTCGAATCTCAAGACCGACTACCAGTCGACGCGTACCGGTCTCGGTCGCTACGTGGCGCACGATCCGACGAAGTGGAACGCAGAGTTCGAGACCTACACCCGCATTCGCTACTCGTGGACCCTCAGCAGCGACTGGCCGCGCCTGGCCATGGTGCAGGCCCTCATCGGCCAGATGCTCTACGCCGATCCGGTCGTCTACGACTGGGCGCACATCCAGGTGCCGACGCTGGCCTTCGGCGGCGCTGAAGACATGCTGCTCGGCCCGGCCAAGAACTTCCAGGAGCGGATGGCGTTCCTGGCCAAGAGCGTGCCCAACAACAACGGCCGCCTGTTGCTGCTGCCGGGGCTCGGCCACGTGCCGCACCTCGAGTCGGCCGAGGCGGTGATGACGCCGCTGGTGGCCTATCTCAAGGAAGGCGTGGGCGCGAAGTAGTCCAGGCCCGCTGGCCGGCGGATCTGGTCGCGGAACTTCACGGCGGGGATGTGCGTGCCAGTGACGCAGCCGCTCCTGGCGCTGCGGACCGGGAGTGACCTGCCAACCCTGACGCCGGCTGCACCGTCCAACCGCACGGAGGCGTGATGCAGTTCGACGGCATTCGGCAAGATCTCCTCGGCGGTGTGCGCGGGCTGCTGCGCACGCCGGGCGTCACTCTCGCCGCCCTCGTCACCCTCGCGCTCGGCATCGGCGCCACGTCGGCCATCTTCACCGTCGTCAAAGCGGTGCTTCTGGCACCGCTCCCCTATGCGCAGCCGGACACTAGGGTGATGCTGTGGAGCCGCTGGGTGAGCTTCGACAAGACGTGGCTGTCGGAGCAGGAAATCCTCGACTACCGGCGGCTCGCCACCACGCTCACGGCCGTGGCCGGCTGGAACAGCGGCCAGCAGAACCTGACCGGCGACGGTGCGCCAGAGCGAGTGGGCGTCGGGTTCGTCACGGCCAACACGTTCGACGTCCTGGGGGCCCATCCGCTCCTCGGCCGCACGATCGCGCCGGCCGAAGACGTCGCAAACGCCGCACCGGTCGCGGTGCTCGGCTACGGCCTGTGGCAGACGCGCTACGGCGGCGATCCCGCGGTCGTCGGCCGCCGGCTCCAGCTCGACGACCAACCGGTCGAGATCGTCGGGGTGATGCCGGAGGGCTTCCGCCTCCCCACGGACTTTACCGAAGAGGCGGCCGAGCCGACCCAGCTCTGGCGCGCCTTGCAGATCGACGAAGCCAATGCCCAGCGCGGCTCGCACGGCCTCTACGGCGCCGCCCAGTTGGCCCCCGGCGTCACCGCCACCGCCGCCTCGCAGGAACTCGCCGCGCTCACGGCTGCCATGACCGCCGAGGGCCTGTACCCCGAGGCGATGCGCTTCTCGGCTTTCGCCACCCCGCTCGACGAGGAGATTCGCGGCGCGGTACGCCCGGCGATGTGGTTGCTGATGAGCGCCGTCGCCTGCCTGCTGCTCATCGCCTGCGCCAACGTGGCCAATCTGCTGCTCGTGCGCGGCGACGCCCGCATTCGCGAGATGGCCGTGCGCTCGGCCATCGGCGCCACGACCGAGCGGCTCGTCCGGCAACTGCTCACCGAGAGCGTCGTGCTGGCGCTGGTCGGCGCGGCGCTCGGTCTGGGGCTCGCCGCTGCCGGCATCCGCGCGCTCATCGCGCTCGATCCGACGAGCCTGCCGCCGCTCACCCCGATGGCGCTCGATGGCACGGTCGTGGCCTTCACCTTCACGCTCGCCGTGGTGACCACGCTCGTCTTCGGCCTGGTGCCGGCGCTTCGCACGCTGAGGATCAACCTGGTCGAGTCGCTGCGCGAGGGCTCGCAGCAGGCCACGGCCAGCGGCAGCCGGCAGCGCCTGCGCAGCGCGCTGGTGGTGGCGGAAGTAAGCCTCGCCGTGGTCCTGGCCGTGGGCGCAGGCCTCATGGTGCGCAGCCTGGGTGCTCTCGGCCGCGTGCCGCTCGGCTTCAACCCCGAGGGCGTGCTCACGATGAGGGTGTCGCTGCCGGAGACGCGCTACGACTCGCCCGAGAAGGTCGTGGGTTTCTATCGTCAGCTCCTCGACGAGGTGCGCGGCATGCCCGGCGTGACCGCTGCCGGGGTCGTGCGCGCGCTGCCGCTTGCGACGACCATCGGCGACTACGGCCTCGACATCGACGACTTCGATGAATCGCCGGGTCGCAACGCCAAGGGCGACTGGCAGATCGTGACTGACGGCGCTTTCGAAGCGATGGGCACGCGCCTGCTCGGCGGCCGCTGGTTCGCCTCGAGCGACACGACTGGCAGCCAGCCGGTGATGGTCGTGAACGAGACGATGGCCCGCACCTACTGGCCCGACGGCCAGGCCCTCGGGGGACGCGTGCGCGTCGGCGGCAACCCGGATCGGCCGAAGGCGGTCGTGGTCGGCATCGTGGCCGACGAACGGCACAACGGCGTCACGGCGGCCACCAAGGAGAAGTTCTACGTGCCGCACAGCCAGTGGCACGTCGTCACGAACGGCAGCCTCATCCGCAACGCCTTCATCGTCGTAAGGACGACAGGCGATCCGTTGACCGCAGCCGGTCCAGTACGCGCAGCCGTCCGGCGGATGGATCCGAGCCTCCCGGTGGCCAGTGTGCGCCCGATGCGCGAGGTGGTCGCCGCCGCGCTCGCCACGCCGCGTCTCACCGGCTTCCTGCTCGGCGCCTTCGCCGCCATCGCCCTGACGCTCGCGGTCGTGGGACTCTACGGCGTGCTGTCGTACGTGGTGGCGTGGCGCACGCATGAAATCGGTATCCGCCTGGCGATGGGGGCATCGCGCGGGCACGTGCTGACGATGGTGCTCACGCATGGTCTGCGCCTGGCAGCCGCCGGCATCGCGTTGGGACTGGCTGCGGCGGCTGGCGTCGCCCGGCTCATGAGCGGTTTGCTGTACGACGTGCAGCCGAGCGATCCGCTGACGTTCGTGGCGGTCCCCTTGGCACTACTTGCGGTGGCCGCGCTCGCCAGCCTGCTGCCGGCCTTGCGTGCCGTCGGCGTGAGCCCGACGCTGGCCCTGCGGATGGAATAGCCGCATAAGCGGGCTGGCGCCTGGTTTCGTAGTACAACCTGCGACATGCATGCAGGCAGGTCGTGGACGGCGCGGATCGTGGTGGCGGCGGTGGCACTGAGCGGAGGGGCGTCGATGAGCGCCGCACAGACGGCGACGCCCGGCCCCGGCATTCCGCTCGAGCTGGCGACACGACGCGCCGCCATCATCACGAACGTGCGCTACGAACTGTCGCTCGCGGTGCCACGCGAGCAGACGCAGCCGCTCACCGGTACCATGACGGCGCGCTTCCAGTTGAGCGACGCATCCCAGCCCCTGGTCTTCGACTTCGCGCCCGGCGCCGACAAGGTGCGGCGCGTGGCCGTGGGCGGCATGACGGTGAGCCACGCCTACGTCACCGACCACATCGTGGTGCCGGCGGCGGCGCTGACAGCCGGCGCCACCGAGATCCGCATCGAGTTCACGGCCGGTGATGCCTCGCTCAACCGCAATCCGGATTTCCTCTACGCGCTCTTCGTGCCGGCGCGCGCGCACCTGGCGATTCCGGTGTTCGACCAGCCGGACCTCAAGGCGCGCTGGACGCTGAAGCTCACCTACCCAGGTGAGTGGGTGGCCGTCAGCAACGGCGCGCCGAGCCAGGCCGGCCAGATCACGTTCTGGGACGGGCCGGCGGGCAGCGGCAGCGCCGTCACGGCCACGTTCGCAGAAACCGAGCCCCTCTCCACGTATCTCTTCTCCTTCGTCGTCGGCGACTTCAAGGTCGAGACCGCCGAGCGCAACGGCCGCACCTTCCACATGTTCCATCGCGAGACCGACGCCGCCAAGGTGGCACGCAACAAGGACGCGATCTTCGATCTCCATGCCAGGGCGCTTGCCTTCATGGAGGACTACACCGGCCTCCCCTACGCCTTTGGCAAGTTCGATTTCGTCGCCATTCCGTCCTTCCAGTTCGGCGGCATGGAGCACGCCGGCAAGGTGCTCTACAACGCCTCGAGCCTGTTGCTCGACGAATCCGCCTCCCAGAACCAGTATTTGGGCCGCGCCTCGGTCATCTCGCACGAGACGGCGCACATGTGGTTCGGCGATCTCGTCACCATGCGCTGGTTCAACGACGTGTGGATGAAGGAGGTCTTCGCCAACTTCATGGCCGCCAAGATCGTGAACCCGTCGTTCCCCGAGGTGAATCACGATCTGCGCTTCCTCTTCGCGCACTACCCTGCCGCGTACGACGTGGATCGCACCCCGGGCGCCAACCCGATCCGCCAGCCGCTGGCCAACCTGAACGAGGCCGGTAGCCTCTACGGCGCCATCATCTACCAGAAGGCGCCGGTCATCATGCGGCACCTCGAGGCACTGCTCGGCGAGACCTCGTTCAGGAACGGCTTGCGGGAGTACCTCGGTGCGCACAGGTTCGGCAACGCCACCTGGAGCGACCTCATCGAGGTGCTCGACCAGCGCACGCCGGTCGACCTGGCGGCCTGGAGCAAGGCGTGGGTGGAATCCGCCGGACGGCCGACCATCACCACCGAGCTCGACGTGAAGGACGGACGGATCGCCTCGCTCGCCTTCTCGCAAAGTGACGCACAGGAGCGCGGACTGGTGTGGCCGCAGCAGTTGCGCGTGACGATGGCGCTACCTGACGGAACGCGCACGCTCGACGTGGCGCTGAACGGCGCGCGCACCGTGGTGAGAGAGGCCGCCGGCTGGCCTGCTCCGCAATACGTCCTGCCCAATGGCGGCGGCTGGGCCTACGGCGGCTTCGTGCTCGACCCCGCCTCGCGCGACCACCTGGCGGCGCATGTCAGCGACATCCCCGACGTGCTGACGCGTGGCGCCACGTGGGTGACCCTCTGGGACGCGCTGCTCGAGCGCAGCGTGTCCGCCGCGACGGTGGTCGACACGGCACTGGCCGCCGTCACCGTTGAACCCGACGAGCAGAGCCGGGCCCGCGTGCTCGGCTACATGGCATCTGCCTGGTGGCGATTCCTCTCGCCAGCCGAGCGGGCGTCACGCGCCGTCGTTGCCGAGGCGACACTGCGCGCCGGACTCGATCGAGCGACCACCGCCGGCCAGAAGTCGGCGTGGTTCGGCGCCATTCGCCGCATCGTCACGAGCCCCGACACGCTCGCCTGGCTGACGCGCGTGTGGGACAAGACCGAGGCCGTTGAAGGACTCCCGCTTGCCGAGGCCGACTACTCCACCCTCGCGCTGGAACTCGCCGTGCGCGACGTGCCGCGCGCCGGCGAGATCCTCACCGGCCAGCTCGCGCGCATCGACAATCCCGATCGCAAGGCCCGCTTCGCCTTCATCATGCCGGCATTGTCGGGCGATGCCGCCGTGCGCGAGCGCTGGTTCCTGGCGCTCGGCGACCTCGCCAACCGCCGTCGTGAGCCGTGGGTGCTCGACGGCCTCGACTATCTGCACCATCCGCTGCGGGCGTCACAATCGGCGAAGTACGTGCGACCGAGCCTGGACCTGCTGTGGGAGATCCAGAAGACGGGCGACATCTTCTTTCCGAAGCGCTGGATGGACGCCACACTCGGCGGTTACTCCAGCGGCGACACCGCTGGTGATGTCCGCCGCTTTCTGGCCACCTTGCCGGCTGACTACCCCGTCCGCCTCAGGAACATCGTGCTGCAATCCGCCGACGAGCTGTTCCGCGCCGCCGGGCAGCGCTAGAGACGTCGAACGCGCCGCGGTGGGTGGCGCTGGCGCCGGTCAGTGCAGACGGGCGGCGAGCAGATCGCGATAGAGATGCGCCCGGTAGCTGCGAGTGAGCGCCTGGTCGGGACACTCCGTGAGTTGTCCGTCGCACAGCAGTCGCATCCTGCGGTTGGCGTCGAACAACGGCCCGAGCGGAAGGCCCGCCTGCTCCAGAATGACGGCCGCCAGGTAGGAGATGTCCAGTGCCCGCGCGTGGCCGACGGCGACTGGCGTGGGGAAGTTGGTCTTGACCGCGTAGGCCGTCAGGTACTGCGGGTGCGCCACTCCCGACACGTACGGCACGGGTCCGCCGAGGTTCGGCTGGTGGTCGCCGAAATAGGCGTAGACGACCGGACGCGATCCCCCGAGCAGCTCGGCGCCAAACGCCGCCGAGGCGATGCTCGTGGCTACCATGCGGTCCACGTAGTCGGACGTCCGCGCGGCCAGGGGGCGCGGCAGCTCCGCCTGGTCCAGGCCGTAGCGCACCGGGTGCGTGCTGTCGTACGGCCCGTGCTGCATCATGGAGAGCACGAACAGCAGGATCGGCCGATCGCGCGATCGCGCCAGGGTCTGCTGGGCGAAGCGGCCGAGCTCGGCGTCGGTGACGAGGTTCTGCACGACCGACTTGCCGCCCCACTCCGGAAAGTCGAGCGGATTGAGCACCTCATCGAATCCGAGATCGCGCTGCGCCGCCTCCATGTTGTAGAGCGCCTTGGGCACACCCGAGATGGCGACCGCGCGGTAACCGCGGCTCTTCAGCAGCGTGGGCAGGGAATACTGCAGGTTGGACGTGACGGTGTAGTAGACGCCGTTGCCAGACGCACCGAAGTCTTCATGCGACAGCCCGGTGAGCAAGGCGAACTCGGTGAGCCACGTGCTGCCACCCCACGAGTGCACACGCAGGGGACCATGAGCGCGAGTGCTGGCATCCGGGTCGTACATCGGCAGCGCCGGCAGGTCTGCGCCTGGGAGGTCGAACAGGCGCAGGTCCATGGCCGACTCCTGCAGCCAGATCACGATGTCTGGCGTCGCGGGCGTCGCCGTGGCTGACACCACGGTGGGGTCGTGCCCGTCAGGAAGCGTCGCCGCTCGCGCCAGGAAGAGCGCACTCGACCCGTCGATGGCGGGCGGCTGGTAGGTCAGCGTCGACGCCGAGTAGACCAGATTCGCGAAGTGGCCGTAGGTGTTGAAACCAAACGGATCGAAGACATGTCGATGCCGCCACTGGACCACGGTGCCGGCGAGCGCGACGGCCATTAGCACTGCGAGGACGCGCGTCTGCCAACGGACCCGCGACTCCCGCGGCACGAGCAGCCACGACAGGACTAGAAGCGACGCGCCTGCCACAACGAAGGCCAGTATTTCCGGATACTGCCAGACGACGAGCCAGTTGGCGCTGTCGAGGGCCAGGCGCAGGTCGGCCGCCGTCCACGTCTGCTCGAGATAGCGCCACTTGAGCCAGTGGAGGCGCTGCAGACAGAAGGTGACGGCAGTGCCGAGCGCGAGGCTGCGCCACAGCCGGCCGCTCGCCGCCAACAGCATCAGGATGGGCAGCAGCCAGAACGAAAGATTGATGACGACGGTCGGAACGTCGGGCCGCAGGCGCAGACAGATGTAGGCATTCCAGCCGGCCATCAGCACGACGGCCACCGCCATCAGGATCTGAGCCGCACGATAGACGCTGTTCTGGAGCCTCGAGAAGTGCATGACGCCGGGGGATCACCATCATACGAGAGGTGCGTCGCCCGGGTGTGCAAGTGAGCGAAAGGGCGCTTCGACGTGCGGTGCGGCGTTGGGCCGCCGCTGCCGGCCCTACGGCACCTGAATCGTCTGCGCCGCCGTCGGCGCGCTGGCGCCACAGGCGTTCAATGCGGTGACGCTCACCTGATAGGTGCCGGGCGTCACGACCGCACTGAGGTTCCGGGTGGCGCCAACCGGCAGAGCACCCACGAATGCGCCGGTCACGTTCAGGACGTAGGCCGACGCGGCCGGCCCAGTCGCCGGCGGATCCCAGAGCAGGTACGCGGTATTACCCACGCGATAGAACAGATAGTTGAGCGGCGCCGAGGGCACCCCGGAACAGGCCCCGGGAAACGTCAGCGTGATCGACGGAGACGCGGCGCCGGCCCCGCTCGCGTTGCGCGCCCGCAGCGCGAACGTGTAGGTGCCAGCGGGCACCCCGCTGAAGGCGAACGACTCGGTCAGGCCCATCGGCACGGTAGCCGAGAGGTCGCCGGACACATCGAGCAGCACGTCGGTAGGCTCGCCACCCTCGTAGCTCAGCTTCCAGGAGAGCGCCAATGCATCCCCGTTGACCAGCCCCGTGAGGCCCGCCGGCGCCGACGGTACGATCGGCACGTTCACATAGAGGCGGGTTTCGTTCGAGACGCCACTAGTCATCGGGCCATCGAGGGCCTTGACCCGCACATAGAACGCACCGCTGGGTGCGGGGAACGTCAATGCCGGAGCCGGCCCCGTCTCGACGGCGCCGTGAACCGCCCCTGGCGTCGTGCCGCCCTCGACGCGGTAGCCGGTGGGAACGGGGCCGTAGGGCGGCGCATCCCAGCGCAGCGTCACCGTGGTACCTGAGACGCGATCGACTCTGAAGTTCGTGGGGGGCTGCACCGGCACGACGGTGATCGAGACCGTGGTCGGCGCGGCGCTGCCGCCATTGTTCGAGGGGAAGTAGGTGAACGAGTCGGGTCCAAGATAGCCGGTCGAAGGCACGTAGCGGAACCCGCCGTCGCTGTTGAGCGTGATGCTGCCATGGGTCGGCAGGCCCTGCAGTGTGGCCGTGAGGGGACCGCTGCCCGGCGAGTTGATGTCGTTGCCGAGGACGCCGGGCGCTGGGACCACAAGCGGCGTCGACAGGCCGGCGAAATAGGCGTCGGGCACGGCCGCCGTCGGCGGCGTGACGACGCCGGTGGTCGTGAGCGCCAGACTCAGCGCGCTCACGGTGCCGACGTCGAGGCGGCACGAGTCGGTGAAGCGCACGCGCCAGGTGCCGTTGGGTTCACGGTTCGCGAAGACCGGGTTCATCGCCGTGGCCGGGCCGGTGGCGCCGGGGAAACCGCCAATCGCCGACGTGCGGTAGGCGCCGCCAGGCACGGGATCCTGAGTGGCTGCCATCCACCAGTTGCCGCCGGCCGCGTCGTTGAACGTGTAGGTGCTGCCGTTCAAGTCGAATGAGCTCCCCCAGTCGGTCGGCGTCGTCGCCCGCGTGCGTCCGAAGATCACGTGCTGGGTGCCATCGGGCGCAATAAGCGTGGCCGTCAGCTCGCCCATCCACGTATGCGTCAGCGCCATGCTCACCGACACGCCCGTCACGCCACCCACAACGCCCGAGACGGGCACCACGACGAAGTGAGGCGCGCCATCGGTGCCGCACTCACCGAGACTGTCGGGGATGGCACCGAGCGTCGCAGGATTGGCGTTGAAGGTGGTCTGCGCCGCCGACGGCCTGCCGAGCGGGCCGGCCCACAGCGCAGCGATCAGCAACAGCAACGTGGAGAATCGACTGGACGTTCGCACCAAGGTGACTCCTCGAATTCAGGCAGCTGGCCGCAGGGGGCGTCAGGGGGCCGCTGCCTTCCTCTTTTTCGATTGCGCGCGTCGATTCGTGGCAGGCGGGTGGACGCGCAAGCGCGCTTGCCCCGATGGCCGATTCGACGCGACTATCTATCCTGTCACAAGTCATGAGCCCCCGCCGCGCGTCGGCAGGCAGATCGAACCGGTGACCGCAGCAGCGCTCTTTGCCAACCGCAATCGGGTGATACCATGCGGTAACGGTCACGGTACAGGTGTGTTCGACACCCGCCGGACGGTGACGCCGCGGCCCACCCTCCCCTCTGGCTGCCGGCAGACGTGTCGAATCGCATGCAGATGATCCGCCTCCCTCACGCCGTGGTCCTCGCCTTGGGGCTGACGGCGTTCGGCCCGGCCAGCGGAGCCGCCCAGCAGCGTCCGCAGCCGCCGCCCGATGAGCGGCCCGCCGATCGCCCGTCCGATCCCGCCGACCCGATGGCCGAGGCCCGGCGCCGCTACACGGCGCTCTTCGGCGGCGCCAGCGGGGGTCCCGAACCGGCAACCGGCCTGCGCTTCGATGGAGCGCTCTACGGCGCGTGGGACCAGAACCTGCTGGCCGAGTTCACCTCGCCAAACACGACCAGCGCGCTGCAGGTCAGCGGCGCCTACACCAACCTCGTCGGGGATCTCCGCTACGTGCGCAACACGCCGCGCCTGCAGGTGGCCACTACCGGTGGCCTCAGCGCGCGCTATTACACCAGCTTGAACCAGTTCGCGGCCAACGACTTCCACGGCGGTGCCGGCACGTCGGTACGGCTGGACCGCCTCACGACGCTCGGGCTGAACCAGACCCTGTCGTACGCTCCCGTGTATCTGTTCGGCCTGTTCGCAGACGCGCTGCCGACGCCGCTCGGAAGCGTCCAGACGCCGAGCTCGGCCTACGCCGTCAACGACGACCGCGCCATCACCAGCGACAGCCGTGCCGAGATCGAGCGCCGCTTCACGGTGCGCTCGCTCGTCTCCAGCCGCGTGGCCTACCGGCGCAGCCACTTCACAGTGGTGACACCGCGCGGCACCGACTTCACGACTTTCGAAACGGGCGCCGACTACCGCTATCGAGTCACCGAGAACAACGATTTCCGTCTCGGGTATTTCTATCGCCAGGCCGACTACATCGGCACCGAGCAGTTCGGGCTCCGCACCCCGCAGCCGGCCGAGCACAACCTCCACCTCGGCGTGGCCTTCCACCCCGCGCTCACCGAAGAGCGCCGCACGATCGTCACCTTCGACGGCGGCACCTCGTTCGTCGCCTCGGCGCTGGCGACCAATGCCTTCGAGACGCGGCGCCAGGTGCGGCTCATCGGCGATGCCGCCATCGCACACCAGATGGGCCGCACGTGGCTGCTGGTCGGCGCATTGAAACGCGGCACCGGATTCGTGCAGGGCCTCAACGGTCCTGTCTTCACCGACGCCGTGTCGGTGACGACCACCGGCTTCTTCAATCCCCGCACCGACCTGTTTGCCTCGGTCGGCTACTCGAACGGCGAGCCGACGCTGGTCGGGGCGGTGCAGACGTTCTCGACCGCGACGGTGGACACCCGGCTGCGCGTGGCGCTCAACGAGCGCTGGGCGTTCACCGCGCAGTACGTGTTCTACCACTACGACTTCAGCAACGTGCTCGACCTGGTGGCCGGACTGGAACCGACGGTCAAGCGCAACACGCTCCGGATCGGCGTCAACGTGTGGTGGCCCCTGCGCTGACATGTGCGGGATCGCCGGACTCATCGGGCGCCTCAGCCCGAGTCATCGCTCGGCCCTCGACCGCATGAACGAGGCGCTCGCACACCGCGGGCCCGACGGCATGGGTGTGTGGGCGAGTCCGCCAGACGCCGAGGGGTTCGGTTGCCTGCTCGGCCATCGCCGCCTGGCGATCCTCGATCTGTCGCACGCCGGCGATCAACCAATGGTCGACACGACCGGCGGCATCACGCGCGTCGTCGTCTTCAACGGCGAGATCTACAACTTCAAGGATCTGCGCACTGCGCTCGAGCGTGACGGCGAGCGGTTCGACTCGAGCGGCGACACCGCGGTGATGCTGCGCCTGCTGGCGCGGGAGGGCGCGGTCAGCGTCGCCAAGCTGCGCGGCATGTTCGCGTTTGCGCTCTGGGAACAGCAGGCGCAGCGCCTGCTGCTGGCCCGCGATCCGCTCGGTATCAAGCCCCTCTACGTGTGCAGGAATCCCGATCCGCGCGGCGACTGGTCGCTGGTCTTCGCCTCGGAGGTGCGCGCGATTCTCGCCTCCGGACTCGTGACGTCACCGCGACTCGACCGACGGGCGGTGGCCTCGATTCTCTGGAACGGCTTCGTGGCCGGACCGATCACGGCCGTCGCAGGCATCGAGCCGCTCGGACCGGGCGAGCACTGGATCGTGGATCGCGGCCAGGCTCCAGTGCGAACGCGGTACTGGTCGATGCCTGGGGGCGGTGAGTCGCGGCCGGCCAGCGAGGAAGAACTCCGGGAGGTGCTGCGCGACAGTGTCGCCCGGCATCTCGTCTCCGACGTGCCGGTCGGCGTCTTCCTGTCGGGCGGCATCGACTCGAGCGCCGTCGCGGCCATGGCCCAGCAGGCCAACCACACGCCGGTGCACACCTTCACGCTGACGTTCGACGAAGCGGAGTACGACGAAGCCGCCGCGGCCCGGGCGGTCGCCGGAGCCATCGGCACCGAACACCAGGAGATCCGGCTCACCGAACACGACTTCGCGTCGGCCCTCGACACTGCCGTCGATACGATCGATCAGCCGACCTTCGACGGTTTGAATTCGTACTACATTTCGCGGGCCGTCCGCGAGGCCGGCCTGACGGTGGCGCTGGCCGGCACCGGCGGCGATGAGCTGTTCGGCGGCTACCCGACGTTCGCGGTCGTACCGGCGCTACAACGCTGGGCGCGCCGCACGGCGATGGTGCCAGAGTTCGCCCGCCTCGCCGGCGCCCGCCTGGCCAGCCGCGTGCTGGCCGGATCCGGACGGGCCACCCCGCCCCAGACGCGATGGGCGAAGCTGCCAGACATGACGCGGGCTGGTGACGATCTCCTGGCGTTGTACCAACTCGCCTACGCCCTCTTCCTGCCGGCCTTTCAGGACGACCTGCTCGACGGCCCGATTGGGGACGGCCTCCAGCACGGGCTCCCGGTGGAGCTGGCCCGGCAGGTGGAAGACGAGATCGCGGGGCGGAGCGCCGTGGCCGCTGTCGCCACCCTCGAACAACGGTTGTTCCTCGGCGAGCGGTTGCTGCGCGATACCGACGCGGCCAGCATGGCCGTGTCACTCGAGACCCGGCTGCCGCTGGTCGACAGCGTGGTCGTCGAGACGGTCAACCGGCTGCCGGATGACACCCGTTTCGCGCCGCTGGGCCGTAAGGCGATCCTGCGACGCGTCGGCCTCGAGAGACTCGATCCGGCGCTCTTCGAGCGGCCCAAGCGCGGCTTCGTGCTGCCCTTCGACACCTGGATCCGCAGGTCGCTCGGGCGTGCCATGGACAGCACGATGCGCGACCCGGCCGCGGCGGTATCGGTCGGGCTCAACGCTCAGACGGTGTCGCGGCTCTGGCAGGCCTACCAGCAGGGAGCGCCCGGTCTCTACTGGTCGCGCGTCTGGGTTCTCTACGTCCTGATGCGCTGGTGTCACCGTCACGGAGTGCGCGCGTGAGCCGGGCGACGCCCTCACGCCGCTACTGTCTCATCTCGCCCTGCCGCGACGAGGCGGCGTATGCGCGACGCACACTCGAGAGCGTGGCGCATCAGACCTTGCCGCCGGCACTCTGGATCGTCGTCGACGACGGCTCGACCGACCAGACGACTTCCATCGTCGAGGAGTACGCGGCGAAGCTGCCGTACCTGCGGCTCATCCGGCGCGGGAATCGCGGCCACCGCAAGGTCGGCGCCGGCGTCATCGAGGCGTTCAACGTCGGCTACGCGGCGATGGCGCCAGACGACTTCGACTACGTCTGCAAGATGGACCTCGACCTCGATCTACCCGCCGGCTACTTCGAAGGCCTCGTGCAGCGAATGGAGGCCGAGCCCCGGCTCGGCACGACCTCGGGGAAACCGTGGTTCACGCATCCCCGCACGGGCGTCCTCGTGCCGGAGATCTGCGGCGACGAGATGTCGGTCGGGATGACGAAGTTCTACCGGCGCTCGTGCTTCACCGAGCTGGGCGGATTCGTGCCGCAGGTGATGTGGGACGGGATCGACTGCCATCGGGCACGAATGCACGGCTGGCTGGCCGAGAGCGTGAACGACCCGGCCCTGCGCTTCGTCCACCTGCGTCCACAGGGCGCCAGCGACAAGGGGATCTGGACGGGCCGGGCCCGCGCCGGCTTCGGGCAGTACTTCATGGGCACCGCGCCGCTCTACTACCTGGCCAGCGCCTTGTTTCGCGCCTTCGAGCATCCGGCGATCGTCGGCAGTCTCGCCATGCTGTGGGGTTACGCCGGCAGCGCCGTGCGGCGCCTGCCGCGCTACGACGAACCAGGATTCCGCTCGTTCCTGCGGCGCTACCAGTACGCCTGCCTCAGACTCGGCAAGGCGGCCGCCACCTCGCGTCTCAACGACCAGCAGCGTCCGATCTGGGAGGCCGCGCACGGGCCGTCGGTCACACAGGAGCACGGCCGTGGCTGAGCGATCGGAGCTGCTCGGCCTCGAGTTCGAGCGCGCGGGCATGACGGGGGTCGTGGCGCGCTGCCTGGCGTGGTGCCAGGGGCCGCGGACGAGCCACATCGTGGTCACCGCCAATGCGTCGCACCTGTGCATGATGCGCCGCGACGGCGCACTCCGGCAGGCCTGCCAGGCGGCAGACCTGGCCGTCGCCGACGGCATGTCGGTCGTGTGGGCGCTCAAGCTCCTCGGCCGCCCGGTGCCTGAGAGGGTCGCCGGCATCGACCTGATGACCCGCCTGCTCGAAGCCGGCGACACCCACGGGCTGCGCGTCTACCTGCTGGGCGCCCGTGCGGAAGTCGTGCAGACGCTGGTCGACCGATGCCAGCAGCGGTATCCGGGACTCATCCTGGCCGGCGCCCGCGACGGCTACTTTACGGTTGACGACCACCAGACCATCGCCGACGAGATCCGCGAGCAGGCGCCCCACCTGCTGTTTGTCGGCATGCCGACGCCCTTCAAGGACGTGTTCTGTCAGCGCCATCGCGACCGGCTGCAGGTGCCGGTCATCATCGGCGTCGGCGGCAGCTTTGACGTCATGGCCGGCATCGTGGCCCGGGCGCCGGCGACCGTGCAGTCGATGGGGCTCGAATGGGCGTGGCGCCTGGTCATGGAACCGCGCAAGTTATGGAAGCGGTACCTGTCCACCAACAGTGAGTTCATCTGGCTCGTCGTGCGCGAGCTCGTCCGGGGGCGTTCGTGATCCCGCGTCAGGTCGTCGTCTTCATGGGCACCAGGCCCGAGGCCATCAAGCTGGCGCCGGTCGTCGCGGCCCTGCGCCGCGATGCTGCCTTCGCATGCACGGTCGTCGCCACCGGGCAACACGTCGAGATGCTGCGTCAGGTCACCGACCAGTTCGGCATTCAGGTCGATGCCTACCTCGACGTGATGCGTCCCGACCAGACATTGGCGGGCCTGACCGCCCGGCTGATGACGGCCATCGACGACTGGCTGGGGCGCGCCGCTCCAGACATCGCGCTCGTGCAGGGGGACACGACGACCGTGCTGGTTGCCGCACTCGCCTGCTTCTACCGGCACATCCCGATTGGCCACGTCGAAGCCGGCCTGCGCACCGGCAACATCGGGTCGCCGTTTCCGGAAGAGGCCAATCGACGCCTCGCCGCACCGCTCGTGACGCTGCACTTCGCGCCGACCGAGTCGGCCCGAGATGCGCTGCTCGGCGAGGGCGTTTCCGCCGCCACCATTTCCGTGACCGGCAACACGGTCATCGATGCGCTGCTGATGGAAACGGCCGAGCAGCGCCGTCCCGCCCACGGCGAGGCCATCGACCGCGAGCTCGGATCGGCCATCGGACCTGACTGGGCGACGGTGCCGTACGTGCTCGTGACCGGCCACCGGCGCGAGAACTTCGGCTCCGGGTTCGACGAGATCTGCGCCGGCATCGCCCGCCTGGCGGCGGCATTTCCCGATCACCGCTTCGTCTACCCCGTGCACCTGAACCCCAACGTGGAGGCGCCGGTGCAGCGCCTGCTGGGGTCGCTCCCGAACGTGGTGCTGATGCCGCCGCAGAACTACCGGCAGTTCGTGGCGTTGCTCTCGCACTGCCGGCTGGTGCTCACCGACTCGGGCGGTGTCCAAGAGGAGGCACCGTCGCTCGGGAAACCCGTGCTCGTCATGCGCGACACCACCGAGCGGCCGGAAGGACTCGCCGCGGGCACGGCCCGGCTCGTGGGCGCCAACGCCGACCAGATCGTCGACCACGTGACGCGGCTGCTCGTCGATGACCGGGCCTACGACGCGATGGCGTCAGCGACCAATCCCTATGGTGACGGGCGCGCCGCCGGACGGATCGTCGAGCGCCTGCGCCGGCATTTCGATGGCGCGTGAGTCCCACCCCCGTCGCGCCGCCCACGCTCCGAAGTACAGGTTGTAGAGCGCCGGCCCCTGCCAGGCGATCGCTACCTCGTTGGTCGACCAGCTGTCGTTGTCGGTGTAGCGTCCGTCGATGGCGGTCGCGGCCGAACGCGGCATCGCCGGATCGCCCCAGTAACCCCACACGGGCCGCGGATAGGCCAGGGGGCGCGAGGTGTCGGCGAGCTCTGGCCGTTCGTTGGGGCCGCCGGCCACGGCACCTGGAAACACGAACGGCGTCGCGTCCAAGGTCGCGAGCCAGTGATGAAAGGCGTGTTGCCGGCCGCGGGTGACGCCGGGCAGGCCTGAGAGGTAGGCGAACTGGAGGGAGTTGCGTCCGAACGCATAGTCGAGACCGCTCAGCGCCGTTCGGCAATCCCTCAGGGCCGCCTCCGGGTTGGCGAGACAGCGCGCGATGAGGAGGCCGGCGCGCTCGAACCCGATCGCCAGCGAGCCCCACACGTAGCGACCGGTCCAGGCAAACGGATGGGCCTCGGCTTGAGCGACGATCCGGGACGCGAGTGTTGCCAGGCGGGCGTCGATGGCCGCCGTGCGCGCCGGGTCGGCCGCCGCCGCACGCCGGTACAGCAGGCACGCGTAGGCGCCGAAGCGATAGGGGCTCGGCTCGTCGTCGATGTCGACGAAATGCCGCTCGAAGGCGTCGCGGAACCGGGCCTCCCCGGTCGCCACCAGCAGGCCAGCCGCCGCGAACATGCGGGCGGCCCGACCGGCGCGCTCGTCGCCGTCCTGACGATAGGCCCCGCAGGTCGGCCCGTCGGAGTGCTCGGCTGGCCGGGCGTCGAGATAGCGCCAACCACGCTCGGCCGCCTCGCGGAGCCGGCGGGCAAACCCGGCATCGAGGTGGTCGTAGACCACGGACGCCGAGCCGAGAATTCCAACCGCCCTGGCTGTCGCGATGGTCCCGACCTCACCGTGAACGTAGGGCCGTCCGGCCTCGGGCGGATTGCGACCGTATGGCGCATACGCCTCGACACAGGTGCTGTTGCGAAAGCCGCCGTCGTCGACCTGCACGGCGAGGAGCCATTCGAGTCCACGCCGCGCTTCGTCCAGCAGGTCGGGAACGGCGTTGCCAGACTCGGGGATGTTGGTCGTGTCATCGGCCGGCGCGAAATCGCGATAGGCCTCCAGCAGCCAGAAGAGCGACGACACCGTCGTCATGTTGTAGATCGAGTAGTCGCCGGCGTCGTGCCAGCCACCACCAACGCCCAGCGGCGCGCGGGCGGCATCGCTTGGGTGCATCCAGGGGCCTTCGGCATGACGCGCCTCGATGGCCGTGAACGCACGCTGGAAGTAGAAGACCCGTTGCACGGCCCGGCGTGCCAGGTCGAACGCCTCGGGCGCGATCGCGAACGGGTGGCTCGACAGCCCGTTGTCCGCCTCGAGATGGTAGCGCCCGGGCCGAGTGACGGGGGCGAAGTCGCCGATCCAGACCGTGTCGATCGTCCCGAGGCGGTCCGTGGTCACGGCGCGTGGCGGTTCGCTGCTGCGATAGACGGTCGCTCCGGTCTCCTCGTCGACCACGGCGAAGGCGGTGAACCGCGCCGGCGACGTGAACGCCTTCGGACCCATCGGCGCAAGACCGAGCTGCGTCGCGGCCAGGTGCGCGAACGACGTCGGCGGTTGTGCCCGTCGCGCCCGCAGGGCCCGGACGGGCCATCCGGCGGCGCCAACCGCGATTCGCCTCGCCGGTTCCCAGCCGCTGCCGACCGCCCAGCCGGTCAGGGCGAGCAGTAGACCGACGCCGGTGACGACACGCCGGCCATGCCCTCGAAGTCGCGCCAACACCCGCACGTCTACAGTATTCGCCGCCTGGAACCACAAAAACCTACAGGATTCGCCGTCGCCGGGCATGAACCGTAATCGAGCCACCCGCGAATCGAGCGGCCAACCCGGCGTTCTTACCCGTTCCGGCGCGCGACTGCCCAATCCTCGGGACGCGGCCCGCAATTTGCTGTTGTTCGTATCGCCCCGCCACAACTCCTCGAGGTTCTCTTGCTGAACGCGATCCTCCTGCTCGTGCTCACCGCGACCGCAGCGTCGGCCCAGGTCGATACGAGCATCGTGCCCGACGACGGGCGCACCACCTGGGCGCCGGGGGTGCAGGGCGGCATACCCGACCGCCTCACCATCTGCGCGTCGCTCTCGGCGGCGCAGTTCGGCGACGGCGCGGTCGACGCCTCGGCCGCCATCCAGGCCGCGATCGCCGCGTGCCCCGCCGGACAGACGGTGTCGCTGTCGGCCGGGACGTTCGTGGTGAACAGCCACCTGCTGCTCAACAAGGGCATCACCCTGCGGGGCGCCGGGGCCGTCGCGACGCGGCTCGTCAAGACCAACGGCGCGCGGCGCTTCGTCGCCCAGTCGGTCGACGTCAAACCGGTCATCGTGGTCGGACCGAATCGCTGGCCGAAGATCGATTCGGCGACGTCAGTGGCGCTCACGGCCGACGCCGTGAAGGGCGCGATGGCGGTCACGGTGGCCAGCCCGGCCGGCTTCGCCCCTGGTCAGTTCGTGCTGCTCGACCAAGACGACTACAACGCCGCGACGTGGGTGCCGTTGCCAGCGCGCATCAACGCTGCCTCGGCGGCGTCGATCTGGGCCTCCGACAGGGTCGTCTTCCAGCGCCACAACCCGCCGCTGCCCTGGGGCGACGACCCGTTCCCCGGCTCGCTCACCTGGTTCAGCCGTTCGGGCCGCCCGCTCAACGAACTCAAAGAAGTGGTGGCCGTCGACGGCAACACGATCACGTTCTCGACGCCCGTCCATACCACCTACACGCAGCAGAAGCAGGCCCAGCTGACCCGCTACACCGGCGCCAACGTGCACGTGCGTGGCGCCGGCATCGAAGATCTGGGCCTGGCGGGCGGCAGCGACGGCAGCATCCGCTTCGAGGCCGCCGCCTACTCCTGGGTGAAGAACGTCGACAACTCTCTCTGGGGTGGTGAGGGCGTCGGCATCAACCATTCGTTCCGCATCGAGGTCCGCGACTCGACGTTGCACGACGGCACCTGGCCGCAACCCGGCGGCGGCGGCTATGCGATTAGCCTCGCATGGGGGTCGTCGGAAGTCCTCATCGAGAACAACGTCGTCCTCAACGTGAACAAGGTGCTGGTGGTGCGCTCGTCGGGCGCCGGGTCGGTCGTCGGCTACAACTACATGGACAACGGCTACATCTTCACGCAGCCCGAGTGGGTCGAGGTCGGGTTGAACGCCAGTCACATGGTGGGCAGTCATCATGTGCTCTTCGAGGGCAACGCGTCGTTCAACTACGACTCCGACAACACCCATGGCAACGCCATCGCCATGACGGTGTTCCGCAACCACCTCGTCGGCCACCGTCGCTCGCTGCCAGGCATGGCCAACGCGCGCGGAGCCGGCCTGATGTTCGGCTCGTGGTGGCACACCTTCATCGGCAACGTGATTGGCGAATCGGGCCGCATGAGCGGCTGGATCTACGAAGATCCGGGCGATGGCACCCACGGTCACACGACCAGCCGATGGGGCACGGCGCCAACGGTGTGGAAGCTGGGCTATGACCCCGGCCAGTGGGACCAGTTGCCCGACCCCAAGGTGCGCTCGACGGTGGTCCGCGACGGCAACTTCGACTTCGTCACCGGCGAGGTCCGTTGGGATCGGGCGGTCCAGACGCTGCCGCCCTCGCTCTATCTGACCGCCAAGCCGGCGTTCTTCGGCGACCATCGATGGCCGTGGGTCGACCCGCTCGACGACACGAAGGTGGCCGTCCTGCCAGCGGTGCTACGTGCCGCCACCGTGCAGGCGGTGGGGCCGCCGGCGGCGCCGGCCAGTCTCCGCGTGCAGCCCTGACGAGGGTGCACACCGGGCGACGCGATGGGATCACGCCCCAGACGAGGGGCCGGGCCGGTTCGAGAAGCGTGACTTCAGCGACAGGAACGGCTGCTCGAAGCCGTGGTAACTGCCGATCGCGATGGCGTACGACACGCCAACACCGCACGTCACCATCAACAGCGAGTTGACGGTGTGCACGCGGGTCAGGTCGTCGAACAACGCCGGCACGCCGTAGCGGTGCATGCCGTAGGCGACCATCCCGTGGAAGACGTAGAGGCCGTAGCTGTAGCGGCCGAGATGCCGGAGCCACCCAAAGCGCAATGCTGCCTTCAGCGCGTGCAGACCGTCGTGGTGGGCCGCGCTGTAGATGAGGGCTCCGAAGAACACGGCCAGCGCCGAAGAACGCAGCGGCAGCAGCAGCGCCGCCGCCTGGTGGAACGCGAAGTGCCACACCGACACCACCACGATCGTCAGCCCGGCCAGACCCGCCACCTGCAGCGTGCGCCGGCGCACCTGCCCGTCGCCGTCACGCGCGGCCAGCGCAAACCACGCGCCGGCACACAGCGCGTCGATTCGACACGGCGTCAGCACGCCGGCATAGAGATGCTCGGGCGCGGTCACGCTGTAGTAGACGCGCAGTGCCAGGGCGCCCAGGCCGAGCACGAGGCAGGCGCGCATGGCCGGCCGTGTCGCCAGGCTCCAGATGATGAACGGCCAGACCAGATAGAAGTGTTCCTCGATCGCCAGCGTCCAGAAGTGGCTCACGTAGGGGATTGAGAAACTCGTCTCCGACGCCAGGTAGACGTTGGTGAGATACGTCCACAGCCATGGCCACAGCGCCCGCACCTCCAGCAACTGCGGGTCGATCGCGCGCAGCGCCGCCGCCGGCACGAGCACGGTCATCGTCAGGAGCACGCCGTAGTAGAGCGGGAAGATGCGCAGGGAACGGCGGGCGAAGAAGTTGGTGAAGTAGCGCGGTTTCCCCTTGGCGTCGGCGAGAATGCCGGTGATCAGGAACCCCGACAGCACGAAGAACAGGTCGACGCCCCACAGCCCGTAGTTGGTGAGCTTGATGGCGACGCGCTCGAGGACGTTGGTCGGAATGACCTGGTTGTTGATGAAGTGCAACGCCATCACCATGGCGATGGCAAGGCCGCGGACGCCGTCCAGTTCGGGCACGTGGCGCCGGGGCCGCGTCCCGGCCGGCGCGGGGTCGTGGTCGACGCCCGGGCGCTCGGTGAGAGCCGATCCGGCGCTCGGGACGGTCACTGGCGGCCTGCGTTCACCGGGCCGAGCGGGTTGGGGCCTCAGCGGGCTCCAGGGCGCCGGCGCTGGTCCCGTCGGGCGCGTAGGTGGTGGGGGGGGCAGAGACGGTCGCGACAGGACTCCACAGCAGCCGCGACACCGCCACCGGATACTTGCCGCCCAGCGTGAGGATCGTCACGGCCAACACCTTGAGATCGAGCACCAGGCTCATGTGCTGCACGTAGAGCAGGTCGTACTCGATCCACTGGTGAAAGTCGCCGGCTTCCCGATCGTGCCGGCAGACCTGCCAGAGTCCGGTGATGCCTGGCCGTACCGACAATCGTCCCTCGCGCCACGGCACACAGATCTGGTTCTCGCGAAACGGCGACGGCCGCGGGCCGACCAGGCTCATGTCACCGACGAGCACGTTGACGAGTTGCGGCAGCTCATCGAAGTTCGCCGCCCTGAGCCACCGTCCGATGCGGGTCGTCCTCGGGTCGGAGTCCATCTTGAAGTGCGGCCCGTCCAACTCGTCACGATCCTTCAGTTGCCGCTGCAGATCGCTGGCGCCGACCTGCATCGTCCGGAACTTCAGACAGGCGAACTGGTTTCCGCCAACGCCCTCGCGGACATCCCTGAAGAAGATCGGCCCGCGCGAGTCGATCCAGACGAGTGCGGCCACCACGAGCAGTACCGGCGCCAGCAGCACCAGCGCCGTGGCCGCGACGAACACGTCGAACGCCCGCTTCATGAGCGCGTAGCGTCGTGATGGCGTCCGATAGGCGGCGGGTGCCGGCGGCGGCTCGGCCGCGTGAATGCCGTGCCGGGCCAGCTGCCGGGGGAACGATGGCGTCCGTCGCTCGGTGACGGCCGTCGCCGCCGCGTCGATACTCGATTCGGCAGACGCCAACCAGACCCGGTCGCGCAACGCCCGCCCCGCCGGCACCACCGCCTCGGCCCCGACGCTCACGTGCGCCAGGACGGCATCGGCTGAGATCCGGGCGTGGGGGCCGACCAGCGTCGGCCCGACGATGGTGCAGCGTGCCTCGATGCGTGCCCCCGACTGCACGACGACTGGCCCGAGGAACCGCGCCGTCGGGTCGATGACGTGGCCGTCGCCGACCAACAGGGTGGTGGCGCCGTCAGGTCCGGCAGCCTCATCCACCGCATCACGCACCGACCGCTCCATCGCGGCCAGCATGCCGCCTTCGTCGCCGAGGTCGAAGGCGCCGCCGGCAATCGCGACATCGTGACTGGGCACGCCGCGGGCCACGAGCTGCTCCCGCAGCTCGAGCAGCGACCCTGGAATCTCGGTCAAGGGCAGGGGCCGGCTCGACATGGGCACGAGGCTTGCGGCGACGCCGGCGATGAAGGGCCAGGTGGCCGGCTTGTAGTAGCGGTGCACGCTGCGCACCAGCCCGCCGTCGTCGACGTTGACCGATTCGCGGGTGCCGGCCACGTCGGCGGCGTGGGCCACGAGGTGCCGCGCCTGACGCAGGGGCTCGTCGGCCACGGCCAGGAGCGACGGCAGCTGCCAACCGGCCATCGGCAGGCAGCGCGGATCGACGAACAGCAGCAGGTCCGAGGGTTCCGCCCACTGCAGGGCCTCGGCCAATTCACGCGCCGAGGCGACCACGATGGCGCCCGGCACGACCGCCTCGAAGCGGGCGCGGTAATCGGGCGGCGCCCCTGGCGGCGCGACGATGG
Organism: Acidobacteriota bacterium; assembly: GCA_018000455.1. GTDB lineage: Bacteria > Acidobacteriota > Vicinamibacteria > Vicinamibacterales > UBA2999 > CADEFD01. The sequence continues at coordinate 102,823 of JAGNJW010000011.1, forward strand.
TCGGCCGAGCGCAGCCTGCGACCGCTAACGGCTGGCTGAGGCGGGATACCAGCAGCGTGCGGCCCATGGGCGCACCGAGCAATGTCGCCTCGGTGGACGAGACGCCGAAGTACTTCGGTCGTGAGTCGAGCAGTACGGGCCAAACCTTCATCGTCGAGTCCGATTCTTGATCACGTGAATCAGACCGGCCAGTCGAGGGGGACGAGTGGTCGGCAGCAGTCCGGTCGTAGTAAACGGTTCGAATGGCAGTGCCAGAAGGGTCTCCATCGAGGCGTTGTCGGTGGTCGGCCCGGCGGCGACGACTCGCCGGCGGGACGTCCAAAGCGGCTGGGTAACCTGGTCAAGCGGCCGAAGGGGGCGACTGCGGATCGCCGACCGGCACGCTGGGAACAACCGTCGAGGCTCGCCTCGACGCGCCGGCGACGACGGCGCGGTAGAGGCGGCGATCGCCGGCCACAACGCCGTCATCGCCCACGATCGAGCGATCGATGACCGCGCCGGCGCCGATGGTCGAGCGGCGCCAGACCGCCGACCGCGAGACGAGCGCACCGGGTCCGACCGTGGCGTCGCAGCCAATCGACGCGGGCCCGATGAGCACCGCCCGGTGCGAGATTCGCGCCCCGGCCGCAACGATGACGGGGCCGACGAACGTCACGTCGGATTCGACAATCGCCTCGCGGTGCACGAGCGATTCTCCACGCAGCTCGTAGCCGGCCGGCACGGCCCGGCCCGAGGTCGTGCGGGCGGTGACGATGTCGTTGACGGCAAGGTAGGTGTCGGCATTCAAGACGCGGGCGACCGCTCCGGCCACTGCATAGGTCGCGACGCGCTCGCCGGCGCGTGACAGCCGCGGAATGAGGTGTTCCTTGATGTCGATGAACCCGTGCTGCGCGATTGACTCGACGATGCGCCGGTCGAGCACGTAGATGCCGGCCGGCACCTGCAGCGGCAACTGCCCGGCGCCGCGCGCTTCGCGATGGACCACCATCGTCACCGCGGCCCCGGAGGTGCGATGGGTCTCGACGAGGTCGTGCAAGTCGACGTCGGGAATCGCCGCCGCGTCGGTCACGACGAAGGCGTCGCCACCGCACGACATGGCAGCGTCACGCACGCACCCGGCGGCGCCCCGGGGCATCGAGTCTTCCAGGTACGACAGATCGAGCTCCGGCGCGGACGCACGCGCCAGCTGCGCCTCCAGGTCGCCGCTGTTGCGATTCCCGCATACGACGACGCGGTGAATTCCGGCGTTCTCGAGCCACGACAGCGCGAACCCGATTAGAGGGCGATGTGCGACCGGGACGAGGGGTCGCGGCGCCAGTTGCTCGAACGCCGAGTTCGCCCACGGGAACGACCCCGCGAGCACGATGCCGGACGTCATCAGTCTCGAACGATGTGTCTGCATTGACGCCTCCTCAGCCGATCGTGACGGTGGCCAGTATCTTGTCGCGGCCGACGCCGTCGGCCAGCCGACGGACCGCGTCGAGCGACGATTCCCCGAGCCGGACGACCAGCACCACGGCGTTGACGGCCCCGAGCACCGGAATCATGGCCGGGTTGGTGCCGGGCGAGTCAGACGTGATGATCATGAGTTCCGCCTGGCTGGCGCGTTCCTCGACGCGCGCCGCCACCGCGGCGGCGTCGCTGAAGGACATACCAAGAGCAGAAATGACTCCCACCGGTATCTTTTCATCCCGAATACCGACCTCTGCCAACGTGCGAGCCACCATTTCGACGCTTTGTGCATCAGTTGTGCCAAGCACAGCCATCGACGTCCAGTTCTGTTCGCGCAAGGTGAACCACAAGCGCTGCCAAACCAGCTCGGCTGGTTCGGCGCTCGTTATCTCGCTCATTCGGCGACCCGCTCGCACGCGCGCATGTCAATCGTCACTCGCCACTCCCTTCAACCCACCGCGCCAGTCGGCACCGAAGTCGTCATCATTCTGACGGGGCGACGACCCGTCGGGAGCGGCCAATCACCCGTGGCCACGGCCAGTTGGCCGGCCATCGCCATGGCCAGCCCGACGAGGAAGATCGTCGGCGCCTCGGTGAACCCGATGTCGGCCCAGAGATGCACGACATACGCCCCCAGGCACCCAACCACCGCCACCGCCGCGATGGCATGCTCGGATGTGGGCGCCCGCGCCCGCGCCCGCACGGCGAGCAGCGCGGCGACGACGAGCGCGCCGAAGATGCCGGAGAACCCGATGAACCCGGTGAACGCCCACAGACCCAGCATCGAGTTGTGCGGCAGGAACCCGTACTCCACGAAATCCGGCAGGGCGTCGCCTTCGACCGTCACGACGAACGGATGGCCGAAGCCTGTGCCGACGACGGGATTGGACCGGAAGGTGTTCACCAGGTTGAAGTTCTCGACGTCGCGAAACAGCGTCGAGCGGTCGAGGCTGCCGTCGGTGCGTTCAGGTTGCACGATGCTCCGGACGAACCCGACCGGCGCGAACACGCGCGACGGCGACGACCATCCGACGACGGTGTAGGCCAATAGCAGCGGCGACATGAGGACGAGGCCACGTGCCACCCGCCGCGTCAGCGCGGACGCAGGATTCATCAGCAGGAATGCGATGGCCACCAGGCCCAGCTGCACCCAGGCAATGCGGCGATCGTTGGCGACGAGACCGGCGACGACAACGGGCATGAGCAGCGCGAATCTCACGATCTGATGCCGTGTCGGCCGGTGGAACAGCGGCCCGACCAGCACCGCCGCGGCGCACGCGAAGAGCAGCGAGTCACCGTGATTGGTCGCGTATTCCAGTTCGCGCATCGCGCCCCAGCGATCCGGCACCATCGCCGGAAGCGTGGCACGCACCCACAGCGCCATGGCCGCCTTCACCGAAGCGGCGGCGACGATGACGCCGCCCAGCCAGCGGTAGTCGCGCGTACCGCGCAGGCTGACACCAAACAGGTAGGCCACGGCCAGCAATTGCAGAAATCCCTGCACCTGCACCTTGGCCATCTGGATATCACCACCGCGCGCCGCCCCGAACGCCACCAGGGCGGCCACCGTCGCAAGCGCCAGGCCCAGCGCCCAGCGCATCGGCGCGGCCAGCGTGAGGCTGTCTGGCGTGTCCTGCACCCGTCCGGTCAGACGCCGGTAGGCGCGTACGGCGAGCAGGAGACCGAGTAGCGCGAACACGCCGCTGAACTTCAAGGACTCGATGCCGACGGCGTGATTGAGGTTGTGGAACAGCAGGCCGCCAACCGCCTGCACGGGCGAGGCCCAGAACCCTTCCGTGTCACCTGGCCGGTCAGCGGCCAGCCCAAGGAACATGACCACGCCGAGCGTCGTGCGCAGCGGCGCCACCGCGACTGCCCAGACGAGCGCCGCCACGAGGAGAGGGGCGACCGACGCCACGAGGCTGCCGTTGCTCACGACGGCAGCCAGCGCGGTTGCGACCGCCACGCCGGCGATCGCCGCCAGAGGAACGGCGGACGACGAGCCGCCCCCCGGCACGCTCGCGGCGATGACGGCAGCGCGGCTCACAGCGTCGGCACCCGAAGGGCAATCGGCGCCCGCACTTCGCGCTCGACCTGCCAGGCTTCGAGCGCGCTTCCGCTGACGAGATCGGACCCGATGGCGAAGGCCAGTGCCAGCAGCAAGCTGGCGATGGCGCCGGCGCCGAGAATGGCGAGCACATTGGGCGCCACCGGCGCCCGCGGCAACTGCGGCGGCCGCACGACGGAATATTGATACTTGAAACCGGCCTGCGCCGAAGCCAGTTCTGCGCGCGCGGCACTGGCCCGGGCCTGCACCATCGCCAGCTCGGTCATCTGGTTCTTCAGGCGCAGGCCCACCGGATCGGCCTCGCTCGACGTCCGGAACGACCCCACCGCGGAACCGTCGGTTGCGGCTTGCAACTGCGAGAACAGGCGTTCCTGCTCGGCGCGCGCCGTGAGCGCGCCGACGCGAGTGCTCAGCTCGTCGTACTGGGTCTCGAGGGCGCGCGCTTCACGCCGCGCTTCCGCCAGTTCGGGCGGGTCGGGGGACAGCCGCGCCACCGTCTGCTTGAGCGACACCACCGTCGGGTGGGTCTCGGTATAGATGGTGAGGGCCGCCGACAGGCGCGCCTGGGCTTCGGCCAGCTGCTGGGTGTGCAGGCCGTCGAGGCGGGCGACTTCCCGCTGACGGTCATCGAGCGCCGAGCGCAGACGCGCCAGCCGTACGGTCGACTCTGCCGAGGGCCCGGTGGTCGTGGGCGGCCGGCGAACAGTCCGGCGCGGCGCCGCGCTGGGGGGCTCCGGCAGCTGCTCAAGGGTGGCTTTGATGTCAGACTCGATGGCATCCGCCGAGCGATCGAGAATGGCGATCGAATCGGTGATCGCCGCCGCCTCGGTGACCCGCCGGTGTTCGAGGAACGCCTGCATGGCGCTTTCGACCAGTTGACGCCCCATGGTCGGATCCGGCCACTTCAACACGAAGCTGACCGTCCCTTCGTCGTTGGCGCCGACTTGCAGCCGATCTTCGAGCAGACCCGCCATCGCGTCGATGCGCTCGTCGTCGGTGGGTGCACCACCGACGAGCGCCATCAGGCGATCCTTCAGCCTGAACAACGGCGTGCGCGTGCGGTCCCATTCAGCGAGCAGGTTCGTGGACGTCATGATCCCGAGCAGGCGGTCGCGACTCTTGACGATCTCCTGGGCAGCCAGCGTCGGGCCACGACCGTCGCGATTGGGCATGCGATCGGGATTGACGAGCGATGACACCAGGCTGCTGCTCTGCACGAGGAGCCGTCCGTCGATCTGGTAGGTCTTGGGCCAGGCCGTGGCCGCCACCGAGACGGCGGTCAACGTGAGCGCGAAGGTCGCCAGGGCGCCGATCCAATGGCGGCGCACCGACCGCACGACGAAGCCGGCGTAGTCGGTCAGCAGCGTGATGTCGACAATCGGCGCCTCGGTTCCGGCCGCCACGGCCGATGCCGCGCGATCCACCGCCGCGGCACTCCCGTCGGCGGCGGCTGCCCCCGGCAGAACCCCCGGTCGCGGTTCGCCGCCGCCTGGCTCGCGGGCCGGCCCTTGCCAGGGCGCCTTGGCCAGACCCGAGACACGCAGCGTCGCGCTACCCGCCTTGCCAGCCGCAGTCACGGCGGGAGCGCCCGCCTTCTCGGAGTGTGTTCGGTCCATGGGATTCAGTCGCTTGCGTGACAGCGTTCGCTGCTCGGACGCGTGCGCGGTTGCCAGGCCGTTGCGGGGGAACGATCACGACGACCGTTGACAGCGACGCTGAGCCACTCGATGTTAGCCCAGACGGTCATCGGCTTTCAATAACAGTCTCGCAAAAACACCGGAAAAACACGGTGTTACGCCCGTTCGACGAGCGATTCGGCGACCGCAGATCCGCCGCTCGAGTAGTCACCCGCAGCCCAGACTCTCAGGAGCCACCGCCCGTCGCATGCCGTCGCGCGCACCCGGACCCCGGGCGGTGCAATCCGAGCGCGGAGCGCGCGGGCCTGGCAGCAGTCGCCTGGCATTTTGCTATCGTAAGGAGTTTGGTCCACGGCAACGCACGTGGCCAATGGCGCCCTGCCTGATGAACATACTGCTGCTCTGCCCGTGGTTCCCGTATCCCCCCAATTGGGGGTTCGCCAAGCGCGTCTACCACATCCTCGAAGTGCTGGCGCGGCGCCACACGGTCACGCTGTTGACCTACACCGATGGCGACGACGACGCGCAGCTGAAAGCGCTGGCCACGCTGTGCACGGTGCACACCGTGCCGCGTCGGAGGCATCGGTTCGGCAAGCGACTGGGGCAACTGGCCTCGCTGCCCTCGCCCGTCTCCTTCCAGCGGCGCCTCATCCACACCGCGGCCATGCAGGAGGCCCTCGACACGCTGTCGAGCGGCACGCCGTTCGACATCATTCACGTGTCGACCAGCCAGATGGCCTGCTTTCGCTTCGACCCGCGCTCGACCCTCGTGCTCGACGAGCACAACGTCGAGTACGAGCTGTACCACCGCGTGGCCCAGGCCGAAGGCTCGCTGCCCCGCCGCGTGTTCAACTGGCTCGAGTACGTCAAATTCAAGCGCGAGGAAATCGCCGCGTGGCGCGCGGTCGACGGCTGCGCGATGACGTCGGCGCGCGAGGCGCAGCTGGTCAACGAGCTCGTGCCAGCGACGCCGACTGAGGTCGTGCCCAATGCCGTCGACACCGAGTTCTTCGCGCCCTCGCCGGCCGCCGTCGATCCCGACATGATCGTTCTCACGGGACTGATGAAGTACCGGCCGAACGTCGACGGCGCGATTTACTTCGTCCGCGACATCCTGCCCCGGATCCAGCGATCGCGGCCGAAGGCGAAGTTCTATATCGTCGGCGGTGAAGCGCCCCCCGAAGTGACACGGCTCGCCTCGTCGAGCGTCGTCGTCACCGGCGGCGTCGACGACGTCCGTCCGTACGTGCACGCCGCGGCAGTCTTCGCCGTGCCCCTCCGCATGGGCAGCGGCACACGCTTGAAGGTGCTCGAGGGTCTATCGATGGGCAAGCCCATGGTGTCGACGGCGATCGGTTGCGAGGGCATCGAGGTGGCCGATCGGCAGCACCTGCTCATCGCCGACGGCGCCGATCGGTTCGCCGACGCCGTGTTGGAGTTGATGAGCGACAGCGCGTTGTCGCGGACGCTCGCCGTCCAGGGCCGCGCACTGATGCTGGCGAAATACCGCTGGGACCACGTGGTCGAGACGCTGGAACAGTTCTACGCACGCCTGACGAGCGACGCCGCCTCGCCGTCGCGGCAGGCCTGACCCTCGACGGGTCCGCACGTGAGGACGGTATACTGGCGGTGATGACGAGACGCAAGGCGGCGCCGAGCACCCGGCCAGGTGTGCGCTGGGTTGCCGTGATGGCACTCTCACAGGCGCTCGCCATGGCTTGCGCCCCGACCACCTCCAACGCCCCGTTCGTGTGGGCCAACGAATGGCCGGAGCCGCCGTCCACCGAGGGCGAGTACGTCATCGGCGTCGGCGATGCGCTCAACGTGCAGGTCTGGGAGCAGGAGAAGATGTCGTCGACCGTGCGCGTGCGCAGTGACGGCATGGTCTCGCTGCCATTCCTGAATGACGTGCCAGCGTCGGGCCTGACGCCGGTTGCCTTGGCCCGCGACCTCGAGGAGCGACTCAGGCCGTTCATCGTCACGCCGCGGGTGCTGGTCGCCGTCGACGAGGCCCGGCCGCTCAGCGTGTCGGTGCTCGGCCAAGTGGGCACGCCGGGGCTGCACAGCCTGTCGCCCGGCGCCGGGGTGGCGCAGGCGCTGGCCGCCGCCGGCGGGTTGAAGGACTTCGCCAAGAAGGACCGCATCTTCGTTCTCAGATCGGGCGGCATCCTGCCGCAGCGCATCCGGATGACCTGGGATGACGTGACCGCGGGCCTGGGCGTGGCCGGCCGTTTCCGCCTGCGGACGGGCGATGTGGTCGTCGTCGAATAACGATGCGGAATCTGGTGCTGCGATCGTTGATCCTGGCGCTGCTGACGATTCCGTTCATCGCCGCGCGGGAAGCGCACCCGCGCCGCGCTCTCAAGAAAGCCCTCCTGCTGTTCGTGGGGTTCAACCTCCTCTACATGCTGGCGCTGCGCTTCCTCTACCCCGTGTTGTCCTGACCGGCGGCGGTCCCAGGGGAATCATGTGAGCGCTCCCGTCGCCGCGGACCCGACCCCCAACGAGCGCGACGCCGACGAGCCACCCGCCGGCCACATCGTCGGCCGCGGCATGCTCGCGCTGGTCTTGTCGCAGCTCATCACGACGCCGGTCTCGATGACGGTGCAGGCGCTCATCGCCCGGCGCCTCGGCGCCGGGACGTTCGGCGCGATCTACTTCGCCACTGCCGCACTCGGCGTCTGGTACCTGGTGGTCGAGTGGGGCGGCCACGCACAAGTGGCGGCCGAGGTCGCGCGCGATCGCCGTGCCGGGGCGCGCGTCTTCGCCTCCGGGATGCTGCTGCGCCTGCTGTTCGCGGTGGCGGTCCTGGCCGTCATCCCGTGGTTCGGGCGGCGCATGGGCTACGACGACGCCGTGCGCCTGGCGTTGTCGATGGTGAGCATGAAGCTGGCCCTGCAAGGTCTGGGCGCTCTGTGCCTCGCCGTCGTGCGCGGCTTCGAGAAGGTGCACTGGCAGGCGGGGTCGGCGGTCTTCGGCAACCTGACAGAGGCCGCGCTGGTCGTCGTCGCGCTCATGGGCGGCGGCGGTCTCCGGGAAGTCCTGCTCGCACAGATCGTCGCCGCGGCAATCACCCTGGCGGTGCAGATCGGGATGGTGGTACGCCTCCGCCTCGGCGCGTGGCGGCCTGACATGTCGACCGCCTGGAGCATCCTCCGCGGCGGGTTCAGCTTCCTGATGCTCGACCTGGTGCTCAGGCTCCAGCCGTTCGTCGACGCCACCTTCATGGAACGCCTGGCGCCGCCAGAGGCGCTCGGATGGCACAGCGCCGCCAGCCGCATCGCTGGCGTGCTCGTCTTCCCGGCGCTGACGCTGAATTTTGCGCTGTATCCGACCCTGGCGCGGCTGTGGATCACCGACCGTCCGACCTACGACAGCCTGGTGCGGCTGGGGCTGCGGACGGTGACCATCCTGGGCATGCTGGCCGGCACCGGCACGGCGCTCTTTGCGCCGTGGGCCGTCGCCTGGATCTACGGCAACGCCGGATACGCGCCGGCCGGCGCCAGCCTCAGCATCATGTCGGTTTTCATTCTGCTGGTCTACGGCACCATCATCCTGGGCCCGTCGATCGCAGCCGCCGGCCGGCAGTGGTTCTGGTGCGCCGCACAAAGCCTCTGCCTGCTGGTGAGCGTGGTGCTCGATCCGATACTGATTCCATGGACGCAGCGTGTCTACGGCAACGGCAGCCTCGGCGTGAGCATCGCCGTGGGCGTGGCTGAGGTGGCGATGGTCGGCCTCGGCCTGTTCATCCTGCCCGCCGGCGTCCTGAACCGCGCGATGGGCCGGACGCTGGTGCGATGCGTGGCGGCTGCTGGCGCCTCAGTGCTCGTCGGACTGCCGCTGCTCGGCGTGCCGATCGTGGCGGTGCCGGCCACGGTATTGGCCTACTTCGTGACGCTGCGGTTCCTGGGCGAACTCGATCCAGAGCTGCTGACGCTGGCTCCTCCCTGGCTGGGCAATGCCCTCCGACCATGGCTGACAAAGGCCCACTGAAAACCGACGCGACGGCCGGGCCGAAGGCAGCAGCGCCACCTGGCGGGTCTGCCCGTGCGGTCTTCCACGAGGCCTGGTGGCTCGACGCCACCTCCCCGAACGGGTGGGGCGCCGTGACCGAGACCCGTGACGGCCGGGTGCGCGGCTGGCTGCCCTACGCGCTCCAGCGACGCGACGGGGTGCTGTGGTGTGGGCTGCCGCCGCTGACACGCCTCACGTTCCCCGTCATCGACGTCGAGGGCGGCAAGTACGAGACGGCCAGCCGAACGCATTTCCAGGTCGAATCCGAGTTGATTCGCGGCCTTCCGCCGGCCTCGGTCCACGAGTTCGTCCTGCCTCCCGATCACGGCAACGCGCTGGCGTGGCAGGTCAATGGCTTCGACGCCCGCGTCCAGCACACCTTCCGTATCGATCCCGGCACCAGCGAGGCGGTGATGTGGGCGCAGTTGAACAGCAAGACGCGGAACCTGATTCGGCGGGCGCAGGACGCTCTGCAGCCGGTGTCCCTGGACGCCGAGACGTTCGTGGCGCACTATCGCGCCAACCTCGGCGCACTCGTGTCTGCTGCCGAAGTGGCGAGCGTCGGACGCCTGGCCCAGGCGTCGCTGGCCCACGGGCAGGGGCGGGCGATCGGCGTCAGCGACGCCGGCGGACGGCCGCACGCCGCGGCGCTCTTCGTCTGGGACGGGCGGGACTACTACTATTTCCTGTCAACCCGGAACGCCGAGAACGCAGCGCTTGGCGCGGTCGATTTCCTGGTCTGGCTCGGCATGACCGACGCCATGGCGCGCGGGCGGCGGTTCGACTTCGACGGCGTGTCGTCGGCGTCGCGCCTGCGATTCCTGCAGTCGTTCGGAGGCCGCCTCTCGCACCGGATCGTGGTGTCGCGCCGCAGTCTTGGCTACCAAGGGCGGTTGCTGCTGCGCCGCCTGCGTCACCGCCTGACCCGGCGCGGCGAGCGAGAAGAGTTTCCCTGACCGAGGAGACGACGGCGAGGGCTATGGCGCCGGCGGCGCGCCGGCGCGCTGACGGGCCGGCAGCACGCCGAGCTTCCGCTCGCCGGTCGGGTCGACCCAGGGCCATGGGTTGTCGCCGAAGAAGGCGGGTTTGGCCGTGAGATAGAGCGATGCCGGCAGCGGGCGGGGCGCGCGATCCCAGTGGATCTGGTTGGTCACGTAGTCGAAGTTGCCGTCACGCAGCACCGTGGCACGGACCTTCGGGTCGGCCACTTGATCCCAATGTCCCGGGTCGTAACCGAGTTTCCAGATGACCGACCCGGCGTCCCACGCATCGTTGCGCGACCGGCCCGACCCGTCGCCGGGATCCTCGTAGCGCCAGCCGTTGGTCCGCCCGTCCTCGCCGAGAACGTTGCCGATGAAGGCGTGCCACCACGACCCGAACATCAGTCCGGCGGCGCGCTGATTGCTCGTGCCCGCGTAGCCGCTGCGCCGGCCCACCAGGTGATTGCGGAAGATCGTCATCGCGATGGCATTGCCGTGCGTGTTGTCGGAGTCGTAATTGAAGGCCTGGTTGCCCTCGAACAGGATGTGATGGCTGCCGGCCATGTGGCTGCCGTTGAGACCGGTTTCGATCCACTCGAGATTCGAGGTGATGACGCCGTTGTCCATGTAGTTGTAGCCGACGACCGAGCCGGCACCGCACGAGCGCACGACCATGACCTTGTTGGCGTCGTGGACGGCGTTGTTTTCGATGAGCACCTCCGACGAACCGCTGGCCAGGCTGATGGCGTAGCCGGCGCCACCCGGTTCGGAAAAGGCCGAATGGTGGATGGCGGAGTCGCGGATCTCGACGCGGAAGGAATGACTGATCGCCACGCCTTCGCCCGACCAGAACGTGTCGTCGACGTTCTTCATCCAGGAATAGGCCACCGCCTCGAAGCGGATGTTGCCGTTGCCGCCGCCCGAGACGCCCAGGTCCTCGATGCCGGCCTGGCGCACGTGCACGTTGTCGGCATAGTAGCGGGTCAACTGCGCGCGCTTGGCCGTGGTGTAGCCGATGTGCACCGGCGTCGTGAAGGTGATGGTGCTGCCCTGCACCGTGTCGATTTCCTTGATCTCGTTCACCGGGCGATTGGCGCGCGAGAACCACTCCAGGGAGTCGGGGAACTTGCCGTCGCTCCACTCGGCCGGATCGTGGCGGTTGAAGACGACCAGGTCCGAGGCCCAGATGCGCGCCCGCTCGTCGCTGCTGAGGCGCCGCGGCAGCGGCAGCCACGCACCGGCGTTGAAGTCGTCCTGATCGAGCAGCACGAACTGGCCCCGTTCGAATCGACCGCCGCCCTTGACCGTGATCGACATCGCCCCGGGCGCGGCATCGGCGGCCAGATCCACCGACGTATCCGGATCCGGCTTCGGCCAGCGGGCCGGGCCGACGATGAGGATCGGTTCCGCGTCGTCGACCAGGTAGGTGCCGGCCCGCGCGCCGTTGGTCTTGACCAGTCGGGTCTCGGACGGCCCCGCGCCGCGCAGCGTGATGCCCTTGTTGATCTGCACGAAGTCGTTCATCAGAAAGGTGCCGGCCGAGAGCCGCACCGTCTGCCCGGGCGGGCAGGCGTTCACGGCCTGCTGGATCGCCGCCGACGCCTCGCGAGTGCCGTCGCCGAAGCTGGAGGCGGCAATGGTCGCGCAGATGGCCGGGCGCGCCGGCGTCTCAGACCGAATCCCGGGGGCCCACGTGGTGCGCTCCGGCATCGGCACGAGGGGCGCGTCGGGCGAGGTGTCGAACTCACGGGCCTGCGTCTGGGCGGGTGTCGCCGGCTGGGCGTCGGCCCGGCACCCGGCCGACAGGCCGGCCAGGCCGAGGCCGGACATGGTGCAACTGACGAGCAACAGCGACAAAGACGGAAACTTCATTCGGTGACTGAATTCCGAGGTTAGCACGGTCCGCATCCGCCACCCGGGTCGGCCGACACGTGAGCGCGGGGCTATGATTGTGGGCACAGGCATCGGAGCATTGCCCGCCGAATCTCCCACTCGGCGTTCCGACCGCCTTTTTCGCGGCCAGGCCGCGCCCAGGAGCGGGAGCATCTTGCGAACGGCACTAGCGCTGCTCAGACCCGAGTCGATCGAGCACCCGGTGCCCCGCGACCTCACCGGTGACACGATGCCGCGCGGGTTCCTGTTCGAAGACCAGTTCCACCGGGTATGGGACCAGGCGCTGGTCCGGGACGCGCCGAGCCGAGGCGTGCCGGCGTGGTTCCGCTTGGCCCAGGAGGTCTACCGGCGGAGCGATGAGTACGACGTCATCGTGACCTGGAGCGAACGGCTGACCCTCAGCTTGCTGACGCTGCAGCAGATGTTCGGCGCCGGCAAGCCGCACATCGCGCTCATCTCGCAGTTCTCCAAGCCTAATATCGACATCCCGATGCGCGTCGTCGGCCGTCACCTGCGCGCGGCCATTGCGTTCTCGTCGGTGCAGCGCGACTACGCCGTCGCGCACGGCCACGTCAGCGCCGAGCGCCTCTACCTGGTGCGATACCTGGTCGACGCGCAGTTCTACCGGCCGCGCCCGGGCAGCGACGACGTCGTCTGTGCGGTCGGCGCCGAGATGCGCGACTACGCCACGCTCTTTGCGGCCCTCGAGGGGACGGATCTGCGCTGCCACGTCGCGGCCGACCGCGTGCGCGTCCCCAGCCGGCTCCGGCTGTTCAAGGATCAACGGGTTCGGGTGGCGGATCTCCAGAGCCGGCCGAACCCGAATGTCACGATTCAACGCAAGACGCTCCCCGCACTCCGGGAGCTCTACGCCAGATCGCGGTTCGTGGTCGTGCCGCTGCTGCAATCGCAATCCGACAACGGCGTCACGGTCATTCTCGAAGCCATGGCGATGGGCAAGCCCGTCATCTGCACCAGCACCCGGGGCCAGGTGGACGTTGTCGAGGACGGGGTCACGGGACTGCTCGTGCCGGTGGGCGATCCGGCGGCCCTCAGGGCCGCGATGGTGTCGCTCTGGAACGATCCAGAGCGCGCCCACGCCATGGGCGCCCGGGCTCGGGCCTACATCGAGAGGCATCACACGCTGGAACGCTTCTGCGCCAATGTCGCGTCCGCGATCGACACCGCGATGACCGGGGGCACGGCGACGGCGGGCTGGTGGGAAGCGCGCGACCTCAGGCCCGAAGGCGTCGGCCGGCCGTGAATGCGGCGGCGACTTATTGCGTGATGGTGAAAGTCGTCGAAGCGACGGACGCCAGCATCGTGAGCGTGCCGGGTGAGGTGACGCCAGCGATCCAGGTGTAGGTGCCCGGCGGCGCCCCGGCCAGCGGAAACGAGAACGGTGCGTCGATGGTTGGCAGCAGGATGTTGCGTGCGATTGGCACGAGGCCCGGCACGAGCCGTCCGTCGAGCTGAAGCGAGAGCATGACGCCGGCCGTCTGTACGACCACGTAGGCGTCGACGGGCACAGCGAACCCGGCGCTGGCGTGCACGGTCGCCACCATGGTCTCGGTCTGCCGGTACGAGGTGCCGTTGAGAGTGACCGTGAGGGGCGACGAGGTGGCAGTGGCCGTGCCGCAGCCCTCGTCGGTATAGGCCGACACCCCGGCGACGTTGAACGCCCTGACGCGATAGCAGTAGGCACCACCCGCCGGCACGGCGTTGTCGAGATAGGCCACCGCGTTGCGGCCCTGGACCGCGATCTGCTGGAACCCGCCACCGGCGGCCGCGCGGCGCTCGACCAGGAACCCGTCCTCGTCCACCGAGTAATCGGCCCACGAAATGGCGAGGGCGCCCGCTGCGGCGGGCCGCGCCAGCGTCAGCGCCAGAGCGATCCCGACCCACACTGCCCGCCCTGACACCCCAGCGATTGTTCGCATGGGGATGCGCAACAGCAAGAACGACGCCACCTCGACCCGCCGATGGACGATGCTCCGCACCGTTCGAGAAACGGCGGTTTCGTAGCCGACTCGCCCGGTAGCGCGCCCCTCCTGGACGGCGCAGGGCTGAAATCGCTAGCCGCTGATTTCGGGATTGTCGGCCGTCTGACGCTCCGCGTCATTCGTCCGCCCGCGAGCGCCGTCGACGGGTCGTTGGTCGGCACGCCCTGTGGCTGCGTCACGCCGAACGAGCGCGTCTGGACCCAAGACGCGAAGCGCCGGAAGCGGACGACCCGCCTCCGGCGCGCGCTGCCGGCATGACTTGCACCACCGGGACACTAGCGCCGGGTGGCCGCGCCTCTCTTCGTCACGAGCTTCTGCACCCGCCAGTTGATGAGCTCGCCGACCCAGATTTCATCTTCCGAAGGGCAGGCAATGGCGTGAATCCAGCCGAACTCGCCGAGGTTTCGTCCCGGTTGTCCGTAGACGCCGAGCACCTTGCCCTCGAGCGACACCTTGTAGATGCGGCTCGGATACAGATCGCCGACAAAGAGCACGGGATTCGGCCCCGGCGTCATGCACAGCGCGTCGGGCGCACCGGGCGACTGCGAGCCCGTCTTGGCGTCGGGCTGTTCGGTGCCGTAGGTGATCTTGCCGCGCGTCTGGTCGACCGGCACGTCGATGGTGAACTCGCGGAGGTACTTGCCCTCGGTGTCGAACACCTGAATGCGGCGGTTGCCGCGGTCGGCCACGTAGACTTCGTCGGCCGGCGAGACGGCGATGCCGTGCGGCGTGTCGAACTGGCCCGGCCCCTTGCCGAGCGAGCCCCAGCTGGCCACCCACTCGCCGCGCGCGTTGACCTTGCCGACGCGCGAGTTGACGTAGCCGTCGCTGAAGTACGAGTTGCCCTTCGAGTCCCACGCCACGTCGGTCGGCTGGTTGAAGACGTTGTCGCGGTGCACCGGCACCGGATTGCGCGGGTTGTTGTTGGCCGGCAGTTCCACCGCCAGGCCGGCGCGTTTCAGCAGCACGCCGATCTGCGACGCGTAGTCGGGCGGCACGTCGAGGTGCGACGACTCGCCCTTGCGCCCGAAGAGCCACTCGACGCGGCCCTGCGGGTTGAACTTGATGATCATGTTCGAGCCTTTGTCGACCACCCAGATGTTGTCCTGCTTGTCGATGCGGACCGCGTGGGCGTAAGCGAGCGCGAAGTTGTTCTTGCCAATCTCGCGCACGAACTTGCCGGCGGCGTCGAACTCGAGGAGCTGGGCCGCCTGGGCCATGTAGGCGGCGCCGGTGACGTTCCCGCGCGAGAACACGAAGACGTGCTTCTTCGAATTCATGGCCACGCCGGCGATCTCGCCGAAGTGGATGTCATTGGGCATCGTCAGGGGATTCGGCACCGACTCGAACGGCAGTTCGGGGACCGCCTGCTGCGTGGCCACGGGCGCCATCGCGAGACCGACGAGGACAAGAGCCAGGACGACACGTCTCACCGCAACCTCCAGATCACCACCGATGGACCCAACTGCGCACCGGCGCGGGGCGATGGTAGCCGCCTTCCACCGGCAAGGCAATCCGCTTTCGGCACGCGCGCGGCCGTGCCCTACGCCGAGCCGGCGTGGGGAGATGAAACGCATCACCGACGACGACCCCGGCCGCGATAGCCAACAGGTCGCCGTCATCGATACCAGCGGCCGCTCGGCCGTCTGCACCCGGCGCCGGGTCGTCGAGCCGAACTCGGGCCCGGCGAATCCCGTGCACCTGGGCGGCTAACTACCGGGTCCACCGGGGGCGTCGCCGCGGGCTGGCTCCCGCCAGCGGCGGGGGCTGTACCATGGGACGACGTGCCGCGCCTCTCGCCTCGCGCCCGCTCGCTCCTGCGCCTGCTGCACATCTGGTGGCCGCTCGCCCTGGGTTGGTCGGTCGCGGTCGTCGTGCGCCGTGCGACCGGACGTCCCTGGGACCCGGCGGGTGTGGCCCTGCTGCTGGTCGGCATCGGGGCGGCCTACAGCCTCGACCGCGTGCTCGACGCGCCGGCGCAGCAGCCGCGGTGGATGACCCGCCTGCTGATGGTGGCCGCAGGCGTGGCTGCGCTGGCCGGCACGCTGCTGCTGCCGCAGCTCCCGGCACAGTCGGCGCTGCTCGTGCCATTGGCCGGCGCGCTCGCGCTCGTCTATCCGCGGCTGAAGAGCGTGCCGCTCGGCAAGACGCTCCTCGTGCCGCTCGTGTGGACGTGGTGCGGCATCGTGCTGCCGGCCGGCGACGGATCGTGGCTCGGCTGGCACTGGGTCCTCGAGCCGGTGGCCGCGCCGCTCTTCCTGTTGATGACGGCCGGCTGCGTGCTGTGCGACCTGAAGGACGCGACGCGCGATCGGGCCGCCGGGGTGCCGAGCGTCCCGGTCCTGGTCGGGCCGGGCACGGCCGCACACCTGGCCGTGGCGATCGCAGTGATGTCTGGCGCGCTGGCGCTGGCCGAGGGCCGTCCCGCCCTGGCGTGGAGCGCCGCGATCCTGTGCGCACTTGCGCTGCGTCCGGCGCTGGTGGCCGTCGACGACGTGGGCCCGCTCCTCGTCGATGTCGTCCTGACGCTGCCCGGCGTCCTCATCGTGACGCGGCTCGTCTGAGCGCGCGACGGGGCGCTACGACTCCGGGCCCGCTGCCGCGGCCATGAACCGCACGAGGTCGGTCGAGCGCACCACGCCCCGAATCCGTGTGCCGTCCGGTCCGTCGCCCACGATGGGCAGCGGGCGCGGGTCAGAGGCCAGGCGCCGCAGCACCTCATCGCCGGGCGCATCGGTCCCGAGCACTCCCGGTGCCGGCTCCGCCACGCGACCGAGCGGTTCGTCGCCGCGGTGCTCGGCCAGCGCGGCGTCGAGACTCGCCGGCAGAGCCAGCCCCGTCACCCCGCCGGGCAAGGCCACGAACATCACGTGGTCGGGCAGGGGGGCGGCGCGCGACGCCGCCTCGGCAATCGTCAGATCGTCGGGCAGGATGACGAAGGCGGCGGACATGACGCTGCCGGCCGTCCAGCCGACCGGGCGTTCGCCGCCGAGCACCGGCGGCAGGTGCACGCCGTCCTGCTCGAGCAGCGCGTGATAGATCGCCAGCGGCTGATAGCGGCGTGAGATGAGGAAGCTCAACAGGTTGGCGACCATGAGCGGCACGAGAATCTGGTAGTCCTGTGTGATCTCGAAGATCATGAACACCGACGTCAGCGGCGCGCGGATGATGCCCGCAAAGAGCGCACCCATGCCGACCAGCGCGTAGGCCCCAGGGTCCGCCGTCGGAAACGGCGCCACCCAGTGCGTCATCGTGCCGACGGCGCCGCCGGCCATCGCGCCGATGAACAGGCTGGGCGCGAAGATGCCGCCGGCATTTCCGGTCGTGTAGGAGACGAGCGTGGCCACGATCTTCACGGCACACAGCGTGACGAGCGTGCCGAGTAGCAGCCCGCCGTTCAACGCCTGGTCGACCGAGTCGTAGCCAACGCCCATCACCTGCGGCACGGCGATGATGATGAGGCCGATGATGGCGCCACCGACGGCCGGCAGCAGCACCTTCGTCCCGGCCGAGAGCGTCAGCGTGGCCTTGCGCACGGCCAGCAGCGTGCGGCAGAAGATGAGGGAGAGCACTCCGCCGACGACGCCGAGCGCGGCATACGCCGCCAGTTCGGCCGGGTGCACGAGATGGTAGACCGGCACACTGAAGAGCGGCTCGTTGCCGAGGATCGATCGCGCGACCATCACCGAGGCCACCGAGGCTACGACCGTCGAGCCGATGAGCGGCGCATTCAGGTCGCCGATGATCTCCTCGAGCGCGAAGATCACGGCCGACACCGGCGTGTTGAACGCCGCCGCCAGGGCACCGGCCGCGCCGACCGGCACCAGTTCACGCACGCGCTCGGGCGGCAGCCCGACCCACCGTCCGATCGCCGACGCCAGGCCCGCGCCGATCTGCACCGACGGCCCTTCGCGGCCCATCGAATGGCCCGAGCCCACGCAGAGGGCGCCCATCAGGAACTTGCCGAACGGCACCCGCCACGGAATGACGCCGCCGTGCAGATGGAAGGCGGCCTTGGTCTGCGGTATGCCACTGCCTCGGGCGTTCTGGAACACGGTGGACAGCAGCCCCCCCCCCACCAGGCTGGCCGCCGTCGGCACGAGGAACAGGCGCCCCGGTGAGGGATCGAACCCGAAGAGCGTGCGGCTCACCCACTCGATCGCCAGCGTGAAGAGCACGGCCGAAAGGCCCGCCAGCACGCCGACCAGGACGGTGATGGCGAAGAACAGCTGGTTCTCGCGCAGCCGCAGGCCCTGCAGGGTCGGGATCTTGGGCGGCCGTGTCATGGCGTGACCGCGTGCTGGCGCGCGATCCGCCGCAGGGCTTCGCCCCGCTCGTCGAGGGGCGGGCACTGCGCAGCGACAACGTCGAAGGCCTGGCCCACGAGGTCGAGTCCGCGGTCGAGGACCTCTGGGGCCTCGCGCAGACGCGCCGGCGACAGGCTACGACGGAAGGTGGCGAGGACCTCGACCAGGGCCGCGCCGGTGCGCTCGGCCAGCGGGGTCGGCGCCTTGGATCGCGCCCGACATTCGCCGAGCTGGCGGGTCGCCTCGCCGGTGGCCGCCTCGAGGCGACGTTCACGCTCGGCGCTCGACAGACGTGGACGGAGCGGGTCGAAGGCGCCGATGGCGCTCGTGATGCTGGCGATCCGGCGGCTCGGCGCGTCCTCCAGACCGCGGACGTAGCCCAGGGCCCGCGTGTACTCGTCGAGGGCGAAGGCTGCGGCCCCGGCGCCGGCACGGGCGGCCGCATCCGCCGGCACGAGGCGCAGCACGCGCTGGTAGTGCTCGAGCGCCCGTGCCGGATCGCCGGTCAGCATGAACAGACCGGCCACTTCCGCCTGCGGGCCGGGCTCGTCCGGCACGTTGGCGGCCAGGGTCAGCACATGGGACAGCGCCGCGCCGGTCTCGCCCTCCCGGAGCAGCAACTCGATGAGTTCGCGCCTGAGCGCCAGACGGCCAGTAGCCGCGTCGCCCTCCCAGCGGCCGTTCAGCGCGCTCTCGTAGTAACGCACCGCTTCCTCGCGATCGCCGTCCCTGGCTTCGAGCCGGGCCAGGTGGGTGCTCACGTCCGCCGCGTCGGGCTGGCGGGCCCGCCAACGCAGCAGCAGCTGGCGGGCGGCGTCGATACGGCCATCGGCGGCGAAGGCCTCAGCCAGGGTACGCGCATACTCCCAGTCGTCGGGCTGCCGCACGACGGCGCGGCGGAGGGCATCGACGGCCTCGGGCGTCGCCTTGTTCGCGAGTGCGGCACGCCCACGCTCGTACCAGACGCTGGCGTCGAGCTCCTTCTGGGCGCGACTGGCGCCGGCGGCCGCTTGCGTGAGGAGGAAGACAGCGCCGGAGAGCGCCGACAGCACCACCAGCAGCACGACCTCGCGGTGCACGATGCGGGAAAGATCGGTGAGTCGGGGGTAAGGGTCGGCTGGCAACAATCTGCGCGAGGCCGCCCACCGGCCTCGAACCGTCATTGTCGCACGCCCTCGCCGCCCGGCCCGGCGGCGCGCGATCGGCCGCGACGGGTCGCGTAGAATGCCGGCAGGAGCCGCCATGATCCACCGCCTCGGCCTCGCTGCCGCCCTCACGATCGTCGCCCTCGTCCCCGGACCCACGCTCGACGCGCAGTCGGGCGCCGTGACGCTCAGGGCACCCCGCATGAGCGACGGCCGCGGCGGCCAACGCAGTGACGTCCAGGTCACGGTCAGTGGCGGCAAAATCACCGCGGTTGGACCGGCCACGACCTCCGCCACCTACGATCTCGAGGGCCTGACGCTGCTGCCGGGGTTCATCGATACCCACGTCCACATCGGCTGGCACTTCGACGCGAACGGCCGCTATGCGAGCGGCCCGGAACCGGCGGATCAAGCGGTGCTCTACGCGGCCGAGAACGCCTGGGTCACGATGATGGCCGGCTTCACCACCATCCAGAGCGTCGGCTCTTCCGGCGACAAGGCGCTGCGCGACGCCATCAACCGCGGGGTGCTGCCCGGCCCGAGGGTGCTGAGCTCGCTCGGCCAGATCGGCAACCCGAAGTTGACCCCCGACGAGCTGCGCACGGCCGTGCGCAAGTTCAAGGCCGATGGCGCCGACCTCGTGAAGATCTTCGCCTCGGCCAGCATCCGTGACGGCGGCGTGCCGACGCTCTCGCAGGCCCAGCTCGACGCCGCGTGTGGCGAAGCGACGGCCCAGGGCCTGCGCTCGATGGTGCACGCGCACGCGCCCGAGGCGATGATGCGGGCGGCCCGCGCCGGTTGCACCGTGGTCGAGCACGGCGGGCTCGCCAACGCCGAGGCGCTGGCGCTGCTGGCCGAGAAAGGCGTGTGGTTCGACCCGAACATCGGCCTGGTGACACAGAACTACCTCGAGAACCGCGCCAAGTTCCTCGGCATCGGCAACTACACCGACGAGGGCTTTGCGTCGATGGAGAAAGCCCTCGGTTTCAAGGACGCGATGTTCTCGGCGGCGCTCAAGACGAAGAACCTGAAGATGGTGATGGGCACCGATGCGGTGGCCGGCGCGCACGGGCAGAACATGCGCGAGATCGTCGAGCGGGTGAGGTCGGGGCAGGCGCCGATGGACGCCATCACGTCGCTGACCTCGCTCGCCGCCGAGTCGATGAACCTGCACCGCGACGTCGGCGCCATCTACCCGGGGCTGCAGGCGGACCTGGTGGCCGTCGACGGCAATCCGCTGACCGACATCACCGCGCTGCAGCGCGTGCGCTTCGTGATGCGCGGCGGCACGGTCTACAAGTTCGAGCGGCGGTAGCCTCGACGGCCGGGCACGATGCGATTTCGCTGGCTCGCCGCCATCACCATGCTCGGGCTGCTCGTTGCGGCGCCGATCAGCCTCTACGCACAGCCGATGCGCGCCACACTGCACGGCGATGTGAGGTTCGAAGACGGTCCACCCGTCCCGGCGATCGCCGTCACCCTGATGACCGACGACGGGGCCGTGCTGACCACCGTCGTCACCGATGCGGCGGGCCGGTTCCAGATTCGTGACGTCGCCCCCGGCAGCTACCAGGTCGTTGCCGAGAGCGGCACCTTCACGGGCGCCCGCGGCATCGTCATCGGCGGCGCGCCGGTCGTGGAGGTCCCGGTGCGACTGCACCTGCCCCGCGACCCTCCATTGACCGTCACCGGCTACCTCGACGCGTTCATGCGAGCGCAGAAGGCCTCCGCGGGCGAGGTCCTGCGCGATCTGCCGGCGCGGCTCCAGACGCGCGCGCTCCCCCAGGCCATTGCCGCGATGCCGGGATTCGCGGAGGAAGACAACGGGTTGCTCCATGTGCGCGGCGTCGACGACGGCGTGCTGTACGTGCAGGATGGCATCCCGATCTACGACCGGCTCGACGTTGCCTTCGGCATCCCGCCGGCGCTGGCCGATCTCGGCACAGTGGCCGTGACCACCGGCCACACACCAGCGTCCTTCGGGCTCAAGGCGGGCGCGGTGGTCGAGATCTTCGCGCCGCCCCCGTCGGAGACCTGGCGCAGCCAGCTCCAGATTGGCGGTGGCAGCAGCGACCTCGGCGGCGGTGCGGGGTCGGCCGGCGGACCCGTGGCCCCGGCCGTCGACGTCTTCGGCGCAGTGGCAGCCGAACGCTCGTCTCGCTTCCTCGACCCCGTGCATCCAGGCAATCTGCACAACACGGGCGGTGTCGCAGGCGGCTCGTTGCGCGCCACAGCGACGCCGACGCCGGCGTCGCGCCTGACGATCAACCTGCGTCTGGGGCGATCACGCTTCGATGTCCCGCATGGCGACGCGCAGGAGGAGGCCGACCAGGACCAGCGCCAGCACACGACACAGTCGACCCAGTCGCTGGCATGGCAGCAGCCGGTTGGCGTCACGAGCCTGCACTTCGCCGGCTACCACCGCAAGGTCGATGCGCGCCTGCGCGGCTCGGCGCGTGACACGCCGGTGACGGCCATCTCGACCAGGCGTCACGAGCGCCTCGGGCTGCTCGGATCGGTGTCGTACTGGATGGCCCGTCACTCACTGACGGCGGGAGGCGAGGTGTCTCGGGTCGCGCTCAGCGAAAACTTCCGCTTCGCCGTCACCGATCCCGACGCCGGCAATCTGTCGGACGAGGCCTCGGCGTTCACGCCGTCACGGCCGTTCGTCTTCGTCGGCGACGTCGCGCGGCCACAGTGGTCCGCCTACGTCAGCGACCGCGCGATGGTGGGCAAGGTCCTGGAACTCGATGCCGGCCTGCGCGTGGACCACACCGACCTGCTCACACCGACCACGGCGTGGAGTCCCCGCGTGGGCGTCGCGCTGGCCGCCGACGGGTTGAACGCAACGCTGCGCGCCTCGTTCAACCGTTTCTTCCAGCCGCCGCAAGCCGAGCACCTACTGCTCGCGTCGTCGGAGGCGGCGCGCGCACTCTCGCCGTTCGGCGGCGACGACGGCGGCGGCGCTGAGCTGCTGGCTGAGCGGCAGACCGCCTGGGAAGCCGGCTGGGAGCAGCGCCTGGGCAAAGTCACCCTCGACATCGCCAGCTGGCATCGGCGCGTCAAGAACTACACCGATCCGAACGTGTTTCTCGGCACCACCATCGTGTTTCCGAACAGCGTCGCTCGAGGCACGGCCCGCGGGCTCGACGTGCGCCTCGAGATGCCGCCACTGCGCGGCTGGACGGCGTCGGCGGCCTACACGCTGTCGAAGGTCGAGCAGGAAGGTCCGATCAACGGCGGCCTCTTTCTCGAGGACGACCTCGACGAGATCGGCCCAGGCGTGACCTTCACGCCCGACCACGATCAGCGCCACACCGCGTCGGCCACGCTCACGTGGGTGCAGCCGGTGGGCCGCTGGTCGGGCACCGCCCAGGCCCGCTACGCCAGCGGTACGCCGGTCGAGCTCGGCGAGCTCGACGACGACGAGGCCGCAGCGCTCGCCGAGCGTCCGGGGGCCTCGCTGGCCGACTTCGCGCGCGGCCGCGTCAAGCCGCGCCTGGTCGTCGATGTGTCGGCATCGCTGCGCCTGCGCCGCACGGCGTGGGGCGAGATCGGGATGGCGGCGAGCATCCTCAACGCGTTCGACCGCGCCTACGCCTTCAACTTCGGCAATCCCTTCAGCGGCACGCACTTCGGCGCGCCACGTCAGATCCGGGTCGACGCGCGCGTCAGGTTCAACTGACGGTCAGGCCAGCGCATCCGCGAGCGCCGCGGCCGCGCCCTTGAGATCGTCGTCGCCCGTGTAGACATGCACCGACGCCCGCACGCGTCCGAGCTCGCCGGTCACGAGCACGCGTGCCGCTTCGAGCGCTTCACGCACGGCGATCGGATCGCGATGCTCGAAGGCGATGCTCCCGGCCCGCGCGGCCGCCGGCTCTGGTGTCATCACCGACACACCGAGCGCCGCGAGGCGGCGGCGCAGCACCCCCGACATCGCCAGCGTGTGTGCTTCGACACGCTCCATGCCGAGCGCCGCCAGGTAGTCGAGCGACTTGTCGAGCACGTGCAGGGCGGGATACGCCGGATTGCCCGGTTCGAACACCTGTCCGGTGGACTTCACGTGCACCTCGCGCGGCTCCTCGAGCGGAGGACGCCACTCGGCCGAATGCCAGCCGGTGAGGCGCGGCCGCCAGTCGGGCAGGCGGCGGCGGTTCCAGCTGGCGATCGCGACGCCGTGCACGCCGAACAGGAACTTGTAGCAGCATCCGAACAGTACATCGGCGACCGAGGCGTCGACCCGAACGGAGCCGAGCGCGTGCGAAGCATCCACGACGAACAGCGCGCCGGCCTTGTGCGCCAGCGCCGCATACGCCTCGAGGTCGTGCCGCTCGCCGGTGAGATACGAGACGTGGCTCACGGCAACCACCCGCGTCCTGGCGTCGATGGCCTGGGCAAACCGCGACAGCGGCGCCTGCCAGCCGCTGGGCGCCACGGTACGAACCTCGACGCCGTAGCGTGCCTGCGCCAGGAACGGGTTCATGAGCGAGGGGAACTCCCATCGCTCCATCACGACGTTGTCGCCGGGCCGCCAGTCGATTGAATCGGCCAGGAGGCTCACGCCGTGCGCCACGCTCGACGGAAAGCCGATGTCGCCCGGCTCGACGCCGATGAGCGCCGCCACCTTCGAGGCGGCCCGCGCCCGCACCGCCTCGTTCAGGCGATGCCCGGCCAGGCCCGTGCCCTTGGCGCGGGCGGCACGTTCGAGGGCGGCGAGCGTTGAGACCAGGACGGGCGACTGCCCGCCGGCCGCCAGGTGGGTCACGCCGTCGAGGTTCAAGAAGTCTGAAGCTGGCACCATGTCAACGCCCTCTCGCCCACCGCCGGGCGTGATGCCGCGCGTCGGCCGCCAGCAGGTAGACCCTGGCGATCCACGGACGGTAGATATCCCATGCGATCGAGCATCCGAGCACTCGCTTGCGCACCCGGACGAGCGGCCCCAGGTGATTGTAGGCGGCGATCGTCCGATCGAGTACGACCGTGCGCTCGGCACCGTAGAACGCGAACACGCGACTCCAGAACAGACGGTCGCGTGCGTAGTCGGCGCTCCAGGCCCACTCTACATGCCGCAGCACGGCATGGAAACAGAGGACGGCGCCGGTGTCGAGACGATTCAGCAGCGGATCGGCCGATGGCCTCCGCGCCGCGCTCAGGTTGCTGGCCCCGACGATCATCCCCTCGAAGCAGGCGGCGCGGTACTCCCGGTAGACCCGATACAGCTCATCGACGCAGACCGTGTCGTCGTCGAGCAGGTAGAAATAGCCGTCGGTGATGGCGGCAAAGACGGTGTTCCGCTTGGCGACGATGTCGGTGTCGTCGCAGTCGATCTCGTGGACACGGACACGGGAGTCACGGGCGATGAAGGCGTAGGCGAGCGGCGGACGATGGCGGGTCTTCGCCAGATGCCAGACGATGTCGTCGTGCGGCGGAATCGACTGGTAGACGCGCTCGAGCAGGTGGTAGCGAAAGAGCGGCGTGACGATGTGGAGCATGCGGCTTACGGCGCGGCCGTCTTGTTCTCGCGCACGATCCGGCACGGCTGACCGCAGGCGACGACGCCGGGCGGGATGTCACGCGTCACCAGCGAGCCGGCGCCGATCACGGCATCGGCGCCGACGGTCACGCCGTCGAGGACGTTGACCCCCATCCCGATGAGCGTGCGGGCGCCGATCGTGACGAAGCCAGCGAGGTTGGCGCCGGGGTTGACGGTGGCGAACTCGCCCACCAGCGCGTGGTGGCCGACCGAGACGTTCCGGTTGAGCGACACGAAACGGCCCAGCGACGTGTGTCCGGCCACCGAGACGAGGCTATTGACGTGTACCCCCGCCCCGAGGGTCGCGGTGGAAGCGATCGCCGCCGAGCGGTGAACGATCGTGGCAAACACCAGCCCGCACCCGTCGAACAGCGTGAACACCGCGTGCTTGCTGGCGGGCTTGTTCACGCCCAGGAACGCGTCCGACGGTCCGCCCGGGTGCACGCCCTCCTGGCTCACGGTGACGCTGAACCGGGGATGCGCGAACGGCTCGAGCCCGACCCGAGCGAGGTTGTTGACGACGTGGACGTCAGGGAACTCGCCGCACGACTCGAGGTTGTCGAAGATCATGGTGAGGGTCGGCGCGCTCAATCCGAGCACGAGCAGCCTGGCGCGGGGCATGGCTAGTCGAACGTCAAGACGGCGAAGACGACGGCCAGGATCACCAGCACGAACGACGCCATCGCGACCTTCGGCAGCAGGGCGGCCGCCCGGCCATCGCCTCGGCGCGCCTTCGCCATCAGCGCGTGCGACAGCCCGACGGCGCCGGTCAGCACCACGACCACCGCGAGTTTGACGTGGAACTGCCAGGGCAGGGCGCCGAAGCCGCCCCACTTCGTGAAGGTCAGTATGAATCCGGTCGCCCACAGCAGCAGCAGGCCGCTACCGGCCACTTGCGCCATGACCGGCGGCACGCGCGCGAGGCCGCGCGCCTCGGCCGGATCGGCGCCTGCCACGAGACCACGCAAGGCCAGGTTCACGACGCCGGCCGACAGCCCGAAGGCCAGGCCGAGAAAATGCAGGGTGAGGAGCAGTTGGTTGAGGTCCATGTTGGTTCTCGGGGTTGCGGTGTCAGGGCTGGCGGTAGACCCTGCCGTCCTTCATCACGAAGCGCACCTGGCGCAGAGCGGCGAGGTCGCGCGTGGGATCGCCAGTCACCGCGATGAGATCGGCCAGCAGGCCCGGCTTCACGGCGCCGACGCGATCGGCGATGTGAAACGTGGTGGCGTTGCCCGACGTGGCAATGCGCGTGGCCTCGGCCGGGGTGACGCCGCTTGCCACCATCAACTCGAGTTCGCGCACGTTGTCGCCGTGCGGGTAGACACCGACGTCGCCGCCGAAGCACAGCTTCACACCGGCCGCCTTCGCCGCCTGGAACGCTTTGCGCTTCTCCTGCAGGCGGGCCGGTTCGGGCTCCTGGCCCTTCTTCCAGCCGCCGTACTGCGCCGTGGCGTCGGGCGCGGCGAGTGTCGGGCAGTAGGTGATGCCCTTCTCGACCATGAGCGCCCAGATCTCGGACGTGCCGCCATCGCCGTGGTCGATCGTCTCGACGCCCCCGAGGACGGCGCGGCGCATGCCCTCGGCCGTGCTCGCGTGTGCGGCCACGTAACGGCCGCTGCTCCTGGCGACGGCAACGATGGCGGCGATCTCTTCCACGCTGAACGTCGGCCGTGCCTCGCCGTTCGGCCCCCAGCGGTAGTCGGCATAGATCTTCACGAAGTCGATGCCGTGCCCGATCTGGCGGCGTGCGGTCGTCGTCACGCCCTCGATGCCGTCGGCCTCCTCGGCGCCCTGCGGCACGCTGACCTCGGCGGCGAACCCCTTCGGACCGTAGGTGCCGGTGGCCACCATGGCCGGACCGCTCACGAGCATGCGTGGACCGGGAATGACGCCGTCGTCGATCGATTTCTTGAGGCCGATGTCGGCGTAGCCGGCGCCTTCGGTGCCCAGATCGCGCACCGTCGTGATGCCGGCCATCAGGGTGTCGCGCGCGCTCACCGTCGCGCGGGCGATGCGATAAGCAACCGATTCGCGCAGCACCTGGTCGTTCCAGGCGGTCTCGTCGTAGGGATGCAGCAGCAGGTGGGAGTGCCCCTCGATGAGGCCCGGCATCAGCGTCAGACCGGGCAACGCGACCCGCTCGGCACCGGCCGGAACCGTGAGTCCCGCCAGCGGTCCGGCCGCCTCGATGACGGCGCCGCGCACCACCACTCCCCACCCTTCGTGGACCGTCGTGCCGTCGTAGACGCGGGCCGGCTGCAGCAGCCGCACCGTCACGGGGGCTGTCGCCGGCGCCTGCGCGCGCCCCGGCGTCGCGGCGAGCACTGACATCACGACGACGGCGAAGCCAAGTCCACGGGTCATGCGCACACTCCCTGCCGGGCTCTGACGCACGTGTCAGCCCGGCCAGGTCAAGCATAGCGCGGCGGCGATGCTACGATGCCAGGTGATGGAATCGGCCGATATCGTCATCGTCGGGGGCGGCTGCATGGGTGCCGCCGTGGCCTACTACCTGACGCGGCACGGCGCCGGCACGGTCATGCTGATCGAGCGCGAGGCACAGCTCGGCACGGCGTCGACGGGCAGGAACGCCGGCGGCGTACGTCATCAGTTCTCCGATCCGGCCAACATCGCGCTGTCGCGGGAGTCGATCGCGCTGTTCGAGCGTTTCGAAGACGAGATCGGGACGGCCATCGATTTCTGGCAAGACGGCTACCTGTTCCTCCTGTCGTCGGAGGCGAGCGCGGAGCGCTTCCGCCAGAGCGTCGCGCTCCAGCGATCGCTCGGTCTCGACGTCGAGTGGCTGACGGGCGATGAGGCGGCGCGCCTGACACCAGGGCTCGACGCGACCGGCGTCGTCGCGGCCACGTTCTGCGGCCAGGACGGCATCACCGATCCGAACGGCGTCACGATGGGACTTGCGAAGGCGGCGCAGAGGCGCGGCCTCACCATCCGGCGCAACACCGAGGTCACGGGCATCGACGTGGCCGGCGGACGCGTGACGCGGGTGCGCACGCCGCAGGGCGATATCGCGACCGGCGCCGTCGTGAACGCCGCCGGCCCGTGGTCCGCGCAGGTGGCGGCACTGGCCGGTGTGTCGCTACCCGTCACGCCGGAGCGCCGGCACATTTTCATCGCACACCCAGAGGCGGGCGCCAGCTGGGATGATCCGCGCTTCGCCGGTCAGACGCCGGCCTCGCGTCTCATGGTGATCGATTTCGACACCACGTTCTATTTCCACCGCGAGGGCGCGGGACTGCTCTTCGGCATGGGCGATCCAAGCGAGCGCCCGGGCTTCGACATCACCGTCAAGTGGGACTTCCTGCCCGCGGTGACCGAGGTCGCCGTGCGGCGGCTGCCGGCCCTCGGTGACGCGGTCGTGACGCACGCGTGGGCCGGCCTCTACGAGATGACGCCCGACCACAACCCGGTCATCGGCCCGCTCGGTATCGAGGGCTTCTACGCCGTCACCGGCTTCAGCGGACACGGCTTCCAGCACGCGCCCGCCGCCGGCCGGATTCTCGCCGACGTGATGCTCGGCCGCGATGCCGGCTTCGACTTGTCCCCGTTCCTGTTCGCGCGGTTCGCCTCGAGCGCGACGTCGGGCGAACACCACGTCGTGTAGCTGGGGCGCCCGCCGCCCATGACCCGCTGCGGCCGCATCCTGGTCGTGCCTCTGCTCGTGCTGTCGGGGTGGGCGCTCGACGCCGACGGCCCGCCGGTGTCGGCGGCCGCCAGGGCCGGCACGCTCCGCCTCACCGAGCGTGGCTTCGAAGACGACAGCGGCCTGGTCCTGCCGCTCTACGCACACGCCGGCAATCTCTTGGCGCTCTTCACGCGCGACCCGGCGCGGGCCGCGAAGGAACTCGATGACGTGGCCACGGCCGGCTACCACGGCGTGCGGGTGTGGGCCACGCTCGGCGGACGCTACTGGACGGGCGATCACGTCGGCCCGGACCTCACGCCCGACTACTTTCGTCAGGTCCGCGCCTTCGCCGACGCCCTGCGCGCGCGGGGGCTGCGCGCCGTCTGGAGCCAGGGCGATGTCGGGCAGCTCCGCGATCGCCGCGACTACATGACCAGGCTGGCAACGCTCGACGCCGGGGCTCCCTTCATCGACTTCATCGACTGCGGGAACGAAGCCTGGCACACCGGTGAGCACGAGCCGCGCCGTCTTGCGGAGTGCGTCGGCTACTACCGGCAGGCCGGCGGGAGGGCCATCCGTTCGCTGACTTCGCCGCCGGGCGACCGGAAGGCGGAACTCGATCGCTACAGCATCCCACCCGCACAGGTCTTCGATGTCCACTCGTCCAGAGACGGGCACTCGTGGGACATGCGCCGCCGCATCTTCTCGATTGCCTACGAGGCGAAGCCGGCCCTGCGCTTCGGCATCGGTTCGGAGCCGCCGGGCAGCGGCGCGCTCGTGAGCATCACGGACCACAAGGCGGAACTCGACCACGAGTCGATTCCGCTGCTCGCCGTCACGAGCCTCTACGCCCGGCAGGCGTTTGTCTGGTTCTCGGGGGAGGGCGTGAAGATCCGCCACGGACTGGCGACCCAAGCCGGCTTCTGGACCACGCCCGCGGCCGTTGCCTGGCTGCCACGCGACACCATGACGTTCCAGACGCTCCATCACTCGGGTGACACCTGGCGCGACATCCGCGTGCTGGCGGTAACGGGCAGGGCGAGGGTGGACTGCCGCAGTCATGCCGACGGCCGGTTCGTGTGCACGATCGACGGCCCGCCCGGCACCTACGCGTTTGCGGTCGTGCGGGCCTTCACGGCGCGCCTCTGCCATCCCGGCGAGGGCACCTGCGACGAGGTGTCGCACGGCGCCGGTGAGACGCTTCGCGTGACCTTCACCCGCGGCCGCATTCTGGTCGGACGCCGGCACTGACCCGGCACGCGGACACTCGCGGGGAAGGACTTCTCCCCGCCCGGGGCGCAGCACCCCGGAATCTGCCGCGGCAATCCGGCCCGCCGGCGCAGATGATGGGCCGGATCGCGCGATGCGCCGTGGCATCGGGCTTGCTCATACCCCCTAAGTCCCCAGCTCACTCATCGCCGCCCTCGTCGCCGGGGAAGGGAGTGCACCATGACCGTCAGAGACGTGATGACCTCGGAGCCCGTCGTCGTTGCCCCCCGAACCTCACTGGCTGAAGCCGCCGCGCTGATGCTCGCCGTCGACTGCGGCGTGCTGCCCGTGGTCGACCACGACCGCCTGACCGGCATCGTGACCGACCGCGACCTCTTCATTGCCCTCGCCACCAGGAACGTGCTGGCCTCGCAGCTGAGCCTGGGCGAGGTCGCCAGGCAGGAGGTGTGGACGTGCGGTCCGGACGACGATGTGCCGGCCGCGCTCGACGTCATGCGGCGCCATCAGGTGCGCCGGTTGCCGGTCGTGGACGCGGCCGGCCACGTGGTGGGCATCGTGTCGATGAACGACATCCTGCTGACCGTGGGCGGCTCCCGGGCGGTCGCACCGCGCGCCGTCATCGACACGCTGCAGCAAATCGGCGCCCATCACCATCTGCCCTCCAGGGTCGAGGCGCCGTGAGCGACCGCGGTCGGGCTGGCGTCGTGGCGCGACTGGTCGGGCCGCTCGCCGTGGCCGCGACGGCGGCAGCGGCCGGCCTGGCGTGTCAGCCGCGGCAGCCGGCCGCCTCGCCCACCGATCAGGCCAGCGGCGACCGCACCACTGAGAGGACGGCGATGATCGAGACGCAGCTGCGCGCCCGGGGCATCCGCGATCCACGCGTGCTGGCCGCCATGGCCGCGGTGCCGCGCCACCGCTTCGTGCCGGCCGAAGTCGAGGGCCAGGCCTACGACGACCATCCGCTGCCGATTGGCTACGGGCAGACGATTTCGCAGCCCTACATCGTGGCGTTCATGAGCGAAGCGCTCGAGCTGGAGCCCTCCGACTCAGTGCTGGAGATCGGCACCGGATCGGGCTACCAGGCGGCGGTGCTCGCGAAGCTCGCAGCTCAGGTCTACAGCATCGAGCTGCTGCCGGAGCTCGCCGATCGGGCACGGCGCACCCTGCTCGAGGAGGGCTACGGGAACGTGCAGGTCAAGGCCGGCGACGGCTACCAGGGATGGCCCGAGCACGCGCCGTTCACGAAGATCATCGTCACCGCGGCGCCGGAGGCCGTGCCCGAGGCCCTGGTCGAGCAGCTTGCCGTCGGCGGCACGATGATCGTCCCGGTCGGGCCGCAAACGGGCGCCCAGGAACTGCGCCTCCTCACGAAGACGCCCCGCGGGGTCGTCACCGAACGCAGCCTCGCCGTGCGCTTCGTGCCGATGGTCAAGCCGCCGGGCTGAGCGAACGGCCGCTGGGCAATCAGCCCTCGCGCGACGCAAGATAAGTGCCCGTGCAGGCTGCCGACCTCTCGCCAGTGCCCATCGAGGCGCGCACGCAGTCGGGCTGGGACCTGTTCCTGCTCTTTGCGGCCGCCAACATCGTGGCCACGACGCTGCAGGTAGGTGCCTCGCTCGGCACGACGCTGCCCCTGGCACGCATGTTGACGGCGGTGGGGCTCGGCAGCATCGTCGGTGCAGCCTTGGTGGCCCTGCTGGCGCCGATCGGGTCGCGTCTCGGCGTGCCCTCGATGATCGCCAGCCGCGCCGTGCTCGGACACACCGGCGCCCAGTTGGTGGCGGCCGTGCTCTTCATCACGAACTTCGCCTGGATCGCCGTGAACAACGTGATCGCGGCGTCGGTCGCCGCACGCATGCTGCCGCTGCCGCTCGACGAGCGCACCTGGGCGATCGTCGTCGGCGTGGTCTCGACGGTGGTCGTCGCCGGCGGTCCTGGCGCCGTGCGCCGCGCCGATCGCTGGGCGGTGCCGCTGATGGCGGCCGCGGGCGTCGCGGTCACGTGGATCGTGATCCGGCTGCCGGCGGCCGCTGCGCCGGCCGAGGTCGGCGCCACGCCGCTGCCGCTGCTGCTGGATATCGTGGTCGGTTATCAAGTCTCGTGGCTGCTGATGTTCGCCGACTACTCGCGCTTCACCGCCCGCCCGCGCACGAGCGGCTGGGCCGTCTTCCTTGGTCTCGCCCTCACGGCTATGTGGCTGATGCCGATCGGCTGGCGCCTCGCCCAGCACGCCGGAAGCGCCGACCCCGGCGCCATGCTCCTCTCGGCGAATGCCGGCGTGGCGGCAGCGGCGCTCATCACGCTGGCCACCATCACCACCAACTTCGTCAACATCTATCTGTCGTCGCTGGCCTGGCGCAGCGTCATGCCGGCGGTATCGGATCGTGCGGCCGTCTGGATCGTGGGGCTCATCGGTACCGCGCTGGGGCTCGCGGGCGGTTGGCTCGATCGCTTCGCCGGCTTCATGACGGTGATCGGCTCGGTGCTGGTTCCGGTGGGCGGCGTCCTCATCGCGCACTTCGTGCTGAGGCCGCGCCCGACCGACATCGCTGCGCTCTACGATCCACGCGGTCCGTTTCGAGGAATCCGCTGGCCGGGCCTGCTCGCCTGGGCCGCCGGGGTGGCCACCTACTACGCGGTGCCCGGAGGCTCGACCGTGCCGAGCCTCCTGGCTGCCGTCGTGGCCCATCTCCTGCTGACGCCACGGCTGACAAAGCGCTCGGAGCTCAGCACCGAACCGCCTCGTCCTAGCGACCCGTCGTCGTAACGGGGTCGTAACGGGGACAGGCACCGCTACAATCGATGGCCGGATCCACTTGAAGGAGCACTGCCTGCCATGCGCCGACTGACCACGCTCATCTTCGCCGCGGCCCTCGCCGCCGCCCTCGCGCCCAGTGCGGGCGTCACGCGCCTGCACGCCCAGGGCGACGCGAATCAGCTGGTGCCAACCGACGCCTATCAGGCACTGCGGTGGCGCAACGTCGGCGCCGGCCGCGGCGGACGCATCACCGGCCTGGCCGGCGTGCGGCAGCAGCCGCACACCTTCTACATCGGCGCCACCGGCGGCGGCGTGTGGAAGACCGACGACGCCGGCATCAACTGGTATCCGGTCGGCGATGGCCAGTTGACGACCGGATCGATCGGCTCGATCGACGTCGCGCCGTCGAGTCCCAATCACGTCTACGTCGGCACCGGGTCGGCGGCGATCCGCTCGAACGTGATCATCGGCCGCGGCGTCTTCAAGAGCACCGACGCCGGCAAGAGCTTCCAGTTCGCAGGGCTGCGCGAGAGCGGACAGATCGGGGCCATCCGCGTCCATCCGACCCATCCCGACATCGTGTGGGCGGCGGCGCTCGGCTCGCCGTTCGGCCCGACCGCGGATCGCGGCATCTACAAGACCATCGACGGCGGCACGACCTGGAAGAAGACGCTGTTCATCGACGACGAGCACGGCGGGCGCGACATCGAGGTCGACTGGCAGAACCCGAGCGTGCTCTATGCGGCGATCTACAAGGGCTTCCGCAAGGGCTGGGATATCGTGAGCGGCGGCCCGGCCGACAAGGGCGGCATCTACAAGTCGAGCGACGGCGGCGAAACGTGGAGGAAGCTCTCGGGCGGCCTGCCCGCGAAGCTCATCGGCAAGATCGATCTCGACATCGCGCGCAGCAACCCCAACGTGCTCTACGCGATGGTCGAGGCGCCAGGCGCGGAAGGCGGCCTCTACCGCTCGAGCGATGCCGGCGAGAGCTGGACGATGGTGAACAACAGCCAGCGCCTGCGCGCCCGGCCGTTCTACTTCCACTACGTCAACGTCAACCCGAAGAACGAGAACGAGGTGTGGGTCAACGAACTCGGGCTGCACAAGTCGTCCGACGCCGGCAGAACCTTCACCACCGTCAGCACGCCGCACGGCGACAACCACGGCATGTGGTTCAATCCCGACGCGCCCGAGATCATCCTGCAAATCAACGACGGCGGCGGCAACGTGTCGCTGAACGGCGGCCAGAGCTGGTCGTCGATCCTGAACCAGCCGCATGCCGAGTACTACATGGTGGCGGTCGACGAGCAGCATCCCTACAGGCTCTACGTGCCGCAGCAGGACAACTCCACGCTCATCCTCCCGAGCAATCCGCCGGTCTCGTGGGGGCTCGATCACCCGGCCGAGATGTGGCAGCAGGCCTCGGGCTGCGAAACCGGTCAGATCTGGGCCCGCAAGGACGGCTCGGTCATCTGGGGCGCCTGCAAGGGTGAAGTGGGCCGCTACAACGTGGCCACCGGGCAGGAGAAGCACTACTGGATCTATCCGCAGAACCGCTACGGCCACCACCCGGACGAGATCAAGTACCGCTTCCCGCGCCAGACCGTGGTCTACCTCTCGCCCCACGACGACCGGATCGTCTACCAGGCCAGCCACGTCATCCACCGCTCGATCGACGAGGGCGTGACGTGGGAGACGATCAGCCCCGATCTCACCGCCAAGGAGCCCGAGTACCAAGTCATCCCGGGCACGCCGATCACGCGCGACATCACCGGCGAGGAAGTCTACAGCTCGATCTACGCGATGATCGAATCGCGCCTCGAGAAGGGCGTCCTCATGGTGGGCGCCAACGACGGCCCCGTCAGCGTCACCCGCGACAACGGCAAGACGTGGAAGCGCGTGACGCCGCCCGACATGGGCCCCGGCGGCCGCATCCAGACGGTGGAAGACAGCCCGCACGCCAAGGGGACGTTCTACATCGCCGCCTATCGCTTCATGCGCGAGCACGACTTGAAGCCGTACATCTACAAGACGAGCAACTACGGCGAGACGTGGACGAAGCTGACCGACGGGGCCAACGGCATCCCCGCCGATCATCCGACGCGCGTCGTGCGCGAGGATCCGAAGCACCAGGGCCTGCTCTACGCCGGCACCGAGTTCGGCGCCTTCGTCTCCTTCAACGACGGCCAGGCGTGGCAGCCCCTGCAGCACAACCTGCCGGCCACACCCATCACCGACATCAAGGTGCACCGCAACGATCTCGTCATCAGCACCATGGGCCGCGGCCTGTGGATCATGGATGACCTGACGCCGCTGCAGCAGCTGGCGGCGATCTACGCGCCGCTGCCGGCCACGACGACCTCCGCCAATGGCAGCGCCCGGGCCGTGCCGGCCATGGCGCAGCGCGGCGGCGGGCCGGCAGCGCCGGCGATGCCCACGTCCCTCCCGGCGGTCTATCTCTTCCAGCCGCAGGACGGCGTGCGCAACCGCTGGGTGCCGACGCCGCCCTCGGCCGCTGAACCCGAGTACTCGATCCCGGGGCCGCACTTCGATCTCTACTTCGCGAGCGCGCCGACCGACGCGACGCTCGAGGTGAAGGACGCCAAGGGCGCCGTGATTCGCTCGTTCGCGGTCGCCGCCGCCCGAGGCGCGGGCGGCGGCCAGGAGATGCGCGGTCCGTTCCGCCGCCTCGGCGGCTCGACGGCCATCGAAGCGCGGACCGGCATGCAGCGCTTCACCTGGGACATGCGCTACCCCGGTCCGTGGGCGGCGACGACCCCGGCCGGCGGACCCGGCGGGCCGATGGCGGCGCCAGGCAAGTACTCCGTCACGCTCAATGCCGGCGGCCAGAGCCACACCCGCAGCTTCGCGCTCAGTGCCGACCCCCGCGTGCTGCGCGATGGCCTCACCAACCTCGATCTGGAGGCTTCACTCGCCTTCCAGCTCAAGGTGCGCGATGGCCTCAGCGAGGCGCGCAAGCTGGCCGAGAACGTGACCCAGGCGATGCAGAAGGCCAGCGTGCGTCCGCCGGCCTCGGCGCCGCCGGGCGTGCGGCCGATGGACGTGACCTTCGATCACCCGCTGCAGAAGGTGTGGGCCACGCTCAACGACATGCCCGGCCCCTATCCGCAGCCGATGCTGCTCAACCAGTTCAACACCGTGCAGCGGATGATCGGCCAGGCCGACCAGAAGATCGGCAAGGACGCCGTCGACCGCTACACCGACCTGATGAAGGATCTGGCGGCGCTGCAGGCGGAGTTCAAGACAATCGGCGTCTAGACCGGGCGCGGCGGGTCACCGGGGCCGACAGGGTCTTCGCGCGCGTGCCAGCGGCCCGGCGGCAGGATGCGGCCGGCGGTCTGGACCTTCCGGTAGTTGCGGTAGGTGGCCGTGCCCCTCGCCAGTGAACTCTTTGTCGAACGACTCGCTCAGCCTGTGCGGGACGAGCATCTCGAGCTGGCGGTGTGGCACGAAGTCGACGCGGACGTTGTGCTCACCACGTCCGGTCGGGGCATGCAGGGTGACGTCGGCACGGTGGATGGCGCCGCTGTCGTCGACCCAGGCGCGGACGTCGACTCGTACGAACGTGGCCTCGTCGCAGGCGATGATGCCGCCCGGTGGGCGCTCGCGGAACACCAACCTGGACGTCGACCGGCCGTTGACCCGCGCTCGGCCTTCCGCCGCGACGGTGAACGCGGCCGCTCGGCCGCGGCGCAGCAGGTCCAGGGGCTGCGTTGGCACACTGAGGCTACGCGGGTGGCATGTTGCCGATGGCGATGTCATCGATGGAGCGAACGCCGCGCCGGCCGAGCCACGCCAACCAGCACGCGCCGCTGACGCGCCGCCGACGCCACGTGATGCCCGACAACTCCCAGAGGAGGGCGCTCCCATTGCTACCACAGCACCGGCACACCGTAGTCGCCGAGCGCTTTGTCGCGGGTGACAAGGGTTGCCCCTTCGACCAGCGCCTGCGCCACGAGCATCCGGTCGAACGGATCTCGGTGCTTGAGCCGAACATCGGCCACCTCCGCAGCATGGTGCACCGTCACGGACAGCTCGGCGAATCCATTGCGTGTCACGACCTCCTCGAACGGTATCGGCAGCCGGAGTTTCCCAAGGCCGATCTTGATAGCGACCTCCCACGCGGAGGCGGCGCTCACCAGCACGAGATCGGCGCGGGATATGGCGCGGCGGGCCGGCACCGAGAGCCTGGTGTCGTCGTCGTGCCACCACAGCACGGCGTGCGTATCCAGCAGCAGCCTCATCGGCGGCGGCGCGTCTTGCCCTCGAACGCAGCCAGAATGCCATCCGGCAGCGGCGCGTCGAAGTCAGGCGCCATCCACACGGTACCCTTGCCGAGACCTGGTTTGCGTCGGGCTACCGGTCGAAACGGCACGAGTTTCGCCAGCGGCTTACCGGATTTGGCGATGATGATTTCCCCACCGGCGGCTGCCTCGTCGACCAGCGCCGACAGTTGCGTCTTCGCCTCGTAGAGATTCAGGGTGCGCGACATGCCCCAGCGTCGCACGCCGAGCGATGTTGGTCAAGTTGGTCATCGCGGCCCAACGACACACGGCCGTCTTCCTCCAGGTCGTAAAGCGGTGACGGCCGTCGTAGAATCGGGCGGGATGTCCACGCGTCAGCTCACGCTCGACTACGACGGCGAACAGGTCACCTTCACGATCGAGGGCGAAGCGGCTTTCGGCGCGCCGACGGTGCTGCTCGAAAGCGACGATAATCTCATCGCGGGACGCCCCTGGGCCGGTGAGGGCTTCCTGGTGGCGCCGTTCCTCTCGCCGGCCGGCTACCGGCGTCTCGCCGAGGGCATCCGCCTCACGCTCAAGGCCCGCATCGCCGCCGCCGGCCTCGCCGTGCCCGACGATTTCTCGCTGGCGCATTACCACGAGGTGGTGACGACCGACGAGGCGCACGCGGCCGTGAGCGCGCGCGGGCCCTGGTGCCACGCGGTGGACGACCTCGGCGTGCCGGCCGAGGCCATCAGCCAGCGCGTCAGCGAACTGCTCGGCGTGCCCGTCTCGACCACGCCGCCGCACAACGAGTTCCCGGAGCACTTCTGCTACCGGGTCGTGCGCCCGCGCAGCCGCGACAACAACCCGCCGCACCGCGACGTGTGGCTCGACCGCCTGCGCCATGCCGTCAACATCTACGTACCGTTTGCCGGCAGCACGCCGCGCTCGTCGCTGCCGCTCGTGCGCGGCTCGCACCGGTGGAAGGAATCCGAGATCGAGCGCACCGTCGAGGGTGCACGTGTGAACGGGATGACGTTCACGGTGCCGTCGGTGGTCGGCGCGAAGTATCCACTGAAGCTCGAACGTCCCAATCCGGGGTTGAACGAGGTGCTGGTGTTCTCGCCGTATCTGATCCATGGCGGCGCCTTCAATCAGCACACCGACCGCACGCGCGTGTCGCTCGAGATGCGCTTCTGGCGCCTGCGCTGAGGCCCGCACTCGGCCGCCGCGGCGCCGACACCCCGCTCAGCCGATCCGGATCGGCGGCTCGATGAGCTCGGCCACGAACGGCTCATCGGGCACGACACGCGACATCGTCGCCTCGCCTTCGGCTCGCGGCCGCCAGCGCCGCGGCACGCGCTCGATTCTCACCGGCCAGATCGTGAGCCGTCCATCGGCGCCGACGTGCAGGCGGAGGAAGTGCTTGAAGTCCTCGATGCGCAGGCCACTGAAGGCCTCCTCGCTGTGCCGGCCGAAGACATTGACCGACACCAGCAGATACACGCCCATGATGATCGAGCCGGCCAGCCAGCCGCCGGCGAACGTGCCAGCGCCGGCAAGCGCCGCCCGCAGCACTCCGCTGGCGTGGAAGACGCGGCCGGCGACGTCGAGCGCGCCCCAGCCCAGATAGAACATCGCGGTGAAGTGCGCGACCGCATGCAGGAGGCCGCCGAGCACACGGTAGAGCCGGCTGTGGGTATCGGTGAAGGCGAAGAACCCCAGCACGATGGCGCCGCACCAGAGCGCCAGTCCTGGGGCGGTGCTGAAGGCCTGCACCGTGACGCTGAGCGCCTGCCACGGATTGCTCGGCGACGCTCCGCCCGAGGCGGCGCCGACCAGCCACGCGGTCATCAGATAGATCGCGGCCGGCACGACGCCGAAGCGCGGGTTCTTGAACAAGAAGAGCAGATTGCCCCACGCCAGTCGTGCGGACTGGGCGGTGGACGGGTAGGTGGCGCACACCTCGAAGGTGCGGGACCGCACGTCCTCGGAGATGGCGGCTTCGCGCAGGCGCGAAAAGTCGTCTTCGTGCGTCGGGTGCAGGAACGCGCCGCCGCCACCGGCCGTGATTTTCTGCACCGGTTCGGCCGTGCCGGCCGATTCGCGTGTCTCCTCGTGGCGCCGATAGTGATGCAGGTCGCCGGTCAGATAGACCTTCACGTCGATGCCGCGTTTCGCGTACACCTCTTCGCGCAGGTAGATGAGGTCGGTCTCGTCGAAGACGCGGCCCATGTTGCGGTACTTCTGCGCGTAGACCCAGACCGGCTGCGACAGGCACAGGATGACCTTGTCACCGGCCTGCATGTGCCGCTCGGCGATGTCGCGGAAGTGCTCCATCTGCGGCACGTCGAGGTCGCTCTGCAACTGGCCGTCGCTGCCGACGAGCCACCAGCGGTGTGGCAGCTTCAGCACGAAGTAGCTGCGCCGCTGCCGCGTCCACCAGCCGGCCAGGCGGCGTCCGCCGATGTCGGAGCAGAAGAGCCGCGTGAACGCCGACAGCCCGTCGTACCAGTCGTGATTGCCGGGTACCGCGTAGACGTGCGGGCGCTCGCCAGGCTGGTCGTCGCCGAAGGCCGCGGCGTAGGGGGCGACCAGCCGCCGCTGGTATTCCTCGCGGCTCGGCGTGGGATAGACCTCGTCGCCGCCGAACACCAGCACCTCGCCACGGGGAAGATCGTGGGCGGTCGCGCCGTCGTGCACGTGCAGCGAGCGCTGCGCGGCGGCGAAGGCCACGGCATAGGTCGAGTTCCAGCCGTCGCCGGTGTCGCAGATGAAGTCGAGCCAGAGCTCGTCGCGCGGACGCGTCCGGTCGGGCTGCGGTCCACGCGCCCCGTCGCGGTAGTGGATGCTGTGGTCGTAGTACTCCTGCCGGCGTGAGGCCAGCGCCTGGACGATACGCCGGTCGCTGCGTTCGCCGACGACGAGCGACGCCAGGCTCTTCAGACCGGTCGTCAGGAGCTGCCGGGGGTCGAACCACCCCACCATCGGCATGCGCGCGTCGGGGCCGGCACGCCCGCGCAGCCACAGCGGATAGAAGACGGGACTGGCGGCGATACGCCGGGCGATGGGAACGGCGGCGTCGGGCGACGGCGCGTCCGATTCCGACGCGCCGTCAGGCGCCGCCATCGAGCGCCTCGATGTCTCCCAGGTCCTTGGCCCGTCCGGTGGCACGCTTGTTCTTGATGAACGCATCGCGTCCGATGACGCCAATGGCGACGTCCCCGAACGTCGCCGACACCCGATCCGGCCATGCCTCGTCGAATGTCACACCGGTCAGCGTCGTCAGCACGTCGATACGGCCCGGCGGCAACCCCATCTGGAAGACGATGCCGGGCTCGCTGAAGTCCGCGGCCTGCACCGCAGCCAGAGGCGCGCCGAAGGCGGTCAGAGCCTGCATGACCCGCGGGGCGTTGTCGGCCGTCGCCTCGACCCAGACGTCCAGGTCGCCGGTCGCGCGCGGACGGCCATGGACCGCGAGCGCGTAGGCGCCAACCAGGAGGAACCGGACATCATGCGCGCAGAAGGCGCGCAACAGATCGACAAAGTCCTGATTCATGCGGGGTCTCGCCCTTGAGCTGCCACTGTTCCACGCTCAGCCGCCAGACCTGGAGCAGGCGAACGTCGATCGGCAACGCCTGCCAGTAGGCCACGTCGGCGCGGTCGTGCTCGGCGAAGGAGGCATAGGTCGTCACCTGCATGCGGCGCGAGCGTTCGGTGGCTGCGGTCACCTGCCGATTATCGGTGGTTTCGGCCTTCATCGACCCCGGGCTGCCTCCGGAAACGCCGGGCCGCGGAACACGGCCTTGCCCTTGACCATGGTGAGCTCGGCCTTCATGTCACGCAGCGCCGCGGTGGGAACGGTGTAGGGGTCGCGGTCCCACACCGCGAGGTCGGCGTCTTTCCCGACCTCGATCGAGCCGATACGATCGTCGAGAAAGATCGTGTGCGCGGCCCAGATGGTGTACGACTTGAGCGCCGTGCCAACGTCCACGGCCTCGTCCATGCCGAACGGCGTCTTGCCGAACGTGCCGTTGAGCGTCTGTCGCGCGACCGACGCCCACAGGCCGTAGCGGGCGGCAAACGGCGTGACGCTGAAGTCGGATCCGCCGCCCCACCTGATGCCCTTCGCGGCCCAGGTCTTCAAGGGCTTCATCCGCAGGTTGCGACGCGGGCCGAAGTTGCCAGCGTAGGTGTCGCCGATCCACCAGAGGAACGAGGCCGACGCCTCAGGGAAGGCCGCGTCGTAGTCGCGCTGCAGCCGCGCCATCTCGTCGTTCGCGTGGTCGGACGGGATGTTGGCGTGGATGATGCCGTGTCTCAGACCCCTGGTCGGCTTGGCGGCAATCGCCTGTGCGTAGGTGTCGACGACCCAGTCGATGGCCCGGTCGCCGATGGCGTGGGTGCTCACGTGAACGCCGGCGTTGTGGAAGTTGGTCGCCATGGTGCGGTAGTGGTCGGGCGGCGTGGCGGGATAGCCGCTGTTGCCGGTGTCGACGTCGTTGAGGTTCTTGTTCCAGTCCTCGTGCATCCAGGCGGTGCGGGCCCCGCCGCTGCCGTCCATGTACATCTTGACGCCGCCCGAGAAGAGCATGCCGTCGCCGAGAGAGGCGGGCGGTCGCGGGTTGGCATCGACGCGCGCCTGCACTTCTGCCGCCTCGTCCAGCGCGCGCGGGCCGGCCCACAGCGCGAACAGGCGCACCGTGAGCCGGCCCTCCGCGAGCAGTTCCTTGTAGAGCTCCCACTTGAGCGGACCGATGCCGGGATCCTTGGCGGCGATCATGCCCTCGGCGTTGAAGTCCTGAATCATCTTCACCAGCCCGGCCTTCTGCTGTTCGCGCGTGAATGGTGGAATGTGACGGGTGATGAGCTGCTGGGCGCTCTCGAGCACGACGCCGTTGGGCTCGCCGTCGTCTTTGTGGACGATGGTTCCGGCTGGCGGATCGGGCGTGCCCTTGCGGATTTCGGCGATCTTCAGGGCGTAGGCATTGCCCACGCCGTAGTGCCCGGTGGTGTTGCCCAGCCACACCGGATTGTTCGGGGCCACCTCGTCGAGGTCGGCGGCGGTGATGTGACGCCGCTCGGCCAGCTTGCCCTCGTCCCAGCCGTCGCCGAGTACCCACTCGCCGGGTTTGACTTTGGCCACCTGGGCCGCCACGCGCGCCTGGACGTCTTTCATCGACTTGATGCTCAGGTCGCTCAAGTCGATGCTGAAGAGCGCGTCCACCTCGGTGAAGTGGACGTGCGTATCGATGAGCCCGGGCGTGACCGAGCGTCCGCCGAGGTCGATCACCTCGGTGGCCGCACCGGCCAGCGCGCGGATGTCAGCGTTTGTCCCCACGGCCACGATGCGACCGCCCGTGACGGCCACTGCCTCGGCAATGGCGTCGCCGGCGTTCACGGTGATGACCTTGCCGTTCACGAGCACGAGCTCGGCAGGAGGTGCCTGCGCTGCGGGCACTGGCGCCAACGGCCACACTCCGGCCACCAGCGCTCCAACGACTACTGCACCCGCCAATCGACGCATCATGATCGCTCCTCCGGAGGACTGGTCGGCATCCTATCCCAGGAGCGGCGAGACCAGAACGGTTGCGTCGGAGTCGAAGCGGAATAGAATCGCCGACAAGGGCCGGCACGGGCCAGCCCACGAAGCCAACCCGTGCTCGACACACTTTCCCAACTCCTCCTCGGTGTCCGCTGGGCCGTCTTCGGCCAGGGCGAGTTGCGTCTGGCGCCGCCGACGGGCGTCACGATTGCGGCCATCTTCGCCGTCGTGGCCGTGGCCGCCGCCGTCATCGCCTACCGCCGGGCGCCACGCCGGCTCACGACCCGCGATCGCGTCGTGCTCACGGCCCTGCGCACGGCGCTCGTGGCCCTGCTCATGCTGTGCCTGCTGCGGCCCATGCTGGTCCTGCGGGCGGCCGTGCCACACCAGAACGTGGTGGCCGTGTTGCTCGACGACTCGCGCAGCATGCGGATCGCCGACATGAACGGCCAGCCGCGCAGCGCCTACCTCGAAGAGCAGTTCGGCGCGGCCGACCGCGGCCTGCGGCGTGGCCTCGCCGAACGCTTCACCGTGCGCACGTTGCGCTTTTCGAGCGGCCTCAGTGCCGCGCCGTCGGGCGCCGACCTCACCTTCGACGGCAGCAACACGCGCCTGGCGGCGGCGCTCGACCAGGCCCGGCGTCAACTCGCCGGCGTGCCGCTGGCCGGACTGGTCGTGGTGAGCGACGGCGCCGACACGACCGGTGATGCCGTCGAGCCGGCGCTGCTCGGGCTCAAGGCGGCGGGGGTGCCCGTGTTCGCCATCGGCGTCGGCCGCGACAGTGCCGAGAAGGACATCCAGGTCGGCCGCGTGACGGCCCCGCGCGTGGTGCTCGCAGGCACGACCTTGCTGCTCGACGCCGTCGTGACGGCCAACGGCTACGCCGGCCAGCCGCTGACCATGGATGTGCTCGACGGCGCCACCCTGGCCGGCTCGCAGAGCTTCACGGTCGGCGCCGACGGCCAGCCCGTGACCGTGCGCGTGCGCTTCACGGCGGCCGAGCCTGGTCCGCGGGTGTTCACCTTCCGCGTCGCGCCGCAGCCGGGCGAGCTGCTGCCCGAGAACAATGCCCGCGACGTGCTGGTCGACGTGCGCGAACGGCGGGAGAAGATCCTCTACTTCGAGGGCGAGCCGCGCTTCGAGATGAAGTTCCTGCGGCGGGCGGTCGCCGACGACAAGCGTCTGCAGCTGGTCGTGCTGCAGCGCACGGCCGACAACAAGTACATGCGCATCGAAGTCGACGGCCCCGACGATCTCGTGGGTGGCTTCCCGAGAACACGCGACGAGCTGTTCACCTACCGCGGCATCG
The DNA here is from genome assembly GCA_018000455.1 of Acidobacteriota bacterium. Taxonomy (GTDB): domain Bacteria; phylum Acidobacteriota; class Vicinamibacteria; order Vicinamibacterales; family UBA2999; genus CADEFD01. Next base: position 146,590 of record JAGNJW010000011.1, read on the forward strand.
TCCTCGGCAGCATCGAGGCGGCGGCCTTCACCGGCGACCAACTGGCGATGCTGACCGAATTCGTCGACACACGCGGCGGCGGCCTGATGATGATCGGCGGCCCGCGCGCCTTCAGTGAGGGCGGTTACGCCGGCACGGCCCTTGGCGACGCCCTGCCGGTGATGCTCGAGCGCATGACGCCGCCGGCCGAGCCGATCGTGACGCCGCTGGCGGTGCGGCCCACACGCGCCGGCAGCGGTCACGCCGTGTCGCAGATTGCCGCTACCGAGGAAGCGTCGGCGGAGCGGTGGCCGGAGCTGCCGGATCTTACGACCGTCAACAGCGTCGACACGGTGAAGCCCGGCGCGACGACGCTGCTCAGCGCCGCCGACGGCGCGCGCCGCGAACGGCCGGTGCTGGCCATCCAGCGCTACGGCCGCGGCAAGTCGGCGGCCTTCACGCCGCAGGATTCCTGGCTCTGGCAGATGCATGCCTCGATCAGCGTCGAGGACCAGACGCACGAGACGTTCACGCGCCAGCTCCTGCGCTGGCTGGTCGACGGCGTACCCGACCCGGTCGAGCTGACCACCGCATCGGACCGCATCGACCCCGGTGACCCGATCGTGCTCAGCGCCGAGGTGACCGACGCGTCGTTTGTCGCCGCCAACGACGCCGTCGTGACGGCCACCGTCGTCGGCCCCGACGGCGCCACGACGACCGTGCCGCTCACCTGGAACGGCCAGCGCAACGGCCTCTACACCGGCACGGCGCCCACCGGCGCGGCCGGGTGGTACGAGGCCCGGGTCGAGGCCATGCGGGGCGAGACGCGGCTCGGCGAGTCGACCGTGCACGTCAACGCCGGGCCGGGTGACGCGGAGTACGCCGAAGCGACGCGGCAGATGGCGGCGCTCCGCCGTCTCGCCGATGACACTGGCGGACGCGTCTACACACCGGAAACCGCCGCGCAGCTGCTCGAAGACGTGAAGTACACCGGCCGCGGCATCACCGCCGTCGAAGAGCGCGAACTGTGGAACGCGCCGATCGTGCTGCTGCTCCTGCTGGGCCTGCTGAGCGCGGAGTGGGGGTACCGGCGTGCCGTCGGCCTCTCGTAGTCCGCGGCACTGGCACCCGGCCGTCGGGCTGGTGCTGGCGTTGGCGCTTGCCGGCGGCGGCGCGCTGGCGGCGCAGAACCCGTTCCGGGCCCAGGCGCCACGCTCGCGGCCGGCGCCGGTCGACGACGTCAGCGTGCACGTCCCCTACGACGGGCGCTTCGCCTTCGTACGGCTGCGCTACAACATGGGTGGCAGTCTCGGCAGCTTCCGCGGCTTTCGCCGCGAGCCCCCGTGGCACCACGACTATCCTCGCGCCGATCGGCACCTGATGAAGATCCTCCAGGAACTGACGCTGCTCAGGCCGCACCTGGACGAGAGCGCCATCCTGGCGCTCAACGATCCGGAGCTGCACAACTACCCGGTGGCCTACATGTCGGAGCCAGGCTACTGGAGCATGAACGAGCAGGAAGTCCAGGGCCTGCGCGCCTACCTGCGCAAGGGCGGGTTCGTCATCTTCGATGACTTCCGGCAGGAGCACTGGTACAACTTCGAGGAGCAGATGCGGCGGGTGCTGCCGGAACAGCGCTTCGTCAAGCTCGACGCGGCGCATCCCATTTTTCATTCGTTCTTCGAGATTGATCCGGCCCGCTTCGTCTCGCCCTACGGCGGCCTGACGCCGATCTTCTACGGCCTCTTCGAGGACGGCGATCCGTCGAAGCGGCTCCAGGCGGTGGCGAACTACAACAACGACCTGGGCGAGTACTGGGAGTTCTCGGACACCGGCTGGGTGCCGATCGATCTCTCGAACGAGGCCTACAAGTTCGGCGTGAACTACATCGTGTACGGCATGACACACTAGCGGCGCGGCGCCACGCCGGCGGGCCGCGATCGACGCACGGGCAGGCAGGGAGGATTCGTGGACGCAGCCAACATGCAGGTGGATCTGAGCGCACCGGACGACATCGCGCTCGCCGACCGGATGAAGCACGGGCAGGACCGCATCCGCCACGAGCTCAAGAAGCTCATCGTCGGCCAGGACGAGGTGCTGCAGCAGGTGCTGCTGACGCTGTTCGTTGGCGGCAACAGCCTGATCATCGGCGTGCCGGGCCTGGCCAAAACGCTGCTCATCCACACGCTGGCCCGGGTGCTCGATTTGAAGTTCGCGCGCATCCAGTTCACGCCCGACCTGATGCCGTCCGACATCACCGGCACCGACATCATCCAGGAGGACCCGGCGACGGGCCGGCGCCAGATGGTTTTCGCGCCCGGACCGATCTTCACCAACATCCTGCTGGCGGACGAGATCAACCGCACGCCACCGAAGACGCAGTCGGCCCTGCTCGAAGCGATGCAGGAGCACCGCGTCACCATCCAGGGCCGCACCTACACGCTGGATGAACCGTTCTACGTCTTCGCGACGCAGAACCCGATCGAGCTCGAAGGCACCTATCCGTTGCCGGAAGCCCAGCTCGACCGTTTCATGTTCCACATCGTGATCGAGCATCCGCCCGAGGAGGAAGAGTACGAGGTCGTCCGCACGACCACCGCCGTGATCGATCCGCAGTTCGAGCGCACCGTCAACGGCGAAGACCTCATCGCCTTCAAGCGCCTGGTACGCCGTGTGCCGGTCGCCGAGCCGGTGATGCGCTACGCCCTGTCGCTCGTGCGGGCCAGCCGGCCGAAGTCGCCTGGCGCCAGCGACATGGTGAAGAAGTGGGTGTCGTTTGGCGCCAGCGTCCGCGCCGCGCAGTACCTCGTGCTCGCCGCCAAGGCCCGCGCCCTCACGAGCGGCCGCTATCACGTCACCTTCGACGACATTCGCGCGCTGTCGCATCCCGTGCTCCGCCACCGCATTCTCATCAACTTCCACGCGCAGTCGGAAGGCATGAACTCCGACATGATCGTCGACCGACTGCTCGAGTCGGTGCCGGCTCCGCGATCGGGCATGTGATGCAGCTCGGGGGTGCCATTCCCGGCGCGCAGTTCGTCGACCCGGCGGTTCTCGCCCGCATCGGCAACCTGGATCTGGTGGCGCGGTCGGTCGTCGACGGCGTCATCAACGGCCTCCACCGGTCGCCGTACTTCGGCACGTCGGTCGATTTCGCGGAACACCGCGGCTACGTGCCCGGCGACGACATCCGCCGCGTCGACTGGCGCGTCTACGCGCGCACCGACAAGTACTTCGTGAAGGAGTTCGAGGCCGACTCGAACTCGAACTTCACCGTGCTGCTCGACATCTCCGCTTCGATGGCGTTCGGAGCCAAGGTGAGCAAGCTCGACTACGCTCGGACGCTCGGCGCCTGCCTGACGTATCTCGTGCACAAACAGCGCGACCGGGTCGGGCTCGTGACCTTCGACTCCGACATCGTCGATCACGTACCGCCCTCGGCCAAGCACCTCGATGTCGTGCTGCACACGCTCGATCGGGCGACGGCCACCCGGCCCGGACACCTCTCGACACCGCTCAAGAAGCTGGCCGAGCATTTCGGCCGCCGCGGCGTCGTCGTCCTCATCTCGGATCTCTACGACGAACCGGAGGCCATCTTCGAGGCGCTGGCGCCCATCCGCTTCCGCGGCAGCGACGTCGTCGTCTTCCACGTGCTCGACCCAGCCGAACTCGAGTTCCCATACATGGATCCGTCGGCCTTCGAGGATCTGGAGACCGGCGAACAACTGCCGGTCGTGCCCGAATCCTTCCGTGACAAGTACCAGGCGCTGGTGCAGGCGCACATCGCGCAGCTCACGGCGCGGGCCGCCGAGCGGGGCGTGGACTACCGCCTGCTCGACACCGGCCGGCCTCTCGACTTCGCGCTCTACGACTACTTGTCGTTCCGCGAGCGGACGTCGCGGGTGCGGTAGACCGCTATGGGCTTCCTCGTCCCCCTCTTCTTCGCCGGGCTGGCGGCGCTGGCTGTGCCGGTGCTCGTGCACCTGATCCAGCGCGAGAAGAACACGGTGGTGGCTTTCCCGTCGCTGATGTTCGTGCGGCGCGTGCCCTACGAGTCGGTACGACGGCGCAAGATCCGGCACTGGGCACTGCTGGCGCTGCGCCTGCTGGCGCTGGCGCTCATCGTGGCGGCCTTCGCGCGGCCCTTCGTGCGCGGCAGCGCAGCGATCATGGCCGGCGGCGCGCGCGAGGTCGTGGTGCTCGTCGACCGTTCCTACAGCATGGGCTACGGCACCCGCTGGGCCAGGGCGCAGGCCGCCGCACAGGGCGTCGTCGATGCGCTCGGTCAGGGCGACCGCGCCAGTCTGGTCTTCTTCGGCACCGGCGCCGAAGTGGCGCTGCAGTCGATCGACGATCGCGCCAGGCTCGAGGCGGCGCTCGGGGCAGCCACGCCGGGCGCCGAGTCCACGCGCTACTCGCCGGCGCTGCGCGTGGCGGGCACGATCGTGAGTGAGTCGACGCGGCCACGCAAGGAAGTCGTGCTCATCAGCGACTTCCAGAAGCTGGCTTGGGCGCCGAGCGATGACGACCGCCTGCCGGCCGGCACGGTGCTCACGCCGGTGGCCATCACCGACACCGACACGCGCAATCTGTCGGTCACGCCGGTCGCGGTGCGGCGCTCGCGCTTCGAAGGACAGGAACGCGCCACGGTGACCGGCGGCGTCACCAACCGCGGCTCCGGAGCGGCCGAGGGTGCCACGCTCGCGCTCGAACTGAATGGGCGGGTGGTCGAGACGCTGCGCGTCACGGCGGCCCCGCAGGCCTCGGCCGCGGCCACCTTCGCCCCGGTCACCCTCACGCCCGAACCGATCCGGGCGGTCGTGCGGCTCGCCGACGACGCCCTGGCCGCCGACAACGCCTTCCACTTCGTGCTGGCACCGACGCGGCCGATCGCCGTGCTGCTGGCCTCGGCCGGGGGCCGGGGGCCCGACGACACCTATCTGCGCCGCGCGCTGGCGATCGGTGAATCGCCGCGCTTCGACGTCACGGTCACGACCGTGGACCAGCTCACCGACGACGCCCTTGCCCGGGTCAACGTGCTCATCGTGCACGACGCGCCGCTCGGCGACGCGGTCGCCGGGCGGGTGCTCGGTTTTGCCGAACGCGGCGGCGGCGTCTTCCTCATCGCCGGGCCGCGCGCGTCATGGCCTCAGGGAGCCGGTTTCCCGGGCGCCCTGGCGGCCCCGGTCGATCGCACGCGTGGCGAGGTCGGCCGCCTCGGCGGACTCGAGTTCGGACACGCGGTCTTCGCGCCGTTTCGCGCCGCGCGCAGCGGCGACTTCTCGTCGGTGCGCGTCTACGGCTATCGGCGGCTCACGGCCGCGGCCGCGGCGCAGGTGCTGGCGCGCTACGACGACGGGTTGCCGGCCTTGGCCGTGACGCCGGCCGGCCTCGGCAAGATGATGACGTGGACCTCCAGCGTCGACCTCGCCTGGAACGACCTGGCGCTCAAACCGGTGTTCCTGCCCTTCGTGCACCAGGTCGTGCGCACGCTCTCGGGCTTCGAAGAGCGGCCGGCGGCCCTCACGGTGGGCCAGGTCGCCACGCCCGACACGCCCGCCGATCCGGCCCGTCCGCGCCTGGCGATTGGCCCCGATGCCGTGCGCACGCCGCTCGACGCCTCCCGTGGCGACACCTTCGAGGTGGCGCGGCCGGGGTTCTACGAGATCCGCAGCGCGGCTACCGACGGCGCCGTCAGCTCGATCGTGGCGGCCAACGTCGACGTGGCGGAGTCTGATCTGGCCAGCGTCGACCCGGCGACCGTGACCGCGGCGGTGACGGGCGCGGGCGACGCCGTCCGTGCGGCCCGCGCCGGCGCGGAGCCGCCCCGCGACGAGGTGACGGAACAGTCGCAACGGCTGTGGTGGTACCTGCTGCTTGCAGGTATGCTGCTGCTCATCGGCGAAACACTGGTCGCCAGCCGCCTGTCGGGCGGCGCGGCCTAGCGCACGGCCGGGCCGCGCATGCGGCGGCGCGGACCAGGAGGGGCGATGCTCCACGAGCGACGACCGGCGGCTAGCGGCGACGTAGCCAGTGTCATCCGCAAGGTCCGGGCGGGATGGCGGCGCAGGCTGATCGTCCGCGGTCTGCTCCGCGTGCTTCTGACCGGCGCGGTAGTGCTCATCGGCGCGGGCGCCGCACTCGAGGCCCTGCGCTTCACACCGAACGCGATCCTGACGTTCCGCATCGTCACGCTGGCCGTCATCGTCGGGGTCACGCTGTGGTGGGTCGTGCACCCGTTCTTCACACGGGTGTCCGACGAGCAGGTCGCGCTCTATCTCGAGGAGCACGAACCTTCGCTCAACAACCTGCTGCTCAGCGCGATGAGCGCCGAGCGCCGTGCCGACTCGCCCGAGCACTCCCCGGCGCTGGTCGCCAAACTCGTCGAAGAAGCCATCGAGCGCGTTGACGACATCGAGTCTGGACGCCGAGTCGAGCAGCCGCTCGTCAAGCGCTATGCCGTCATGGCGCTGGCCACGGCCGCGCTTGCCGCCGCCGTCTTCACCTTCGGACCGGCCTACCTGCGCCACGGTCTGGCGGCGATGTACTCATGGTCGCAGGACCTCGAGGCGGCCGCGCCCTACCGCATCACGCTCACGCCGGGGTCGGGCACGGTGCCGCGCGGCGCCGATCAGCTCTTCACGGCCACGCTCAGCGGCTTCAGCGCCGACGACGCCGTGCTGCTCGTGCGCAAGGGCGACGCTTCGGCCTTCGAACGGGTGCCGCTGCTCAAGGGCGAGGACGGCACCTTCGAAGGCATGGTTTTCGATCTCGATGCGAAACTGGAGTTCCTCGCTGAGGCCGCCGGCGTGCGCTCGCCCACCTTCACGATCGACGTCGTCGACCTGCCCTACGCGCAAAGGATCGATCTCGAGTACCACTTCCCCGCGCACACCGGTCTCGAACCACGGACGGTGGAAGACGCCGGCGACATCGCCGTGCTCGTGGGCACCGACGTGCGGGTCACGGTCACGCCGACCATGCCGGCGCCGGCCGGGCAGATCACGCTGCACGAATCGACCAACGTGCCGCTCGCCACCGTCGCCGGCGGCACGCTGACCGGACGATTCATCGCCGACAAGGACGGCTTCTACCGCATCGGCCTGCAAGGCCCTGACGGTGCGATGATCACGGCCTCGCCGCAGTACGTCATCGACGTGCTCGACGACATGGCGCCGACGGTGGCGATTGCCAAGCCCGGCCGCGACACCAACGCGACCCCGGTCGAGGAGTTCTTCGTCGAGGCGCGAGCTGACGACGACTTCGGCGTCCGCGGCCTCGAGCTCGTCTACTCGGTCAACGGCGGCGCCGAAAAGACCGTCTCGCTCTACCGCGGCGTGAAGCGGCTCGAGGAGGTCACCGCCGGGCACACGTTCTACCTCGAAGAGCTGGGCGTCGAGGCGGGCGACTCGGTGAGCTACTACGCGCGCGCCAACGACAACGACAGCAGCGGCGGCAAGCAGGCGATGAGCGACATCTACTTCCTGCGCATCCGCCC
>JAGNJW010000012.1 GCA_018000455.1 Acidobacteriota bacterium
CACCCTCACGCGCTCCCCGCGGCCCCTGACGCGCTCCCTCAGCCACTCGGACCAGACCGCCGCGCGCTTCAGCGTGGTGACTCGACGGCGACGCGACTCTGCCGGTTTCTGCCGCGCAGACTCCTAGCGCCAGCCAAGGCGTTTTCGGTTCGAGGGACGATGAACCACCTGATCCGTGATACCCGCATGGCGCTGCGCGCGTTGACGCGCGCGCCGCTGGCATCGGCGCTGGCCGTCATCTGCCTGGCGCTCGGCATCGGTACCAACGCCACGATGTTCAGCGTGGTGAGCGGCACACGGTTCAGTCCGCTGCCGTTTCGCGCCGCCGACCAGCTCGTGACCGTGTGGTCGACGGCGACCCGGGCCCGCATCGAGCGCGGGGCGACTTCGTATCTCGACTTGCGCGACTTCCAGGAGCAGACGCGCGCGTTTGACGCGCTCGTCGGCGTCGGAGGCCGGCGCCGGGACGGGGAGGAACCGTCCCGGCGTCTCCGTGCGGTCTGCAAGTCGTAGGTCAGCGGATGTCGTCGGGCTGTCGGCGCGTCACCTGATCCCACACCGTGGCAGCTCCGCCACCCACGATGCCGCCAACGACCGCACCCTTCTTGCCCTTCACCAGGCCGCCCATCACGGCGCCTGCCGCCGTCGAGCCGGCGATGATCGCCACGCTCTTCTTCACCGACCGTTGGGGTGCTTCGACGTCTCGCGACGGAGCCGCAACTGGGCGTGAGCGCGGCCGGTAGACCTCAACGGGTTCGGTGATGACGGCTGGTCGCGCGTATGGACGGTCGCTGCCGTCGCTCACGCGCACGATGCCGGTAGGAGCCGGGGCCGCGTGGCGGACTTCGGTCTCCTGCGTGCGGATGCCGACCGGACGCGCATCGCTCACGCAGGCCACGCTCGGCACCGCGCCGGCCAGCGTGCGCACGACGGCGCGCTGGCCGGGCTCACACTCCACCGCAAGTTCCGGCGAGGTGAGGGTCGTAGCGGCGGGTGCCGTCGTCGCCACGTCAATCGCCGGGAGCGAGACGTTGGCGACGCTCCCAGCGTCAACTCGCCCGCCCAGATAAAACGCGCCCACGATGGCGCTGACGCCCAGGGCTCCTGCCACCCATCCAGGTATGCTGCGCATGTTCCGGTCCTCCTGTTGGGGTTGATATCAAGGAACGTGCCGACACTGGGACACGTGAAACCTCGAACAATCGACACTCGCTCCGCCGGTTGTCCTGAGAGGAGTACGGTGTCGCTTTATAATCGCTGGATGGCGCACTTGAAGACGTGCTCGCTCGTCGCGGCGGCAGCCGTAATGTGTCTTTCGTCGACGCTAGACGCCTCCGCCCAGCTGACCTTGACCTATCGTGCCGGACTCGTCCAGCCGGGCGACGTGCTCCACCTGGCGGTGGCAGCGCCAGCGACGGTGACCGCGGTCGTCGCCAGATGGAACGACCGTGACGTGCCGTTCGTGCGCGACGCCGACGGTATCTGGCGCACGCTGCTCGGCATCGACGTGGCGGCCGCCACGGGCCCGAGCCCCCTGGCGCTCTCGGCCACCACGCCGGCAGAGGCCCCCATCACCTCTACCGAGACGATTCCCATCTCACCAAAGGCCGTGCGCACGCGCCGGATCACCGTGAATCCCAGGTTCGTGAACCCGCCGAAGAGCGCGCTTCCGCGCATCCAGCAAGAGGCGGCGCTGCTCAACGAGCTGTTCCGCACGACCAGCGCCGAACGCCGCTGGAGCCGCGACGCCGTGCGGCCGGTGGAGGGCGTGGCGGTCAGCGGCTTCGGCGTGCGCAGCGTGCTCAACGGTGAGCCTCGCGGTCCGCATACTGGCCTCGACTTGGCCGCGGTCACCGGTACTCCGGTCCATGCGCCCACGCCGGGCGTCGTCGTCTACGCCCGCGAGTTCTACTACTCGGGCAACACCGTCATCCTCGACCACGGCCAGGGAATGTTCTCGACCATGGCCCACCTCTCGGTCATCGACGTGAAGGAAGGCGAACCCGTGGCCCAGGGCGCCCTGCTCGGAAAGGTCGGGGCGACCGGCCGCGTCACCGGTCCCCACCTGCACTGGGCCGTGCGCCTGCACGGTGCGCGCGTCGATCCGCTGTCGTTGCTCGACGTGCTGGCTACTTCGCGCCGTCCAGCCCCGTAAGCGTTGCGCTCGAGGGCCCACGCTCTTTCTTGAGGTCGGCCGCCACGCGGTCGGCCTGCCGCCAGGCGCGCAGCACGTTCAGGCCCAGCACTTTCTTGACGTCGTCGTCGGAGTAGCCGCGCTTCAAGAGCTCGGCCGTGAGCGCCGGATAGGTTGAGACGTCCTCGAGACCTTGCACCACCTCGGTGATGCCGTCGAAGTCGCCGCCCAGGCCGATGTGGTCGATGCCGGCCACTTTGCGGATGTGGTCGATGTGGTCGGCTACCTGGGCCACGGTGGCGCGCGGCGTCGGATTGGCCTTCCGCCAGGCGTCCATGGCCTTGTTGACGCCGGCCTCGTCGCTCGGCATCGCCTGCTGCAGGCGCGTGCGTTCGGCCAAGGCGCGCCGGTCGTGGGCCACGACGTCGGGCGAGGTGAAGCCCGGCACGAAGCTCACCATCACGACGCCGCCGTTTTTCGGCAACTGGCGCAAGATCGCATCCGGCACGTTCCTCGGCACGTCGGCCACGGCACGGGCCGACGAGTGCGAGAAGATGACCGGCGCGGCGGCCACCCGCAGCGCGTCCTCCATCGTGTCGGGCGAGACGTGGCTGAGGTCGACCAGCATGCCAAGCCAGTTCATCTCGCGCACCATCTCCTCCCCGAACTTCGTGAGGCCACCGTGCGCCGGTTTGTCGGCGGCGGCATCGGCCCATGGCGTGTTGTTGTTGTGCGTGAGCGTCATGTAGCGCGCGCCGAGGGCGTGCATCATGCGCAGCGTGGCCAGCGAGCTGTCGACCGAGTGCCCACCTTCCATGCCGATCATCGAGGCGATGCGCCCGCGCTTGAAGATGCGCTCGACGTCGTCGGCCGAGAGCGCCAGTTCGAACGTCTCAGGCCAGCGCTTGAGCATGCGGTGCACGATGTCGATCTGCTCGAGCGTGGCCACGACGGCTTCCGGCGCCGGCATCGTCGACGGCACGTAGACCGACCAGAACTGGGCGCCGAGACCCCCGGCGCGCAGGCGCGGGATGTCGGTCATGAGCGACGGCACGCTCTTGGTGATGTCGGCCTTCCCCAGGTCGCGGCCGGGGTCGAGACTCCGCAGCGCCCATGGGTAGTCGTTGTGGCCGTCGATGAGCGGGACCTGACCGTGGAGCGCTTTGGCGCGGGCCGTGAGATCCGGCTGCGCCGTGAGATCGTCTGACGTCATGAGCGTCGCAGCCATCGCGGCCGCGCAGAGCAGAGGCAGGGCGGTACGCATGCTCGTAATTGTAGCGGGTCTGCGCCTTCGGCAGCGTCTTGCCCCGATCAGTCCCTACGGGGCCCGGTCACGGTGTCACCGTCACAGTTTCAGCAGCGTCTCGCGCAGAACCTTCGACTGGAGGCGGCTGACCGGCAGCTGCTGTCCGTTCGTGAGTGTCACCTCGTAGCTGCCGCCCGGCATCGGGCTGACCTTCTGGATGAGGTCGAGCGCTGCCAGTGTGCCGCGGCCGAGGCGCACGAAGCGCCGCGGGTCGAGTTTGGCTTCGAGCGCGTGCAGCGGATGGGTGAGCGTGTAGCGCTCCGAGGTCACGGTGGTAATCAGTAGCAGCTCGCCATCGGCCACGATCGAGGCAATCTGGCGTACCGGCAGGATGAACACCTCGTCGCGGCGGCGGACGGGAAGGCGTTCGAGGAAGCTGCGGCGCGTGGCCGTCTCGTAGGCGGCCGCTGCCGCCCCGATGCTGCGGATGCGTTCGGCCGAGCCGGCTTTGACGCGGGCGCGCGCCCGCTCGACAGTAATCGTGAGGCGCTCTTTGTCGACCGGTTTCAGCAGGTAGTCGACCGCGTTCAGCTCGAACGCCTGCACGGCGAACTCGTCAAATGCCGTCACGAAGGCGATGGCGGGCGTGGCGCCGGCCGATACGAGGCGGGCGGCGTCGAGCCCACCCAGCTCGGGCATCTGCAGATCGAGCAGGGCCAGGTCGGGGCGAAGCTGCTCGATGAGGGCCACGGCCTCCCGTCCGTTCGACGCCTCAGCCACGAGTTCCACGTCGGGCATCGCCGCGAGCAGATTCGCCAGGAACTTGCGCGCCGGACGTTCATCATCGGCGATGAGTACTCTCAGAGCAGCCATGATCGGTTATCCAGCCGCGCGGGCGCTGCCGGCGTTGGCCGCGGTGCTCGTAACTGCCACGGGCACGCGTACCTCCGCCAGTGTGACGCCGTTCTCGGTGCCTAGCGATAGCGCGGCCGCCTCGCCGTAGTGGCCGGCCAGCCGGCGCTCGACGTTGTTGAGGCCCACGCGCGCCGACCGTGCCTCCAGATCGCCGACCAGCGGCGCGCCGGTGTTCTCGACCGAGATGCGCAGCATCTGCCGCGGCGGCGCGCCCTCGAGCCGGGCCGCGACCCGTACCTCGCCGCCACCAATCGAACGTGCGATGCCGTGTTTGACGGCGTTCTCGACCAGTGGCTGCACGATCAGGCACGGCACGGCGAGCGTGCGCAGCTGTTCAGGAACGTCCAGCTGCACCTGGAGCCGCTCCTCGAAGCGTTCCCGCTCGATGTCGAGATACTGCTCGACCAGCTCGAGCTCGCGGCCGAGCGTGGTCATCTCGCCGTCGGACCTGAGCACACTCCGCAACAGCGACGTGAGACGGAGCAGTGTCTTGAGCGCGCGCGGCGGCGCCGTTTCGATGAGATAGCCGATGGTCGTCAAAGCGTTGAACAGGAAGTGCGGGTTGATCTGCGCACGCAGGGCCCTGAGCTCCGCCTCGGCCGCCAGGCGCTCGATCTCTTCCTGGCGCAGCCGCTGCTCGAAGCGCTCCAGGCTCAAGCGCAGCGCGTCGATGCGCCTGGCCGCCAGCAGCGCCGCCTGATCGAGAAAGGCACGGTCGTCCGAGAGCAGCCGTCGGCCGCCGAGCAGCCTGCCGACGCGCACTTCGAAGCGCGGAGCTTCGGTCGTCGGCATGGTCACGGCCGTGGTCACGATCTCTCCCGGCGCCGGAGCGCTCTCTTCGGGTGCCCACCACGCACGCTCGGCGTTCATGGCGGTGGCAACGGTGGCCGCCGTGCGCTCGAGCACGGCTTCGGCGGTGTCGCACGCGGGCAACGCCGATACCAGCTGACCGCGCAGCTCTCCGAAGTCGTGACGGCCGAGCAGGGCCGAATCGACGAAGCGGCCGATGCCGGCGCGAAGCGACGGGTAGAGCACCGCCGTCGCCACCCAGCAGGCCAGCAGGAGGGCGACGGCCCCGGGACCTGCCGGCACCTCGCTCAGCGCCGCGTAGCAGGCCATGGCGATGGCGACCACCGCCATCAGCGTGAGGCCGCGCTTCAGGAAGAGGTCCGCGAGCGCGAAGCGGTACTCCTGGTACAGGATGGCGAAGGCCAGCGGCAGTACCGCCTGGTGCCCCACGACCTCCGCCACCCAGCCGCCGGCGTCGTCATGGAAGTGGCCCAGATGGTTGGCCGACACCGCGAAGAGCGCGAGAGCCAGCATCCACAGCGCGCGCCGGCCGTTGGTCTGGCTGCGCGTCAGCACGGCCAGTGGCACGACGATGGCGCCGAAGGCCACCGTGAGGATGGTGAACGCGAGCGCGGAGGGCCGCTCGTCCCCCAGGGCGAGCGTCCGCAGTTGCAGGGCAGTGGCGGCCATGCTGCAGGCGTATGCCACCGCGATCAGGGCGCGCCCGCCGCGGACGTCGCGCGCCACCGAGTGCACGACCACGGCCGCGAGCGTGGCGAGCGCCGCAAACGAGAGGCCGCTCAGCCACGACTCCGGCCCGGTGCTGCCGAGGCGGCTCAGCACGTAGTCGCCGAGTTCGCCGAGATTCCACACGAGGCCGAGCAGCGCCGTGAGCAGGGGCAGGCGGTCGCTGCGGTCGGCCGAGCCACGCCCCTGTCGCACCAGACTCAGCAACATGGCACACAGCGCCGCGCCGGTCGCGAACCCGACGAGATTCAACAGCTCCGCAGCCGAGTAGGCGCCCACCAGCGAATTGTAGACTCCGGCGGCGTCCCTCGCCGTCGATGCTCTTGAGTGGACGCCAGCGGCCGGCGAGTGCCTTGATCCGCCCGCCGGATGGCGCCGGCTCCGGAGCGGTGTCTCGCGGTGACAACTCGCGACGTGACAGCCACGGTAACGGTGCCATAATCCGCCCGTCTCCGGGGCGTGCCGACATGTCGGGTCGGCCGAATGGCCCCGGCTGAGGAGGTTCGAATGACGCGCAATGCAAGACTCTGGGTCGTGGCCACGGCCTGCGCGGTGACGGCGGCGGCCGCCGTACCGCACGCCGGCCAACGCGCCGCGCAGGCGCCCACCGCCAAGCCGGCGGCCGCGGCGGCGACGAAGGTCGACCCGCGCGTGGCCAAGTTGAAAGAACAGGTCATGGCCGACGTCGGTGGCATGTACGACTTCGGTCAGGTGATGACCGACATGGTCTTCAGCTACGGGGAGCTCGGCTTCCAGGAGTTCGAGACTCAGAAGTACCTGACCGGTGTGCTCAAGGACAACGGCTTCACGATCGAAAACGGTGTCGCCGGCATCCCCACGGCGTGGGTCGCGAAGTGGGGCAGCGGCAAGCCCGTCATCGCGCTCGGCTCGGACGTGGACTGCATCCCGCAGGCGTCGCAGAAGCCCGGCGTCACGTTCCGCGATCAGATCGTCGATGGCGCGCCCGGCCACGGCGAAGGGCACAACTCGGGCACGCCACTCAATATCGTGGCCGCGGTGGCCGTCAAGCGCATCATGGAGCGCGAGAAGCTGCCCGGCACGATCATGATCTGGCCTGGCGTCGCCGAAGAACAGCTTGGCACCAAGGCGTACTACGTGCGCTCGGGGATGTTCAAGGACGTGGACCTCGTGATGTACAACCACGTCGGCTCGAATCTCGCCACCAGCTGGGGCGAAAGCGGCGGCAACGGCCTCATCTCCCTCGAGTACCTGTTCGAGGGGGAGACGGCCCACAGCGCCGGCGCCCCGTGGCGCGGTAAGAGCGCCCTCGACGCGGTGGAGCTCATGAATGTGGGCTGGAACTACCGTCGCGAGCACCTGCGGCTGCAGCAGCGATCGCACTACGTCATCACCAACGGCGGCGATCAGCCGAACGTCGTGCCGCGCAATGCCGGGGTCTGGTACTACCTGCGCGAGACCAGCTACGACGGCATCAAGAGCCTGTGGGACGTCGCCGACAAGATGGCCCAGGGCGCGGCCCTGATGACCAACACCACCTTCACCTCGCGCGTGCTGGGCTCGGCCTGGCCGTCGCACATGAACCGCACGATGGCCGAGACGCTCTACGCCAACATCCAGCAGGTCGGTCTGCCCACGTGGAGCGAGGCCGATCTGACGCTTGCCACGGCGACGCAGAAGGAACTGAAGGTGCCGGTCGTCGGTCTCGCCACCAAGATCCCGGAACTGCGTGGCCGCGAGTCGATGCCGGAAGAAGACAAGCGCGGCGGCGGCTCCGACGACATCGGCGACATCTCGTGGACCCTGCCCACGGTGTCGCTGTCGTTCCCGTCGAACTTCCAGGCTGGTCCCGGCCACAATTGGGCCAACGCCATTCCGATGGCCACGCCGATCGCCCACAAGGGCGTGAACGCCGGCGCCAAGGCGCAGGCGATGACGCTGCTCGAGTTCATGATGCGGCCCGAACTGGTGCAAGGCGCCAAGGACTACTTCGTCAACGTGCAGACGAAGGAGCACAAGTACACGCCCCTCCTCCGGCCCGGCGACCAGCCGGCGATTCACCTGAACAAAGGCATCATGGACCGCTATCGGGACCAGATGAAGAAGTACTACTTCGACAACACCAAGTACAAGACCTACCTCGATCAGATGAAGGCGGAGTTCGGCTACTCGTATCCGACGGTGCGCCCGGGCACGGCCACCCAGCAGTAGCCGACGCCACGCGGCCCGCGCCGTTCAAGTCGTGGACACCCAGGGGAGTCGAGGGAGGCCTCGGCTCCCCGTGAGTGTTCGCCGGCGGACTTCCACGAGAGATCGGCGGAGTTCCACCATAGAATTGCCACTGAATGGCTCGTTCCGCCCCTGCGTTCGGTCCCCCCAGTCTGGCCTCACGGTTTGGCGCCTTCATTGCCGAGCAGCAGCCGGCGCTGCTGCGACTCGTGCTCGAGGTGTTCGAGGTGAGCGGCGGCGGCAAGGTGAAGCCGCGCGACAAGGCCGGGCTCGAGGCGCTGCGGCCGGTGTTCCGACGCGAGCTCGCCAGCCGGCTCTATCGCGAGGTGTCGGGCGGCGAGACCCTCGATGAGACGACACCAGGCGTCTCGGCCATCCGCCGGCTCGAACAGGCGCGGGCGCAGATCGCCGAGACGTGCGACGGCTGGCTGCAGCGCGAAGCGCTCAGCGCGTCGCTCACGAACGACGAGCGCCAGGAAATCCTGCGAGGGATGTGCCTCACGCGCGCCGTCGACAACCGCCTGAAGCAGTTCTTCATGGGCGGCGAAGTGCGCTGGGGCATGAAGGCGTTCCAGGGCAAGGGCTTCCGCTCGCTCGGCCAGGAAGCGATCTACGCGGCCGGCATCCGCCTGAAGCGAGGCGCGAAGTACCGGGCGCCAGACGGCCGCTGGACCGGTGACGTGGTGGCGCCCGTGATTCGCGATCTCGGTATCGCGCTCGCCATGCGCAGCGACGAAGATGCCGTGGCGCAGGTGCTGCGCGCGCAGATGGGCAAGGCCGGTCCGCCGATGCACGGCAAGGATCTGCACACCGGCGACTTCGAGTGGGGCGTGCTGCCGGCGGCGGCGCCGCTCTCCATCGGCTCGCTCAACGTGGCCGGCATGGCCATGGCGTTCTGGCGCGAAGGCGCGGGCCGCGTGGCGTTCTCGTTCATCGGCGAGGGCGGCAGTTCACTCGGCGAATGGCACGAAGCGATCAATCTGTGCGCCGCGCGCAAGCTCCCCGCCGTGTTCTGCATCCAGAACAACCAGACCGCCCTTTCGACACCCGTGCACGAGAACTCCGCCGTGCGCGTCTTCGCCGACAAGGCCATCGGCTACGGCGTGCCGGGCGTGACCGTCGACGGCACCGACGCGGATGCCGTGGCCGGCGCCTTCACCTGGGCCGCCGAGCGGGCGAGAAGCGGCGCCGGTCCGGCGCTCATCGAGCTGGTGGCGATGCGGATGTGCGGGCACGCCCATCACGACGACATGCTCTACCTGGGGAAAGAGACGCCGCCGTCGTGGGAGTACCCCGCCCTGCACGAGACGGGCTACGCCAACCGCGAGCACTACGAGTTCTGGTCGGCCCGAGATCCCATCGCCCGCTATGCGGCGCGCCTCGAGGCCGACAAGATCATCAACAGCGGCGAACTCGGCCGGTTGCGGACGTGGGCTGACGCGCTGGTGGAAGCGCAAGCGCAGCGCGTCATCGCGGAAGCCTGGCCGGAACCCCACGAAGCCGGCGTCGGCGTCTTCAAGGACGAAGCGCCCAGGACGCGGGTTGAAGTGCTCGAGCCGGCCCAGCGCGCCAGCGCCGCCCACCCGGTCGCGCTGCCAGCCGTCGAGGTATGGCTGCCGTTCGACACGCAGGGCAGCACGCTCCTCGAAGCCGTGATGCTCGGCGTGGGCGATGCCCTGCGCGCGGATTCGCGGGTGTTCGTCTACGGCGAAGACGTCGGCGGCGACTACGGCAACGCGTTCCTGCTGTTACGTCCGCTGCTGGCGGAGTTCGGCGACCGGATCCTGAATTCCACGCTGGCCGAAGGTGCGGTGCTCGGCGTGTGCGTCGGCGCGGCGCTGGCCGGCCAGCGGCCGATCGGCGAGATGCAGTTCAACGACTTCGTAGCCACGGGCTTCAACCAGCTGGTGAACAACGCCGCCAAGATCCGCTACCGGTGGGGCGGCGAGGTGCCGATGGTGGTGCGGATGCCGTGGGGCGGGCTTCGCTACGCCGGGCCGTACCACAGCCAGAACACCGAGCCGTGGTTCTACCGCACGCCCGGCCTCAAGATCGTCGTGCCCTCAACGCCCGAAGACGCCCGCGGGCTGATGGCCGCGGCGGTGGCTGATCCCGATCCGGTGCTCTTCTACGAGCACATCGCGCTCTATCGCGATCCGCGCATCAAGCAGACGCTCGGCGAGGACGCACCGGCGCCGATCCCGATCGGCACGGCCGCCCTGCGTCGCGGCGGGGGCGATCTCGCGATGGTGACCTATGGCGCCTACGTGCACGAGTGCCTGCGGGTGGCCGAGGTGCTTGCGAAGGACGGCATCGAGGCGTCGGTGCTCGATCTGAGGACGCTGGCGCCGCTCGATCGCGAGACCGTGCTGACCGTGGCGAGGCACTGCGGTCGTGTGCTCATCGTGCACGAGGACGCGCGCACCGGCGGCATCGGTGAGAGCGTGGCGGCGATCATCCAGGAAGAGGCGTTCGAGTGGCTCGACGCGCCGGTGCGCGTTCTGGGCGCGCTCGACACGCCGGTGCCGTATGCGCCCCCGCTCGAGGAGTTCTACCTCGTCAGCCAGGACGAAATCGAGCGGGCCGCCCGCCTGCTGGCTGCTTACTGAACACTGACTCCGTCACGACCCAGGCGCAGGGCTACTGTGCATGGCGCGGCGCGACCGGACGGTCGCGGGCCTGGATTGTGGCCGGCTCAGGACGGTCGAACGGCACGTAGCCCATCCAGGACCACGGCAGGCACGTGTCGCCGGTGAGGGCGCGGCTCGTTTCGATATCAGCCCACCCGTGGCGGGGCCTCATGCGGGATGAGCCGGCACCGCCCGGCGAAGGTTCGACCGCTACTGCCCGGCGCGCTTGCCCGTGAACGGCGCCACGCCCTGGCCGTAGTCCATTTCGCCCTTCATCTCGTCGCCGGTCACGGTGGCCTTGGTCATGATCGCGATCGGGCCGTTCGGGCCCTGATAGTCGAAGCTGAAGCTGACCTGACCATCGGTGAACTTGCCGGTGATCGGCAGTTCGCCCATGTCACCAGCGAGGGTGCCCTTCACGACATCTCCTTCCACGGTGAGCGTCAGCCCGGCCGTGGTCGCGCCTTGCGGACTATCGATGTCCAAGGTCCACTTGCCGGCCGCGGGATTCTGCGCCAGGACGAGCGCGGAAGACAGTACCAGGCCAGCGGCGAACACCAGCAGGCGGGCAACGTGAATCTGGGCCATGACGGGGGAGCGTAGCACAACCGTAGCGGCCCGTATCAGTTTGCCGCGCGCACGCGGACTTCGCCGTCCGCGACCTGCACCTCGTGCCGGCTGACGCCCATTGTCGGGTCCGGCACGAGGCGTCCGGTGCGGATCTCGTAACTCCAGCCGTGCCACGGGCACGTCACCTCGTTCAGCGCATCGATCTGCCCCTCGCAGAGCGGACCCGCCTGGTGGAGGCAGAGGTTGTCGAGGGCGAAGAAGTCTTCACGAAGTGCCCACCCGGTCCGAATGCCTCGACCCTACCCACACTGACGAACTGCCGGACGGCGGGCGGCACGAGCGGCATCGGCTACTTTCGTGCTGCCGGCGTCAGCGTCGTTTGCCGCCGTTCGGCGCCCCGCATGTAGACGAGCGGCACCGCGACGTTCACCTTGAGCGCCTCCAGGGCGTAGGTGTAGTCGTAGATGTTGGCGATCGTCTGCTCGCCAATCTGGACGATCACGTCACCCTTCTGCAGGCCGGCCTGCTCGGCCGGGCCGCCGCCGATGACGCCGCCAAGCAGCAACCCCTTCACGTCGGTCGCGTAGTCGGGGATCGTGCCGGTGAAGATGCGCACGCCGGCGCGGCCGCCGCCCGATTGCTGCGCCTGCTCGACTTTCGCGAAGGCCAGCGCCTCGGGCTCATCGCCGACGCGGCTGGCGAGGGCGACCGCGAAGTCGACGACCCGGTCGAGGTCCTGGTAGTTGATCTTGTCGGCGGTGTCGGACGGCTTGTGATAGTCGACGTGTGTTCCGGTGAAGAAGGCCAGGCTCGGCACGCTCGCCTGGTTGAAGCTCGCCACGTCGGTCGGTTGATACGGATCGTCTTGCAGCACGAGCTCGAAGCCCGCGGCGACGTTGGCCCGCTCGATCAGCCCCTTCCAGCCGGGGCTCGAGCCCACGGCCTGCACGGTGAGCTTGTTGTCCTGCATCCGCCCGACCATGTCGAAGTTGAAGTAGGCCGCGAGCTGGTCGTTCGGCACCGGCGGCGTCGTGACGAAGGCGTTCGAGCCGATCAGTCCGATCTCTTCGGCCGACCAGAAGCCGAGCATGACGTGCCGCGACCGCACCGTCTTCTTCGCCAGTTCGCGGCCGGCGGCCAGCACCGCGGCGGTACCGGAGGCGTTGTCGTCGGCGCCGTAGTGGATCTTGCCGGCGTCGTCCTTGGTCGCCAGCGAGTTGCCGTGGCTGCCCCGGCCCAGGTGATCGTAGTGCGCGCCAAGCGCGACCCAGGGTTTCGGCAGCGCGACGGGCGAGGTGGCTGGCAGATAGCCCACGACGTTGAAGCCTTCCTGCTTCTCGCGCACGACCGCCGTCTTGACGGTGACCGTCACGCCCGGCAGGGCAAACCCTGCGGTGTGCGGGTTGCCGGCGTCGAAACCCTGCTGAATCTGTTCCAGTGTCTTGTCCGTGATGCCCGCAAACAGCGCCTGCGCCACGGTGCCCGAGACGCTGGCGGCCACGATGCCCGAGCCGGCGAGGGCCGTGTCGAAGCTCATCGGAATCGTCTCACCGCCGTTCGGGGACCGCGGGCCGGTGACGACGATGAGCGCCCTGGCGCCGCGTTGGCGCGCCTGCATGGCCTTGTAGCGCAGGTCGGCGTAGCGGGAGAGAATCTGCCGCGTCTTCTGATCGGCGTCTTCCGGGAAGTAGCGGAAGACCACGACGACCTTGTCCTTGACGTCGAGCGTGGCGTAGCTGTCGTAGCCGAAGTTCTGCGATTCGGGCACCACCAGCCCGTAGCCCGCGAAGACCACGTCGCCGCTGGCCTCGCCATTGTCGGAAAACGACAGGGCCTGCACGTCGACGGCACGGGCGAAGGAGGCGGAGGCGACGCTGAGCGTCGTGCCGCCATCCTTCACACCGGCCGTGAAGCTGAAGGGCAGGCGGAAGTCTTTGTGGCCGGGCAGCGGTTGCGCGCCCATCTTCTTCAACTCGGCGGCCAGGTGCTCGGCGGCGAGCGTCGCACCTTCCGACCCCGCCTGGCGTCCGGCCAGACGATCGGAGGCGAGCACCATGACGTCAGCCCGCGTCTTCGAGGCGGCCGGCGCCGCGGTCTGTCCGTAGGCGAGGGTGGCGGCAGCCAGCGCGAGCAGCGCGGCGGCGGGAACGCGAAGTAGATGGCGGGTCATGACGTCCTCAGTCCTTGCGCGGCGGCGCGGCCTCGAGGGCCTTCAACGCCGCGTCGTGATTCCACTGCGCCAGGAAGATCTGGCCGGCGCCGCCCCCCGACCGTGCCGATGTGAAGGCGATTTGCTTCCCATCTGGCGAGGGCACGGGCAGGCCGTCGAAGCCGTCGGAGTAGGTGACGCGCACCGGTTCCTTGGCGCCCGCGGCGTCCACCATGTAGATCTCGAAGTTCTCGAAGCCGAGCTTGTTCGAGGCAAACAGGATGTACTCGCCCGACGCGTGCATGTAGGGCGCCCAGCTCATGGCCTTGAAGTTGGTGATCTGCTTGGCGTCGGTGCCGTCGGGATTCATCGTCCACACGTCGGCGATGAGGCCCTGTTCGTCGAAGCGCCGCCACAGGATCTTCTTGCCGTCTGGTGTGAAGAACGGGCCGCCGTCGTAGCCTGGCGTGGTCGTCAGGCGTCGCTGGCCCGATCCATCCGCCTTCATCACGTAGATCTCGGCGAACCACGAGGGGTCGGTTGCCAGCTGCTTGTCCTCGGCAGGCGTCAAAGCGTGGTCGTGGGCCAGGCGCGTCGAAGAAAACACGATCCATTGCCCATCGGGCGAGTAGCCGGCCTCGGCGTCGTAGCCCTTGACGTTCGTGAGCCGGGTGAGCGCCTTGGTGCCCTCATGGTAGGCGTAGATCTCCATCTCCGGGTCGTAGTCCCAGGCGTAGCGGCGTTCTTTGCCCGAGGCGCGGAAGGCGAGTTCGTCGTCCTGATACTGCTTCGACTTCGGATCGTGGTGGGTCGAGGCGAAGAGAATCTCATCGCTGCCCGGACGGAAGAACGCGCACGTGGTCTTCCCGATGCCGGGCGAGATGCGCGTCGTGTCACCCGAGGTGAGGTCCATGACGTACATCTGGTAGAAGGGATTCCCAGGCTCGCGCTCGCTCTGCAGCACCAGCCGCTTGCCATCGGGCGACCAGTAGCCTTCACCGGCGCGCTTGCCTTCGACGGTGAGACGGCGAACGCGCGTCATGAACTCGCGCTCCTGGTTGGGCGCTTCCTGCGCCAAGGCGAGGCCGCCAGCAACGACGGCGGCGGCAAGAACCAGAACGAAGCTACGCATAGCTAGTCATTCTACCGGGCGGTCCGGGTCGGGTGCCCGCTGGATTCGCGGGGAGGGCAGTCGATTCGGGCCCGCTTCCCATGTCCCCGAATGTCAGCCGAACGTAATAGTTGAGACTCGGTCTCATTATTGGCTTGACCGACCAAATTGGTCGCCATTAGGATCCTGGTCTTGAGACCGAGTCTCAGTTTGATATGGCACCATTTCGTTCCGTCTTGTTCTGGTCGCACCTCGTCACGGGCGTCGTGGCAGGGGTGGTCGTACTGGCGATGTCCGTGACCGGCGTCGCGCTTACCTACGAGAAGCAGCTGCTCGAGTGGGCGGACCAGCGCGCGCACGCGTGGGCGCCGCCCCCGGAGGGTGCGCGACCGCTGTCGCCAGAGACGCTGCTGGCGGCGGTGGCCGTTGCCCAGCCGGGGGCGGTCCCCACGGGTGTGACGCGACGCGCCGACCCGGCCGCGCCCGCCACCGTCACGGTCGGCGGCAACCGGACCGTGCTCGTGAATCCCTACACCGGCGCCGTGCTCGGGCCGCCGGCGGCGGGCCTCCGCACCTTCTTCCGCGTCACGACCAACTGGCACCGCTGGCTGGCGCTCGAGGGCGCCAGCCGCGCCACCGGCCGCCTCGTCACCGGCGTGGCCAATGCCGGCTTCCTCTTCATCGTGCTGAGCGGGATCTACCTCTGGGTGCCGCGCCTCTGGTCGCGCACGCAGTTCGCGCAGGTGTTGTGGTTCCGCCGTGGCCTGCCCGGCAAGGCCCGTGACTTCAACTGGCACAACGTCATCGGCATCTGGTCCGCGATTCCGCTCGCCATCGTGGTGGCTGGCGCGGTGCCCATTTCATTCCCGTGGGCCAGCAGCCTCGTTTACCGGCTCGTCGGTGACACGCCGCCGCCGGCCGCACGCCCGGCCTCACCCGGACCGGCCCGCGCTGGAGGCGAGGCGACTCGAACCGCCGCACCGGCGCTCGCGGGCCTCGATGCCGCGTGGGCGCTGGCCGAAGCACAGGTGCCGGACTGGCGCGCGATCAGCGTCCGACTGGCCGGGCCACCCGATGCCCCCATCGCCCTCACCATCGACGAAGGCTACGGCGGTCAGCCGCAGAAGCGCGCCACGCTCACCGTCAATCGGGCCGACGGTACGGTCGTGGCCTTCGAAACGTTCGACGCGTTGAGTCCGGGCCGCCGCGCACGCTCGTGGCTGCGCTTCGTGCATACGGGCGAGTATTACGGCCTCTTGGGACAGACCGTGGCCGGACTGGTCTCGGCGGGCGGTGCGGTGCTGGTCTACACCGGCATTGCCTTGGCCTGGCGGCGATGGTGGGCGTGGATGCGGCGGCGCGCCCGATCCGTCAGCGAAGCACGCGCCGCGTTGTCGTCGTAGTCGTCCTCTATCAGCAGCGTCAGAAGGATTCGTGTGCCGGAATGGAACGTTCGAAGATCGTTGTCGGTCGGGCTCGCCCCGCGAGCGTGCTCGCGTTCGTCGTCACAGTCATGTCTCTGGCCGCCCCGTTCGCCGAGGGGCGGCCTCAAGCTCCCGCCCCCGCCATGGTTGACGTGGAGGTCAGCGATTCGTCAGGCGGTCGCGTCACCGACGCGATCGTGGAACTCGGCCCGGTGGGCGCTCCACTCCACCGCCTCTCATGGGTCGATGATGGCGCTGCGTATCGCGCGACCGCCGTGGCCGCCGGCCGCCATGTCGTGCACGTCATGCGCCTGGGCTTCGCCGTCGCCTCGCGCGAGGTGATGGTCACGCCGGGCGCGCATCTGAGGGTCTCGGTGGTCCTCGAGCCGGCGACCGTCGTCGAGGCCGTCCGTGTGGAGGGTGTCTCGCCGTCGGCCGCCGTAACGGCGACGCGGCTTGTCACGGCGCCGCTCGATACGCCGCGCAGCGTGACCGTGATTGGCGCCGAACGCCTCAAGACGCAGAACATTCGCACGGTCAGCGAAGCGCTGGCCTACGTGCCTGGGATGTCGGTCAACAGTTATCGCACCGGCAGCTATCACTTCTATTCGCGGGGCTACCGAATGGGACCAGACGATACCCGTGTCGACGGCCTGGTCGGCGTGAACGCCGGCGGACGCTACGGGGGCTCGATGTTCGGCGTCGAGGACGTGGTGTTCCTGCGTGGTCCCGCCGGCATCCTCTACGGTTCGTCGGCGACGCCCGGCGGTCTCGTCAACCTGGTCTCAAAGCAGCCGCAAGCGGCGCCGGTTACGACCGTCGACGTCCGCTTCTCGGGTTACGCGGGAGGTGGTGTCGGACTCGCGGACCGGACATCAGCCGGCCTGGACCTCGACACGACGGGGCCATGGGGCAAGGGCCGCCGCGTGCTGTACCGCGGGCTGGCGACCGCCGAGCACATGGAGTACTTCACCGGCGGCGTGGACGACCGCAATCAGTACGCCGCTGGTCTCCTGCGTCTCGCGCTCGACCCCCACGGGGCGCACACCGTGACGCCCACGATCAAGTGGACGCGCTTCGACCGCCCGCAGGGCGGTGGACTTCTCGTGTCGCCCTCGACGTCGCTCTCGACGAGCGATGGCGTGCGCGGTCCCATCAACCGCGGCGATCTCTCGCCGATGTCGGTGAACCACGCGTCTGGCGGCGGCATCGACGAGGTCCTGCAGGCCGGTGCCGACGCCCGCGGTGCGATTGGCGGCCGCACGCGCTACACCGCCGCCTACCGGTTCCTGGCCAACGACACCGCCATCGACCAGTTCACGCCCCAGGTGAACGTGGCGCTGCTCCAGTCGTCCGGCCTGATCCCGCGAGGGCAGACGCGCAGCGAGACCGAGCGCCGCTATCACAACTACGATGCGCAGGTCGTGCAGGACATCGTGCGCGGCTCCTCGTGGAGCACGCTCGTGCAGGCCGGTGTGACCGGGCGGCGGTCATCCACCCGCGGCACCGCCGCGCAGGGACCCTTGCCCGGTCCGCAGTCGCCGGTCGATATCTACACGGGGCTGGCCACGAGTCCTCTCGTCGACCGCTATCCGGCGATTGCATTTCAGCCATGGACCGACGCCACCTACTGGACGACGTATCTGCAGAATCAAACCGCGCTTGCCGGGGGCCGCGTCCTCGTGACGCTCGGCGTCGGCTACGGCGAGAACCGCCTCGCCGTCGACCAGACGGCGCGGCGCAGTGATCTCATGCCGAACGGCGCGATTGTCGTCAAGCCGACAGACGCGACATCGCTCTATGCCAGCTACGCCACCAGCTACAACCCGTCCGATCCCGCCGCTGAGACCGCCAGCGGCAGGCGGGGAGCGTTCGCGCCGACGCAAGGGGTCAACGCCGAGGTCGGCATCAAGGGTGGCCGGCGCCGCGCGTCCTGGACGGTCGCCGCCTTCCACAACGCCATCGACAACGCGCTCGTCCAGTCGGGGGCCAACGATCTCAATCCGAACGGCAATCGCTACTATGCGGCAGCAGGTACCCGGCAGAGCCGTGGCGTCGAGGCCAGCGCCGAACTCGAGCCGCTGCCGCTGCTGCACGTGTCAGGGAGCGTGACCTACCTCGATGCGACCTATACGGGCGAGGGACCGGCCACGGCGACGCTCGCCATTCCGGGTTCGCGAGCCGAGAAGTCGCCGATGTGGGCGTGGAATCTCTGGACGCGCTACGCACGAACGGCCGGTGTCCTCGATGGCCTCGGTGCCGGCCTCGGCATCGTGCACCAGGGCGTCCGTCTTGGCTCGAACGGCGCTCGCACGGTTGCGGCGCCTGACCCGCTCGATCTGCCAGCTTTCACCAGGGTCGATGCGTCGCTCAGCTCTCGTCTTGGCTCGCGTACCGAGATCGGGCTGCACATCGAGAACCTGTTCGACGCGCTCATCTTCGTGAACGCCAGCGTGGGCTCGAGTATCGAGGTGGCCGCGCCGCGCGCGATCGCACTCCGGGCTGGCTACCGCTTCTGATCGGTCAGCGCCCGTCCCGACGGACGGTGGCCGGCGGCCATGCCTGGCTCATGAAGCGATGGACTGCGTCCGTTGGGGCGACCCACGGATTGTTGTCGTGGTCCGACTACAATCGATATGAGCGCGCGTGTGCCGGCGGGCAAGAGGGACGGGCCGTCCGCCGGCGGCGCCAGTACGCGCACGTCGAGGGCCTCGAGGTCCTGCGGCGGGATGGCGGGGCCCGGGTCTGACGGGCGCCGGTGGCCGTTGGCAAATCGGCGAGGCGGATCGGTCGCGGGCTACCGGTCGGTCAGGCGAATGGAACTGCCGACGCGCTCGAAGGCCGGCGCGTAGATCGACGCATCGTCTTGTGGCGCGACCGTCAGGTAGTAGAAGAGGCTGCCGTCGGCCAGCAGCGTCGTGTAGACACCGACGCGCTCGGTCTGTCCGAGCGCCGACTGGCCCACCAGCGCCGTGCCGATACCCGAACGCTGCGCGATGCGCACGGCCCGGGCCGAATCGGCGATACGCATGCCGGGATTGGCGCGAATCAGTGAGTTCACGAACGCCTCGGTCGATTCCGACAGATCGCGCGAGGCGGCGCGTGCCACGCCAAGTTCCACGCCGTGGGTGACGACGCTCTGTCCCCGATAGTCGCCGTAGGCGTTCTCCGGTACGAACTTCACGGCGTTGTTGCCGTTGATGCCCGTCCAGTTGGTGGGCACGCTCACCTGGAAGAGCTCGCCGCCACGCGCCGTCTTGTAGCGCGCGGCCGGCGCCGGCACAGGCTGCCCGACGGTACCGACGGATGCTGGCGCCGAGCCGCCGCTGCCGCCGTTGCCGGCGCGCGACAGATCGGCCATCGACTGCGCCGGCGGCATCGCGGCGAAACGCGCCTTGGCGCTGGCAAAGCCGCTGCCGTTCGATCGCGGGCCGATGGTGAGCGTGGCGGCTTCGGCGCGGATGTAGTCCACGCGGTTGCCCGGATTCGGGTGGCTGCTCAGCCACTGCGGCGGGGTATTGCCCTTCGACTCGCGCTCGATGGTCTCGAACATCTTCGCCAGGTCGCGCGGGTCGAAGCCGGCGCGCGCCATGATCTGCGCACCCAGTAAATCAGCCTGCTTTTCGTACTCGCGGCTGTACTTCATGAGCCAGGCGCCGAGGCCGAATTGCGAGCCCTGCGCGATCGCGTCGCCCCAACCGCCGCCGATGATCGCCCCGGCGATGGCGCCGGCGACGGCGCCGATCTGGAAGTTCTGCGCCTTCGTGGCGTTCGCCGTGCCGTGGCGCAGCAGCACGTGCGCCAGCTCGTGTGCCATCACGCCCACGACTTCGCCCTCGCTCGAGGCCGCGTCGAACATGCCGCGGTTGACGAACATCGGCCCGCCAGGCAGCGCGAAGGCGTTGATCTCTTTCAGGTTGACCGGCGTGAACGAGTACTCGAAGACCGGCTGGTTGAGGCCCGGCGGGGCCGCCTGCACGAGGGCGTGGCCGGCGCGATCGAGATACGCGTTGATCTGGTCGTCGGCGATGATCGGATACTTCTGCCGCACCTCGGCCGCCGCTTCCTTGCCGAGCTGCACGTCCTGTTCGGGGGTGTACTTGTTCTTGGGCGGCGTGATGACGGTCTGCGCGGAGGCGGCCATCACGCCGAGGCCCACGACGAGCAGAGCCGCGAGGGCAGGCGAAGGTCGGCGGCGGGTGACAGGCATCATCGAATCGACTCCCGGGGGGATGTGGCCATTCTATCGGACGGCACCGAGCGGCATGCCGCCCCGCCGTGCTAGCGCGCCAGGGTGAGCGTGACGGTGGCGGTGCCGCCGGCGGTGACCGTGACCCTCATCGGCGCGGCCTCGAGCGTCTCGTGCCAGACCTTCAGCCCGTAGGTCCCTGGCGGCACGCCCTGCAGCTCGAAACGGCCATCGGCGCCGCTCACGGCAGCCATGTCGTCGGTGACCACGATGAAGCCGCGCATCCACGGGTGGGTGTTGCAGGTGATGCGCACCAGCCCGGCGCCGTTGAGCGGCCGCGTGACGACCATGCCGGGCGCCGGCAACCCGACGTTGAAGAGGGTTCTGCCGCCGTCCTGCTGGGCGTTGGTCGTGTGCAG
This sequence comes from Acidobacteriota bacterium, assembly GCA_018000455.1. Lineage (GTDB taxonomy): Bacteria > Acidobacteriota > Vicinamibacteria > Vicinamibacterales > UBA2999 > CADEFD01. The sequence goes on from JAGNJW010000012.1 coordinate 20,532, forward strand.
CAGCGGATCGTGACTGGTGGTGCTGGTTGGAGCTCCGGGTCGGGCGACCTGCACGCGCGGCAGGAAGCGGCACTTCTCGTTCGTGACCTGGGGCTCTGGGTACGGCGTGGTGACCTTGACGCCGGTCAGGCTCACCACCGCGTTGGCCAACAGCCCGCCGGCGGCCACGACGATCGACTCGTCGGGCAGCTCCCGGCCGCACACCTTCATGTCCATCGTGACGCGCAGCGGCCGCGGTGCGGTCGCCGCGGTCGTGACGACACCAGTCACCGTGCCGCCCTGAGCGAGGGCGAGGCCCGGCAGGACGAGGACTGCGCCCAGGGCCATGGCGGCTGAACGTCTTATTCGCATCTTCGGTTGACGGTAGCACGAGTGCCCGGCAGTTGCCGGCCGCCGGCCATCGGGGGCGTACGTTACCGGCTTCTCGTCGGTGTCACGCCACCATTCATGGGCCCGATCCGGCCGTCTGAGTGCGCGCCTGTGGCGGAGGTGCCCTGTTGCCCGCTACGCTAGGCGGGTCTGCGGAGGTCGGTCCCGTGCGTCATCAGTCCTCGCTTCGAATCCCGCTGCTCGTTGCCGTGATGGCCGTTCTCGCCGGCGCTGTGCCGGCTCTGGCGCAGGGCGCGCTGAGCGGCCGGGTGACCCGGGCGGGCGGCGATCCCATGGGAGGCGCGGCGGTGGTGCTCGACGAGCTGCGCCGCGAGACGCGCACGGCAGAGGACGGCACCTACCGGTTCGACAGCCTGCCGCCCGGCGACTATCACGTGTCGGTGCGGGCGGACGGCTACAGCAGTCGTCGTGCCGAAGTGGCGGTCGGTGCCGGCGGCGCCACGCTCGACCTCGAGGTGGACCTCGACCTGCATTTCGCGGAAGTGGTGTCGGTCAGCCCGAACCCGCGACCGCAGTTCGAGTCGTTCCAGCCGACCTCGGTGCTGTCGAACGAGGACCTCGCGCGTCAGCTCCAGGACACCCTCGGGGCGACGCTGCAGTCCGAGCCCGGCGTCGCGATGCGTTCGCTTGGCCCCGGGCCGGCGCGGCCCGTCATTCGAGGTCTCGACGGCGACCGTGTGCTCGTGCTGCAGGACGGCCAGCGGATGGGCGATCTGTCGAGCCAGTCGGGCGACCACGGCGTGCCCGTGAACCCGGCCTCGGCCCAGCGCATCGAGGTCGTGCGCGGGCCGGCGACGCTGCTCTACGGCGCCAACGCCATCGGTGGCTTGGTGAACATCGTGACCGATCAGATTCCGACCGAGAAGGTCACGGCTCCGACCGGCTCCTTCAACTTCAACGTGGGCAGCAACGCCGTGCCGGTCGGTGGTGCCGGCGACGTGCACGTGGGCAACGGCCGGTTCGCGATGCATTTCGGAGGCGGCGGTCAGCGCTCAGGCAGCTACCTCACGCCCGAGGGCGAGGTGGCGAACTCGCAATCGCGCAGCGGGTTCGTCAACATCGGCGGTGGCTGGACCGGCGACCGGCAATATGCGGGCGCCAGCTACGGTTATGACGACACCAAATACGGCGTGCCGGTGCTCGAAGAAGGCCGAATCAGCCTGACGCCCAAGCGACATGCGTTCTCGATCCGCGCCGGCGGTCAGGGCCTCGACGGTGTGCTGTCGTCGTACCGGGCGACGCTCGGCGTCCGGCGTTATCGGCACAGCGAGCTTGCCGGCGACGTCGTCGGCACGCAGTTCCGGAACGACACCGTCGAGGGCGAAGCGCTGCTGTCACACCGGCCGGTCGGCCGTCTGGCCGGTTCCGTCGGCGGCTGGTTCCTGAATCGGGAGTTCTCCGCGACCGGCGCCGAAGCCCTGTCGCCCCCGGTCGACCAGCGCGGCGTCGCCTCGTTCCTCTACGAAGAGCTCACCTGGCCCCATTTCACGCTGCAGTTCGGCGGCCGTGTCGATCGCACGACGTTCGAGCCCCAGGGCGTGCTGCCGGCCCGCGACTTCACCGAGTTCTCGGGTTCGGTCGGCGCCCTCATCCGCCCGAGCGCTACCAACGACAATCTGGTCATCGCCGCCAGCGTGGCCAGGGCGGCGCGGAATCCCGCCCTCGAGGAGCTCTATTTCTTCGGTCCGCACGCCGGCAACCTCACGTTCGAGATCGGCAATCCCGATCTCAGGTCGGAACGGGCGCTTGGCTTCGACCTGTCGCTGCGCGGCCGCTCGCGGCGGGCGCGGGGGGAGGTCTCGGTGTTCCGCAACAACGTCACCGACTTCATCTTCCGCAGTCCCCTCACCGACGAGGAGTTCGCCGCCCGCGAAGCGGAGTTCGACGCGCGCTTCGGCGTCGACCACCTCGAAGGCGACGGGGCCGACCCGGGGCATGCCGGAACGTTCCCGTTTGCCGAGTACAACGGCGCCGATGCCACGCTCTGGGGGCTGGAGGCCCACGCCGACGTCACGCTCACCGAGCGCCTGGGTGCCGAGTTCACCTTTGACCTCGTGCGTGCCGAGCGCGTAAGCGACGGCGAGCCTCTGCCGCGCATTCCTCCGCAACGCCTGATGGCCGGCCTGCGTTACACGCAGGGGGCGTTCGAAATGGGCGTCGACGGCACCGCCGTGGCCAGGCAGGATCGCGTGTTCGGCGCTGAGACCGAGACGGCGGCCTACGGGTTACTGCGCTTGCACGCCACCTACACCCGCCAGTCGCCGCGCGCGGTGCAGACCGTGACCGCGCGCCTCGACAACGCAGCCAACACGCTCTACCGCAACCACCTGAACTACCTCAAGGACGTCGTTCCCGAGATCGGGCGGCAGTTCCGCCTGGTCTACGCGATCAGATTCTGACGGCCGGCGGCGATAGAATGGCCGGCATGATGCGAACCGCCCTGTGCGTGCTGGCCGCCGTCGTTACCTACGGCGCTTTCCTGCCCTTCGCCGCTCAGCCTGCTGCTGGCGCGGCGTGGCTCTCGCCCTTCCGCGACAACGTCTCGCGCCTCCAGGCCGCCGCCCAGGCGGACGACTTCGCGTGGCAACGCCTGGCGGAGCTGACCGACACCTACGGCGCCCGCCTCGCCGGGTCGGAGAACCTGACCCGCGCCATTCGCTGGGCTGAGGCCGCCATGGCCAAGGATGGACTGGCCAACGTGCGAGCCGAGAAGGTGATGGCGCCCCGGTGGGTGCGCGGCCGGGAGAGCGCGGTCATCGTCGATCCGCCCGAACATCCGATGGCCATGCTCGGTCTCGGTGGCAGCGTCGCCACCCCGCCCGGCGGCATCGAGGCCGACGTGCTGGTGGTGACGGATTTCAAGGATCTCGAAGCCCGTGCCGCCGAGGCACGGGGCAAGATCGTGCTCTTCAACGTTCCCTACACGACCTATGGTGAAACGGTCCCGTACCGCGCCGGCGGTGCAACGGCTGCCGCCCGGCATGGCGCAGTGGCCTCGCTCGTGCGGTCGGTCGGCCCGATCGGGCATCGCACGCCGCACACCGGCGGCATGAACTACGGCGAGGCCGCCGTCAGGATTCCAACCGCCGCCATTTCCGTCGAGGATGCCAACCGTATCCAGCGCCTGAGCGAGCGCGGCGTGCGGGTGCGCGTGCGCCTGTCGATGGAGGCGCACTTCGAAGCCGACGTGGAGTCGGCCAACGTGCTCGGCGAAATCGTGGGTCGCGAGTTCCCCAAGGAAGTGGTGCTCGTCGGCTGTCACTTCGATTCGTGGGACGTCGGCGCCGGGGCGTCGGACAACGGCGTCGGCTGCATCGTCACGTGGGAAGCGCTCCGGCTCATGAAGTCGCTCGGCATCCAGCCGCGCCGCACGGTGCGACTCGGGCTCTTCACGAACGAGGAGAACGGCCTGCGCGGCGGCTTGGCGTATCGTGATGCCTACATGGCCTCGGCGGGCGACCACGTCCTGGCACTCGAGTCCGACTCAGGGGTCTTCGCGCCGGCTAGCCTCGGCTTCACTGGATCCGATGCGGCGCGCGGCTATATCGACGCCATCGGCACGCTCCTCACGCCGCTCGGCTTCCCCCCGGTGGGCCCGGGCGGCGGCGGCGCGGACATCGGACCGATCGCCCAGGCCGGCAAGGTGCCGATGATGGCCTACAACGGCGACTCGACGCGCTACTTCACCATCCACCACACGCCGGCCGATACGGTGGATCGCATCGCGCCAGCGGAAGTCGCCAAGGCCGCGGCGGCGATTGCCACCATGACCTACGTCGTGGCCGACATGCCCGAGCGGTTGCCCAAGTAGCCCGCCGCGTGGTGCCGTTGCCTAACGGGGGCGCGCCGGCGTGATGGGCAGCAGACCCTCGCCGACGAGCGTCGGCGGACGGCGAAATCCGGTGGCTTGCTCCCACGCGTAGGCGATGGCCAGAAGATCGCCGTCTTTCCATGGCCGCGCAGAGAACTCGAGTCCGAAGGGCAGCCCGCTGGCATACGTCCCGCCCGGCACGACGTTCGCCGGCCAGCGTCGCTTGCCGGGGCGCGTGGTAGTTGCGTTCAGCGGCTGGGTCGGTGGCCAGCAGCCGCTGCTTGATGGTCACGCCGCCCATCATCCGGAAGTGGTCTTCGGTGCCGATCGACGACGTGAAGAGCGGCGCGCCCACCGCCTTGAGGTAGTCGGCCGCCGCCGCCGGTACCGCCGCGGGAATGCCGTGGAATGGCACGCCGTCGCCGGCCAGGATGAAGGCCGGCACGGCGAAGCGCTTGCCGCGCAGGGCGTCGTCCTTCAAGAACGTGGCGTAGGGCCCGGGCTGCGCGCTGGAAGGTGTCGCTGCCGTGGCCGTGCCGCCCGACGGATCCGCCAGGCGAGAAGCGCACGTAGGCGTTGCCGGTGCGGCCGAACGCGCTGCTACGGTTGGTGTCGCTGTTGGCGAGATCGGGCATGTTCGTGTGCCCGAGGATGATGGCGACGGCGGCCTCGAATTTCGCGACGATGGTGGCGTCCTCGGGCGCCACGAGTTCGTGGCCTGGCCGCGTGAAGCCGGCCCAACCCGCCGAGGTCACCTTGCCCTGGATGCTGGTGTTGGCCTTGACGACGACCGGCACGCCCCAGAGCCCGCCGCGCGCGCTGGCACCGGCTCGGCGGCCGCGGCGTCCTGCCTGGCGGCTTCGGCCAGCGCGTCATCGCGATACAGCGTCTCGATCGCGCCGTAGACGCCGTTGTAACGGTCGATTCGAGCGAGGTGCCACCCTACTACCTGGGTCACGGTGTAAGCGCGTGCGTCGTAGAGGCGGTGCAGTCCGGCGACGGTGACATCGAGCAGGTCTCGATCGATGGCGGCCGATGCGCCTGCCACGTCGGGTATCGCCGTCGGCGGCGCCGGCCGCTGGCAGGCCATGGCAAGGGGCACGACGACGGCGAGCGTGGCGAGCCTGGGGCACGAAGCATGGCGCGATTGCCCTCTAATCGCGCCACTCCGGCACCGGTTGTTCCCTGCTCCCTGCTCCCTGCTCCCTGTTCCCTGTTCCCTAGACCGGCTGGCGCTGGTCTTCGGGCTTGACCGTTACCGGGTTCAGGAACGGCATCATGGCGCGCAGCTCGGCACCCACCTTCTCGATCGGGTGCTTCTGCTCGGCCAGCCGCGTGGCGGTGAACGTGGGCCGCCCGGCGGCGTGTTCATCCATCCACAGCTTGGCGTAGCGGCCTTCCTGGATGTCAGTCAGCATTCGCTTCATCTCGGCCTTGGTCTCGGCCGTGACGATCCGAGGGCCGCCCGTGTAGTCGCCGTGCTCGGCCGTGTCCGACACCGAGTAGCGCATGTAGTTCAATCCGCCGCGATACATCAGATCGACGATGAGCTTCAGCTCGTGCATGCACTCGAAGTAGGCGATCTCTGGCTGATAGCCGGCGTCGACGAGCGTCTCGAACGCCGCCTTGACGAGCGCGCTCGTGCCGCCGCAGAGCACCGACTGCTCGCCGAAGAGATCGGTCTCGGTCTCTTCCGCGAACGTCGTCTCGAGCACGCCCGCGCGCGTGGTGCCGATCGCTTTGGCGTACGACAGCGTGACTTGGCGGGCGGTGCCGGTGGCGTCCTGGTGCACGGCGAAGAGCGCCGGCGTGCCGGCCCCTTCCTCGTACAACTCACGCACGCGGTGCCCGGGCGACTTCGGCGCCACCATCGCCACGTCGACGTGCGCGGGCGGCGTGATGATGCCGAAGCGGATGTTGAAGCCGTGCGCGAACATCAGCATCTTGCCGGCGGTGAGGTGCGGCGCGATGTCGCGCGTGTAGACCTCGCCCTGAATCGTATCGGGGATGAGCATCATGATGACGTCGGCCTCGGCCGCCGCCTCGGCGATCGACACCGCGCGCAGTCCAGCGGCGCGCGCCTTGGCGGCCGATGCGCTCGAGGGGTGCAGGCCGACGCGCACGTCGACGCCGCTGTCGCGCAGGTTCAGCGCGTGGGCGTGGCCCTGCGAGCCGTAACCGATGATGGCGACCTTGCGATCGCGGATGGGCGCCAGATCGGCGTCCTTGTCGTAGTAGATGACAGCCATGTCGTACGGATCTCCTGAGGGAACGGGACGCGACCCGCGTCCCGGGCGTTCGTTTACACCGAGTAGGCGATGTCCTGCGTTTCGGCCGCGTCGGCCGGACGCTCGTGAGCGGCGCTTCGCCCGGGTCCTTCGCCGCGGGCCATGGCGAGTGTGCCCGTGCGCGCCATCTCCAGCACGCCGTAGGGCTCGAGCACCTCGAGCAGCCGGTCGAGCTTGCCGGCCCCGCCGGTCAGCTCCAGCACCAGCGAGTCGGCCGAGACATCGATGATCCGGGCACGGAACACGTCGGCCAGCTGGAAGATCTCCGGCCGCGTAGCCGCCGTCGTCGCCACTTTGATCAGCGTGAGCTCACGGATGACGTTGGGTCGCGCCGTGACGTTCTCGACGCGTGTCACGTTCACGAGCTTGTAGAGATGCGCTTCGACGTGGTGGGCGCCCTCGTCGTCGGTGTCGACCACGATCGTCATCCGCGACACGCCAGGCGTTTCGGTATGGCCGACCGTCAGCGACTCGATGTTGTAGGCGCGGCGGCGGAAGAGCGACGCCACGCGCGTGAGCACACCCGGCTTGTTCTCGACGTGCACGACGAAAGTGTTCACTGGTCCGCTCCTGTTTCCGCGAGCACGCTCGGCCGCCGGATCATGTCGTGCAGGTCGGCGCCGGCCGGCACCATCGGATACACGGTGTCTTCCTGCTCGACGCGGAAGTCGATGACCACGGTGCCCTTGTGGGCGCGGGCGGCCTGCACGGCCGGAATCACGCCGGCCCGCTCGGTGACCCGCGCCGCCGTCAGGCCGAAGGCCTCGGCGAGCTTGACGAAGTCGGGGCTCGAGAGCGGCGTGGCGGCGTAACGGCGTTCGTAGAAGAACTCCTGCCACTGCCGCACCATCCCGAGGTAACCGTTGTTGATGATGGCCACGTTGATGTCGATGCCTTCCTGGGCGATGGTGGCCAGTTCCGCCATCGTCATCTGGAAGCCGCCGTCGCCGACCACCACCCACACCTCGGCATCGGGCCGTGCGACCTTGGCGCCGATGGCCGCCGGCAGCGCGAAGCCCATCGTGCCCAGGCCGCCAGAGGTGATGAGCGAGCGCGGCGTCTCGTGATGGTAGTACTGCGCCTCCCACATCTGATGCTGGCCCACGTCGGTAACGACCACCGCCTTGCCGCCGGTTTCACGCCACAGGTCGTTGATGACGTGCGCCGCGTAGAGATGACCGCTGTCGGGCAGCCGCTGGATGTCGATGACCGCCGAATCGCCCTTGAGCGCGTCGATGTGGGCGCGCCACTGGGCGTGATTGCCGGGCTCGACCCGCGGCGTCAGCTGCTGCAGGAGCTGGCCGACGTCGCCCACCAGGCCGACGTCCACCTTGACGTTCTTGTTGATCTCGGAACGGTCGATTTCGAGGTGGATCTTCTTGGCGTTGAGCGCGTAGGTCTTGAGGTTGCCGGTGACGCGGTCGTCGAAGCGCATGCCGAGCGCGATGAGCAGGTCGGCTTCCTGGATCGATGTGTTGACCCAGGCTTCGCCGTGCATGCCCATCATGCCGAGGTTCAGCGGATGGCTGGCCGGCACGCCGCCGATGCCGAGCAGCGTCATGGCGATGGGGATGTCGGTGTGTTCGGCGAACTTGCGCACCAGATCGCTGGCGCCCGAGGCGATGATGCCGTTGCCGGCCAGGATGAGCGGCCGCTTCGCCTCGTTGATGAGATCGACGGCGCGGGCCAGCGCCGCATCTCCCGGCCTGAGATCGGGCCGCTGGTGCTCGAGCGGCGGCACGTCCGACCAGGCGAAGTCGCACGACTTCTGCTGGCAGTCCTTGGTCATGTCGATGAGCACGGGACCCGGCCGGCCCGAGCGCGCCACGTGAAAGGCCGCGCGCACCGTGGCCGCGACGTCCTCGGGCTGCGTGAGCAGGTAGTTGTGCTTGGTGATGGGCAGGGTGATGCCCGTGATGTCGCACTCCTGGAAGGCGTCGGACCCAATCAGCTTGCTGCCCACCTGGCCGGTGATGCAGACGATGGGCGAGCTGTCCATCATCGCCGTCGCAATGCCGGTCACGAGGTTGGTGGCGCCGGGCCCGGAGGTGGCAATCGCGACGCCCACCTGCCCGGTGGCGCGCGCATAACCGTCGGCCATGTGCGTGGCGCCCTGTTCGTGGCGCACGAGCACGTGGCGAATCGGGTAGTCGAGCATGGCATCGTAGGCCGGGAGGATGGCGCCGCCCGGGTAGCCGAACACGCACGTCACGCCCTCGCGGACGAGCGATTCCCAGAGGATCTGAGCGCCGGTCAATCGTCTTGACGTCATATTATGGATAAGCCTAACTGTCCAGCATTACCGGCGTCAATCTTATAGATTGTTGAGTATCTGTAAGGTTGCCTAACTTTTGCCAGCTTCCCTCATGCGGCGGAAGTGTGCGGTAGCTAGTCCGTCCGCAGGGCCTGCCACGGATCCTGGGCGGCGGCCCGCCGCGCCGGCAGGTAGCCAGCCACCATCGTCACCACCGCGAGCACCGCCACAGCGGCCGCGACGACCTTGATGTCCGGGGTCACGAGGCCGAAGAGTACCGACTGCATCACCTGGCCGAGCAGGGCCGCCAGCACCCCGCCCACGACCACCCCGCCCACGATGATGCCCAGGGCGCGCTCGGCGGCGAGCCACTGCACCTGGTGGGCGGTGGCCCCGAGCGCGACGCGCACGCCGATCTCCTTGGTGCGCCGCGCCGCCAGGTAAGCCATCAACGAGTAGATGCCGGTGAGGGCGAGCACGAGCGCGATGCCGCTCATCACCATCAGGATGGTGGCGAAGTAGCTGACACCGGCCAGGCGATCGTCCACGACCTCGTCCATGGTCGCGGCCTTCAGTACCGGCTGATCGGCGTCGACGGCCGTGACCGCGCGCCGCAGGTCGCCCGCCAGCGCCCCTGGCGGCGCGGTCGTACGCGCCACGAGCGTCATCGACAGCGGCGGGTCCTGTCGCATCGGGCGATACACCGTGAACTCCTTGCGCCCGGTGAACCAGTCCTGCACGACATCCCCCGCCACACCGACCACGGTGATCCAGGGCCCGTCGTTCGCCAGGCGAAAACGCTTGCCGAGCCCGTCCGTGCCGGGCCAGTACTGGTCGGCCAGCAGGCGGCTCACCACGGCCACCTGCAGCCCGTCTTCGCGGTCGGCCTCGGTGATGCCGCGTCCGGCCAGGAGCGGAATTCGCAGCGTGGCGAAGTAGGCGGGCGTGACCCGCTGGAACGCGACATCGCGCGTGCGCTCATCGGCCGGTGCACCTTCGATGGTCAGCGGTCGCGAGGAGGTCGAACCGCCGTAGGGCAGCGACGAGACGGCGGCGACCGAGGTGACCCCCGGCAGGCCGCGCATCCGCTCGATCACGCCGTCGACGAACTGCCGGCGTGCTTCGTGTGCTTCGTACGGCCGCTCCGCCAGCGTCAACTGCGCCGTGGCGAGTCCCCGCTTGTCGAAGCCGACCGCGCCGTTCACCGCGTTGTCGATGGCGCCGAGGATGAGCGTGGTGCCGACGGCCAGGGCCAGCGCGAGCGCGACCTGACCACCCGCCAGGGCGGAGCGCAGCCACTGGCGGCTCGGAGACGCTGTTGTCGAGCGCACGGCGCCGAAGGCGCTGGCGGCGGAGGCCGAGCCCGAGAGATGGAGGGCCGGGATCAGCGAGAACGCCATGGTGGCGACCGCGCCGAGCAGCGCCATGGCTCCGAGCATCGCGGCGTCGAGCCCGAGGAACTCGTAGCCCGGCACGAACCGGATGATGCTGGCCGGCAGGAAGTTCCGCGTGTACTGCATCGCCACGCCCGCCAGCACCGTGCCCACGCCGACGCCCATCGCGGCCAGGCACAGCCCTTCGAGGAACAACTGGCGTATCAGGCGCCCGCGACCCGCACCGAGCGCCAGGCGCACCGCGAACTCGGGTTCGCGCTCGGTGCCTCGGGCCAGCAGCAGGTTGGCGATGTTGGCGCAGGCCACGAGCAGCAACAGCGCGGCCGCCGCCTGCCAGATCGCCACGAACGGTCCCACCCCTTCGTCGCCCATCCCGCGGGTGAACCCGACCACCGAGGCCGGACGCTGGCGGTTGGTGGCCGGGAACTCGGCCGCCAGCCGCGCCGCGATGCCGTGGAACTCGGCCTGCGCACTCTGCACCGTGTGACCGGAGGCCAGGCGGCCGAACACCATCAGGTAGCCGCGCTCACGCGACGCCCACGTGGCGTCGTCGTAGGCGAGCGGCGCCCACACATGGGCGCCGAACGGAATCGCGAACCGCGCCGGCATCACCCCCACGATCTCGTAGAGCTCGCCGTCGAGCCGCAGCGTGCGCCCGAGCACGGCGGGGTCGGCCGCGAACTGCCGCTGCCAGAAGGCGTGTGACAGCACGACCTTACGATGCGCCTCGAGGCGTTCTTCCCAGGCGGTGAACGTTCGCCCGAGCAGCGGCCGTACGCCGAGCAGCTCGAAGTAGCCGGCACTGACCTTGAACCCCGGCACCTGCTCAGGGAGGTCGATGCCAGAGAAGTTCGGATCCCACCACTCAGCCGCCGCCAGGGACGACACCGAGGTGGCGGTTCGTGTGAAGACGCGGAAATCGGCCGGTGCCACCGACTCACGGTTGATGTAGGGCTTGGTGCCCACTTCGTCGGCCACCACCAGCACCAGCCGGTTGACGTCGGGGAATCGGAACGGACGCAGGTAGAGCGCGTCGGCCAGGTTGAAGATCACGGCATTGGCTGAGAGCGCCACGCCGAGCGTGCCGACGATGACCACCGTCAGACCCGGACGCTGGGCGAGGGCCCGCCACGCGTGCCGGAACTCCCGCAGCCATCCGGCACCGAACGTCGAGGTGTGTTCGACCTGTGCGATCGTGAGGCGCCGGCGGGCGGGTGCCACGCTCGGGAAGAGGCCGCTCAGGGCGAAGCGCATCGCGAGTGGCAGCGCCTGACGCCAGTACCAGCGGCGGCCCGCGGCGACCCCGCGCCGGGCGGCCACGGCAGCGAGTTCCTCGCGCAGATCGCCGGCCACGGCGTCGCGCCATTCGGCATCGCGCACGCTCAGGCGCAGGAACGCTTCGGCAAGGCGCGGCGGAATGGGCGTAGGCGTCATGGCTGCTCCAGCACGGCTTCAAGGCCGCGCGACAGATTCGACAACGACGCGTGCATCGCTTTGATAGCCCTGACGCCGAGCGGCGTGACGGTGAAGTAGCGCCGCGCCTTGCCGCCGCGTTCCGCCGTGGGATCGCCCATGCGCGAGCGCAGGCAGCCCTTCGCCTCGAGCCGTTCGAGCGCCGTGTAGAGGGCGCCGCGCGCCACCGGCCGGCTCGTGCGCTCCTCCAGCAGGGCCCGGATCGGCACCGCATAGGCCTCGCCATCGCCCTCGCCGTCGACGTGAAGCACGGCCAGCAGCACTGAATACTCGAACTCGCCGACGTAGGGTGAGGTCTTCATGTCTGCAATGCAGGCTAAATGATGTCTACGGTGCAGGCAAAGAGAAAGTTTCCCGGGACCGGCGCGGTCGGCGCCGGGTCGGTCAGGCCGCGGGCATGCCCTGGGGGACCGGGTCGCTGTCGTCGTCGCCTTCGAGGATATCGACCCTCACCCGCACAGCGGTCGCCTTGGGAACGATCCGGTCCCCGCGCAGGCGGATGGCCGCCCGGGTCAGCGCCGCGCCGAAGAACAAAATGAGCGCCGAATAGTAGACCCACAGCAGCACCATCACGATCGACCCGGCGGCGCCATAGGTCGAGGCCGTGGCCGTGCGCGTCAGGTAGAGCGAGATGGCCGACTGCCCGATGACGAAGAGCACCGCCGTCACCGCAGCGCCGAACCACATGTCGCGCCACTCAAGGCGCACGTCGGGCAGGATCTTGAAGATCGTGGCGAAGAGGAGGGCGGCGACCAGCAGGGAGGCGCCGGTGTCGACGGCCGTGACCACCAGCGCCGGCACGGGAATCCATCCTTCGGCGAAGTTGAGCAGGGTACCGATCGTCATCGTGATGACGAAGGAGGTCAGCAGCAGGAAACCGATGACGAGCACCAGGCCGAGCGATGCCAGCCGGGAGGCGAGGAACACCGCGAGGCCGCTGCGCGATGGCCGCGCCGTCACGCCCCAGAAGTGATTGAGGGACGACTGCATCTGGGCGAAGACGGTCGTCGACGCGAACAGCAGGGCCGCGATGCCCATCACCGTCGGCAGGAGACCCGCTTCGTCGACGCGCGAGCGGCGCACCGCCGTCTCCACCGTGCGTGCGGCCTCGGTACCGAGCCACTCGTCGAGCCGGGCCGAGATCTCACCGCGCGCGGCCTCCTCGCCGAAGACGGCGCCGATGATCGAGATGAGGATGATGAGGAGGGGCGCCAGCGACGACAGCGTGTAGAACGCCAGCGCCCCGGCGTGTTGAAACGCGCCCTTCGACGACCACAGCGCGACGGCGTCTTTGAGCAACGCCACGCCACGCCTGTGGGCGGACACCGGTCCCGACGTCATCGGTGCACCTGGATCGAGGGCGGCCGCCTGCGCGCGGCCGCCCTCGCCCTCACTGTCAGGCGTTGAAGGGCGCCTTGACCACGACCTTGACACCGGAGATGAGGCCGGTGGCAGCTTTGGTCACTTCTTCGGTGGCGGCCTTGCTCACGGTGCCCGCGGCCTTGATGGCACCGGCCGCCGCTGCCGACGCGGCCCCTGCCACGTCGAGGCCCAGTTCCTTGGCGCCCTCGATCGCGCCTTCGACGGCGTTCTTCGCGGCCGTCCCCAGGCTGCCGCCGACTTCCGCCGTTTCCTTCACCAGGCTTTCAGCGGTGCTGCCCACGGTCGAGAAGGCGCCGGCGCTGATGTCCTTGGTGCCGCGGAAGACGCCGAGAATGGTGCCCTTGGCCGCGCCGCCGAGTTCGCCGCCGACCTGCGAGGTGGCACGAATCGCGCTGGTGGCAATGCCGGAGGCAGCATCGGCCGTGGCACCTCCGACCTCGCCCACCGCGTTCATGGCGCTCGAGACGGCCGTGGCCACCGCGTCGCCGGCATTCATGCCGACTTCCTTGGCCGCGAGAATCGAGCCCTCGACCGCGCTCATGGCCGCATTGCCCACGTTGCCGCCGACCGAGGCGGTTTCCTGCACCAGCGCGCTGACGCTCGAGCCGACCGCGCTCATGGCCTCGCCGCCCATCTCCTTCGTGCCGCGAAGCACGCCCACGACCATGCCCTTGGCGGCCTGGCCGAGGTCGCCGCCGACCTGCGTGGTGCCCTGGATGACGCCTCGCGCCACCTCCGAAACGGCCCCCGTGGCGGCGCTGCCGACCTTGCCGGTGCTCTTCAGGGTGTTGCCGAGCACGTCGCTCACGGTGTCGGTCACGGCGTTCAGAATCTCGCCGGTGCCCTTGATGGTGCCGATAATCCCGCTCTTCACCGAGTCAACGATGTTGGTGACTGCCATTCGTCTTCTCCTTCATGCCGCGCGTTGGCGCGGGGTATGTCGTTTTTTCGTTTGTGTACAAACCTTATGAGTACATACATTCCCAGCGGATGCAAGCTCAGCCGGGTGCGAGCGCGGCGGTTAGAACGCCTGACCGAGCGAGAAATACCAGCGGCCGAAGGGCTGACCGCTGCGTCCGGTCAGTGGCAGGCCGTAGTCGATGCGCGCCAGGCCGAAGGGCGTTTCGATCCGCAGGCCGAATCCGGCGCCGTACTCGAGATCGCTGAGCGACAGCTCCCCGAGGCGGGGGAATACGTTGCCGGCGTCGACGAAACCGACACCCCGCACCCACTTGTAGATCGGAAAGCGAAGCTCCTGGTTGAGGACGACCGACGAGGCGCCGCCCATCGGATCCCCGAAGTAGTCGAGGCCGCCCAGGCCGTTCTCGGCAAAGCCCCGCACGCTGGTGCCGCCGCCGGCGAAGTAGCGCTCGCTGAAGAGCAGTGGCGCTTCGTAGCCCCAGGCCGTGCCCAGCCGCATCGCCGAGGCCAGCACGATGCGCTCGCCGATCGGCTTGAAGTAGAACTGCTGCAGGATGAACTTGAGGAAGCGCAGATCCGATCCGAGCGACGGCGTGGCGAACTCGATTCCGGACGACTGGAACCAGCCACGGCGTGTGTCGAACGGATCGTCGCGCGTGTCCCGGGCCACGGTGCCGGTGAGGCGAGCGACGTCGACCCTGAGATCGAACGGCACGTCGTCGGGCGTCAGATCGATCTGGAAGGCGTGCGTGCGCAGGAATCGGTAGTTGTAGGCCACCGTCATGTTCGAGCGCGGATTGAAGCGCTGTTCGGCGACCACCTCGGATCCGTCGCGCACGAAGGGTGTGATGTCGGACGCCGTGAACTCCTGACGCGACTGGGTCAGGAACAAGTTGGTCGTGACGGGCAGGCCGAAGAGCTGCGGCGTCGACAGGATGCCGCGGGCCAGCCGGCGGTCGCGTTCGAGCTGCCCGGCGGCGCCGGCCGACAGGGCGCGTCCGAACAGGTTGCGACGCAAGAAATCGACCACGAAGCCGGGACGGATCTCCCGCTTGCCCTCCAGGGGGCCCAGGTCGTCGATGAGCCTCAGGCCGTAGCGCAGGCGGTACTTCGGCACCTCGGCCAGGGTCACGACCGCCCGCACCGGCTGCGTGCCATCGGCGGCGGCCTCGCCCATGGGCACGAGATCGACGTCGGCGCGGCGGAAGATGCCGGTGTCGTAGAGGCGCTTCTGGGCACGATAGGACTCGCTCAGGCTGGCCGGTTCGCCGATCGTCAGATTGAGCGCCGTGTCCACGGTGCCCCGCGTCGTCGCCTGCGCGCCGTTGACCGCGACATCCGCGAGCACCTGCCTGGCGCCTTCCCGCACGTCGAGCGTCAGGTGGGTGGACGGCTGCTCGACATCGGCCACGCTCGTCAGCGTCACGCGCACGTCGTTGTAACCGGCCTGCAGGTAGTCGACCTCGACCGCCCGCCGCGCAGCCTCCAGCGTCGATGGCACGTAGGGTGTGCCCGCCGTGATGCCGAATGCCTTCTGCACCCGCTCGAGCGATGCCGCCGCGACGCCCGTGATGTCCACGCTGGCGATCTGGAAGTGTGGACCCTCACGCACCGTCACCGGCAGCGTGGCGACGTCGCCGGCGAAGACCGGCGCGCCAATCGACACCGCCGCCTGCTGGAAGCCGAGCGATCGGTAGTGCGCCGTCAGGGCCGTCTCCACCTCGGCGGGCCGCCGCCAGGCGGTCAGCGTGAGCCGGTTGGTCTCGACGACGCTCATGAGCGCGCCGGACGACAGCGTCTGCTGCCCCTCGAAGACGATCCGGCGTTCCGCGTACTTCGGGCCAGGCGTGACGCTGAGCGCCACCTGCTTGGTGCCGGCGGCCGCATCCTCGCGAATGACCGCCTCGGCTTCGGCCTGCAGGTAGCCGTCGCCGGCCAGCCACTGGGCTACCAGCGCCTCGACGTCGTCGCGCAGGAAGCCATCGAACAGCGCCGACGCCCAGGCCTCGCGCATGTCGGCAAGCACGCCGCTCGGCACGTCGACCCCCTCGACCACGATCGAGGTGGCCGGTCCGCGTTCGATCGCGTAGGTGAGCTCCACCGAGGGTTCGGCGCCCGTCGCGCCCGCCGCGCCGACAGCGCTCGTGGCAGGCACGGTGGCGCGGGTGGCCCGGATCCGCGCCTCGAGGTAGCCGCGGTCGTGGTACCACCCCGCCAGCCGATCGCGGTCCTGCTGCCAGCGGAAGAAGTCGAACCGGTTGCCCTCTTCGAGCTTCACGTGACCGCGCAGCTCGTCCTCGGCAAAGCCGGCCGCACCCGTCCACCGCACCGCCGACACACGCGGCGATGGCGGCCGGGCGGTTGTCGTGCGGCTGGCGTCGTCGCCGCCGCCGAAGTTGAGCTCGTTGCGGAACTCGTAGCTGCGTCCGTTGTCATCGAGCGTGGTCGCGCGCAGCTCGATCGCCTTGAGCGGCCGATAGATGGCGATCCAGGTGAGGTCGCTGCTGTCGCGCAGACTGCGCGAGAACACCAGCTCGACATCCCGCCGCAACTGCTTCGAGACGGTGAGACGGGCGCTCGGGTCACTGTCGGTGGCCAGCAGATCGAACGACGAGCCGGCGCTGCCGAGGCCACGGCCCACCTGCGCCGAGTCGAGGCCGACAGCGCGGCCGGCAAAGCCGAGCAACTCGCCCGACAGCAACAGCAGCAGCTGGCCGCGCGCGATCTCCGACTGCGCCACGCTCTGGCGGTCGGCCACCTTGCCGGTCAGCAACAGCGACACCGCATCGGCTTGACTAATCCCGTCGGGCGAGGACAGATTGGCCTCGAGCGTGTCGGGCGTGCCGGTGACCGAGAGACGGATGTCGTATTGCTGCACGCGCGTGACGAGCGAGAGATCCAGGTTCGGCAAGATCTCGGTCGCGCTCGTGAAGTCGACCGTGCCGCGCTCGAGCGCCCAGGTCTGTCCGCCGAGGAATACCGCGCCGCCTTCGGCAATCGTCATGCGCCCGGCGAGCACCGGCAGCAGATAGGTGCCGACGACCCTCAGATCGGTGTCGAGCTCGAGCTTGCCGTAGTTGTTGTCGACGATGATGCCGTCCTGCGACACCACGTTGATGTTGAAGCGCATGGCGTCGAGGACGCTCGGCTCGACCGGCACGGCCGCCACCGTCACGCCGGCCACGAGCTGGCCGGCGAGGCTGACCGGCGCGCGATACGAGCCGCGGAGCACCGTCACCGTGCCGGCCAGTTCCGGGCTCTCGGCGTCGACCGTGAGCGTGAGATCGAGGTCGACCTCGCTGCGCAGGTTCTCCGGCATCTCGACGGCCAGGCCCCGGCCCTGGATCTCGATCGCGCCGCCGGCTGGCACGAAGGCGTCGAGCGTGACTTCACCCGACAGTTGCATCGTGCCGCCGTTGGCCGAGGCGCGGAAATCGACGAAGCGAATCCGGTCCTTCGTCAGCGCGATTACGCCGACCAGGTCGGTGACGGCGAGCCGCGGATCGCGCATCGCCAGCTCGCCGTCGCGAAGCGTGACCTCGCCGTCGATGGCGGGATCGTCCAGCGGACCGGCGGCGCGGATGTCGAAGTCGGCGCGGCCTCCGGCCGCCACGTCTGGCGAGGCCACGCCCAGCATGCGCAGGTCGAGCGTGCCGCGGAGCGCGGCGTTCAGCTCGGGCCGGTCCCCCAGCAGGCGGGCGCCACCCGAGATGGCCAGCGAATTCCCCTTGCCGCTCCAGGTCCAGTCGACGATGTCGAACTGCCCGTCGGCCAGCCTGAGCCGGGTCGGGCGGTCCTGCTTGAGCGGCTCGCCGGCGATGAGCAGTTCGGCCCGGTCGAGGGTGACGGCGGCGGTGACGCTCTCGGGCGCAAGCGACGTCGCTTCCACGGTGATGGTGGCGGCCAGCGCGCCCTCGACCTGTGCCAGTGTGGCGGCATCCACGAAGGGTGCCGCCATGGCCGCGGTCACCGAGTCGAGCCGGATCGTCGCCGCGGCGCGGTCGGGCAGCGATGGCAACGAAGCGAGGTAACCGGCGGGCAACGACTCGCCGAGCAGCGTCACCGGCACCGTGCCGGTGGCCTTCACCGTGCCGCCCTGCCAGGTTGCGCCGAACTCGGTCAGCGTCAGCAGACCGCCCGTGAACCCGGCCTGCAGCTGCACGCCGGTCACCGGCGGCATGTCCGGCACCGTCGCCGACACGTCGACGACGGCGAGCGTGGCCTCGACGCGCGGCGCCTCGAGCGCACCGGCCGCGTGCACGGTGAGGTCCAGGCTGCCCGACGCCTCGAGCTCTTCGAGCCCTTCGACGAGGTGCGCGAATGGCAGGAGGTCGGCCATGCCGCCCTTGAGCGAGACGGTCAGGCCCTCGGTGTCGGCGGCATCGCCGAAGCGGCCGAGCGCGGTGAGCGTCATGGCGCCGCTCTGCAGCGAGACGTCCTCGGCCACGATTCGTCCGGCTTCGTAGCGCAGCTTGGCCGGCCGGTCGAGACGAATTGGTACGCCGCCGGCCGCGACGTCGACCAGGCGCACATCGAGTTCGACTACAGCGTCAGCCGGGCGATCGAGAGCGCCGCGGGCCGTGGCCGTGGCGGTGATGGCGCCGGTGAGTGGCATGGGGCCCGCGAGCGCGTCGGCGTCGGTCGAGCCAGCGGGTCCGGTCGGCCGGAGCAGCACATCCAGGTCGGTCTCACGCAGTGCCACGTCGGCGGTGAAGTTCCTGTCGCCGGCCAAGGCGGCCGACAGTTCGAGCGTGGCCGACAGGGCCGGCATTGCCGCCGTCACCTTGGCCTGCTGCTCGGCCACGGTCGCCTCGACACGTGCGGCGCCCAGTGCGTAGTCACCCCAAGTGAGGTCGCGCACGGCGATCGTGCCGCGGCCGGCCGGGGCATCGAGGGTGCCGTCGCCGGAGAGGTCGAGATCGAAGCGTGCTGCCACCGGGAGTGGCTCACCGGTCGTGACGACGGGCTGCACCGCGAGGTCGCGGCCGGTGGCCGTGAACGTGTAGCGGCCATCATCGAGGTCATACCGCGCCGTGACGTCGAGCCGGCCGGGACCCTGGGCGACATCGAGGCGCTCAATCACCAGCACCTGCCCGGCGAGCCTGGCCTCGAGATCCACGCGATCGAATCGCTGGCCGGCCAGCGCCAGGTCGCGCGCCCCGGCAACGACCTGCACGGCGGGTGCGTTCAGCGTGCCGCCGATGTCGGCCGAGAGGGTGGCGGCGCCCTCGACCCGCGACTCGGGCGGCAACATGGCCATGAGCGGCGACAGGCGTGGGAGGTCGGCCGTGAGTGCGCCCTGCAGCGTCCCGGCGTTCAAATCGATGACCACCTGGCCACTCATGGTGTTGGGTGCCAGGGAGAAGTCGAACGTCTTCACCGCCACCATGGCCGGATCCGCGGCGAAGGCCGCCGTCAACGTGCCCGGTCCGACGCCCTCGATCTCGAGATCGCCGGCGTCGACCACGCCGGTGGCCGATGGCGCCCCCACCGTGCCAGCGAGCGCGATCTCCAGCGATGCCCGGCCACCCGCCAACGACGACGTGTCGGCCAGCACCAGTCCAGCCGCCCGCAGTTCCGCGAGGAACGCCGGCAGATCATCCACCACGGCGCGCACGTTGCCGCCGAGCGTCGTGGCGGAGACGTCGTCGGCGTTCAAGCGTCCGGTAGCGCGTCCGGTGATCTCGAGCGTGCGCGTCGCGACTCGATCGAGCGTGGCCGTCCACTGGCCGCCGGTGAGCGCCGCCGCCAGCCGTCCCGAGAGCGCCACGGCGGCTGCCGGTGCCCGTCCGGTGCTGAGCGAGGTGTCGATGGCGGCCGTGGCGGCGGCCACATCAGTGCCAGCCCAGTCGGCAGAGGCGCGACCGGTGGCCACCGTGGCGATCCGCGGCTCGGTGATGCCGGCCGTCACGGCGAGTCCGCCCAGATCCAGCCCCGTCCAGGTCACCTCGACATGCGACGTGGCGTCGTCGGTCAAGCCAACGCGACCGCGGCCCTCGACCGTGCCACCGCCGACGGTGAGCCGCAGCTGCTCGATCGCCGCCTCGGAGGAGGAGAGCGCCACCTGCAGCGCCAGCGACATCCCGCGTTGATCGCGCCAGGCGAGATCTTGTGCCGCCACGGCCAAGGCCACGTTGGGCGCGTCGAGGGCGCCTTCCACCGTGCCGGAGAAGGCCACCTCACCCGAGACGGCCTCCTCAGGAGCGACCCAGGGAACGAAGGGGCCCAGCCGCAGGCGGCCCTCGTAGCGCGTGTCGACGCGCGGGGCAGCGGCGAGCAGTTCGACCCGGCCGTCGAGTTGCAGCGCGAGTTCCGGCGCCTCGACCCTCAGCCCGTCGAAGGCCAGGGTGCTGCCGTCGAACGAGAAATCGCCTTCCAGTTGCGAGACCGTCGTGGTGCGGGTGCCGGCCGCGATCTCGATGCCGCCGCGCATCGTGAGACGGCCAGCGAGTGGGCCGCCAGCGCCCCGTGCCAGTGCGAGCGTGACGGCGCGGCCGTCGACCGAGAGGCCGAGCGGCTGGTCGCGGTAGTCGACCGCGAGGTCGCGAATCGTGAGCGCGCCGATGTCGATCGGGCCGAGCGCAGCCGGCGCGGGCTCGGGGCTCGCCGGCTCGCTCGCCGGCAGGTTCAACTGGCCATCGGCATCGCGCGTGATGGTGAACACCGGACGCGCGATGGTGAGCGACTCGACCGCGATCCGACCCGAGACGATCGACCAGGGCAGGTCGACGTCGATGCCGTCGAGCGTCAGGAAGGGTGTGGGATTACCGGCCGCGGCCAGGGTCGTCGTTCCCACCGACAGACGCAGCGCCAGCAGGTTGTAGTCGAGCCGGTCGATCACGGCGTCGATGCCAGCGTCGGCGCGCAGGCGCTCGACGACCAGGCCGCGTACCCGCGAGCGCACGAACGGCGCGTGCGCCAGCGCCACCGCCGCCACCAGCATGGCGATCATGAGCCCGGCGACGGCGAGCCGCCGATGCGCGTGCCAGAAGGATCTAAGCATTGGAGGATGAGGGGGCGGCGTCAGCTGCCCAGGTACAGAGTACCTCGCGCCACCCGAAGTCCGGATCCCTCAGGTCAAGACGCTCGTCGCCGGGCCGAGGATTCAGCGGCGGCCGCGGAATACGTCGTTTCGCACGTACATCACGAGGGCCACGCCGGCCCAGCGGTCGTCGCCACTGGGGCTTCCGAGGGCCCGGTCGCTCAGCGGCATCACGTCGGTGAGGGTCGCCTGACGCCGGAACCGCGACAGCACGTAGTCACGCACCACGGTGCCACGGCTGACCGAGGAGAGAAACGCCGTGGCCTCGTCGGTGCCGCGCGCGTAGCCTTCGATGATGAGCGGGCTGTCGCGCGGATACTGCACCAGCTGCGCCATCGCCGAGTCGATGCGCCGGCGGCCGCCGTCGGTCAGGCGCTCGGTGCCATCGGCGTCGTGGACGAACAGCACACCGGCGTTCAGCCAGACGCGAACTGCCGTGCGATCGTCGCGCTCGAGCAGGCCTGCCTGGTAGGCCTCGCGCGAGATGCTGTCGAGATCGAAGAAGCCGCGGCTGCGGAAGAAGCCGCGGAAGACGAAGTTGCGCTTCAGCGCCTCGGTGCCCTCGGCCAGGTCCGACGTCACTTCCTCGATGCCGGCGAGCGTATTGCGGATGTTCTGGGCCATCTGCGGGCCGGCGCCCTCGGGCGCCACGAACCCCGCCACCGACGTGCGGGCGATCTCGGCCGTCTCGCGTACCACGCGCGCGCTCTCGGCCGCTTCCCGGCCGATGGCGTTCATCCGATCGTAGAACGCCGGGTCGTTGAACAGCCGGCCGATCGTGCCTTCGCCGGCGCGCACGCCGCTGACGACGCCACGGACGTCGCTGACCACCTGTCCGACGTCGTCGGCCACGCGCACGCCGATGGCGCCGACGCGCTCCACTTGATCGCCGACCTTGACCACGACGGCGTCGGTCGTGTCGACGATATTCGTGAGCGCGACGAGCGCATTCGACACCTCGCCCGTCAAGTCGGTGACCTCACGGCTCACCAGCCTGAACGTGCTCTGTCCTTCCTGGATGAGGTCGGCGAACTCGATCGGGTCGGTGCCGGCCAGCACCGCTCCCGGCTGCACGACGGGCGACTCGTCGGTGCCGGTGCTGACCTGGATGAAGGCGGCGCCGACCAGTCCGTCGGTCTGGATGGCCACCGCCGAATCGTGGCGGATCAGCTGGCGCAGGTCCTCGCGAATCCGCATGCGCACCAGGAATTTCTCGGAGGGGCGCGACGGCACGGAGATCTCCAGCACCTCGCCGGCATCCAGTCCGGCCAAACGCACGCGTGTGCCGAGCTGCACGCCGGTGACCTTGCCGAAGGTCGAGCCGATCTCGAACTGCTCTTCGAACAGCAGCCGCCGATCGCCGATGAGAAAGAGGCCAAGGGCGAAAAGCAGGCCTCCGGCCACCACGAACGCACCCACCCACGCTGCCCGCTTCCGCTCCATGACGCCCTCCGTCCTATCCGGCACCGGCCGACTGCATGAACTGCCGCACCAGCGCGCTGTCGCTCCGCTCGAGCGCGGCGGCATCGCCCTGGGCGATGACCCGGCCTTCGTGGAGGAACACCAGCTCGTCGCCGATGACCCGCGCGCTGGGGATGTTGTGTGTCACGACGATCAGCGTCGTCCCGGTGCGCTTCTTCAGATCGACCAGCAGCTGGTCGATCTCGCTCGCTGTTATTGGGTCGAGCCCCGCGCTCGGTTCGTCGGCGAGCAGGATCGCCGGCTCGAGCGCCATCGCCCGTGCCAGGCCGGCGCGCTTGCGCATGCCGCCCGACAAGGCCGCCGGCGACGTGTCGTACTCGCGACCCAGGCCGACCTGATCGAGCAGGTGCGCGGCCCGCGCCCGAATCTCCGCGTCGGGCAGCGGCAGGTGCCGGCGCATCGGGAAGGCCACGTTCTCGCCGACCGAGATCGAATCGAAGAGGGCGCCGTTCTGGAACAGCAGACCGATGCGCTTGCGTACGCGCGTCAGGTCGCGGGGGCCGAGGGTGGCGATGTCCTCGCCGTCGACGAGCACGCTGCCGGCATCGGCCCGCATCAAGCCCACGATGTGCTTGAGCGTGACGCTCTTGCCGGTGCCGCTGCGTCCGAGCAGGCACACGGCCCGGCCGCGCGGCACGATGAGGCTCATGTCGTCGAGCACGCGCCGCGTCCCGAACGCTTTGGTCAGGTGGCGGAATTCGACGGCCGGCGCCTCTGCCATCGGCGTCATTCGGGGAAGATGAAGAAGATGAGCCGCACGAGCAACACGTTGGCGCCGATGAGAATCATCGAGGACGTGACGACGCTGCGCGTCGATGCCTGCCCGACGCCTTCGGTGCCGCGTGACGCGTGGAGGCCCATGTAGGACGCCACGGTGGCGATGATGAAGCCGAAGACCGTCGTCTTGAGGGTGGCGGGAATCAGATCCGAGAACTGGATGGGGGTGAAGGCTTCGTGGAAGTAGGTCTGGAACGTCATGCCCGTGATGGCGGTTTCGGCCACGAAGCCGCCGAGCATGCCGGTGAAGTTCATGAGCGTGGTCAAGAGCGGCAGCGCGATGACGCAGGCGGCGACGCGCGTGACCACGAGGTAGCGGAAGGAATCGACGGCCACGGCCTCGAGGGCATCGATCTGCTCGGTGACCTTCATCGCCGCCAGCTCGGCGCCGATGCCGGCACCGATGCGGCCCGAGAGCAGCAGGCCGGCGGTGAGGGGGCCGGTTTCGCGCACCAGCGCGATGGCGAGGCCGGCCGGAATCAAGGCTTCGGCGCCGAAGCGCGCCAGCGATGCCCGCGTGTGCAGCGAGAGCACGAGTCCGATGGCGAGGCCGGCGGCAGCTATGAGCGGCGCCGAGCGGGCGCCGAGCTCGAACAGATGGCGCACGACCTCGGCGAACTCGTAGGGCGGCCGCACACCCTCGATGACGACGCGCGCTGCAAAGCGGGTGCCTCGTGCGACGCCGACCAGGAAGTCGATGACGATGCGACTCACAGCGCCTCTCAGAACAGCCGGTAGGCGAAGCCGACGAGGACCACGCTCGTGTCGGCGCTGACGTTGCGCTCGGTGAGCCGGCCGCCTTCGACGAACGTCACGCGCGGGTTGGTGAACGCCCGGCCGATCGAGAGGTTGAGCACGGTGCGCCGGCTGGTGTCGATCCACACCGACACGCCGGGCCGCCACACGAAGCTGTTGGCGATCTCGACCGGCAGCCCCGCTGCCGCGCCCTCGTCGGGCACGCCGATGCGGTTGAAGGAATAGCCGGCCACCAGTGACGGCACCAGCGAGACGCGGCCGAACAGCCGCGCGTAGCGCACGCCGGCCATCACCGGCCGCAGGCGGACGGCCCCGGCATCGAACGGCGCGTCGGGCGACGCCGCCACCCGGGCGTCGAACCACTCGAAGGCGATGGCCGGTCCGAAGCCGGCGCCGGAGCCCAGCTTGATGAGCGGCTGCAGCGAGACGCGGGTGCCGGCGGCCGGTCCGGCCTGATTCGCCCAGCCCATCGCGCCACCAAGGGCGAGCAGGTGTGGACGATCCTCGAGCTCGGCCAGTTCATAGGCCGGCCCCCGCATCGGATCGGCCCGCCGCTCCGGCTCGACGTCGAGGGCGTCGGGGGCCTCACCGATGACGAGGCGCGATTGCACCTCGCTCACACCAGTAACGGCGCCGGCGATCTCGGTGGCCCGCAGCGCTTCCTCGGCGCTCGCCACCCGTCCCGACAGCTCGGCGACGCTGCCGATCATGCGCACGTTGATGACGCGCACGCCCACCACCGGGTCGTTGACCAGTGCCGTCTTCACGCGCGCCTCGGTGTGCACGGCCTCGATCGCCAGCCCGCTCGTCGCCGGAGCGCAGCCGGACGCGGCCCCGGCGGCAGCGAGAACGGCGACGAGCGCGCGGGCGTAGCGAAGGATCGGCATCAAGATGCCGCCAGCGTATCACCGGGCGGCAGGGCTTTGACGTCCCAGGTCGACGCGCGGCTCCAACCCGCTGGACGCGGCCGCCCGCCGGCGGCTCGTGGCGGCGTCTGTTGCGCGCGACCCAGGAGGCCGATAACCCTGCCGAGAAATGGAGGCCCGCACATGTTCTTTCAGATGACCCCCCGCGTCGTCCTGCCGACTCTGACTATCGCTTGCCTGCTCGCTCCCGCAGCCGAAGCGCAAGTACTGCTTTCGACGCTCGATGCCGCAGCTCCCGTCCAGTCGGAGTTTCATATCGCGCAGACGACCGGCCAGGTCAACGGACCTCGGCTCTTCCGCGACGCCATCCCCTCGCGATGCGGCGCGGCCAAGGCCCCTCCAGGGCCGCTCTCCACTGGAACGTTCCGCTACGACGCCTACTCCTTCGTCGCGCAGGAAACGACGTGCCAGAGCATCCGGTTCCGCCGGACGGGCACGACCGGCATCATCCATGTCCAGGTCCACTCCACCTTCGATCCCGCCGATGTGACCGCCAACTACCTGGCCGACTCCGGGTCGTCGGTCGTCCTTCAGGAAGGCCGCGCCCTGTCGTTCGACGTGACGGCCGGCCAGACCTACACCGTCGTCGTTTTCAACGTGACCTCGATGGACGAGGGCGCCGCCTACGAGCTGACCCTCGACGAGCCGCTCACGACCACCACGGTCTCGGCGCTCGATGCGACGCTACCGTTCGGTGCCGGCCCCTATTACAACGAGGGAACTGGCACGCTAGCCAACATTCCAGCGCTGACGGTGCCCGCGTCATCGTGCGGTGTCGCCAAGACGACGCCGGCCACCACCGGCGCCGGTCCCTATCGCTTCGATCGTCTGCAGGTGATGGCTCCGATCTCCGAATGCCTCACCGTCACCGTTCGGCGCATCGGCCCGGCCTCGACGCTCGCGGTCGCGGCCTATACGCCCGAGTTCGTGAATTTCGACACCGGCTGGCTTGCCGATTCGGGTGGCACCACGTCGTCCGGCACAGCGGCCGTGTCGCTGTCGATGCAGGTTACGGCCGGGCAGGTGATCGACCTCGTCGTGTTCAACGCGACGGCCAGTGAAGAAGGCGCGGAGTACGAGATCGTGACCTCGACACCGGTGCAGCCGCCCCGCAGGTTCCGCACGACCGACGTCAGCGGCAGCGACGTGACGTTCCGCTGGGTGCCCCCTCTCCACGGCCCGGTGCCGGCCGACTACGCCATCGAGGGGGGCGTCCTGCCGGCAACACCGCTGGTCAGTGTGCCGTTCGGCAGTCCGCTGCCCATCACGACGCTCACCGGGGTGCCGTCGGGCGCGTTCTACGTGCGCGCCCGGTCGGTGAGTGGCGCCGCGTCGAGTGCGGCTTCCAACGAGACGCGGATCTTCGTGAACCAGGCCCAGGCGCCGTCGGCGCCGATCGATCTCCTGGCGACCGTGTCGGGTTCGGATCTCGGCCTGACGTGGCGTAACACCTTCACGGGTGGTGAAGCGACCGCGCTGGCCCTCGATGTGACCGGCTCGGCTACGGGATCGGTTCCGCTGTCGCCGAGGCTCGAGAGCGTGGCGTTCGCCGGGGCACCCGGCGGCAGCTACACGCTGACGGTGCGTGCCGAGAATGCCACAGGCTCGAGCGCCGCCTCGAACCCGGTGAGCATCACCTTGCCCGGCGCCTGTGCGGGTGTGCCGCAACCCCCGGCCGACTTCCTGGCCTTCCGCGTCGGCAATCGCATCACGATCCTGTGGGAGGCGCCTCAGACCGGGCCCGCCCCGACGAGCTACACGCTGAACGTCTCGGGCGCGTTCGTCGGCAGCCTCGCCACCGGTGCGCTGACGCTGGCCGGCAACGTCGGCCCTGGTGCCTACACCTTCACCGTGCAGGCCAGCCACGCCTGCGGCACCAGCGTGCCGACCGTGGCCCAGACCGTGACCGTCCCTTAGTAGGGCCGCGCGTCTCTGCGCGGGTGATGCCGTCGCATGCCGGCGGCATCACTCGGCACTTCGTCTCCACTCTCACCTGACCGTCGCTGGCGGGCGCCGGTGCTCGGTCGCCTGCTCGTAGGCGTAGGCGAGGCCGAGCATCCGGCGGTCGGTCCACATGCGCCCGAGGAACGAGACCCCCACGGGATAGCGGCCACCCATGTAGCCGGCCGGCACGGTCACCTGCGGCAGGCCCGTCGAGGCGCTCTCCTCGCAGGTGCCGGGTTCGGTGCCATAGCGCCCCGCGCCCCCGTCGTGCGTATGCGGACGCGCCTGATTGGCCGGGTAGATGAGTGTCTCGACCTGGGCGGCGTCCATCGCCGCGACGAGCCGCGCACGATACGCCAGGCGCGCGGCGAGGAAGCGTTCGTGTGACGCGTCTGCCGGCGGGGGAGCCAGCGCCCCTTCGAGCCGCCGCTGACCTCCGGGGGCCATCTTGCCGGAGGCGATGAGCGACTGGATGGTGAGACGAGGCTCCCCGGGCCGGGCGCCGCGCGAGAGGTAGGCCTCCCATCCGGCCTTGAGCGCTCCAGGATCGATGAGCCGCGTCTTGGCGTACTCCTCGTCGTAGCCGGTCATCGCGACCTCGACCACCGTGGCACCGGCGGCCGTCAACTCGCGCACCACCCGTTCCATCGCCTCGGCGGCTTCGCGTTCGCCGGTGATGCCGACGAAGCGCTGTCGGAAGACGCCGATCCGCGTGCCGGCGAGCGACGCCTCGGCCAGGCCGGCGGCGAACGACGGGCCGGCATGGGCGGCGGCGTCGGCGGTGACCGGATCGCCCGGATCCACGCCGGTCACGAGGTCGAGCGCCAAGGCGATGTCGCGCACCGTCTTGCCCATCGGCCCGACCGCGTCGTTGAAGGTGTTGAGCGGCATCACGCCGGCGCGGCTGGTCAGGCCGCGGGTCGTGCGGATGGTGGCGAGCGAGGCGAAGCCGCTCGGGTTCGAGAGCGAGTTGCAGGTGTCGGTGCCGAAGGCCAGCGCCGCCAGGCTGGTGGCGACCGCGGTGGCGCTGCCGCCGCTCGAGCCCGCCGTCGACAGCGACGGATCGTAGGCGTTGCCCACCGTGCCGCCGACCGTGCTGATGCCGAAGTCGCCGAACGGAAACTCGTCGAGGTTGGCCTTGCCGAGGATGACGGCGCCGCCGGCCTTCATGCCGGCAGCGACGTGGGAGTCGAGGCGCGGCCGGTAGTCGACCAGCGCGAGCGCGCCGCCGGTCGTCGGGAGCTCCGTGGCATCGATGTTGTCCTTGAGCACGATCGGCACGCCGTGGAACGGCCCGCTGACGCGTCCGGCAGCGCGGGCGCCGTCACGCGCCCGGGCATCCGCGATGGCCCGCGGGCTCAGCGCCAGGATCGCCTTGAACGTCGGCCCGTGCCGGTCGTAGAGGGTCGCGCGCGTGAGGTAGTCGCGCACGATGTCTTCACTCGTGACCAGGCCGGCGCGCATCGCCTCGTCGAGCGCCACGACCGTCTTCTCGAAGACGGTGAAGGCCGGGAGCGGCGTTATCGCCTGACGCCTCCAGTTGGCGATCGCGGCCTGCTGGCGCGGGGTGAGGCCCCTCAGGTCGGGCGCCGTCGTGAGACGTCGCGCCTCGGCCGTCACGCGCGCGATTTCGCTGCCCGGCGCCGGCACGCGCCGGTCGGCCCCGGCGTAGACCGGGTCGGCCCAGGTCGAGAGCAACGCGTCCCGCCGCGCGATCGGATAGCCGCCGCGCGGATCGTAGACCTCGCTCAGGCCCTTCACGACGAAGGTCACGAGCGCCCGGGTCTGGCCGGGGGCCAGTTCGAGGCGGAAGACGTAGCCGACGTGCGCGGGGTCGAACCCCGGGTAGGCGTCGGTGAAGGGATTGCCATACATGTCGCCGGCCCGCTGGAAGATGCCGGCGGCCGCGCCGTCGCCCAGCACGTGCGCGGAGGGGCCGTGGCCGGATGGTCCCTGCATCGGATCGGCGACCCCGCCAGCGTTCTGCATCACGGTCACGAAGGTGTCGCGGGCATCGATTGCGCGATCGCCGCTCGAGGTCGTGGCGACCTCGACCTTCCCGCCATCCTCATAGGCGCCGGTGGCGCCGCCCCAGGCCACTTCGATCGTCCGCGGCTGGTCGGTACTGTTGGTGAACGCGTCGTAGTAGCGCAGCCAGCTCGTGTCGGCCGGTGCGTAGATGGCGCGCGACACGACGACGCCGTCGTGCAGCACCGGCGTGATGGAGTCGAAGCGCTCGCCGTCTCTCGCCAGGCCGAAGCCGCGCAGGTAGTGATTGACGACCACCGGTTGACCGCTGGCGTGTTGCACCTGCAGTTTCAAGTAGCCGAAGCCATTGAAGGGATTGGCACCCCCGCCGGTGGCGATGCCGCCGCTGTCCTGCGCCCACGGCGAGGTGTCCTGGATGTCCCAGAACTGGCCGTCGGAGGAGCCGATGGGCGTCACGGCCGACGCAGGCTGCAGCAACAGGACGGCGAGCGCGGCGACCAGACCGAGGGGAAGTAGACGCATCCGCGAAGTCTACGTCCGGAAGCAGTCGCGGCCTTAGGTCGATGCGAGGTCACGGCGAAGGGCGTGCAGCGCCTCGATCAGGTGCCCGAGCGCCTCGGCCAGCGCGTCTCGCTGCGCGTCAGCGGCTCGAAGGGTCCCGGCGCGTGCCTCCTCTTCGAGGCGCCGCGCCGCCTGATAGGCTGCGCCGGTCGAGAAGAGTCCCACTGCGCCCTTCAGCGCATGGGCGGCCCGCGCGATCGTCACGGGGTCCCCGCCGGCCACCGCGGCGTCCACGGCCGCGCGCTGCCAGGGCAGGTCGGCCAGGAAGACGGCGATCGTCTCATCGACCAGGAGCCGGTCCCCGCCAAAGGCCTCGAGTAGCGGCGACAGGTCGAGGCGTTCGGCGTCCCCGGGAGGTTCGGCGCCAGGCGTGTCGGCGACGGGCGTAGCGAACACGGCGACCGGATCGGACACCGCGACCGGATCGAACACGGCCGGCTCCAGCAGCGCGTCGATCGCCGCCAGCAGGCTGGCGGGCCGGAGCGGCTTGGCCACGAATGCATTCATGCCGGCCGCCAGGCAGCGCTCCCGGTCGCCCGACATCGTACGCGCCGTCAGGGCCACGATCGGCGTGAAGGCGCCGCTCTGCGCTTCCTGGGCGCGAATCGCAGCCGTCGCTTCGAAGCCGTCCATCTCCGGCATCTGCACGTCCATCAAGATGAGATCGAACGACCGCCGCGACGCCATCTCCACGGCCTGGCGGCCGGTGGACGCGGCCGTCACGCGGTAGCCGCGCTGCTCGAGCACGTGCGCGACCACTTTCTGGTTGGTCGCGTTGTCTTCGACCACCAGGATGTCGAGCCGCCGCTGCCGCCGAGCGCCACGGCGGGCGCCTGGCGGCCTGCGCGCGGCAGGCGGCGCCTGAGACGCCTCCGGTGCGCCGGCCAGTGCCTGGCGCAGTTCGGACTGCTTCAGCGGTTTGGTGAGCTCGGCCGTCACGGCCAGATCGGCCGATTGCTGCTCGGACCGTGGCCCGCCGGCCGACGTGAGCATGATCACTCTCGTTGCGGCGAGCGTGGCATCGCTCAGCATCGTGCGAGCCAGCTCGAAGCCGTCACTGCCGGGCATCTGCGCGTCGACGAGGGCGACCGCCCACGGCGTGCCGGCCTCAGCCGCCCGGTGCAGCATCGCCAGCGCGGCCTCACCGGAGCTGGCCGTGCCGGGCACGGCGTGCCATTCGGTCAGCAGTTCTTCGAGCACCCTCCGCGCCGTCTGGTTGTCGTCGACGATGAGTACCCGTGTGCCCCGGAGCACGTCTGGCGCCTCAGTGTCAGATGCTGCCTGGGGCGCCAGGGCGAAGCGCAGGGCGAACGAGAAGCGGCTTCCCTCACCGATCTCGCTCGCCACCCAGATTCGTCCGCCCATGAGCTCCACGAGGCGGGCCGAGATGGTCAGACCGAGCCCGGTGCCGCCGAAGCGCTTGGTCGTCGAGGCGTCGGCCTGCACGAACGGGCCGAAGATCTGCCACTGTTTCTCGGCCGGGATGCCGATGCCCGTGTCCGACACGGTGAAGCGCAGTGCGGCGTCCTCGGCGGTGAGTTCGTCGCGCTCGACGGTCACGCCGACCTCCCCGGATTCGGTGAACTTGATGGCGTTCCCGACCAGGTTGAGAAGCACCTGGCGCAGGCGGCCGGAATCGCCGACGAGCGTCTCGGGCACCGTCGCGCCGATGCGGCACGCCAGTTCCAGGTGCTTCTCGTGCGCCTTCGGCGCGAGCAGCTTGACGGCGTCCTCCACGGTCTCGCGCACGTTGAACGCCACCTGGTCGAGCACCATCCGTCCGGCCTCGACCTTCGACACGTCGAGGATGTCGTTGAGGATCGCGAGCAGGGCTTCGGCCGACTGGTTCGCCGCGCGGATGAACTCGCGCTGAGGTGGCGTGAGCGGTGTCTCCAGGGCCAGCGCGGTCATCCCGATCACGGCGTTCATGGGCGTCCGGATCTCGTGGCTCATGTTCGCCAGGAACTCGCCCTTCGCCACCGTGGCCGCCTCGGCCCGGCGTTTGGCGGCGTCGAGTTCCGCCACCATCTGGGTGAGGCGCTCGGCCGAGGCGGCCTGCAGGGCCGCCGCGCTCTTGCGGTCGGTGATGTCGCGCGCGGCGGCGTAGACCGCGCCTTCGCCCACGAACGGTGTCGCCGTCCATTCCAGCCAGCGATAGGTGCCGTCCCTGGCGCGATACCGGTTCTCGAAGTCGACGACGCGCCCGCCCTCGGTGAGCGCACCCAGCGCGGCGATGGTCGCGGCGCGGTCGTCCTGGTGCACGAAGTCGAGGAACGGCGAGGCGCGCAGTTCGTCGTCGGAGAAGCCGAGCAGGCGCCCCCAGGCGGCATTCAGCCGGAGGAAGTACCCGTCGAGGTTGGCCACGCACAGCAGGTCGAGCGAGAGATCGAAGAAGCGCTCGAACTCGTCGGCCACGCGGCGGCGTTCCACGTAGACGCCGATCTGCTTGCCGACGGCGGTCAGCGTCGCCATCTCTGCGTCAGTGACCTGTCGGGCCCGGCGGCTGAAGAACTCCATCACCGCCAAAACGTGACCGTCGCGCAGGATCGGCACCGCGACCGCCGCCTCGAGGCCGACGCGACCAGCCGCGTTTGCGCGCGGCACACCGGGATCGAACGAGTCGCGCGCCATCACCACGGGCGCACCGCTCGCCCAGACGCGGCCGGGTAGACCCACGCCGGGTGCGAATGCCGTCGAGCGGCTCGCGGCGGAGAAGTCGGCGAACGCGCCGGCGGGCAGCGGCCAGGTGCCGAGGCAGCGGAGGGCCTTACCGGCGCGGTCCACTGCCCAGAAGCCGCCGTAGTCCCAGCCGAACCGCACGGCGATCTCGGCGAGCATCTCGGGCGCGGCGCCGGCGAGCGTAGGCGTCTCGGCCAGCGCGCGCGCCATCGCCTGCGCGATCGGCAGGTGCGCGCCGGCGACGACGGTCGGTTCAGGTGGACGCTTGGGCACCAGTCAATCCCCGGCGGGGCTGCGACGGAAGGACTACACTACAGCCGATCCGCCCGTTTGAGTTCGGATCCTGTTCGCACGGAGGAGGCTCCGGATGACCCTGGTCGCCGCGGTGCCACACGTCCTCGTCGTTGACGACGATCGCGCCTTCCGGCACGCGGTCGACGCCCTGTTGCGCAAGGCCGGCTACGCCACCGCGCAAGTCGGCGACGGAATCGCCGCGCTGACCCACCTCAGTGACCAGCGCGTGGATCTCGTGCTGCTCGACATCGGCCTGCCGGGCATGAACGGCCTCGAGGTACTGGCCGAGGCCCGTCGGCTGGCAGCCCCTCCCCGCATCGTCATCATCACCTCCGATGACACGCCCGAGGCGCTCATGGCCTCGTTCCGGGGCCAGGCCGACCGGTTCGTGCGCAAGCCCATCACGCCGCAGCGCATCGTCGAGGTCGTCAAGGAGGTGTTGGCGGTGTCGGCGGCCACGGCGCTGCCGATCGAGGTGGTCTCGGCGACGCCCGATTGGGTCGAGCTGGTCGCGCCCTGCTCCCTGGACGTGGCCGACCGCATCCAGGAGTTCGTGATGAACCTCAATGCCGACGTGCCCGAAGACACGCGCGAGTCGGTGGGCCAGGCGTTTCGCGAGCTGCTGACCAACGCCATCGAATGGGGCGGCCGCCTCGACCCCTCGCAGCAGGTCCGCATCTCATGCCTGCGCACGAAGCGGATGCGCCTCTACCGCATCGCCGATCCCGGGGAAGGGTTCGACGTGGCCACCCTGCCGCATGCCGCCGTATCTAACTCACCGTCCGATCCGCTCGAGCACGCGCGGGTGCGCGAGGGGTTGGGCCTGCGCCCAGGGGGACTCGGGCTGCTGATATCGCGAGCGCTCGTCGACGAGGTGATCTACAACGAGAAGCGTAACGAAGTGGTCCTCGTGAAATACCTGGACTGAGGTGGCCCATGCTCGACATCACCGACCACGCCGCAGGCGACGTCACGGTCCTGACGCTCGCCGGACGCCTCATCCTCGAAGACGCCGAGCTGCTCGGCGAGCTGGTCGAACGCCTGTTCGCCGAGAAGCGCACGAAGCTCGTGTTCGACCTGCGCGATGTCACGTATATCGACAGCGCCGGCCTCGGCGTGCTGGTGGCCAAGTACGTCGGCGCGCGCCGCCGTGGTGGCGACCTGCGTCTCGTGCACCTCACGGCGCGCAGTTCGCACCTCATGTCGATCACGAAGCTCGTGGGCGTGTTCGAGATCTTCGCGTCGGAGGCCGACGCCGTGTTGAGCTACCAAGCGCAGTGACGGCGGCGCCGGCCCGTGGCTCGGCCTCGCGTGGCGACGCGACCAGCGCCGCGGAGGCGCCCGCCACGCCGGTCACGATATAGAATCGGCTCCTGGCGGACGCTGGTCCGCCCGGCCCGAAGAGGCCACCGGAGGACACCGACGTGAGAGCTATCCGTGTTTGCGCGCCTGCCACTGCCCTCGTCTTTGCCGCGGTCTTGACGACCGCGTGCGGCGGCTCCGAACCCGCTCGGCCGACCGACAAGATCCAGCCGACGACCGTCGGCGAGATGTCGCCGGAGGAAGCCGGTGGCATGAGCGCGGCGGATTCGACGCTGACGGAGCCGGCCTCGCCCGCCAGCCCGCACGGCGGCACGCTCGTCAAGCTCGGCACGGCCGGCCATCTCGAGTTCGTGCACGATCCGTCGAGCGGTCTGCTCACCGCCTACATCCTCGACGCCGCGGGCCAGGC
Source organism: Acidobacteriota bacterium (assembly GCA_018000455.1). Classification (GTDB taxonomy): domain Bacteria; phylum Acidobacteriota; class Vicinamibacteria; order Vicinamibacterales; family UBA2999; genus CADEFD01. The sequence goes on from JAGNJW010000012.1 coordinate 54,628, forward strand.
TGTGACCCGCATCCCCGCCAGGACCATCACGCTCGAGGTGACCCCGGCCGGCGGCACCGCCACGACGGTGACGCTCACGAGCACCGCCAACGGACTCACCGGCGACACCGTTGGCAACTCCTCGCAGTTCGGCGGCACGAACGGCGCGCTGAAGGGCGTGACGGCGTTCACCGGCGTCGTCAAGGACGCCGTCGTGGGTGGGCAGACGTTCAAGGACGTCGCGTTCGGCTACCCGCACAACGGCTGATCCGGCCCGCGGCTCGATGTCTCCACTCATCTCGTGCCCGGCGTCCTGACGCCAGCGCGGCGCTATTGTGTGCCGCCGGCGAAGAGACGCGGCGTCTCCCTCCGGCTCACCTTCGCTCCGGCATGCCGGGTCGACCGGGCAAGGCTGGCGTCTGACGACCGGTCGTTGACCAAATGGGGGACCGGCAGAGCTGCCGGTGCTCAGAGTTCGCCGTCGGAAGACGCCGCGTCCCTCCGCCGGCGCGCGTCACTCCTCGAAGTAGTCAGAGTCGAGCTTCGGAATGGTCACTGGGCGCAGCGTCACGCCCACGTCGTGTTCGATCATGAAGCCTGCGAGACGCTCGATGAACACGCCCTTCTTCGCGCGCTGTCCCGCGAGCGCACCGTAGAACGCCTGAATCTCCGGTCGCCCAACTGCCCTGCCACCGCTTGGCCTGCACGCATGCCTTCTCCAGGCCCAAGCGGTCCAATGAGATCACGCCGTCGATTGATTCCCCGCTCGCCCGGGTCTACGCGCCGCGGGCGGTGGGGCGTGGCGTCTTCCGACGGCGAACTCTGAGCACCGGCAGCCCTGCCGGTCCCCCATCTGGTCACCGACCGGTCGTCAGACGCCAGCGCTGCCCGATCGACCCGGCATGCCGGAGCGAAGGTGAGCCGGAGGGAGATGCCACGTCCCACCGCCCGCGGCTCACGGCACCCTCGGCCAACCTTCTCGCCTCCGAATCCGTCTATGCCGGCATGACGTTGCCGCTCAACGATCTCCGCTTCGCGCTGCGCGGTCTCGGACGCAGCCCGCTCTTCGCCGTGGTGGCGGTGCTGTCGCTGGCGCTCGGCATCGGCGCCAACACGGCCATCTACACGCTGGTCGATCAGATCCTGCTCCGGAAGCTGCCCGTGAAGTCGCCCGACGAGCTGGTCATGCTCTACCAGCAGGGCCCGCACCCCGGCAGCAACATGGGCCAGCGGATGCACTCGTATCCGATGTACCGCGAGTTCCAGCAGCGGGCCGAGCCGCTGGCCGAAGTGCTGGCACGCCGCGACGTCGAGACGTCGGTGACGATCGATGGCCAGACCGAACGGCTGGCCGCCGAGATGGTGTCGGGCAACTACTTCACGATGCTCGGCGTGCCGCCGGCCGTCGGCCGCGTCTTCAGCTCCGAGGAAGACGACCGCGTCTACCAGGGGCATCCCGTGGCCGTCATCAGCCACGACTACTGGCTGCGGCGCTTCAACGGCGACCCGGCCGCCGTCGGCCGCAAGATCCTGGTCAACAACTACCCGATGACGATCGTGGGCGTGTCGGCGGCGGGCTTTGCCGGTCTCGATCCCACGCGCTCGCCGCAGCTGCGCGTGCCCATCCTCATGAAGCCGGTCGTCGTGCCCGAGTGGACGTGGGTGAAATTGGACGACGAGCGCACGCGCTGGGTGCAGGTGTTTGCGCGCCTCAAGCCGGGCTACACCGCCCTGACCGCCCGCGGCCCGCTGCAAGGCCTCTTCCTGCAGATCCGCGAACACGAGATGACCTTGCCGGGCGCCAAGAATTTCTCGCCCTACATCCGCGAGCAGTTCATGACCGGGACGCTCAACGTGACGCCGGCCGCGCTCGGCTACTCGCGCCTGCGCAACGACTTCTCGACGCCGCTGGTCGTGCTGATGAGCATGGTGGGCCTGGTGCTGCTGATTGCCTGCGCCAACGTCGCCAACCTGCTCATCGCCCGGGGCTTCATGCGCCAGCGCGAGATCGCCGTGCGGCTGTCGCTCGGAGCCACGCGTGGCCAGCTCGTGCGCCAACTCCTCATCGAGAGCCTGCTGCTGGCCGGCGCCGGCGGCCTCGTCGGTCTGGGGCTTGCTTCGGCGATGACTCGGGCCCTCATCGCGTTCATTCCCGTGGAGGGCGCGCCGCTGCTCGTGAGCCCGTCACCGGATGCCCGCATCCTCAGCTTCACCTTCGGCCTCACGCTCCTGACCGGCATCGTCTTCGGCCTGCTGCCGGCGCTTCGCGCCAGCCGGCCCGACACCTGGAGCACGCTCAAGGACACGGTGGGCGCCGTGGCCGGTTCCGGCGGGTCGCTGTACCTTCGCAAGGGGCTGGTGGCCGCGCAGGTCGCGCTCAGCTTCCTGCTGCTCTTCGGCGCCGGGCTGTTCGTGCAGAGCCTGCAGAACCTGAAGGGCACCGAGACCGGCATCGCCCTCGACAACCTGGTCACCTTCCAGCTCTCGCCGGCACTCAGTGGCTACGATGACAGCCGCACGGGCGCGCTCTACGAACAACTCCAGGAGCGGCTGCAGAATTCGCCGGGGATCGTCGCAGCCTCGTGGGCGAACGTCCCGATCCTGAGCGGCGACGAGTGGGACAGCACGATGTCGGTCGAGGGGCACAAGGCGGTCGAAGGCGAAGACCTGCAGGCGTTCATGAACTCGCTCTCGCCCGGCTACTTCACCACGATGAAGATCCCGTTGCTCTACGGGCGCGACTTCCGCCGCGGCGATGAACCGGCGCTCGGTCCCGACGGCACGCCGGTGACCAAGGTGGCCATCGTCAACAAACGCTTCGCCGATCACTTCTTCAAGGGGCAGAGCGCCATCGGCCGGCACATCGGTTTCGGCAACCTGCCCGGCATGAAGTTCGAGATCGAGATCGTCGGCGTGGCGGCCGATTCCCTCTACGAGGGGCCGCGCGAGGGCGTGCGGCGCCAGGTCTTCATTCCCAGCTGGGGCAAGAACTCGGCGACCTTCTACGTGCGCTCGCACAGCGCTTCCGCCAGCACCTTCACGCAGATCCGCGGCGAGCTGGCGGCGCTCGATGCCGGCATTCCCATCTACCAGATGAAGACGGTGGAGGGGCAGCTCGACGAGACCCTGCTGACCGATCGGCTGATTGCGTCGCTGTCGGCCGGCTTCGGCCTGCTGGCGACGGTTCTGGCCTCGGTCGGCCTCTACGGCGTGATGGCGTTCGTCGTGGCGCGGCGGCGCAAGGAGATGGGCCTGCGCCTGGCGCTCGGCGCCGATCCGGCTGGTGTCGTCTGGTTGGTGATGAAGGAAGTGCTGGGGCTGCTGGCGATCGGCCTCGCAATCGGCGTGCCGGCGGCCGTGGGGCTCGGCCGCCTGGTGTCGTCGCAGCTCTACGGCATCCAGCCGAGCGATCCCTGGTTGGCGCTGGCAACGGTGTCCGTCCTGACACTGGTCTCGGCCGCCGCGGGCTTCATCCCCGCCAGGCGCGCGAGCCTGGTCGATCCGAACCTGGCGCTGCGCTACGAGTGACGGCCGGCCGCGGCTCAGCGCGTCGCGGTCCCGGGCGTCGCGGCGGCCGGCGTCTTGCGCGGCCCGCGCCACGGCAGCAGCATCGGCACCGTCTGCCGGTAGTCGAGGTACGCGGGGCCGTGCTCGCGGGCCAGATCCCGCTCCTCGAGCTGGATGGCGATGAGGATGTAGGCGGTGGTGGCGGCGGCAAACAGCAGGTGCGTCACCGTCATGGTCGGCGCGGCCCAGAACGCGATGACGAACCCGAGGTAGAGCGGGTGGCGCACGACGCGGTAGGGGGCGGGGGTGACGAACTCGACCGGGGCGTAGTGCGTCCCGACGAAGTGCAGCCACACCTGGCGCAGGCCGAACAGGTCGAAGTGGTTGATGTAGAAGGTCATGAGCAGGACCTGCAGCCATCCCGCGCCGAACGCGGCCCAGATGAGGCCCCGGGCCACCGGAGACTCGACCTCCCAGACGACCCCGCCGAGCGGACGCCACTGCCAGAACAGCAGGTCGAGCGCCAGACTGGCGAAGAGCACGTAGGTGGACCGCTCGATGGCCCACGGCACGACCTGCGTCCACCAGCGCTTGAAGCCCTTGCGGGCCATGACGCTGTGCTGAACGGCGAACACCCCGAGCAGCGCGAGATCGATGGCCAGGGCCGTGGCGAGCGGCGTCGTCGGCGCGCCGTCGAGCGCCCGCGGCACGCCGATGCCGCCCACGAAGGCGATGGCGTAGAAGAAGGTGGCCAGGAACAGCAGGTACGAGGCGACGCCGTAGACGAGGAAGAGGGTGCGCGTCAGCATGGGATCCTCCAGGATGTCGAGGAGGATCGCCGGGGCCGGCCCGGCCGCGCCATCGGCTCAATGTCCCGACTTCGGTAGAATCGGGTCATCGCCGTCGGACGAATGTCCCAACATGCCTCCCTGACCGCCCTGCGATGAGCCCGCCGACCGGCACCAGTCGCCACGTCGTCCGCTACGTCCGCGCCTCGGACGGGGTGCGCCTGGCGTGGGCCGAGTCGGGGACGGGCATGCCGCTCGTCAAGGCCGCCACCTGGCTGACGCACCTCGAGCACGACCTCGACAGCCCGGTGTGGCGCCACTGGACGGGGTTCTGGTCCCGCCACTACCGCTACGTCCGTTACGACGAGCGCGGCTGCGGCATGAGCGACTGGGACCTGTCCGATCTGACCTTCGAGCGCCGGGTGCAGGATCTGGAGACCGTCGTCGAGGCCGCCGCACTCTCCGAGCCGTTCGTGCTGCTCGGCATGTCACACGGGGCGGCCGTGTGCGTCGCTTACGCGGTGCGCCATCCCGACCGCGTGGCGAAGATGGTGCTGTGCGGCGGCTTCACGCGTGGGGCGCTCAAGCGGCGCGACTCCAGCCGTATCTACCAGGCGATCATCGACCTCGCGAGCTTGTGGGGCAGTGACAACCCCGCGTTCCGGCAGGTCTTCACGTCGCGCTTCATTCCCGGTGGAACCGACGAGCAACTGCGCTGGTTCAACGACCTGTGCCGCAAGACGACCGCACCGGAGATGGCGGGACCGCTCCTGAAGGCCCGCGCCGAGACCGACATCTCGCCGCTCGTGCCCCTCGTACGCACGCCGACGCTCGTCTTGCACGCCCGTGATGATGTCATCGCGCCGCTGTCGGAGGGCCGTCGGCTCGCGACCTCGATTCCGGGCGCCCAGTTCGTGGAGCTCGACTCCCGCAATCACGTGCTGCTCGAGGACGAGCCGGCCTGGACGCGCTTCCAGGAGGCCGTCCTCGACTTCACTAGCCAGGGCGGCCGGGCGCCGAGTCCCGCCTTCGACGCCTTGTCGCGGCGCGAGCGCGAGACGCTGTCGCTGCTCGCCGAAGGGCTGAGCAATGCCGAGATCGCCCAGCGGCTCGGGATCAGCGAGAAGACGGTGCGCAACCATCTCTCCCACCTGTTCGACAAGCTGGGCGTGTGGTCGCGCACGCAGGCGATCGTGTTCGCCCGCGATCACGGCTTCGAGGGGTGAGCGCGAATCGAGCGCCGGCGGACGTCCGCGGAGGCGCCACCCCCATCCGCCCGCGGCACACGGATAGGATCGCTGCCATGGACAACGGCTGGCAGGACTCGGCGGCGGCGTGGGTTGCGGATCAGGGTGAGCACGGCGATTTCGGACGTCGCTACGTGCTCGATCCGGTGATGCTGCCGCGGGCGCTGGCGGCGGCGCCCAAGCGCGCCCTTGACGTCGGCTGCGGCGAAGGCCGTTTCTGCCGGATGCTTCGCCAACGCGGTGTCGACGCCGTCGGCCTCGAGCCGACGCCGGCACTGCTTGCGACCGCGCGTGCGCGCGACGGCCATGGCACCTACGTCGAGGGCGTGGCCGAGCACCTGCCGTTCGATGACCAGTCGTTCGATCTCGTCGTGAGCTACCTGACGCTCATCGACATCCAGGACATCCAGGCCGCGATTCGAGAGATGGCGCGGGTGTTGCGCCCGGACGGCACGCTGCTCATCGCCAATCTCAACGGCTTCAACACCGCGTGCGCCGATCGCGACTGGGTGCTCAATGGCGACGGGCGGCGCGACCACTTCCCGATCGACCGCTACCTCGACGAGCGCGCCATGTGGATCGAATACCGCGGCATCCGCGTCCTCAACCATCACCGGCCGCTGCGAACCTATATGCAGGCACTGCTCGGCGCGGGGCTCGAGCTCAGCTACTTCGACGAACCGGATCCGAGTGCGGACGCTTCACCATCTCGCGCGGCCGCCTATCGCCGCGTGCCGTGGTTCCTCGTGATGGAGTGGACGAAGCCGGAACGTCAAGCGCGCGGGCCGATGGGCGTGGCGTCTTCCGACGGCGAACTCTGAGCACCGGCAGTCCTGCCGGTCCCCCATTTGTTTACGACAGGTCGTCAGACGCCCTCGTGTCCAGTCGACCCGGCATGCCGGAGCGAAGGTGAGCCGGAGGGAGATGCCGCGGCCATCGGTCCGTGGCGTGGCGTGGCGCGGCGTGGCGTGGCGCGGCGCGGCGTCAAAAGCGAAGAGGGCACGATATGACTCGTGCCCTCCAGGGGTTGCCGTTGGGACGCCCCGAACAGGAACGGACTTACTTGACGACCAGACCGCAAGCGATGCGGGCGCCGGCGTCGCCGGCCGGATCGGACTTCATGTCGTCGGGTCCGGCGTGAATCATCAGCGCCGTGCCGCCGCCGGCGTAAATCGAGTTGGCGCCGGTGCCCATCGTGACGTGCGCGTTGGTGATGGTGGCCTTGGCCGTGCCGTCGGCCGCAACGGTGAAGTTCTTCATGTCGCCGGCGTGTGGCCCTTCGGGATTCTCCATCCCGTGCTTCTTGCCTTCGGGATTGAAGTGGCCGCCGGCCGAGGTGAACGGTGCCTCGCACTTGGCCGTCTGGTGGAAGTGCAGCGCGTGCTCGCCGGGCGGCAGGCCCTTGAAGTCGATGGCGATGCTGACGCCGCCGGCCTTGGCCGCCGAGATCATCGCCACGCCGACCGATTTGCCGGTGGCGTCCTTCATGTCGATGTGGGCCATGCCCTGCGCGCCAGCGCCCACGGCCAAGGCGCCGGTCGCAAGGGCGAGGGCCACGAAAGAGAATCTGTGGTTCATTGGGACTCCTGGGAAAAGGTCACTTCGAAAGCTTACATCGTCGGTGCCGGCGCGATCAGATAGAACGACTCCTGACGGCCGTCGACCCAGTTCCAGGTGCCGTCTGGCATGAGCGCCGCGTCTTCCTCGAGCGCGAAGCGCACGGCCTGGCCGGCCCATTCCTCGACCGGAAACGTGACGTTCAGCTCGATCGAGTGCCAGGTGTTCGGCAGGAACTCGTAGTCGCCGCGCACCGGCACGCCTTCCTGATAGTCGGTCATGCCGATGGGCGGACCGGCGGCGTGCCCGTGATAACCCACCGGGTGGCAGTAGATCGAGGGCACGAGCCCTTCCTTGCGCGCCTGCATCAGGGCATCGCGCAGCGCCTCGTTGCCGGTGCGTCCGACCTTGGCGTACTGCATGGTCAGGTCCTGCAGGCGGTTGGCGGCCTTGAGGCCGTCTTTCAGGCCCTGCGGCGCGTCGGTCTCGCCGGGCTTCAAGACGTAGGCGTTGTGCTGGGTGTCGGTCGACAAGCCCAGATACACGATGCCGAAGTCGGTGTGCAGCATGTCGCCGGGCTGGATCACGCCCGGCATCGTGGCCGAAAGACCGCCCTGGCGCGCGATCGTGATCGAAGGCTGGAACCACTTGCCGAGGCCCATCTCCACGACCCGCTGGCGCATCCACCACACGACGTCGTCGCTGGTGGTCTTGCCGGGCGTGATGACGTTGTTGCTGAAGGCCTCGCGGATGACCATGTGCGCCACCTTCATCACGTGCCGGTAGGCCTCGAGCTCCTCGGGCAGCTTGTACTCGAGCCAGCCCACGGCCAGCAGCTCGGCGCTCTTCATGCGCGCGCCGTACTTCGCGCCCAGCGCGGCCGAGAGCAGCCGCTTCTCGTTGGCGGTCAGGCCGTCGGCGTGATTCCAGTGCTCCGACTCGTTGATACCGATGACCTTCGGATCCTTCTCCTCGACCAGCTTCCGCAGGCCGTCCCACTGGCCGTCGTTCGGCGTGGCGACCAGCGTGAAGAGCTTCTCCATGTCGAAGCGGCCGACGGAGTAGCGCTCCACGGGCTTGCCGCCGCCAGGATTGAAGAAGACGAGGATCGTGCGCCGGCGCGACGAGTAGGTCGTCAGCGGCGCCATCGAGCGGAACACCGGGTCGTCGTTGTACTCGCGCGACACGACGATCCACATGTCGATGCCGGTGCGCGTCATCAGCTCCGGCAGCGCGGTGTTGAAGCGCTTCTCGATCCAGCCTTTGACGAGCGGCGCTTGCTCCCGGTGGGTCAGCACCCGCTGGGCCGGGTCGGGATAGTCCGGCGCCTGGGCCGGAGCGGGCGAGGCAAGCACGGCCGAGGCGAGCAGGGCGGCGCTCGCGCTGCGGAGGACCGGCGTCAGCAGAAGAGACATGTCGAGCAGTGTAGATCAGTGCCGCGCAGGCCGGAGCCGCGGGCATGGGCCGATCGCTCGCAAGGGCTTACACTGGAGGGGAGGGCGTCCCCCCGGCCTCGAGGACGGCCCATGTTTCAGTCACGTCCCTGCTGGCGACGCGCGACCCATGGCGGCATGGTGAGACAGGTGATGAGACGGGTAGCGTTGGCGGCGGTGCTCGGCGCGATGGTCGGTGCCGCATGCGCCAGTGCGTCGCAGAGGCGCGACGCGTGGCCGCCGCCGGGCAGTGACACTGGCAACTGCCGCGATGGCCGCAGTTGGACCACCTCCGAGCCCGAGCACGCCGGCATGCTCGAGGCGTTGAACACCGCCCGAGGTCGTGAGCGCCGGCGGCCGCTCGTGCGCCACCCCATCCTCGACCGCATGGCCCTGGCGCATGCCGCCGACATGGCCTGCCGCAATTACGTCGACCATCGAAACTCGGCCGGCGATCACCTGCCCGAGCGGCTCGCGCGCGTCAACGACGGGTCGATCGCCGCGTGGGACCGGCTGGCCGAAGTGCTCGGCACGAGCGTCGCGCCGGCCCGTCAGGTGGAGCGGTGGCTCGGCAGCCGTCCCCATCGGCGGGCCGTGCTGCAGGCCGAGCACGAGCGCGTCGGCATAGGGGTCGCGCACATCGCCGGGTCGAAGCACAGCACCTATTGGGCCGTCGAGTTCCTGGCCGAGCCGCGCTGACGGCCGCCGGCGCTGACCGGCTACGAAGCCGGCCGCGCCGCCGCCACCAGATCCTTCAGCGTGACGACGGCGCCGTGCAGCGGCACGATTCTGTCGACCCTGAGCTTCAGCCGCTCGATGTGCTCGAGCAGGTTGGGGGCGAACGGATGGTAGGTGCCACCCGGACTGAAGGCATCCGCCTCGATCAGGATCCGCTCCTTCGGCAGCCAGGCCATCACCATCGTGTCGCTGTGCGGGTTGCCGGCGACGTGCAGCAGTTCGAGCGTGCGGGTGCCGTCGCTCATCGTCTGCGAGGCGGCCACGGCCTCGACCTTGGCCGGCGTTGGCGCCTTGGCCAGCGCGTCGGGCAGGCGTGTGAAGGGACGGGCGGCCATCTCGTTGACGAACGCCTCGTTGCCCTGCTCGGTCACGATGGTGAGGCCTTCGGCGATCGCTGCGCGCACGCCGGTCGAGTGATCGAAGTGATGGTGCGACATGACCAGGTGCGTGAGCGGCGTGCCCGGCCTGAGTTCGCGGGCCCGCGCGATGGCCGCCAGTGACCGCGCCTCACTCTGCGGGGCCTCGATCATGACCAGCCGGTCGGTGAAGGCCACGACCACGCTGTGATGCGACTGTCCGGCCAGGAACCAGACGCCCGGCGCCAGTTCCTCGACGGTGACGTTGACGGCGGGCGAACCGGGTGCCGCGGCGGCCGTCACCTCGGCGGGCGCGTCGAGCGAGGCGCTGTCGTCCAGGCGATTGGTCACGGTGTACTCGCCGGTCGTGAAGTCGTCGACCTTCGTCGTGAGACGCGTGGGCAGGTTGAGGCCGTTCAGATTGGTGAAGTCGGCAAAGGTCGTGGTGAGCGTGACGTCTCCCAGGTTCGGATGCGTGCCAGCCGACTCGATCCGCACCGGCAGAGCGTCGGCGCCGACCACGAGCGTGATCGTGCCCTCGTCGGTTGAGACGTCGAGCAGGCGCTCGGTCCCGACCGTGCGCAGCGTCGAGGGCGCCGCCGGCGTGAGCGCCGCCCGCACCAGCACGAGCGGATGGTGAAAGCGCTCGGCGCGCCGCTCGGCGGCCACCGCGCCGGTGGCGCGGGCGGCGCGGCCGCTCGCGCCGACGTTGTAGGCTGCCTCGCCGTCAACGCCCTGCACCTGTGTCTGCGCCTGCGGTCCCTGGAAATACATGAAGTTGGGTGTGCGCGTCTGCGTGACCTTCAGGCGCGGCGCGGCAACGTCGTAGTCGCGGCGGTAGGCGGTCACGGCGAAGGTCTGATCGGCGAGCCCCGGCCGCAGGTCCTGCCCGAGGTTGAACTGGCGTCCGGTGCCCTCCACGGTCAGCACGGTGGCGGTGGTGACACGGTCGATGCCGCCCAGGGCCTCGGCGACGCTGCGGGCGAGCTGCTGCTCGGGTGTGAGGCGGGTGCAGCCGGCTAGGACGACAACGAGGCCGATGAGCGGGACGAGACGGGCGTGCGATCGTGCCATGGGAAACCTCCAGACTGAATCCGCAGCATACCCCGGTGGGCCAGGATGCCGGGCTGCCGCCCGGTGCCTAGCCGGCGCGAAGCGTGTGCAGCGGCCCGATCCGCCACAGCTGCGGCCACATGCGGCCGATGCCGGCCACCACCAGCAGGACGCCGAGGCCGCCGCCGACGACCGAGGCGACCGGACCGAAGAGCGCGGCCGTGGCCCCGCTCTCGAAGGCGCCGAACTCGTTCGAGAAGCCGGCGAACACCGACTTGATGGCCGAGACGCGGCCACGCAGGGCGTCGGGCGTGATGACCTGCTCGAGCGTGAGGCGGATGACGACGCTCACCGAATCGAAGACGCCGGCCGAAAACAGGCACACCAGCGAGAGGACGAAACTTTGCGACAGTCCGAGGCCGATCGTCGCCACCCCGAAGCCGGCCACCGCCGCGAGCAGCACCCGCCCTGGATGTTGCCAGGGTGCCAGGCGCGTTTGCACCAGCGCCATCAGCGTCGCGCCCACGGCCGGCGCGGCGCGCAGCCAGCCGAGGCCGGCCGGGCCCACCAGCAGTACGTCTTTCGCGAAGATGGGCAGCAGCGCCGTGGCGCCGCCGAACAGCACCGCAAAGAGATCGAGCGTGATGGCCGCCAGGTAGACCGGCGAGCGGCGCACGAAGCGGAACCCCTCGAAGACGCCGTCCCAGCCGCGCGTCACGGCACCCGGCAGTGGATGCACCTCCGGCAGTCGCGCCAGCTGCGAGACGAAGAGCAACTGACCCGCCGCCGCGACACCCAGACCGAAGGCCGCCGTGCCGGTCCAGGCGATGAGCGCACCGGCCAGAGCCGGGCCGGTCACCGCGGCGAGTTGGAAGGTCGAGGATGTCCAGGCATTGGCGTTGGCGAACTCGGCCGGCGAGAGCAGCCGCGGCAGGATGGTGGCCGCCGCCGGCATCGCAAACGCACGAGCGGAGCCCACCACGGCCAGCAGCACGTAGAGGGGGGCGACCGATCCCACGCTCCAGGTGACCAGCGCCAGAAGGGCGGTGGCGACGGCCAGCACGGAGTGGGCGACGGCGGCGACCAGGCGGCGTGGGTAGCGGTCGGCGACGGCGCCGCTGGCCGGCATCAGCAGGAACACCGGCAGCAGTTCGACGGCGCCGACGAGCCCGAGCGCCCAGGCGCTCCCGGTTCGTTCGTAGAGGTGCCAGCCCACCGACACCGACAGCATCTGCAGGCCCAGCACGGCGCCGAATCGTCCGCCTGCGAAGCGCCGCACCACGGGGTTGCGCAGAGCGGCATAGGCATCAGTGGACGGCATCGCGTGCGCCCCATTATCTTAGTGGCATGCCGACCACGCTTCTGCGCACCCTCGCCGCTGCCGCCCTCGTCCTGACGCCCCTGGCGGCATCCGCCCAGCCGGCCGCGTTCAAGGTGCTCGCCACCAGCCGCACCGCCACCATGGAAAAGGAGATGAACGAGGCCGCGAAGATGGGCCTGCGCTTCGGCTCCGTGATGGGCGGCGAGACGGCCGTCGGCGGCAAGGAAGTGGTGGTGGTCATGAAGCGCGCCGAGACCACCGGCGCCGGCTTCCAGTACCGCCTGCTCGCCACGTCGAAGACCTCGACCATGAAACGCGAACTGCAGGATGCCGCCGATGCCGGCTATGCCTACGTCGGCCAGACGGTGTTCGAATCGCTCTTCGGCGGCCGCGAGGTCGTCTGCATCCTCGAACGCGAACAGGGAAATCGCGGCGACTCCGGCTATGAGTACGAGCTGCTGGCTACCAGCCGCACGTCCACGATGGACAAGGAACTGCAGAAGATGGCGGGCGAGGGCTACGAGCTTGTCGGCCTGACCGTGGGCCAGACGGCCATGGGCGGCGCCGAGCTCGTCACCATCCTGCGCCGCAAGCGTTAGCTACTCATTCGGACGTCGGCGGCGCCGTTCAAGCTCCTGCCCTTTCGAGGACTAGGACCGCGGTCTCACGCTGCCAGGCTGGGGTCATCTGATGCGAGTCGTCGCGCTTGTCGCTGCTCTTCTGGCTCTCGCCGTCGCTCTGCCTGTCGGGCAGACGATGCCTGTGCAGGATACGGGAGCGGCCGGCGCGTGGCAGAAGATCCTCAAGGCCCGCACCACGGCCAGTGTCATGCACACGACCGCGCATCCAGACGACGAGCACGGCGGCGTCATCACGCGGTTGGCGCGCAAGGACGGGGCGCGGCTGGCGCTTCTGACGCTCAACCGCGGCGAGTCGGGCGACAACGCCATCGGATCGCAGCTCTTCGACGCGCTCGGCCTCATCCGCACCGAAGAGCTGCGCGTGGCCGATCGCTTCTACGGCGTCGACGAGCAGTACTTCACGACGGTGGCCGATTACGGCTTCTCGAAGCGGCTCGAGGAGGCGTTCGAGAAGTGGGGCAAAGACCAGGTGATGCGCGATGTCGTGCGCATCATCCGCATGAGCCGCCCCTGGGTGCTGCTGTCGCGCTTCCAGGGCAACCAGCGCGACGGCCACGGCAACCACCAGACGGCGGGCCTCATCACGCAGCTGGCCTTCCAGGCGGCGGGCGATCCCGCCGTGTATCCGGAGCAGATCGCGGAAGGCCTGCGGCCCTGGCAGCCGTTCAAGGTCTACATGGGCGGCGTGCGCGAGAACGAGCCGTGGACGGTGCGCATCGACAGCGGCGAGTACAGCCCCTACCTGGGCGACTCGTTCGACAATCTCGCCCGCTTCGGCCTGAGCTTCCAGCGTTCGCAGAACAGCGGGCGGTTCAACCCCGGCATGGGCGAGAACTACGGCTACTACACCCGCGTCGGCACCCGCCTGGCCTCGGCGCCCGAAAAGGAGTCATCGATCTTCGATGGCCTGAACGCCAGCTACTCCGGCCTCTTCGCCACGCTCGGCCGCCGCCCCCCGGCCGGTGTGGCCGACCAGCTCGCGCGCGTCGATGGCGCCTTCGGTCGCGCCACGGCCGACTTCACGATGACCAATCCGTCGGCCGCGGTGCCCGGGCTGGCGGCCGCGCTGCAGTTCATCCGCGAGGCGGTGGCCGCAAGCAGCGGCGAGGACGAAGCGCTGTTCGTGCTTGCGATCAAGGAGCGCCAGACCGAAGACGCGATCACGGCGTGTCTGAGCCTTGAACTCACCGCCACGGCGCAGCCGGCCGGCGTGCCGGATCCCAGCGGTCCGTTTGCCGCCTTCGCCGCCCCGCCCGCGATGGCGGCGCCGGTGCCCGGCCAGACCTTCGAGGTGCGCGCCCGGCTCGCCAATCGCGGGCGCCTCGCCGTGGCGCCGGCCGAAATCACGCTCGAGGCGGCCACCGGCTGGACGGCCACGGCCACCGGCCCGGCCGACATTGCCGCCACCGTGGCCGCGCACGACCAGCTGGCGCGCCGCTTCAGCGTGGCGGTGGCTGCCGATGCGCCGCTCAGCACGCGCCCCTACTTCCGCCGGAGCGGCCTGCAGGAGAGCCGCTACACGCTCGACGATCCCGCCTCGTTCGGCCGCGCCGCTTCCGCCCCGCCGCTCGTGGCCGTGGCCCGCTACGTCGTCGAGGGCTCGCCGGTGACCGTGCGTGAGGTGGTCAGGCGCCGCGAGGCCAAGCTGCCTTACGGCGACGTGCTGCGCGAGGTGCGCAGCGTGCCGCGCCTGGCCGTGACGGTGTCGCCCGCCGCCGCCGTGATTCCACTGGCGAGCGCCAGCAAGCGCGTCGAGCTCACCGTCGACCTCGTGCACAACGCCGAGGAGGCGACAAGCGGCGCCGTCACGCTCACGGTGCCGGCCGGGTGGTCGGTCGTGCCACCCCAGCAACCGTTCACTTTTGCCCGGGCCGGCGAGCGCGCCAGCTACCGCTTCACCGTGGCTGCGCCGGCCATCGATGCCAAGCCGTATCGGGTCGAGGCGGTGGCGACGAGCGCCGGCCGCGCCTACCGCGAGGGCTACGAGCTCATCGACCAGCGCGACCTCGAACTGCGCTACCTGTATCGGCCCTCGACCGTGGAGGTGCGTGGCATCGACGTCACGGTGCTCGCGAACCTCAAGGTCGGCTATGTCATGGGCGTGGGCGATCAAGTGCCGGAGGGACTGGCGCAGCTTGGCGCCCAGGTGACGCTGCTCGGCGAGCGCGAGCTCGCCTCGAGCGATCTCTCGCAGTTCGACGCCATCATGACCGGCACTCGCGCCTACGCCGTGCGCGAGGATCTCAAGACCTACAACACGCGCTTGCTCGACTACGTCAAGGCCGGCGGCAACATGATCGTGCTCTACAACACGGCCGAACTCGTGCCGGCGCGCTACGCGCCGTTCCCGGCCGAGAATCCGCGCAACTCTGAGGAGGTGTCGGAGGAGGATTCACCGGTCGAGATCCTCGGTCCCACTCAGCAGGCGTTGCGCTGGCCCAACGCCATCACTACGGCCGACTTCGATGGCTGGGTCGAGCAGCGCGGCTCGAAGTTCTTCAGCACCTGGGACGCGGCCTACACGCCGATGATCGCCACCTTCGACAAGGGCCAGAAGCCGCAGCACGGCGGCTGGCTCACGGCCACCTACGGCACGGGCACCTACACCTACTTCGCCTACGCGCTGCATCGCCAGCTGCCGTACGGCGTGGCCGGGGCCTACCGGATCACGGCCAACCTGCTGGCGCTCGGCAAGCGTCCGCTGGCCGGGCGCTAGCGGTCGGTCGTCGCGCCCGAGGCCGCGGCCCCCGGAGACGAACCTCTCGCGTCAGTCGATCCGCAGAGCGTCCACCGGATCGACCTGGGTGGCGCGCCGCGCCGGCACGAGCGAGGCGACGGTGCCGGAGGCGGCCAGCGCCAGCACGACCACGGCGAAGACCGGCGGATCCCACGGGCGGACGCCGAAGAGAAGAAGGCCCAGTCCCTGTGACAGCAGCGCCGCCAGGCCCAGACCGAGGGCGAGGCCGGCCGCGATCTGTCCCAGGCCCTGCCGCAGCACCAGCAACAGCACGCTGCGCGGCTCGGCGCCGAGCGCCATGCGCACGCCGAACTCGCGCGTGCGGGTGCCGGCGGCAAATGACATCACCCCGTAGAGCCCGATGGTGGCCATCACGAGTGCCGCCACCCCGAAGGCCACGAACAGCGTGCCGAAGGCGCGGTAGAACCACGTGTCGAGCGCGTACTGGTCGGCCAGCGAGCGCACCCAGTAGAGCGGCAGCGCCGGGTCGATGCGGTTGACCTCGTCCTGGATCGTAGCCGTGTAGCCCATGGCCGCCGCGTCGGTGCGCACCAGCAGGCTCATGAAGTTGATGACGTTCTGCGCCAGCGGAATGTAGACGCCCTCGGAGCGGGGGTTGAGCTGGCCGATGGCGCCGCCCAGATGGAGGTCCGGCACGACACCGATGATGGTGCGCCAGGGCACGTCGTCCGGCCCCAGCTTGATGCGCGCGCCGATGGGATCGCCACTTGTGAAGAAGAGCGCGACGAACCGCTCGTTGACGAGCGCCACCGGCAGCGCCTCGGGCCCGTCGGCCGCCGTGAAGACCCGGCCACGCACCGGGCGCACGTCGACGATGTCGAAGTATCCCGGCGTGACGACGATTCGCCGCGCCAGCGGATGATCCTGCTCGGTGGGATACGCCACGCCGTCGACCGTGAGCGGATGGAGCTGGCCGCCCCGAGCCGGCAGATCGGAGGTGAAGGCCACCGCCCGCACGCCGGGGCGTCCCTCGAGCCCCTCGACCACGCGATCGTAGAACTGCCGCTGCGCGTCCGGCGTCGGGTAGTCCTTCTCGAACAGGCCCAGCCGCGCCGTGAAGATGTCGGTGGTGGTGAAGCCGTAGTCGAAGTTCGACACGTTGAGCACGGTGCGGATCATCAGGCCGGCCGCCACCAGCAGTCCGCACGACACGGCCAGCTGGCCGACGACGAGCAGCCGGCTCGTCCGGCCGACGCGGCCGCTCGAGGAGCCGCGCGCCTCGTCGTTCATCACGCTGGCGACATCACCGCTCGTGGCCCGCAGCGCGGGAATCGTGCCGGCCAATAGCGTCGAGAGACCGGCCAGCCCCACCACGAAGGCCACGACCACCGGATCGATGGCGGCCACGAACCACAGCGGCATCTCCTGCGTGGCCAGGCCGCCGTTGAAGAAGTTGATGCCGACTTGAGCGATGCCCAGGCCGAGGATGGCGCCGGCGATGCCGAGCACCAGCGTCTCGCCCAGGAGCTGCCCGATGGTACGGGCGCGGCTGGCCCCGAGCGCGGTGCGGATCGCCACCTCCTTGCTGCGCGCCGCCGTCCGGGCCAGCAGCAGATTGGCGACGTTGGCGCAGGCGATGAGCAGCACGCCGAACACTGCTGCCAACATCGTGTAGAGCATGCCGCTCGCCTGCGGCCCAATCAGCGTGTCGATCTGGCGCACCGCGGTCACGCCGACCCCGTCGTTCGAGGCCGGGTAGGCCGTGGCCAGGCGGGCGGCGATGGTGGACATCTCGGCCTGCGCGACTTCGAGCGTGACGCCGGGCTTGAGGCGGGCCAGGGCCTGCACCTGCGTACCTTCGAGGGCCGGGCCGCCGCTGCGCGGGAAAGCCAGGGGATCGATCCGAAGCGGCAGCCAGGCATCCATCTGCTGCGGGAAGCTGAAGGTCTCCGGCATGACGCCGACGATGGTCGTCATCTCGGCGTTGGCCCGTACGGTGCGTCCGACGATCGCCGGATCGCCCTGGAAACGGTCCTGCCAGGCGCGATAGCTGAGCAGCATCACGGGCGGCGTGGAGGGATGGTCCTCCTCGGCCCTGAAGCTGCGTCCCAGGAGCGGCCGCACGCGCAGCAGGTCGAACAGATGCGCGCTGACGTAGGCGCCAAGGTAGCGGACCGGCCGGCCTTCCGTGCCGCCAACGTTGACCGTTTCGGCGTAGTAGGCGGCGATGTCCTCGAAGCTCTGCTGGCCGGCCCGCCAATCCTCGAAATCGTGAATGCTCACGCCCATGAACTCCACACCCTGGGCGGGACGATTGCGGAAGAGCGCCACCAGGCGGTCGGAGTCTTCGTAGGGCAGCCCGCGCAGCACCGCCACGTAGACGATGCTGAACATGGTCGTGGTCAGGCCGATGCCGAGGGCCAGCGCCAGCACCGCCGTGATGCTCAGGCCCGGCCGCTTGACCAGCATGCGAACGCCGTAGCGAAGGTTGGCGACGAACGACCCCATGCATCCTCCTGTGCCTTTGACGGCCCTGCCGTCGTCATAGACGTCAATCGGCGCCGAATGTTGCCTTCCATCGGCCAGCCGGTCGCCGGCCGGCGCCCGCAGTTGTGCCGGGGTCTGTCACCACAGACATCCGGTGACCGTGACAGACCCCGTCACAACTACCTCGCCAGCCCGCGCAGACGCTCGAAGTCGATGTTTGTGGGGTAACCGTCGATCTCGGTGGGGCGATGGTCGAGCCCCGCCACGAATGCGGCCGTGAGTGGCTCGCCAACGGGCGACACGCTGACGACCGCGCGCGAGCGTGGCAGTTGCACCAGGCGCACGAACGTCGACGGGAAGTCGCCCTTGTCGCGCAGGTCGGCCACGTAGTCGCCCCTGAGCGTGACGGTCTCCCCGGTCACGCCGCGCAGGTACATCACGGGCGGATCCGTCACGATGCCGATCGCCTCGTTGAGCTCCATCACGCGCTCCTCGACCTCGTCCTCGAGGAGGTCGTCGTCGATGCGGGCCCGGGCGCGCAGGAACTCGCCGAGCGTGGTGGCGATGGCCATCGCCGACGCCACGCCGAAGGCGGCCACCGCCACGAAGCGTACCCAGCGGCCGGGTTCGTCGAACCCGGTCAGCCACAGGAACAGGTAGAGCGGCAGTCCGGCCAGGACCACCGCCGGCACGGCCGCGAGCAGACCGCTGAGCGGCGCCAGGGCCAGGTCGCTCCACGGGAACCGCGGCACGGCGGCGGCACGCTCGTCACGCGTCATCGGCCGGCGCATCACTAGTGTCCTGGAACCGAAGTTCGGTGACAAGTATTCCTGGTGCGGCGCCCGGATCGCAAGGCGCGACGATCGAGGATATGGCGGATATCCGAGGGAGGAGCAACGCCGCGAGGCGGGATGCCCCGCCAGGAATATGTCAGCGAACTTCGGTTCCAGGACACTCTAGCTCGTGGCGGCCGGGCGCCCTCGGTTGAAGACGAAGAAGGCGGCCACCCCCGCCAGCAGGAACGCCACCGAGAACACGATGCCCTCCCAGGGCCCGGTGAAGAAGATGAACAGCCACAAGGTGCCCGACAGCACCGCCGGCCACGGGTAGAGCATCATCGTGAACGGCTGCGCGATGTCGGGGCGGTACTTCCGGAGCAGCACCACCGCCGCGCACTGCCAGATGAAGCGCAGCAGCACCTGCACCTGAATCAGCCAGCTCACGAGCTGGCCGAGCGTGAAGAAGCAGAACGGGATCGAGACGAGCGCGATCGTGATGAGCGACACATCCGGAAAGTGCTTGGTCGGGTGCACGCGGGCAAAGATCTTGAAGAAGTCGCCGTCCCTGGCGGCGGCGTACGGGATGCGCGAGTAGCCGAGCACCGTCGCGTAGAGCGACGAGGCGGCGACGAACAGGATGAGGCCGGTCATCACGGTGCCGGCCAGGCGGCCGGTCGCCGGGTCGGCGAAGGTCTGCTCGATGAAGATCGAGGCCACGGTACGCGAGTCGCGCACCTGCTGCCACGGAATCATGCCGAGGATGACGATCGTCATCAGCATGTAGAGCACCGCCACGATGGCGATCGAGAGAAAGATCGAGCGCGGCACGGTGCGCGTCGGGTCGCGGATCTCATCGCCGATGTTGCAGACCTGGTTGTAGCCGCCGTAGCTGTACATCGCCAGCACCGAGGCGGCGCCGAGGCTCGAGACGAGTGCGCCGTCGAAGGTGAAGGCGCTGGCCGGATAGTCGAACGCCTGCGCCAGCGAGAAGTTGAAGAGCCCGGCCACGATCACCCAGCCCACCGTGACGAGCACCACGACGAGCATCACCACGCTCAGCCGGCCGATGTCCTCGATCTTGCGCCACAAGAGCGCCGTCGACGCGACGCAGACGGCAGCCGCGATGAGGTGGTGCGTGAGCGGCGGCAGGTCCGTCCAGACGAACTGCAGGTAGTCGGCAAATCCCACCGCCCCGCCGGCCACCGAGAGCGGCGCCACGAGCACGGTCTGGAAGATGAAGAGGAACGCCATCAACCGGCCGAGCCCGAACGGCTGGAAGGCCTCGCGCAGGTAGAGGTAGCCGCCGCCGCTGCCGGGCAGCGCCGCCCCGAGCTGGGCGTAGACGAGCCCGTCGGCCACGGCCAGAATCGCCCCGGCCACCCAGGCGTACATGACGTGCGGCCCGTTCATCGCCGCCACCATGAACGGGATGGTCAGGAACGGCCCGACGCCGACCATGCTGATGACATTGGTGGAGGTGGCTTGCAGCAGGCCCATCGCGCGGTGGAGTGTGGGCGCCTGGGACGCGGCCGTGTTCGCGGTGGTGAACGAGGCCCCTCCCGCGGCGTTGTCTTCGGGCGGCCCCGGGCCCGGCGCGTCGGGCGTCGTCGCGCTCATCGCGGCAGCAGCGCGTCGACGAGCTGTTCGGCCAGCGGCCGCGAGGGCACGAGCGGATTGAGGGCCAAGGCCTCGACCGCGTCGGCGCGGTCGCCAGAGACGGCCGCCTGCACCGTGGCTCGCTCGAACTCCTTCACGCGCGAGATGAGGGCGCGCGCGTCTTCCGGCACGGCGGCCACGGCGCGCGGATGCGGGCCATCGCTGTCGACGACGCACGGCGTCTCGATGATGTCATCGTCCTTCAGGAACGGCAGGATGGCGCGGTTGGCGACGTTGAGCGGCATGACCGCGCCGGTGTTGCCGGCAATGGCCGAGATCGTCATCAGCGCGATCTTGTCGTAGCCGGAAAGCTCGGCCCAGTCGGGCTTGAGGCGCGGCGTCGTCGTGCCCGACTCGAGCTGCATGTAGCTGGCATCGCGGGCGGCCAGGTAGTGCCGGTAGCGCACGATCGGGTCGGCGACGCCCTGAGCCAGATCGGCGAAGAGCGCGTCGGTGAGCGCCGCCACCGCGTGTCCGCGGCTCGTGCCCGCCTTCTGGAGGTTGGCGAGCGCGACCTCGGGCCGGTAGTAGTAGTAGAGATACTCGGTGGGCAGGAGCCGCATCTTGCGCAGGCGCTTGCGCTCGAAGAGCGGCGAACGATACACCGCATCGAGCCGGCCGTCGTCGGCCCAGAGGCGCGCCATCTGGGTTTCACCCTGGAAGGTGACCTCGCGCAGCCAGCCCAGGTGGTTCAGGCCGAAGTAGTCGTAGTCACACGCGGCCGGCGGCAGCCCGAGAGCATGGGCCGCGTCCTCGAAGATCTCGGCCGGGGTGTCGCAGACGCCGATGCTGCGGGCCAGGCTCAGCTGGTGCACGGCTTGCGAGACGACGCTGACCGGGTTGCTGAAGTTGACCAGCCAGGCGTTCGGCGCGAGCCGGGCCGTGAGCCGTCCGTACTCGACCATCGCCGGGATGGTGCGCACCGCCATCGCGAAGCCGGCCGGCCCGACCGTTTCCTGGCCGACCACGCCGTGCGCGATGCACGTGGCCTCGTCGGCCGCCCGCTGCGCGATCCCGCCCACGCGGATGCTGGTGATGACGAAGTCGGCGCCCTCGATGCACGGCTCGGGTGACGCATGCGCGTGCAACGCCACGCCTGGCGCCATGCGCCTGGCGAGATCGGCGACCACCTCGAGACGCGCCTGGTCGAGGTCGTAGAGGTCGATGCGGTCGACGGTCAGCGTCGAGCGGGCGAAGCCGCCGACGAGCAGCGGCACGCGCACGCCGGCGCCGCCGATGATGGCCAGCTTCACGCCGTCCTCCGGACGTGCCGGCGCGTCGCCGGCGCCTTGGTGGCGGGCCGCAGCAGCACCGGCAGGTCACGCCTGGCCGGCAAGCCATCGATGCCGCCCGCCTGGCGCGTCGAGGCGGCGCCGACGTAGTTGCCGGTGGCCAGGCACGTGGCCGGCACGGCCTTGCGCAGCCACGCGGCCAGAAAACCGGCGTTGAAGGCATCGCCGGCGCCGGTCGTGTCGACGGCGTCGACGACCGGCGCCGGCATCACGACATCGCCCTCGGCACGCAGCCACCGGCTGCCCTGGTCGCCGAGCTTGACGACCACGTTCGAGCGCGGCGTGCGCAGGCGCGGATAGGCCGCGTCGAGGGTCGGGGCGCGGCCGTAGAGCGGGGCTTCGAGCTCGTTGAGGAACACCAGATCCAGCGTGTCGAAGAGCGCCGCGAGTGCGTCGTCGGCGGCCAGCGACTCGTTCCAGCCGAAGTCCCACGAGACGCTCACGCCGCGACGGC
The DNA here is from genome assembly GCA_018000455.1 of Acidobacteriota bacterium. Classification (GTDB taxonomy): domain Bacteria; phylum Acidobacteriota; class Vicinamibacteria; order Vicinamibacterales; family UBA2999; genus CADEFD01. Next base: position 76,614 of record JAGNJW010000012.1, read on the forward strand.
GCAGCCGCGCCACCAGCCGTGTCCAGGCGGCCAGATCGTGTGGACAGAGTGCCAGGTGCACGTGCGTGGCCGTCGTCGTCGCCAGCGCGCCGAGCAGGCGCGGCTCGAGCACGGCGTTCACGCCGTTGAAGGTCACGAACGTGCGATCGATGGCGGTCGAGAGCGCGGCGGTGATGGCGTGCGGCTCACCGGCCCGCCGCAGATTGGTCACGCGCACCCCTTCGCGCCTGAGGCGAGCCATGGCGGCGTCGCCCAGCGCGCTCACGATCGAGGTCGTCAGTCCGAGCCGGGCCGCGCCGATGGCGGTGATGACCGCGCCGCCGCCGATCGTGGCGTGGAAGCGATCCGTCTTGATCTCTTCCCCGGGGCCGGGCAGGCGTTCGAGGCCGAGGAAGACCAGGTCTTCGAAGGCTTCACCGGCCGTGAGCAGTCGCTGCGCGGGCACGCCGGATTGTATCCCGCCCTCCGGCCTCCGGCTCGTCCGTGCCCTGGCCGGCCACCGGCGAACCCCGATCTGGGCCGATGGCATCATAAGGGCGCCATGTCCCACGTTTTCGTGAAGGTGTTCAATCGTCAGGGTCGGCTCGTCGGACCGCTGGCCCTGCCGCGCGTCGAGAAGAGCGACGCCGAGTGGCGTGCCCAGCTCACGCCCGAGCAGTACCGCGTGGCCCGCTCGCAGGGCACCGAGCGTCCGTTCTGCGGCACCCTGCTCGACAACAAGGCCGACGGCGTCTACGCCTGCGTGTGCTGCGGCCTGCCGCTCTTTGCGTCCACGGCGAAGTTCGAGTCGGGCACCGGCTGGCCCAGCTTCTTCCAGCCGATCGCCGACGAGAACGTGGCCACCGAGACCGATGCCAGCCACGGCATGGTGCGCGTGGAGGTCAACTGCGTGCGTTGCGACGGCCACCTCGGCCACGTCTTCTCCGACGGCCCGCGTCCGACCGGGCAGCGCCACTGTGTGAACTCGGAGTCGCTCGTCTTCGTGGACGGGGAAGATCTGGCCGATCTGGCAGATCCTGCCGCGGGCTAGTGTCGGGGCCAGGCCCCCAACGCGCCGCGGAGTTCTTCCCGGCCCGCCCCGAAGATTTCTCGCCGCGTCAGGCACGGTCCCAGGGGGTTCCCAGGAAATGCCGTGGCGAGACCACGCCAGGCCGAGTCGCTTTCCTGGCACGTCGTGTGCTCTTACGACTCCACGACGGGACCACCGCCTTGGCGCGGCCGCGGTCGTCAGTTGGAACGAAGGGGATGTTCGTGCAGATGCGGCCGGCCATCGAAGTACGGGGCAGCCTCCCGGTGGGCGCCGGGCAGCGGTGTGGAGTGGGCGAGTGAGTCACCGCCAGCGGCTCGAGCCGGCGAGCGCCGACGCCTTACCCGACATCGCGCTCTGCGAGTCGTGTCGCGGCGAACTCCTCGACCCGAACAACCGGCGCTACCGGTATCCCTTCATCAACTGCGCGCACTGCGGCCCGCGCCGCAGCATCATCGACCACCTGCCGTATACGCGCGCCAACACCTCGATGCGCGGCTTCGTCATGTGTCACGCCTGCGAGCGTGAGTACCACAACCCGCTCGACCGCCGTTACCACGCCGAACCGAACGCCTGTCCGGTCTGCGGTCCGCACGTCGCGCTTCGCGACGCCAGCGGCGCCGTCGTCGCCGAACGCGATTCCGCCGTCACAGCGGCCGCCAATGCCATTCGCGCCGGTCGGCTCGTGGCGGTGAAGGGGTTGGGCGGATACCGGCTCCTGGCCGACGCCACCGACGAGGCGGCACTGTCGGGCCTGCAGTTGCGACACCGCCGCGAGGACGCCCTGCTCGTCGTCATGTGTCCCGACCTCGAGTGCATACAGCAGCACGCCTGGCTCAGCCCGGCGGACGCGCAGATGCTCGTCTCGCCCCACGCGCCGATCGTGCTCGTGGACGCACGCATCAACGGGCCGCACACGCTTTCGCCGGCGGTGCTCGGCAATCGGCGCCAACTCGGCGTGCTGTTGCCGTCCACGCCGCTCCAGGTGCTGCTCATGCGCGACCTTCGCCGGCCGATCGCGGTGACGATCAGTTCGCCCCCGGACGCCTCCGCGAACACCGCCGAGCGCGAGGCCATCGAGAGGTTCGATGGCGTGGCCGACGTCTACCTCGTGCACGATCGCCCGATCCTGCGTCACGTGCCCGACACCTTCGCACGAGTCCTCTAGCAGCCCGTGATTCGCCGCTAGGAACTCGCCGGGCCCGCCGCGACCGCCGCGACCGCCGCGACCGCCGCCCGTACGGCCGTCGCGCCCCGCCACCCAAGAAGTCATCTCGCGGGCAGACTTCATGGCCGTGCTGGCCATCGTGAGTTGAACCGCCGCCATCCTGCGCCACTACCAGTGTGGGCCCACGTGTTGCCGGTTGGCAGGGAGCGTTCGGGTCCCCAGGGGTGTCTATGACTCGCGTCCTATCGCTCGTGTCTGCTGCCATCGTGCTCGTTTGGTCGTCGTTGGTCATCACGGCACAGACCGCGCCCACGGCCGTGCTGGACGGACCGCAGCAGGTCACCATCGGTCAGAACATCGCCCTCTCGGGCTCGCAGTCGTTCGCGGGAACCGGTCGAACGATTGTCCGATACGAGTGGCGCCTCGATGGCGGCATCCCCGTGTCGACGGCGGTGCCCGCGCACATCTTCGTGGCGGATCCGTCGGCGCCCTTCACGGTGGGCGCGCACGATGCGGAACTCGTGGTGATCGACGATCAGGGCACCGCGTCGCTGCCGGTCACCAGGCGAATCATCGTGGCCGACACGGTGGCCCCCACGGCCGTCATCGATGTGTCGCCCGTCGTCGGCGTCGGTGCCGACGTGCCTGTGTCGGGCGCGCGGTCGTTCGACGTCGGCGGCCGCGTCGTGCAGTACGAGTGGGCGCTCGACGGCGGCGCGCCGATTCGCACCGAGGCGCCGACGTTCACCTTCCTCGCCAACCCCGCCGCGCCGCTCGTCCCCGGGCGGCATGCGGTGTCGCTGGTCGTCAGCGACGACGCCGGCAACCAGTCGCTACCGGCGCTGGCCGAGTTCATCGTGACCGACACGGTGGCGCCCACGGCTGTCATCGACGTGCCGCCCGTGGTCGCGTTCGGCAGCAACGTGCCCGTGTCGGGTGCGCACTCGTTCGACGTCGGCGGCCGGGTCGTGCAGTACGACTGGGCGCTCGACGGCGCCGCGCCGATTCGCACCGACCAGCCGGCGTTCACGTTCCTCGTCAACCCCGCCGCGCCGCTCGTCCCCGGGCGGCATACGGTGTCGCTCCGCGTCACCGACGACAGCGGCAACTGGTCGCAGCCCGCGCTGGCCGAGTTCATCGTCGCCGACACGGTGGCGCCCACCGCTGTCATCGACGTGCCGCCAGTGGTCGCGTTCGGCACCGACGTGCCCGTGTCTGGTGCGCGGTCGTCCGACGTCGGCGGCCAGATCGTGCGCTACCTCTGGACGCTCGACGGCGGCGCGCCAATTCTCACCGACCAGCCGACGTTCACGTTCCTCGCCAACCCCGCCGCGCCCCTGGTTCCCGGGCGGCACACCGTGTCGCTGGTCGTCACCGACGACAGCGGCAACCAGTCGTCGCCGGCCGCCGCCAACTTCATCGTGGCCGACACGACCGCGCCCACGGCGGTGCTCGACGTGCCGGCGTTGGTCGGCCTGGGCGCGAGCTTCACCCTGTCGGGGGCACGGTCCTTCGACGTCGGCGGCCAGATCATGCGGTACGCCTGGACGGTCGACGGCGAGGCGCCGATCGTCACCGACGTGCCCACCTTCGTGGTGGTGGTGAACCCTGCCGCGCCGCTGGCGCTCGGCACGCACATCGTGCAGCTGGTCGTCACCGACGACGCCGGCAACCAATCGCAGCCGGCCCTGGCCTCGGTGCGTGTGGTCGACTCGCAGGTCCCGACGGCCGTCGTGTCGGTGCCGGCCGTGGTGACGGTGGGGCAGAGTTTCAGCGTGTCGGGCGCGCAGTCGTTCGACGCCGACGGCACAATCGTCGCCTACCACTGGACGATCGACGCGCAGCCGGTCGTGGTTACGTCAGGCGCCGACTTCACCGTGGTCGTCGACCCGGCCGCGCCACTCGCGGTGGGGCGGCACACCCTGCAGCTCGTCGTGGTCGACGACGCCGGCTTGCAGTCACCGCCCGCGCTGGCCCAGTTCATCGTCGCCGACACGCTGGCGCCCACCGCGGTCATCGACGTGCCGGCGTTCATCCGCTATGGCGATCCCATCACCGCTTCGGGCGCGCGATCGTTCGATGTCGGCGGGCGCATCACGCGCTACGACTGGACGCTCGATGGGCTCGGCCTCGTCTCGACCGACATGCCGACGGTGTCGTTCCCCTTCAATCCGGCCGCGCCGTTTGCGCCCGGCCTGCACACGATCGAGCTGGCCGTGACCGACGACAGCGGCAACCGGTCGCCGGTCGAGTCCGCGCAGGTGCGGGTCACCGACGGCGTCGCGCCCACGGCCGTCGTGGTCGTGCCGCCCCTCGTGCAGGTGGGTCAGAGCGTCACCGCGTCGGGCGCAGATTCGTTCGACGTCGGCGGCACGGTGGTGCGCTACGAGTGGACCCTCGACCAGCAGCCCGTGCTCGCCACCGACGTCCCGACCGTGACCTTCGGCGGACCGGCCGCGCCGCTCTCGGTCGGCCGGCACACGGTGGAACTGAGCGTCGTGGACGACAGCGGTAACCGTTCGCAGCCCGACGTGGCGCAGTTCATCGTCGTCGACTCGATCGCGCCCACGGCCGTGCTCGACGCGCCCGTCTCGATCGTAGTCGGACAGCCGCTGCTCGTGTCGGGTGCGCGGTCGTTCGACGTGGGCGGCCGCGTGGTGCGGTACATCTGGACGCTCGACGGCGGCGGGCCCATCCAAACCGAGGTTGCCAGCTTCACCTTTGGTAGCGGCGCGCTGGCCGCGGTCGGTCGACACGTCGTGCAGCTGGTCGTCACCGACGACAGCGGCAACCAGTCGCAACCCGACACCAAGTCCGTGGACGTGCTGCCGCCGGCCGATACGACACCGCCCACCATCGTCGTCACCACGCCGCCGCCGGGCGCACGGTACGTGCTCCACCAGGCGGTGGCTGCGAACTACACGTGTGCCGACAGCCAGTCGGGCGTGGCCTCGTGCACGGGCACCACGGCCGCCGGCGCCGGCATCGACACGGCCACCGTGGGCGCCAAGTCGTTCACGGTCACCGCTCGTGATGTGGCCGGCAATCAGGCCCAGGTCACCCACACCTACTCCGTGGGTTACGTGTTCACCGGCTTCTTCCCGCCCGTGGACAACCTGCCGGTGACCAACGCCGTCAACGCCGGCCGCACGATCCCGCTCAAGTGGCGACTCGCCGACGGCGCCGGCAAACCCGTGACGGCGTTGTCGTCGTTCGTCTCGCTGCGCGATGCGGCCGTGGCGTGTGATGCCTCGCCCGAGGCCCTGCTCGAAGAGCAATTGACGGCGACCGCGGCCTCGACCCTGCACGCTCGCGAACTCCGCGCCAGGCGCGCTGGCTGGCCGAATTCTGGGGGTCGCCTGCACTACGACGCCGCGGCCGACCAGTTCGTGTATCACTGGCGCACCGAAAAGGGCATGAGGGGGTGCCGGATGGTGCAGCTCACCCTGGCCGACGGTTCGACGCACCGCGCCAGGTTCCGGCTGCGCTAGCAGGGGCAGATATCGGGCCGGCCCCGGACGGCGTGACACCGTCCGGGGCTGCGGCCCACCCTATTCGACCCTGAGGCCCACTGCGGGATCGACCCGCATCGCCCGCCGCGCCGCCGGCAGGCAGGCGCCGAGCGCGGCCACGAGCAGCAGCGCCACCGCCGCTCCAATGGCCAGCGGGTCGCTCGGCCGCACACCGTAGAGCACCCGCCTGAGGGCGACGTCCGCCGCCTGCACGAGGACGATTCCGGCGACCAGGCCGCCGCCGATGAGCCACGCGCTCTGGCGCATCACCGAGGCCCCGACCGCTCCCGGCGTGGCGCCGAGCGTGAGGCGGATGGCCAGCTCGCGGGTGCGAAGTGCCACCGCCCACGAGAACAGGCCGTAGACGCCGAGCGCGGCCAGCAGCGCCGCCAGCGCGCCGAAGCCGATGAGTACCGACATCAGCAGCCGCGCCTCGGCGGTCGTCGCGGCCATACGATCGCCCCACGAGCGCGCCAGGCCGATCGGCACGGTGGGCGCCACGCTGCGCAGCGCCCCGCGCACGGCGGCCTGTGCCGCGGTGAGATCGGTGGCACGCACGGCGAGGAACACCTCGGAGAACGGAAACTGCCGCGCCGGAAAGTAGATGGCCGGCTCGACGTCCTGTCCGAGCGGGGCGTTCGTCACGTCGGCGACGACGCCGACGATCTCGGTCGGGAAGCCGTCGTGTTGTCCAGCCTGGCGGGCCATCAGGTTCAGGCCGAGCGGGCCGATCCCTGACGCCCAGTTGCGGAGCACCGTGCCGACGGCACCCGCGGGCAGATAGCGCCGGGCGAACGTCTCGTTGACGATGACCACCGGCGGCGCGTCGATGGTGTCGAAGGCGGTGAACGCGCGGCCTCCCCGATAGGTGGCGCCCATCGCTTCGAAGTAGCCGTCGCTCACGCTGTGGAACTGCGCCTGCGGCAGGTCTTCCTGGCGCGGCGGCGGCGGCTGATCGTCGAGGCGGAATGGTCCGCGCCAGCCGACGGTGAGGGGCAGGAAGTTGGCGTGGCCGGCGGTGACGACGCCCGGCTGCTGGCGGATGGCGTCGAGCAGCCGCGCGTGGGCGTCTGACAACCGCCGCCACGACTCTTCACGCGTCGCGCCGTCGGGTACGCTGATCGCTTGCGGCGTCAACTGCACGGTGGTCGTCAGCACGTCGTCGGCAGCGACGCCCGTCGGCGTCTTGGTCATCTCGCCCACCGTGCGCACGAGCAGCGCCGAGGCGACCAGCAGCGCGCACGCCAGTGCCACCTCGGCGCCGACCAGCCATCCGTAGATCCGCCGCGCCCCGCGCGAGCTGCCACGTTCGCCCGACTTGAGGTCGGCATTTCCGTCGCGCCCGCGTGTCAGCAGCAGCGACGGCACGAGGCCGAAGACGAACGTGGTCACGACGGCCACGCCGATGCTCACGGCCAGCGCCCGCCCGTTCACGCCGGCCTCGGCCAGGCGTGGAATCGCCACGGGCAGCAGCGCCGCCAGCAGCGGCAGCGCGGCGGCGGCGGCCGCCAGGCCCACGAGCGAACCGGCCGCCGAGAGCACCACGCTTTCCCATAGCAGCTGCGAGACGATCTGCCAGCTCGAGGCGCCGAGCGCCGTCCGGATCGCCACCTCGCGTTTCCGCGACAGTGCCTTGGTGAGCAAGAGCGACGCCACGTTCAGCACGCCGATGACGAGCAGCAAGCCCACGGCTCCGAGCAGCACCATCAGCGCCGGCCGGTAGTAGCCGAGTTGCTCGTCGATGAGCGGCACGAGACGTGCGTTCCACCCGAGGTTGGTGTCGCGGAACTCGCCCTGCAGGCGTATCCCGAGCGCGGTCGTCGCCTCCTGCGCCTCGGTGAGCGTCGTGCCGGGGGCCAGCCGCGCCACGGCCTCCATGAAGTGCGCAGACCGGCTGTGCTGCGTGAGATCCCACTGCAGGCGCTGCCAGACGTCCACGTCGTCGGGGTAGTGGAAGCCGGGCGGCATGACGCCAACCACCCGGTAGGCCGCGCCGTTCAGGCTGAGCGGCCGTCCCACGATGGCCGGGTCGGCCTGATAGCGGCTGCGCCACAGGCGATCGCTGATGACGGCGACCTTGTCGGGATGGTGCAGCGTCGTGCTGGCGGGGAAGCCCTCGCCCACCTGGGGCGTCACGCCGAGCAGCGAGAAGAGGTTGTTGCTGACCTCGATGGTGTTGACGCGCAACGGATCCTGGCCGGGATCCTCGAGGTTGATGCCCGGCCGCCACCACGCCGCCGCGTCCTCGAACACCGGCAACTCCCGGTAGTCCATGAAGTTCACCGGCGAGATCGGATCGTGCGCCAGCCCCTGCTCGGTGTTGGTGTCCCACAGCGTCACGAGCCGATCGGCGTCGGCGTAGGGCAGCGGGCGCAGCACCACGGCGTCGACGATGCTGAAGACCAGCGTGGCGGCGCCGATGCCCAGGCCGAGCACCAGCACGGTCACCGCGAACAAGGCGGGACGTTGACGGCACTGGCGCCAGAGATGCCTGAGGGCGGTGCGCATGGCGGTGTCTTGGTTGGACGGCCGCCCCCGCCAGAAGGTTGGGGGACCAACGGGTTGTGACGGGGCAGGCCCCGCCCCGCCCCGGCCTCAGGGCCGTGAGAGGACGCGCACCTGGGGCAGCTGGTCGCGCGCCACCACCTTGCCCGCGGCCATCAGCACGCCAATGGCGCGGATGTTCTTGATATCCGCCAGCGGGTCAGCCGTGAGCACCAGCAGGTCGGCGATCTTGCCCGCCTCGAGCGTCCCAAGGTCGGCCGTGCGGCCGGCGGCAAAGGCGCCGTTCTTTGTGCCGGCCACGATCGCCTGCATCGGCGTCATGCCGAGCTCGACCAGTCCCTCGATACCAAGAATCGTGCCGATGCCGTGGTCTTGCGTCTCGGGCTTCGGCGTGCGCGACAGCTCGGCTGCCGCCGCCCAGTAGTTGTCGGTGCCTACGGTGACGACCGCTCCGGCGGCAACGAGCGCCATCGCGTTCTTGCGCCGCAGCTCCATCTCGTCGCCGGTGTCGGCGGCGTCCTTGCGCCGCTCGGCCGACGTCTTGGCCCGCGCGCCGCCAGCGCCACCGGCCTTCTCGGCCTTGGCCGCTTCCTCCGCGAGCTTCTTGAGCGCCGCCTCGCGATCCTTCAGGTGCTTGGCCCACGCTTCGCCGGTGATGGTGTTCACGAGCATGTTGGCGGCGATGCGCTTGTCGACGATGGCGCGAATGAGCGCCGGCGGCAACTCGCGCGGTCCGAGCATCTCGGGGTGCTGAATGCCGTCGATGCCGGCCGCAATCGACAGCCGCAATCCATCGGGCGTCGTCGAATGCGTCTCGGCCTTCTTGCCGCGCTTGTGCGCTTCCTCCACCATCACGCGCTGCGCCTCGGGCGAGAAGCCGATGAACGACGGACGCGCGAAGTGCGCCGTGCCGCCGAACTTGATGAAGTCGGGCCCCTTGTCCAGATAGGCGTTGATGGCGACCCGCAGCTCCTCGGGCGTCATGTCGACCAGGTCCTCGCCGGCGCCCTGCGCCACCTGGTCGTTCATCTGCTCCTGGAACATCGTCAGCCCCGCCTCGCGGATGAGGCTGAACGACACCGAGTAGGGCCCGCCCCAACCCACGATGTTGCCGGCTGCCAGGATGCGGGCACCCACCGCCTCGCCGCGCGCGATGCGATCGCGCGTCGCGACCAGGGCCGGCAGTACGCCGTAGCTGTCGCGCACGGTCGTCACGCCGTGCTTCAACTGCAACTGCGCCGCCTCGAGCACGATCTCGGCCTGGCGCGCGTTGTAGCGCACGAGCGTCTCGTAACGATCGTTGACGCCGCCGTAGAGCGACAGGTGCACGTTGGTGTCGATGAAGCCCGGCACCACGAACTGCCCGGTGGCGTCGATGATGGTGGCGCCGGGGGGCACTGCCACCGCTTCGCGCGGCCCCACGGCCGTGATGCGATCGCCGGTGACGACGATGACCGCGTCCGGTACCGGCGCCCGGCCGGTGCCGTCGACGAGCGTGGCGCCGATGATGGCGGTGACCCCTGCAGGCGGGGTCGCTTGCGCGACGCGCCCAGCCCCAGAGGTCTCGGCGGACGGGTGCAGGGTAGCAGTGGCGAGCGTGGCCAGCGCGGCCAGCGCCAGACACGCGGGCACACACGACGTTCGAGGCGGCATGGCCGCCATTCTAGCCCCGCACGGCAGTTGCGTTGGCGTGGTGTCCGGTCGGCGAGCGACTATGAGTCGTCGTCGCTCGGAAAGCCGACACTCGCGCCGAGAGTGCGGGCGACACGCAGGGTAGGGGATAGGGGTCCCCAGAAGTGCTTTGGACGGCAGAACGGGTCGCCGAGAGGCGCGAGTGTCCGACGCGATAAATCGGAGCCGACGACTGGACGCCACGCCGACGCAACTGCTATCCGGGGTTATATCCGCATGTAGGTCCAGGCCAGGATGCGGCTCTGCTTCTGGCCCTGTGCCATCTCGATCGTCCGCACTTCAGCGGGTTTGACCTGCCTGAGCGCCCGGCGCAGGCGGGGCAGGTGCGCGCTCTGTGCGACCAGCGTCGTGAACCAGAAACACAGCTGCGGGCGGACGGCACTCTCGGCGATCATCCGCTCGATGAAGCCCACCTCGCCACCGGCACACCACAGTTCGCCAGCCGAGCCGCCGAAGTTCAGCGCCGCCGCCGTCGGCGCCAGTTGCAGGTTGCGCCGCTTGCGCGACGACCCTGCGGCGGCCTCCTCGGCCGAGGCATGGAACGGCGGATTGCACATCGACGCCGCGAACCTCTCACCCGGCTGCGTGACGTTGGCAAAGCAGGCCAGGGGATCGGGCTGCAGGCGTCCCTCGATGAGCGGCGCGATCTGACGGTTGACGCGCACGATCTGCCGGGCCCAGCGATGCGCCGTGCGATCGCACTCGGCGGCCACGAAACACCAGCCGTATTCGCAGGCGCCCACCAGGGGATAGATGCAGTTGGCGCCGGTGCCGATATCGAGGATGGTCACGGCCGGTCCTTGCGGAATCGCGGCGTCGTCGCCCCCCGACAGCAAGTCGGCCAGATGGTGCAGGTAGTCGCAGCGCCCCGGAATCGGCGGGCACAGAGCGCCGGACGGCACGCTCCACTTCAGGCCGTAGGTGTCTCGCAGCAACGCCGTATTCAGCGCCAGGACGGCCGCGGGATCGGCGAAGTCGATCGTGGCCTCGCCGCGCGGACTCTGCACGACGAACGCTCGCAGCGGTGGATGCGCCAGCATCAGGCGGGAGAAATCGTAGCCGCGACGAAACCGGTTGCGCACGTGCATCTGGTGCCGGCTGGAACGCCCGGCGCCGGGGCGCGCGAGCCTCGCCGGCGATGGTGTCATGCCGGCATCGTAGCGCGAAATCGGGTGGTCGTCCGGTCAGGCCCGCACCACCTTTGCTGGCACCGGCACGCCCGAGCTATCGAGCTCGTAGGCGTAGCCTTCCTTCTGCTGGACGTTGCCGCTGTCGGTGTAGACGAACAGGCGCCGGCCGTTGGTGCGCGTCTTGACCAGGCCGAACGCGGTGCGGCTGAAGCCGTAGAACTCGCCGCGCGCCTTCTGCGTCGCCGTCTTCGGATGCGCCAGCAACGAGTAGCCCTCGGCGTTGAAGAACGCCACCAGCTCGGTCACGAAGATGAGCGGCTCGGGCACGCGCGACCACTTGCCGAGTGCGCCCATCAGCGTGGCCCGCGGATGGATGTACTCCTTGCGCGCGCTCTCGTCGCCGCTCGACACCACGCTCACGACCGGCGCCACCGCCTGGAACATCGCGCCCGAGAAATCCGCCGAGCCGTGGTGCGGCACCTTGAACACCTCCGATCGCAGATTCACCCGGCCGGCGTTGTGCTCGCGCGCCAGGAAGCGGCTGGCTTGATCGTTCAGGTCGCCGGCGAACAGATAGCTGAAGCCGCCGTACGACAGGCGGAACACGATCGAGTGGCCGTTGATCGTGTGCGACGCCGAATGCCCCTTGAACGGCGCGTTGGCGACGTCCAGCGACTCATGGCCCAGACGCGGCCCCTTCGGGGGATTGCCCAGGAACGGCAGCGCCGGCTTGCCGGCCACCGTCGTCACGAGCGGCCCCAGCACGTCGATCGTCATCGTGTCGGTGTTGAAGAACTTGAACGCGGCGTTGTCGCCGAAGGCCAGACGCCGGAACGTCAGCGGCGAGCGCGCGTGATAGGTGGCAAGCGTCGCCTTCCACTTCCGGAACGGCTCGTTCAGCTCCGTGTCGGGCACGTCGAGCAGGTTGGTCGCGAGGCCGGTGAGGTAGGTCTGCCCGTCCACGACCTTGGTTGGGCCCAGCAGCGCGATCTCTTTCGTGCGTGTACCGTTCATGGTGCTCGGCCGCTTGACGATGCCGTTGTGGTAGATGCGCTTCGGCTCGATGAACAGGCGCTTTCGCGGCTCCTTGTTCGTTTCAGACTCCTGAATCTCCGGCAGCCCCGAGAAGTGGTCCGCATCGCCGTGCGTGACCAGGATGCAGTCGATCGTCTTGGGCTTGGCCAGGCTCGTGCCGCGGTAACGGCCGGCGAGGTAGCGCGCGAAGAGCTGGTTGTCGCCGCCGTCGACGAGAATCACGGTGCCGTCGGGCGCTTCGATGACCGAGCCGTCGCCCTGCTGCACGTCGACGAAGTTCACCTTCAGCACGTCGTTCTCGGTCCGCGGCTTGACGAGCGACGTGGCCTTCAGCTTCGACGAGGCGGCCGGCTCGATGTAACCCTTGACCTTCACGGGCAGGATGCTGCCGTCGGCAAGCTCGTTGAAGAACACCGTCTCCACCTCGAGCTGGCGCGCGCTTTCCTTCGTGATGACGACCTCGTCGCCCCAGGCCAAGGTGCGGGCCAGCGTCTTCCTGCCGGGCTTGGCCCACACATCCACCAGATCAACAGTGACGACGCATCGCTTGCGCATGGAGCAGCTCCTGGCGGGACACACGGCCCGCCCTGCCAAGATAGACGGCCGGTTTTGGCCACATTCGTGCGGCGCGCGGCTGGTGGATCACGTCAACCGGGCCCGCAATCGGCGCGCGACAAACCCGCACGCCGGCTGCCGACGGTGTACGCTTATGGGCTCTATGTACAAACAAGGCGACGTCGTCCGGCATCGATCGAAACCAGAGTGGGGCGTTGGCCGCATCACCGGACAGACCGGTGAAGGGAAAGTGCTCATCAAGTTCTCCAGCAGAAGCGGCGACGTGCTGCTCACGCCCGACGGCGCCGCCGCGCACCTGGTGCCCGACACCGGCGTCGTCGGGGCGATCTCGCCGCAAGTCGTGCGCCACGTGGCGCCGGTGCGCCGCGCGCCGTGCGTCACGTGTTCGGCAGACGTCCGCGCCGTGGTCACCTCACGAGACGGCGCCTGGCGATCGTGCGTGGCGTGCTCGGCCAGAAACGGTCGCCAGCACGTGTTCATGCCGTTCCCCGGGGGGTTCGACGTGATCGACCCGCCGCTTGGCGACGACGAGGTCTCCGACGACCCCCACTACGGCTGGTGCCGCGCCTGCCGCGCCTCGACGCGCGCCTTCGGCTACAAGAACTGCAACCTCGTGATGCGCTGACCGCGTCGCCGACGAGACCGTCCACGCTTGCCGCGCGGGCCGTCAGTCGTCGGCGAACAACCTGGCGAGCTCGATCGACCATCCCGGCACCACCGGACTGGCAAGCGTGTCGCCGTTCTCGCGCGTGAGTTCCGCCACTCGCGGGAACCCGCCATCGTCGGCCCGGCGGAAGACCTTCACCAGATCCAGCTCCGGATCGAGCAGCCAGTACTCGCGCACGCCGCCGCGCTCGAACAGCCGCCGCTTGATCTGCTCGTCGACCTTGCGGGTGCCGGGCGAGAGGATCTCCACCACGAGGGCCGGGGCGCCCTGCACGTTCTTGGTCGTCAGGATGTCGAGCTGGTCGGCGGCCACGACCAGCAGGTCGGGCTCGACCACGTCGTAGCGGGAGAAGATGACGTCCAGCGGCGCGTAGTAGACGCGTCCGAGCGCCGGATGTGCTGCCAGAAAGTTGCCGAGCGACAGGTGGAGGCGGCCGCTGAGTGCCTGGTGGCGCAGGATCGGCGACGGCGTCACGTAGTGCACTCCGTCGATGATCTCGTGGCGCTTCCCGTCATCGGGGAAGAGCAGCAAGTCGTCCACCGTGAGGCGGGTGTCAGACGCGGGGCTCGTGGGCATCGAAGGCGTCCCGTCCATGGCCGCATGCTACCGCGGAACATGCAACGGGCAATGCGGGAGGCGTGCCGTCAAGAAAACACGCCGCCACTCGCCGTGGCGGGGCTGCGGGCGTCAGGAACTGCTGCGGTCCCGAGGTGGTTAGGTCGCAGCTATTGCAGATACCGCCCGCGCTCTCCGCGCTCCCAGGGCCGGTAGTCGAGCGCGAACCGCAGCCGCTCGTGAATGGGCGGATGGCTCGCCGCCCAGAACACATAGAGCGGATGAGGCGTGGGATAGACCAGCCCCTTCTCGCCGAGCTTCTGGAACGCGTGTGCCGCGGCTTGCGATGAGTCGGCCGTGAGGCCGTGCATCGCCTCGAGCCCGTAGATGTCGGCCTGATGCTCCAGATAGCGCGAGAATGCCGCCTGCACCGGCTGCGCCGCCAGCGAGAACACGCTCAAGAGCAGGAGCAGCACCGGCAGCGACGCCCAGTCACTCACGCTCGGCACATCCCAGCGCGCGCCCCAGCGCGCCAGCACGCCGCCGAGCAGCCGATGCGCCAGATACAGCTGCAGTAGCAGCCCCACCACCGCAAACCCCAGCGACAGCCAGACGTGTTGAAGCACGTAGTGCCCCATCTCGTGCGCGAACACGAACATCGTCTCCGGCACGCGCAGATCGCGCGACGTGTTGTCCCACACCACCACCCGCTTGCTGGCGCCGATGCCGGTGACGTAGGCGTTGTAGGTGGTCACCTTGTCGCTGGCCGCCATCTCGAACATGCGCGAGCGCTCGATGGTGAGGCCGCCGCGCGCCATCACCTTCTCCAGTTCCGGCACGAGCGCCGGCTGCGACGCCTCGAGCGGCGAGAACGTATTGAAGAGCGGCGCGATGAAGATCGGCCCGATCAGGATGAAGAACAGCAGGATCGGCAGCAGCCCCAGCCAGCCGTAAAACCACCAGCGCGTGGGGAAGCGCCGCAGCGCCGCGTAGAGCCCCCACACGAGCAACGTGCCGATGACCGTGCCCAGCAGCTCGCCCTTGGTCCAGTCCCAGAACCACGAGCCCCACGTCTGCACCGACAACCCGTAGCGCGAATCGAGATACTGCCCGTAGACGCCGATCGGCAGACTGAGCACGTCGACGAGCAGCAGGAACAGCGGCGCGAACACCAGCGCCTGCACGAACCGCCGCCGGCTCACGCGCCGGGCCAGCGTGCGCAGACGCGGCGCCAGGTGCCCGACGATCATCAGCACGAGCAGCGCGAAACCGTAGATGGTGCCCACGACGAGCATCACCACCCGCGTGCGATAGAGCGCCTCGGCTTTCGCCAGCGTCTCGGGCGGCAGCGTGTAGCTCGTGATGACGTCCGCAGCAGGAGCGACCGCCTGCCCGGTGACGGGCGACGCGAGCGCGACGAGCAGGAGGATAGCGACGAGCGTGACGCGGGGGAGGGTCACGAGCCGGAATGCTACACCGTCTCGCTGTGCCGAACTGCGCATGGTGCCCCTGTATTCACGCGTGACCTGCCCTGTCACAGCCGCTGCGTAGCATCACACCTCGTCGAGCCGATCTTCCCCTCGTGCTCCGGAGGTCACCCAACCATGCGCTTCGCCGTTCGCCTGCTCTGCCTCGCTCTGCTGCCCCTCGCCGTTGCCTGCAATGGCAAGGGCTCGTCGCCCACCGGCCCCAGCCCGTCGAGCGCGCCACCCGCCACCACCCGCATCATCAACGTGAGCGGCAACCTCGCCTTCGGCGACGTGGCCGTTGGCGGCCAGCGCGACCTCAGCTACACCGTCACCAACTCCGGCAACGCCACGCTCAACGTGAGCGGGACCACCATCTCTGGCGGCCTGGCGTCGCAAACGCTCTTCAGCTGGACGAACGGACAGATCGCTCCAGGAGCGTCGCAGTCGGTCACGGTGCGCTTCTCACCCACGAGCAGTGGCTCCTACAGCGGGACCATCGCGGTGAACGGCGACCAGACGAGCGGCAGCAACACGGTTGCCATCTCCGGCAATGCCATAGGGCCGACTTTCCAGGGCGCATGGGCAGGCCGTTACATCGTGGAACGCTGCGACGGCACGGGATCGCTGCAGGACTACCTGTGCAGCTCGCGCGGGTTCTTCCCCCCGGGTACCGACCTGCCCATCGCGTTGAGCCTCACACAGAATGGCTCGTCGGTGTCCGGATCGTTCTCGATCGGCCAGGTGACGGGCGCGGCCAGCGGCACGGTGAACGCAGGCGGCACCCTCGTGCTCCAGGGCACGGCCAACAGCGGCACGCTCTCGATCTCGCTGTCGTCGTGGGCGACCACCGCCTCGGGTAGTTCGATGACCGGGAATTTCAGCTACAACGCCACGATCAGCGGCGTACCGGGTGTGGGTGTGGTGGTGGCGCGCCTGAGCGGCGTGACCCGCAGGTAGAGCCAGAACAAGCGGCGCGGGCACGGGTCCGCGCCGTCTACGCAGGTCGTTCCGAGGCGTCTTCCAGGCCGCGGATGCGAACCTCGTGATTGCCGAGGATGTCGTAGAACATCTGGCGGTCTGCCTTGCGAGCCGCCTCGGCCTCGTCGAAGCGCCTGTTCATCTGGTCGCGCAGCGACTCGAACGCTTCCCCCATCCGGTTGAAGCGTTCGTCCACGTGTTCGAAGCGAATCGTGACGTCGTTCTTCAGGAGCGATACGTCCGCTTTCAAGACCGAGACGTCAGTCTTCAACACCGAGACGTCGGTCTTCAGCACCGAGACGTCGGTCTTCAACACCGAGACGTCGGTCTTCAACACGTCGATGTCCCGGCCCATGCCGTCCAGGCGCGCGTCAACTCTGTCCAGGCGCGTCTCGAGGCGATTCAGCTGCTCTGCCATGGGGCTCTCGTCGGCCATCCTACACCCTCCAGCACTATCTGGAATTGCAGGACGCATGCCGCCATCGAGATAGGGCAGACGACCCGGGGCGGTTGCACCGCTACACTCGCGCCGCCGCCCTCGCCAGTGCCTCGTCCAGCGTGACGAGCCTCACGCCCAGCGTCTTGGCCAGCCACAGGTAGCTGGCGTCATATGGCGTGAGATTCGTGGCCACGGCCAGGGCCAGCACCTCAACCCTTTCGGGCTCCTTGTGAATCACCCCGAGGCGGGCGACGGAAGCGAGTGCGTCAGATATCGCCACGGCACTCCCGAGCGTGCGTCGCATTTTCTTCCACGCGATGTGGGTGAGTTCGTAACCGATCAACGACGGGGCATAGAGCACCTGGCCGCGCAGCTCGCGCCGCATTGCCTCGCCCTCCGCTTCGCCGAACACTACCGCGGCGATGGCAGACGCATCAACGACGACCGCCATCGCGCACCGCCCGGATCATCGCCACCGATTCCGAGGGCGTGCGCAAGCCGAGGGCGCGCACCTTTTCGGCCAGTTCGTCGATGGTAATGGTCGGCTGCGCGGCCTCTTCGAGGATCGCCATCAGCTCGCCCTGCAACGACCGATGGTGACTGGCGGCCCGCTTCCGCAGACGGTCAGCAAGCTTGTCTGGCACATTTTTCACCGACAGCGTCACCGGCATGGTGTCATTATGGCGTCGTTTTGGCTCCACCGCAAGCACCTCCTGGCTGGGCCATCGCGACCCACGTGCTACCGCGGACTGCAGGACGCATGCCGCCACGCAGATGGCGCCCAGACGGTCCCTTCCTCCGGCTTCGCCTACTGACGCTGTACGATCATCTCCGCCGGACGAAGGGACCGTCCGTGCGCCAACTCACCGCCACGCGCGCTCGGTGCGCTCCACCACCTCGAACACGCTGTCGCGCCACGCCTGCAGCTCCTCGCGCGTCGGCGCCAGGTCGTACACGTGGTAGTGGCAGCTCCCGCTCAGTGCACTCCATACGACATGCGCGCGTTGCGCCAGCGGCTCATCGCCCAGATAGCGCCCCAGGCACAGCAGCTGCGCCTTGCGCGAACAGACTTCGACACCCGGCGCCTTGATGCTCCAGAACGTGGCAATCGCCACCTCCAGCGCCTGACGCGTGAGCAGTGCCGCCGCTCGCGGCCACAACCCGGCCGTGCCGCGCGAGGCGTGGCCGAGCAGTTCGTCCACCTCGGCCAGCAACTGCCGCGCCGGCGTGTCCATCGACGGCGCCGTCACTTCGCGACCCTCGCCAGCGCCGTCGCGAGCTTCTCCGTGTCGTAGACGAGACCCTCGAGATCGCCCTCGAACGACTCGTGCGCGCCCTGGTTGCAGGCCTTGAACGCCTCCGGCGCGCGGTCTGCCAGCTTCTTCAGCCGCACGAGCACGTCGCCCTGACGCGTGGCGTCGCCAAAGAGCGCGAGCGCCATCAGCGGATACAGCTTCACGTGCTCGGCCAGTAGCGCGTCCAGCGCATCGTGCTCGCCGCCGGCCCGCAGATGGCGGCTGCGGATCGTGGTGACGCAGGCGGCTTCGAGCGCCATCCGGCAGAAGCCGGGCACCACGCGCGCCTTCACGTCCGTCCGCAGGTCGTCGGTCTTGAGCACGGCCCTGGCATCCTCGAGATGGCCGCTCACGGGATCGCGCGCTTCCTGCACCTCCACCACCGAGTTGGCGCGACGCGTCACCCGCAGCATGCGCGCCGGCAGCCCCAGCCGCCGCACGGCTTCCGGCAGGCGATCGTCGTGCGAGAACACGATTACCTGCCGCGTCTTCGCCGTCTCGTGCAGCACGCGCGCCAGGCCCTCGACGCGCGCGGGATCCATGGACTGCACCGGATCGTCCACGCAGATGAAGCGGAACGGACTATCCGCCAGCGTCGCCCGCGGCAGGAACAGGCTGAGCGCGAGCGAGTGCAGCTCACCCTGACTCATCACCCCGAGCGCCTCGGCCGGCGCGCCGTCCACCGTGACCTTCAGCGTGACGCGCCGCTTGGTGGACGTGCCCTCCAGCTCCACGCCGCCGAGATCGACGTTGCTCTGCAGCCGCAGTTGCTGCCAGATGGCGATGGCGCGTTCGGCAATCGGCGTGAAGCGCTCGTCGCGGATGGCCTCCATCGCCGCCTTCCACCACGTCTCGGCGGCCTTCAGCTCGTCCACCTGCGTCTTCGCGGCCAGGGACCGCGTGGCCTGCGGCAGCCACGGCACCAGACGCTCGGCCAGCGGACGCCACAGGTCTTCGCGCCGAGCCACCTCCTCCGCGGCCTCGCCGACTACCCGTGTGGTCGTGTCAGCCATCTCCAGCACGTGCGCTTCGAGGTGATCGGCCAGCGCCATCGGCACGTCGAGCGTGCGCGCCGCCAGCCACGTCGCCTCTGCCTGGCGCAGCGCCTGTAGTGACGCCAGCTCGCCAGCCGTGGCGGAGGGCAGCCCGCACTCGCGCACCAGCCCCCGCGCCTCGCGCACGGCGGCAGCCACCGCACTCTCGGCCTGCTGCACGGCAGACGCCTCGGCCTTGAGCGCCGCCACCTCCCGCGTGCTCTCGGCATGCCAGTTGGCCGTGAGCCCGTTCTCGGTGCCGCACACCGGACAGGCAGCCACGTCCGCCCGGGCCTTCGCCTTCCCGCCACCCTTGCCCGCGAGATGCGCGGCATGAAACGCCAGCGCCTGTTCCAGCAGACGCGCACGATCGAGGCTGCGCGCGGCATCGGTGCCGCGCAGCGACTCGAATTGCGTCACCGCCGTGCGCAGCCGCGTCACGGACTGCTGCACGCCGTCCACATCCGGTGGCCGAAGCGCGGCCAGCCGCCGCAGCGTATCGAGCACCTCGCGCGTGGTGTCGGCACCGCCATCGGCCAGTTCCTGCAGCGTCGGCAGATTCCACGCGCGGGCTTTCAGCAGCGCGGCAAGTTGCACCGCGCGCGGCTCGCGCCCCGTCGCGCCAACGGCCTCCGCCTCCAGCGCCAACGCCGTAGCGGTGCCCTTCGCGGACTTCCCCAGCTCGTCGAGCGCCTTGCGCGCCGCCGCCAGGCGGTCCTGCACCACGACGAACTCGTCCAGCCCCAGCACTGTGCTGAGCGCGTCGTAGAGCTTCGACGGCCCCTCATCCAGCATCGAGCCCAGCTCGTTGTAGGAGAGGAACGGACGGAAGGTGGTGAGCGCCTGCGTCCAGCCCAGGGACGAGAGCAGCGCCTCAGACTTGCCCTTCGCCTTCACCACCGCCGCGCCGGCAGACACCTCCGCGCCGGCCGGCCATGCGCGCCACACCGTGAGCGGCCCACGCCCCTCCACCAGCAGGTCGGCCGCGAGGGCCGTGGCCTCTGCCTGATGCAGGTTGCGCCAGCCCAGCCCCCACGCCTTCGAGCGCCCCTTCCAGCGCAGGTTCTCGCCCGTGAGCAGCAGCTCCAGGCCTTCGGCGAAGCTCGACTTGCCGGACCCGTTGCGCCCCACCACGAGCGTGAGGCCGGGACCCGCATGCAGCGGCAGCGTGCACGACGGCCCCACGCCGCGAAAGCCCTCCACCGTGATGGCGCCCACGAAGGCGCCGGGCGGTTCATCGGCAGGACCGGGCACCGACGGCGCAGGCGCCGAGGGCCGCGCCGGCGCGCTGGTGCCGGCCAGGTAGGTGGCCAGCGACGCGTCGCCTTCAAGCGCGGCGAGCACGAGCCACGACCAGGGGGAGGCGTCGGCGCCAGTGGCCGAGAGACGGCGGAGGATGTGGTCTGTGAGTGGGGAGGTCACGGGTGCGGCTGGATGATAGGCCGCGGCGCAGGCCGGCACGCAAGCGCAGGTTGGCGAGCCGTCAGCCCGCCTTACGGCGCCCGGTCGTGCTGGCCTGCGTCATGAACGAGCGAAGCACCGCGTTGATGCGCGACTGGTATCTCGGCCCCTGGGCCTTGAACCAGTCGAGGACATCGGCGTCGACTCGTAGAGAAATGGGCTGCTTCGCAACTGGCTCGACGATCTGCGCCAAGGCCCAGAAGTCGTCGGGCAGGCCACGCAGTTCCCGGGGCGACGTACGTTGAAGCGTTGCCTCGGAGACCCGCCGCAGCCGGGCCAGGCTGGCTCGACCTCGGCTAGGGCCGGCGTTGGATTGCTTGGTCGTACGCTTGACGCTCACTGCGACTACTCACTCTGGCCGAAACAATGCGACGGACCTGTCCACCGGCCTCGGCCCGGTCGGTGTACACCAGAGTCAGCGTGATGCCATCGGCCCGGCCGATCGCAATGACCCGACGCTCGCCGTAGTCGCGACGCGTGTCTTGGCGCTCCAGGGTCGGCCCGTCGAACACTTGCGTGGCGAACTCAAAGTCAAAGCCTCGCGCTCGGAGATTGCGGTCGCTTTTCCGGACGTCCCATCCGAAGCGCACGCGGTGAGTATACGCCTGTATATACGAAGACGCAACGTCGTGGTCGGGCGAACGTGCAAATGGAGCCGACGCGCTCGGCCCGCTCGCGCGCGCCGGCGCCTACGGCTCATTTGCCACGTTCGCGCTCTTCGGCTCGGTGCTCCGCGACGACTTCAGACCTGACAGCTCGGGCGTGACGTAGACCTCGTCACCCGCCGTGGGGTCGAGCGCGGTATCAACGAGTGGCGACGGAAAGCGATTCTCGAATCGCTCATGCCGATCGATCTCGCGTCCTGAGCCCGTAGGCCCACCTGCCAGTCTGACCCTAGCCCACCGACGACGGGTAGTCGTCGACGCCCTCGGTCGTCCATTCCACCAGCGTGTGATGCGGGTTGCGCCAGCCCCCACGCCTTCGAGCGCCCCTTCCAGCGCAGGTTCTCGCCCGTGAGCAGCAGTTCCAGGCCTTCGGCAAAGCTCGACTTGCCGGAGCCGTTGCGCCCCACCACGAGCGTGAGGCCGGGACCCGCGTGCAGCGGCAGCGTAGTCGACGGCCCCACGCCGCGAAAGCTCTCCACCGTGATGGCGCCCACGAAGGCGCCGGGTGGTTCCACGGCGGCACCGGGAACGGGCGATGCGGATGCCGTCGGCCGCGCCGGCGCGCTGGTGCCGGCCAGGTAGGTAGCCAGCGACGCGTCGCCTTCGAGCGCGGCGAGCACGAGCCACGACCAGGGGGAGGCGTCCGCGCCGGTGGTGGTGAGACGGCTAAGGATGTGGTCTGTGAGTGGGGAAGTCACGGGTGCGGCTGGATGATAGGCCGCACGGTGGGCCGACACGCAAGTGGGGCGCTGACGCCCGCGGCCGGCTCCGGGTCCGCTAGAATGGCAGGCATGACGCCGCGCATCGACCGCCTGCTCCCGGCAGAAGCGACGGCCGCCTTCTGCGCACGCTGGGGCGTGTCGGAGCTTTACGTCTTCGGCTCAGCGTCTCGTGGCGAGCTTCGCGACGACAGCGATCTCGATGTTGCCGTGCGGTTTCGACCAGACACGCGCTACAGCCTGTTCGAGTTGGTCGACATGAAGGACGAGTTGGCAGCGATTGCCGGCCGCGCCGTCGATCTCTTCACGGTTCGCGGAATCGAGCACATGCCGAATCGCCAACGGCGCCAGTCGATTCTGGAATCGCTCGAGCTGGTGCATGCCGCGTGACGAAGTGCTCCTGGCCGACATGCTCCGCTACGCACGGCAGGCCTCGCGCGCTGCGGCAGGGCTGAGCGGGGCAGATCTCGACGCCGATCCAGACCGCCAGTCAATGGTGTTGTGGCCGCTCATCGCGCTCGGCGAAGCGGCGGCACACGTGTCGGATGCCTACCGATCGGCGCATCCAGAGATTCCGTGGCGGCGCATAGTCGGCCTGAGGAACGTGCTGATCCACGACTACTCCGGCGTGGACATGGTGGCGGTCGTCGAAGTGGCTCAGACGCACGTGCCCGACCTGATTCGGCGACTCGAGTCGCTGGATCGCCAGCAATAGACCGCCGCGTCGTTGCTTCCGGCGCCGCAGACCGGCAGCGAAACTCCGGCGTAGGACCTCACCTGTCACGCTCGATTGCTACGCTGACCTCCAGTTGCAGGGGGCGGATCGCCCCGGCCCGGAGGTCATCGATGTCGAGCCAGGAATACCGCCGTCGCGTGAAGCGAATCAGAACCCAGTGCGCCGAGTGCGAACAGCGCAAGGCCCGGTTCCGCTACCGGGGGCGGGTCCGCGCCGATCGCGATCACCAGCTCTGCTTTGAGTGCTATCGGCGCGAGCTCAACCGCACGCGTGCCCGCGGTTTCACGGCGCGGGAATCATTCGCGCCATCGAGGTGAACAACCCCCAGCCCGCCGTGCTACCGTCCACTCGCCCACGATCATTCGCCCCCTCGGAGTGACATGGACCCGTACGTCGATCAGTTGCGCCAGCTCTGCGTCGCACATCCCACTCGCTCGAAGTGGGTCTTCGTCCCCACGCACGCACTCGGCCGCACCCTTGGCGATCGCCTCGTGCTCGAGGGCACCCCGTGGGCGAACCTGCGCTTCGTCACCCCGCTCGACATCGCGCTGCGGATGGGCGCGCCGTTCCTGGTCGAGCGCGGCATCGATCCGTCGGAGGAGGAGCTTGGCCCGGCGCTCATGATGCGCCTCCTGCTCGACCTGCCCGCCGAGGGCGGCTACTTCCGGCCGCTGGCCGAACATCCCACGCTGGCGCAGGCGCTGTGGACGACCGTGCGCGAGCTGCGCATGGCCGGCGTGGGGCCCGACCAGCTCGCGCCCGCCGCCTTCCAGTCGCCCCAAAAACACGCCGAGGTGGTGGCGCTGCTCACGGCCTACGAGCGCTTCCTGGATGACCGTCAGCGTGCCGACATGGCCACGGTGTATCAGGAGGCGGTGCGGCATCCCGACTGGTGCCCCGTCCAGCCAGAGGACTGCTGGACGGAGCTGCCCGACGCCCACTGGAACCCGCTGCAGCGGGCGCTGCTCGACGGTTTGCCGGGTGAGCGGATGGAACCCCGCACCTGGGCCCTGCCAGGTGTCACCGTGCCGCGGCGCCTGACGTCTACCCGCACCACCCGCGTTGCTCCTGACCCACGCACGAACCCCACGGCGTTTCTGATGACGCCCTCCTCCGCGGCCGCGGGGCCAGCCATCCACCTCTTCCACTCCGGCGGACGCGAGGCCGAGATCGAGGAGGTGTTTCGCCGCATCCTCGCCACCGGCGCGTCGCTCGACCAGGTGGAGATCACCTGCGCCTCCAGCACGCACCTGGCCCTCGTGTGGGAAAAGGCGCTGCGCCACGCCTGGCCGGTCACCCTCGGCGCCGGCCTGCCGGCCACCTTCACGCGGCCCGGCCGGGCCCTACTCGGCTTCTGCGACTGGATCGAAACGGACTTCGCGGCCGGCCATCTGCGGCGGCTCCTGCAATCGGGCGATGTCCGCGTGGGCAAGGCCGACAACTTCACGGCCGGGCAGGCCGCGCGGGTGCTCGCGCGCGCGGAGGCCGGCTGGGGACGTGCCACCTACGAGCTGGCGCTCGCACGCCTCCACCGCGCCTACGCCACACGTGCCGGCGACCCCGATGAATCCGACGCTGACCGCAAAGACGCGCAGGACAAGGCCGACCGCACCGCGCAGGTGCAGGCCTGGGTCGCGGCGCTGGTGCAGGCCGTGCCGGCCCCGGATGCGGCTGGCCTCGTGCCGCTGCAGGCGGTCGTCTCCGGCGTGCTGGATTTCCTCGAGCGCCACACCTCGCGGGCGAGCGCGCTCGACGAACGCGCTGCCGCCGCGCTGCACGACTACGTGGGCGAGCTCCACGCCCTGGGCGGCTTCGCCTGCGGCCTTCCGCGGGCGCTGCGCTTCATCCGCGAACGCGTGGAGTCGCTCACGGTGGCGCCCGAGCGCCCGCGGCCGGGGCATCTCTTCGCCTCCACCCTCGCGCACGCCGGCTACGCCGGACGTGGGCACCTGTTCGTGGTGGGCCTCGAAGAGGGCCGCGTGTTCTCGTCGTCCACCGAAGACGCCGTGCTGCTCGACGCCGAGCGCGCGGCCATCTCGCCCGACCTGCGCCTCTCAGCGGACCGTGTGGACGAAGCCGTCTACGGCGTGCTGAGCCGCCTGGCCGCCAGTGGTGGCGCCGTCACCTTCAGCTACTCGTGCTGCGACACGCGCGAATACCGCGACACCTACGCCTCGTGGCTGATGCTGCAGGCCTATCGCCTGCAGCAGCGCGATGCCGCCCCCTCGTACCAGCAGATGAAGGCAGCCCTCGGCGAGCCGGTGTCGGCCGTGCCGTCCACCCGCGAGGCAGCCGTGTCGGCCGCCGGCTGGTGGCTGCGCGGCGTCGTAGGCACGGGCGATGCCGGGGCGGCCACCTTGGCGCCGACGTTCCCTGCCACCGATCGCGGGCGTCGTGCCGACGCCGAGCGCGCCGAGGAGCACTTCACCGAGTTCGACGGCCACGTGCCCGCCGCCGGACCCGTGCTCGACCCGTGCGCGGCCAACAACATCTACTCCGTGACCGAGCTGGAGAGAGCCGCCGAATGCCCGTTCCGCTTCTTCCTCAAGCGCGGACTCGGCCTGCGCCCGTCCGGTGACCGCGAGCGCGACAAAGACGTGTGGCTGGATCCCCTCACCCGCGGATCGGAGCTGCACGACCTCTATGCCGCGCTGCTGAGACGCGTGCGCGACGAGGGGCGGCGTGTCGAGGCCGGTGATGCCGGGTGGATGCGCGATCTCGCCAGCGCGCGCCTGCAGGAGATCCACCGCGAGATGCCGGCCGCCACCCAGGAGGTGCTCGAACGCGAAACGCGCGAGTTCCTGGCCGACGTGGAGCTGTTCGTGGAGGCCGAGGCGCGGGACACGAGCGCCACGGCCGTGGGCCTCGAGGTGTCGTTCGGACGTCCGCTCGATGGCGACCGCGAGCCGCTGGCCCGCGAGGCCCCGGTGGAGCTCAGCCTGGGCGGCGGGCTCACGCTGCGCATCGCCGGCCGCATCGACCGCCTCAACCAGACCGGCCCCGCCACCTTCGAGGTGGTGGACTACAAGACCGGCGGCTTCTACCGGCCCCGGTGGAAGGGCGCCTTCGCCGGCGGCACCCGCCTGCAGCACGCCCTCTACGGCCTGGCGGCGGCAGAGCTGCTCAAGGCTCACACGAAGAAGCCCAGGGTGGAACGCGGCGTCTACTACTTCTCGAGCCACAGGGGCCACCAGGAACGGGTGCCGATTCCGGCGGCCACCACGGCCACGCTCGCCACGGTGCTGGGCGACCTGCGCGAGGTGATCACGTCCGGCCAGTTCATCCGCGCGGGCGATGCCGGCACCTGCCGCTTCTGCGACTACGCCGCCGCCTGCGGCGAGCACACCAACGCCCAGGCCGAGGCCAAGCGCGGCGACCCGCGCGTGCAGGCCGTCGTGAGGCTGGCCGCCCATGAGTAACTCGCGCGCCACAGACACCGCCTCGCGCGACACCATCCGCGAGCGCCTGCTCGAGAACCTGCTCGTGGAAGCCGGCGCCGGCTCCGGCAAGACGCAGATGCTCGCCGAGCGCATGGCCGCGGGCGTCGCCACCGGGGCGTATCAGGTGGAGCACATGGCCGCCGTGACCTTCACGCGCAAGGCCGCTTCGGAACTGCGAGGCCGCTTCCACCTGGCGCTCGAGGCCGCCCTCAAGAGCGCACGGGCGGCAGACCCCGCGCGCATCGCCCGGCTCGAGGCCGCGCTCTCGAACCTGGAGCGCTTCTTCGCCGGCACCATCCACTCGTTCTGCGCCCGGCTGCTGCGCGAGCGTCCCGTGGAATCGGGCGTGGCACCCGGCTTCAGCGAGCTGGACGAAGTGCAAGACCTGGAGCTGCGCCAGCGCGTGTGGCGCGACTTCATCACCAGCACCCGTGCCGCCGGCGACCCCGAGATGCTGGCGCTGCTCGACGCCGACATCAAGCCGAAGGACCTCGACGATGCCTTCGGCAAAGTGTGCGACAACGACGACGTGGAGTTCCCGCCGGGGGATGCCGCCTGCCCCGACTCCGCCGCCGCGTGGCAGGCGCTGCAGGCGTTCTGGCAGACGCTCCACACGCATCTGCCGTCCACTATTGATCCCGCGACCACCTGCGACATTCAACAGGCGGCGCTGGCCTTCAGTGGCCAGCTGCGAGTGTCGCAACGACGAAGGGAACGGCCCTCCGTAGTGGCCGCGCTGCTCAGCAAGTGGGACCGCAAGCTGAAGGTCACCCAGAAGTACTGGGCGCCCTCGAAAGTCGAGGCGAAACGGGTCGCGCTTGAGGCGGCGTCGCTGCATGAGCAGTTCAGGGCCGACGTGGCTGGTCCCTACTTGGCCCAATGGCGCCAGTACGTCTATCGCCTCGCCATCGGCTTGCTCACGCGCGCGCGCCACAACGCCTCGGACGAGCGCCGCCGCCTCAACGTCCTCAACTACGGCGACCTCCTCACCCTCACCGCCACGGTGCTGCGCAACAACGTGGACGTTCGCCGGGCCCTGCAGCAGAAGTACCGCCACCTGCTCGTGGACGAGTTCCAGGATACCGACCCCGTGCAGGCCGAGATCTGCTTCTGGCTCGCGGAAGACGGCGCCGCGCCCCCCGACGCGCCCCCCGCCACACCCACCGGCGCCTCGCGCGACTGGCGCCAGGTGCCGCTTCGTCCCGGCGCGCTCTTCGTCGTGGGCGACCCGAAGCAGTCGATCTACCGCTTCCGCCGGGCCGACATCGATATCTACAACGTCGTCCGCCAGCGCTTCAGCGAGCCCGGCGTGGGCCGGGTGCTGCCGCTCACCAGGAACTTCCGCTCCGCGCCCCGCCTGTGCGAGTGGGCCAACACCGTCTTCGCCACCCGCTTCCCGGCCGCCCCCACGGCCCAGGCGCCTCGCTTCGCGTCCCTCGATGCGGACGAGAGCAAGGCCGTGGAGGGTGAGGTGGTGACCCTCACGCACGCGTGCGACAGGAATGAGGTGCACACCCATGATGCTGCGGCCATCGCCCGCTACATCCGCAGCGAGGTGGCCGCCGGCCATCGGCGCTTCAGCGACTTCCTGATCCTGACGCGCAAGCGGAAGCACGTCGGCGACTACGCAGACGCCCTCGAAGCCCTGAACATCCCGGTGGAGGTGAGCGGTGCCGGCGCCTTCGGCGCCTCGCGCGAAGTGCGGGCGCTCACCGTGCTGCTGCGCGCCCTGGCAGACCGTGAAGACCCCGTGGCCCTCATCGCCGTGCTGCGCGGACCGCTCTTCGGCATCAGCGACCCGCAGCTCTTCGCCTTCCGCCAGCGCGGCGGCTGGTTCAGCGTGTATCACGACGCTGAGACGGCGGCAGACACCGACGACCCCGTGGTGGCAGCGCTATCCGCCCTGCGGCAGTACGTCCGGTGGACGCAGGTGCTGCCCGCGGCCGGGGCCCTCGAACGGATTCTCGAACACAGCGGCTACCTCGCGCTCGCCGCCATCACCCCCGGCGGCGTGGATGCCGGAGACGTGGTGCACGCCGTAGACCGCGTGCGCCAGGTGGTAGAGGCCGGCGGCAGCCTGGCGGATGCGGCGGACGCGCTTGACGCCGACGTCGACGCCACGAGCGAAGTGGAATCGCTGCCGCTCGAGCCCGGCCGCACCGACGTCGTGCGCCTGATGAACCTCCACAAGGCCAAGGGCCTCGAAGCCAACGTCGTGTTCCTGGCCGACCCGCTGGGCAGCGTGAAGCCCGGTAGGGTCGACGTCCACATCGAACGCACCGGCCTGCACGCACGCGGCTGGCTGAAGCTCGTGCGCAAGAGCGAGACGTCGTGGGCCGAGCCCCTGCTCGGCCAACACGCGGACTGGCCGGACCACGAAGCGACTGAACTGCCGTATCTGAACGCCGAAGAAGACCGGCTGCTCTACGTGGCCGCCACCCGCGCCCGCGAGATGCTGGTCGTGAGCCGCTGGGCCGAGAAGCCCGCCGACGGCGCCTGGGGCGTGCTCGCGGCGTTCCTGCAAAGCGCGCCCGAACTCCCGCTGCCCGGTGCCGTGGTTGTGCCCCCGGTGGCTGCGCTTGAAAGCAGCCCCGCCACGCAAACGGACGCCGAGCAGGCGCGCTCCGCCGCCCACGCGCGCACGACGCAGCCCTCGTGGGCCGCCACGTCAGTTACGGCCGAGGCCCACCACATCGCCCGCATGACCCGCTCGGTGGATGCCGAAGCCGACGACCCCTCGAAAGTGGTCGTCGCCAGCACCCCCTCGCACCGGGCGGATGCCGGCCAGGCCTGGGGCACCCTCGTGCACGGCCTGCTGGAACATGCCATGCGCCACCAGACCGCCACCAGAGACGACCTGCGCCGCCTGGCGATGTGGCTCACCGCGGAGGAGCCGCAACTGCGAGTGGTGATCGACGAAGCCCTCGACACGGTGCAGGCCGTGGCCGCAGGCACCTTCTGGGCCGAGGCGAAGGCCGCGCCCGAATGCCACGAAGAAGTCCCGTTCGCGGTGCGCGATCAGACCAACGGCGTGTCCACTGTGCTCACCGGCGTCATCGACCTCGTGCACCGAACGCCGGAGGGGTGGAAGGTCGTGGACTACAAGACCGACCGCGATGGCGCCGACAGCCTGCCCGCGAAGTACGCCGAGCAGATCGCGCAGTACGAAGCCGCGTGGCGAACGTTCGTGCCGGAGCAGGTGACGTCGGTGCTGGTGTCGACGAGAACCGAGGGGCCTGACCAATGAGCCAGAACCAATCGTCACCACCAGGCGTACCGTTCTCCGTCGGGCAGTGGCTCCTCGACGCCGTCGATCCGAGCCGTCGTGGCCAATACACAGGGAAGTCGTACCCCGCTGGCCCTCACGTCATGGTCGAGCTTCGCTATCCGGACGGCACCACCAAATCCCGTCCGATGCAGGCTCTCAGTGCCGTCGAAGAAGTGGGTTCGATCGACGACCAGTTGGCGGCAGGGCGCTTCGGTCGAGCCAGGGACCTGCAACGCCTGATCACGTTCGAGAAGCTCAAGGGCACGCTGCACGAAGTGATCTACTCGATGGAGGCGGCGCAGGTCGACTTCTACCCATACCAGTTCAAGCCCGTCATCAAGTTCATCGATTCTCCGACCGAACGGCTCGTCATCGCCGACGAAGTCGGTCTCGGTAAGACGATCGAATCGCTGCTCATCTGGATGGAGCTCGTTGCACGCCGGCAGGCGAGGAGGCTGCTCATCGTGTGTCCGAAGCTGCTGACCACCAAGTGGCAGACCGAACTTCGAACGAAGTTCATGATCGATGCGACGATTGTCGGTCATTCGGAAGTGGCGAGAACGCTCGAAGAGCTGCGGGACAGAGGACCGGGCCACGGCTGCGTGCTCATTGCCAGCTACTCCGCGCTGCGGCCTCCCAAGGCGGAGCTGTCGGCGCTGGATCAGCCACCACTCAGCGACAGCGAGCTCTCGCCAAAAACGCGTCTCCTCCAGGAGCTACGGCAATGGGCGCAGGAATTTGAGCCCTTCGATCTCGTTGTCTTCGACGAAGCGCACTACATGAGGAACCCCGCCACGGCGAGTTTTCGCCTGGGTGAGTCGCTGGCGTCAGCCGCAGAAGCAGTACTGTGCGTGTCGGCGACCCCCGTCAACAACAAGAACACGGACCTCCACAGCCTCCTGCGGCTCATCGACCCGGACTTCTTCCAGACGCAGGGGACGTTCGAGGCACTGCTGGAGGCGAATCGTCCCACCGTGCAGGCGGGCAACGCCCTATCGCGGATTCCGCCCGACGTGGAATCTGCGTCGACCGCTCTGCAGGGGATGCGGGCCAGCCGCTACATCGGCGAGTCGCCGTTGCTCGCTGAACTCGAACCCTTGATAGATCAGATCGCTACCGGCAGCCGAAAGGCGCTGGCGCGCGCACAGGCCCTTGTAGAGAAGCTCAACCTGCTCGGCGCGTACGTGACGCGCACCCGCCGAGTGCAGGTCAAAGAGCAGAGGCCGCTACGAGAGCCTCAGGCCCTTCTCGTTCGATACTCGCCCGAGGAGCGGCAACTCTACGACGCTATCCTCGGTCTCGTGCGGCGGAAGTGCCGGGCCGACAAGAGGCCGTTTCATGTCTTCCACGTGATGGGTCTGCAACTCCGAGCCGCAAGCTGCCTCCCCGCGATTGCCGCCGAGATCAGAGCAGGGCGTCTTGGCGATCCCGGCGAGATCCTGGCAGAAGCGCTAGGAGAAAACGTAGTCGATGAGGGTGATGGCCCAGTTGACGAACCGGCCCTAGGGGTAGAGGAACTGCCAAAGATCCTCGACTACGACTTCGAAAGAAACGACAGCAAGTACCGTGAATTGCGGCGACTGCTTCTCGAGCAGATCCCCAACGACAAGGTCGTGCTGTTCTCGTTCTATCACGCATCGCTCCGTTACCTGGTTCGGCGCTTGTCCGAGGACGGCATCGCGGTCGCCCTCATCCACGGCAAGATGCCCAATGAAGAGCGATTGGCCGAAATTGAGAAGGTCAGGGAGTCCGCCAGCAGAATGGTGCTCTTGTCGTCCGAGGTGGGCAGTGAAGGGCTCGACCTGCAGTTCTGTAGGGTCGTCGTCAACTACGACCTGCCGTGGAACCCGATGCGGGTGGAGCAGCGAATCGGCCGCATCGACCGAGTTGGCCAGGAAGCGAAACGGCTCGTAGTCGTGAACTTCAAGGTGGCAGACACCATCGAGGAGCGCCTGTTCGATCGCCTGCACACAAAGCTCCTGACATTCGCGAACAGCCTCGGCGACCTCGAGGAGGTCATCGGTCGCGAAGTGCAGCGCCTCACAGTGCAGCTTCTCGGTCAGGAGCTAAGCCCGGACGAAGAGCGGCGCCTCATGGACCAGGCGAGCCAGGTGATTGAACAGCAGATGATCCAGATGCAGGCGCTCGAAGAGTCTGGCGATGCGCTCTTGTCGTTGTCCGACTACCTCCAGCGGAAGCTCGAAGAGGATCGCGACCGAGGCAGATTCATCCAGCCAGAAGAACTCGAAAGCTACGTGCGCGACTTCTTCGAGCGGGAGTTCCAGGGTTGCGAGCTCGCCTTCGATGCGCCGGCCCCCGGCTGCATCACGCTGCGTCTCACGTCCGAAGCAGCACAGTCTCTGTCTCAGTTTGTCGGCAATGACCAGACGCTTCTAGCGCAGCCCTTCAGGAAGCGGGAGTTCAGCCTGAGCTTTCGACGTGAGGTCGTCATGCACCTCGAGCCCGCGGTGCGGCGTCGCGTGGCCTTCGCGAATCACATGTCGCCGCTCGTGCGGTGGATCACGAAGGTCACTGGAAGCGTGCCGTCCACATTCCATCCGGTGTCGGCAATCGAATTGCAGACGGCCATTGTCCCCGAAGGGACGTACGGCTACCGGGTCGAGCGGTGGCGCCTGAAAGGCATGGCAGCTCGGGAGCAGTTGGCCTACGGGGCCAAACCCCTGAATGGGGCCGCCGAACTGGACAGTGCGGTCGCGGAAAGCGTGGTACAGGAGATCCTTCGGGGTGGCCAGAACTGGGAGTATCCGGATTGCAGCCAGACGGCGGTCCGAGAGGCTAACGTACGCCTCGAGCGCGACATGGCCGCAGGCTTCGACAGCGCCGTAACTAGCTTCGATAACGACAACACGACAGCGTCCCAGATCCGAACCGAACGAGTGAACGCGGTGTTCGAAAGGCGAATCGCGTTTGACGAGCAGCGGCTGCGAACACTCCGGGTAGGCGGCAAGAGCGACAAGATCATTCGAGCCACTGAAGGCCGGCTTCGGACGGCCCATGAAGCGCGCGAGGCGCGGCTTGCCGCTCTCAAGAAGGGTGTCCATATTGACGTCGAGCGTGAGCTCGTTGCGGCCGGAGTTGTCCGCGTGCGTAGCGCAGAGGGGCGGCCGTGATTCGTCGATGGCTACGTGGCCTGCTGGGAATGGGGCCCGAGCCCGGCTCCACCAAGTCTGAGGCGCCGAGCCCGGCCCCGAGTCCGGCCCGGACTCCGACTCCGACTCCGACTCCACCCCGAAGTGCGAGCCGGAGTCCGACCCCGACCCCTGCTCCTACTCCTACTCCTACTCCTACTCCTACTCGTACTCTGACTTCGACTCAGACCAAGGTGTCTGGACCGGAGTCTCGCCCCAGACCCAAGCGTAGGCCTAGAGCCGAGGGCTACCTCGTGCAGATCGGGTTGGATTTTGGCACTGCGTACATGAAGGCGGTCTGCAGGGACGTCGTCAAAGACAGCGCGTGGGTGTACGTTCCGCGTATTGATGGGCTCGACCCACCGTGCCTTTCGGAAAGCGCTGTCGCCCTGACGGGTGGCACACTCTCTCGGACGACGGGCCAGCGGCTGCCGTCTGTGAAGATGGCACTACGGGCGTGTGCGCTCGAGCAATGGGATGAACCGGTGCTCGTGCCGTTCCGATTGGCTCTCGGGACGAAGAATCTGGGCTACCTGCCTGCGTTCGTCGAGACGTGTGCGACTTACTCCGTTGCGGAGACTCTCGCTGGTATCCGCGCCTCCGTTGTCGCCCGGCTAGAGGGGTTCGGGGAGCGCCATGACGACTACATGGCGGTGAACATGGCGATCCCGGTGGCCGATGCGCAGCTGCCGCATGTCAACGCAGCGTTCCTCAGGGTGTTGAAGGCTGGCTGGCGGCTGTCGGTGCGACTTCCGGCTGGCGGAGACATGGACGCGGCCAAAGTGTTGCCGTTCGTCGACGCCGCCCGGGCCGACTCGGCCGGCGATGGGTCGTGCTTCGTCTATCCGGAGGTGAGTGCGAACGTGCAGGGTTTCGTTCGCTCAAGGGTGTCGCGACCGGACATCTATCTCTTCTGCGACGTCGGAGCTGGCACCGTTGACCAGAGCGTCTTCATCTATCACAGGAATGGCAACGGCGCAGACACCCTGGTGTACCTTGACGCCGCAGTGTTGCCATTGGGATCGTCTGAGATAGAGACCCGGGCGGCGGCCGTGTCAGGCAAAGGCGCCGCTGCCGTGATCGACGAGCTGCGACGCAAGAAGGAACTGGGAAAGAGTGATCCACAGCTCGACCGCGTCAAGAAGGCACTGGGTGGCGAGCTCGCGGTCCATACCAAACGCACGCTTCTCCGGGCAAAGAAGAAGCTGTACAGACGAGACCAGCTGGACAGAACACGTGTCATCTTTGGTGGAGGCGGCCATACCGAGAACCCGTACAGTAGAGGAACCCTGGCCGCATTTAAATCCGAGATCTTTGCGAACAGTCTCGTCCCCGACACGCTCGGGATGCCGCAGCCGACCGACCTTGAATTGCCCTCTGCTGGGCAAGGCTGGATGAGGCGGCTGTCCGTCGCGTACGGTCTATCCTTTGAGCGCCATGAGTTGGTGCCGTTCACCTACCCGAGTGATGTTGATGCTCCGAAGGCTGAAGACGTGTGGCGGCCACACCGCCGGAGGGGGCACGCTCCGACGAAGGATGAGGTGTAGCGGTTGAGCCCGGTGAAACCTTCGATCGTCCCAGGCCCTGGCGCCCGCGTGGTCATCCGCGACGAGGAGTGGCTCGTCCTGCGGACCGACCCAACGGCCGATGGCGGCTTCCAGCTTACCGTGGACGGTGTGTCCGATCGCGTGCGCGGTCGTTCGTCGCTCTTCCTGACCGAGCTCGAAGACGAGATCGAGATTCTCGATCCCGCCAACCCGCAGAGGCTTGGTCTTGCTGGTGACCAGCAGTAGCGCCCTCGCGTCAAGTCCGCGCTGGCGATACCCCGGGTCGGGATTGTGATCGGCGAGTCGCCCGGCGTCAAGCCTGGCAGCGGACGCTCGAAAATGCCTGGTCTCATCCAGACGAACCCGGCCGTGTTCATCGCGCCGATCTGCGACCTTGAATGTCAGACCAGCAGCGCTACACTGGCCGCCGTGTCCTGAGAGGAGTCGGCCAGATGCGTGTAGTGAGCGACCAGATCTTCAGCTTGCCTGCAGCGGCGGGCACCAATCCAGCCGCCACCCACCAGCGGTGCACGGCGGCAGAACTCGGTCTCAAGGAAGCGTGGTTCCGCGACGCCATCTTCGAGCAACCGCTCTTGGCGATTGCCCCGTGCGAGCAGGCAGGCCTCACAGACGACGATTGGTATCCTTGGGCGAAGGAGTTCAGCACGGCGGCCGGTCCGATCGACGTCCTGCTCGTGTCATCTGGTGGCCGGGTTGCGGTCGTCGAGACCAAGCTCGCCTCGAATCCTGAGAACCGCCGAAAAGTCCTGGTGCAGGCCCTGGACTATCTCAGCCATCTGTCGGACGCGCTGAGAAACCACTTCCCGCCGATCCCTCGCGATGCTTCGGATGAGCCCGTCGCGGAGCGAGATGAAGTAATGGCGCGGGTTGCAGACGGCGATGGACTAGTGGTCATCGCCAGCGACGACGTCGACGACCGGGTCGAACGGCTGAGCAAGACCGTCTTTGGCGATCAGCTTCTGAAGCAGTGGAAGCTGGCCCTGGTCGACCTTGCCCTCTTCCGCCCCACAGCCGGCGGAACTCCGGTGGTTTTGCCAGTCCTTCGGGGCGCGGTGACCGTCGAAGCGCGGCAGGTCGTGCGCGTGATCGTTCAGGGCGAGACACCGGCAACAAAGATCGTCCAGGAACGTCAGGACCTCACGTCGCTGACGCCTGGCCGACAAGCGTGGGATGAGGAGCGATTCTTCGCCACACTCGCGGCCTCGCCGGCACCGGCAACGGTCAAGGACCTGGCTGCTCGCGTCCGCGATCTCGTCAAGCAGCCCGACGGCGACCTCGCGCTGGACTGGGGCACGGGACAGAACGGCAGCATGACCCTCAAGCGCAACGGGGCAGGCCTGCTCGAGATCTACGTGTCCGGGAAGCTCGGGTGTCGTCCACGCAAGTTCGTGCGGGCGCTTGGCGCCGGATCGGCCGTCCAGTACCAACAGGAGTTGGAGGCGTTGCTGCCTGACGAAATGAAGGACGTCCTTCCTCGCGTCGAACCGAAGAAGGCCGGGCAGGTGGCGGAACGGCTCGGCGAGCTCCTGGAGCGAATTCTGGACTCTGTGGAGAGCCGGTAGCCGCCAGCGTCCTCGACGGCTGAGCCGGCACCGTGACCCGTTCTGTCGCACTTCGACTCGACAATCCAGGGTGGGCGCCGTCGGCGGTTGCTCGGCTTCGCCGCCGGGCGGTATCCTACAGCGCCCTCACGATTTAAGGTCATGCCTCCCCAATGGCGACTCTCGAACAGCTCACGCCCGGCGCCGCCATCCGCGGCGTCCTGGCAGATGCCCTGGCCACCGTGGTCAGCGTCAAGTGGTTCGGCTCCGAAGCCCTCGAGCTGACCTACAAGGACGCCGCCGGTAGGCTCGGCAACGAGCTCCTCTACCGGCACGACGAGCCACGCCTGGTTGTGGTGGAGCAGGGCCGCCCGTGGAGCTTCGACGGCGACGGCGCGCTCTTCCGCCTCGTCTCCGAAGCGCAGCGCATCCGCCTCGCGCACCTGTTCGACCCCGTGCTCGCGGTGCACACCTCGCTGGTCGAGCCGCTGCCGCACCAGATCACCGCCGTGTACGAAGCGATGCTGCCGCGCCAGCCGCTCCGCTTCCTGCTGGCCGACGACCCCGGCGCCGGCAAGACCATCATGGCCGGGCTGCTCATCAAGGAGCTGATCGCCCGCGGCGACCTGCAGCGCTGCCTGGTGGTGTGCCCCGGCAGCCTGGCGGAGCAGTGGCAGGACGAGCTCTACCAGCGCTTCCAGTTGCCGTTCGAGATCCTCACGAACGACAAGCTCGAGGCGGCGCGCACCGGCAACTGGTTCCTCGAAGCCAACTTCGTCATCGCCCGCCTCGACAAGCTGTCGCGCAACGAAGACGTGCAAGAGAAGCTGCAGGCACCGGACTGCCGGTGGGATCTCGTCGTATGCGACGAAGCCCACAAGATGTCGGCTACCGTCTTCGGTGGCGAGACCAAGTACACGAAGCGCTACCGTCTGGGCGAGCTGCTGTCGGGGCTAACCCGCCACTTCCTGCTGATGAGCGCCACGCCGCACAACGGCAAGGAAGCGGACTTCCAGCTCTTCATGGCGCTGCTCGACGGCGACCGCTTCGAAGGCCGCGTGAGGGACGGCGCGCACGTGGCAGACGTGTCAGATCTGATGCGTCGCATGGTGAAGGAAGAGCTGCTCAAGTTCGACGGCACGCCGCTGTTTCCGGAGCGCATCGCCTACACCCTGCCGTACAAGCTGTCGGACGCGGAGGCGCACCTCTACAAGAGCGTCACGGACTACGTGCGCGAGGAATTCAACCGCGCCGACGCGCTCGAAAACGACAAGCGCGCTGGCACGGTGGGATTCGCGCTCACGATTCTGCAGCGCCGGCTGGCGTCGTCGCCCGAGGCCATCTACCAGTCGCTGCGCCGCCGCCGCGAGCGGCTCGAGAGCCGGCTCCGCGAACTGGAAGTGCTGCAGCGCGGCGGCCAGGTGGCGCCGCCCGTGCTGGCACCCACGCTGCCCGCACTCGATGCCGAAGATGTCGAAGATCTTGACGACGCACCCGACGACGAGGTGGAGAAGGTCGAGGAGCAGATTCTCGACCAGGCCACGGCCGCGCGGTCGATCAACGAGCTGAAGGCCGAAATCGTCACGCTGCAGCATCTGGAATCGCTCGCGCTCGGCGTGCGTCGCAGCGGCACCGACACAAAGTGGCGGGAACTCGCCGGACTACTGCACGAGGTGTTCACCAACGCCGGCATGGCCGACCAGGTGAAGGAAGGGGCGGCGCCCTACGGCTCGGGCGAGATTCCCAAGCCAGTGCCGTCGCCGCACCAGAAGCTGGTCGTGTTTACCGAACACCGCGACACGCTCAACTACCTCGAAAGCCGAATCGCCACGCTGCTGGGCAAGCCCGAGGCCGTGGTGATGATTCACGGCGGCATGGGGCGTGAAGAGCGCCTCAAGGCGCAGGAATCGTTCAAGCACGACCCCGAGGTGCGGGTGCTGCTGGCCACGGATGCCGCCGGCGAAGGCATCAATCTGCAGCGCGCCCACCTGATGGTGAACTACGACCTGCCGTGGAACCCCAACCGCCTCGAGCAGCGGTTCGGCCGCATCCACCGCATCGGACAGACCGAGGTGTGCCACCTATGGAACCTGGTGGCGGGCGAAACGCGCGAAGGCGACGTATACCGTAGGCTGCTCGAAAAACTCGAAGAAGCGCGCCACGCCCTGGGCGGTCAGGTCTTCGACGTGCTGGGCAAGCTACAGTTCGAAGAAGGCGAGCAGGAAAAGACGCTGCGCGACCTGCTGCTCGAGGCCATCCGCTACGGCGACCAGCCCGAGGTGCGCGCCCGACTCAGCACCGTGATCGACCGCGCACTCGACCGCGGCCAGCTCCGCCACCTGCTTGAAGACCACGCGCTGGCGCACGACGCCATGGACGCCAGCCGCGTGCAGCGCATCCGCGAAGACATGGAGCGGGCGGACGCACGCCGCCTGCAGCCGCACTACATCGAGTCGTTCTTCCGCGAAGCCTTCCAGCGCCTCGGCGGCACGGCCAGGCAGCGCGAGCTGCGCCGCTACGAGGTGAGCCACGTGCCGGGCCCGGTCGTAGGGCGCGACCGGCTGATCGGCATCGGCACGCCGGTGCTACCGCGCTACGAGCGCATCGCCTTCGAAAAGCCGCTCATCGCGCCGCCCGGCCAGCCGCTGGCCGCCTTCGTGTGCCCCGGGCACCCGTTGCTGGACGCCGTGATCGACCTGACCCTCGAACGAAACGCAGACCTGCTGAAGCGGGGCGCTGTGCTGGTGGACGACCGCGACCTCGGCACCCGCCCACGTGTGTTGTTCTACCTGGAACACGCCATTCAGGATGCCGGCGTGACGCGCAGCGGCGACCGCCGCGTCATCTCGAAGCGAATGCTCTACGTGGAGCTGGATGCCGACGGCGCTACCCGTCACGTGCAGTACGCGCCATACCTGGACTACCGGCCGCTGGCAGAAGGCGAGCCAGACGTGAACACCCTGCTGGCCCGTCCGGAATGCCAGTGGATCACCCACGAGCTCGAAGCCAAGGCCCAGACCTACGCCATCGAACACGTGGTGCCTGGCCACCTCGCCGAGGTGCGGGAGCCGAAGCTGGCCCTGCTGAAGAAGACCGAAGCCGCCGTGATGGAGCGGCTCACGAAGGAAATCACCTACTGGGACCACCGCGCCGCCCAGCTCAAGCTGCAGGAACAGGCAGGAAAGCCCAACGCCCGGCTCAACTCCGCCGAGGCCAGAAAGCGCGCAGACCTGCTGCAGACGCGCCTGCAGAAGCGCCTCGATGAACTGAAGCTCGAAGCCCGCATCTCGCCGCTGCCGCCGGTGGTGCTTGGCGGGATGCTGGTGGTGCCGAAGGGTCTGCTGGACCTGATGGCGGGCCGGAAGCCCCTGACGGCTTTCTCGGAAGTTGACGTGCAGGTCGTTGCCGCGAAGGCCCGCGCCATCATCATGGACGTGGAGCGCCGCCTCGGCTTCGAGCCCACCGACCGGGAACTGGAGAAGCTGGGCTACGACATCGAGAGCAAGGTGCCAGGCACTGGCAAGCTGCGATTCATCGAGGTGAAGGGGCGTGCGTCCGCGGCAGACACGGTGACCGTGACCCGCAACGAAATCCTCTACTCGCTGAACAAGCCCGAGGATTTCATCCTGGGCATCGTTGAGTTCTTCGACCACGAACGCCATCAAGTGCACTACGTGCGCCAGCCGTTCAGGCGCGAGCCAGACTTCGGCGTGACGAGCGTGAACTACGACCTTGCGGATCTGCTGAGTCGGGCTGGGGAGCCAGCGTGAGCGGCTTGCGCCGCTGGAGATGATGCGTGAGCCACGACATCGATCGTTCAACGGGCCTTCCGGCGATGGCGTATGTCGGCGAAGCCCCGTGGCATCGGCTTGGGCACGAGCTACTGCCAGGGCGACCCATCGAAGAGTGGGTGAAGGCGGCACGCCTCGATTGGAAGCTCGAGCGGCTTCCCGTTCAATATCTCTTTGGTGGCGCGCTTCGGACCATGGACGAACGGTTCGTGTTGGCCCGAACGGACACGGGAGAAGCGCTATCCGTTGTCTCGGAGGACTACCGGGTCGTGCAACCCCGGGAGGTGCTCGAGTTCTACCGCGACTTGGTCGAGGACCAAGGCTGCACTCTGGAGACCGCTGGTGCTCTGAACGGAGGACGCAAGATCTGGGCGTTGGCTCGAACACGCAGTACGGCTGCACTCGAGCGAGACAAGAGCGATCAGCTCGAGGCCTACATCCTCCTCGCCACCTCATGCGACAAGACACTGGCAACAACGGCGGCGTTCACGAGCGTTCGCGTTGTGTGCCAAAACACCTTGTCGTTTGCGATGTCGGACGTAGCCGAGCACAAGCGCCCGAAGGTCAAAGTGACGCACAGCCACTTCTTCGACCCGACGGCGGTCAAGAAGGAGCTCGGTTTGGACGAGGCTTGGAAGGCCTTCATCCGCAAAGCAAACGCGATGTCCGCACGGCGCTTGGGGTCCGAAGAGGTGGCAGCGTTCTTCGACGCCCTCCTTCGCCAGAAACCCGACAAGCCCCTCTCCCCGAAAGCGCAACGCGAATACGCAACAGTGTGTGCGCTGTTGTCGAGCGCCCCAGGGCAGAACGTCGAGTCCGCGAAGGGCACGTTGTGGGGCGCTGTCAACGCCGTCAGCTACTACACAGACCATGTCAGAGCTTCGTCGTCGGCGAGGCTCGATAGCGCTTGGTTCGGCGCTGGTGCCGCCCTGAAGAACAAGGCATGGGCAGCAGCTGACGCGCTGATCAGCTGAAAAGAGTCAGGATGTCGGTTTTCCGCAAGAAGCTCATTGAAGTGGCGCTGCCCCTTGAGGCCATCAACAAGGCGTCAGTCAGGGAAGGCTACATCTATCGAGGCAATCCATCAGCGCTGCATAAGTGGTGGGCTCAACGGCCGTTGGCGGCGGCGAGAGCCGTCATTTTCGCGCAGATGGTGGACGACCCGTCAAGTTACGTGGGCGTCCTCCGTCAGGATTCGAAGCTGCGCCGAAAGGCCGAGAGCCTGCTGAAACAGAAATTGAAGGTTTGGCACGAGGCACGCGCGCTTGCGAAGAAGGTCGAAGGGACCAAGCTTCAGGGGCCTGAATCCGGGCCAGAACCCACGTTGGATGACGTCCTTGCTGACGAGGAACGTCAGCGCCTGTTCCGCATCATCGAAGAACTTGTGAAGTGGGAGAACACCACCAACGAGACAGTGCTTCAATCGGCCCGCGACGAGATCTGGCAGAGCTGGCGCCGGGCGTGTGTTGACAACGCGGGAGATCCACGGGCCAAGGAACTGTTCGACCGAAACAGGCTGCCGGCGTTTCACGACCCGTTCGCCGGTGGCGGGGCGCTGCCGCTCGAGGCTCAGAGGCTCGGGCTCAAAAGCTACGCCAGCGACCTGAACCCGGTGGCGGTGCTGATCAACAAGGCGATGCTGGAGTTCCCGCCCAGGTTTGCCGGGAAGCCGCCGGTGAACTCCGAGACACGCAGGGAGAAGTCGCTAATCGCTCGCGGGTGGGAGGGCGCGCAGGGTCTCGCCGAGGACGTACGCTATTACGGCCAGTGGATGCGCGAGGAGGCCGTAAATCGGATCGGGCACCTCTACCCAGACGTCGAGGTCAACGTCGAGATGGCGGAGGCGCGGCCTGACCTGAAGCCCTACGTCGGCCGCAAGCTCACCGTGATCGCGTGGCTCTGGGCGCGCACGGTGAAGAGCCCGAACCCGGCCTTCGCCAAGGTGGACGTGCCACTCGCCTCGACATTCATGCTTTCCACCAAGGCGGGCAAGGAGGCGTATGTCGATCCGGTGATCGACGACGGCGGGTACTGCTTCACTGTGAAGGTTGGTAAGCCCAAGGATGCGGACAGAACGAAACGGGGCACCAAGGCCGGAGGCAGCGGTAGCAACTTTCTCTGTCTGATGTCCGGGACGCCGATGCCGTTCGAGTACCTGCGATCCGAGGCCAAGGAAGGACGCATGGGGGCGCGCCTGATGGCAATTGTCGCCGAGGGAGACCGCGGGAGGGTCTATCTGTCGCCGACCCCGGAGATGGAAGCCGTTGCGTTCAGCGCGAGACCGGTCGACGCGCCGGACACCGATCTACCCGCGAAAGCGCTGGGATTCCGAGTGCAGGAATACGGCATGACCAAGTGGCGCGACCTATTCACGCCCCGCCAGCTCGTAGCGCTGACGACCTTCTCCGACTTGGTGAACGAGGTGCGCGAGCGGGTGAGCCGCGACGCTGTTATGTCCGGTGTCGCGGCCGATACAAGGCCGCTGCGTGATGGCGGCGCCGGCGCGGCCGCCTACGCTGAAGCGGTATCTGTCTACCTAGCGTTCTCTCAGGACAAGGCTTGCGAGTACGGTTGCACGATCGTTCCTTGGTACAGCAAGGAGGACCGCCCCAAAGGACTCTTCGCGCGGCAAGCAATCCCGATGGTCTGGGACTTTGCGGAGGTGAACCCGCTTAGCGACATTGGCGGGAGCCTCTCAAAGTCTGTCGAGATCGTAGCCGGTGCTCTTGCTGGATGCGCTGCTGACGGTCCGGCTGGAGCAGGACACCAGCGAGATGCAGTGCGCACAGATCTAGCAGACGGGGCGCTCGTATCTACCGACCCACCGTACTACGACAACATCGGCTACGCTGACCTGTCCGACTTTTTCTACGTGTGGCTGCGGCGTTCCCTCCGTCCCGTCTTTCCCGATCTATTCGCAACGCTCGCCGTGCCCAAAGCCGAGGAGCTGGTAGCGACGCCCTACCGCCATGGCAGCACGGAGATGGCCGAGACCTTCTTCCTCGATGGCATGACCCAGGCGATGCATCGCCTCGCCCACGAGACGCATCCGGCTTTTCCCGTCACCATCTACTACGCCTTCAAACAGTCGGAGAGCGACGAAGAGCAGGGCACCGCCAGCACTGGCTGGGACACGTTTCTCGCAGCCGTCATTGAGGCAGGTTTCGCCATTAGCGGCACCTGGCCGATCCGCACCGAACGGGGCGCAAGATCGGTTGGCCTGGGCACTAATGCCTTGGCTTCGAGCATCATCCTCGTCTGCCGCCTGCGGGAGGTGAACGCCCCTACCGTGACGCGCCGCGAGTTCGTCACCAAACTCAAGGCCGACTTGCCTATGGCTCTCGCCCACCTCCAGCGCGGCAACATCGCGCCGGTTGACCTCGCGCAGGCAGCTATCGGCCCCGGCATGGCCGTTTACACCCGCTACGCCAAGGTGCTCGACGCCGAGGGCAAGCCGCTCAGCGTGCGCGAAGCGCTGGCCCTCATCAACCAGACCCTCGACGAGGCGCTTGCCGAGCAGGAAGGCGACTTCGATGCAGACAGCCGTTGGGCACTCACGTGGTTCGAGCAGTCGGGCTTCGATGAAGGTGAGTACGGTGTGGCCGAGCAGCTCTCCAAGTC
Organism: Acidobacteriota bacterium; assembly: GCA_018000455.1. Lineage (GTDB taxonomy): Bacteria > Acidobacteriota > Vicinamibacteria > Vicinamibacterales > UBA2999 > CADEFD01. The sequence goes on from JAGNJW010000012.1 coordinate 119,655, forward strand.
CAAGAACACGAGTGTCGCTGGCATGGGTGAGGCCGGCATCGTCGAATCGAAGCGGGGCAAGGTGCGGCTGCTCAGGCCCGACGAACTGCCCGAGGACTGGGACCCTGCATCTGACGCCCGCCTGACGGCTTGGGAGATCGTTCACCAACTGATTCGTGTTCTGGCCTCTGGCGGAGAGACCGCGGCAGCAGACTTGGTGGCGAAGATCGGCGCTAGGGCCGAGATTGGCCGCGAGCTGGCGTACAGGCTCTACACAATGTGCGAGCGGAAGAAGCGTTCGACTGAAGCGCTGGCATACAACGGGCTCGTGCAGAGCTGGCCAGAGATCACGCGCCAGGCTCGCGAAAGCACGCAAACCAGACAGCCGGAACCGGTCGATCTGTTCGGTCGAGAGTAGCGCACCCTCATCATGGCGATTACCAACCACGAACGCGTCGGGAAGGCCCTGGAAGCCCTGAGGACTGGGCTGTTTCCGTTCATCGAACGCGAGCTCAAGAATGCGTATCAAGACAAGGCGGACGCTCAGGCACGGATGCTGATGGGCGACGATCGCCTCCTGGCGAACAAGCCGGTTTCTGAGTGGGACATCGCGGCGTTGCTGAAGCTGATGTGGGAGTCGTGGAACGCCGTGTTTCGGAAGACCCTCGGCCCCGCTCACCGCAGCTTGCTCTCGGAACTGCGGGACCACCGGAACCGGTGGGCCCACCAGGAGACATTCACGAGCGACGACGCCTACCGGGCGCTCGACTCGTCCTCGCGTCTACTCGCGGCCGTGTCAGCACCGCAGGCCGACGACCTCGAGAAGATGAAGACCGAGCTGTTGCGTCTGAGGTTCGACGAACAGGTGCGCGGCGAGAAGCGCAAGAGCGCGGGCACGGCTATCGAGAGTGCCGGCGTGAGCGGCCTCAAGCCCTGGCGCGAGGTGGTCACACCCCACAGGGACGTGGCCAGCGGACGCTACCAGCAGGCCGAGTTCGCGGCGGATCTGTGGCAGGTGCACCTGGGCGAGGGCGGCGACGAGTACAAGAACCCGGTCGAGTTCTTCCGTCGCACCTACCTCACGGAGAGTCTGAAGAGCATGCTCGTGGGCGCCGTGCGACGCCTGTCGGGCCAGGGCGGCGACCCGGTGGTGCAGCTCCAGACCAACTTCGGGGGCGGCAAGACCCACTCGATGCTGGCGCTGTACCACATGTGCTCTGGCGCCAAGGCGTCGGAGCTGGTGGGTATCGACGCCGTGTTGCGGGAGGCCGGTGCCTCCACGTTGCCCAAGGCGCAACCGGTCGTGCTCGTGGGCAACAAGATCTCACCCGGCAATCCGTCCACGAAGCCTGACGGAACGGTCGTGAAGACGCTGTGGGGCGAGCTGGCCTGGCAGCTCGGGGGCAAGAAGGCGTTCGAGCGGGTGAGGGCCGACGACGAGCACGCCACCAGCCCGGGCGACGTGCTGCGCGAGCTGTTCAACGAATACGGACCCTGCCTGATCCTGATCGACGAGTGGGTGGCCTACGCGCGCCAGCTTCACGACCAAAGCGACCTTCCGGCCGGCGGGTTCGAGACGCAGTTCACCTTCGCTCAGGTGCTCACGGAATCCGCGAAGCTGGCGAAGAACTGCCTGCTGGTGATCAGTCTGCCCGCGTCTGACACAGCGGGCTCGCCGCACACGCAGGCGGACGACATCGAGGTGGGTGGCGTGCGTGGCCGCGAAGCCCTGGACCGGCTGCGCAACGTGGTGGGCCGCGTGGAGTCGTCGTGGCGGCCGGCCAGCGCTGAAGAGGGCTTCGAAATCGTCCGTAGGCGGCTGTTCGAGCCGATGACTGATCCCGATCAGTTCAAAGACCGCGACGTGGTCGCGCGCGCCTTCGGCGACCTGTACCGCAACCAGCACGCGGAGTTCCCGCCCGAGTGCCGGGGGGCAGACTACGAGACACGGATCAAGGCCGCGTACCCCATCCACCCGGAGATTTTCGACCGGCTCTACACCGACTGGTCCACGCTGGTGAAGTTCCAGCGCACCCGCGGTGTGCTGCGCCTCATGGCCGCTGTGATTCACAGCCTGTGGGAGAAGGGCGACCGGAACCCGCTCATCCTGCCGGCCAATATCTCCATCGACGAACCGCGGGTGCAGTTCGAGCTGACGCGCTACCTGTCAGACAACTGGGTGCCGGTGATTTCGAGGGATGTGGACGGCCCGGGTTCGCTGCCGCTACAGATCGACGGCGACCAGCCCAACCTGGGCAAATACGCCGCCTGCCGGCGCGTGGCCCGCACCATCTACATGGGGTCTGCGCCTACGGCGTCCGCCGCGCACCGGGGCATCGAAGACCGGCGCGTGAAGCTTGGCTGCGTGATGCCGGGCGAGTCGCCGGCCATCTTCGGCGACGCCTTGCGGCGCCTGGCGGGCGCAGCCACCTACCTGTATCAGGACGGCCCGCGCTACTGGTACTCGACCCAGCCTACCGTGACGAAACTGGCGGAGGACCGCGCCGAGCAGCTCAAGCGCGATTCCGACAAGGTGGTGGAGGAGATCCACCGGCGGCTCAGGATTGACCTTCGCACGAAGGGGCCCTTCGACCGTGTGCACGACCTGCCGCGCAATTCGCAGGAAGTGCCAGACGACCCGGACGCGCGACTGGTCGTGATGAGCGTTGACCAGCCGTACACCCGGGAGGATGGCAGCCTCGCGGCGGCCGCCGCGCGCGACATGTTCGAGATGCGGGGCAACACCCCGCGCCTCTACCGCAACGCCTTGGTGTTCCTTGCCGCCGACAAGGTGCGGCTCCAGGACCTTGACGAGGCCACGCGCCGCTATCTGGCGTGGAAGTCCATCCTGGCCGAGCAGGTCGAGTTGAACCTCGACCCACAGCAAGTGGCGCAGGCCGAGACGCAGAAGTCGAATGCAGACAGCGCAGTGACGGCGCGTCTGCCTGAGACGTATCAGTGGCTGCTCGTGCCCACGCAATCGTCGCCGGCGGCCCCGGTGGAGATTCAGGCCACGCGCCTGTCTGGCAGCGAGGCCTTGGCGGTTCGGGCAAGCAAGAAGCTGATCAAGGACGAACTGCTGCTGCCCAGCTTCGCGCCGTCGCGCCTGCGGATGGAGCTGGACAGGATTCCGCTGTGGCCCGACGACCACGTGGGGGTGAAGCAGCTCGCGGAGCATTTCGCACGCTACGTCTACCTGCCGAGGCTATCTGGGCCCGAGGTGTTGCTCGAGTCCGTGCGCAGGGGCGTGGAGCTGATCACCTGGGAGCACGACGCATTCGCGTTCGCCGCCAGCTACGACGAGGAGGCAGGGCGATACCGCGAACTGCGGGCCGGACAGGTGGTGTCTGTGGGTGCTGGCAACCCCGTTGGGCTGCTGGTGAAGCCGGTTGTGGCACGCCGGCAGATTGACGCCGAGAACAGCGCCAAGCCCGCCAACGGACCTGGCGGAGTTGCAGAGCCTGGTGGCTCTGGTGCCGATGGGCCCGGCCCGGCTCCCGGTGGCGGTCCGGGCGGCAATGTGGGTCCCAAGGCCGCGTTGCCGAAGCGATTCCACGGGTCGGTGACGCTCGACGCCACGCGCGTCGGCCGCGACGCCAGCCGCATCGCGGAAGAAGTGATTGCGCATTTGGCCGGTCTGGTCGCTGCGAAGGTCACGGTGACCCTTGAGATCGAGGCGGAGGTGCCGTCCGGCGCGCCGGAGAACGTCGTGCGGACGGTGACCGAGAATGCCCGCACGTTGAAGTTCTCGCACCAGGCGTTCGAGAAGGACTGATTCGCTCCCGTTCCCCAGGAGGCAATGCCCGTGGCTCACGACGTCAGGTTCAGCGTTCCAGAGCGTCCGCTCGCTCACGCAGACGTGGAATTCAACGTTTACGACGACAACGGGAAGTTCGGTACCCTTCGCGTGTCTAAGGGGGCTGTTGTGTGGTTCCCATACGACGGCAAGGTTGGCCGCAAGTTGGGCTGGGGGCAACTCCACAGGCTGTTCGAGCAGAACGGCAAGATGCAGGAGCGCCGTAAGCGCGCCAAGCGCGAATGAATATCGGCGAAGCGCTCGTCGGCCAGCTAGTTGATGGCCGATATCGCCTCGTGCGCTTGCTCGGGGAGGGTGCCTTCGGCCTGGTGTTCGAGGCCGAGCACGTCGTCGGGACGCAAGTCTTGGCCCGAGTAGCGGTCAAGCTCCTCCGACACCGCATCGGTGGCGATACCGCGCAGTACGCCGAGTTGCAGCGCGGGCTACAGCTGAATCACGCGAACGTCGTCCGCTGCTACTCCGTTGGGGATTCAGGCGTGCGCCTCAATGGCCGTACCGTGTCGATCTTGTTCGTGGCGATGGAACTGGCCGCGTCGACGCTCGAGGAGCGCCTGAAGCAGTCACGACTCGGTCACGGGGACGCGTCCACGCTAGCCGCAGATGTGGCGTCTGGCCTCGCGTATCTTCAAGAACAGCAAGTCTCGCACCGCGATATCAAGCCATCGAACGTCCTACTCGTCGGCGGCCGGTGGAAGATCAGTGACTTCGGCGTCTCGGCACCGCTCGATGACGGGCAGACTGCAGTGGCAGGTGCGGCCGGCACGCTGGCGTATCAACCGCCCGAGTCGCTCGAAGACAAGGTGTCGCCTGTTGGCGATAGCTGGTCGTTCGGCGCGATGCTGCTCGAGGCCCTCACCGGCCAGTTGCCATTCGACGCCTCGACGCGAGGGGAGTGGCTGTATCTGCTGAAGACCGCCGAGCCTAAGATTCCACCCGGCCTTCCCGCACCGTTCGACAGGATCGTCGAGGGATGCCTGAGACGCGACCGCACCGACCGGCTGTCTCCGCGACAAGTGTTAGACCTGCTGCACGCGCAGCGTGCTACAGCTGAGCCTCAGACCAAGGCCTACAGTGTGGTCGCCCCAACTGGAGGGCACTACGAATCGGTTGTTGAAGCCGTTCGCAGGGCGGCTCCATGGAGCCGCGTCCTCGTGAAGCCTGGCACGTACGTCGGAAGTGTCGTTCTCGATAAGCCGTTGGAGCTGATTGCGCTCGGGGCGTCGGCGGACGTCGTCATTGATGGCGGGGACGAACCGGCTCTGGTCGTGGACACCGCCGATGGAATGGTGCGCGGCTTCACGTTCGTTACGTCTGGGGCTGCAGTCACGGGTAAGGCGGTAGTAGAGATCAGATCGGGCCAGTCGGTCGTCGACCTTTGCGAGGTGCGCACGGCGGCAAAGCCATGCCTCTTTGTATGGGGCCGCGATGCACGTCCAGTCGTGCGCCGTTGTCGTTTCATTGGCGGTCGCCACGAGGGGGTGGTATTCGCTGAGGGCGCAGAGGGCGTTCTCGACAGCTGTGAGATGCGGTCCGCTCCTCGCGCCGGGGTAGCCATACGTGACAAGGCCAATCCTCTGCTGCGCAGGTGCCAGATCGTCGAGCCTGGCTTTCGCGGCCTGCACGCCGGCGACAAGGGCCGAGGCGTCGTGGAAGACTGCCGGATCGACGGGGGCACTGGACCCGCGATTGAGCTGGCTCGCGACTGTCAGGTAATTCTCCGGCGGGTGCAGGTGACAGCGGGCGGGGACGTAGGCGTTCAGGCCAACGGCGGCGCAAAGGCGATTGTCGCGGACTGCATCATTACGGCTCCGGAGGGACGCGACTGGAAGCTCGCTAACGGGCATCAGGTGCAGAGGCTATGGACCAGCAGCCGAGTCGCTGTTGCCGAACCGGTGCTCGCGGAGCATGCGGCAGAAGCCACCGCTCCCGAGACGTCCTTAGCGCCGATTCAGAGTCGTCGCGGGGCAAGCGCGGCGGCGGGACTGCGCCTGCTCGGCGAGGATCGGTTTGTAGCGTTCCTCGCTGCCGCCGAGGCAACGGATGAGTACCGCATCGGTAGGGACTTCAAGCGCCAGGTCTCGGACGGACGGTCAGTCGAGTCGCTGCTGCTGGAGGGCGACGAGTTTGGATTCGTGCTCGAGGTGCGCGCCTCCGGGCCTCGGACGTTTCAAATTGACTTCGGCCACCTTCGCGGCGAGATGGCAGGCGCAGGATGCATCTGGGACGTCTCCTTCGGTCCGGCTGGAGCGGTTGAGGGGATCTGGCGACACAGCGTGTGGCTGGTATGAGGCGACGACGCCCGACGAGGCGAGAGGGACCACAAGATGAATCTGTTCGAGGACACCAACCCCCGCGCGCTCAAGGAGCTGCTCGGTGAGATTCACTCCAGGACGGCAGTGTTGCCAGACTTTCAGCGCGATTTCGTCTGGGACCCCGGCGCGACACAGGAGCTGATCGTCTCGATCGCCAACAACTATCCAGCCGGTAGCATCCTGCGGGTCCGCGATGCCAAGCGCGTGTTCGCGGCGCGCGAGTTCGAGGGAGCACCGAAACTCAACGGCGCGAGGCACACGTTCCTGGTTCTCGACGGACAGCAACGCCTCACGTCGCTCTACCAAGCGTTCTATGGAGTCGGTGACCACAGGTATTTCCTGGACCTGAAGAAGCTCATCGACGGTCGGGATTTCGATGACGCGATTTTCCATCTCCGAGCGACACGGCCGGCGGCCAAGGAGTTGGAACAGTTCGAGGTCCAGGCGCGGGACCTAGTTCTTCCGTTGGGCGTTCTGAAAGGCGGCGCAGGTGGATTTCTCCATTGGCTCTTGCAGGTCACCAATCCAATGCCATCGGAGCAACGCACTCGGATGCTGGACGCACTGACCAAGTTGAACGATGAGTGGCTGAAGATCATCGACGACTATCACTTCCCAGTGGTCACACTGTCTGACAAAACAGAGCCAGATGCACTCTGCACCATCTTCGAGACCCTCAATCGGACTGGCGTCAAGCTCAGCGTGTTCGAGCTGCTCACCGCGCGATTCTGGACGGACGATCTGAATCTCCGCGAGAAGTGGGATGCTGCCAAGGCAGCACACCCGTGCTTCGATAACTTTGAACTCGACCCGTACTACGTGCTTCAGGCTGTGTCGCTCGTCGCCCCTGGACGTGCACCGTCATGCAAACGCGGAGCCGTGCTGAACCTAACGGCTGAAGACGTTCGGACCAGTTGGGACAGCGTGATCGCCGGCTTCGCGCAAGCTTTCGAGATCCTTGAAGACGACTGCAGGGTGGTTCTGCCTCGTTGGCTTCCGTATCAAACGATGCTGCCACCCATGGCAGCCGCGCTTGCCCGCGGTGTGGCAAGTAAGGCGCCCTCTGCGGGAGCTCGGCGGCAGCAGATCGCGCGATGGTTCTGGTGCTCCGTATTCGGCCAGACGTATGAGAACTCAGCCAACTCCCAATCGGCCAAGGACGTTCCGGAACTACATGCGTGGTTCGACGGCGGAAGTCCACCCGAGAGCGTTCGGGACTTCAAGTTCGACACGGCGGTGCTGCGTGACACAACTCCGCGGCAGCGGGCGCTCTACAGTGGAGCAATCTGCGTGATTCTGGGCTCTGGAACGGGCGCCAGGGACTTCCACACCAAGGCGGTGATCACGCGGAACCTGATGCTCGACGAGCGCATCGATGATCACCACGTCTTCCCCGACAACTTCCTGGAGAAGAAGTTGGCTGTGGCATCGAAGCGCCTGCGCGACTGCGTCTTGAATCGAACGCTGATCGACCGCACGACTAACCAGATGATCAGCAACAGAGCGCCGTCGAGATACCTGCGCGATATCAAGGCAACGCCGGGCTTCCCGTTCGACGATGTGCTGGCTTCGCATTGCCTGCCAACCGGCGATGGGTCCCCGCTGATGAGCGATGAGTTTGAGGAGTTCCTCAACTGGCGCCAGCAGCGACTAGGGCAGGAGATTGCGGCACTGACGGGCCCACGGGTCTCGACTTAGTGCGCGCAGGCCGACCGGGCGAGGCAGATCAGCAGTGCTTGTTCGACGTGGGCCAGGAAGAATCGGTGACGCTCGTGCCGATGCAACGCACACGCACAGTGACGTCGCCCTGAGTCGGCCGCCACACAGCGGCGGTCGACTACAATGCGGCCGACGATGAGCAAAGTCACGAAGAAGCAGGAGAACCGCCTCAAGGCGGCTCTGCCGGTGATGCGCGACTACATCATTCACGAATGGTGGGCCACCGCGCGGCCGGTCCGAGCATCGCGAGGAGACGGGGACGTTAGAACTCTAACCGGATTTGGGACGCTGAACGCCGCCGGGTGGTGGGGAAGGGCGTGGACCGCTTGCGAAGCTGACGCGCGACGACAGGCACACAGGGACGCTTGGATGCGGGAGTTCAAGGATCTGTTCACTGGTCTCCGGCGATCTGTGAAGCAGCCCTACGAATACGAAGTGTCCGACGTGCTTCTCTGTCCAGCTCCGGCCAGGCTGGAGCGGAAGCTCGCGGAAGCATCGCAGCTCGCACCCGGCGAGACAAAATCGCCTATGGTCCGCCTCGCGATCGAACGCGCGGGGATGCAGGCCGCGAAGGACTGGCTCCTCGCGAATGGATACCAAGGCGACGAGATCAAGGACACGAGTGCGACCAAAGCGTGGGACTACGAGGTCACCCGCAAGGGAAGCGTGACGCTGTACGTCGAGGCGAAAGGAATGGTTGCGCCATGGGGCAAGTCAGCAGCAATCACAGTGACTCGGAACGAGGTTGAGAATGCGCGTCGCAATCCAGACTCGTGTGTCCTGATCGTAGCTACGTCGTGCACCCTGTCTCAAGGCAATGACGGACAGCCAGTTGCTAAGCCCGGAAAGATATTGGTCGAGTACCCATGGACTCCGGACGCTGGTGCTCTGGAGGCTCGGGTGTTCACTCATCGCCCGAGACGGCTCAGGTAGCTGAGGGACCGCGGTGATTTGCTCGACCGAAAGGCGCGAGTGCTTCACGGCATCCCCTCCAGGCCGATAGTCCGGATTGTGCCGCAGACTCCCACTCAGACGGTCCGAAAAGCCCGGAGCCCCCCAAGGGCGAGTTCGGGGTGGCCGTGTGTTCATGGATTGCCCTCCGACGCCCGTTGGAGGGCGGGAGCGGATCTACGAACCCGCATTACGGATTGGGAGGCTCAGCATGGAGATACACACGGCCCTCATCCCCCGCGAACTGGCCGCGCGACTCGGCCGCGAAACCGTGGAGTACCTGCGCGCCGGCGGCTTCAGCACGCCGTCCGGCCGCTTCGTAGACCTGAGATTGGGGCTCGAGGCAGCCACCCGAGGCACGGTCGAGTATCCGCCCGAGCGCGCCGTGCATGCCGCGTCCGTAACGGGCCCGCCGCCGCGGATCACCGTGGAGAACGAGTCCATCCTGGTGGTGGGTCGCCGCATGGCCGCCACGGGGCCGGTGGCCGGGCTCAACTTCGCCTCGGCCACCTCGCCTGGCGGCGGCTTCCTGGGTGGTGCGCGGGCGCAAGAGGAATGCATCGCGCGGTCGTCGGGCCTCTACGCGTGTCTCGAGCACCGCGACATGTATCCGCGGCACCGTGCCGCGCTCGACGAGATGTACACGGACTACGTGATCTATTCCCCAGACGTGCCGGTCTTTCGCACCGACGAGGGCGACCTGCTCGACGAACCGTGGACGATGTCCGTCCTCACGAGTCCGGCCGTGCACGGTCATGGCATTCGGCACTACGCGCCCCAGCGGTGGGACGAGATTCCGGGCGTGATGCGCGCGCGCACGAGGAAGGTGCTGGCGGTGGCGGCCGCGCACGGCCAGCGGCGGCTGATTCTGGGCGCCTGGGGCTGCGGCGCCTTCGGGCTCGACGGCGACATGATGGCGGGCATCTTCGCCGAGACGCTGCGAGCAGGGCGGCGGCGTATTCGACGAGGTTGTGTTCGCCATCACGGACTGGTCGCCCGAGCAGCGCTTCATCGGCCCGTTCCTGCGGGTGTTCTCGTAGGCCCCATGGGGGCAACTGATATGTTGACTAGGGCAACAGAACGGTTTACCGTCTAATGACGGTTCGCGAGTTCAGCCGAGTGGTGCCCTCACCCCATGTTCTACGCAGTGAAGCTGTCCAAGGATACCGACGGGTCGTGGCTCGTGGACGTGCCCGCCTTGCCCCTCGTGCACACGCACGGCGCCACGCGTGAAGAAGCGCTGACGCGTGCCGTGGATGCCGTGCTGACCGGCCTTGAGATGCTGGTGGACGACAAGGCCGAGATTCCCCGGCCGTTGCAATCGGCCCCAGCCAAGGGCGCGGCCGTGCGCCTGTCAGCGCTGGTGGCCGCGAAGATCGAGCTGCACAACGCGATGCTCGCACAGCGCGTGGGCAAGTATCGGCTGGGGAAGAAGCTCGACTGGCATCTGCCCCAGGTGGACCGTCTGATCGACTTCCGGCATCAGTCCAAGCTGGACCAGATCGAACAGGCGCTCGCGGCTCTCGGGCGTCGACTCGTCGTGACGAGCGCGGCGTAGGGACGCCGTCAACATGGCGCCGTAGGGGGGCCTTGGACTATGCCACGGCTTCGGCAGCTCATGGGCGGCAAGCCCTGTCCTACGCTGCCTGGCGGGCAGAGGAAGTGGAAGTGCGGCTGGGCCAGTCGTGACGCTGCTGGTGAAACTGGCAGAAGAGCACGGAATAGGGCTTGAGGCCGTCGATCATGCCCCGGCCTCTTCCTCGAACAGACGCACGTACGCGTCGTATCGAAACCGGCGATGACGGGCCTGGCCCGTCATCTCGCGAATCACGCCCAGCGAAGCGAGGCGCTGCACGATCTGGTTCGCGCCCGCGAAGGTGGTGCCCAGCAGCATCTGCACATCCTTCACGCTCAGCACCGGCCGTTCGTACAGCCGTTCGAGCACCCGATGGCCGTTGCCTGCCGCTCGTCCGAGGCGGTCGGTTAGCAGCCGGCGATGTTCCTCGCGCAGTTCGAGGATGCGGCGGGCGGTGTCGGCGGCCTGCACGCTCACGTCGGCCACGCCGCGCAGGAAGAAGCGCAGCCATCCCTCGAAGTCCCCGTCATCCCGGACCGCCTGCAGGCGCTCGTAGTACGCGAGCTTCTGGCGTTTGAAGTAATGCGAGAGGTAGAGCACCGGCTTGCGAAGCGCGTCACGTTCGCAGAGCAGGAACGTGATGAGCAGCCGGCCGACGCGGCCGTTGCCGTCGAGGAAGGGATGGATGGTCTCGAACTGCGCGTGCGCCAGGCCGATCTTCACCAGGAGCGGCACGTTGTCGTGCTGGTGCAGGAAGGTCTCGAGCGCGCCGAGCGCCGCGGGCACTTCATGCGCGGGCGGCGGCACGAAGGTGGCTTCGGCCAGCGTGCATCCGCCTGGACCGATCCAGTTCTGGCTTTGGCGCAGTTCCCCTGGCGTCAGACGCGAGCCGCGCACCCCGCGCAGCAACTCGGCATGAATCTCGCGGATGAGACGCACGGACACCGGCAGGTCTGCCAGGCGCGCGAGCCCGTGCCTCATCGCGCGCACGTAGTTGACGACCTCGGCCACGTCCTTGGGGCGATGGTCGTCGGCGACGTGCGCCTCGGCCGCGAGCAGGTCCTGCAGTGAGCTTTGCGTGCCTTCGATCTGGCTCGACAGCACCGCCTCCTTGCGGACGTACATGTAGACGAACAAGTCCGGGTTCGGCAGGGTTTGTACGGATCCGTCCAGCCGGCCGAGGGCTCTGTCGGCCTCGGAGAGCAACCGCTGCAGTTCGCCGTCGATGACGACGGCGGGCGTCGGGGGCAGCGGTGCCGGCACGAACGCCCGGTAGCCCTCCGGCTGCCGCCTGTAGCTGCCTGCGCGCAACGCTGCGTTCATCATCACCGACATTGTAGTCCATGGTAAACGTAGCGTTCACTAAGAGTGGGCCATCGAGCCATGTGAAACGCTCCAACGGGCTGCAGACAACTCAGCCGCTCGACCCGACAACTTCGGTCAGCAGTCCCTCGGTCTCCTTCTCCTGCGCCAGGATGTCGGCGCGGATCTCTTCGAGCGTGCGCAGGGGCTGCGGCTTGTAGAAGTACCGCGTGAAGCTCACCTCGTAACCGGCCGACACTCGCACCGGGAGTGACGATCGAACCACCCAACGCGATGCCGAGCGCGCCACCGGCGACGTCACACCAACTCGAGCCGCACCTGCAGACCAACGGCCGCGGCGGCCTTGCGCAGCGTGGCGAGCGTGACCGAGTCGTTGTCGCTATCCTGCAGCCGGTCGAGCGCGCTGCGGCTGCTGCCCATGCGCCGCGCCGTCTCCACCATCGAGACGTTCTGCGCGAACATCGCCGCTTCGAGCTGGCGAGCGAGCACCTGCTTGATGGCGAGCGAAGCTTGCAGTGAGGTGGCGAGGCAACGCCGACACCAAGCAGCGGCCGCGAGGTCTCGGGATCGGGCGCCCCAGGTCGCGCCGATGGCTGGCGGCTGTACCATGCATCCTCAGTGGCCGGTCCGCGGCTGGTGGCATCTGGCGGCGTGAAGCGATTGAAACCGACCGTAGACGAGCTGTTCGAAGACGGTCGCGCCATCGATGACGCCCTGCGCGAAGCCGCGCGCGACGCGCGGCGGCTGCACAAGGCGTTCGGCCGCCCGATGGCCACCTGGAAGGACGGCCAGGTCGTCTGGGTCCAGCCCGAGGACATTCAGATCGATGACCCGGCACCGGCCTCCGAGTCCCGGAAATCCAGTCGGTAGAAGTCACCGCGCGACACGCTGAAGGTTGCACGTCGTGAGTTCTCGGGCGGCACGGCGCTCGCATTGTCCCGTGAAATGGCCGGATGTAGACTCCGTTCATGGCCGGGGAGGATCCGATGCGCTCGCCAGCGGCACGCGCCGACATGCGCCTCACCTACGACGACTTCGTGCTGTTCCCCGACGACGGGAAGCGCCACGAGATCATCGACGGCGAGCACGTCGTGACCCCGTCGCCCAACGTGCGGCATCAGGTGCTGGTGCGGCGGCTCTTCTACGATCTCGAGCACTACTTCCGCTCGCAGCCGCAGGCCGGGCAAGTGTTCACCGCGCCGCTCGACGTGCTGCTGTCGCCGTTTGACATCGTGGAGCCGGACCTGTTCGTGGTCACCGGCGACCAGGCCGGCATCCTGACGGAGAAGAACGTGCAGGGGCCGCCAGCGCTGGTCATCGAGGTGCTGTCGAAGCGCACGCGCAAGCGCGACGCGCAGACCAAGCGGCGCCTGTTCGAGCGGAGTGGCGTGCGCGAGTACTGGCTCGTCGACCCGGAGCTCGACGCCGTGCAGGTGTTCCGGCCGACGCTCGAGGGGAGGCTGGCCCGCGTGGTGGAACTGACTGCCGAAGACGGAGACGTGTTGACCACGCCGCTGCTGCCTGGTTGCCAGATCGACCTGCGCGAGCTGTTCCGCAAACACATCTAGTTCGTCGATTCGCTCGCAACTGGTGACGGCATGGCCACGTGCAACCCCGCCGAAAGAGAGCGCCTGCGGACATCGATCCTCGAAGCCAAGCTGCATACACCCTGACCGAGGCGGCCCACCACCTCCGGCCCCCCTACCTTCGCGCCGCTGATCCGCCCCGCGTCGCAGCAGCCGCTGATGCTGTCGTTCTGGGATCTCGTGGAAGCCCATGTGCTGCTTGCCGCACCTGGCCGTGCGCCTGTCGGCCCTGGTGGCTGCGAAGATCGAACTCCACAACGCGATGCTCGCCCAGTGGCCTCGCACTACCCCATGGCCGCGCCCGTCAGGATCGCGAACAGCCTCCGGTTGATGTAGTGAGGAATCGATGAGGCAACCCCTTCGATCAGACAACGTGCATCGAATATCGCAGTATGTATACACGTCGCGATGGACGTGTATACCCGCACCCCTCAGGGCGTCTGAGGCTACGCCGACATCAGGCGGCGGCCGCGAGGCCTCGGGATCGGCCGTCCCAGGTCGCGCGCGGCCTCCAGCCAGAGGGTGATCGCGTCCTGCGCGTTGGCCACGGCTTCGGCAGGCGTGCCGCCGTGGGCCATGCATCCGGGCAGCTCCGGCACGTCCACCACGAAGGCGGCGTCTTCGCGGCTCCAGGCGACGACGAGTTCGTACTTGTGGGCCATGTCAGCCTCGGAGTGTCAAATCGTACTTGAGGATAGCGCGTCGGACCTGTCGTACATCGGGTGTGCCCTGGAGAGCAGTTGCGTTGGCGTGGTGTCCGGTCGGCGAGCGACTATGAGGCATGGCCCGCCACTGGCCGTGTCACTCCAACTCGAGCCGCACCTGCAGACCAACGGCCGCCGCGGCCTTGCGCAGCGTGGCGAGCGTCACCGAGTCGTTGTCGGGGTCCAGCAGCCGGTCGAGCGCGCTGCGGCTGCTGCCCATCCGCCGCGCCATCTCCACTTTCGAGACGTGCCGTGCGTGCATCGCCGCCTCGAGCTGGCGAGCGAGCACCCGCTTGATGGCGCGCGACGACGTCTGCTCGTAGATGCCTTCTTCGCGGAGCCAGCTATCGACGGACGATCCGATGCGCGACTTCTTCATACGAGGGGTCTGCGACGCTTTCGCGCCAGGTCCAGATCGGCCTTGGGTGTGGCCTGCGTCTTCTTGACGAATCCGTGCAGCAGCACCATGCGCTGATGCTCCACGGCGAAGATCACCCGCGCCGCCCGGCCGTCCCGCAGCGCGCTGCGCACTTCCCACAGCCCGTGGCCGAGGCTTCGCACGAGGGGTAGTCCGATGGGCCATGCGAACTCCACGTCCTTGATGTCTTCGCCGATGATCCGGCGGTCTTCGGGCGCGAACGTCTTCAGCCATTCACGCACCGGCTCCGGCCCGCCAGGCAGCCGGTAGAAATGCGCCGGTAGCCGCTTCAGCTCGGCGCTCATCGCGGACTGTACCAGTATCGGTACATGGCGTCAACGGCGTCTGGCATGCGCGATACGGTGTGCACGAGTGGTGCCAGGCGCTGGAGCAGTTGCGTTGGCGTGGTGTCCGGTCGGCGAGCGACTATGAGTCGTCGTCGCGCAGAAGGCCGACACTCGCACCGAGAGTGCGGGTGACACGCAGGGCAGGGGATGGGGGTCCCCAGAAGTGCTTTGGACGGCAGGACAAGTCGCCGGGAGGTGCGAGTGTCCGACGCGACTCATCGGAGCCGACGACTGGACGCCGCGCCGGCGCAACTGCGCTGCGGCGAAACAACACGAGATTCCGCTTGACACGTTCCAGCTGCCGACTCGCGATGTGTCGGCATTCAGCTCTGAACGGCGCCTCCGAGGTGCTGTAGTCGTCGCTGCGCGTCGATCGCACGGCAGGCCATTGCGAATGGTGGATCGCGCGTCGATCGCCCTGCATACGCAATCCTCCGATGGCAGAAACTGCGATGCTAGGCTGGCGCCATGAGCTGCGCATCCCTCGCTGAATCGGTCGTCCACGCGCCGTCCGCGCTGGTCCCCTCATCGCCCTCGCACGACACCGACGCGCTCGGAGAGCGCATCGCGGTGCTGGCCGCCCGCCTGCACGCGGCCACCTACGAGCTGCTCGTGCTGCTCGGGCAGTTCGATGCCGAAAACGGCTGGAACAACGGCTTCCTGTCGTGCGCGCATTGGCTGCACTCCACCCCAACGCGCACACCACGCGCGTCGGGGGCCCCGGCCTGGCGCACCGGCATCGACCTGGGCGCCGCCCGCGAGAAGGTGCGCGTGGCTCGGGCGCTGCCGGCGCTGCCGGAGGTGAGCGCGCGCATGCAGCGGGGGCAGTTGTCGTACGCGAAGGTGCGGGCGCTGACGCGCGTGGCCACGCCCGAGAACGAGCAGTCGCTCGTGGAGCTCGCGCTGGCCGGCACCGCCGCACAGGTGGAGCGCTTCGTGCGCGCCTGCCGGCGGGTGGACCGCGTGAGGGCAGCGCGCGAGGACGAGTCGCGGCACCTGAGCCGCCACCTCTCCACGTGGGTGGACGACGACGGCATGGTCGTGATCCGCGGACGGCTCTCGCCGGAAGTGGGCGCCGTGGTGCAGCGGGCGCTCGAGGCGGCGGCGGATCGTCTGTGGCACGACGGGAAGGCCGCCTCCACCGGCGATGCGATGGCGGAGGAGGTGACGCCGGCCGAGCGGCGGGCCGATGCGCTGGGACTGCTGGCCGAAACGGCGCTCTCGGCCGGCCTCGATGCCGGGTCCGCGGGCGACCGCTATCAGGTGGTGGTGCACGTGGACGCGGCGGCCGGCGCGGGCGAGGTTGCCAGCGCGGGCGAGGCTGCGCGGACGGGCACGGATGTCGTCGTTGCCGATGGGGAAGCGTCCTTCAGCGGCAGCCTCGAGCTGGACCAGGGGCCGGTGTACGTTTCCGCGGAAACGTCGCGCCGGGTGGCGTGCGATGCCTCGGTGGTGGTGATGCGTCACGACGACGACGGCCACGTGCTCGACGTGGGCCGCAAGACGCGCACGATTCCGCCGGCCATCCGCCGCGCCCTGGCCGCGCGCGATGCCACGTGTCGGTTCCCCGGCTGCACGGCGCGTCGATGTGATGCCCATCACCTCGAGCACTGGGCGGATGGCGGCCCCACGAGTCTCGGCAACCTGTTGCTGTTCTGTCGCCGGCATCATCGCGCCGTGCACGAGGGCGGCTTCCAGGTGGTGGCCGCGGCTGACGGTGGGTGGAGCTTCCATCAGCCTGATGGACGGAGGATTCCGAGAGCACCGGACTTGGCAGCGCCGGCCCTGTGGCAAGAGGAGGCGGTGGCGATAGCGGAGCTGGCGTCGATTCCTGTGTGGGACGGGACGCCGTTCGATCTGGCGTGGGCGGTTGATGTGCTCTACGCGAATGCGGCGCGTTGACGCGCGCTAGGCTACGTGCTTGCGCACGTGTTCGGCCAGGACCTCGTTGATCAGCGTCTGATACCCCACACGGCGACGGCGCGCTTCCTTCCGGAACTGGTTGAGCACGCCGGCGTCCAGGCGGATGGCGATGAGTTGCCGCGGCTGGTCGCCCAGTGGCGGTCGGCCCACGCGCCGCATCCCCTTCAGTTGCGCCGCAGTCGCCTCCGGAATGTCGCTGAAATCAATCGTCCGCGCGGTAGGCCGCGCGCTCGCGACGGCTCGCGCGGCGCGCGCTGACGAGACGGATCGTTTCGGCATCGCTGCTCCTTCGTTTCGTGTACGCCACCATGAGGATCCGCCCATCCACGGCAGCGGCTTTGTGCGGCTCCCACTCGAACACCTATTAGGTATATACGAAACGACCAACGCGACCGCGCGGCTCTTTCGGCTCGTGGCGGCGAGTGCGTACTGGCGCCGGCGACAGGCGCGCAGGATCTGCCATGCCCGCTGACCTCGGGGACGTTCGGGCGCGGGATTATGCGGCGTGGCCGAGCTGCGGGACGCGGGCACGCCAGATGCACTGGTTCGTGTCGCGGGCCAGGCACTCGTCCCTGCGGACATGAAGAAGCGATGTAGCTATCCTATGGACATGTCGCACAGGGTGGTGCGCGTGCGGAACGTGCCAGCGGGCCTTCACCGCGGATGTGATGGCACGCGCGGCCGTGGAGGGATGTCATGTCAGATGACGTGATGCGCGACGTCGGCAAGGCGCCCGACCGGCCGACACGGGCGGAGGTGCTGGCGCGCCTGCAGGCTCAGCCGGTTCTCAGGCTGGAGCCGACTGCGGCCGCGATCATTCGCGCCCAACGGGATAGCCGGTGATCGTGCTCGATGCGTCGGTGGCGGCCACGCCGCTGCCCTGGCTGCGCTGCGCGTGTCTGACAAGGGGGCATGGATCGTGAGGCGTATACTGTATACGCATGGAGAGACTCCGATGCCCCGCGCAGACACCGCCACCGAGATTCTGACCATTCGCGTGCCCCGCCAACTGGCCAGGCGCCTCACGACCGAGGCGCGCCGGCAGCGAAGCACGCGCAGCGCGGTGGCGCGTGCCGCCCTGGCGCGCGGACTCGGTGAACCGGAGGACGACGGCCTGGCCGAGGCGCGACGGCAATCGGTGCTCGTCAGCCGGAGTGCGGAGGAGGCCGAGGTGCTGCACTTCGTGTCTCGGGTGGCCGATCTCAAGGGCTGGAAGTGACGCGGGGCGACATCGTGGTCGTGGCAACGCGCGGTGCCTACACGAGCAAGCCGCGTCCTGCGCTGGTGGTGCAGTCGGATGCGTTCAATCCCACCCATGCCAGCATCACGATTTGTCCCGTCACGTCGGAATGCGTGGACGCGCCGCTGTTCCGCATCCTGTTGCCTGCCGGAAAGCGCACGGGCCTGACGGCAGCGTCGCAGGTGATGGTGGACAAGGTCGTGAGCGTGCCGCGTGACGCCGTCGACCGAACCATTGGCCGAGTCGACTCGGCGGAACTGCAGTCCGTCGGGCGGGCGCTGGCGGACTGGTTGTCGCTCTGACGCCGACGGGCCTGGCAGCGGAGTTCGCGTCGCCTATGCGGCGTTTCGACCTCGGCCGGTGGGCATCTCCCGAGGACGGATCGCAATTCGTGGGAACGCCTTGATGACAGCTTTGTCGAACGTGAGCAGGGGACAATTCGTACGCGCGGCCAGCTCAACGAACAGCGTGTCGTAGACGGCCACGCCCGAGCTGACCGACCGCAGCAACGCGCCCTGACACAAGGTCGCGGTGGCGACGGATTCGACGCCAAGTCGCCGTGCCAGGCCGAGTCGCACCGGGCCCTCGGCTGGCGGCAGGATGCCGGCTCGAACGGCCATCCACATCACGCTTGTGAGTTCAGCTTCCCAGTGGGCCGGCGCGATCGGGTGTGACACGGTGGTGAGGCACATTCGCGCTTCGTCGACGAAGGCCTCGGTGCCCAGGAAGCAGGTAGGCGACCACGTTCGTGTCGACGACGGCCTTCACGGCCGCCCCACGCCCATCCAGGCATCAACCTCGCTCGCCGTGGGCCGCCGGCTCTGCGTGTTCCAGCCCGCTTCGATCTGGTCGAGGACGGCCCGCCGTTCGGCCACATACCCCTCAATCAAGTCGCGCACTTCCTGCTCCATCGACCGGTTGTGTCGGCGAGCGAGTGCCTTGAGCGACTGGACGACCTTGGCTGGAACGTTCCTGACGGTAAGAGTGGGCATCGGTCTGGCTCCTCTGCTAGCAATATGCTGGCAAACGGCATGCCCGCTGGACAACGGTGCGCCAGCGGGCCCGAGGCTGCAGGCCCTTACGGGGTGTTCTCAACACGGATAGATTCGTTCTCGAAATGAGAACAAGCAAGCCGCGCCCTTGCCTCCACCTTGTTCGGCCTCACGCGCCGCCAGGTGCTGGGACTTCTGTTCGGTCAGCCGGAACAGGCCTTCTACGCGCGCGAGGTCGCGCGACTCACCGGTGGGGCCATGGGCCCCGTGCAGCGCGAGCTGCAAGCCCTGGTCGCCGCCGGGATGCTTGAGCGCACCGAGCGCGGGCGACGGCGACTTCGCGCACGTACTTGAACCGCTCGACAGGAAGCGGCGGCACTTCGCGAGCTACGCGATCTCGGCCTCCCGCGACGCCGGCGGCAAGGCGCGGCGGCAGCCCAAGGTGTCGTGAACGGGTGCCGCGTCGGCCCTCGACGTGGGCGTCCGGGCGACCGCACGCAGCCGACTAGCGGCATCACGATCGCAGCGGCAGGCGGCGGTCCCTGGGCGTCACCATCACCACGCTCGGGTCGAAGACGAGCTTCGGCGCGTAGCCGTCACGGGCGCCGTCGAGCTGTTCCAGGATCTCTTCCGCCAGCGCCGAGGGCGACGCCACGCGTGCGTGGGCGCCCCAGCCGAGGACCCACGTGCGCAGCGCCCAGTCGCGGCACACCTTCAGCGTGAGGCGCACGCCGCCGTCGGGCAGGGCATCGAGCTGCTGCGAGGGATGCCACGTGCGCTCGCGCACGTAGCTCGCGACGCGCGGCGAGAACTCGACCACGATCTTTTCGGCCTTGCCGCCGCGGTTCACGCCGAGCGACTGGCCGAAGGCGTCGTCCGCCATGTCCGTGCCGGGGGTGAACGACTTCTCGAGCACGGTCACGCGGCGGATGCGTTCGGCGGCGAACACGCGCACCTGGCGGTACTCCGGCACGTAGGCGCTCAAGTAGAGACCGCCCTCTGCATAGGCCAGGCTGTAGGGGTGCAGCTCGTAGTCTTTCTCGCGGTCGCTGTGCACCGAGAAATAGAGCAGCCGGCACACCTTGCGCTCGGTGGCGGCTTCGATGAGGCGGGCCACGAACTCGTCGTGTTTCGGCGACGTCACGTTCTTTCGCGGCGCTGCCTTGACATGCACGACGTCGGGCAGGCGCTGCAGGAACTTGCGCACGGCCGGCGACAGCGCCTTCTCGATGCGGGAGATGATGGCCGCCAAGCCCGGTTCGAACGGCGTGCCGGTGAAGCCCACGAGGAGCGCCCGGCTCAGATACAGCGAGCAGGCCTCGGTCACTGACAAGCCGGCGTCGTTCAGCGCCTTGAGCGGCATGTGCAGCAGCTTCCACACCGTGGTGCGATCGCGCTTCTCGTCAACGAGCGGAAAGCCCACTTCCTGCAGGGCGGCCAGGTCGCGCCACACGGTGCGCTGGGTGACGTGAAAGCGTTCGGCCAGGTCGCGCACCGAGACGCCGACACGGGCGGCGTCGATGTGCAGCAGCATCTGCCAGTGTCGGATCACTTCGGCGTTGCGAGGCATGGCGAGATTGTAAGCGGGGCGAAAGGTGGTACGCAGGATCTGCAGCGTCGCATCCCCCGCTGGGCAGCGGTGGCTGCGGCACTGCCGGAGGGTTCGCGTCCCATCAGATCCCCGGGCCACCTCGGCCTCGGGACAGACGTGGCACGGCCGCTGCAGATGCTCGCGGGCGGGTGTCGTCGATCGTGAGGCGATACCCGATCTGGTATCATCGCCATGGCCGACACCTGGACGGTCGAGACACTCAACGAGGTGGTGGACGCTGAGCTGCGCGCGCTACCCGACGACATGCGGGCGCGATTCATCCGCATTGCCGAGCTCATCGAATGGGCCGGACTTCAGCACGTGCGAAGGCCGCACGTGAAGCATCTGCGGGGACCGGTGTGGGAGATACGGCTGTCGGGTCGTGCGGGCATCGCGCGCGCCCTCTACGTGGTCGCGTCGCGACGACGAGTCGTGGTGGTGCGCGTGTGTCGCAAGAAGACGCAGGTCGTGCCGGCCAGCGAGATCGAGGTGGCGCTAGGTCGGGCGCGGGGAGTCGCGGAATGAGCAAGACCAAGGACCTTCATCGCCAGTGGAGCACCGACGCCAAGTATCGTACGGTCTACGACGCACTCAACGAGGAGTTTGCCCTGGCTCGGATTCTCATCCAGACGCGCTCGCGGGCGGGGCTGTCGCAGGCTCAACTGGCCGAGCGGATGCGGACGTCGCAGTCGTATATCGCGCGTATCGAGGGCGGCCGCGTGCGGCCGTCTACGGCGGTGCTCGAGCGCCTTGCCCGTGCCACCGGCACCCGCCTGAAGATCACTTTTGAGCGCAAGCGCGCGGGGCGTGTGGCTGCGTCCGACCGCCCGGCGCGAGCATCGCGATGAGGCAGGACTCGAACGACGCCCTCATCCTCTCGCCGACCGATCTTTCCTCGTTCCTGGCCTGCCGCCACAAGACCGGACTGGACCTGGCCGTGGCGCGTGGCGCGCTGGCGAAGCCGGAGTGGAGCGACCCGGTCGGGCAGTCGCTGCGTGAGCGCGGCCTCGAACACGAGCAGCGGTACTTGCAGTGGCTGAAGAAGCGCGTGCTGCAGGTGGCGGATCTCTTGGGGCTGTCGTTCGACGAGGCGGAGGCCCGCACCCGCGAGGCGATGGCGCGCGGCATGGACGTCATCTATCAGGCGGCACTGGCCGGCGACGGGTGGCGCGGTTACGCGGACGTGCTGGTGCGGGTGGAACGGGCGAGTGCGCTTGGCGTGTGGAGCTACGAGGCGCACGATACCAAGCTGGCGAAGGAGACGCGCGGCGGCACCATCCTGCAGCTCTCGGCATATTCGGAGCTGCTGGCCGGGATGCAGGGTGTGGCGCCGGAGGCGTTCCACGTGGTGACGTCGGCGGGGGAGCAGGCCGCGGCGCGCGGAACCGGGTCCGGCGCCTCGACGGGCGCACTCGCAGATGCGCCGTTTGTCGTCCACAGCTACCGGGTGGCCGACTACGCGGCCTACTACCGGCGCGTGAAGGGGCAGCTCCTGGCGACGCTCGCCGATGGGCACGAGGCGGTCGTCGGGCGCACCTATCCCGAGCCGGTCGAGGCCTGCGAGCTTTGCCGCTGGTGGACTCGCTGCAACGGGCGTCGGCGCAAGGACGACCATTTGTCGTTCATCGCCGGCATCGCGCGTGCCCACCGGCGCGAGTTCGAGGCGCAAGGGGCACCCACGCTCGCGGCCGCCGCGGCCCTGCCACATCCGCTGCCGTTCGTGCCCACGCGCGGATCGCAGGAGACCTACGAGCGGCTGCGCGATCAGGCACGGCTGCAGCACCAGCAGCGCACGTCACGGCAGCCGGTGCACGAGTTGCTGCCGATCGAGCCCTCGCAGGGTCTGTGCCGTCTTCCTGAGCCCTCGCCTGGAGACCTCTTCCTCGATCTGGAAGGAGCGGCCTACGCGCGTGAGGGTGGCCGCGAGTACCTGTTCGGTCTGTGGTTGAGCGGCGCCTACCAGCGCTGGTGGGCGCACGACGACCACGAAGAACAGCGAGCCTTCGAGCAGGTGATGGATCTCGTCGAGGCGCGGTGGGCGGCGCATCCTGGCATGCACGTCTACCACTACGCGCCCTACGAGCCCACGGCCTTCAAGCGGCTGATGGGGCGCCACGCCTCACGAGCCGACCTGCTCGACCGGCTGCTACGCGCCGAACGCTTCGTGGATCTGCTGGCCGTGGTTCGGCAATCGGTGCGCGCCGGAGTCGAGAGCTACTCGATCAAGCAGCTCGAGCAGTACTACGGCTTCGCTCGGGACGTGCCGCTTACCGACGCGCGCGTGCACCTGCAGACGTTCGAACTGGCGCTCGAAAGCCACGCGGCGTTGGCCGTGCCGACCGAGACGCGCGAGGCGGTCGAGGGCTACAACAAGGACGACTGCCGCTCCACCGAGGCGCTGCGCGACTGGCTCGAAGGGCTGCGCGCGGAAGCCGTGGCCGGTGGGGCGGACGTGCCGAGGCCGGAATCGAAGCCTCCCGAGCCGCCCAAGGACGTCGGCGAACTGGAGGCGCGGCAGACGGCGGCACGCGAACGGCTGCTCGACGGGCTAGCGCCGGAAGCGACCGCGCCAGAGCATCCCCAGCATCCGCAGTGGTTGCTGGCGTATCTGCTCGACTGGCATCGCCGCGAAGAGAAGGTGGCCTGGTGGGAACACTTCCGCCTGGCGGCCCTGCCGGCCGACGACCTCTTCGACGAGCAGCACGGCGTCGGCGGCCTCGAGTTCGTGGCACGCGTGGAGGTCGTCCTCAACAAGAAGACGCAGAAGCCCACCGGCTCGGTCATCGATCGCTATCGCTATCCGCTGCAGGAATCCGAGGTGGGGAAGGGCGCGGTGAAGCAGCCGGGCGGCGACTCGTTCGGTGAGGTGGTGGCCTACGACCGCATGGCGCGCACGCTCGATATCAAGAAGGGTAAGGGCGTGGCAGACGTGCACCCGCCGGCGCTCTTCCAGGCCGATGTCATGGGCACGGCCGCCTTGCAGGAATCCCTGCTGCGGGTGTGTGAGCAGGTGGATGAGGGCGGCTGCGGGATGGACCTGCTGCATCGCCGTCCGCCGCGGTTCACGACCGGCACGCCGAGTGTCGGCCATGAACCAGGCCACGCTCTCGACCCTCTGCCCGGCGAGTCGCTCGTCGATCGCGCCAGGCGTCTCGCGCTGCATCTCGATCGCACCACGCTCGCCGTGCAGGGTCCGCCCGGATCCGGCAAGACCTATCTTGGCGCGCAGATGATCCGCGCCCTCGTCGGGGCGGGGAAGCGGGTGGGCGTCGTGGCGCCGAGCCACAAGGTGATCGTGAACCTGCTCGACGCGGTGGCCGTCCAGGCGCGCGAGGCAGGCGAGACGATTCGTCTCTCGCGCAAGATCGGCAGCGACGACGAGCCCGCCGATCCGTCGGCGGGCGCCGTCCGCGAGTTCACGGGCAACCCCGAGGCCCTGGCTGCCATCACCGGACGCGAGGTGGACGTGCTTGGCGGCACGGCGTGGCTGTGGGCGCGTCCGGAGTTCTCGGATTCGGTGGACGTGCTCGTCGTGGACGAGGCCGGGCAGTTCTCGTTGGCCAATGCCCTCGCGGTGTCGCCGGCCGCGGCGAGCCTCGTGCTGCTGGGCGATCCGCAGCAGCTGCAGCAGCCGCAGAAGGGCAGCCATCCCGACGGCGTGGACGTCTCGGCGCTGCAGCACGTGCTCGGCCCGGAGGACGAGGCGCAGACGATGCCGGCCGACCGCGGCCTCTTCTTGCCCGTCACCTGGCGCATGGCGCCGGCCGTGTGCGCGTTCACGTCCGAGCAGTTCTACGAGGGCAAGCTGGACGCACGGCCCGGCCTCGAACGTCAGCGTCTCGCGGGGACCGGCAGCTACGACGGTGCGGGTCTGTGGTGGATGCCGGTCGCGCACGAGGCGAACCGCAACTGGTCCGCCGAAGAGATCGACGCCGTGGACGCGCTCGTGACGCGGCTGCTTGCGCCCGGCGTGACGTGGACGAGCGACACGGGCGCGGCGCACCTGCTTGCGCCGGCCGACATCCTGGTCGTGGCGCCTTACAACGCGCACGTGAACCGGTTGGCCGATCGTCTGGCTGCGCGCGGCGTTCGGGTTGGCACGGTGGACAAGTTCCAGGGGCAGGAAGCGCCGGTGGTCGTCTTCGCGATGGCCTCGTCGAGTCCCGACGATGCGCCCCGCGGCATGGAGTTCCTCTACAGCCGTCACCGGCTCAACGTGGCGACGTCGCGGGCCAAGTGCGCGGCATTCGTCGTGGCGAGCCCGGCGCTGCTCGAGCCCGCGTGCCGCACGCCGCGGCAGATGGCGCTGGCCAACGCGCTGTGCCGGTTCGTGGAGATGGCACACCGCTGACGGACCCGGCCGTAGATGCTGACGCGGGCGCTGAGATATCGGCCGTACGTGCGAAGGGCCCGCGACGGCGTCAGTCGCAGGCCCTTCGGGCAATCACTGTGTGCCGCGGCCGCTCACGGCCGGGCGTGGATGGTCACGGTGCGTCCGGGCTCGATATAGACGTCGAAGGCCATGGGCGGCGCGCCTGGATAGACGTCGATCTCGATCTGATGCTGTCCGGGCTCGAGGTTCAGCCGCTGGAAGATGCCGTCGTAGTCGTCGACCTCGCCGGCGTAGTAGCCATCCACGAACACCGGGGCATGGCGTGGCGCGTCGACGATGCGCAGTGACCCGTAGGCAAAGCCCGAGGGCAGGGCGTAGTAGCCGTAGTTGCGGCTGCCGTAGTAGCCAGGGGCGTAGTAGCCGTAGGGGCGGCCGAAGTAGAGATTCACGTTCCAGCCCGAACGGTAGCCGCGCGGCCGGTAGCCGTAGGGCACCGCGTAGACTCGCGATGGGCGGGAGTAGCCGCGGGCAACGCGTGACGGCGGCAGGTAGCGGTAGGTGTCGCGTCCGCGGTCGTTGCGCCAGGTGTCGCGTGACCCGCGTTGTGGTTCCACGCGCCGGTTCTGATCGCGTCCCCGGTCACGGCCCTGAGCGCCGCTCTGGTCACGGCCCTGGTTTCGCGGGCCGACGCTTTCTCTCGGCACGGCTTCCCGGCGCGGAACCGCCCGCTCGTTGTTGTTGTTGCGGAGACCGCGGTCGGCCTGCGCTTGCCGGCCCTGGCGTTGCTGGCCCCCGTTGTCGCCGCGCTGGCCGCCGTTGTCTGCGCGTGGCCGCCGGCGCTCGGCGCGCGGCTGGTTTTGCTGATCCCCATCCCCACGACGGCCGCCCTGGGCCGAGGCCGGAATCGCCGACAGCGCCAACGCGGCGATGACGGCACCCACGGTGCTGACTCTGATGGTGGACATGTGCGGGCCTCCACCCTTCTACAGGGCAAGATGGTTGCCAAACGCCCGCGCGTCGCCGAAGTTTCGAACGCGGTGAATCAGCGCGAGTAAATCGCCCAATTTACGAGTGCGTCGAGGCGTCCCAGCTTCGCGGACATACGTCGTCGTCCTCGGCCCACCGACCAGGGGCACTGCCGAGGCGCCCGCGCTGCACTCCACAGGTGACAGGCCGCGGTCGGGCCAGGCGCGCTACGCCCGGTGCGAGACGGTGCCGCCGACCACGGTGCGCACGATCTGGATGTCCTTGATCTTCTCGACGTCCACGGTGTGCGGGTCGCCGGCGAGCACCACGTAGTCGGCCAGCTTGCCGGCCGTGATCGAGCCCTTCAGCGCTTCTTCGCCCGAGGCCCAGGCGCCGTTGTAGGTGTTGATCGCAATGGCCTCGCTGACGCTGACGCGCTGGTTGGCGCCCCAGGTCTTGCCGTCCCAGCCCTTGCGCGTGACCATGCCCTGGATGCCCATGAGCGGCGCGAACGGGCCCGGGCTGAAGTCCGAGCCGGCGCAGGCGTAGACGCCGGCGTCGAGCATGTCGCGATAGGCCATGCAGCGCTTCATCAGGTCTTCGCCGTAGTACACGAACTTGTCGGGGTTGTAGTAGGCGTAGGTCGTGAACATGGCCGGCACGGCGCCCAGCGCCTTGATGCGCTTCACCAGATCCGGCGTGATGAGCGTGCAGTGCGTGATCTTCGGCCGGGCGTCGGCGCGCGGGAAGAGTTGCTGCGCGCGCTCCATCGCCGTGAGGAAGCTGTCGATCGCCACATCGCCGTTGGCGTGCACGTTCACCTGGATGCCGGCGCGGTGCACGCGCTCGACCCACGCGTTCAGCACCTCCTGCGTCTCGGTGACGTTGCCCTTGTAGGGCGGCGTCACGCCGGGGTAGTTCACGCTGAGGGCCATGGTGCGTTCCGAGAAGGAGCCGTCGACGGTGTGCTCGGAGGTGGCGCCGAACTTGAGCCACTCGTCGCCGAAGCCGGTCCTGATGCCGGCGGCGATCATGGCATCGATGACGGCGTTCTGCGGCTCATAGCTCACGCGGTGCAGGAGCTCGCCGCGGGCGCGCACTTCCTGGATGGCGGCCAGGTTGCCGCCCTCGTGGTGCACGCTCGTGAGGCCGTAGCGGGCGAACTGCTTCGAGATGTGGGCGATGCCGTCGCGGCCGCGCTTCTCGAGTTCGGCGGGGGAGTAGGTGGGGCGATCGCCGATCTTGCGCAGCGGATCCATCGCCCGGTCGGTGACGCGGCCGTTCAGCTCGCCGTTCGGATCCTTGTCGTAGGTGCCGCCCATCGGATTGGGCGTGTTCTTGGTGACGCCGGCCATCTCGAAGGCCTTGCTGTTGTAGAAGGACGTGTGGCCGCCGCGGTGGCGCACCACCACGGGATGATCCTTCGACACCTCGTCGAGATCCTTGATGTGGAGACCGCGCGTGTCCTTCACCTTGGTGTCGTCGAAGAAGTAGCCCTCCACCCACGTGCCAGGCGGCGTCTGTTGCGCGCGCGCCTTCAACTTGCCGACGATGCTCAGGATGCTGACGAACTCCACTTCGAACGGATTGCCGACCAGCACCTCGTAGAGCAGCGTTTCGCCGCCGGCGTGGTTGTGGCAGTCGATGAAGCCGGGCACGACGGTCATGCCCTTGGCGTCGAAGACCTCGGTGCGGCTGGCCGCCAGGTTGCGGACGTCGGAGGTCGAGCCGACGGCGACGAAGCGGCCGTCCTTCACGGCGAAGGCCTCGGCGCGCGGGGCGCGGGCGTCCATCGTGTAGATCGTCGCGTTGACGACGACGAGGTCGGGGGTGAGGTCGCCCGACGGGCTGCGGGCCCCGGCAGCGGGTTGCCCGCCCGGCGCGGGGGCGGCGCCCGCGAACGGGGCGCCCACCAGGCCGGCCATGCCGATGCCGGTCAGATTCATGAAGTCGCGGCGGCTCTTGTTCGTGCTCATGCCGCCTAACATACGGGGGCGGCGCGCCGTGCGCAAGCGCCAAGCCTCCGCACGCCCTGATACGGCAGCCAGCCGGCCGGACCGAGCATGAACGTCAGCACCAGGATGATGGTGCCTGCGGCCCACGCCGTGAGCGCGCTTGGGATGAGCCCGGCAGGTGCGATGAGCGGCTGGCCCAGCGTTGCCGTGGTCGGCTGTGTCATCATGCCGCCCCCCCCGCCCCCCCCCCCCCCCCCCCCCCCCCCCCCCCCC
>JAGNJW010000035.1 GCA_018000455.1 Acidobacteriota bacterium
GGCCGGTCACCTGCCCGCGCAGCACCGCGAACAGCCGCCGGTAAACCGCCGCCTTCACGGTTGCCGGCAGGCCATCGAAGGCCGGGGCGTAGACCATGAAGCTGCAGGGATAGACGAAGAGCGGCGCCGGCGGTGCCAGATCGGTCGCCAGCGGGCTGCGCGGCACGATCGCGATCTCGGCAAGCGAGCGCCCCTGGCCATCGACTGGCAGACGCGCCCGGAGGTGTTCGACGAACCCGGCCGGCGGCGTGACCTCGACGGTCGATTCCGCTTCACCCACGAAGAGCAGATAGTCGACCAGCTCCTCGACGCGGGAGTCGAGCTCTGTGGTCGACGTGCCCCCGCGGGCCAGGGCCACGCGTGCCTGCCAACCAAGGCGGGTCAGCAAATTGGCCGCGTGCGTCTGATGGTCGAAGACCATGAGCGCCGCGTGGTCGCTGGCGTGCGAGAGGTAGCCGGCCTTGGCGGGGTCGGCGTCGAGCCACTCGACCAGCACGTGGTTCGAGAGAATCGGCGGGCCGCCCGTGGGGTGCGGTGCCGCGGTGAGGTTTCCGAGATGCCCAAGCAGCTGGTACGGGGGAGGTGCCCCCTCGCTCGTGACGAACCATCCGCCCCAGCGCTGCACATGCGGCGTCGTGTGGTTCACGGCGAGCACCGGCTCTCGGGGCACCAGGCTCCCGGCGGCATCGACGAGATGACTGCGCACGAGGTAGCCCGGCACGTCGAGCGTCGACGAGGAGACGTGGCAGGCAAGGCAGCTCGTCTGCCGCGTGAAGGCCGGAGTGGCCGACGGCCGCTGTTCGAGCGTGTAGAAGACCACACCCTGCCGCGGGTCGAGCGCCGCCACTTCAAGCGCCGAAGCGCCGGCGACGTAGCCGACGACGACCGTCTCGTTGAAGTAGAGAGCACGTGGCGTGCGCGGCGAGGTGTGAGCGCGCTGCAAACCGGTCTTCGAAAACACGAGCAGCTGTGAGGCCGGAGAGATGCCGAGCGCGTCGAGCACCGCGGGCAGGTAGCCGGTGCGATCGTCGTGAGTGAGTGCGCGGGAGCCGGCCGCGAGCCCCAGGTTCACGATGGCCACCGCATCGGTGGGCGGCGTGTGGGCGTAGTCGATGGCCGGATGTTCGTCGAGGACGCCCGGATACGGCGCCACGGTCTGGCCGGCGAGGCCGGCAGCATGCGCGACCACCACGGTGGCGACGGCCAGCACCAGCGGCGACCACCGCGGCACGTTCGGTAAGCGCGTGCTCATCGGCTAGCGGGCAAACATGTCGACGTAGTCGTCCATGGCGGCCTGAACGACCTTGACCGCATGGGCGCGTCCGTAGACTTTGGCAATGCTCACGAGCGGCTTCTCGCCGGGGACGAGCCGGTAGGTCAGGAAGTAGTGCTGCAGCCGCTCGACGAGCACCGCCGGCAGATCGCGCAGGTCGCGCGCCTCGCCCCAGACGTAGTCGTTGTCGAGCACGCTGATGATCTTGTCGTCGGCCTCGCCACGATCGACCATCTGCAGCCCGCCAATGACGCGTGCCCGCACGATGATTTCGTTCCTGGTGATGGCCCGCTCGCTGAGCACGCAGATGTCGAGCGGATCGCCGTCGCCGCGGGTGGCGCCGGGAGCCAGCTTGCGGACGCGATCGCCGCAGTAGGTGCGCGGCACGAACCCATACAACGACGGATGCTGGGCCGAGGAGCGCTGCGGCCGGTCGACGCGCAGGTAGCCCGACACCTTGTCGACCTCGTATTTCATGAGGTCGAAGGGCGTGATCTCGATGTAGGCGTTCAACAGGGCAGGCGGCTCGGGGCCCACTTCGAGTCCGTGCCACGGATGGGGCCGGAAATGCTTGACCGACACGGTGGCAGCGGCCGGCGGTGGTACGGGTTGCGAGCGGCGTCGTGACGGCATCCGTCCGATGATGCCACGCCTCGGGCCGAAAGGGGAGGCCGGTGCAGTAGGATGGCGGCATGCCGACCGCCGCGTCCCCGCGTCTTTGCGTGTCAGTCAGTGCCGTCCTGTGCCTGGGAGTTCTGGCCGCCGTGCCCGGCGCCCAGCAGCCGCCACCGATCGGCGTGGCGCCTGTCACGCTCGGAGCCGGTCCGTACGTGTTCGACACCGCCGAGCAGCATCAGCTCGCCGTGGTGGTCGTGGCCCGCGGGCTGTCGCATCCGTTCGGGGTTGCGCTTCTGCCAAACGGCGATGCGCTGGTGACCGAGCGCGGCAAGACGCTGCGTGTCGTACGGGGCGCCGGTGGCCCTTCGCCGCGGCTCGAGCCGACGCCGGTGGCCGGTCTGCCCGTGCCGTCTTCCATCCGCGGGGGCGGCTGGCAGGACGTGGTGCCGCACCCGAAGTTCGCGACCAACCGGCTGGTCTACATCAGCTACAACAAGGCGGAAGGCTCCGGTCCGGCGTCGAAGAGCGCCGTGGCGCTCGGGCGCGGCACCTTCGACGGTACGGCCATCGCCGGCTTCGTCGAGATCTTCGCCGGCGAGTTCAAGGACGGCAACAGTGGGTCGCGCATCGCGTTCGGCGCCGATGGTCTGCTCTACCTGACAACCGGCGCCGGTAGCGGCTTGTTCGCGCAGGAGCCGTCGAGCGTCTACGGCAAGGTGCTGCGGCTACGGGATGACGGCAGCATCCCGCCGGACAATCCGTACCTCGGCCGCCCGGGCACGCGTCCCGAGGTCTACTCGATCGGCCATCGCGATCAGCTCGGCCTCGCCCTGCACGCGGCGTCGGGGAGCCTGCTGGCGACCGACCACGGCCCCAACGGCGGTGATGAAGTGAATCTCGTCATGGGCCGCCGTAACTACGGCTGGCCGCTGTCGAGCTACGGTCGCCAGTACGACGGCCCACGTGTGTCGGACACGCCCTGGGCCGAGGGCATCGAGCAGCCGCTCCTGCTCTGGGTGCCGTCGATTGCGCCCTCGGGCCTCGCCATCTACACGGGCGATCGCTTCCCGTCGTGGAAGGGAAACCTGTTCGTGGGCAGCGCGCGTCGTGGGGAAGTGCCGCGCACCGGCGGCCTCGAGCGGGTCGTGCTGAACGACCGCCTGCAGGAGATCCGGCGCGAGACGCTGCTCACAGAACTGCGTCAGCGGATTCGCGACGTGCGTCAAGGACCGGATGGCCTGCTCTACGTGCTGACCGACGAGGACGATGGCGGGCTGCTGCGCCTCGAGCCGGCGCCGGCCTCGACAGGGTCGCGCTGACGAGCGGCTGCGGATCGAACCACCGTGCGGGAGCCGTCGGCAGCCGCCCGCGTCCGGGAGGACGACATGTGGGCGGGATGATGGGACGTTGGTGGAAGCTGATGGCGACCGCCGCCGCCGACGCTAGGCGTCCGGATCAGAACGTGACGGGCACGAGCAGTTCGTATCCTCGGTTCAGTGGCCGGCCTACTCTGGCTGTTCGCACGTCCGCTTCGCCGTAGACCTCGGTCAACGGGGGCTCGACGATCTTGCGGCGCGCGCCGGGGGCGTCGGTGCGGCCGAGAGCTCAGCCCTGACGGGCAAGGACGGGACGGCGCGTGGTTCGTCCAGCTGTCAGAACCTGACGCGCAGGCCGAGGCCGGCCTGGAAGCCGCCGGCCTCGAGGTCGAACGACTGGCCCGTGCCGATGGCCCCGCTCTTGGTCGCCGTGGTGTAGCGCGCCAGCGCGCCTACGCCGACCCGTTCGCTGAAGTACCACGAGACGTCAGCGCCGCCATGGAAGCCGGTGAGGCTCTTGGAGATCTCGGATCGAGCGCCGGGCGCGAGCGCGAGCGTGTCGTAAGGATAGGTCTCAGTGGCCGTGATCTCCTCCACCACGTCCTGCGACAGGCTGAAGAAGCTCGGTCCGGCGAAGAGCACCAAGCGAAAGCGCGCCGGTGAGGTCACCAGGTAGGCGGCCGAAACGTGCACGCCGGTCTCGTTGCGGTCGACGCTGGTGGCGATCGTGTCGGCCGTGCGGGGCTGCGCGAAGAAGAACGGGTGAGGATAGCTGCCAGAGTAGGCGGCATCGCCCGAGCGCGACACCCGCGAGACGCTGACGCCAAGACCCAGGTTGCGCCAGACGCGCGCGAAGGCGCCGACGTCGATGCCGTAGCCCCCGTCGATGTCGTAGCGGCCGGTGCGGGTGGCCGTCTCACGGAAGTAGCTGATGTCCCGAGCGTCGGTGAACGACGCTTTCGCGGGCTGCATGAGACCGCTGATGCTGAAGACGCCGCGCGAGTTCGGCGCGCGGCGCGCGGCTGCAGTAGCGGCGGGCGCCCCTGGGCGGCCGGGCGTCTGCCGGGTCGGGGCCGGTGCCGGCGCTGGTGCGGCGGAGGATGGCGGCGGCGCCGGTGGCCGCGCGTTGGTCGGGGGCTGCTGCTGGTCGGGGGCAGCCACGAGCGGCGTCGGGGCGAGCGCGCACGCGCTCACGATGGCAAGACAGATCGGCAGGATGCGCATCGGAGTCGTCCTTACTGCACGCCGACGGCGGTCCAGGCGTCGGTCACGGCGCGTTCAACGGCCGCAGAGGCGGGATACAGATCGCGGGCCGACTGGATCGTGGCGGCGCGGGCCTGGGCGAAGGTGGCCCGCACGGGCAGCATCGTCGTGAACGCCCGGAAGAAGACCTTTTCGATCTGGTCGCGGTTGGCGAAGCCCACGCCCGCGACCGTGCGGCCCGAGACGCGGTTCGTGCCGCCCTCGATCGCCAGGTAGTAGGCGTGGTTCGGAATCCCCGAGTTGGTATGCACGCCGCCGTTGTCTTCAGGACCCCGGTAGCGCCCGGAGTAGTGGTCGGGGTCGCCGTAGTCGGCCGGCGCCTGCAGCGACCGGATGCCCGAGACGGCGCCGGTGCGGGCGGCGCGGAACGAGTCCTCGGCGATCAGGTAGTCGGCGCGCAGGAGGCCCGTGCCTTGCGGCTGGAAGTAGGCCTCGACGGCCACGCCGACCATGTCGGAGAAGGCCTCATTGAGCGCGCCCGATTCCCCTTGGTATTCGAGGCCCGACGTGTAGTCGGTGACGCCGTGCGTGAGTTCGTGGGCGACCACGTCGAGGGCGCCGGCCAGCGGCCCCACGGTCTGCCCGGTGGCCGTGAAGGCGAAATTACTCGGGATGCCGTTGCCGAAGACCATCAGGCCGCTGCCACCAGGCCCGTAGGGCGGGCCGATCCAGAACGCGTTGACACAGAAGGCGCCGAACTCGCCGTCGGGCAGCGGTTGCACGCATTGCAGCGGCGTGTAGATGTTGATCGAGGCGAACATCGGCGCGTTGCGGTTGTCGAGGCCGCGAAAACCGATGCGCTTGAAGATGAAGTCGTAGGTCCAGCCGAGGTAGGTGTGCGCGTCGACCGCGACCGCGTCGGTCCACACGTTGTCGCTGTCGCTGGCCAGATCCGACTGCACGACCGGGGCGGAGTCTGCGATCTCGTCGAGACGCTCGCGGTTCGTGCGCAGGTCGATGGTCCAGAGCAGCGGCGGCCGCAGCATGTCTTCGGTGTAGTAGGTGCCGCCAACCAGCCGGGTGGCCACCTTCTTACGATCGTTCAACACGCCGAGGCCTTCGCCCACCGCGTCCTGATCTTTGGCGAGCGGCAGCGACAGCCGCTCGGCGCCGGTGGCGGCATCGAGGTAGGCGGTGCGGGCATCGAAGCCCTTCCCACGCACGTGCGCCTCGTAGACGAGCGCCATGCCGCCGTCCTCGAGTCCCAGGAAGACGAGTGTGGGCTCGGCCAGGGGCGCGACGCCGGTGCCGCGCAGCCGCGCCGTGATGGCTGCCGCCGTCAGCGCCGGCGACACGGCATCGACCGAAGGACGGTAGACCTGGCCGAGAATCGACGTGACGATGCCGTTGGCCGTCTGCCGCACGATCGAGCCACCCACCACCTTGAGCCCCAGGTGGTACTGCTGGAGCCGCTCGTGGCTGTGGCCGGGGAGCAGGAGGTCGTCGCCCGAAGCCGCAACGCGCATCGTGCCGTCGCGCTCCATGCGCCGCACGTCGTCAACGGCCTGGCGCAGCTCGCCGGGCGCTACCTCGGTGGCGCCGAGCGTGCGGACGGACTCGACCGACTGGGCCTGCGGCGCCGGCAGCGCCTGGGCGCCGCAGACGGCCGCGGCCGCGATGACCGCGGACAGCCGCGGATGCTGTGAGATTCGGAACACGCGATTCCTCCAGGAAGACGTCACTTGGTAGACGGCCGTGTAGGCGGTTTTCGGTTCCGTGGACCGCCAGGTGTAGATGGCGGCTTGCCTGATCGCTGACCTCGCGCGTCACCATTGCACGCGGCTACGCGCGCTGCAGCGTGAAGACGGTGACCTCCGGACGCACGTTGAAGCGCGCCTGGAAGAGGTGGCCCACGCCCCGGCTCACGTAGAGCGTGCGGCCGGCGGCCAGGTCGAACGTCCCGGCCGTGTAGCGCCGGTTCCTGACCGGCACGACCGGCGGCGGCAGGAATGGCGGCTTGATCTGGCCGCCGTGGGTGTGGCCCGCGAGAATCCAGCCTTCGAAGCCGGTCCATGCCGGCAGATCCACCGTGTCGGGGTTGTGGCTGAGCGCGAGCATCGCCCGCGAGCGGTCGAGCGCCAGACAGGCCGCCGCGCCGTCGAAGCGCTGTCCCCAGAGATCGTCGAGCCCGACGATCTGCAGGCCCTCGACGTCGGCGATGGCGTTACGCAGCATGCGGATACCGCCGGCTTCGGCGATGCCGACGAGGCGATCGGCGATCTCGGGGTGACGCCACTCGGGGCCGTACTCGTGGTTGCCGCAGGTGCCGAGCGTGGCCAGGCGGCCGCGCGGTGGCGCCGCGTACATTCGCTCCACCTGCTCGTAGAAGCCGTCGTCGCGGAAGCTTGCCAGGTCGCCGGTGTAGACCACGATGTCGGGCGCGAGCGCCGACACCTGGCCGAAGACGTCGAGGAGGTAGGCGTCGGCCACGCGCGGGCCGACGTGGATGTCGGAAAGCTGCACGAGCGTTCGGCCGACCAGCGACGACGGCAGGTGGGCAACCGGCAGATCCAACCGCACGACCTCGAGCCAGTGCGGTTCCCACTGCCACGTGTAGAAGCCGAGCCCGGCGGCCGCCGCCGCCCCCGCCTGCAGCAGCCGCCGCCGCGTCAGGCCCGTGCGCGACACTACGTTTCCCGCACGCCGCGGCCGCGGAACCAGAAGATCATCGCCGCCACGACCAGCAGCGCGCCGTTCATGGCGATGACCGTGGGCACCGAGAAGATCGTGGCCACGTTCCCGCTGACGAAGTTACCGAGTGGCGAGGCGCCGCGGAACGCCACCATGTAGATGCTCATCACGCGGCCGCGCATTTCGTTGGGGGCGATGAGCTGCACGAGCGAGGTGGTCATCGAGAAGGTCGAGACGAGCAGCCCGCCGCCCAGGAAGAGCAGCAGCTCGCTCAGCCACAGCTGGCGCGAGAATGCGAAGGCGATCATCACGCAGCCGAAGGCGAAGACGCCGCCGAGCAGCGCCCGGCCCATCGCCCGCGACTTGCCCAGCCACGCCACCGTCATCGCGCCGAGCACCGCCCCCGAGCCCGAGAACGCCATCATCTGGGTGTAGAGCCCGACGTCCTGCTGGTAGACATCCTTGACGATGATGGGCAGAAAGGTGATGAGCGGCAGGCCGAGGAACGCCGCCACGAAGCCCAGCACCGTGAGCGCCACGAGAGTGGCGTCGGCCTGCACGTAGCGCAGGCCGCCCTTCATCTCGTCGAGCATGGGTTTTCTGTCGGCCGGCGGGATGTGCTTGACGTGCAGCGCGAGGAGCGCCGCGATGACGCACAGGAACGACAGGCCGTTCAGCCCGAAGCAGGCCACCATGCCGAAGGCCGTCAGCGCCGCGCCGGCGATGAGTGGGCCGATGATGCGGGCCAAGTTGAACTGGATCGAGTTGAGCGCGACGGCGTTCGGCAGATTCTCCTTGCTGACGAGCGACGGGATGAGCGACTGGTAGGCGGGGCCGCCGAACGCCTGTGCCACGCCGGTGAGGGCCGAGAGCGTCAGGATGTGCCACACCTGGATGACATCGAAGTAGACGAGCAGGGCCAG
This sequence comes from Acidobacteriota bacterium, assembly GCA_018000455.1. Taxonomy (GTDB): domain Bacteria; phylum Acidobacteriota; class Vicinamibacteria; order Vicinamibacterales; family UBA2999; genus CADEFD01. Next base: position 8,025 of record JAGNJW010000035.1, read on the forward strand.
GACGAAGGCCGCCGACATCTGCGTGTACTGTGACATCAGCAGCAGCTGGCGGCGGTCCTGTCGATCGGCGATGACGCCACCGACGAGCGTCAGCAGCAGGATCGGCAGCTCGCCCATGAGCGAGTCGAGGCCGAGGAAGAACGCCGACGCCGATCCGGTGAGCGTGACGATGAGCCACGCCTGCGCCACCTTCTGCATCCACGTGCCGATGCTCGAGCCCAGTGCGCCGGTCCACAGGAGCCGGAAATCCCTGTGGGTGAGGGCCGAGGCGAGGCGGCGTATGGCCGCGAAGAAGTGCGCTTGCAAGACGGCTGATCTTAGCAGCGAGTGCGCGTGAGGCGTCGGGCCACGCGCGTTACTTCAGCGGGGAATAGCCGGTGGCGGTGAGGAACACCGACTCCACCTTGCTGACGATGGTGCCGTTCACCTGCGATTCCGACGCCACCTTCTTCCACTCGGGGTCGTTCCTGAAGGCGTCCCAGCTGGCCTTGGCCGCCTCACGGCTCTTGTGCGCCAGCAGGTAGACCAGTTGATTATTGGCGGCCGGCGCGTCCATCGGCGCGAGATACACGATGCTCGTCATCCCGTGTTTCTCGAAGATCCGCAGCGTGTGGTCGCGGAAGCGCGCGTGCAACTCGCCGAGCTTGCCCTCGGGCGCGGTGTAGGTGCGCAGTTCGAACACCCGGGCCGGCGGCTGCGCTGCGAGCGTGCCCTGGGTGACGGCGCCGGCGGCGAAACCCGCCAGCAGGATCAGGACGGCGGCCAGTTTGTTGGTCATGGTGGAGAAGGGTGCCACAGGATCCGCTTCGTCCTTGACTTTCGCTTTTGATTCGCTAATATGGCGTCACACAAACAAAAGGCGAAACACATGAGCCCAGCCGCCGCTTCTCTCCGCGCCGATTCGCCCGCCACCGCCCGTGCCACGGTGGAATCCCTGTTACGGGAACGCAAGCTCGACCGCACTCTCACCACCGTGCGTCCGCTCGAGGCCCCGGTGCCCGGTGTGCCGTTCCAAGTGCAGGCACTCGACAACTATCTCCAGGGCGGGCTGCCGGCCGGGCAGTTGTCGGAAGTGGTCGGCCCCGCCTCGTCCGGACGCACCTCGCTCGTCTGGCAGTGGATGGCGGCGGCCACCCGGCGCGGCGACACGGTGGCGCTCATCGACACGTTCGATCGATTCGATCCGGCCTCGGCCGTGGCCTGCGGCATCGTGCTCGAGCGGGTGCTCTGGGTGCGCGGACAGGCGATCTCGAAAACTGCGGGCGCGGTCGACCCCGTGTGGCTGCCCGGCGTGCGTGCCGTCGAGGGGCCGGGCACGATGGTCGAACGCACGCTCGATCGCGCGCTCAAGGCGCTCAACCTCGTGCTGCAGTCGGGCGTGTGCCCGGCGGTAGTCATCGACATGGCGGATGTGCCGCCGGCGGCGCTCAGGCGCATTCCCTACACGACGTGGCTGCGCGTGCAGCGGGTCATCGAAGGCAGCGACACGACCTGTGTGCTGCTGGCGCCCGAACCGCTCGCCCGAAGTGCCGGCGGCGTCACGCTCACCATGCAGGCGCCTGAGAGCCAGGCGGCCGCACCGGCGGCCGATACGGTCACCACGCGTGTGGTGTGGCAGGGGGCATCGCCCCGGGCCCGCCGTTTCGATGGCCTGCGCACCGAGGTGCGGGTGGCCTCCTCGCGCCGGCAGATGGCCGGCCGGGTGCCGCTCTCTGCGTCTTTGCGCGTCGATCGGCTCTGGGCCGAGCGTTAGCGAGCAGGAGATCCCATCATGTTCGCCGCGTTCTATTCCCTGACCGCACCGGTCGCGACCCTGGTGCGGGTGGCGCAGTCGTTCTCGCCGCGTGTCGAGGTCTCGGGTCGACTCGTGCTGTGCGATCTGCACGGCGTGGAGCGCCTATTCGGCGGGCCGCGCGATGTTGCCGATCACATCCGCCGGGCGCTCGTCGATGGCGGCGCGGTGCGTCTGGCCGTGGCGCCCACGCACACGGCCGCGTCGCTGCTCGCGCTCGGGCGTCCGGGTGTGACCGTGGCGGCTACCGACGCCGAGGCCCGCAGCGCGCTCGGGCCGGTGCCGGTGGCCACGCTGGCGGCGTGGGAAAGCGGCGGCGCGACCGCCCCGGTACCGGGCGCGGCGTCGGATGTGCCTTCGGGGTGGCGGCATCCGCGCGATACGCATCAGGGGCCGCTGACGCGTCGGCACATGCGCGGCCGCGTGCAGATGACCCCCGGCAGCCGGCGGGCGGCCGATGCCGCGCGTCAAGACACGCAGCGGGCGCTCGACGTGCTGCGCCGGTGGGGGATCCGCACGCTGGCGCAGCTGGCGGATCTGCCGGCCGATGATCTGTCGGCGCGTCTTGGCACGCTCGGGCCGCGCTGGCAGCACGCCGCGCGTGGTGACGATCTGTCGCCGCTCGTGCCACTCGTCGACGAGGAACCGTTCGAGGCCTCGCTCGAACTCGAGTGGCCGGTCGAAGGGCTCGAACCGCTGTCGTTCGTGCTCGGCCGCGTGCTCGAGCCGCTGGCGGTGCGCCTCGAGCGCGCCGACCGTGGCGCGGCGGTGCTCACGACCGACCTGCATCTCACGACGCGCGACCTCCATACGCGCACGCTGCAGCTCCCCGCATCCATGCGCGATCCGAAGACGCTGCGCACGCTCATCCTGCTGGATCTGGAATCGCATCCGCCGGCGGCTGCGATCGACCGCGTGGTCGTGCGCGTCGAGCCCACGCCCGGACGCATCGTGCAGTGGTCGCTCCTCGAACGCGCGCAGCCGTCGCCCGAGCAGGTCTCGACGCTCATCGCGCGCCTCAGCGCGCTCATGGGCGAGTCGCACGTCGGCTCACCAGAGCTCGTCGACTCCTGGCGCCCCGGTGCCTTCGCCATGCGGCCCTTCGGGCCGACGCTAGCGGCGAGCGGCTTGCAGCTAGGCAGTGATCAAGAACAGGAGCTAGCCCCTGGCTGCCATGCGAGCACTCCCTGTTCTGTCGCCTTTCGCCGTTTCCGGCTGCCCGTGCCCGCGCGCGTCACGCTCAAAGACGGCCGTCCCGTGCGTCTCATGCCTGATCGACGCGGCCTGAATGGCGGTTCGATCGTCGACAGTGCCGGCCCGTGGCGTACCTCGGGCCACTGGTGGGATCAACCGGTGGGCGAAGCGCCGCCCGCAGCCTCACGCACCACGGCCTGGGATCGCGACGAGTGGGACGTGGTGCTGGCCGATGGTGTGGCCTGCCGCGTCTTCCTCGAACGCGACGTCGGGCAGTGGTTCGTGGAGGGCATGTTTGATTGAGCAGGGAGCAGGGAACAGGGAGCACGGAGCACGGAGCACGGAACAGGGGCACGGAACAGGGAACCGAGTATGGCTGTCACACGCACGTATCGTGATCTCGATGCATGGAGGATGGCGATGCAGTTGGCAAAGGAGTGCTACCGCATGACCGGAGTGTTTCCGAAGTCCGAGCAGTACGTCCGCGTCCAGCAGATCCACCGTGCGGCAGTGTCTATTGCGAGCAATCTCGCCGAAGGTAATGCCCGTCGAACACGGCAGGCGTACATTCACCACATCAATATTTCGATTGGCTCTGTGGCGGAGTTAGAGACTCAGATCGCGTTAGCTGTCGAGTTGAACTTCGTGTCGCAGCAGGAGGCCAAGGCCGCGTCGGACCTGGCTGGGCACACAGGAAGGCTTCTTGTAGGCCTGGTGCACGCGCTGGAGACATCACAGGCTGCATCGTGACGCCGCAGTAATTCTGCTCGCTCCCTGCTCCCTGCTCCCTGCTCCCTGTTCCCCGTTCCCTGCCCTATGTACGTCGAACTCCATACCTCCTCCGCCTTCAGTTTCCTGCGCGCCGCCTCGCTGCCCGAGTCGCTCATCGAGCGCGCGGCGCTGCTGGGCTACCCGGCCGTCGCGCTCCTCGATCGCGACGGCGTCTACGGCGCGCCGCGCTTCCACAAGGCGGCACGGTCGGCCGGCCTGCGCCCGATCATCGGCGCCGAATTGACGATCGAAGCAGGGAGCAGGGAGCAGGGAGCAGGGAGCAGGGGGAGTTCTGCCCTGTTCCCTCTCTCAGTTCTCATCCAGTCGCAAGAGGGCTACCGCAATCTCTGCCGCCTCATCACGAAGATGAAGCTGCGGGCGCCGAAAGGCGAAGGGGTACTCACGCTCGAGGACCTCGACGGCCACGTGCACGGTCTGGTGGCGCTGGCGGGCCGGTCGCTGCTCCGATCGGAACGGCACGGGGTGGGCGGGTTGCTCGATCGCCTCGTCGGCATCTTCGGCCGCGCCCACATCTACGTGGAACTACAGCGGCACCTGCTGCGCGACGAAACCTGGGACAACGAGATGCTGGTCTCGCTGGCCGAGGCGTTCCGCGTGCCGGTTCTCGCCACCAACGGCGTGCGCTTCGCCGCACCCGGGGCCCGGCCCCTGCACGACGTGCTCACCTGCATCCGCGAACACACCACGCTCGCCTTGGCCGGCCGTCGGCTGGTGGCCAACGCCGAGCGCTACCTGAAGTCTCCGGCACAGATGGCGCGGCTCTTCGAGGATCTGCCCGACGCCGTCACGGCCACGCGCGAGCTGGCCGAGCGGCTCGAGTTCACGATGCAGGATCTCGGCTACCGCTTTCCGCGCTATCCCGTGCCCACGGGCGAGACCGAGGCGTCGTTCCTCAGGAAGATCGCCGGCATCGGTGCCCGCGAACGCTATCGTCCGTACCACGACACGGCCCGCTCGCAGATCGAGCGCGAGTTGAATCTCATCGAGAAGCTCGACCTGGCCGGCTACTTCCTCATCGTCTGGGACATCGTGAACTTCTGCCGCCAGCAGGACATCCTCGTACAAGGGCGCGGCTCGGCCGCCAACAGTGCCGTCTGCTACAGCCTCGGGATCACGGCCGTCGATCCGGTCGGCATGGAGCTGCTCTTCGAGCGCTTCCTCTCGGAAGAGCGTGGCGAGTGGCCCGATATCGATCTCGATCTGCCAAGCGGCGATCGGCGGGAGCGCGTCATCCAGCACGTCTACGAGAAGTACGGTCAGCACGGCGCCGCCATGACTGCCAACGTCATCAGCTATCGCGGCAAGAGCGCGGCGCGTGAAGTGGGGAAGGCTCTCAACCTCGATCCAGGACAGATCGACCGGCTTGCCAAGGTGATGCACAACTTCGAGTTCAAGGACGCCGACGACTCGCTCGCCACCAACATGCAGACCGTGGGCGTCGACGCCAGGCAGCCGCAGGTCGTGCACTTCGCGAAGCTCTGGCAGCAGATGCAGGATCTGCCGCGGCATCTGGGCCAGCACTCCGGCGGCATGGTCATCTGCCAGGGCGCGCTGTCGTCGGTCGTGCCGCTCGAGAACGCCAGCATGCCCGGCCGCGTCGTCGTGCAGTGGGACAAGGAAGACTGCGCCGACATGGGCCTCATCAAGGTCGATCTGCTCGGTCTCGGCATGATGTCGGCCTTGCAGGATGCGCTCACGATTATCAACACGCAGGGAACAGGGAACAGGGAACAGGGAACAGGGAACGGGGAACGGGAACACGGTGCGGCGCCGCTGGTCGATCTCGCGCACTTGCCGCAGAACGACGAGGCCGTCTACCGCATGCTGCAGACGGCCGATACGGTCGGGCTCTTCCAGGTCGAGTCGAGAGCCCAGATGGCGACGCTGCCGCGGCTCAAGCCGGTATGTTTCTACGATCTGGTGGTACAGGTGGCGATCATCCGCCCCGGGCCGATCGTGGGACAGATGGTGCATCCGTATCTCGACCGCCGCGCCGGTCGCGAGCCCGTGGTCTACGATCATCCGTTGCTCGAGCCGGTGCTGAAGCGCACGCTCGGCGTGCCGCTCTTCCAGGAACAGCTCCTGCGGATGGCCATGGTGGTGGCGGGATTCACCGGCGGGCAGGCCGAGGATCTCAGGCGCGCCATGGGCTTCAAACGATCGGAGCAGCGCATGAAGCAGATCGAGGTGCAGCTGCGCGCGGGCATGGCCGAGCGCGGCATCTCGGGCCAGGTCGCGGATCGCATCGTGCGCTCGATCGGCTCGTTTGCGCTCTACGGCTTTCCCGAGTCGCATGCCGCCAGCTTCGCGCTCATTGCCTATGCCAGCGCCTATCTCAAGGCACACTACCCGGCGGCGTTCTACACGGCGCTGCTCAACAACCAGCCGATGGGGTTCTACCATCCGGCCACACTCGTGAAGGACGCGCAGCGCCGCGGCGTGCGCTTTACGCCCATCGACGTGCAGGAATCCGACTGGGATTGCACCGTGGGCCGTGATGGCACGATCCGCCTCGGTTTGCGCTTCGTGGCCGGTCTGCGGGCGGATGTCGGCCGCATGATCGAGGCGAAGGGCCGCAGCCGGGAAGGCGAGGCCAGAGACCGCGGCCAACGTCCGCGCGAGGATCTCGGCGGCGTGCGTCCGAGCGCCGCCACGGCCACGCCACCGCTGCGGTGTCCGAAGTGCGGCTGCGATGATCCGAGCATGATCGAGCTGGCCGGCGGGCGCAGCCTGGCGGCGCACGTCGCCGAATCGTCCGCGACCTATGGCGCCGGCAGCGGGACATCGGGCCGCTCTTTGTCTCCGTTCCCTGTTCCCTGTTCCCTGTTCTGCAACGTCTGCTCGCATCAGTGGCGCGAAGGCGCTGACGGCCGCCGCTTCCGCTCGATCGAGGACCTCATCCGTTCCACGGGCTTGCGCCGCGACGAAGTGACCGTGCTGGCCGAGGTCGGCGCGCTCAACAGCCTCGGCTACGACCGGCGTAGCGCGCTGTGGCAGGTGGAACGGGTGGTCAGGCCGGCAGGAGAACTCTTCGAAGAACAGGGAGCAGGGAACAGGGAGCAGGGGAGTGATGGCGCTGAGCCGGCGGAAGAGGCACTTGGGGCGCCATCCTTGTTCTCTGTTCCCCGTTCCCCATTCCCTGTTTTCGCGAGCCCGCTCCCCGAAATGAGTGCGGGCGAGCGATTGGTGGCCGACTACGCCGGCACCGGGCTCACCGTGGGCCCGCATCCGATGCGGTTCCGGCGCCACGAGCTGTCGATGAAGGGCGTCGTGCGTGCCATCGACCTGCCGCTCGTGAAGAGCGGCCGCCGCGTGCGCACGGCCGGCATGGTCATCACGCGACAGCGGCCGGGCACCGCCAAGGGCTTCGTCTTCCTCACGCTCGAAGACGAGACCGGCATCTCGAACGTGATCATCCGGCCCGACGTCTACGCGCGCGACAAGGCCATCGTGGTCGAGTCGCCCTTCCTGCTCGTGGAAGGCTGGCTGCAGGTGCAGGACGGCGTCACCGCGATCAAGGCGGAACGCCTGCAGCGGCTCGAGGGACTGCTGGCGTCGATGGCCGTCGAGTCGCACGACTTCCGCTAGTCCCACGAGCCCGGTCGAACAATCTTGCGACCATCGAACCACTGAGCACCGGCGCGGCATCCTTGCCACGCGGAGCGACTGACGACGGTGTCGAATCTGCCACCAACCCGTGGCACGCAGGCGAACGTGGCGGATTCACGCCCGCGAAGATCGGGCACGAAATCCGCAAATGGCTTTCGGTAGAATGGCAGGTGAGGCATGCCCATGGCCGTGGAAGTCAGCCGTCGACGGTTCACTGCGGACGAGTATCAGGCGATGGGTCGCGCCGGCATCCTTCGTGAGGACGATCGCGTCGAGCTCATCGACGGCGAGGTGCTGGCGATGAGCCCGATCGGGCCGCCCCATGTCGGTGCGGTCAACCGGCTCAACCACCTGTTCGGTCGTCTCGTGGCCGACGACGCGATCGTGCAAGTGCAGTTGCCAGTGCGGCTCGATCCGTACTCCGAGCCGCAGCCCGACCTGGTGCTGCTGAAGCCACGCGACGACTTCTACGGCACCGCCGCCGCCGGTCCGGCCGACATCCTGCTCGCGGTCGAGGTGTCGCAGTCGTCACTGGCCTACGACCGCGGAGTCAAAGCGGCCCTTTACGCCCGACGTGGCGTGGCCGAGTACTGGATCGTGGATCTCGTCCACGGGGCCGTCATCCGTCACACCGATCCGGTTGAGGGTCGCTACCGCCACGCGGCGGCGGTTGCACACGACGAGCCGTTCGCACCGGCGCTGTTACCCACCTGCATCGTGACGACGCGCGACATCTTCGGCTGACCCGCCAGACGGCCGCTGACTGCTCGCGGCGTTGGGTCTCGCTACGACGTCTTCGCCGTCAGCTCCATCACGGCCCGATAGCCGTGATCGATGGCGGCATCCGTATAGGCGTAGGCCGCCGAGTCGGAATTGGCGATGGCGATTCGGCCGAACGGCTTGCGGGCGACCGCGCACGGCTGCTCGCCGCCCTCGAGCCAGAACGGATCGGCGAGCGAGTTGTACTGATAGGCGTAGCCGTGCGGCCAGCGGTTCACCGTGACGGCCAGGATGTCGCCGGCCGGATCGAAGCCGCCGCCGCCGAGCATCCGCCCGAGCTGATCGCGGATGCCACGCTCGATCGTCTCGAACGACGTGTTCAGCAACTCCGCCCGCCCCGCCACGTGCTGGGCCGGGCCCGGCAGCCCTGGCTTGCAGGCAGCTTTCGTCATGTGCAGCACGACCGGCTCGGCCGGCGTCTTCGTGTGCGCGTAGCTGCCGAGGCTGACGGGGAAGTCGAGGTTGGTCGAGGCGTGCCACAGGCCCGGCGATGAGATGCTGTTGACCTTCAGTTTCTCGAACGCCGTCCACTGCCGGATGAAGATGTTGGTGTAGACGAGCGGCACTTTCTTGGCGTAGCGCAGCGCCGCCAGCTGCGTCTCGGGCAGCTCCTGGCAGATGTGCGGGATGACATGGTGCCAGCACGCCAGCACCACGGCCTTGCCGCGCACCGTGTAGACCTTGCCGTCGCGCGCGTAGTGCACGGTGACGCCAGTGGCCGAGGCGGCCGGGCCGTCGTGGGCCACGCCGACGACCGTGCTGTTGAGACGGATGCGCGCCGGCGACGCCTCGTCGTCGAGCTTGGCGTAGTCGATCGCCGCCGTGACGACGTCGTCGGCGCTCGTGCCGGGCACGGCGGCCGGAATCAACCGCCGCACGAGCAGGCGGGCAATCGACGCGTTGCCATCGGGGAAGTGGAAGTAGTACTCCTCGGCGTCGGGATGGCGCAGCGAATCGTGGTTCTGCCCGGGGCCGTTGCCAGGCTCGAGGTTCATGCCCTGGAAGCCGGGCAGGCCGAGCGCCCAGGCGTCCTGAGCGGGCACCGCATCGACGCCGAAGCCGAACAGACCGTAAGTGCGCGTCTGGTAGATGCCGAGCACCAGCGGATCGAGCTTCCACTCCTTCGTCACGAAGTCGGCGTAGCTCATCCGCGCGAGCCTTGCCTTCTTCTCCGCCGACGAGAGGCCGGGGAAGAAGTCGCGCTTTTCGGTGGTCAGCTTCAGGATCTGCTGCTGCACGGCCTTGGGCAGCGGCGTGCCGGCGAGGAACTCCTTCGAGGGATTGCGCGAGGTGCCGACGACCAGCCGGTCGGCGCCAAACGTCTCCTTGTCGAAGAAGGTGCCGCCCGACAGGCCGAGCGACGGATAGAGCGTCCGGTCGAGCACCTGCTCGTAGCGGGCGACGTCGACGCCAAGGTCGGCGATGAGCGCCCTGGCCGTCGCCGAATAGGGCGCCGGGCTGTCGATCGACTGCGTGCCGCCGTAGCCGATCCACGTCCGCCCGTTGTGCGTGAACTCGTTGCGCTTGGCGTGCCCGCCGAAGTCGTCGTGGTTGTCGAGCACGAGCACCTTCGCTGCCGGCCCGGCCTGCTGCCGGAAATAGTGCGCCGCCGAGAGCCCGCTGATACCGCCGCCAACGACGATGAGGTCGTAGGTCTCGCGGCGGTCGATGGCGCCGTCTAGCGGAAACGGACCGCCGCGCATCTTGTGGGCGGCTTCGAACGAGCCGTCATGGTCGCCGCGCAGGCCGGTCAGGCCCGGTGGGTAGTAGCCGGCCACCATCTGAGCACCGGGGTCGGGCGGCACCGGCGGGTTGCCCGGTCCGCAGCCGGCGAGCCAGGTCGCGCTGCCCAGGCCGACAGCCACGCCGCCGATGAAGTCGCGGCGGGTAATCGGACGGTCCATGCCAAGATCGCGGTCGCGTTTGGAGCCCATGCGCGGGATTGTATCCCGCGGTGGGCAGCGTCGCGCCGACCGCCCACCGTCACGCCGGTCGTCCCCGGAGACCACTCGCCAGGTCCGATCCGGCCAGCTGGATCCAGAAAACCTGAGCCGAAAACCGTGCGACGGTCGTATTTCGGATGTAGTTCGGTCTTGACACACTCATGAGCGTAGCGGGAGAATTCCGCCGCGTCTCATGTTCCGACTAGGAGTCCGTCGGCTCCGCCGGGATGTGTGGGAGGTCTACATGCGATCTCGTCTGGTATGGATGTTTGCGATCGCGGCCCTAGTGGCCGCGCCGCTGTCAGGATGGGCTCAGCAGACCACCGGTAGCCTGCGCGGCACCGTAACGGATGAGTCTGGCGCCGTATTGCCGGGCGTCACCGTCACTCTCCGCGGGCAGGCGGTGCCTGGAACGCCCACCTCGATCACGAACGAGCAGGGCATCTACCGGTTCCCGAACCTGCCTCCGGGCTCGTACGCGATCACGGTCGAACTCGCCGGCTTCGCCACCAGCGCCCAGACGGGCATTGCCGTGGGCCTCGGCAGCAGCGTCGATCTCCCCGTGCAGCTGAAGGTCAGCACGCAGCAGGAAACGATTACCGTCACGGCCGAAGCGCCGGTGGTCGATTCGGCCAGCACGCAGGTGGCCACGAACTACTCGCGCGAGTGGGTCGCGAACGCGCCGGTGCGCCGCTTCACGTTCTTCGACCTCATCAACGCCGCCCCTGGCGTGAGCCCGTCGACGGCGACCAGCTCGCGTTCGCAGTCGTTCGGGTCGGCGACCAACGAGAACATGTACCTGCTCGACGGCACCGACTTCACCGCGCCGCTCACAGGCGCCGCCTGGCCGTGGCCCAACACCGACGCGATCGAGGAAATCCAGGTGCTGTCGCTCGGTGCGCCGGCCGACTACGGTAACCTCGCCGGCGCCGTCTTCAACGTCGTCACCCGCCAGGGCAGCAACCAGTTCAAGGGCGACCTCAACTTCTACTTCCAGAACCAGAGCCTCACCGGGCGCAACACGACGACCGACCAGGACGGAGACCAGCCCTACAACCGCGACGAGTTCAAGGACATGACGGTGCAGCTGGGCGGCCCGGCGGTCAAGGACAAGCTCTGGTTCTTCGGTTCGTTCCAGTACCAGAAGGACGCCGACTCACAGCCCGGCACGCCGAAAGAGTTTCCCGCCATCTCGACGGCCAAGCGCTACTTCTGGAAGCTCAACTACCAGATCAACCAGAACAATCGTCTGCAGGCGCAGATGCACGACGACTTCTACCGCATCCCTGGCCGGGCCTCGGCCACCACGGCGCCGAGCACGATCGGCGTCGAGAACGGACACAATCCCTCGCCCGGCTTCCTCTGGTCGTCGGTGCTCACTCCCACGACCGTCTTGGAAGCTCGTTACTCGGGCTTCTACGGTGTGGACCACGGCGATCCGCTCGACGGCGGGCCCCGTGTGGCGCGGCACTACTACGACCTCGATACCGGCAACCAGACCGGCGGCATCTACCTGTGGTACGACGGCAAGAGCGCCAAGACGGCGTTCTCGGGCAAGGTCACCAAGTACGCCGACGACTTCATGGGCGGCAGCCACGACTTCAAGGTGGGCGTGCAGTTCAACAGCGGCCGTGGCGAGTACACCTACGGCAACAACGACTACATCTACACCTACGGCAGCGAACCGGCCTACGGCTACACCCAGTTACCGTTCACGCAGGGCGGGCGGCTGCGCGCGCTGGGCGTGTTCGCCGACGACACCTACAAGCTCGGCCGCGCCACGATCAACGTCGGTGTCCGCTACGACGACAGCAAGGCCTACTTCGCGGAGCAGGACATCCTCGACCGCAACGGTGATCCCACCGGGCAGAAGTCGCGGGCCGTCGACGAAGTGTTCCGCTGGAAGGCGATCTCGCCCCGCTTCGGCGTCAACGTGAAGCTGAACGAGTCGGGATCGACGCTGCTCAAGGGCCACTACGGCCGCTACTATCGCGGCATCGTCACCGGTGAGTTCGACAACACCACCCCGTCGATCGCACCGAGGTACCTCTTCTCGGGTAACTACGACGCGGCCGGCAATCCTCTCGACCTCGAACTCGTGTCCGACACGTCGCAACTGGCGGTCGATCCGAATCTGAAGAACCCCTACACCGACCAGTTCATCGTGGCCGTCGAGCAGCAGGTCGGCCCAGACATCGGCTTCTCGGTCAACTACGTGCACAAGGAGAGCAAGCGCCAGACCGCCTTCCCCGACGTGGGCGGTACCTACGACCTGGTGAACTACGCAGCCCCGGCCGGCGCCAACGTGCCGCAGGTCTATCGCCTGCTGAGCGGCGCCGACTCTCGGCTGTTCCAGCTCTCGAACGACGGCCGCATGAACTCGAAGTACAACGGCGTGGCGTTCGAGCTGAAGAAGCGTATGTCGCACCGCTGGCAGGCCAACTTCGGCCTGACGCTCTCGAAGAGCACGGGCCGCCAGGGCTCGAGTTCGGCGCGCTCCACGCCGCTGTCGTCGCAGACGAGCACGGCCGGCATCTTCGGCCAGAACCCGAACGACTTCATCAACAGCGACGGGCGCCTGATTGGCGACCGGCCGGTGGTACTCAAGACGCAGCTGATCTTCCAGCTGCCCTACGGCATCACGTCGTCGTTCAACTTCGCAAGCCAGAGCGGCAAGCCGATCTACTCCGAGATTCGCGTGCCGTCGAGCGTGACCGGCATCCCGGGCACGAACCGCGTCATCGCCAACCAGTCCGACGGTTCGGACCGCACCAAGCAGTGGACGACCATCGACTCGCGTCTCGAGAAGTCGTTCAACCTGGGCGGCACGACGGAACTGGCCGTCTTCGGCGACTTCCTCAACCTGACCAACAGCGACGCCAACGAGAGCGTGCTCGATCGCCGGCTGGGGAACTCCAACTACTTCGTGCCGTCGCGGTTCATCCTGCCGCGCCGAGTCATGATTGGCGGCAAGTTCCGGTTCTAGCTTCGCAAGGGGCTGGACATCAGCTCCCGGGGGCTGACGCTCCCGCTACGGATCGACACGAGGGCGGCCTTCCGGGGCCGCCCTCGTCGTTTGTAGCGGGCGCGATCTCAGCGCCGGAGGGTGACAATGCGCTCGTCGAGCGCGGCCGCCAACGCCACGTCGCCGGCCTCACGCGCCAGGACGGCGGCGCGGGTCAAGGCCTGGCGCGCGTCGTCGATCTGGCCGACGGCGGCGAAGCCGAGCGCCAGGGTGTCGAGCAGTCGCGGATCGCGCATGCCGGTGGCTTGCGCGGCGCGGGCGGCCAGGGCGAGACCGCGCTCCGGATCGCGCAGCGAAGACGGTTCGGCCGTCAGAAGCAACCGGGCCAGGTTGCCGGCCAGGGCCAGGTCGTCTGGGTGCCTGGTCGAGGCGTCCGTCAGCAGTGAGATGGCATCGCCCGTGCGACCGTCCGAGATGCGCGCCAGCGCCAGTGCACTCGCCACGGCCGGATCGGTGTTGCCGGCCGCCACGCCCGCCTCGAGGTCGGGGAGTGCGCGTCTGAGCTCTCCGCGTGTCGCCAGCGCCATCCCACGCTTGACGCGCACGGCGGTGCGCGTCTCATCGAGGGCCAGTACGCGGCCGTAAGCGGTGGCGGCTTCGGCCAGCCGGCCGGCGCCGGCGGCCGCGTCGGCTGCCTGCTCTTCGCCGTCGGCCAGCAGGCGGTCGCGTTGCCGCCGTGCCAGGGCGTGGTCAGGCACGAGCGCGATGAGGTGCGAGTACTGCGCGATAGCCGCCTCGGTCTGGCCGGCGGCTGACAGGGCTTCGGCGAGATTGTAGTGAGCCACGTCGTTGTCGGCGTCGAGGGCCGCGGCGCGCGACCATAGCGCGATCGAGTCACGCCAATGGTCTGTCTCGGCGCGCGCCGTCTGGCCGAAGGCGACCGCGGCGGCGCCGGCCGCCACGAGCGCCGCCTGGCGCAGGCCACCTGGTGCGCGCGTGAGCGCGGCGGCCAGCGCCGCCGAGAGCACCAGCGCCGGACCGTACATGTAGCGATCGGCCGTGAGCTGCAGACCCGAGGGGGTCAGGCCGATGACCGGCACGAGCAGCAGCAGATAGCTGCCCCACGTGGCCAGCGCCGCGCGGGCCGAAGCAAGCTGCGCGGTGACGGCGACGACGACGACCGAGACGATGGTCGCCACGAGCGCGGGGCCCCAATCGGCCTGGGCCATGCGCGGCAGGACGTGCAGCGGCGAGACCGCAGCCGGCCAGATCGCGCGCCACAGATACTCGGCCGGATGCGTGAGCGCCCAGGCGAGGCGCGGTTCCAGGCCGATGTCGGCCAGGGTTTCGATCTGGCGGGCGCCGGCCTCCATCCACGCCAGCGGCGCGGCGACCACGGCAAAGAGCGCCGCGGCGCGGACGATCGAGGGCAGCGGCCGCGCCCGCGCCGCCGGCACGGCGCCGGCGAGCGCCACGAGCAGCAGAGGATAGAGCGGCGCGGTCACACGCGCCAGCTGCGACGCGGCGTAGAGCACGAGGGCGACCGCCAGCGTCCGCCCCCGTCCGCCGCGCAGCCAGGCGAACCAGCACCCCGTGGCGATCAGCAGCGGCGCGTACGACAGCAGATAGGGCAGGGCGCTCGCCCACGCCACGGGCTCGACACGCATCGGATGCACGGCGAAGAGCGCGGTCGTCGCCGCGGGAATCCACCAGTGGCCGTCGTCGTCGCCGCCGGCCAGGATGCGCGTCGTCAACCAGAAGAGCAACGCCACGTTCACGAGGTGCAGCGTCAGGCTCGTCGCGTGCACGGCCGCCGCGCGATCGCGTGCCGTCGAGAGCGCTCCGTAGGCCAGCCATGCCAGCGGCTGGTAGTGCTGCATGTCGGTCGTCGTGAACGCCCATCGCGCGAGCGCCCCCGGCGGCTCTGCCAGCCGCGCATTGAGCGCCACCTGCGGATCGTCCCAGTTGAGGAAGCCGTGAGCGACGATCGGCCGAAAGGTGACGATGGTGGCGGCGAGAACGACGGCCACGGCCAGCGCCCGCAGTGCGGTCATCGGCCCAGTTCCGCGAGGCGTTCGCGGGCCGGCCGGAACGACGGCTCGAGCGCCAGCGTGCGCTGGAACCACTCGGCGGCGTCGGGGCGTCCGGCCCGCTGCAGCACGAGGCCGAGGTTGTAGGCGTAGCGCGCATTCTTCGCGTCCAGCCTGATCGCTTCCCTGAACGCCGCCGCCGCGTCGTCGTGCCGGCCGCCGCCGCCGAGTACCATGCCGAGCGAATTCCAGAAGTCGGGTACCGAGCCATCGAGCGTGGTGGCCTCGCGGAACATCGCCTGCGCCTGGTCGGGCTGCCCGAGGTCGAGCAGCAGCTCGCCGGCGCGCCAGCGCACGAGCGCGTCCTTCGGGGCGAGCGTCATGACCCGCCGGTAGGCCGCCAGCGCGCGATCGCGCTGGCCGAGTTGCTGCCGGAGCTGGCCCTCGCGGTCGACCAGCGCCGCATCCTTCGGCAGCGCCGCCTGTCCCTTGGCGAGCGCCGCGAGCGCGCCGCTCGTGTCTTGGCGGGCGTGGCGCGCGTCGGCCAGGGCCAGGTAAGCCTGGCCGTAGGTCGGCATCAGCTCCACGGTGCGCTCGAAGGCTGCCTCGGCCTCGCGCGTGCGTCCGAGACCGACCAGCGCCCGCCCCAGATAGAAATGCACCTGAAAGCTGTCGCCGCCTGCCGTGCGCAGCGCCGTCAGCTTCGCCGCGCTCTCGGCGAACCGGCCGGCACCCAGCAGCGTCAGGCCGTCGCGCATCAGCCCGTTCAGCGTGCTGAACTCCTCGATCTTATCTTTCGGGTCGGCGCCCTGCGCCACGGATCCGGCGGCGGCACCTGGGCTCACGTAGCCGAGCGCGCCGAGCTTCTGCAGCGTGTCGGCCGACAGCGCCGCGGCCGCCGTGCCCGGCGCCTCGGCCGCGGAGCGGTCGCGTTCGGCGCGGAGCACGCCCTCGAGCGCCGCCCTGAGTGCCCGGGCTCTGGCTGGTTCGGCCGCGGCCCGATTCGTCGTTTCGCCGGGGTCGGCCGCCAGGTCGTAGAGTTCCGGCCGCGGTGCCAGGATGTACTTCCACCGGCCGTCGCGCAGCACGCGCAGGTCGCTCCACTGGTAGTGGATGAGCGGCGTGAGCGATTCGGCGTAGGTGGGCGCTGACGGCGGCGTGCCGCCGCGAAACGCCGCCGCGAGACTCACGCCAGTGGTGGGTGGCGCGGCGGCGCCCGCGCCGAGCAGAGCGAGCACCGTCGGCATGACATCCACGGCGCGCACCACGCCGGGAATCGTCGTGGCCGCCGGCAGACCGGGCCCGCGGGCGATCAACGGCACGCGCAGGGTCGTCTCGTAGGCGAAGTAACCGTGGCCGGTCTCGCCGTGCTCGCCAAGCGCCTCGCCGTGGTCGGCCGTGATGACGACCAGTGCGTCTTGCCACAGGCCGTGGACCTCGAGCATCGCGCGCAGGCGGCCGATGAGCTCGTCGGTCCAGGCCACTTCGCCGTCGTACGGGCGATCGGCGAAGCGGGTGGCGTAAGGCTCGGGCGGCTCGTAGGGATCGTGCGGATCGTAGAGATGGACCCACAGCGCCGTTGGTGTCGTGCGCTGGTCGGCGGGCCGGGCATCGAGCCACTGCTCGACCTTCTCGAGCGTCTGGTCGCCGCGCCGCTGCACGGAGTTGACAAACAGCACCGCGTCGCCGCTGCCGGCGTCGAACACGTCGTCGTAGTGCGCAAAGCCCCGGTCGAGGCCCGACTGCTTCGCGAGCACGAACGACGAGACGAAGGCAGCGGTCGTGAAGCCTTTGCCTGCCAGCACCTCGGCCAGCGTCGGCACGGTGCTGGCAAGAGGCCGCGAGATGTTGTCGCGCAGGCCGTGCTCCGGGGGGTAGAGCCCCGTCAGGAGCGACGCGTGCGCGGGCCGGGTGATCGGCGAGTGCGCGTTTGCCTCGGCAGCGTGCACGCCCTCCCGCGCGATGCGGTCGAGGTGTGGCGTCGGTACGGTGGTGGCGCCGTAGACCCCCAGGCGGTCGGCGCGCAGGGTATCGATGGTGACGAGCACCAGATGCCGTGGTGTCGGGCTGGCCGCCGGCGGGGGCGTGGACGCGCCACCACAGGCGGCGGCAGTCAGCGCCAAGACGACGCTGGCACGAGCTGCGAGTCGCGACCTCACCGTTGGCGCTCCAGCCGTTCGGCCAGCGCCACTTCGCGCGCGGCCTCGTTGTCACGGCCCTGGCGGTTGTAGATGTCGGCCAGCACGTAGTGCCCAAGCGGCGCGATCCCGCGTTCGGGCTTGAGGGTGAGCCCTTTCTTGGCGGCCGCCGTCGCGCCGGCCAGATCGCCCCGGTCGAGCAGGGCCTTGGCGAGGTACAAGTACCCCTCGGCGAAGTCGGGCTTGGCCTCGACCGCGGCGCCGAGGCGCGCGATGGCGTCGGGTAGACGCCGCTCCTCGAGCAGGCGCTTGCCGAGGTTGAACTGTGCGCCGTAGTTTTTCGGGTTCGCAGCCACCTCGGCTTCGTAGGCGGCCCGCGCTCCGGCGGTGTCGCCGCGCTGCTCGCGGACCAGCGCGAGGTTGTACTGTCCGCGCGGCACGTCGGCCCGGATCGACACGGCCTCCTTCAGCACCTTCTCGGCGTCGTCGAGGCGTTGCAGGGTCAGGAAGGCCTCGCCCAGCTTGACCAGGAACGGCGGCCGATCGATGTCGAGCGTGAGGCCGTGCTGCAGCACCGCGGCCGCCTTGGCCGTGTCTCCGCGCTGCATGTAGATGTCGCCGAGCTGGAAATCGGCCCGTCCGCTGCGCGGTTCGAGCTGCGCCGAACGCTCGAAGCCGAGGATGGCGTCGTCGATTCGCCCGAGTGCGCGGTAGGCGAGCGCCAGATTGTAGGTGGCCATGGCGTGGTCGGCGTCGAGCGCCAGGGCCTGCCTGTAGGCCGCGACGGCCTCGGCAGGCCGTCCGGCCTTCGAGTAGATGTTGCCGAGCTGGGCGTGGGCATCGATGATGTCCGGGTCCACCGCCAGGGCTTGTCGCACTTTGGCCGCAGCGTCGTCGTAGCGTCCGGCCTCCGAGTCGGAACCGGCCAGCTTCAGCAGGTTGTAGAGATCGATCGCGTCCTTGGGATCGCGCCGGGACCGCGCCTCCAGGTTCTTCGCGCTTCCGCCGCCCACGTAGCCGAGCGCCCGGAGTTTCTGTTCCACGTCGGAGGCCACGGCGGCCGGTCCGGTGGCCGCATCGGCGCGCGTCGTTCGTGACAGGAGCGCGCGCAGCGAGCGTTCCATCGCGTCGGCCCTGGCCTGACTTGCGGCCGCGATGTTGGTCAGCTCGCCGGGGTCGGTCGTGAGGTCGTAGAGCTCGCGCCTCGGCGCCAGGATGAACTTGAAGCGGCCGTCACGCACCGCCGTGAGCTCGCTCCATCCGTAGTGGAAGCGCGGATACCACGATTCCGAGAGCGCCAGCAGGTCGACCTTCCCGCCATCGAGTGCGGGGCGCAGCGTCGTGCCCTGCATGACGTCGGGGCCCTTCACCCCGGCCAGGTCCAGCACCGTCGGCATCACGTCCACGATTCGGACCTGATCCGGCACGACGCGCGACGAGACCCCGGGGCCAGCGATGAGGAGCGGGATCTGCACCGAGGCGTCGTAGACGAAGAACCCGTGCGCCTGTTCGTGGTGCTCGCCGAGCTGCTCGCCGTGGTCACTGAGCACGACGATGAGGGTGTTCTCCAGCCGTCCGCTGGATTCGAGCGCCTGGACGAGACGTCCGACCTGGGAGTCGGTGTAGGCGATCTCGGCGTCGTAGGCGCCGATCTGGCCGGCAGGGAAGCGCGAGGCGAACTCGGCCGGTGCCTCGTACGGTGCGTGCGGGTCGTAGAGGTGCACCCAGCCGAAGAACGGCTGGGTGTCGTCCTTCCCGAGCCAGGCGAGCGCGTGGGTCACGACCTCGTCGCCGCGCCGCTGGATCGAGTCGAGGCCCGGGCCGACGTCCGCCGACAGGTTGAAGGCGTCGAGGTAGTCGGTGAAGCCCTGCGCGATGCCCCAGCGCCGGTCGAGCACGAAGGCGCCGACGAAGCCGCCAGTGCGATAGCCCTTGCCGGCGAACACCTCGGCCATCGTCGTCAGGCTGTCGTCGACGTGGAAGCCGGTGTTGTCGCGCACGCCGTGGTAGGCGGGGAACGTGCCGGTGAAGAGCGACGTGTGCGCGGCGAGCGTGAGCGGCGTCGTGGTGGTGGCGTTGGCGAAGCGGGCGCCCCGGGCCGCGAGGCCGTCGAGCACCGGGGTGCGAGCGGCGGCGTAGCCGTAGGCGCCGACATGGTCGGCACGCAGCGTGTCGAGGGTGACGATGAGGACGCTGGGAGGTCCGGCCGGCCGGCCGCTGCAGGCCTGGAGCAGCGCCAGCAGGACCGCGGCCGTCGCTGTCTGGGCGAGACAGCGACGCAGGTGCGCGGAGTGCATGCCTGATTGTACCCAGAGGGCCGTCCGCCTGGTCCGCGCGCAAGAGCCCGGACTTCCACCCCTGGGCGTCAGGCCGGTGCCGATCAGATGACCACGCCGAGCGGCTTGCGAAGCAACAACACGAAGGCGAAGGTCGCAGCCACGTAGATGTAGAGCCAGTGCAGACCAGCGCCGAAGACGGCCAGCGAGCGATCCGGGTAGGGCACCCGGATGGCCGAGACGCCGGCCGTGTCCTCGAGTGGTGGCTCCGAAGGGTAGAGGAGCTGACCGACCAGCGTCGCCCGCTGGCGCACCGGCGACCGACGGGCCGTCACGTCGCCGGCCGCGACGTCGAGCGATTTCTCGAGCATGGCGCCGCCCGGCATGACGATGCGCAGTGTCGAGGCGCCCGCCGCGCGCGGGACGACCCGCCAAGTGACCTCGCCGAGGGCCGGGAAGTAGCGCGGCGGGCCCTGCTGGTCGAGACCGTCGGCCTCGAGATGCGGCAGTCCGTTGCCGCGAGGGCCATCGACCACCGCCGTGACGACCACCGGCGCTCCAGGCGTCAGCCCGGCATAGCCGTACCACGCCTGCAGCTGCGCGATGGCGAAGGTCAGCGGCACGGCGGTGATGAGGAGGGGAACGAGTGAAAGACCCACGTACGACAGGTTGTGGCGCAGCGCCTCGCCCTGCGCACGCAGGATCGCCGGCAGATCGTCGTTGTAGAGCCGCATCTCGAGCAGGGCGGCGTGGATGCGCCGTTTCGCCGCGGTGAGCGCCGGCTGGTCGGAGGTGAGCCGCATCACGGCGAGCACGAGGAGTGCCGACGCGAATGCGGTGCCGGTGACGACGACGAGCGGCGACAGGCCGGCCAGCGGCGCGAGCAGCAGGTCGCTCACCCGCACGAGTTGGGCGTTGACGAAGGTCATCGCGCTAGGAGAGATACCCGAGGCCCTTGAGGCGCTTCTTCAGTTCCTCTTCGGATTCGGCGCCCTCGAGCTGCGCCAGTTCCTTTTCGAGCGCATGCGTGATGAACTCGTCGACCGACGAGTAGCCGGCCAGGTCCGCGATCCGTTTGACCCGGGCGAGCAGGGCCTTGTCGAGCTTGATGCCTGATCCGAACATCACTGGGCAGACCTCCGTCGGGGAAAATCGGTGATCCCGAACTCGGCCAGGATCGATCCGGCCAGCGTCTGGAGCCGATCGGCTGGCACCTTGAGCGGACGGCTCGTGAAGAGCACGCCCGGGACGTGAGCCGGATCCATGCTGTGGTCGCCGCTCCACGGCTCGCGATTGTCGGCGAAGACGTCGGGCGCGACGATCCCGAGGGCCGAGTCGCTCGAGACACGCGCGCCGCGTGCGTAGCCGACGATGATGTCGGGCTCGATCGTCGGGTAGTCACGGCCGGCAAACGTGGTGGCGGTCATGAACGCCTTCGTGATGGCCTGGGCGCCGGTCGCCGGATCGATCGTGGCTTCCATTGCCGCCGCGATCTCAGCCGTCAGGCGCGCGGCCTCCGCCGGTGGCACGATGCCCCGCGACTCTCGGCCCTGCCGGTTCACGTAGACGCCGTTCAACCCCACCGCGTAGGCACGCGTCCGGGTCCAGTCGACGCCGGCCAGGCCCGGCGCAGCCGCGGCCCTGGCACCCGTAACGACCAGATAGCCGTGGTCGCGCAGCCAACTGTTGATGTTCACGGCGCGGCGCCACGGGGCGAAACCGTGGTCTGACATCACGACCAGCAGATCGTCCGGGCCAAGACTCGCCATCGCCTCACCGACGATCCCGTCCATCTCGACATAGAGGTCGGAGACGACCGATTGGTAAGCCGCGTCGGCCGTGATGTAGGCCGGATGGTCCGGGTCCATCGATCGCCACATCACGTGCGACACCTGGTCGATGTGCCCGAAGTAGTAGAACAGCAGGCCGTCGGCGAAACGGTCGAGCACGTAGTGAAACTGCCGGCGGTTCTCGTCGGCCGTGATGCGGGCCTGCGCGAGCAGCTGGTCGGCCGACAGCGCCTCGACGTTGCGGGCCCGGGTGTCTTCGGGCATGCCCTGGGTATAGAAGCGGCCGGTGGCGTCGGCCAGTTCGGCCGCGTAGGTCCCGGGCGTCGAAATGGGCAGCGCCGGCGCGTACGGATCGAGGTTGATCGGGCTCACGTAGAGCTCGAAGTAGGGCGTCAGGCTCTTGAGCAGGAAGCGAACCTGGCCCGGCAGTGTCGAGAAGGGCAGCATCGGCAGCGCGATCGGCACCCACGAGCTCCACTCGCCGACCTCGAGCACGCGCCTCTCG
This sequence comes from Acidobacteriota bacterium, assembly GCA_018000455.1. Classification (GTDB taxonomy): domain Bacteria; phylum Acidobacteriota; class Vicinamibacteria; order Vicinamibacterales; family UBA2999; genus CADEFD01. Next base: position 29,839 of record JAGNJW010000035.1, read on the forward strand.
TCGCCGACGACGATCTGTACCGCCTGGCCCGAGGCGTCGACGTGCGCGGCAAACGCCACGGTCATCGGTGTGGGCGTGACAAGGTAGGGATTCGACGGTCCCTCGATGGCGCCGCGGGCCACGTCGTCGATGACATCGATCGGCTGGATGACCCCACCCGAGACGTCCTGGCGTTCGAAGACATCGGGCTTGGACGAGAAGAGCGTGAAGATGCCGTAGGTGCCGAGCATGTCGGGCGTGCCCATGCCGCTCAGTTCACGGGTGGCTGTGCCCGACGGCGGGAAGTTCGCCGGCATCCGCACGATCGTCGTCTCGATGCCGCGTTGCTCCAGCACGTCCCAGAAGGCGTCACCGCCGCGCAGCAGATCGACGTGTCCTGCCGACAGCGGAAACTGCCAGGAGCCCAGCGTGAGCATCCGGCCCGGCGGCACCGTGCGCGATGTCGAGAGGAACGACTCGAGCGTCGTCGGTTCGCGATGGATGAAGTCGAAGATGCCGTGCCCACCAGGGTCGAGACCGGTGATGAAGGTTGACCACGCCACCGGGCTGAGCGGCGGGGTGGAGGTGGCGAGCGGCTGGAAGCCGCCTTGTGCCGCCAGGCGCGCCAGGTTCGGCAGGCGCCCTGCCGCCAGCAAGTCCGTGGCGAGCTGGTGGTCGAAGCCGTCGATGCCGAGCACGATCACCTTGTGGCCGGCGCCAACCCGTGAACGATCGCCGCAACCGATCGCGGCGCTGAGGACACACCCGGCCAGCGCCAGCGCACACAACGCTCGCCATCTGCGTGAGGCAGTCGTCATGGCGCGACCGCCCACGGGCGACCGTCCATGTGGGGCGGCGGTGTCAGTCCGAACAGCCGGAGCGCCGTCGGGGCGATGTCGACGATCGACAGGTCGCGTGACTCCTCGATCGGGCGGTTGCAGAAGACCACGCCCGGCACCAGCCGCGGGTCGATGCAGTGATCCCCGCTCCACGCCTTGGTGTTGTCTTCGAACACCGGGCCGGAGACCATGCCGGTCGCGCAGTCCCACGACGTGCGATAGCCGGCGTTGTAGCCGATGACGAGGTCTGGCGCGTTCTGTGAGTACGGCCCCTGGTAGAGCGCCGTCGTGTCGAAGGCCTCGCGCACGCCGACGTCGCCGCCCCCCCGGTCGGGCAAGCGTGCGAGCTTCGCGATGAGTTCCGCCTTGAGCGCGCGCGCCTCCTCTCCGGCCGCGACGATGCCGGATGCCTCGCGTCCGCGCAGATTGAGGAACAGACCCGAGAGCCCGAGGCAGTAGGCACGCGTCTTCGCCCAGTCGACGTCCCGCAGCCACTCGGCCGAGCCGTCCGTCCCCTCCTTGAGAGCGAGATAGCCCTCGCCAAGCAGCCACGCGTTCAGATTGACGCCGCGGCGGAACGAGCTGAAGCCGTGATCCGAAATCACCATCAGCAGATCGCGGGGACCGAGCGTCGCCATGACCTCGCCGACGAGCCGGTCGTTCTTCTGGTAGAGCGCCTTGATGGCATCGCGATGTTCGGCCGGCGCGTCGCTGCGGTGGGCCGGGTGCTTCGGGTCGATGTAGCGCCAGAACATGTGCTGGATGCGATCGGTGCCGTCGAAGACGCACACGAGCGACCCGCGGCGCAACTTGCCGAGCGAGGTCAGGAACATCCGGCGCCGCTCGTCGTCGATGTCGTGTGCCTGCTTCAGGAACGTGGCGTCGTCGGTCACGCCTTCGTTGAGCGCCCAGGTGTCTTCGGCGAGACCGAGCGTGGCGTACGGTCCGTGGCGCTTGGCGAGGTAGCCGGCGTAGTAGCCGGGATGCGAGATCGGCATCGCCGGTTCCTCGGGGTCGAGGTTGATTGGCGACATGTAGAGTGACACGTGCGCGCCCAGCTCGAGCACCTGCACCCGCGCGATGCCCGACACGGTGACGCCAGGCGCGGCGGGGAAGGGCAGCGCCAGCCAGCCGCTCAGTTCGCCCACGCCAAGCGTGACGCTCGCCCCGCCGGTCGTGATGGTGGCACGCGACAACGCGCGATCGACGACCAGCGTGAGCGGGCAGGTGAGCGGCGGGTGGCCAACGACGAAGCCGTTCTCCGGACCGGTCACGACGGTGTCGATTCTGTCGCCCACGAGTTCGACCGGCACCCGCTGACCGCCTTCCTTGAAGCGGGCGGACGGCGGGCGGGTGGTGAAGAGCAGGAAGGTCCCCTGCGTGCCGAGCAGATCCGGCACGCTCATCGCGCTCAGTTCGGCGCCGTAGAAGCGGTCCGGCGGAAACGTGATCGGCACGCGCAGCACCGTGCTCCAGATGCGTCGCTCGCCCAGGATGGTCCAGAACGGCTTCGACCGCCGCAGGTTCGTCAGCGCTGGCCGCTCGCGCGGAATGAGGTACTTACCCAGTTTCAAGAAGCGCTCGACCTTGCCGATCCTGGTGGACGAGAGCAGTGGCAGATACGTGCGGCGATCGCGATCGAGGAAATCGAAGATGTTGTGCCGCCCCGGATGCGTGCCGGTGCTGAACGACGACCAGGCCACCGGTGAGAGCGCCGGATAGGTGGTTTGCAGGCGGCGATATGCTCCTTGCGCCTGCAGCTTCGCGAAGTTCGGGAGCAGGCCTTGCTTCAGGTAGTCGTCGGTGAGGGTGGGATCCTGCCCGTCGAAGCCGATGACGATGAAACGATCGATGGTGGACGGCGGCGGACCTCTGCGAGTGACGAGGCGCCACGCGGCTCGGAACGGCCATGCCAGGACCGAGGCCACCACCACCACCATCGTCACCAGCATGACGAGGAACGACGACATCACCGCGAAGCCCGCCCCCGGTCCGATGTAGGCGTCGGCCGCGGCAGGTGCCACGAGGGTGACGGCGGCCACGACGAACGCCGCCCGAGGGTGTGGTACAAGTCTGGCCATGCCGGAGCGCATTGAAACCTGCAAGCGGACGCTGGTCATTGTACCGTGCGGCGTGGCGGCGCCGGAGCGTGCGGCGAAGTGCCGGTAGTCGCCCGGCTAGGCCGGCTGGCCCGGCGCCTGCGCTACGGCGCGCCGATCATAGTGGTCTCGGGCCTGCCCCGCTCCGGCACCTCGATGATGATGCGGATGCTCGAGGCCGGCGGCGTCATGCCGCTCGACGACGGTCTCCGCGCGGCCGATGAGAGCAACCCGAGGGGCTACTTCGAGTTCGAGCCCGTCAAGGAGCTCGACACGGCCCGGGGCGACGTGGCCTGGCTGCCGGCGGCGCGCGGCAAGGCCGTGAAGATCATCTCGTTCCTCCTCACCTGGCTGCCAGAGCACTACAACTACCAGGTCATCTTCATGCAGCGCGATCTCGACGAAGTGCTGGCCTCGCAGCAGCAGATGCTGTCGCGCCGCAGAGCGGCCGGCGACGCGGCCGACGCGGCGCGCTCGCGCGATGCCTTCGCCTCGCACCTGGCTCAGGTCGAACGTTTCATGACCGCCCGGGCCTGCTTTGCGACCCTCTATGTGCCGTATGGCGAGGCCGTGGCCGCCCCTGAGGCGACCGCCGTGGCGGTGGCGCGCTTTCTCGACCGTTCGATGGATACCGCGGCCATGGCCAGGGCGGTCGACGCCTCGCTCTACCGGAATCGCTCCTGACTTTCTCGGCCGGACTAGAATTCTGCCCATGTCGAGTCGCGTACTGACGCTCGTTGGCGTGGCAGCGATTGCCGGGGCCGTGTGGCTGGCGGGAACCGGACGGGTTGCCGGCCCGGCGGCCACGGGCCACACGGTTGCCGGGCCGACGGCGTGGGTCGCCACCGCCCATCAACAGGGAATCGTCGGCTACCGCGATCCGGCGGTTGCCGTCTCGCCGTCGGGACGGCTGGTGGCGATGTCCGAGGGCCGTGTGCTGCGCGTGGCCCCGATCGCTGGCGGCGTCGACGTCTCGGCCGTGCGGGGCGAGGGGCAGGTACGGCATCTGGCGTGGGTCGACGATCGCCGCATCCTCTTCGAGGATGGCGGCGCGCGGTCACGCTGGCAGCTGCACGAACTCGGCGTCGGCACGCGGCCGCTCTGGCCCGAGGCCACGCTCGAAGGCGGCGGCGCCACGAGCGGCATGACGCTCGCGGCCAACGCGCTGCGCCAGCTGAGTGTCAGTCCCGATGGTGCGTGGGTGGCCGGCATCGCCGCTGGCGCCGAGGGCCTGGATCTCTGGCGGGTACGGCTCGATGGTCAGGAACTCTGGCGCACCGAGGTCACGGCGGGCCGTCCGTCGTGGCCGGCGTGGGCGTCGGCCACCGAGATCGCCTGCGTGCTCACGACCGCCGAAGGCGACGGCGTCTCGGTACCGTGCGGTACGCCGCCCGTCGTCACGCAGCCGGCGCTTCGCATCTCGGGGCCCATCGCGTTTGCACCCGATGGCCGCAGCGTCTACGTGGGCGCCGGCAACGAGCGTGGCTTCCTCGATCTCTGGCGCATCACGCGGGCGACGGGTGCCGGGGAGCTACTGACGGCCACGGCCCGCGACGCCTACGGTCCGACCATCGCCCGCGATGGCACCGTCGTCTACAAGACCCAGGAATACCGCACGCACCTCGGCGAGCTGGTCGACGGCGCTGTCAGGCCGCTGACGACGTTCCAGGCCGAAACGCCGTGGTGGCATCCGACCCGTCCCCTCGTCTCGATGACCTATGGCACGTGGCGGCGTCAGCTCGACGACGCGAAGTACCCAGACATCGCGCAGGAAGTCGGCGTGCTGGACGTCTCCGGCGCGCTGCCGGCCGATCAGCCGACCGAGATCATCGCCGCCTCCGATTCGGAAGATCAGGGCATGGCCTGGTCGCCGAACGGGCGCTGGATCGCGTTCCACTCGCATCGCGAGATGTCTGACGACGTGTGGCTGCGGCCTGCCGAGGGCGGCGTGCCCGATCGGCGGATCACGATGCTGGGCCGCGGTGCCGAGGTGGGGTGGCCGCGCTGGGCACCAGACGGCAAGACGCTCCTGCTCGACGGCACCAAGGACGGACGTTCGGTGATGTTTACGCTCGGCCTGGATCAGGACACCGGCGAAGTCACCTCGGAACTAAGTGAGATCGGCGCCGAGGGATTCGAGATCACGCACGGTGAGTGGCTGCCCGACGGGAAGCGTCTGACGGCGATCGCCAAGGAAGGGCCCGGCCGACACGCCGTGCTGCTCCTGCCCGCAGCGGGCGGTACTGCCCGGGTGCTGCACCGCTTCGCCAGCGAACACGACTTTCCTGGGCTGAGCGTCGGGCCCGACGGCGCCTCGTTCACGTTCGTGGCGCCTGCCGCCGACGGGTTCTATCAGCTCTTCAGCCGGCCGCTCGCGGCAGGTCCCGTCGCGCAGCTCACCTTCGACCCGGTCAACAAGTCGCAGCCGGCGTGGTCGCCCGACGGGCGTCGCCTGGCGTTCACCGCCTGGCGCTACGACGCCCAGATCTGGCGCCTGGCGCCCTGAGAAGCGACCGGCGTACCGGCCGCCGCTCGAGACGCCGCGGCTGGCTTCGATGCCGACATTGTTGACATGGCAGGTCGGTGATGCTTACATCGTAAGCACGATATGATCACCAGTCCCCTCGGCGAGTTCGAAGTGCTGGTCCTGATGTCGGTGCTGCACCTGGGTACAGAGGCCTACCCGCCGGCCGTCCGCACGGCCATCGAGTCGCGGACCGGCCGCCCGGTATCGCGGGGCGCCGTCTACGTGACGCTCGATCGCCTGGAAGCCAAGCGCCTGCTCACGTCACGGCTCGAGGATCCCGACCGGGCCGGCGGCGGACGCCCGCGTCGCTTCTATCGCGCGTCGTCGCGCGGCCTGGCGGCCCTGCGCCGGGCGCTGTCGGCGGTGGCCCGCATGCGGGTCGGGATCGAGCCGTTGCTCGAAGAGCCATGACACCTCGACTCCCGCGCATGATCGTCGCCGTCCTCTCGCGCCTCGTGCCCGCCCGCGACCGGCAACAGCTGCTGGCAGAACTGGCCGACGACTACCGTATGGTGCGCAGCGGCCGGTCACGGTGGGGCGCAGCCTGGTGGCTGTGGCGAGAGTCGGCCTCGCTGGGGCTGGCCTTCACGAGGGCGGCTCTCCTGGCGCCCTTGACCCACGTGCCGATCTGGCGCCGCGATGTCCGGTTCGTGATGCGTGGCATGCAGCGGGCGCCCTTCGCCACCCTCGGCGCCGCGGCCACGCTCGCGGCGGGCCTCCTGGCGGTACTGGTCACAAGCGGCCTTGCCGGACCGTTGTTGTTCCGGCCGGTGTCCGCCGTCCACGGCCACGCGCTCCGCCGGGTCGCGACCGCCGACCGCACCGGACGCACGGGCTTCCGCTTGTCGTACGTCGAGCTCGACGAAATACGCCGGCATCTCGATGGCGCAGCCACGCTCTCGGCAGTGAACCTGCAGCCGGTGCTCCTGCGCACGGGCGGCGCGGACGTCCAGAGCGTGGTCGAGGTGGTGGACGGCGGCTACTTGGCGCTCGTCGGCAGTCCGATGCTTGTGGGCCGGGCCCTGGTCACCTCCGACGACCGTCGCGGCGCCGCGCCGGCGGTCGTGATTGGCGAGGCGCTCTGGCGCCGGCGATTCGGTGCCGACCCCGGCGTTCTCGGCCAGACCCTCGAGCTCAACCGCGCGAGCTTCACCGTGGTCGGCGTCACGAGCGCGTCGGCGTCGGCCAGCGCCTTCGGCGGCGCCGTCGATATCTGGGCACCCCTGGCCCAGGGGGACGCGCTGCTCGGGGCCGGCTGGCGCACGGATGTCACGGCCCGCTGGTTCTCGCTGTTCGCGCTGCCGAACCGCTCGGTGGCCGAGGTCGATGCCCGCCTGGCGGCGGCCGCCACAGCCCTGGCCAGGCGGTTGCCCGAGGCGTGGCACGAACGGACGTTGCGCACCGAGGCGGGCACCGTCCTCACCGGACAGCAGCGCTCCGATGCGGCGACACTGGTGTGGATGCTCGGCGGGTTGTCGGTGCTCATCCTGGCGGTGGGCGCGGCCAACGTGGCCGGCGTGCTGCTGGCGCGGGCCGCCGCGGCCGAACGCCAAACGGCCATTCACCTTTCGATGGGAGCCGGCCGGCTGGCCATCGCCCGCCGCATGCTGCTCGAAGGGGCGCTGCTCGGGGTGGTCGGTGGCGCGATCGCCCTTGGCGGCTATCTGTGGGCGCGCCGGGCCCTGGCGGAGGTGGCCGTCCTGCCGACGCTGGCGTTGCGGGTCGACCTGCCGCTTGACGCCGCGGTCGTGGCTGCCGTGGTTCTCATGTCAGGCGGTGCCGGTGTGCTGCTGGCCATCGGCCCGGCGCTCTGGGCCGCGCGGACGTCGGCTGCCGCCGCCCTGGCTGCCGGCGAGGCCCGCGCCCTCGGCGGGCGTTCGCTGTCTCGTTCTCGTCGCCTGCTCGTGTCGGTGCAGATCGGCGTATCGCTGGCGCTCGTCGTGGGGGCGGGACTGCTGTCGCGCAGCCTCCACGCCCTCGAGGCCGGCGATGTCGGCTTCGCGAGCGCGGGCCTCGTGGCCATGGACTTCGACATCGAGCCGATGGGGCCCCCTGGCCAATCAGCACTGACGGCGCGGAGGGCCCTCGATCTGGCGGCGTCGGCGCCGGGCGTGACTGGAACGGCGATGTCGAACCGGGCGCCGATTGACGGTTCCACGCCGCTCGTCGAGGTCCGCAAAGAACGCGGCACACCGATTGTCGGTGATGTCACGATGTATCTGGCGACCAGCCGTTACTTCGAGACCGTGGCCGTGCCGCTGCTGCACGGCCGGACGTTCACGGCCGAAGAGTGCGAAGGCGAGGCGGACGTGGTCATCGTGAACGACAGTCTCGCCCAGCGGTTGTGGCCCGATGGCGACGCGCTCGGCCGATCGCTCATCATCGGCGCCGACCAACGCGCCGTGCGAGTGGTGGGCGTGGCCCGCGATTCGAAGTACCGGTCGCTGGCCGAGTCGGGCCAGCTGCACGTCTACCGCCCGACGCCGGCGGCGTTCCATCTGACGTTGCTGGCGCGGGCGACCGGCGACCCGCGTGACGCCCTCGGCGCGCTGCAGCGTGCCCTCGACCGGGCCGGTCCTGGCGTGGTCGGCTTCTTCCCACGCACGCTCACCGACCACCTCGAGATCGAACTCCTGCCGACGCGCGCCGCGGCCCGCGCGGCCACCGGGCTCGGCGGGGTGTCGCTGCTGCTCAGTGTCGTCGGTCTCTACGGCCTGGTGTCGTGGTTCGTCGAACGTCGCCGCCGCGAGATCGGCGTGCGCCTGGCGCTCGGGGCCAGGCCCGCCGATATCGTCTGGCTCGTCCTGGGTCAGACGCTGGCGGCCGCTGCGCCGGGATTGGCGTTGGGCCTGTGCCTTGCCGTCGTGCTCGGCGCTGCAGCCCGCGGCACGCTCCACGGCATCGGACCGCTCGACCCGTTGGCCTTCCTCGCCGGGGTCGTGGCGTTGACGGCGGTGGTCGCGGCCGCGGCCACCGCGCCCAGTTGGCGCGCGTCGCGCGTCGACCCGACGGCGGCCCTGCGCGACTCCTAGGCGGGGCGCGCCTACTTCGAGGCTACGAACATGATCTCGAGCAGGCCCTCGGGGCTGACCAGTCCGGCCTTGACGGTGGCGCGGGCCGGCAACTCCTTGATCGCGGCCCGGTAACCTCGGTTCATCGCGTCGAAGTTACCGGTGTCGGTCAGGTAGACGACGCCGTCGACCAGGTCGCCCCAGCCGAAGCCGGCCACCTGCAGGGTGCGGCCCACGCGGGCGAGCAGTTCGGTGGTCTGCGCCTCGGTATCGCCCTTGTTGGCCGCCGTGTTGCCGAGCAGGCCCGAGAGATAGAGCCGGTTGCCGACTTTGACGGCACTGCTCAGGATCGGGCTCGGCTTGCCGGGGGTGCCGTCGGCGGCCGGGGTGGTGAAGACCTGCTTGGGCAGGCTCGACGCCGTAAGCGTGATCTCGACCACGTTGGCCGCGCCCATGAGCGGCGCCACTACCGTGGCCCGCGCCGGCGGGTCTTTCGTGAAGACCGTGCGGTAGACGTTGTTCATGTCCTGGAACTGCGCGCCGTCGGTGATGAACACGCGCGAACTGACGACGTTGTCGAACGTCATGCCGGCGGCCTTCAGAATCTCGCCGGCGTTGTCGAGCGCGGCCTTGGTCTGCACGGCCATCGGTCCCTCGACCACCGAGTTGTCCTTGCCGTTGCGCGAGACGAGCCCGGCCAGGAAGAGCGTGCTGCCGCTCTTGATGCCGTAGCTGTAGGGGTTGGGCGACTTCATCCACGACGAGGGGTGGATGACCTGGCGGTCGCCGCCGGTGGGAATCGCGATCGCCGAAATCTCGAGCAGGGCCCCGGGCACGACGAAGTCGGAGACGATCGTCGTTCTGGCCGGCGGATCGGTTTTCCAGAACGTGCGGTAGACCTCGTTCATGGCGGCGAAGTCGGAGGCGTTCTTGATGTAGACCTGGATCGAGGCCGCCATCGCCAGGCTGGAGCCGGCCTTCTGCAAGGCCTGGTCGATGCTCTCGAGCACCTTCCTGGTCTGGTTGCGGATGTCGCCCTCAGCGGCGATGGTGCCGGCGACGTAGACGAGGCCATCGGCCTTGGTCGCCGAACTGAACGGGAACTGCGCCGGTCCCGCAAAGCGCTGCACTTGCGCCGTCATGGTGCCTCCGAGGCCGATGAGTCCGATGAGTGCTGCTACTGCCAGTCGTCGCACGTGCGCCTCCCTTGAAGTGTCGCGTCGAGGATAGCCGAAGACGCAGCGAATCCGCTACACTGGCCAGCGCACATGGCATCGACGCTGTACCTACCGAAGATCGTCCGCAAACGCTCGAAGCTCCACGGTTGGGGCGTGTTCGCGACCGAGCCCATCAACAAGAACAAGATCATCATCGACTACGCCGGCGAGCTCATTTCCAACAAGGTGAGCGACAAGCGCGAAGACAAGTACCTGAACAACGGCTGTATCTGGGTCTTCCGGGTCAACCGGGCCTGGTCGCGCGACGCCAACGTCGGCGGCAACGACGCCAGGTTCATCAACCACTCCTGCCAGCCGAACTGCTACAGCGCGGTCGACGCCAAGACCAAGACGATCTGGATTCGCGCCTCCAAGGCCATCGCGCCAGGGGACGAACTCACCTACGACTACAACACCGAGGGCGACAAGACCATCCCATGTCGTTGTCGACCAGGCTGCAAGACCAAGCTCTGACACGGATCGCCCGGCGCGCGGCGCTGGTCGCCGGCGTCCTGGCCGTCGCCGGTGCCGTCGGGTGGGCCTCCGGCCGCCCGGCTCAGCCCGACGGGCCTACCATCCGCATCGGCGTTACGTCGGCCGGCGGCGCCGTGCGCGTCGAGGCGCTGCCGCTCGAGGACTACGTGGCGCGCGTCATCTCGGGCGAGGGGCAGCCGCGGGCCGGCGCCGCCGCCCAGCAGGCCCTGGCCATCGTCATCCGCACGTTTGCGGCCGCCAACGGCAACCGCCACCGCGCCGAGGGCTACGACCTGTGCGATACGACCCACTGCCAGGTGATGCGTCCCGTGCTGCCGGCGGCGCGCACGGCGGCGGCGGCCACGGCCGGGCAGATCCTGCTCGACGCCGGTAAGCCCGCCTTCGTGTTCTATTCCGCGCACAACGGCGGCACCCCGGCGATGGCGTCCGAGGTCTGGCCCGGTGCGACCGACTACGCGCCCGGCGACGCCCACGACGCCTGCGAGGACGAGCCCGGCTGGTCGAATGTCATTGCGGCCAGCGATGTCGAGAAAGCGGTGCGAGCCGCGGGCCTGTCGGGCCGCCTGCGTGGATTGTCGATCTTAGACCGCACGCCGTCGGGTCGCGCCGGCCTGCTGCGCGCGGACGGGTTCACGCCGAACACGCTCTCGGCCCACGAGTTCCGGATGGCCGTCGGGCGCACACTCGGCTGGCAGATCGTCCGCAGCACCGCCTTCAAGGTGTCGAAGGACGGCTCCGACTACCGCTTCGATGGCGTGGGCTACGGCCACGGAGTCGGCTTGTGTGTGGTCGGCGCCGGCAAGCGGGCGGCGCGAGGGGAGACGGCGCCGACGATCCTTCGGGCCTACTTCCGCGACCTCGTCATCGGTGAGGTCGGCGCGACCACCGTGGCCCGCACGGCGCCCCCTGCCGGTCCGGCCGCCGGCACACCGCCCGTGCCGCCGGTGGCGCCTGCCGCGGCGCTCGCCGCCGGCATCCGCCTCACGCTGCCGACGTTCGAGGATCACGATCGCGCGCTCGTGGTGGGCCTGGTGCGCCAGACGCGCGACGACGTCGTGGCGCGGGCGCTGGTCAAGGCCCCCGACGTGCTGTCGGTGAACGTGCATCCGACGCTCGAGGCGTTCGGTCACGAGACGGGCCAGCCGTGGTGGGTCGTCGCGGCCACGGTCGGCGCCACCATCGACCTGGCGCCGATCGCGCACCTCAGACAGCGCGGCGTACTCGAATCGACCCTGCGCTACCAAGTGGCGCGGGCGCTCGTCGCGCCGTATCTCACGAAGGCGCCCGCCTGGGTCACGGTGGGCGCCGCGATGATGTACGCGAGCCCGCCCTCGACCGCTCCGGTGAGCGGCGGGCGCGTGCAGTGTCCGAGCGATGCGGAGCTGCTGCGTCCGCTATCGGGCGGGGCGCAGCGCGAGGCCTACCTGCGCGCCGAACGGTGCGTGCAACGCGAGATCGCGCGCGGCCGACGGCTCACCGAGATCCGCTGATCACGAGTCGGGCTCCTCAGCCGGCGTCGAGAGGGCCCGGAGGCGCGGCGGATTCGAGGTCGAACGTGACGTCGACCCCGTAGCGCTGGGCGCCGAGGCTGAGGTCGTGCAGCGTCCCGCGAGAGGCGGCGATCGTCACGGCCGCCGCCACCAGGCGCACACCCAGACCGGGGCGCCACGGATCGAAGTCGTGCCGACGGGCGTCCGCCTCGGATGACGCACCGGCCGGACGCACGCGCCACACGAGCGCGCCGTCTTCGATCGCCACTGTCGTGACGACGTCGGCGCCGTGCTCGCGGCTCACCGCCTCGCCGATGGTGACGAGACCCTCCGCCAGCTCGGCGTCGCGACCGCGACGCGGCATGGCCACGGCCGCGGTGGCGTCGAGCGTGAGCGGCACGCCGCGCGCCGAGGCCAGACGGCGCACCTCCTCGGCCAGCAGCGGCAGCGCCACCCAGGTCAGCGGGTCGTCTTCCGAGCGCCATGCCGCGGTGAGCCGTCGCAGGCCGTCGAGCACCTCGACCAGGGACTGCTGCGCCCGGCGGGCGCCGGCCAGCGCCTTCTGCTGTTCGGGCGTGAGCGTGTCCCGCCCCTGCTCGATGAGGGCCAGGTAGCCGCCCACGACCCCGGCCGGAGCGCGCAGCTCGTGACCGAGGAGCGCGAGGAGTGGGGCGGCAGTACGCATCGACATGCGGCAGACGGTACTATGGCCCGGTCGTCGATGTCTGCCGCCGAGCCGCTGGTCACCGTCGTCGTGCCGGTGCGGGGCGATGCCATCCCGCTGACGGCGCTCCTGGCACAACTGCCGAGCCGCCCCGGCCTGCAGATCGTCGTCTCGAGCAGCGGCCCGACCGACCCGGTGCACGACGAGGTTCGCAGCAGGCGTCCTGACGTGACCTGGGTCGATGGGCCGACCGGCCGCGGCGTCCAGCTCAACGCCGGCGCGGCCGTGGCGAGGGGCCGCTGGCTCTGGTTCGTGCACGCCGATAGCCATCCGCCGGCCGACTGGTTCGAGGCCTTCGAGGCTCTCGAGAGTCGCCCGGACGTGGCGGGCGGCGCCTTCGCGTTCCGCCTCGATTCCAGGGCCTGGCAGGCGCGATGGCTCGAGTGGGCCGTGGCCGCGCGGGTTCGCGTCTTCGGCCTGCCTTATGGGGACCAGGGAATATTCTCTCGCCGAGCGGTGTTCCATTCGCTGGGTGGGTTTACCGCCATTCCGCTCATGGAAGACGTGGAGTTCGTTGGCCGGCTGAAACAGCAGGGGCGGATGGTCCATCTCAGCCAGGGTGTGGTGACATCGGCCCGACGCTGGGAGCAGCGGGGCTGGTGGCGCCAGAGCCTGTCGAACCTGACGACGCTGCTGCTGTATTTCCTGGGTGTGTCGCCCCAGTGGCTGGCCCGAAGGTATGATCGCGGATCGAATGCACTCTGAGGTTGCCCGATGCTGATCAAGCCCACGCCCGATCTGCGCGAGTCTGACGTCACCCCGCGCGAGTTCTACCTGCGGCGACGGGAGTTCATCGGTGCTGCCGGCGCCACCGCGGCGGCCCTGGCAACCGGGCTGGTCTTGCCGGGTCAGGCCGGCGCGCAGAACGCGGCCGCGCAGAAGCTGGCCAACTTGAAGAAGAGCCCCTTCAGCACCGACGAGAAATTGAACTCGTACCGCGACGTCACCACCTACAACAACTTCTACGAGTTCGGGTTGGACAAGGGTGATCCGGCACGGTACGCGGGCTCCCTCAAGCCGCGTCCCTGGACGATCAAGGTCGAAGGCGAGTGCGCCAAGCCGGGTACCTACGACATCGAAGACATCCTGAAGTGGTTCCCGCTCGAGGAGCGCATCTACCGGATGCGCTGCGTCGAGGCCTGGTCGATGGTGATTCCGTGGAACGGCTTCCCGCTGGCGGATTTCGTCAAGCGCATGGAGCCCTCCTCGAAGGCCAAGTACATCGAGATGCGAACGCTCGTCGATCTGCGGCAGATGCCCGGGCAGACCGAGCCGGCGCTGCTGTGGCCGTATCGCGAAGGCCTGCGCATGGACGAGGCCCTGCACCCGCTGGCGATGTTCGCCGTCGGCCTCTACGGCGAAGTGCTGCCCAACCAGAACGGCGCGCCGATCCGGTTGGTGGTGCCGTGGAAGTACGGCTTCAAGGGCATCAAGTCGATCGTGAGCGTGAAGTTCGTCGAGAAGGAACCGCTCAACACCTGGCAGCAGACGCGCGCCGACGAGTACGGGTTCTATGCCAACGTGAACCCCGATGTGGATCACCCCCGCTGGACCCAGAAGACCGAACGCCGTATCGGTGAGTTCTTCCGCAGGAAGACGTTGCCCTTCAACGGCTATGGCGACCAGGTGGCGTCGCTCTATGCAGGCATGGACCTGCGCAAGCACTACTGACGGTGGGCGCGCGCCGTCTGCGTGCGCAGGCCTGCCCTGAGCGAGCACAGCGAGTCGAAGGGTGACCCAGACCCAGTTCGTACGCCGGATCGCCAAGCCGGTGGTGTTCGCAGCCGCGCTGCAACCCGCCGGCTGGCTCGTCTACAACGCCTTCTGGGGTGACCTCGGCGTGAACCCGGTGGAGACCATCACCAACCACACCGGGATCTGGACGCTGCGCTTCATCGTCGCCACGCTCGCCATCACGCCGCTGCGCTGGGCGACGGGGTTCAACCCGCTGGCGCTATTCCGGCGGCCGTTCGGCTTGTTCGCCTTCTTCTACGGCACGCTGCACTTCATGACCTACTTCGTGCTCGATCATTCGCTGGCCTTCGACGGCGTGTGGGAGGACGTGGTGAAGCGGCCCTACATCACGGCGGGGTTCACGGCCTTCGTGCTGATGATTCCGCTCGCACTCACCTCGACCAGTGGGTGGATCCGGCGGCTCGGCGGCCGCAACTGGAACCTGCTGCATCGTCTCGTCTACGTCACGGCGATCGGCGGGGCGCTGCACTACTTCTGGAAGGTCAAGCTCGACACCACGAACCCGGTCTACTACTTCATCGTCGTCGGCGTGCTCTTGACGGCGCGCGTGTGGAAGGCGGCGTCGAAACGGCGCGGGGTGGCGGTGGCCGGCGCGCGGGTAGCGCCGCAAGCGTGAGGCTAGAGGCGGGCGGCCCGAGGTTGTCCGGCACGCGTCCGGCGGTGCTGATGCTGGCGCGCAGTCCGTTCGTGGCGGGGAAGACGCGTCTGACGGCGGGGCTCGACGAGACCGCGGCCACCGCCCTCCGCGCGGCATTGCTGCTCGATACGCTCGATGCCGTGCTGGCGCCGGGCTGGCCCATCCGCGTGCATCTCGAGCCGCCCGACCACGCCGTGCGTGTCGAGGCGCTGCTTCGCGAGGACGCCGCGCTGGCGCCGGAAGCGCCACGGGTCTCGTGGCATCCGCAGGCAGACGGCGACCTCGGTTCACGGATGATCGCGGCCGTGAGCGGGGCGATCGCGGCGGGCCACGACCTGGCGCTGGTCGTCGGCTCAGACATCCCGGACTTGCCGACCGCGGCGCTCGTCGCTGCCCGCGACGCGCTGGTCGGAACGCCGCGTGGTACGGCGGTGGCACTCGGCCCGGTCGACGACGGCGGGTTCTACCTCGTGGCGGCGACCGACGGCGCATCGCTCGCGGCCGCCTGTGCCGGTGTCAGGTGGAGCCAGCCCACAGTGCTCGACGACGTGACGGTGCGGCTCACCGCGTCGGGCCGTCACGTCGTGCGCGTGACGCCGTGGGCCGATGTGGACGATCGCGCGGACCTGGCAGCCCTGGTGCGTCGCGCGGGGACCGGGGCGGCGAGGACACGCCGAGCCGCTCACGCCATTCGAATCTACAATAGGCCATGGTGATGCCGCTGAAAGGCTCGCGCGCCCGCCGCGTGAGGACGGTAGGGTGCACGGCCGCCTTGGCGCTGGTGATGCTGGGCGCCGCGTCGTGCGGCACGCCGTCGGGTGGTGAAACCATGCTCTCGGCCGGCCAGGCACCGTCCGAGGCGCAGGCCCTTATGGTCATCCAACACGAGGAGCCGGCGCGCGATTTCGTGGGCCCGCAGCCAGCTCGGTTCCGATGGAGCCCGATAGCCGGGGCCAACCGCTATGCCATTGGCCTCTGGAACGAGACCGATCGTCTGTTGTGGCGGCACGACGACTTGAAGGAACCTACCGTGGCTTGGCCGAAGGAACTCGTGGTCGACGACGGCACCTATTTCTGGTCGGTGTCGGCGCTGCAGAACGGGCGGGAAATCGCCAAGTCGGGTACTTCGGCATTCGTCATCGAACAGTAGAATCGCGTTGCGTAGGCCTGTATCAACCTGATACTCTTCAGTCGCGGGGTGGAGCAGTCCGGTAGCTCGTTGGGCTCATAACCCAAAGGTCGCGGGTTCAAATCCCGCCCCCGCAACCACTTGTATCGGCACAAAAAGATCGCCAGTTTCTGGCGATTTTTTTGTTTGTTGGGCAGCAGCCAGCATCGCGGCCAGATTCCCCTTCAGCTCGATTCGGAGCTGGCCCCCCTCCGGAATCAAGACAATCGACTCGATGAGACCCCGGAGCATCTCCGAGGCTTCCAGCCGCGTGTCCTCGCGCTGGAGCGCGGCGGCTAGTTCCTCCACCTTCGAACGGTAGAGGTCGGCCATGCTCGGGTGCAGGAGCGGCGGCGGCTCGTCGGCGGTGGCGAGCTAGGAGTCTGCGCGGCAGAAACGCGCAGCGGCATTCGGGCGTATAAAGGAGCATGCCGACGACCTTCCGTCCGTATGCTCCGGATCAGTCGCTCCTGTTCCCCGCCTCGCCACGCGACTGGTTGC
>JAGNJW010000002.1 GCA_018000455.1 Acidobacteriota bacterium
GTTCCGCTCAGAACCTCGCAGACGTCCAGCGCTTTGTCGGTCGACGTGCTCGAGACGAGCCGCGCAACAGTCACGGGTATTTCCATCAGGCGGAACGTGTTTTCTCAATGGCCCCCGCCACTCTACTTGGTCGCAATCTGGAGGGTCAAGCCTCGCGGGCGGGCGTTGACTCCGCCTTTGCCCCCCCCTACGATGGTGCGTCTCCCGTGTCAAATCTCTCAGGTCAGCAGCTCGGCCATTACAAAGTTCTCGAGCCGCTCGGCGCTGGCGGTATGGGTGTCGTCTACCGTGCCCAGGACACCGTGCTGGGGCGCATGGTGGCGCTCAAGGCGCTGCCGGCGACCTCCTCGAGCGACCCGGAGGCCGTCAATCGCTTCAGACGCGAAGCTCGCACCGCGTCGAGCCTCAATCATCCGAACATCTGCACGATCTACGGGTTCGACGACCTCGACGGCCGCTGCTACCTGGCCATGGAACTGCTCGAGGGCGAAACGCTCGACCGGCGTCTGCTCAAGGGGCCGCTCGAACCGGCGGCGCTCCTCGAGGTGGCCACGCAGGTGGCCGACGCGCTCGACGCGGCACACGTCGAAGGCATCCTGCATCGCGACATCAAACCGGCCAATATCTTCCTGACCAAACGCGGGGCGACGAAGGTGCTCGACTTCGGGCTCGCCAAACTCTCGACGTCGCATCATCGGCGCCCGGGAAGTGATCAGTCGACGACCATCGAGCCCACGGCCTTCACGAGCGTCGTCGGCACGACCGTCGGCACCGTGGCCTACATGTCGCCCGAGCAGGCGCGGGCGGAAGAGCTCGACGCCCGCACGGACTTGTTTTCGTTCGGCGTGGTGCTGTACGAGATGGCGACCGGTCGAGTGAGCTTCCCCGGCAACACGACCGCCGTCATCTTCGACGGCATCCTGAATCGGGATCCGGCGCCGGCATCTTCCTACAATCCGGCGGTCTCGGGCGAACTCGATCGGATCATCGCGAAGGCGCTCGAGAAGGACCGCGGGCTGCGCTACCAGACGGCCGCCGACCTGCGAGTCGACCTGCAGCGGCTGCGCCGCGACTCGAGCCGGCGAGTCGGCGTCGCGCCGAGCGGCGGACACGTTGCGGCGCCGGCCGGGCCAACGCCCGCGCCGCCAGAGAGCAGCCAGGCGCTCGACGCCACCATCGTCACGCCGCCGCCCTTGCGCCACTCCATGGCGGCGCTCGATCCGGCGTTTGCCATCACGGCGACCGTGGCCGCCGCGCCGCCGTCAACCCGCGTGCTAGGTACGGCCGCTCAGCCGCCGGCCTCGTCGGTGGCGGACCTGCCGCCTGCCGGCCGCCCCGGTTGGTCGATGGCAGTCGTCGGTGGCGGCATCGCGGCGCTGGTCGTCGCCGTCCTGGCCGTGGTCATGATGACGGGTGGGACGAGCGAGACCCCGGCGGCCGAGCCGGCGCCGGCCTCGCCGTTCGAGCAAGCGATGAGCCCGCCGACGACTCCGGCCGCTACCGAAGCCGCTCTGGCGCCGATGGCGACCACGCCCGCCGCCGTCAAGCCGGCCGCCAGCGCCCCGCCGGACGCCGTAGCGCCCAGCGCCACCACGAAGCCGCCGACGAAGATCACGCCTCCGCCGGCACCAGCGACAGATCTGGCCGCTGGTGCGGCCAAGCGCCTGGAAGTGGCGCGCGCCAAGCTGGCGAGCAACCTGCTCGACCAGGGCGTCGAAGACCTGCGCGCCATCATCACCGACTTCCCGACCATGCCCCTGGCGGCCGACGCCGCTTACCTCGCCGCCGAGGCCCTCGCGAAGGCAGGCCGCACCGAAGACGCCATGGCGGCGCACGTGGAGTTCGAGAATCGCTTTCGTGACGATGGTCGCCTGGCCGAGAGCCACTTCGCCCTGGCCGAGCTGACACTGAAATCCCGCCAGCCGAATCGTGAGGAAGCGGCGCGCGATCTCTACGGCCGCGCCGCGGCGTCGGCCGCCGGCTCCGACATGGCCCTGCGGGCGCTGCAAGCGAAGATCGCGATCGAGGAGCGGCGCAAGATGAAGGAGCGGGATGTCGAGGTGGGCAAAGACCTCCCCGCCAGCCTCGCCACGCTGCGTACGCTGGCCGACCAGTTCCCTACTACTCCACAAGGGATGCTCGCGCTCTACCGCCTGGGCACCGGCTACGCCGACAACGACCAATGGCAGATGGCGGCTCGCGCGTGGACCGATCTGGCCACCCGCTATCCCGACAATCCCAATGACGCCTGGTGGCTGCTCGGGGAACTCTACGAGCGACGCCTGCGCGACGAGGCGCGGTCGCAGGCCGCCTACGCGCAGGTGCCACAGTCGTCGAAGCGCTATCAGGACGCGCAGCGAAAGCTGCGCCGCTAGACGACTACGCCTCAGCGGCCGCCCGCTACTTCGATCCGGATCGCCCCGGTCACGACGTCAATCGACAGCACGCGATCGGGACGGCCGATCGTGGCCTCGCCCCAGCGCGGCCCCCAGCCGTCCTTCATGGTGAGCGGCACGGCGGAGCTGATGGTGCCGTTCAAGGCGAGCGCCATCACCCGGGTGTCGGTCAACGGCGCGGCCAGCGCCAGGCGGATGTCACCATTGAAGGCGCGCAGGCGGATCAGGCCGTGAGCGTCGAGGCGCGCACGCGTGACGTCGACGGGCCCGATCGTGGTCTCGAGGCGCAACACGCCGCCGATGTCCTCGGCCTCGATGGCGCCACGCTGCACCGTCGCACTTACCGACCCGCGCAAGCGTCGCAGCTCGAGACGGCCTTCGCCGATCGTAATGGCGTCGAGTGTCACATCAGCCGGCGCGCTGACGACGACGTCGGTAGAAATCGCCGCGTCGGCGCCACCGGCGACTTGCGTGATGGTGAGGCTCGGTCCGGCGGGTGAGGCCGCCAGGTCGACGGGCGCTTGCGCGAGCGCCTCGACGGTCGGCGCTCGCCGGACGATCTCGAGCCGCAGGTCCCGACGGCCGGCATCGCCAGTCACACGAATGGTCCCGACCGTGATGGCGATGGCGAGCGCCTGGCCCGGTTGCAGCGCCAACGTATGAACGACGCGGTCTTCGGCGCGAGCACCGACCGCGACGGCCTCGGCCGTGGCCAGGGCCACGGCGCACATCACGGCGACGCCGAGCGGCGAGCGGCCGGTGGCCGCCGAGGGCTGCATGAGCGGCATTATAGCGACCGCGTTTCCCCGCGGCCGGTCCGACGAGCTCCACGTGCCCGCTTTCTGTTTCCTGCTGCTCGTAGTCACGGTCGGCCCGGCGGCCGCACGGCCCCCGGACGCCCCGGTCACCCGCGGCACTGCCGATCGCCGCGCTCCATCTCCGCGCGACGCCGTGGCCGGGGCGCGCCATCGACCCGCAGGCGGGGCGCGTGCCCACCGCCTTCGGCCTGTTCGGCCGCAGCGCCAACGGCGCCGACTCGCCCCCGGTCGGGCGGCCTCCTTCGCGCCACCCAGATCGTCGTCCACCGCACCGACAACCGCACTATCCAGTTCATGCTGCAGCTCGAACTCAAGGGCCAGACCAAGGATCTCGGCTTCAACAACTCGCGCAAGTTCTGTTGAGCGGCCAGGCGAAGTAACCTGGAGCCGCGACCGACGGTCTGAAGATCGATCGAGGAGCACGCCACTTGCGACGCTGGTCCACCCTTGGCTGCCTGATTCTGGCGCTCGTCACCACCGCCTGCGGGGGCGGCGGTGGCGGCGGCACGCCCGCCGGCCCGAGCGGCGGCTCGACCGGTGGCGGCACCACGGGGGGCGGCGCCGCGTCGAGTGCCACGATCACCATCGGCTCGAACGGCGTAGTCAGTCCGGCCGCCGTCACCATCGCTCAGGGTGGGCGCGTGACGTTTGTGAACAACGACTCACGCTCGCACGACATGAACTCGGATCCGCACCCGAGCCACGAGGAGTGTCCGCCGCTCGATCAGGTCGGCTTTCTCTCGCCCGGACAGTCGAAGACCAGCGGCAACTTCAATACCGTGCGTACGTGCGGCTACCACGATCACAACCTGCCGACCGCGACAAGCCTGCAAGGACGCATCACGATCGTGTCTCAGTAGTCGTACACACCCCGGCCGACCTGCGACCGAGACGGCCAGCCGCCACGTACTGCGCGAGCAGCGGGCAGGGGCGGAACTTCTCGCCACCAAGTCCTCAATTCGGATTCCGACGCCGCGCGGAAACGTCAGTCGGAATCTGAGTTCATCGCACTTTGAACGCTCGTTCAATCCTGTGCTAGAGTTACCCGTTCAGGCGCCAGCGCCTCCAACCCATGCCGCCAGCCCAGACGCTCGCCAGCGCCGACCGCCGCATCGACATCTTGAAGAGCGCCGCCGCCGCCTTCCGCCGCCGCGGCTATCACGGCGCCAGCGTCGACGAGATCGCCAGCGCCCTCGAGATGACCAAGGGCAACCTCTACTACTACTTCCGCAACAAGGAAGAGATCCTCTACGCATGCCACGAGTACTCGCTGGATGTGCTGCTGCACCTGCTCGACGGCGTGCGCGCCGAGGCCTCGACGCCCGACGAGAAACTCCGCAAGCTGGTGCTGGCGTTCGTTCACCTCATCCTCGACGAGTTGCAGGCGACCGCGCTCACCATCGATCTGCAGGCCCTGTCGCCGCCGCTCTTGCGCAAGGTCATCGCCCGCCGCGACACGTTCGACCGCGGGCTGCGTGAGATCATCCAGCAGGGCATGGACGAGGGCCACTTCTCGGCCGGAGATCCGAAGATGGTGGCCTTCGCGGTGATGGGCGCGGTCAACTGGATCACGAAGTGGTTCGATCCGGCCGGCCCGATGACGTCGGACGAAATCGGCCGGGCCTTTGCCGACTACCTGGTCGGTGGCCTGACGCGCATGCCCGGCACGGCCGCGCCCGTGCCGACACCATCGAAGGGGCGCTGACGCTACTGGGCCGTCTCGCCCGGTTTCAGGGTCAGCACCTGAATGCCCGAGCCCTCGAGATGCGCCGAGAGCGCCTGGGGCGTGCCGGTGAGCAGCGGGAACGTGCCCCAGTGCATCGGCACCACCTGGCGCACGCCGAGCCATCTGGCGGCAATCGCCGCCGTGTCGGGACCCATCGTGAAACGGTCGCCAATGGGCAGGAAGGCGATGTCGGGGCGATACAGCTCCCCGATGACCTTCATGTCGCCGAAAAGCGCGGTGTCACCGGCGAAGTAGATGGTCTGGCCGTTCTCCAGCTTGATGACGAAACCGGCCGGCTCGCCGAGATACGTGAGGTCGTCGAAGCTGCTGCTGTGGCGGGCATCGGTCAAAGTGATGCGTAGCCCGCGCACCTCGATCGTGCCGCCCTTGTTCATCGGTTCCACCTGGGTGACGCCCTTGCCCGTGAGCCAGGACGTGATCTCATAGATCGCCACGACGGTGGCCCCGGTGGCTCGGGCCACGGCCGCAGCATCGGCGGCGTGGTCAGAGTGCCCGTGGGAGACGAGCACCAGGTCGGCGTGCTTCGGTTCCCGGCCTGCCGGGAAGGACGGGTTGCCCGAATACCACGGGTCGAGCAAGACGGTGAGCCCGCCGGGTGTCTTCAGGGAGAAGGCGCTGTGCCCCAGCCACGTGATCGCGAGACGTCCGTCAGCCATGGCAGGAGTATGCCACCGGCGGCACCAGCGCGTACCGAGTCCGGCGTTCCAGGGCCAGGCCGCTACGGTAAACTGAGGCCGTGGAAGCGCCGCTGCATTTCGTCAAACCGCGCGAGCCCAAGCCGAACTGGCTGAAGGTGCGTGCCCCGGGGTCGGAGAACTACCTGCGCCTCAAGGGCATCATGCGCGACCTCGACCTCAATACGGTCTGCGAAGACGCGCACTGTCCCAATATCGGCGAGTGCTGGCACCACGGCACGGCCACCTTCATGATCCTGGGTGACGTCTGCACGCGCGCCTGCACCTACTGTGCGGTGAAGCACGGCCGCCCCGCCACGCTGGATCTCGACGAACCGGTGCGCGTCGGCGAGGCGGTGCAGGCGATGCGGCTCAGCTACGCGGTCGTGACCTCGGTCGACCGCGACGACCTGGCGGATGGCGGCGCGTCGATTTTCGCTGGCACGATCCGCGAGATCAAGGCGCGCGTGCCCGACTGCCGCGTCGAGGTGCTCATCCCCGACTTCAAGGGCGACGAAACTTCGCTTGCCGCCGTGCTCGCCGCCCGGCCCGACATCCTGAACCACAACACCGAGACGGTACCCCGGCTCTACCGCATGGCCCGGTCCGGCGGCAAGTACTCGCGTTGCCTCGAACTGCTCGAACGCGCCACGCGGCTCGCCCCTGAGATCCCGACCAAGACCGGCCTCATGGTCGGACTCGGCGAGGAACCGAACGAGCTGGTGCAGGTGTTCAAGGATCTGCGCGCGGTGGGCGTGCAGATCCTCACCATCGGCCAGTACCTCCGGCCGTCGGTGGATCACGCGCCGATGACGCGCTACTACCATCCCGACGAGTTCGCCGACCTCAAGCGGACCGCCCTGGGGCTGGGCTTCGTGCACGTCGAAGCCGGACCGCTCGTGCGCAGTTCGTACCACGCGCATGAGCAGGCGGATGCGGCCGCTCTCGCGGCATCGACACGCTGACGCTGCGGCCGGGCGAGCCGGCACGCTAGGATACAATCCGCGGCATCGTCCCGATGACGCAACTGGTCTACCTGCTGCTTGTCTCGGCGTCGCTCATCGCTGCAGCGGGTTGCGGCGAACGCGGCACCCCCGTGCCGGCTACGGCCGCCGACGCGACGCTCGTCGCCAGCACCAACACGGCCGTCGGCCACATGAGCCGCTACGACTTCGAGGCGGCGGTCGATCTGCTCAGCCGCCTGGCTGCGGACTCTCCGGGCTCGGCCGAGACCTCGTTCAATCTCGCGGTCGCCCTCATCAACCGCCAGCGCCCAGACGACGCTGCCGAGGCCGAACGGCGCCTGCGCGCCGTGCTCGAGTCGCCCGCCGTCGGCGTGCGCGCGCGCTACGCACTCGGACTGCTGCTGCTCTACCAGGGACGCGACACCGAGGCATTCGCGCTGCTGAGCGTCGCCGCCGCGGCGACCCCGGGTGATGCTTTCCCCGTCTACTTCGCCGGCCAGGCGCGGCTCGCCGCCGCGCCCACCGAGGCCCTCACGTGGTTCGAGCGGGCCGCCGCGATCGATCCGCTCCTGCGCAGCGCCTTCTACGGGATGTTCCAGGCCCGGCAGCGTGCCGGGCAGACCACCGAGGCGATTGCGGCCCTCGAACGCTTCCAGGCACTCGACACCGACCCGCGCGCGCACATGGCGGAGTTCAAGTACGCGCGCATGGGGCCGCTGGCCGAGGCCATGGTCATCGCGGCGCCGGCCGAGCCGATGCCGGCGCCGGCCGGGCCCGTGTTCGAGCGGGAGACCGTGCTGCAGCCCCTGCCGCGCTCCGGCCGGCCGCCTGGCTCGCCGACGGTCGTGGATCTCGACGGCGACGGCGCGATGGACGTGTTCGTGGCCGGGAGCGGCAACGGAGCCGCCTCGAATCTGGTGCTGCTCAATCGGGGCGGCGCTTGGGAGGCGGCGTCCGCCCATCCGCTCGGCGCGGTGACCGGCGTCCGCGCCGCACTCTGGGGCGATCTCGACAACGACGGCGTGACCGACGCGGTGCTGCTGGGAAGCGCCGGCCTCACGTCCATCTGGCAGCAGACGCCGGCCAGCGCGTGGCAGGACGTGACCGCCGCAAGCAAAGCGGCGACGCCCGGCGTGGACGCCGTGGACGGCGCGCTCTTCGACGCCGACCACGACGGCGATCTCGACATCTTTCTGGTCAACGCGCGCGGTCCGAACGTCCTGCTGAACAACAACGGCGACGGCACCTTCCGCGACATCGCTCGTGAGGCCGGCGTGGCAGGTGACGGCAGGCCCTCGATCGGGATCGCCATCGCCGATCTCGACGCCGATCGCGATCACGACCTCGTCGTGCTCAAGGCGGCGCCGCCACACGAGGTGTATCTGAACGACCGCGTGTGGCGCTACCGGCGGGCTCCTGGTCTCGAGGCGTTCACGGCCGCTCCAGCCGACGCCGTGATGGCTGCGGACCTCGACGGCAACGGACGGCCGGAACTCTACACGACGAGCGAGCGCGGACTCGAACGCTGGGCCTTTGATGCGGCCGGCGTGGTCCAGGCGAATCGACTGGCGCCGCTCGTGCCCGACCCGGCGCAGCGGCCGCAGCTGGCCATTGCCGATGTCGACGGCGACGGCGCCTTCGAGGTGCTGGTCGCGTCGGCCGGGTCCTGGGAGGCCTACGCGGTACCGGCCACCGGTTCGGCCCGGGCCCTGGCCGACGGCGGCACCGGGACCGAGAGCTGGACGGTGGCGACGCTCGATGCCGCCCGCGGCCCGTCGGTCGTCGGCCTGACCGGCGCCGGCCTCGTCGAGTGGGCGCCGGGTCGCGGCCGGCACCTTTTTGCCGCCGTCGCTACCACCGGCCGCTCGCAGTCGAGCGATCAGCGGCGCTCCAACGCCTCGGGCATCGGCACGAAAGTATCGGTGCGCACCGGCTCCCGCTGGACGGTGTTCGACACGGTGCGCCTGCAATCCGGCCCCGGCCAGAGCCTGCAGCCCGTGGCTGTGGGCCTGGGCGGCGCTTCGCGCGCGGAGCTGGTGTCGCTCGTCTGGTCGGATGGCGTTCTCCAGTCGGAACTCGACCTCGCGGCGGGCCGTCTGCACGTCATCGAGGAAACGCAGCGTCAGCTCTCGAGTTGTCCGGTGCTCTTCGCCTTCGACGGCACGGCGACGCGGTTCGTCACCGACATTCTCGGTGTCGGCGGCGTCGGCTTCTTCGAGGCGCCAGGCGTCTACAGCGCGCCCTATCCGCAGGAGCACGTGCTGCTGCCAGAGGGCACGCTCGCGGCGGCGGATGGCCGCTACCGGCTCGTTGTCGGCGAACCCATGGAGGAAGTCGCCTACCTCGACCAGTTCCAACTCGTGAGCTACGACCTGCCACCCGGGTGGCAGATGGCGCTCGATGAGCGCAAGGCCATCGCCAGCGCGCCGCCCACCGGCGTCCCGATCTTCTTCCGCGAGGAGCGCCTGCCGACCAGGGCCGTGAACGACCGCTCAGAGGACGTCACCACGCTTGTGACCACCGCCGACCGGAAGGCCGCGCCTACCGGCACGCCCGATTCCCGCTTCATCGGCATGACCGCCCGGCACACACTCGAACTCACCTTCGCCGAGGCCCTCGATCGCGGCCCGGGACGCCCGGTCCTCATGATCGACGGCTGGGTCGAGTATCCCTACGCGCAGACGGTGTTTGCGGCCTGGCAGGCCGGGGCGGCGTTTGCCGCACCGACACTCGAAGCGCGTGGTCGCGGCGGCCGTTGGCAGACGGTGGCACCCGACTTCGGCTACCCCGCCGGCATGCCGCGACGCATGACCTTGCCGCTCTCGAAGCTGCCGGCCGGCACGGTGGGACTGCGGCTCACGACCTCGCAGGAGATCTTCTGGGACCGCGTGGCCGTGGTCTACGCCGAAGCCCTGCCCGCGGCCATCGAGCGCGTGCTGCCCATGGCCGGTGCGTTACTCCGCGAATCGGGTTTCGCCCGCCGCACGACCGGCCCGCAGCGCGCGCCGGCCTACGACTACGACCGCCGGGCGCCGCTCTGGGATACGCGGCACCCGCGCGGGTGGTACACGGCATTCGGGGACGTCGCGCCGCTGGTTGGCACGTCCGATGATGCGGTGGCGATCATCGGGCCGGGCGAAGAGGTCGTCGTCGAGTTCGCGGCGCCGGCCGCGGCCGTGCCCCGAGGATGGACCCGGCAGTTCGTGCTGCGCGCGCGCGGCTGGTGCAAGGACATGGATCTCTACACCCGCGACGGCGAGACGGTGGCGCCGCTGCCCGGCACCGACACGCCGGCGCGCGCGCGGTTGCATGCCGCCCACAACACGAGGTTCGAGAGCGGACGATGAGCCCGCTCCCGGGGCGCCCGGTCGTCATCGGTGGCGGCCTACGACCGCTGCTGCGGGTCGTCTACGCGCTGGTCGCGGGACTGACGGCATCGGCGATCTACCTTGGCGCCGTCACGGCCGCCGACTGGCTCATGGGAGGAAGCCACCAGGGCTACGTGTACCAGTGGGCGCTCGTGGCGCACCTCGGCCTGGGCGTCCTCGTGCTGGCGCCGTTCGTGCTCTTCGCCGTGGCCCACGCCCGGGCGGCCCGCCGGCATCCCAATCAGCGGGCGGCGCGCATCGGCTACCTCGTCGCCGCGCTGGCCACGATCGTTCTCGCCACCGGGCTGGCGCTCCTGCGCGTGGCCGGCATCGAACTGCGTCAGCCTGCCATGCGCGGCCTCGCCTACTGGCTGCACGTCCTGGTCCCCGTGGCGGCGTTCTGGGCATTTCACCGGCACCGCCGCCGCGGGCGCCCGATCGCGCCCGCCGCCGCCTGGACATGGGGGCTCGCCACCGCCGCGGTCGTGGCCCTGACGGCCGTGGTCGACCTCGGCATCAGTCGCGAGGAGGGTACCCCGGGGGAACAGGCGTCGTTTCTCCCCTCGCTGGCGCGAACCGCGACCGGCCGCACGATTCGCGCCGACGCGCTGATGAACGACAGCTACTGCGCCGAGTGCCATCAGGACGCGCATACCGGCTGGCTCTCGAGCGCCCATCGCTTCAGCTCCTTCAACAACGCCGTCTATGCCGCCAGTGTGAAGGAAACACGCCAGGTCGTGCTGGCGCGCGATGGCACGGTGGACGCCAGTCGCTGGTGCGCCGGCTGCCATGACCCGGTGCCGCTCTTCTCGGGCGCCTTCTCGCGGCCCGACTTCGACACCGAACGGGATCCGACGGCGCAGGCCGGCATCACCTGCATCGCCTGCCATGCCATCGAGAAGGTGAACAGCACGCGCGGCAACGGCGACTACACGATCGGCGAGCCCAGGCATTACCCCTTCGCCCTGAGCGCCAGTCCCGCCCTCAGGGCGCTCAGCCAGCAGCTCATCAAGGCCAAGCCCGCGTTCCACCAAGCCACGTTCCTCAAGCCGTTGCATCGTACGGCTGAGTTCTGCTCGACCTGCCACAAGGTGCACATCCCGGGCGCGCTCAACCAATACAAGGACTTCCTCCGCGGCCAGAACCACTACGACAGCTTCATCCTGAGCGGCGCCTCCGGACGCGGCGCGAGGTCGTTCTACTACCCACCCCAGGCCCAGGATCGCTGCGCCGGCTGTCACATGCCGCTCACCACGTCGCGCGACTTCGGTGCCCAGCCGTTCGATGCCAGCGGCGCCCTCCAGATCCACGACCACCGCTTCGCCGGCGGCAACACCGGCCTGCCCCACCTGCGTGGCGATACCGCGACGGTGGCGGCGCAGCAGGCCTTCCTCCACGAGGCCGCCACGCTGGACCTCTTCGGCGTGCGCGAAGGCGGCACGATCGCCGGCCAGCTCCTCGGACCGCTCGACGGCGCGGCGCCGGCGTTGACGCCCGGCCAGCGCTACCTGACCGAGCTGGTCGTGCGCACGCGCAAGGTGGGACACCACTTCACGCAGGGCACGGCAGACTCGAACGAGGTGTGGGTGCAGGTGACGGTGAAGGCCGGGGAGACCGTGATCGGCCAAAGCGGTGCGCTCATGGCCGACGGGCGCGTCGACCCGTGGGCGCACTTCACGAACATCTACATGCTCGATCGACAAGGGCGCAGGATCGACCGGCGCAACGTCCAGGACATCTACGTGCCGCTCTACGACAAGCAGATCCCGCCCGGCGCGGCGCAAGTCGTGCACTATGGGTTCGACCTCCCACGCGGGGTGTCGGGGCCGATCACCATCGAGGCGCGCCTCCTCTACCGCAAGTTCGACCTGACGCTGATGCGGTTCGTGAAGGGCGACGCCTACGTCATCGACCTGCCGATCACGACCATCGCGACTGCGTCGACACGTCTGCCCGGCGCGGCGGGACCAGCGCCCACGCAACCTGCCTGGGAGCGCTGGAACGACTACGGCATCGGCCTGCTGCTCGAGGGCAACGCCGGCAGTGACAAGGGCGAACTGCGACAGGCCGAAGCGGCCTTCGCCGAGGTCGAGAAGCTGGGACGGCCGGAGGGCCCGCTCAACCTCGCCCGCGTGTACTACAAGGAGGGCCGGCTCGATGAGGCGGCCGAGGCGCTCCGCCGCGCCGTCGCCGCCGGCGCGGCGCCGTGGACCGCGGCGTGGATGAACGGCCTCGTCAACAAGGAGAACGGCCATCTCGACGAAGCCATCGCCAATTTCACGGCGGCGCTCGGGGCTACGTCGCCCGATCTGATTGCCCGTGGCTTCGATTTCAGCCGCGACTACGAGGTGCTCAACGAACTCGGCCTGACGCTCTTCGAACGCGCCAAGCAGGAACGCGGCGAGCAGCGCGCCGCCAGCCGGCGCGCTTTGCTCGATCTGGCGGTCGCCACCTTCGAGCGCACGCTGACCCTCGACAGCGAGAACGTTACCGCACACTACGCCCTCGGCCTCATCCACGCCGATCTCGGCCACGACGCCCTGGCCGCCATGCACCGCGACGCGCACCTGCGCTATACGGCCGACGAGCAATCGCGCAGCCGCGTCATTGCCGTCCATCGCGCGTCCTCGCCGGCGGCGAACCATGCGGCGCAGTCCGTCGTGATCTACGATCTGCAGCGAAAGGACGCGCCGGCCGTGCCGGTGCCGTGACCGGTACACCCGTGAGCCACTCCACCCGCCGCTTCCGTCCACTTCTCGCCGGCGTGCTCCTCCTCGCCGCCGGCTTCGCCGCCTGGCTGGTCATGCGTGGTCCGGCCACGCCCGTCTCGAGCGGGCCCGACGCCGCGGGGCGCGACGTGGCCACGGCCCCGGCCGCCAGGTTCGTCGACATCACGAACGACGCCGGACTCGCCGGCGTCTCGCGGGTGAACGGCGCCACCGGCGAAAAGCTGCTGCCCGAGACGACTGGTGGTGGCGGCGCCTTTGTCGACGTCGACAACGACGGCGACCTCGACGTGGTGCTCGTGAACGGCCAGGCGTGGCCGTGGACGAAAGCGAACCCGCCGGCGCTGCGCTCGACGGTGGTGCTGTATGCAAACGATGGTGCCGGGCGCTTCACCGACACGACGGCTGCCGCCGGCCTCGCGGTGCAGCGCTACGGGATGGGAGTGGCCGCCGGCGACTTCGACAACGACGGCTGGACCGACCTCTACATCACGGCCGTTGGCAGGAACGTGCTGCTCAAGAACATCGGCGGACGCTTCCACGACATCACGGCCGAGGCCGGGGTGGCGGGCCAGGCCGACGACTGGAGCACGTGCGCGACATGGTTCGACGCCGACTCGGATGGCGATCTCGATCTCTTCGTCTGCAACTACGTCCGCTGGTCGCGCCAGCTCGACCTCGCGCAGGACTTCAGCCTCGCGGGCATCGGCCGGGCTTACGGCCCGCCGCGCAATTTCGCCGGCGCCGCGCCGCGCTTCTTTGTCAACCAGGGCGACGGTCACTTCGTCGAGCGCGCCAACGCCGCCGGCTTGGTCGTCACCGATCCGGTCACCGAGATGCCAGCCGCCAAGTCACTCGGCGTCGCCCTCGCCCATCTCGACGCCGATCGCTGCCTCGACCTCATCGTCGCCAACGACACCGTCCGCAACTTCGCGTTCCGGAATCGCTGCGACGGCACCTTCGAGGAAATCGGCATCACGCTCGGCCTGGCCTACGACAGCTACGGCAACGCCCGCTCCGGCATGGGCATCGATCTGGCGGAGGTGCGCGACGACGGCGCGCCGGTGGTGGCGATCGGCAACTTCGCCAACGAGATGACGGCGTTCTTCGCCAGACAGGCGTCCGGGCAGTTCGTCGACGAGGCGATTGCCGCTGGGATCGGCGCACCAAGCCGGGCGTTTCTGACCTTCGGCGTGCTGTTCTTCGACTACGACCTCGACGGCCGCCAGGACCTGCTGACCATCAACGGCCACGTGGAAGACCAGATCGCGCTCGTCCAGGCGAGCCAGCAGCACGCGCAGCCGGCGGCCCTCTACTGGAACGCCGGCACCGACGCCCGATCGACTTTCGTGCCCGTGGCCGATACCGGAGGGCTCGCCACGCCGATGGTGGGCCGCGGCGGTGCCTACGGCGACATCGACGGCGATGGCGATCTCGACCTGCTGCTCGTGCCGGCGAGCGGCGCCGTGCGCCTGCTGCGCAATGACTCGGCGCCGGGGCGCTGGTTCCGCCTGCGCCTGGTGGGACGCACGAGCGGGCACGACGCGGTCGGCGCGGTGGTGGAGGTCGAAGCCGGCGGCCGCACCAAGCGGCGACTCGTCACCGCCACCCACGGCTACCTGTCGCAGTCTGATCCCGGCCTGACGTTTGGCCTGGCGGCCGGCGAGTCGCCAGACATGATTCGTGTCACCTGGCCGAGCGGCGCGGTACAGACCCGGTCGGGAGTGCCGCTGGCTCAGACGACGATCATCACCGAGGTGCAGTAGCGGTCTGGGCACGCTCGGTGCCTGCGCCCTGGCGCAGCGTGACGACCGCGTCGACACCGAGCGGTCCGAACCGCTCCACCGTCCCGCCGGGCCAGGTGACGTCCACGTGGTCGATGGCCGAGGCCGCCCCCAACCCGACGTGCACACGGGCGTCGTTGGCCGCCAGATAGCTGTAACCGGTGCGCACGTCGCGCCGCCACGTGCGCCCGCCCGCCGCTACGGTGACGATGGCACCGAGTGCATCGCTCCCGGCGGCCGACTTGACCGCGAACTGGGCCCAGTGGCCGCGGTTCGCGACGACGTTGCGCAGCAGGTGCGGCGCGCCGTCGCGGTTGGCCACCAGCACGTCGACACCGCCATCGTTGTCGATGTCGCCAAAGGCCGCGGCGCGGCTGGTCGCGATGAGCGGCGCGACGGTGCCACCCCGGGGCTGCACCTCTTCGAACGCCGCGCCGGCAACGCCTCTGAACAAGAGATTGGGCTCCGCGTAGGGATCGATCGCGTAACTCTCGCCCTGCAGTCCGACGCGGCCGTTGACTTCGTAGAGATCGAGCCGGCCGTCGTTGTCGAAATCCACCATCGCCAGCCCGAAGCGGGTGAAGCGGCGGCTGACGACCCGCAGGCCGGCCATGTTCGTGGCATCGACGAAGAAGTTGCCATCGTTGCGGAAGAACGAGTCGGATTCGGAATCGAGGTTCATCACCAGCAGGTCGTTGTCGCCGTCGTCGTCGACATCGGCCGCGTGCACGCCCATGCCGGCCTTGGGGGCGCCGTCCTGGTCGATGGCCACGCCGCGCGCGAGCGCGACGTCGATGAACCGTCCGTCGCCCTGATTGAGCCACAGGTGGTTGGGCGTGCCGTCATTGGCGACGAACAGATCCGGACGTCCATCGGCATTGACGTCGTCGGCGATGACGCCGAGGCCGTTGCCGCGGGCAGCCGTGAGCCCGGCGGCTGCCGACATGTCGGCGAACGTGCCGTTGCCGCGATTGACGAACAGCAGGTCGCTGGTTGGCGCGTCGTAGTTCTTCGGACTGCAGAAGTCGATGAGGCCGGTGAGGCTGAAGCACTGCCGCTCGCGCAGCGGCGTCCACGCCAGGTAGCGGGTGACGAACAGATCGAGATCGCCGTCGCCGTCGGCATCGAAGAAGGTGGCGCTCGTACTCCAGCCCGAGCCGGCCACGCCGGTCCTGGCCGTGACGTCGGTGAAGCGGCCGTGGCCGTCGTTCTGCAAGAGGACGTTGGCGCCGAGATTGGTCAGGTAGACGTCCAGGTCGCCGTCGCCGTCGTAGTCGCCGGTGGCCACACCCATGCCGTAGCCGGCCACGTCCACGCCACTGCCGGCCGTGACGTCCTCGAAGCGGCCGCGGCCGTCGTTCCTGAAGAGCCGGTGGCGCACGCCGCGGTCGTCGGCCCCGAGCGTGCCGCTCTGCACGAGCAGCGCGTCGAGATCGCCATCGGCGTCCATGTCGAAGAGCGCGGCGCCGCCGCCCATGATTTCTGGCAGGCGGTAGGTGGCGCCTTGGTGTCCTGAGCGGTGCGTGAAGGCGAGCCCTGCCGAGATTGCCACGTCCTCGAACCACGGCGCGGTGGCCGAGGCCGCCGGCGTGCCTGACGACGGCCCCGGGGCGGTCGGGCCGCACCCCGCCGCAGCTATCGCACACGCCAGGACGGCGGCGCTGGCGGCGCGCGCGACGCGGCAAATCATCGGCGTGTCCCGGCCGCGGCCAGCCGCCGCTCGACATCGGCAAGTCCGGCGTGAGCGGGCGCCACCTTGCGAGCGCGGGCAATCCATCGCTCCGCATCGTCGACCGCACCAGTGGCGAGCGCCGCCGAGGCGCCGCCCACGAGCGCATCGGCCAGCAGAGGGTCGCGCGCGAGGGCCTGGCGATACGCGGCCAGTGCGGCGGCGGCGTGCCGCCGCTCGAGACGAATGCTGCCAATCCACGCCAGCGCCTTGGCATCGGTCGGATTGGCCGCCGCCGCCAGGGCCAGCCAGCGCTCGGCGTCGTCGAGGCGTCCACTCCGCCAGGCCACGACGCCGCGCAGGCGGGTGGCGTCGGCGTCCGCTGGCCGCAACTCGAGCGCCTTGACGACCCTCTTGTCGGCGTCGTCCCAAAAGCGGTCGAAGAGATCGGCCGTTGCCAAGTTCATGGTGGCGTCGAAGTCGTCGGGATGCACCGCGAGGATGCCCTCGAGCAGCGGACGAGCCTCGGCCGTTCGTCCGGCCGCGGCGTAGATGCCGCCCAGATAGGTGGTGAGTGCGCGGTCATCGGGCCGCTCGACCCGCAACTGCTCGAGCAGCCGGATGGCGGCGGGATAGTTACCCTCGAGCCCGAGGGCGGTCGCATCCTTCAGCGTCGCCGCGAAGCCGCGGCGGTAGGCGCCTACTTCATCGGCCCACGGATCGATCCATTGCGGCTCGCCGGCGGCGCCGGCCGCCATCGCTTCGTCGGCCTCCCGCGCACGGCCGAGCGCCCGGTAGGCCGTGGCCAGCAGCTGATAGGCATAACGATCCAAGGGCGTGCGGTCGATCAGGGCCTCGAGGGTGCCTGCAGCCTCGCCCGGCTGGCCCTGCGCCAGCTGCACGCGCGCCAGGCCGATGGCGCCGCCCGGATCGCCAGGCGCCAGGTTCCTTGCCACTCGGAAGGCGGCCTCGGCGCCGGTCAGATCGCCGCGATCGAGCAGCACCAGCCCACGCCGCCAGCGCGAGGGCGCGTAGTCGGGCGTCAGGGCGATGGCCTGGTCGTAGGCCGCCAGCGCGCCGTCGGTATCGCCCTCACGGGCGCGAAGCCGCGCCAGGTGGTGCCACCATCGGCCGTGCGACGCGCTGAGCGTCGTGGCCGTGGCATAGGCGTCCTTCGCCTGCGGCGTAAGCCCATTGGCTTCGAGCGTCATCGCCAGCACGCCCCAGCGGTTCGCGTCAGACGGCGCGTCCCTGAGTGCGGCAAGCTGCTCGGCGACCAGCGGCGACACGGCGGAATCGAGCGCGCCGAACGACAGAATCTCCGGCACGGCTGGCCCGCGCTGGCAGGCGGTAAGAATCAAGAGGCTGACTGCGACCGCAAGAATCGGCGGCCGGAACCTGCAGGTGATCACGGTGGACGTTCAGGCTACACCACTACGCCGCCCGCCCGGAGCGGTCCCTGCCCCAGAGGGATTCGGCCCGGCCCGGCACTGGTCCCGTTCGTGTTGACGGGGCCGCGACCTCGGCCGAAAGTACCGGCATGCCGTGATCCATCGTGCCGTCCTTGCCACTTTCGTCGTCGCGCTCGCTACGTCGGCCACTGCCGGCCCCATCTCGCCTGGAGACCGCCAGCGCCTGGTGGCGCATCTCGAGATGACGGAGGCCTGGCTCGTGAGCAAGGTCGCGGGCCTGTCGGACGCGCAGCTCACGTTCCTTGAATCGACGGCAACGTGGACGTCTAGGCTACCCGAAGGCCTGACCCGCACGACCATATCGTCACGCGGTAGGTTCCCGCTTGACTTACTGAATGTAAGGTCGATAATTAAAGCATATTGACTGCATCATCGCTGCCGCGCCTCTCAGCAACAGAGCGTCTCATCCTCGAACTGCTGGTCCAACACGGCGAACTGTTCGGACTGGCCCTGGTCGAGGCATCGGCCGGACGCCTCAAGCGCGGCACCGTCTACGTCACGCTCGGGCGGATGCAGGAGAAGGGTTACCTCGACTCACGCCAGGAGCCCCTGCCGCCAGGCGCGACCGGACTGCCCCGCCGCCTCTACACCCCGACCGAATACGCACTGCGCGTCCACGAAGCCTGGCGCGTCGCCGCGCAGATGTTTGCCGGTCGTCCAGCCACCAGCGACGCGCGATGACTCTACTGGGAACGTCGATCGTGCGCTGGGCCACGCGGGCGTTTGGACAGGACGTCGCGACGCGCGTGTTCGAACCGCTCCTCGCCGACTGGCAGCGTGAACTGCTGATGACGCCGTCGGTCCGCGGACGCGTCCGGGCGTGGCTGGCGGGCGCCGTAGCCGTCCTGCGCTGTACGATCGCGGTGGGTATCAGGGCCGCAGCGCCTCGCGTCGAGGATTGGCCGCGGTTGGGGCATGGTGTCGCCGTCGCCGCCGGCTTTCTCGTCCTCGGCATCGGCCTCCTGCTCGCGCCCTTCGTCCCGTGGTGGATCAACCGCGGCGGGGTCTTCGGCCGGCTGGTCCTCGACCTGGTGCCAGCAACCGTCGGCTTCGCCTTGCCGTTTGCGCTCCTGCCAGCGGCGATGACCATCGGCAGCAAGGCTCAAGGCCCCGCGTCGTGGCGCGCGCGTGTCGCGGTGACGGTCGGCGCATTGGCCGCCACGGGAGTCCTGGCGGGGATGCACGGCTGGGTCGCGCCGGTGGCGGGTCGTGACTTCCAGCAACGCCTGCGAGGGACGCTGCCGACGACGCCCACGGCCGTGAACGCGCCAGCGCTGCGCCTCTCGGCCCTTGCCGCATCGGCCGGCTCGAGCCGCGCGTCAGTCGTTGAACGGCGCCGCCGCGCGACGACCATGGTCGTCTGGCCGGCGGCGTTGCTGTTCCTGGGCTGGCGCCTCGGTCGCCATCGCGGCCGCGCCGGCACGGCCGCGCTGGCCGGGTGGTGGCTGCTCGCCGTGGCGATCGCTTTCGCCTTTCAGCCTGCTCAGACCCCGTTCGCCTCCCTGCACCCGATGAATTGGGTCCAGACGCCGGAGTTCGCAACCGCGTCGGTCTGGTTCGCGATGGCCCTGGCTTCCAGGCCGCGACACGCATCACAGCTGTGAGAGCGCGGGCCGGGCGCGCGGGTCAGGCGTCGGCTCGACCGGAGAGGGCCGAGCCGGCACAGCCCGTCGCAGCGGCTGTGATCTGCTCCCGCGCCATACCCACGCGTGCGTTGGCGCCGGATGCTCCCTTCGTCCGGCGGAGATGATCGTACAGCGTCAGTTGGCGAAGCCGGAGGAAGCGAGCATCCGGGCGTCAACGAGCCTGGCGGCCGCTACTTCTTCTTCGGCCGATAGACGTGCGTCGCCTGCCCGAAGAACACCTCGGCAGCTTCCATCAGGGTCTCCGACAGCGTCGGATGCGCATGGATGGTGAGCTTCAGGTCCTCGGCGGTGGCGCCCATCTCGATGGCAAGCACACCCTCGACGATGAGTTCGCCGGCGCCTGAGCCGACGATGCCCACACCCAGGATGCGTCCCGTCTCTGGGTCGATCACGAGCTTGGTCATGCCGTCCACGCGGTCGATGGCGATGGCGCGGCCCGAGGCCGCCCACGGGAAGCGCGCGATCTCCACCTTGCGGCCGGCTTTCTCCGCCTCGGCCTCGGTCAACCCCGCCCACGCGATCTCGGGGTCGGTGAAGACCACCGCGGGAATGGCCGCCGGCTCGAACACGGCCTTGTGGCCCGCGATCGCCTCAATCGCCACACGTGCCTCGTGCGACGCCTTATGCGCCAGCATCGGCTCGCCGGCCACGTCGCCGATCGCGAATACCGTCGGCTCGGCCGTGCGCCGCTGGCCGTCGGTCTCGATGAAGCCCTTGGCGTCGACCTTCACCTTGGTCTTCTCGAGCCCGTCGATCTTCGAGTTGGGACGCCGCCCGATCGAGACCAGCACGTAGTCGTAGCTCTCGCTCTTTGGTGCGCCCTCGCCCTCGAAGGTCACGGTGATACCGTTCTTCGCCGCCTTCATGCCGGTGACCTTGGTCGAGAGCATCACGCTGGCGAACGTCTTCTCGATGCGCTGAGCCAGCGGCTTGACGAGGTCGCGATCGGCGCCCGGCAGAAGTCCAGCCGTCATCTCGACGACCGACACCTTGGTGCCGAGCGCGGCGTAGACCGAGCCCAGTTCGAGACCGATGTAGCCGCCGCCTACGACCAGCAGTGTCTTGGGAATCGCCGGCAGGTCGAGCGCGCCGGTCGAATCGAGCACGCGCGGGCTATCGACGTCCAGTCCCGGAATGCGCGTCGGGTGCGAGCCGGTGGCGAGGACGACGTAGTCGGCCGTCACCTCCTTCACGTCGGAGGCGGTCTTCACCGACAGCGACGTCGGACCGGTGACGGTGGCGCGGCCCTGGATGTAGGTGATCTTGCGCTGCTTGGCGAGCTGCCCGGTGCCGCCGGTGAGCTTTTCGACCACCGCGTTCTTGTAGCCGCGCAGCTTGTCGAGGTCGATCTTCGGCGCTCCGAACTCCACGCCCCAGGCAGCGGCGTGCTTCGACTCATCGAGCAGCTTGGCCACGTGCAGCAGCGCTTTCGACGGGATACAGCCGCGGAAGAGGCAGACGCCGCCGGGGTTCTTTTCCTCGTCGACGAGGGTGACCTGCATGCCGAGGTCGGCGGCGTAGAAGGCCGCGGCGTAGCCGCCGGGGCCGGCTCCGAGAACGATGACTGAAGGCATCTGTTAATCCGTGATCTAGCCGCGTAGCGCGAGGGCGAACGGATTCTCGAGCGCGTCGACGACCCAGCGCAGGAAGCGGATCGCATCGGCGCCGTCGATCAGGCGATGGTCGTAGCTGAGCGAGAGCGGCAGCATCTGCCGCGGCTCGAAGGCCGTGCCGTTCCACTTCGGCTCCATCGCCCCACGCGAGATGCCGAGGATGGCCACTTCCGGCCAGTTCACGATCGGGGTGAAGGCGGTGCCGCCGATGCCGCCCAGATTCGAGATCGACATCGAGCCGCCCGACATCTCATCGAGCGAGAGCTTGCGGGCCTTGGCCTTCTCGGCCAGCGCCTGGATGTCGACCGAGATCTGGGTCAGGTTCTTCTGGTCGGCGTTGCGCACGACCGGCACCAGAAGGCCGTTCTCGGTATCCACCGCGATGCCGACGTGGATGTACTTCTTGTAGACGATGGCCTCGCCGGCCGCGTCCACCGAGGCGTTGAACTGCGGGAACACCTTGAGGGCGCTCGCGACGATCTTGCAGGCGATCGACGTCACGGTCAGGTTTCCGCCGGCCTTCTCGACTTCGGCGCGGTACTGCTTGCGCACCACTTCGAGGTTGGTGACGTCGGCCTTGTCGAACTGGGTCACGTGCGGAATGGCAGTCCAGGCGTGCGAGAGATGCTCGCTGGTCTTTCTGCGGATCCCGTTCATCGCCTTGCGCTCGACGGCGCCCCATTTCGAGAAGTCGGGCAGCGCCACCGAGGCGCCAGACACGGTCGCCACTGCGCGCTGACCGCCGCCGCCGAGGCTGGCCATGACGCTCTTGGTGAACGTCTTCACGTCGTCCTGGCTGATCCGGCCTTTCGGTCCGCTGCCAGGCACCTGATGCAAGTCGACGCCAAGCTCGCGCGCCAGGCGCCGCACCGAGGGTGCGGCCGGCACGGCCAGGCCGGCTGACGGCGCCGGTGCCGCCGGACGACTGGCCGCGAAGGTCAACACCTTGTCGGCGGCCATCGGCCGATCGATCGGCCCATCGGCCTGGCCCGGACCGGATTCGGCGGCCATCATCATCGGCCGGTCGATCGGGCCGTCGGCCTCACCGGGGCCCGATGCCGCGGCGGCAGCCGCAGGTGCCGCGGCGGCAGCCGCAGGTGCCGCGGCGGCAGCCGCAGGCGCCGTGGCGGCAGCCGTAGGCGCCGTGGCCAGCTCGGCTGCGGGCGCTGAGGCCGCTTTGCCGCCGCCGGCCGCCGGGTCGACCACGAGGATGACCTGGCCGGGCGTCACCTTGTCGCCCTGTTTGACCTTCAGGTCCGTTACCTTGCCGCTCACCGACGATGGCACTTCGAGCGTGGCCTTGTCGGTCTCGAGCTCGAGCACCGCCTGGTCGACGGCCAGCGTGTCGCCCACCTTCACGAGCACGCGGAGCACGTCGCCCGCGGCCACACCATCACCCAGGTTGGGCAGCTTGAACTCAGTCACGGCAACTCCTGCTTACAAGACGCCAGGGGCGTGGTCCCGGATACGATCGCCGGGCCCCAGGCCCTCAGGAAATAGCGGGGTTCACCTTCTCCGGATTGATCCCCAGGTCCTTGATCGCCTTCTCGACCACCTTGGCCTCGACCTGCTTCTCCTGCATCAGCGCGTGAAGCGTGGCGAGCACGATGAAGCGGGCATCGACTTCGAAGAAGTCGCGCAGCGCCGCCCGCGACTCGCTGCGGCCGAAGCCGTCGGTGCCAAGGCTGTGGAGCGGCCGCGGCAGCCAGCGATCGATGATGTCGGGCAACACCTTGAGGTAGTCGGTCGCCGCCACGAACACGCCTGGCGCGTCCTTGGTCATCTCGGTGACGTACGGCACGCGCGGTTTCGCCGTCGGATGCAGGCGGTTCCAGCGCTCGGCGGCATGGCCATCCTTGTAGAGATTGCCGTAGCTGGTGACGCTCCAGACATCGGCGCCGACGTCGTACTTCGTCTCGAGAATCTCCTGCGCCTTGAGGGCTTCGGTCAGGATGGTGCCGCTGCCGAAGAGCTGCGCCCGAAGCTTGGCCTTCGGCGTGCCCGTCGGCTTGATGAGGTAGATGCCCTTCAGGATGCCGTCGCGTGAGCCCTTCGGCATCGGCGGGTGGGCGTACTGCTCGTTCATCAGGGTGAGGTAGTAGAAGATCGGCTCCTCGTCCTGGTACATGCGCTTGATGCCGTCCTCGATGATGACCGCCAGCTCGTAGGCGTAGGTCGGGTCGTAGGCCAGGCAGTTCGGCACCGGCAGCGCCAGCACGTGACTGTTGCCGTCTTCGTGCTGCAGCCCCTCGCCGTTGAGCGTCGTGCGCCCCGACGTGCCACCGACGACGAAGCCGCGCATCTGCATGTCGGCGCCGGCCCACACGAGGTCGCCCACACGCTGGAACCCGAACATCGAATAGAAGATGAAGAACGGAATCGCGTTGATGCCGTGCGTCGCGTAGGCGGTGCCGGCGGCGATGAACGACGCCATCGAGCCGGCTTCGTTGATGCCCTCTTCGAGAATCTGGCCGTCTTGGGCTTCCTTGTAGTAGAGCAGCGTATCGCGGTCGACCGGCTCGTAGAGCTGGCCGGCGTGGGCGTAGATGCCGACCTGGCGAAACAACGACTCCATGCCGAAGGTGCGCGCTTCGTCGGGCACGATCGGCACGATCAGTTTGCCGATGGCCTCGTCGCGCAACAGCTTCGACAGCATGCGCACGAACACCATGGTCGTCGACGCGGAGCGGCCGTCGGTGCCGCCGCGGAACTCCTCGAATGCACCGCCGAGGTCGACCGTGAGCGGGGTGGACCTCACCTGGCGCTTCGGCACCGGGCCGAACATCGCCTTGCGGCGTTCGACGATGTACTGCGCCTCGACGCTCTCAGGGGCCGGCGTGTAGAGCGGCGCGTTGTGCACGTCCTCGTCGGAGATCGGAATGCCGAATCGCGTGCGGAAGGCCATCAGCTCCGCGTCGTTGAGCTTCTTCTGGTTGTGGGCGATGTTCTTGCTTTCACCCGACTCGCCCACGCCATACCCCTTGATGGTGCGGGCGAGGATGACCGTGGGCTGGCCTCTGGTCTCGACCGCGCGCTTGTAGGCGTTGTAGACCTTGATCGGATCGTGGCCGCCGAGCGTCAGCTTCTTGAGCTGCTCGTCCGAGAGGTGCTTGACCATCTCGAGCAGCTCGGGATGGGCGCCCCAGAAGTGCTCGCGCACGTAGGCGCCGCTTTCGACCGCGTACTTCTGGTACTGACCGTCGACGATCTCGCCCATACGCTTCATGAGCAGGCCCTGGTGGTCGTTGGCCAGCAGCTGGTCCCACTCCGATCCCCAGATGGCCTTGATCACGTTCCAGCCGGCGCCGCGGAAGATGGCTTCGAGTTCCTGGATGATCTGACCGTTGCCGCGCACCGGACCGTCGAGACGCTGCAGGTTGCAGTTGACAACGAAGATCAGGTTGTCGAGCTTCTCGCGCGACGCCAGCGTGATGGCACCGAGCGACTCGGGTTCGTCGGTCTCGCCGTCGCCGAGGAACGCCCAGACCTTGGCGTCGGTCACGGGCTTGAGGCCGCGGTCTTCCAGGTAGCGGTTGAACCGGGCCTGGTAGATCGCCATGATCGGCCCGAGCCCCATCGACACCGTGGGCACTTCCCAGAAGTCTGGCATCAGCCACGGGTGCGGATAGCTCGACAAGCCGCCTTCGGGCGCCAGCTCGCGCCGGAAGTTCCGCAGCTGCTCGCGCGACAGCCGGCCTTCGAGGAAGGCGCGCGCATAGATGCCGGGCGAGGCGTGGCCCTGGAAGAAGACGAAGTCGCCCTCGTGACCGTCGCGGCCGCGGAAGAAGTGGTTGAACGCCACCTCGTAAAGGGTCGCCGCCGAGGCATAGGTGGAGATGTGGCCGCCGATGCCGTCTTCCTCGCGGTTGGCGCGCACCACCATGGCCATCGCGTTCCAGCGGACCAGGCTCTTGATGCGGCGTTCGATCTCGCGGCTGCCCGGGTAGGGCGCCTGCTCGTCGGCGTGAATGGTGTTGATGTAGGGGGTATTGGCCGTGAACGGCAGTTTGACGCCGCTCGCCTGCGCGTGGCGCCCGAGCTCGCCGAGCAGGTGGCCGACCCGCGCGGGGCCCCCATGCTGCATGACGTAGTCGAGCGACTCGAGCCACTCCCGTGTCTCGAGGGCGTCGAGCTCCGCAGCGTCCGACTGAGCGGTATTTCTCATGTCTCCCATTACCCTTTCGTGCGCCTCCGGCGTCGTCGAGCGGTTCGTCGAACCGTGTACTTCACCGTACGACCCGGCCCTTCACGACGCCGGCGCCGGCCCAGGGGGCCGGCCAACAACACAGTCGCCAGCGAGGCGCAGCCTGGGTCCCAGGGCAATGCGCGGCTTTGCTGACAATCAGACTATCTTACTGCCAGCAGCCGGGCCGCCTCAAACCGGCAGACCTTCCACGAGCCCCCACCAGGTGCCCTCACGACCACCATTTCAGGTTATCGGCCCGAGGGCCCTGCAGCTGGCGCGACAGGCCATCGCCGAGTGCAACGACTGCCCTCGTCTGCGCGCCAACTGTCAGGCGGTCGCGGCCAGCAAACGCGCGGCCTATCGTCACGACATCTACTGGGGGCGCCCGGTGCCGGGCTACGGGGATCCGGCAGCACGGATCTACCTGCTCGGTCTGGCGCCTGCCGCCCACGGGGCCAACCGTACAGGCCGCGTCTTCACGGGCGACGGGCGGGGCGGCTCGGGCGACTTCCTGATGAGCGCGCTCCACCGCGCGGGCCTTGCCAACCGGGCCACCTCGGACGCGGTCGACGACGGTCTCGCGCTGAAGGATGTCTTCGTGGGTGCGGCGGCGCGCTGCGCCCCGCCGCAAAACAAACCGACGCCCGGTGAGGTCGCGGCCTGCCGGCGCCATCTGGCCGCCGAGATCGCCGCCCTGCCCGACCTCAGGGTGGTGGTCGCGCTCGGCAAGATCGCGTGGGACGCCTGGCTCAACTTCGTCGCCGGGTACGCCCCGCTTCGTCGTCCGCGGCCCGCCTTCGCACACGGCGTGGTGACGCACCTTGCCGCCGCCGGCGCCGGCGGCCCCGAACGCCTCGTGCTGGTGGGCTGCTTCCACCCATCGCGGCAGAACACGTTCACCGGACGGGTCACGCCGCCGATGTACGACGACGTGTTCGGGCGCGCCCTCGAACTGGCGGCTGGCGGCTAGCGGCTAGCGGCTGGTGGAGCGTCGAGCTCAGACGTGCGTCTGGAGTGGCGGATGCATCCGGCGTCCGTGCGTGAGCGACATCAGGACGATGTCGGACGTGACCGGGGCGCGCCGGAACGCATCGACGCCGACGGCCGCGGCGATGGCATTCAGCACGGCGCCGTAGCCGGCGCCGACGGGCGGTTCGCCCACCCCTTTGGCGCCGATCGGCGTCTCCGGGTCCGGCACGCCCAGCGCTTCGGCCTTCAGATGCACCGGGATGTCCATGATGGTGAGCGGCTTGTTGTAGTGAAAGCGGCGCGCCAGCGACACGCCGTAGTGCGGGTCGTAGACGAGCTTCTGGAAGAGGGCGTGGGCGATGCCGAGGCAACAACCGCCGTTCAGCTGCGCGATGAGGCTGCGCGGATTGACCACCGTGCCAACGTCACCGACCGAGAGGAAGTCGATGAGAGAGACCACCCCGGTCTCGACGTCCACCTCGACTTCGGCGAAGCCGGCGACGAAACCGTAGGTGTCGCCGTCGCGCGGATACGTGTCTTTCGCCACGCCCATCAGGCCGAGGCCGACCAGGCCCTCCGCCGACGCCTTGGTGAAGGCGTGGATGTCTTCCGGCAGTTGGTGGCCGTCGTAGGCCCCACCGAGCGCCACCGCGCGCGTGGCGGCCTGGGCGTAGGTGAGGCCGCGGCCCGGATTGCCTTTGCGGGAGACACGCTCGTTGCCGAGCACGTAGTCGTCGGGGACGCCGCCCAGGTCCGCCGCGGCAATCGCCTGCAGCTTGTGCTGCAAATCCTCGGCGCCGGCCATGTTGGCGCGCGTCATCGCGTGCGTGGTCTGGCTGCCCACCGACATGCACGTCCACGGCAGGCCCTTGGACGTGTTGCCCCAGACGACGTCCACCTTGTCCCACGGCATGGCCAGGACGTCGGCCGCCACGCGAGCCAGGTCGATGACCGAGTGGGTGCCGAGGTTGCCCACGCCCGATTGCACCTGCAGCCGTCCGTCGGGCCGCAGGATCATGAGACCGTCGTAACCGATGGACCCGGCGCCATGCGGGCCCACGCCGACGCCGACGCCGCGCATCTTCGAGCCGCGGCGCTGCCCCGACCGCGCCACCCGCGTGCTCCAGTCGAAGAGCTCGGCACCAC
Organism: Acidobacteriota bacterium; assembly: GCA_018000455.1. Classification (GTDB taxonomy): domain Bacteria; phylum Acidobacteriota; class Vicinamibacteria; order Vicinamibacterales; family UBA2999; genus CADEFD01. The sequence continues at coordinate 27,180 of JAGNJW010000002.1, forward strand.
GGTCGAGCGATTCCTTGACGAAGGCGCCCGTCACGTAGCGCCGCCGGCCGTCGGCCGCCTCCGGCCCGTACGACGCCTTGCCCTCGGGGGCGTTGAGCCGGCGGATCGCGAGCTGATCGATGCCCAGCTGGGCCGCGGCCTTGGTGAGGATGCCCTCGATGATGCCGTTGGCCTGCATCGGCCCCGGCGATCGCTGCTGGGTGCGCGGCGGCGTGTTGGTGAGCACGTTCACGGCACGCCAGCGCATGGCCGGCGCCTGGTAGACGAGCGACGCGGCCAGGCCGGCCGAGCGATGGTCGCCCATCGGGCCATAGGGTCCGCTGTCCTGCACGATGAAGAGGTCGAGGGCGGTGATGCGGCCGCTACTGGTAAAGCCGATCTTCGCGCGCCCCGTCATGCTCGTGCGGGCGCGCCCGAAGTAGCTTTCCTCCTCACGGCTCACGCGCATCATCACCGGCGCGCCGACCTTCTTCGAGAGCACGCACGGAATCGCCATCGACACGGCGCCAGCGCCCTTACTGCCGAAGCCGCCGCCGGTGTACTCCGAGATGAGCACCAGCTGCGACGGCTCGATGCCGACCCAGCGCGCGACGATGTCCACGGTGCGCACGACGCTTTGTGTCGAGCAGTGCAGAAAGCACCTGTCGTTCTGCCAGTAGGCCATCGCGCTGCGCGTTTCCATCGGGTGATGGCCGGTGGAATTCACGACGAACGTCTCGTCGAGGATGACCGCCGCGTTCGCGAAGCCGGCGTCGATGTCGCCGTAGCTCCACTCCTCCAGGGCTTCGCCGGTGGGCAGCCCGCCCGCGGGCGCGGCGGCGAAGTCCTCGGGCGTCCACTTGAGACGCATCACGGGCGAACGGCCCGGCACCTGCCCGGGCGGTGACGGCGGAGCGACGCCCCAGACATTGCCCTCGGTGCGCGCGTCTGGCCCCGCCGGCCGCAGGCTGTCGAGCGCATCGGTCGTGAATGCCAGCGGCTCGATGTCGAGGTCGATGAGTTCGACAGCGGCGGCCGCCACGTCTTCGCTCACCGCGGCCAGCGCGAGAATCGGCTCGCCCTGGTAGAGCGGCTCGTCGGTGAGGGCGCGTTCGGCTCCACCCATGTCGGGCAGATCGGCAGCCCGGATGACACCTCGCACGCCCGGCAACGCCAGCGCCTTGTCGAGGCCCACGCGCCGCACCCGTCCGTGCGGCACCGGGCTCAGGAGCAGCTTGCAGAACAACATGCCCTCGGCCCGGAAGTCTTCGGCGTAGCGGGCGCGGCCGGTGACCTTGGCCACGAGGTCAGGCGTCGTGTAGTTCGAACCGACAAGGCGTTCAGCCACGCGTGCCCTCCGTTGTGTGTCGTGCGGTGGTCGGATTATAGGGCCAGTCTGCGCGGACCACTGCCGCAGGCGGCGCGACGTGCGATGCTGAGGTGGCTCCATGAGCGTTGTCGTCACGCCCGGGTTCTGGAACCGTGACTCGGCCATTGCCGCTCTGGCCTTGGCCGGCATCGCGGCACATGTTGTCGCGCGAGTGGCCGGTGCGTCTGGCGTGCCCCTCCAACTCCCCCTCTGGGTGGTCCTCGGCCCGGGGGGTGCTGGTCGATGGGGCACTGGCCGCCACCTACCGCTTCCGCGACGCCCCGCGCCCCGACAGCCGCGCGTTCATCGGCCACCTGGCGCCGCGCCATCAGTTGAATCGCGTGATCATCGTGCCGGGCGGCGAACTGAGCGCTTACTGAGGCCCTGACGAGGCCGCCACGAAGGCGTCGCGCGCCCCAACCGCCAGGTCAGGCCGATCCGAGATGATGCCATCGACGCCGAGAGCGAGCAGCCGGCGGACGTCCTCCGGCGCATCGATCGTCCACACCTGCACTGACGCCCGTTCGCGGTGGGCCCGTCTCACGAACGCCGGGCCGACGACGGGCAGCCGGCCCGACCGTTCGGGCACCTGGAAGGCGCGGTAAGGCGGCCGAGCGGCGAATGGCCAGCGCAGCCACGACAAGGCCAGGGTCCACTGCGATTCGCGCAGGGACGCGCTGGTCGTCAGATCCGGCGCCACCTCGCGCACGCGGTCGAGCACGGCCTGATGAAAGGATCCGATGCACACCCGTGGCGCCGCACCGAGCGCTGAGACGAGCGAGGCCACGATCTCGGCCAGCCGCGTGCTCTCGTCCTTGATCTCGATGATGACGCGCGCGCCCGGGAACCTGGTCAGTGCGGCCTGCAAGGTCGGCACTCCCTCGGGCTGGGCCACCGCGAACGCCGGCTCAGCCGGCACGAAACGGCAGCGGGCGTCGACCCGCCCCAGCTGGTCGGCGGTCCGGGTATGCACGGGTCCGGTCGCATCGGTCGTGCGCTCGAGGGTGGGATCGTGGATAACGACCGGCACCGCGTCGGCCGAGAGCCGCACATCGCACTCGAATCCGTCGGCGCCGGCGGCCATGGCACGGCGAAACGCCGTCAGCGTGTTCTCGGGTCCGAGGCGCGCGCCGCCGCGATGGCCGAAGACGAGCGGGCGGCCGGCGGCGAACACGGGCGCCGGCAGAAAACCGCGCGGACCTCTCACGGCGTCATAATAGAGCCTATGCCCGCATCGGCCCGTCCCGCCACACTCGGCGCCCTCAAATCGGCTCTGGCCCGCGGCGACTGCGCTCGGCGCTCGGTGCGCGACGAAGTGCGCGACAACCTCATCCTCAAGCTGAGGCGCGGCGACCGCCTCTTCCCCGGGGTCGTCGGCTACGACGACACCGTCATCCCGCAGCTCGTCAACGCCATCCTGGCGAAGCACCACTTCATCCTGCTCGGCCTGCGCGGTCAGGCCAAGACGCGCCTCATCCGCGCGCTGGTCGACCTGCTCGACGACGCCATTCCCGTCGTGCCCGGCAGCGAGATCCACGACGACCCGCTGGCGCCGATCTCGGCCCACGGGCGCGCCGTGGTGGCCGCCGAAGGTGACGACATGCCACTCGAGTGGCGGCCCCGGGAGGCGCGCTACGTCGAGAAGCTGGCGACGCCGGATGTGACCATTGCCGACCTCATCGGCGACATCGATCCGATCAAGGCGGCGGCCTCGGGCCTGCAGCTCGGCTCGGAGCTGGCCATGCACTTCGGCCTGCTGCCGCGCGCCAACCGCGGCCTCTTTGCCATAAACGAACTGCCCGACCTGGCCGGCAAGGTGCAGGTCGGCCTCTTCAACATCCTGCAGGAGGGCGACGTCCAGATCAAAGGCTTCCCCGTGCGCCTGCCGCTCGATGTCATGCTCGTCTTCACGGCCAACCCCGAGGACTACACCGCGCGTGGCAAGATCATCACGCCGCTCAAAGATCGCATCGGCGCCGAGATCCGCACCCACTACCTGGAGTCGCGCGCCGACGCGGTGGCCGTGACGACGCAGGAGGCCTGGGTCGAGCGTGGCCTCAAGGTCGACGTGCCGCCCTACGTGCGCGAGGTGGTCGAGGAAATCGCGTTCCAGGCGCGCGCCGATCGCCGGGTCGACCGGCGATCGGGCGTCAGTCAGCGCCTGCCGATCAGCGCGCTCGAGACGGTGGTGTCGAACGCGGAACGCCGCGCGCTCGGCGCCGGCGAGGGGCTGGTCGTGCCGCGGGTGACCGACGCCTACGCCGCCCTGCCGTCGATCACCGGCAAGATCGAGCTCGAGTACGAGGGCGAGCTCAAGGGCGCGCACGCCATCGCCCGCGAACTCATCCGCGGTGCCGTGGCGCAGGTCTTCGACGGCTACTTCGTCGACGCCGACGTCTCGGCCACCGTCAACTGGTTCGACAACGGCGGCTCGGTGCTGCTCGGCGACGGCCTGCCAGCCTCGAGCCTGGTCGTCGAAGCGTCGAAGGTGCCCGGGCTCATGGAGCTGGCCGGCAAGGCCGCGTTGCCACCTGGCGCGCCGGCGCCGCTGGTGGCCTCGGCCGTGGACTTCGTGCTCGAGGGCCTCTACTCGCAGAAACGCATCGGCAGAAGCGACGCCGGTGGCTACGTCGGCACCGAGCCCGTGCGGCGGCCCCAGCCGGCCGTCCGGCACGCGCCGGCGCTCTCGCTCGACGAAGACGACGAACCCGGCGGCCCGCCGAAGAAGAAGCGCTACTACAACTAGGCGCAGGCGATGAAGTTCAAGTACGGCAAGTACGTCCCGAGCCTGGCCGACGAGGTCGACATGGAAGAGCTCGTGTCGGCGCTCTCCGAGCTGCTGCTCTCGAGCGGGTTCCAGTCGCCGTACGGGGACGGCTCCCTCGAGGGGGATCGCACGATGCAGGCGCTGCACGACGCCATCCTCGACGCGCTGCTGAACGGCGGCCTGCTGCCGGACGACGTGCTGGAACAGTTGTTCGGCGAACAGGCCGAGACCGCCAAGCAGCAGCTCGACGAACTCGTGCAGCAGATCATGGAGCGCATGCAGGAGGCGGGTTACATCACGCCGTCGCCGGAGCTCGAGAGCGAACGCGAGCGGCGCGCCAAGGGCGGCTCGGCCGGCGAAGGGGAGAGCGGCCAGGCGCGCTTCGAAGTCACCGACAAGGCGCTCGACTTCCTGGGCTACCGCGCGCTGCGCGATCTGCTGGGATCGGTCGGCCATGCCAGCGCGGGGCGGCATGATACGCGCGACATGGCTACGGGCATCGACGCCAGCGGCGCTCCGAAGCCCTACGAATTCGGCGACACGCTCAACCTCGACGCCTCCAGCACCGTCCTGAACGCGGTCACGCGGGCCCACCGCTCGGGCGGCGCCGGCGCCAAGGTGCAGATCGGCTACGAAGACCTGATGGTGGCGCAGGGCGAGTATCAGAGCTCGTGCGCTACGGTCATCATGCTCGACTGCTCGCACAGCATGATTCTCTACGGCGAGGATCGCTTCACCCCGGCCAAGCAGGTGGCGATGGCGCTGTCGCAGCTCATCCGCACGCAGTACCCGGGCGACACGCTGCACGTGGTGTTGTTCCACGACTCCGCCGAAGAGATCCCCCTGCGCGAGCTCGGACGCGTGCGCGTCGGTCCGTACTACACCAACACGCGCGAAGGCCTGAAGATGGCCCGCCGCATCCTCGAGCGCCAGCAGAAAGACATGCGCCAGATCATCATGATCACCGACGGCAAGCCGTCGGCCATCACCCAGCCCGATGGCCGGGTCTACAAGAACGCCTTCGGCCTCGACCCGATCGTCATCAGAGAGACCTTCAGTGAGGTCTCGGCGTGCGCCAAGGCCGGCATCCTCATCAACACCTTCATGCTGGCGCGCGACTACGACCTGGTGGCGTTCGTGCGGCGCGTGGCCTCGATGTGCCGCGGCAAGGCCTACTTCACGACGCCGCAGTCACTCGGGCAATACGTGCTGATGGACTACCTGGACAAGAAGACCAGGACGATTCACTAGTGCTGCCACCGCTGCTGCCGCTCTTCCCGTTGCCGACGACGGTGCTGTTCCCCGGCGTGTTCCTGCCGCTCCACATCTTCGAGCCCCGCTACAAGCAGATGGTGGCGCGGGCGCTCGAGGGCGATCGCATCATCGGCATGACGCTGGTCGTGCCCGGGCAGGAGGATGACGACGAGGGACGGCCCGACATCTTCCCGGTCGGGTGTGCCGGCCTCATCACGCATGTCGAACGTCAGAACGACGGCGGCTTCAACCTGATCCTCCGCGGGCTGGACAAGTTCCGGATCACCGAAGAGGAGCCGCCGACCGACGGCGTGCTCTACCGCATTGCCCACATCACCCCGATCGAGGAAGACATCGCGCCGTCCGCGCGCGAGGCGCTGGCAGGCGCTCGACGCCGGCTCGAGACGCTGCTCGCCCCCTCGCTGCAGGGCGAGGGCGGCAGCCGGCTGCCACGCGACATGGCCGACCCCGACCTCGTGAACGCGCTGTCGCAGTACCTGGAACTGGAACCGGTCGAGAAGCAGGCGCTGCTCGAACGCAACGGCGTGCTGGCGCGTTGTCAGACGCTGGTCGAGCTCATCGAGATGAAGCTACTCATGCAGCGCCAGCCCGATAGCGGCCTCCGGCACTAGCGAGGGCGCGGGCGCGGCGTGCTGATTCACGCTACACTCCCGCCGATGCCCCGTCCCACCCGCCGCACCGCCCTGGCTTGCGCAGCTGCCACCGCTGCCGCCATCGCCACCGTTGGCGCCCGCCCTCGCGCCCAGACCGCCGCCGGGTCCGCCACGGCGCGTCTGGCCAATCTGCGCCGCTATCTGCACTACGACGTCTTCACCACCACGCCGCACGCCGGCAACCAACTGGCCGTGTTCATGGAGCCCCAGGGTCTGGCCCCCGAGGCGATGGCGGCGATGACCCGGGAGATGAACTACTCCGAATGCACGTTCGTCTTCCCCGCCGAGACCGCCGGCACCGACGTGCGATTGCGCATCTTCGGGAGGAGCGGCGAAATGCCGTTTGCCGGTCATCCGGTCATCGGCTCTGCCTTCGCCCTGGCCGACGACGGCGTCATCGCCGCCGGCCGCGACCAGTTGGTGTTCGGTCTCGGCATCGGCCCGACGCCGGTTGAGCTCGAGTGGGCGGACGGCCGCTTACGCTTCGCCTGGATGACCCAGCAGCTGCCGGCATTCGGCCCGTCGCTGCCAGCCGGCGCCGCACTCGCCGCTGCGATGGGCATCGCCGCCGCCGATCTCGTGCCGCAGCTGCCGGTGCAGGAGGTGTCGTGCGGCTCGGCGTTCTTCTACGCGCCGCTCACGACGCGCGCCGCCGTCGACCGCGTGCAGATGAACGGCCGTGAGCTCGACGCGCTCTTCACCGCCGCGAGCGTGCGACGCCGCGGGATCTTCGTGTTCACCACCGAGGCCGGGCCCGATGGCGCCACCGTCTACAGCCGGATGGTCGGCGCGACCGGTTCGGAGGATCCGGCCACGGGTTCGGCGAGTGGCCCGCTCGGCTGCTACCTGGTCAGGCACGGCCTCGTGCCGCCCTCCGCCGCCGGCGCGATCGTGAGCGCGCAGGGCGTGAAGATGTGGCGGCCGAGCCGCATCCACATCCGGCTGGCCGTGAGCGGCGGTGAGATCACTCGCGTACAGGTCGGCGGCACGAGCGTGCTGGTCGGCGACGGCCGCCTGCGATCGGCGTAGCGATGATCGTCCGGCCCGGCGACGGCGTCCTGCACCTCATCACGCAGCCCGACCACGCGGCCCTCGCGCGACGCCTCATGGAGCTGTGGCCCTCGCTCGGCAAGGTCGAGCGCCGGAGGGACATCCTGGCGGCGATCGAGCATCACGACCGCGGTTGGGCGACGACCGATGCGGCCCCGATGGTCGACCCGGCGAGTGGGCGCATCCGCGACTTCATCCAGGTGCCGGTCGCGGTGCGTCAAGAAGTGTGGCCGGTCAGCGTCGCACTGCTCGCAGCGGCGCCGTGGGCGGCGGCGCTCGTGGCGCACCACGCCGTCACGGTCTACGACCGCTACCGTCACGACCCTGAGTGGCAGGACTTCTTCCCGGCGATGGCGGCGCTGCGCGACGACCACCTGGCACGGGCCGGCGGCGACCACAAGGCGCTCGTGCGCGACTACGTCTACCTGCGGCTCGGCGACCTGCTGTCGCTCGCCTTCTGCACTCGCGCCACCACGCCCGACACGCTCGGCCCATGGACGATCACGCTCGACGGTGCGCGCCTGCATGTGGCACCGAATCCGTTCCTGCTCGACGTGCCGTTTGCGATCGCAGCATGCGAGATCCCGGACGTGCCGTACCAGACCGACGAGGCGCTGGGCGCCGCCATCCTGGCCGGACGCTCGCGGGCGCTCGAGGGCGTGGTGGCCGTCGCACCGGCGCACTGACCGGGAGGCTAGCGTTGCCCGAATCGACGGGCCAACTCGTTGGCGATCTGCTCGCCGTGGAAGCGGCCGTTCTCGATGAAGATGTTGCCCGTGCGCACGCCGGCCAGCTGCCCGCCGGCGACGAACAGATCCGGCACGTTGGTCTCGAAGGTGGCCGGGTCGTGCCGCGGGATGAGCGTGTCGGCGTCGAGCTCGACGCCGGCGCCGCGCAGGAAGGCCGGATCGGCGCGGTAGCCGGTGAGCAGCAGCACCGAATCGGTCGCGACCTCCCGGCGCTCGCCCGCAGTCTCGACGACGACGACGGTGGATCGGATCTCGACGACGCGGGTATTGAAGTGCGCCGTCACCGAGCCCTCCTTGATGCGGTTCTCCATGTCGGGGCGCACCCAGTACTTCACCGACTCGCCGAGCGAATCGCCGCGGTGCACGAGCGTCACCTTGGCGCCGTTGCGGTGCAGGTCGAGCGCTGCCTCGCAGGCCGAGTTCTTGCCACCGACGATGAGCACGCGGCGTCGATAGTAGGGGTGCGGCTCGGGGTAGTAGTGGGAGACGTGCGGCAGATCCTCGCCGGGCACATCGAGCCGGTTCGGCCGGTCGTAGTAGCCCATCGCCAGCACGACGGCCCGCGCCTGCCGCACGCGCTCGGCGCCCAGGCGCGTGCGGGTCGACACGGTGAACACCACCCCGTCCCCCTCCCCTTCCCGTTCGACCGCCGTCACCGTCTCGAAGAGCGAGATCTGGAGCTGGAAGGCGTCGGCGACCTTGCGGTAGTAGCGCAGGGCCTCGGCGCGCGTCGGCTTCTCGTAGGGCGTGGTCAGCGGCACGCCGCCGATCTCGAGCAGCTCGGGCGTCGTGAAGAACACCATGTTGAGCGGAAATCGGGCGATGGCATCGACGAGCGCGCCCTGTTCGAGGACGACATAGTCGAGACCGTGATGGCGGCAGGCAATTGCCGTCGCCAGGCCGGAGGGGCCGGCCCCCACGATGAGCACATCACGCACGGACACAGCCATAGATCATAGCTGAGCCGCCGAATTGGCGCAGCCACCGGTCGGCAGGCATACAATGACCGCTCTCAGGGCCGGCGGCGCACCAGCCGGACCCACGCCACGCGGCCGTCGTCCCGCACCTGACGGCCGCCGCTCGCACGAGATCAATCGCCATGTGCCGATGTCGCTTGTCGATCGTGCTCGTGGCCATGACCGTGGCCGTCGCGTCGCTCTCGGGCCAGCCGCCGTCCGGCCAGGCGCCGGCGCCGCCCTCCACTCCCGGCAATCAGCCACCGGTCTTCCGGGCCGGCGTCGAAGTGTTGCCGCTCGACGTGACGGTGCTCGACGCCGACGGCCGCCAGATCGTGGACCTCACGATGGCCGAGTTCACGGTGGAAGTGGACGGCAAGCTGCGCCGGCTCGTCTCGGCCGGCTCGACATCCTGCGCGACGAGTCGAGTCGCGTCCTGGTGACGGCGCCGCTGGAAGTCTCGGTGGGCCCGTCGCCGGAAATGCGCGTCGCGCAGGGCCGCATCAGCGTGAGCGCGGTGCCGCCCGGCTCCTACCTGGCGCGCGTGAGCTTCGCCGAAGGCGGCGCCGCGCGCGGCGCCCTCATCCGTCCGTTCCGCGTGCTAGCGCGACGCCCCCATGAGTTCGAGGCTGGCGATGGCGATCACCTTGGTCGCCGCCACGAGGTCGGCGACCGAGCAGTACTCGTCGGGCTGGTGCGCCAGCACGAGCTCTCCCGGCCCGTAGGCCACGCAGTGCGGCACACCGGCAATCTTCGCCACGTGCTTGTGGTCGTAGGTGCCGGGACTGGCGATGAGCGAGGCCTGGCGTCCGAGCACACGCTGGATGGCGCCGGTCAGGGCCGGAATGATCGGCGAGTCGTCGGGCGTGCGCGTGGGATGCACGATGAGCCGGTCGTGGACCTCGAAGCGGATGCCGGGGACCAGCCGGCGCACCTCGTTCACGAGCGCTGCCACCTCGTCCCTGGTGAACTCGAAGCCCTCTTCGAGAAGGAAGCGCCGGTCGAAGATCGCCCGGCAGTGGTCGGCGACGCAGGGCGTCTGCACGCCGTCGACCGGCTGCCCCCCTTGGATGCCATTGGTGTTGATGGTCGCGTGCCGGGCGCCCGGCGGCACGACCGGCACCGCCGTGAGACGCCCGGCGAGCTTCGGCTTGAGCTGCTCTTCGACCAGCGCCTGGAAGCGGCTCATCCCCTCGATGGCACTGGCGCCGAGAAACGGCATGCTGCCGTGTCCGATACGGCCGTGGGCCTCGACCTCGAACCAATAGACGCCGCGGTGGCCGATGCACACGCGGTCGACGTCGAGCGGCTCGGGAATGATGACGAAGTCGGTCTTGTCCTTCGCGATCCAACGCTCGTCGGCGAGGTACTTCACGCCGGCCAGGCCGCCGCTCTCTTCATCGACCGTGCCGCTCACCTCGATGGTGCCTGGCAGGGCGATCCCCGCCCGTCGAATCGCCTCGGCGGCGAAGATCCCGGCGGCGATCCCGGCCTTCATGTCGCAGGCGCCGCGGCCGTAGACCTTGCCGTCGCGTACGAGCCCGCCGAAGGGCTCGACCGTCCAGCCCTCGCCCGCCGGCACCACGTCGAAGTGCCCGTTCAGATGCACGAGCGGGTGGGCGTGGCGTCCGGCGCGACGTCCGATGACATTCACGCGCGGGTGCGCGGTGGTGTGGTCGGGATGGCCCTCGGCCGCCACGTAGTGCACGTCGAAGTCGAAGCGCTCGAGCGCGTCACCGATGAAGCGGGCGCACGACTCGTATTCCTCCCCCGGAGGGTTCACGGTCGGAATGCGGATGAGATCGGCGGTGAACGCGACGACCTCGTCCGCGGCCTCATCGACCACGGCTGAGATCCGGTCGACGAGAGCAGGATCCAGCGGCACGGCGATGTCCATCTTGGATCAACACCATGCTTGGTTCACAGCCGCCACATCCCGTAACATCACGACCGCGGCCCTCGGGCCCGCTCGAGGTCACGCCATGTCATACATCCACCGACAGCCGGCGCCGTTGTCACGCCGTGTCACGCTGCCCGCCGCCCTGCTGCTCGTGCTCGGCGCTGGCGCCGTCACGACTCGCACGCAGACCACCGCCGGGCCCGATCCGCGTGGCATCACCGCCGTCGACGGCATCAAGGTAGGCTCGGTCACGCTCAGCGAGCGCCCGACCGGCTGCACCGTCATCCTGGTGGACGGCGAGGGCGCCGTCGGCGGCGTCTCGCAGCGCGGCGGCGCACCGGGCACGCGCGAGACCGATCTGCTCGACCCGGGCAACATGGTCGACAAGGTCAACGCCGTCGTGCTCGCGGGCGGCAGCGCCTTTGGCCTCGATGCCGCGACGGGCACCGTCCGCTGGATGGAGGAACACGGCATGGGCTGGGACGTGCGGATTGCCAAGGTGCCGATCGTGCCCTCCGCGATCCTGTTCGACCTCCCGGTGGGCGGCAACCCGAAGATCCGGCCGACCGCCGAGTGCGGCTATCAGGCGGCTGCCGCGGCCACGAGCGGCAAGGTCGTCGAAGGCACGGTCGGTGCCGGCGCCGGCGCCACCGTCGGCAAGTCCGGCGGCGGCAACCGCGCCATGAAAGCCGGTCTCGGCAGCTACGCCATCACCTTGCCGAACGGCCTCACGGTGGGCGCGATCGTGGCGGTGAACGCCGTCGGCGACATCATCGATCCCGATACCGGCAAGGTGGTGGCGGGCGTGCGCAATCCCGATGGCTCGTTCGCCGACGCGCGTCTGCTCCTCAGAAGCGGCGGGCCGAGCCAGACGCCGCGTCCCGGCGAGAACACGACGATCGGCGTGGTGGCGACCAACGCCGTGCTGACCAAGGCCGACGTGCACCGCATGGCGCTCATGGCCGACGACGGTTTCGCGCGCGCGATCTTCCCCTCCCACACGATGGGCGACGGCGACACGGTGTTCTCGCTCGCCACCGGCACCTGGTCCGGCCAGGCGAATATCACGCAGATCGGCGCGCTGGCGGCCGACGTGATGGCCAGAGCCATCGTGCGCGCGGCCACTGAAGCCACGGGCCTCCCGAATCTCCCGGCGGCGCGCGACCTGCCGAAGCGCTAGCGACATCCTCGTGTACCCCACCGCGCAGCTGGCGCTGCTGCTCCTCTACTCCATCGGTCTCACGCTATTCGGCGTGTGGGTGGGCCGCAAGGTGCGCGGCAGCGCCGACTTCTTCGTCGCCGGCCGCAAGCTCACGGCGCCGCTCATCTTCTCGACCGTGCTGGCGGCCAACGTCGGTGCCGGCACCACGATCGGCGCCGCCGGCCAGGCCTACATCGACGGCGTGAGCGCGTGGTTCTGGAACGGCGCGGCAGGCCTCGGCTCGATCGTGCTCGCCTTCTGGATCGGCCCGCGCCTCTGGCAGGCGGCCTCCGACCACGGCTTCCTCACCGCCGGCGACTATCTGGAGTACCGCTACGGTCCGCTCGTGCGCGGCCTGCTCGCCTCGCTCATCTGGCTGGGCACGCTGGCGATTCTGGCCGGGCAGCTCATCGCCGGCGCAGCGGTGCTCACGGCGGTGGCCGACATCCCCCGGCCGGTCGGTGCCGCCATTGGCGGCATCGCCATGACCATCTACTTCACGGCTGGCGGCTTGCTCAGCTCGGCCTGGGTCAACGCCGTGCAGCTCAGCGTGCTGCTGGTGGGCCTCATCATCGCGGTGCCGCTCGGGCTCTCGGCCGCGGGCGGACTGTCGGCCATTGCCGCCTCGCCGGATCTGCCCGCGACCTTCTGGGACCCGTGGTATTCGAGCGGCCCAGGCTCGGGCTACGCGTTCCTGGCGCTGCTCGGGCCGGCCTTCGTCATCTCTCCTGGCCTCATTCAGAAGGCCTACGGCGCCGAGAGCCAGCGGGCGGTGAAGCTCGGCATCGGCGCCGCCGGCATCGCGCAGATGCTCTTCGCGTTCGTGCCGCTGCTGCTCGGCCTGGCAGCGCGGCACCTGCACCCCGGCCTGGCCGAGCGCGACCTCGTGCTGCCGACGCTGCTCGTACAATCGCTGCCGTGGTTCATCGGCACGGTGGCGCTGGCGGCCGTCTTCAGCGCCGAGGTCAGCACCTGCGACGCGATTCTCTTCATGTTGTCGACGTCGCTCTCGCAGGATCTCTACAAGCGTTTCCTCAATCCGCAAGCGACCGACCGGCAGGTGCTGTTCGTGGCGCGGGCGGCGGCCCTGGTCGGCGGTCTGGCCGGCGTGCTGCTGGCGGTGCAGCTGCCGAACGTGATCGCGGCGCTCTCGATCTTCTACTCGCTGCTCGGTGTGAGCCTGTTCGTGCCGATCGTGGCCGGACTCTACGTGGCGCGCGCCGGCACCCCCGAGGCGCTGGCGGCGGTCGCCGCCGGCATGATCACGCTGCTCTACCTGCGCGTCCAGCCGTGGGCGGCGACCAGTATCTGGTTCAATCCCAGCCTGGCGGGCCTGGTGGCCGCGGCCATGGCATTCTTCCTCGTGGCGGCGGTGAGACGGCCCGCCCCCACAACGCGCTAGCGCCGTCTCGGTTCAAGGAGTGATGGCGGTGAAGGCAGACATGTTTCGACTGGACGGAAAGACCGTGGCGGTGATCGGCGCCGGCGGCGGTATCGGCGCCGCGGTGGCAATGGGCGTGGCCGAGCAGGGCGGGTACGCCGTCTGCTACGACGTGAAGAGCGACACCGCCGAGGCGACGGCCGCGGCCATACGCAAGGCAGGCGGCGCCGCCGAGAGCGCGGTACTCGACATCACCGACGAGGCCGGTGTCACGGCCGCCCTCGAGGGCCTGGCAAAGACGCGCGGGCGTCTCGACGGCCTGGTGTGCACGCCTGCCATCAACGTGCGCAAGCCGATCATGAAGTACTCCGGCGACGAGTTCGACAAGGTCGTGGCGGTCAACCTGCGCGGCAACTTCAACGTGCTGATGGCGGCCGGCCGCATCATGACGGCCCAGAAGTCGGGCAGCGTCGTCCTGTTCAGCTCGATCCGCTCGATCGTGACCGAGCCAGGGCAATCGGTCTACTCGATGACCAAGGCCGGCATCCTGCAGCTCGCCAAGTCGGCGGCCACCGAGTGGGCCACTGCCGGCGTGCGCGTCAACGCGGTGGGCCCCGGCGTGACCGAAACGCCGCTGACGGCGCCCATCAAGGCCAACGCGGAGTGGTACAACGCCTACGCCAGCAAAGCCCCGATGAACCGCTGGGCCCGCGCCGACGAGATGGCTGGCCCGACCGTGTTCCTGCTGTCGGATGCCGCCAGCTACGTGACCGGCACGATCATCTACGTCGATGGCGGCTGGCTGGCAGCGGACGGCCGCTTCACGCCGCCCGGGATGTAGGGAGTTCAGGGAGCGGGGAACGGGGGAACGCGGAGCCCGCTCCCCTTGCCCGCCTGCGGACCGGAAGCGAATCATGCGTCAACATTCGATCGCTGTCATCGCCGGTGACGGCATTGGCAAGGAAGTCACGCCGGCCGCCCTCGCCGTGGTCGCGGCGGCAGAAGCGCGCCACGGCTTCTCCGTCACGACCACGGCGCACCCCTGGGGCTGCGAGTACTACCTCGCGCACGGCCGGATGATGCCACCCGGCGCGCTCGACACGCTGCTGGGTGCCGATGCCATCTACCTCGGGGCGATCGGCGCGCCCACCGTGCCCGACCACGTGTCGGTCTGGGAGCTGATCCTGCCGATCCGGCAGCGCTTCGAGCAGTTCGTCAACTTGCGCCCGATGCGGCTGCTGGCCGGCGTGCCGGGGCCGCTGCGCGACCGCACACCCTCCGACATCGACTGGGTGTGCGTGCGCGAGAACTCCGAAGGTGAATACGCCGGGCTCGGCGGACGGCTGCACCGGGGCACGCCGCACGAAGTCGCCGAGCAGACGGGCCTGTTCACGCGTCGCGGCATCGAGCGGGTCGTCCGCTACGCCTGCGCATTGGCGCTGACGCGTCCGCGGAAGCTGCTGGCCAGCGCCACCAAGTCGAACGCGCTGCAGCATTCGATGGTGCTCTGGGATGAGGTGGTGGACGAGGTGGCGCGCGACTTCCCCGCGCTCACCGTCGTCAAGTATCACGTCGACGCGCTGGCGGCGCGCATGGTGACGCATCCCGAGACGCTCGATGTCATGGTGGCGTCGAATCTCTTCGGCGACATCCTCACCGATCTGGGCGCGGCCGTGTCGGGCTCGCTCGGCGTGGCGCCGGGTGCGAACCTGAATCCGACCAGGGAGTACCCCTCGATGTTCGAGCCCATTCACGGCTCGGCACCCGACATCGCGGGCCGGGGTATCGCCAACCCGATCGGCGCCATCTGGGCGGCGGCGCTGATGCTCGACCACCTAGGCGAGGCGGTCGCGAGCCGCGACATCGTCGGGGCGATCGAACAGGTGCTGTCCGAAGGCCGCGTGCGCACGCCCGACCTGGGTGGTGCGGCCACCACGGCCGACATGACGGCTGCCGTCACCGACGCGCTCGGTCGACCCTAAGGCCGCCGGCGCATCCGGCGCCTCTGCCTACGGCACACACGTGGTCGGATGCTCGAGCGCCACTTCGAAGTAGTAGCTCTGGGCCAGCGGCCGGTAGGTCGTCTCGGTCAAGAATGCCACATCGACGCCCGCCACCCGTTTGAAGCGCGGCCACGCCCACGGATCGTGGATGAAGGAAAACCATGGCCCCGCGCAGAGCGTGCCGTCGCTCCGGACGGCGACGATTCGCCACAGATAGTCTGCGTAGCGCCAGATCAACACTTCGGTCGTCGTCGGGTCGCCGTCGGTCTCGACGAAGCGTTCGACCTCGACGGCGCCCCACGACGGGGGCAGGGACAGGACCGCCTTCGTCGCCTGCGCGTGGACGGCGACCGCGGCAAGCATGACCACGAGGGCGGCAACGACGACTGCTGTCGACCTACGCATGGCCTCTGGGCTGGCGGGATGGCCCGGCGGGGGCACCGAGTCGAGGGGAGTCGCGTCCACCGGCGAGATTCGTTTCAACATGTGCCTCACAGGCACCACAGTAGGCGGCTCCCGCCGTGGCGTCTGTTCTCGTTTGCACACGGACGCCTCAGTCGTTGACTGACGCGGTCACATCGCCCGACAGGGCCGGCGCGGGGTTCGAGATCGCGGGTGATGCCGCGGGGCATCGTCGCAGGGCGTACGGGCCCGGCGCCAGCCAGCCCGTCGGGGCAGACGCTGGAGTTTCGCCCCCTGACGAAACCTCAGCGCGCCGCTACCGCGCGGCAGTCTGCTGCCGGACGTGCTGCAGCGCCGGCCGGTCGGCCGAGGTCTGGCCCACCATCGTCAGCAACTGCTTGTAGAGTGCCGCCGCCGCCGGCTTGTTGCCCGCGGCCTCGGCCGCCCGAGCGCCACCGTAGAGACCAAGGAAACGCCCCGGCTCCTTCTTCATCGTGGCGGCAAACGCCGTCTGCGCTTCCTTGGGGCGGTTGGCCTCGAGGAGCATGAAGCCCAGGAGCTCGCGCGCCGGGGCGATTGGGCCGGGCGTCACCGCCGACTTGTCGGTCAGATCCTCTGCGTCGGCCGCGGCCGAGAGCAGTTCCACGCCGCGGGCCTTGTCGCCCTCGGCAAAAGTCTTCCACGCCTCGGCGACCCGCCGTTGGATGTCGACCTGCTCGGCCCAGTAGGGATCCTTCGCCGCCACGAGCAGCGTCTTGATGGCGACCAGCCGCTCGATGTCGGGGACGGCCGCCGCCGGCGATCCGCTTCGCGCCGCGCCGATGGCGCGCGCGAAGTGCGTGATTGCTTCGGCGTAGACCGCACCGGGCGACGGCCGCACGGTGAGAGCGGCCGCTTCGGCCCAGGCCTGGCGTTCGAGGGCATAGCGGGCGGGAATGGCGGCCAGCGCGAACCCGTAGGCCCCGCCGGCGGCGCCGGCTTCGAAGGTCACCGCGCGATCGCGCGCGGCCAGGGCCGCGGCGTCGTCGACCAGTTGCAGCGCGGCGTAGGTCTGGTAGTCGAGGGCGTGCAGCTCCTCGCCGGCCCCGGCCAGTCCGCCGGCCTTGCGAGCGGCCTCGGCCGACTTGATGTTGGTGTCGATCGATTCCTTCCAGTAGCCCACCCGCGTGAAAGTGTGCGACGGCATGTGGAGCGCGTGCGGCACGACCGGCGCAATCGAGGCGTAGCTGCGGGCGGCATCGAGCGCGCGCGGCGCCAGCGGCGGCGCATCGTAGGCGTGGATGATGTAGTGCGCCAGCCCCGGGTGGCCCGGCATCTTCTTGAACAGCGGCTCGAGGATCTCGGCCGCCTTCAGGTTGGCGGCGAACGCCTTGTCGGTGGGCGTCGCGGTCTGCGCCACGGCCAGCGCCCAGAAGATGCGCGCTTCGGTGTCGGCGGGGTTGTCCTTGGCGACCTGCCCCATCGTGGCCTCGTAGGCTTCGATCCGTGCGCGCTGCGTCGTGACGTCGGCGCTCGAGAAGAGACCGGCCACCGCGTCGATGTAGCCCATCTCGCGCCGGCTCGGTGTCCCGGCGCTGCGCGCTTTCTCGATGGCCGCCTTGCCAGTGGCGATGGTCGGCGGCGTGCGGTTGCCGCCGAAGGGATTGCCCCAGTAGGTGAGCGCAATGCCCCAGTGCGCCATGGCACAGGCGGGGTCCTTGGCGGCAATCGCCTCGAACTCCCGACGAGCCTCAGGGAACCAGAACGAGTGCAGGAGCGCCACGGCGCTGTTCATGTCGGCCTTGACCGACGGGCTGCACGAGGTCTGGAAGTCGACCGTACCCACCTGTGCCGCCGACAACGCCCCGCCGCCGTGCGCCTCGTGCTGCGCGAAGGCCGGCACGCCGAGCGTACACATCGCGGCCATCAGTACGAACGTTCTCATCTCGCAGCTCCTTTGCCGGGCCGGACCGCCGCGGTCACAACCGTACCTATCATCTGCCGAAACGCAGCCGGTCGAGCGCGACCTTGCCATTGCTCACGACATACAGCGGATCGAGCAGCGTGTGGGGGTCCTCCAGCGGATTGGCGTCGACGACCACCAGGTCGGCTTCGAAGCCCGGCCGCAGGTATCCGATTCGCTTCTCGAGCCGCAGCATCTCCGCATTGAGGCTGGTCGCAGACTGGAGGGCCGCCAGCGGCGTGAGTCCCGCGGCCACGAGCTCGTTCACTTCGCGCGACACCCGGGCCATGCTGGAGGGGCCGTAGCCGGTGTCTGATCCGGTGACGATCTTGACGCCGGCCGCGCGCGCCCGCCCGATGGTCGCGACAAGCACCGGCTTCAACATCTGCCCGCGCCGCTCGAGGGCGGCGCCCTGGTAGTCGCCGCCCGGCTCGGCGAGGTCGTTTACGACATCCGCCGTCGGCACGAAGTAGGCGTTCCTCGAGACCATCAGTTTCAGCGTCGCGTCGGTCAGGTAGGTGCCGTGCTCAATCGAGCGGACGCCGGCGCGCACGGCCGCCAGCGCGCCTTCCGCGCCGTGCGCGTGGGCCATCACCGGCACGCCGCGCGCGGCCGCTTCACTGACGACGAGGGCGAGTTCCGTCTCCGTGTAGACCTGCTGGCGCGGGTCGGTGTCGGGCGTGCCGGCGCGTTCGGTGGCGAGCACCTTGATCCAGTCGACGTTCTCGGCGAGGTTGAACCGCACGAAGCGGCGCAGCGCCTCCGGCGTCGTCAGTCCCGGCATCACATCGCCGAGATCCGGCGCGTCGAACCAGGCCTCTTCCGCCGGTTGGGGGCGCACGTGGTAGCCGGCAGCCAGAACGTCTGGACCCGCCAGGTAGCCCTTCGTGACCAGCTCGCGCAGCCCGACGTCGGCGAAGTGCGAGACGCCGGCGCTACGCACCGTCGTCACACCGCTCTCGAGCGCGGCCCGCATCGCCGCCCGCGACGCGATGTGGACGTGGGCATCGATGAGGCCGGGGATGACATACCGGCCGCCGAGATCGACCCGTAACGGCGCGGTGCCGGGCGGCGGCGCCGTGGCGCCGATCGACTCGATGCGCCCATCGCGCAGCACCAGGATCTGGCCACGACGCACCTCGCCGGTGGCCACGTCCACTACCGCGGCGTTCGTCAGCATGAGCGGCGCCGCGGGCAGGGCGCCCTGCGCACCGAGCGTCAGGGTGGCGGTGCCCAGCACGGCGGCGGCCAGCCCAGGCAGCAAGCGTTTCGGGTTCATCCGGGCAGTGTAGCAGCGGTCGGGCCCGCTACGGCCGGGCTGGATGGCGGCGCCCCGCCCCCACATATTGACGTACCGGCCGTACCCGCACTACGTATGTGGCATCCCATGTTCACATGGCTGGACAGATCGAACGGCCGTTCGGGCGATTGTCCGTCTGTGAGGAGTTGATTCCATGCGCGCACCAGCGAAGTACCTCGAAAAGGGTCTCTCTGTCGCCGCCGGCGGTGCCTGGGCCGTCTTCTCGCGGCTCAATCAGATCGCGCCCGGCGGCAGCTTCACGCCGCGATGGTCCGACCTGCCGATGCTGAAGTCGCACGAGAAGTCCAAGCCGCCGCTGGGGTGGCCGCGCAAGACCGACTCGCTGTGTCCGACCTGTGTGCGCGAAGCGCGCGAGGCCATTCTCGACGGCCGCCGGCCGCTCGAAACGCTGATCAATGAAAAAGTCGGCGAGATTCCCGCCACGATCCTCGAGCGCGACGGCCGCATCCTGATGGTGAAGGACTGCCCGCAGCACGGCCACTTCGAGGACGTCATGGCCATCGACACGGCCTTCTTCAAGCACCTCGAGGACGTGTTCCCGGGACGCGACATCCGCGCCCACAACGACGAAACACTGCACAACCACGGCAGCAGCACCATCAAGCACGGTCGCGGCTCCGTCTTGACGGTGGACCTGACCAACCGCTGCAACATGATGTGCGACCCCTGCTTCATGGACGCCAACCAGGTCGGGTTCGTGCACGAACTGACGTGGGACGACATCAAGACCGTGCTCGACAATGCCGTCAGCATCAAGCCGCGGCGCCAGATGTCGGTGCAGTTCTCGGGCGGCGAACCGACGCTCTCGCCCTACTTCCTCGACGCCATCCGCTACGCCCGGAAGCTCGGCTACACGTCGATTCAGGCCGCCACCAACGGCATCGAGTTCGCCAAGCGCCCTGAGTTCGCCAAGGAGGCCGCCGAGGCCGGCCTGCGCTTCGCCTACCTGCAGTTCGACGGCATCGGCAACGCCGCCAACGCGCACCGCCGCGTCGGCAACCTCTTCGACGTGAAGCTGCAGGCGATCGAGAACCTCTACAATGCGGGCGTCGACATCGTGCCGGTCGTCACGATCATCAATGGCGTGAACAACGAGCAGGTGGGACGCATCATCGAGTTCGCCCTCGACAATCCGAAGAAGATCAACTTCCTCTCGTTCCAACCGGTCAGCTTCACCGGCCGCGACGAGGAGATCACGCCCGAGCGCCGCGCCGCCCAGCGCTACACCCTCTCGCACCTGGCGCACGACGTGAAGCGCCAGACCGGCATGGGCGAGCCGGCCGAAGACTGGTTCCCGATCTCGTTCATGGGCACGTTCACCGATTGGGCCGACCAGATTCACGGACCGGAGCACGCGTGGGGCAACCTGACCTGCGGCTGCCATCCCAACTGCGGTATTGGCATGCCGGTGATGATTGACAAAGAGACGAAGGAGGCGGTGCCCGTGACCGCGTTCCTGAACGGCGAGCAACTGGCCAAGGACGTGGCCGCGGTGACCGACGCCGGCCGCGGCCGGTTCCTGTCGGTGGCCGGCATGGCGCTGGCGCTGATGCGCAACTACGATCCCTTCATGGCGCCCACGCACTTCCGTATCAAGGATCTGCTGCTGAAGTTCGACAAGACCTTCGGCGCCACCAAGAACGCCGACGCCGCCTACGGCAGCGTCGAGGCCACCCGCACCAGAAGCGACATCGAGCGGCGCCGCGCCGATCGCTGGAACTTCCTCTTCATCGCCGGGATGTGGTTCCAGGATCTGTTCAACTACGACTTCCGGCGCACCGAGATGTGCATCATCCCCTACGCCACTCAGCAGGGCGAGATCTCGTTCTGCGCCTACAACACCGGCATCGGCTGGCGACAGATCATCGAGAAGATGCACACGACGGCGACGCTCACCAAGTGGTACGAGGAGAAGGGGCGGCACGAGATCTTCGCCGGCAACAAGGCCGTGCCGCTGCCGACCACGGCGCACTCACTCGCGCTGAACGCCGAGGCGGTGGCCAAGGGCGCACAGACGGATCTCGACGACCTCGGCGTGGCCAAGAACGCCCGCGAGGAGCAGGTGCTGGCGCGCAAGCGCACGTCGACATCGCCTGACGAGGCCCGCCGCGACGCCGAGATGGAGCGGCTCTACCGGCAGCACGTGCTGAAGGAGCCGGCGATGCCGATCGTGCAGATCCAGGGACTCAAGCGCCAGACCGGGGACTCGGGCGGCGGGCAGGCGGAGGCCGGGCACTAGACGGCACCGTCATTCCTGTCAACGGGCCGCGGCTTCGGCGGCGCGTGCCTGGTAGAGGCGCTTGGCCTCGTCGAACTGCGCGAAGACGTGCGCGCGTTCCTTCTCGGATCGCCAGCCCGGCCACGCCTCCGCCATCTGACGCAGCATGTCGATCCACTTGATCGAGTAGGCGGCGGCTGCGGCGTTCCGGACCGGCGCGCCACCGACCGAAATCCACACCGGATTGGTGAACGCCTGGGCGAAGCCAGCATCGAGCGGGAAGCGGTCGCCGCGGGCGCCTTCAACGCGCAGGTGATACCAGCCGCTCCGGCTGACCGTGATCGTGCGGGCGAGGTCGAGGGCCAACTTGTCGCCGGTGAACGGAATCCGCTCGATCACCTCGCCGTTGAAGACGAGCAGCGCTTCCTGCAGGGGCGTCATCGAGCGGGCCCAGCCCGAGATCTCGACCGCCCCGCCGCCGGGCGGCAGGATCACCTCCTCGCCGGGCCCCCGGCCGTTGACCGTCAGCGTCACGAGCGGCCCGAGCGTGACAAACGCCCGGCCCGCGCGCAGGCCCTCGAACCAGGCCTCCATCGTGAGGCCCCGATCGCCGGTGTTGACGTAGGTGCGCGCCGAGCCGACGAGCTTGCTCGCGTGCATGCTGCTGATCGAGTCCTCGCCGCCGACGGCGGTGACGCGGAAGCCGTTGTTGAGCACCGCATACCAGGGCACGAAACCGCCGCGGCCGGCGTCGGACCACTCCACGGCGTCGGTCGTGCCGAGTGCGGCGTCGACCATGAACCCCTTACCGCCGCCGAGGCCGAGTTCGATCGGGTCCGTATCGCTTGCAAAGGCATGGACGTAGCCCACCGTGGCCCCCTGCGCCTTGGCCTTGCGGAACATGTCCGTGTTGCTCGGGTAGAGGCTCTCGACGGCCGTCCCCTCGTAGCCGGTGACGAACGGCGAGATCAGGTGATCGCGCATCCCGAACATGAACACGTGGCCGTAGAACGGCGGGCGGTATTCCTGGCCCACGACCAGCACGCGCTCCTTGGTCGACAGTGGATGCGCGCCGCCGCCCTTCACGAAGTACTGATAGTCGAGGATGCGGTTGTCCTTGTTGGCGACCTGATCGTTGACGATGTCCTGGTCCTCGGCGGCCGACATCATCATCAGATTCTCGGGCGTGTTGTGCAGGTTGCCGGCGTAGTTCATGTGCACGTGCGTCGAGCCGCTGAACCAGCCACGGGCCCCCGGATCGGCGATTTGCTTCAGCCGCACCGTCACGGAGGTGACCTCGCTGGTGCGGATCTCGACGCTCGTCGAAGCGAAGCCGCGTTCGAACCCGGCGACGGTGGTCATCGAGGCCTTGCCGACCGGTAGCTCCGCGGTGAAGGTGCCGGCGGTATGGAAGATACGATCGCCGATGCCGCTGACGCGTGCGTAGGCATCGCGCGGCAGGTACTGCTTGCCGTCGGACGCGGCCAGGTGCGTGCGCGCGGCGATGACCTCGCCGGTCGCGTCGTCGACGACGCGGACCGTGAGCGTACCCATGGGCCGCTTCCACGTCCGCCCGGTGATGCGCACGGTGCGCTGGGCGCCGCCGTAGGTCTCGAGCAGCGCCAGCTGCGGCAGGCCACCCTCGTTCGAGATGAAGGCAATCCACTCGCCGTCGGGTGACCAGCGCGGGTGAAAGGCGTCGTGCTGGAAGAACGTGAGTTTGTAGGGTTCGCCGCCCACGGTGGGCTGCACGTAGAGGTTGTTGTACTGATCGGCCGCGCCGGACGTCGACGCATAAACGAAGCGCTTGCCGTCGATGGAGACGTCGGGCCGGGTGCGATACAGCGTCTGCTCGGCCCGCACGACGACGGCCTTCTCCATGCCGTCGGCCGCGGCCGGCACCCGGTAGACATTGCCGGAGCCGAGGGCCACGTCGCGGTTCGACACGAGCAGCAACTCCCGGCCGTCCGGCAGCCAGGCCGGACTGATGTGGACGTCGACGTTGCCGAAGTAGAGCCGGTCGCTCGGGAACGTGTGATCGCGCGTGACGGCCACCTCCGGCCCGGCCCACTTCCCGTTCGTGACGGGACGGATGTAGACGTTGAAGTAGCCGTTCGGCGCCGTGGACACGTAAGCCAGCCGCGATCCGTCCGGCGAGAACACCGGGTCGGTGTAGATCTGCTCGTCGGTCGTGAGCGCGGTGGTGACGCCGGTCGCGAGGTTCAGGATCTCGAGCTGGATCTTCTGGCCATCGTGGTCGGCCGTGTAGACCAGCCACGCGCCATCGGGCGAGATGTCGGGCGACGAGTGGTAGGCCGGCCCGGAAGTCAGTTCCTCGGCCTGTCCAGACGCCGGATCGACGCGCCAGATCGTCCCATGCATCGCCACGGCGAGCCAGGCGCCATCAGGCGACCACGCCGGCCACCACGGCGTGGACGTCACTGCCGGCGGGAAGTAGAAGTTGTGCATGTAGTTGCCGCCGGTCTTCGCCGCCGGGTAGGCGGTGACGCCGCGGGTGCCCTGCTGCATGGCGCCCCCCTGCATCGGGATGGCGACCTTCGGGGTGGCCGTCTGGGCCGCGGGGCGTGCGAACGGCGCCGCCGCAACGACAGCGGCGATGACGGCAAGACAGGGCAAGAGCGAGCGGCGACCTGGGCGCATCGTGATAGCCTCCGCGGCGTAGCATGCCAGAGTTCCGGCCGCGGCTCACGGCAATCGACGCGCTGCGTGGCCTGGTCATGGTCATCATGGCCCTCGACCACACGCGCGAATTCCTGCACGCCGACGCCATGAACTTCTCCGCCGAGGATCTCACCCGCACGACCGCGTTCATCTTCCTGACGCGCTGGGTGACGCACATCTGCGCGCCGGTGTTCCTGTTCACGGCGGGCCTGGGCGCCCGCTTGCGCCTGATGCGCGGCGGCACCACCGCCGAGGTCGCCACCTTTCTCTGGACGCGTGGGTTGTGGCTGATCGTGGTGGAGCTGACGGTGATGCGCCTGGCGATGAACTTCACCCTCGACGGGCGCTATCCGGTGTTCCTCATCATCCTGTGGGCGCTCGGCTGGTCGATGGTCGGACTGGCCGCGTGCGTGCGCCTGCCCGCCCGGGTGGTCGGCACGCTCGGCCTCGGCATCGTGCTCTTCCACAACCTGCTCGACGGTATCCAGGCCAGCCAGCTCGGTGTCGCCGGTCCGCTCTGGCACGTGCTGCATCAGCCGGGCCTGATCATGGTGGGCGGCGTGCCCGCGATAGCCGGCTATCCTCTGCTGCCGTGGTTCGGGGTGATGGCCGCAGGCTTCTGGGCGGCGGAGGTCTACGCCTGGGACGCCGCACCACGCATACGCCTGCTGCAGCGGGCGGGCGCGGTCTGTCTCGGAGGCTTCGTGCTGCTGCGGCTCGTGAACGGCTACGGCGACCCGATGCCGTGGTCGACGCAGTCCACCGCCGCGCTCACCGTGCTGTCGTTCCTCAACGCGGCCAAGTACCCGCCCTCGCTGATGTTCCTGCTGATGACGCTCGGCCCGGCGCTGCTGCTCCTGGCCGCCTTCGAGCGCCGGCCGCCGGGCGCCCGCCATCCGTTCGCGGTATTCGGACGCGTCCCGTTCGCCTATTACGTGGTGCACTTCTGGCTGCTGCACCTGGCGGCCGCCGGCCTCGCCTTCGCCCGCTACGGCCAGGCGACATGGGCGTTTCTGTGGCATCCGCTGCCGTCGATGGGCGGCGCCTGCGAGATGTTCCCGCCCGGTCTCGGCGTCTCGCTCGGCTGGACCTACGTGGCGTGGCTCCTGGTCGTGGCCGCACTCTACGTCCCGGCGCGCTGGCTGGCGGACCTCAAGGCCAGGCGGCGCGACCGCTGGCTCGGCTACCTCTAGCAGAGTATCCGGCGCGTCCGCGCGTACAAGGCAAGGGCCCGACCGCGAAGCGGCCGGGCCCGTTGTCCCCAAGTCTGGATCAGAAGCTCACGCGGATGGCGAGCTGTCCGGTGCGCGGGCGGAAGGCATTGCCGATGTTCTGCTGCGGCGCGCCGAAGGTAGGCGACGACACCACCGCATTGTAGGAGCCGTAGTTCTCGTGGTTGAACACGTTGAACACCTCGGCCACCGCCTGCAGGCTCACGTTGTTGATCTTGAAGGCCTTGGTGGCGCGGGCGTCGACCTTGTGGATGGCATCACCCTTGAGGGCGTTGCGGGGCACGCGGTCGCCCGAGTTGAGCGTCGTCGGCCCGTCGTAGCGATCCCCGGCAAGAGTCGTATTGACCACGAGCGGGTTGGCGCCGACGTAGAGGCGGTTGGCCAGGCCGAGCGCCGCGCGGCTCTTGCCGTAGGGATTGCCGCCCACGGTCGTCTGGTAGTAATTGCCCGAGCCGAACTGGTAGGCGCCAGAGAATGTCAGGCCCCAGCCCGGGGCCCAGATGCCGTTCAGCCGCAGCGTGTGACGCTGGAACTCCTGCGAGCGGGCCCACTGCCCGTCGCCGCCGATGTCGAGCGGATTGTCGGCGTTCGGACCAAACCCATTGGCCGGCTGGTTGTCATTCGCGAAGAACGTATAGGTGTAAGTGAGACCGGCCTGGAAGTTGTTCGCATAGCGGCGCGAGATGCCGTTGGCGAGCGACAGGAAATCGGCCTTGCCGCCCGACTCGATCCAGATGATCGGCCCCCAGGTGGGATCGGCGACGCGGCCCTGGGCGGGATATCCGGTGGCCGGGTCGACCACCAGGTTGATGTCGACGCCGCGCGTGCGGTTGTATTCGCGCCAGTGCGTCAGGTCCATCTCGATGCCGAGCACCTCGGTAATCTGGCGCTGGAAGCCGATGGCGCTCTGCCAGGTGACCGGGAACTTGAAGTCGTGTGCGATGACGCGAGGCGCCTGGGGCACGGCGCCGCTGGCGATCTGCGCTGCCGTGAATTGCCTGGTGGGGTTCAGGAACCACCCCGGCTGGTTGTCGTTGGCGAAGCTGTTGACGATGATGCGGTTGCCGAACGACTGCTGGCTGAAGGTCACGTTCGAGACCACCGAGCCGTAGTAGAGGCCGGTGCCGCCGCGCACCACCAGCTTGTTGCCGCCGCCGACGTTCCAGGCAAACCCGGCCCGCGGCGAGATGTTGTTGTTGTCGCGGATGTTGTCCTTGAACAGCGGCCCGTTGAGCGGCGCGAACACGGTGGTGTTCTTGGTGTCGGGCGGATCGGTGGCGCCCTGGTCGAGGTCGTAGCGCACGCCGTAGTTGATGGTCAGCTGGTCGCTCACCCGCCAGTTGTCGCCGAACCAGACGGCGTAGGTCGGCCGCGGAATGTCGACGTTCCAGTTGCCGGTGTTCTGCAGGAAATTGGTCGCGAACGTGTCGAGCCCGGTGATGTCCCACTGCGTCGGATCGTTCCCCGGGAAGCGGCGCTCGAGATCCGCCGGGTTGCCGCGGAAGTTGAAGACGCCCCGCTCGCCGAGGTGCCACTCGCCCGAGTCCTTCCAGCCAAGGAACTCGGCGCCGATCTTCATCTCGTGGCCGGCCTTGTTCCACGTCAGGTCGTAGCGTGCCGTGAACTGCTTCTGGTTGAACTCCTGCGGGAAGTTCTGGGGCGGGCCGATGGTGCCGTTGATGAAGTTGAACGACGGCGTGCCCACACCGGTCCACCCGGGAGGTGACTGCGTCACCAGGTCGCCCAAGGCTACGCCGTTGGTCCAGCCGAAGGTGTTGTAGCCGACGCGCAGCTCTTCGACCATGCTCGACGAGCGCACGTGCGACCAGCTGACGAGGAAGTTGTCGGCCTTGCGCGTGCGCGACGCCGACTGCGTCGGGTGCTCGGCCTGCTTGTCGTTGGGCCGATCGAAGCGCCAGAACGAGTAGCGGTAGGAGAGATGCGAGTTGGACGTCCAGTCCTGGTCGACGCGGCCGAGCGCGCTGTGGTTGACCTGCTTGTCGGCGGCCGAGTCACGAAGCGACGGCAGGTTCACCGGCGCGAAGAACACCGTGCCTGGCTCGCGCTCGTACTCGTAGCTGCCGAAGAAGTGCAGCTTGTCTTTCTTGATGGGCCCGCCGAGCGAGGCGCCGGTCTGCTGGTTCTGATATGGCAGCACGCGCTTGGCGACGAAATCGGCGCTGTTCCACTTGTCGTCGCGGAAGTAGCCGTACGCCGATCCATGCACGTCATTGGTGCCGGACTTCGAGATGGCCTGCACTTGCACGCCGGTCGAGCGGCCCTGCGTGATGTCGAACAGGTTGGTGATGATCTGGAACTCGGCAATGGCCTCGCGGCTGAACTTCGGCTGACCGAAGCCGGAACTGGCCACCTTGTTGGTGATCTGCTGGCCGTCAAGGTTGAGCTGGAAGGCGTTGTCGTCACCGACACCCGGACGGTTGTCGACGTTGTTGGCGGTGATGCCTTTGACCTGCAGCGACAGCTCCATCCAGTTGCGGCCGGCCAGCGGCAGTTCTTCCATCTGGCGGCGGTCGACGTTGCCGGCGACCTCGGAGGACGTGATGTCGACCAGCGGCGACGCGCCGGTGACGGTGATGGTCTCGGCCAGCGAGCCGACCTTGAGCGACAGCGGTAGCGTCGCGTTCTGGCCGACGCGCAACTCGATCTCGGGGATGGTGGCGGTGCCGAATCCCGACAGTTCGGCGATGACCGAGTAGCGGCCCGGCGGCAGGTTGAAGAGCTGGTATTCGCCGCGTTCGCTCGTGACTCCGCTGGCCACACGACCCGTGCCGAGGTCCGTCGCCGTGACGGTCACGCCAGGCAACACGCCCTTCGATTCGTCCGTCACGATTCCCGACAACGTGGCGTTCTGCTGAGCTACCGCCACTGACGGCAATGCGAACAAGAGTGTCACGAGGAGCGCGCGCGCGCCGAAGGAGTGGAACATCAAAAGCCTCCGCTGAGAGTGGCCGGCAGACGCCGGCCGGAACTGGCGCGGACTATAGCACCGTTGCAACTGCGTTGCGTCGAAAATCACCGCGTTCTATGATGCCGCGCCGAGCGTTCTCGCCCATCAGGTGCCCATGCCCTCCACATCTTCGTCGTCTCACGCTGCCCTCGAGGCGCTCGCTGCCGCCCGCTGGCGTATCGGGCTGGGCCTCACGGCCGCCATGACCGCCATTTACGTGGTGTTCATTCTGCTCATCGCCTACGGCCGTGATTTCCTGGGCCAGCGCCTGGCTCCAGGTCTCAGCATCGGCATCGCCCTCGGTGTGGTCGTGATTTTCGCGGCCATGGCGATCATCCTCATCTACGTCCGCTGGGCCAACGAACACTACGACCGCGAAGTCGCGGCCATCCGTGGAGGTCGCCGATGAGCGGTGCCATCGGCGAACCGAATGTGCTCGCGATGTTGTTCTTCTTCGTCTTCATCGCGGCGTCGCTGGGCATCACTGGGTTCGCGGCCAGACGGACGAAGACAACAGAAGACTTCTACGCGGCTGGCCGCTCGGTCACCGCCGTCCAGAACGGCCTGGCGCTCGCCGGCGACTACATGAGCGCGGCCAGCTTCCTCGGCATCGCCGGTCTCGTGGCGCTCTCCGGGTTCGACGGCCTGATCTACTCGATCGGATTCCTGGTCGGCTGGCCGGTGGTGCTCTGTCTCATCGCCGAGCCGCTCAGGAACCTGGGACGCTACACGTTCGCCGATGTCGTGGCCTTCCGGCTGCAGCAGCGGCCGGTGCGCGTGGCCTCGGCCTTCGGCGGCCTGGCCGTGATCGCCTTCTACTTGATCGCCCAGATGGTCGGCGCCGGCAACCTGATCCGGCTGCTCTTCGGTATTTCTTACGAAATGGCCGTCCTCATCGTCGGTGGCGTGATGCTGGCCTACGTGCTCTTCGGCGGCATGCTGGCGACGACCTGGGTGCAGATCGTCAAGGCGGTGCTGCTCATGAGCGGTGCGGCGATGCTGGCGCTGCTCGTGCTGGCGCGCTACTCGTTCAATCCGCTGGCGCTCTTCGCCGAGGCCGCCTCGATGTTCGGCGCCTCGGTGCTGGCGCCGGGACGCCTGGTCTCCGACCCGATCGATGCCATTTCGCTCGGCATCGCCTTGATGTTCGGCACCGCCGGCCTGCCGCACATCCTGATGCGCTTCTACACGGTGCCCGACGCCCGCACGGCCCGCGTGTCGGTGGCCTACGCCACCGCGGCGATCGCCGTCTTCTATCTCCTGACCTTCATCCTCGGCTTCGGCGCCATGGTGATCGTGGGGCAAGACGCAATCCGCGCCATCGACGCCGGCGGCAACATGGCGGCGCCGCTCCTGGCCGAAGCCGTCGGCGGCCAGGCGTTTCTCGGCTTCATCGCCGCCGTCGCCTTCGCAACGATCCTGGCGGTGGTGGCCGGCTTGACGCTGGCCGGCGCCGCCGCCCTGTCGCACGACATCTGGGTGGGCGTCGTGCGCCGCGGGCATGCCGACGGCGGCGAACAGCTGCTCGTCGCGCGCGGTGCCACGATCCTGCTGGCGCTGCTCTCGATCGGACTCGGCATCGCCTTCAAGGGCCAGAACGTGGCCTACATGGTGGGCCTGGCCTTTGCCATCGCCGCCAGCGCCAACTTCCCCGCCCTGCTGCTGTCGATGTTCTGGAAGCCGTTCACCACGGCCGGCGCCGTCAGCTCGATCGTCGTCGGGACGACCTCGGCGCTTCTGCTCATCTATTTCTCGCCGAGCATCCAGATCGACATGCTGCAGCACGCCACGGCGCTCGTGCCGCTGCGCAATCCTGGCATCATCTCGATCCCGCTGAGCTTCGTCGTGGGCATCGTCGTGTCGTTGGCAGCGCCCGAAGACGCGGCGGCCGCGAAGTTCGCTGCCACCGAGCGGCAGTTGCACCTGGGCGAGGAAGTCTAGGGCGCGACGCCGAGCAGCCGCTCCACGATCACGACATCGCGCCACTCGCCGTCGAGTTGCGCGTGGCGCTCGTAGAGGCCCACCTCGCGAAAGCCGAACCGTGCGCACAGCGCGCGCGACCCGGCGTTCTCGGGAAACAGGCGCGACAGCACCTTCCAGAAACCGGCGCTGGTGAGCGCCGCGAGCAACGCGGGCATCAGCGTGCGTCCCACGCCGCGACCGTGATGGCTCGTGGCGACGTAGATCGAGTACTCGGCGATACCCGCGTAGCAGGCGCGGGCGCGATAGCTCGACGCAGCGGCCCAGCCCACAACGGTCTCGTCGACGACGGCTACGAGAATCGGAAACCGCGCCTCGTCGAACCACGTCCGCACTTCTTCAACCGTGCGCTCTCGGGTTTCGAACGTGGCGCCCCGCCCGCGGATGCCTTCGTTATAGATGCGAGTGATGGCGTCGGCGTCATCGGGCAGGGCCGGGCGCACATGAATGGAAACGACATCGGCCATCGCTGCCTCCGTGATCGCCACTCACTATAGCCAACGCCGGCGTCTAGCGTTTCCGAGCCGGACGCGCCTCGAACACGCGCTCGGTCGCCACGGTCTCCCCGGCGCGGTAGCGGGCGCGGTCCTCGGGCAGGAAGATCTGCACGCGGCGTTCGAGATCGTAGCGCGGCCGCCAGTCGAGGGCGCCGTAGTCCTGTCTGGCGAAACGGACGCGGAAGGCCTTGTGCTCCCGGGGTTCGAGCACGATGGCCGGCGTCCGGCGCGGCGCCGGCAGCGGCACCTCGAGCAGCCGCGTGATGACGGCCGCAACCGTCGTCGCTTCGTTGAAGACGGGGACGAGGATGCTGATGAAGGGCGTCACGGGCCCCCAAGTATCGCCCGGACGAGCCGCGCTACGATTGGCGACATGTCGAATCGCGAACTGTTGCTGTCGGCCGCGATGCGGGCCGTGGCGTATCTCGACGGCGCCGGCACCCGCCACGTCGGCGCCAGGGGGTCGCGCGCCGGGCTGCAGTCGGCCCTCGGCGGTCCCCTGCCGGCGCGTGGACAGGAGGCCGCACACGTCATCGCGTCGCTCGCTCGGGCCATGGATCCTGGACTGGTCGCCACTGCCGGCCCCCGCTACTTCGGCTTCGTCACCGGTGGCGCCGTGCCGGTCACGGTGGCCGCCGAGTGGCTCGCCGCGGCGTGGGATCAGAACGGCGCCCTCTACGTGATGGCGCCGGGAGTGGCGGTGCTCGAAGACATCGTCAGCGGCTGGCTGCTCGAACTACTCGGGCTCCCGGCCACTGCCAGCGTGGGCTTCGTGACCGGCTGCCACATGGCCAACGTCACGTGCCTGGCGGCCGGACGCCACGAGGTGCTACGCCGCGCCGGCTGGGACGTCGAGCGCGACGGCCTGCAGCGCGCGCCGCGCCTGTCGGTCGTCGTCGGCGACGAGGTGCACGTGTCGGCGGTCGGCGCGCTCAGGATGCTCGGCATCGGCACGGGTGAGCTCGCACGGGTCGCCGTCGACGGCCAGGGACGCATGCGCCCTGACGCGCTCGAGGCAACGCTGGCGGCCATCGACGGGCCGTGTCTGGTCTGTCTCCAGGCCGGCAACGTCAACACGGGCGCCTCCGATCCGATGGAGGCGCTCGTCCCGCTCGCCCACGCCCGCGGCGCCTGGGTACACGTCGATGGCGCGTTCGGCTTGTGGGCGGCCGTCGTGCCCTCGCTCGCCGGCCAGGTCGCTGGCATCGCGGGAGCAGATTCCTGGGCTACGGACGCACACAAGTGGCTCAACGTGCCCTACGACTCGGGCCTGGCGATCGTGGCGCACCCGGCCGCGCACCGTGCGGCGATGAGCATGCGGGCGTCGTACTTGCAGCGCGGCAATGACGAAGAGCGAGTCGGGATGGACTGGGTCCCTGAGTCGTCGCGGCGGGCACGCGTCGTGCCGCTCTACGCGCTCATCCAGGCCCTCGGCGGCGACGGTATTCGCGACCTCGTCGACCGTACGTGCCAACTGGCCCGGCGGATGGCCGAACGTCTCGCAGGTGAGCGCGGCGTGCGCATCCTCAACGAGGTGGCGCTCAACCAGGTGCTGGTCGCCTTCGATGGTCCCGGCGGGTCGGGCCCGGCCGCGTGCACGCCGGAGGTCATTCTTCGCGTCCAGGCCGAGGGCACCTGCTGGGCCGGCGGTGCGACCTGGCAGGGGCAGGACGCAATGCGGATTTCGGTTTCGAACTGGTCGACCACCGAAGCCGACATCGACCGCTCGGCCGCGGCCATCATCGGTTGCTATCGGGCGGCCGTGAGCGCAGCGGGAGGATAAGGTCAGCGCTTCTTCGGGGGCGGGCCGGGCCGGTACTCGATCATCACGTTGCTGATCGTGGCCACCGGCCGGCCGGGGGCCGTGAACTGGTCGGTGCCGTCCGGACGCACGATGGTCAACCGCTCGCCGAGCACGCTGGCCTCGAGTGCGCCCTCAGGCAAGGTGAACTGCACGAACTCGGCGCCGATCGGTGCCACGGCCTTGACACCGGCAGGGCCGACGCCGCCACCGACGCGATCGAACAGGTCTTGCTCGCGACGGAACTCGGAATCGACGACCGCTCGGTCGATGAGGGCGCCGTCCATGAGCAGTACACCGATGGTCGCCGTGTAGTGCCGGTAACCCTGCTTCTGCTTCACGAGCTCGGCCGAATACGTGTGACGGTTATGAAGTTCGAACGAGAGCGTCGCCGATCCGCGATGCGGCGGCACGGTGATGACGACGCCCGCTTTCGGATCGAGGCCCGTCAGCACGTCGCAGAAGCGGCGCTTGGTCGTGACGCCGTCGCCCAGTTCCGATGGACACACGAGCGTGGCGGCCACGCGTGTCAAGGCCGTGGGCGCCGTGGCTGGCGCCTTCCGCTGCGGCGCCGGGCGTGCCGGCGCCTTCTTGGTCTGCGCGTGGACGGGCACTGCCGCCAGGGCCAGCGCGAACGCAACGAGGACGAACCGCATGGCGCTCAGCTTATCTGACTTCCATCGCGAACATGCCGGCGAGCTCGGCACCGGCGGCGCCCGAAAGCGTGCAATCGCCGAGGTACCGAACGTCGGTTCCGCGTCGTCGTCCGGTTCTGACGCTCGCGCGCGCCGCGTCCCCGGACACGCGGGGCCGGCCGTGGCTCGTGCGCGTCCTTCCACCTCGAATCGTGTAGGCTCATAGCTCACGGCCGTTTTGGCAGCGCCCGGACCATGGAACCGACCCGCATTTCCATCGCGCGCGTCCTCGCGCTGGACGTTCCGCTGACATGGCAGGACGCCGTGGCGGTGGCGCAAGAGGCCGCCATGCTGAGTGAGGTCGGCGCGGCCATGGACGATCGGCCCGCCCTCGTGAGTCCAGAGGCGTGTTTCGTTGATGCGTCTGGGCACGTGGACCTCCCGGCGTCGGCCGATACCGAGGATCCAGACCGCCTGTTGGAGTTCTTGAGGGCGATGCTGGCTGGACGCGAGGCACCGCCGGCACTCGAGGCCCTCGCTCGCCGGACCCGGCCACGTGATCTGTCAGAAAAGTTGGCGGCCTTCGACATCGGCAATCGCCGCGCACGCATCGGCGCGCTGGCGACGCGGGCACTCGCGGCACCCGTCGCACCCACAACTTCATTTCCGGCAACGCTCCCCTCGGTGTTGCCGCCCGAGAGCCTCACGCCGGCGACACCTGCCCCGCCCCCGCCCGCAGAGTGGGTGGCACCCGTCCCGCGCGCGGATGCGCCGCCCGCGGAGTCGCCGCCGGCGGCACAAGAAGGGCGAATTTCGGCGATTCCGACCGCGGGCCACCCCCCGGCGCCGCCCATTCCGTTGCCGTCGCCGACTGCGCCGACGCCGCCGCCCTTTGTCGCCAAGCCCGCTCCGGCCGTCGTCATGACGCCACCCTTCGTGGCCACGCCGGCGCGTGGCGTACCGCCGGCCCTCGACGTCGGCACGGGAGGCCCGGGAGGGGGCGAGCCGCTGGGCACCATTCCAGATGCTGAACTGCAGCGCCTACGCTCGCGGACGGTCGAGCGCGGACGGCGCGCGCTGCCGTGGTCCGCACGCGCCGCGCAGTGGCTCTCGTGGCGGCCGGCCTTTCCCGATCCGCGCCTGCTCGGCGGTGCCGCCGTCGTCGTCGCGGCCGTCGTCTCAGTGGTGTGGCGGGAGGCGCCCGACGACGCTGGCGCTTCGGATGACCGCGTTGCGCCTCTCTCGGCACCTCCGGCCGCACCATCGCTGCCGGTCGAGAGCGCTGGCAGCGGCGTCGCGACGCCGCTCGGCCCGCCGGCCGCGCCTGCGTCGGCCGGGGAGAAGGGTGAGCGGGCATCGCCGCGCCCCATCCTCTCCCGGCCGTCGCGGCCCGACGCGGCCGCAGCCGTGCGGCCTGCGACGACGCCGACCGAGGAGCGCCCGGCCCCGGTGCTGCCGGGGCCAGGGGCCGCCAGCGTCGCCAGCCCTCCGCTCCCGACGACATCGCCGTCGGCCGCACCCGCCATGTCGATCGCTCCGGCCTCGGAGTCGCCGCGTCGGCCGGCCGCAGCAGGCCGAGCCGCGCGGGGAAGAACTACGCCCTACTCGGCGGACGACGCCGAGGTGGCGCCGCCCGTCATGGTGCGTCAGCAGCTCCCGTCGGCGCTCCTCGAAGGAGCCGCCGAGCCGAGCTGGCCGTTCCTGGAGTTGCTGATCGACGAGCAGGGCGCGGTCGAGCAGGTGCGGCTACGGGCGAAGACACCGGCCCCGGGACAAACGCTCTACCGCCATCGCATGCTGCTCGCCGCGGCCAAGGCCTGGCAGTTCGAGCCGGCCCGGCTCAACGGCCAGCCGGTGCGATATATGATGCGGGTGCCGCTCGAGCCGTGATGGCGCGCCGCCATGGCCCCCACTTCCTCGAGGCCGTCAGGCGCCCGCGCCAGGTGTTTGCCCTGGGCGTGACAGGCGCCGTCACGCCGCTCGCCGAACGCGCTACTCTGGCGGCCGACAGCGCAGCGCGGCGCCGGGGCCTGCTGGGCCACGAGGGCCTGGCGCCTGGCGAGGCGCTGGTCATCGCCCCCTCGCAGGGAATCCACACCTTTGGGATGCGGTTTTCGATCGACGTCGTGTTCGCCGACCGGGCGGGAACGGTCGTCGCGTTCGCCGAGGCGGTGCCGCCGCGCCGCATCCGCGTCGCCTGGCGCGGGTTCGCCGTCATCGAACTGGCTGCTGGCGCCTGCCGCGGGGCGGGTCTGCGGCGCGGCGATCGTCTGATGATCCTGCCGCGATAGGACCAGACCGATTGTGGCCGGCGGGGCCTTCACGAGAAGTCAGGCTATTGAATGTACTTTGTCTTGCCGAGGCAACGCGCTAGTGTCAGTGTGTCGAACCGTGAATCCTCTGGCGCAGACCCTGCGATAATGCCGCCGTAGGGACGTTGCTCTCTCGGCGCTAATCGGCGTATTGACACGGGTTTCAGGCACGCTGGCACCGCTCGATTCATCGAGAGAACCGACCATCGCGCAATCGGGGCGCGGCGGGCGGAAACACCGGAACTTTCATCCCGAATCTGGAGCTCCGACATGACCAATTTGCTTCGCCGGCTGGTGCACGACGAAAGCGGTCAGGACGTCATCGAGTACGCGCTCGTCGCCGCCGGCATCGGCATTCTCTTGATTCCGACGATCCCGACGCTGGGCCAGGCGCTCATCACGGTCTACGAGCGGATCTCGACGCAGGTGACAACCATTGGTACCGGGGGCGGAGCGCCCTGACGACACCGTGCGCGGGCCGATGAGAAACGATGGCCTTTGTGGCATCGCAACGTGGGCGCGCGGCCCCGTCACGTCATTCCTGCACGACGAGGCCGGGCAGGACCTCATCGAGTACGCCTTGTTGACGGCTCTGCTGGGCGTGACGGCGATCGCGACGTGGCCGCTCGTTGCATCAGTCATCGGGTCGGCCTATCGCGCGATGGATGCCAACACACAGGGACTCTGGGAGCCGCCGCCCCCGGGCGGCGGTCCGTGACGGCGTTCGATGCGTCCGCCTTGGTTGTCGCGGCCGGCGCGGCGCTGACCGATGTCACGACGGCACGCATCCCGAACACCCTGACCCTCCTCGGGGCGGTCACCGGTGTCGTCGCTCACGGCGCGCTCCCGGGGGGCGCGGGTCTGGCGAGCAGCCTTGCTGGCGCCTTGACGGGCTTGGCCGTTTTCTTCCCGGTCTTCGCGCTGGGCGGACTCGGCGGTGGTGACGTGAAACTCATGGCTGCCCTTGGCGCCTGGCTCGGGTGGCCGGCAATTCTATGGCTCGCCCTCTACACCGCGCTCGCTGGCGGCGTACTCGCCGTCGGGGTCGCAGTGGCCGCGGGCTATCTCCGCCAGGCGCTCGGCAACCTGCGAGCCCTGGCTCGGTTCTGGATGGTCGTCGGCGTGCGGCCGGAGCCGTCCCTGACGCTCGCCGAGGGACGCGGGCCACGACTGCCCTACGCCCTGCCGATCTTCGCGGGGCTGATTGTGACGCTATGGCGAGGATGACGATGCGGGCGCCGTGGAGGAGCGAACGGGGCGCCGAACTGATCGAGTTGGCGGTGGCCCTGCCGCTGTTGCTGCTGGTCGCGATGGGGATCGTCGACTTCGGGTTCCTGTTCCAGCGCTATCTGGTCTTGACCAACGCGGCGATGGAAGGCGCCCGCGTGGCCGTCCTCCCTGGCTACAGCATCGCCGACGCGCAGGCCCGTGCCTCGACCTACGCCCAGGCGAGCGGCGTGCCGGCGCCGGTCACCGCGGTGGCCTCGCCCGTTTCGCTCCCAGGCACTGGCGGCGGCTCGTGGCCGGGGATGCGCATCACCGTTTCGCACGTCTACCAGTACCAATACATCGGTCCGATCGCCGGCCTGTTCGGTGGTTCCTTCAGTTCCGTTACGCTGACCGCGCAGTCCACCGTGCGCCGTCAGCTGGGCTCGTAACGCCCGAGGCAGCAGCATGTCCCGCAGTGCACGAACACTCGTGGTCTTCTCGCTCTCGCTCGTGGTCGCGGGCGTCTTCAGCGCGCTCGTCTACCAGGCCGGCCAGCGCACGCCGGCGGTGACGGGCGGCGAGAGCGTACCGGTGGCCGTGGCGGCCCGCGCCCTCGCGGTCGGCAGCCGGCTCACGGCCGACGACGTGAAGCTCGTGCAGTGGCCGTCGTCGAGTCCGGTCGCCGGTGCGATCGGCTCGGTCGACGCGGCGATCAACCGCGGATTGCTGAGATCGGTCGTCGAGAATGAACCCCTCACGGACTCGAAAGTGGCACCAGCGGGCTCGGGCGCCGGCCTGCCCCCGATGATCGTCGCCGGCATGCGGGCGATCTCGGTGAAGGTCGATGACGTGGTCGGCGTCGCTGGCTTCATCGGGCCGGGTGCACACGTCGACGCGGTGGTCACCATCTCGCAGCGCGACCAGAGCATCGCGCGGGTGGTCGTCAGCAATGTCGAAGTGCTGGCCGCGGGCACGCGGGCCGAGCAGACGCCGGCGGCCGACGGCCGCACGGCCACCGCCTCGGTGGTAACGCTGCTCGTCACGCCAGAGGACGCCGAGCGCATCTCGCTCGCCGCGTCGGTCGGACGCATCACGCTGACGCTCCGTAATCCGCTCGACACCGCCTTGACCGAGACCAAGGGCACGGCGGTCGCCGCGCTGCTCGGCGCGCCGCCGGCGCCGCCGCCGGTCACCGCCCCGGTCCGCCAAGCTGTGAGGCGCGAGCGGGCTCCCGAGCCGCCGCCACCGCCGCCGGCGCCATACACGGTCGAGACCATCCGCGCCGCCAAGCGCACCGCGGAGGAGATCAAGTGAGCCGTCTTTCTACTTTGCGTTGCGTCGCAGTGAGCGCCCTACTGCTTCAGGCGCCAATCGGCGCGCAGACTGCCCCGGGGGCCGCCACCGAGATTCCGCAGCGCGTGCTTCTCACTGCCGGCCGGTCCACGGTGCTGACGACCGAGTTCGACATCACGCGGATTGCCGTGACCAACCCCGCCATTGCCGATGCCGTCGTGGTCAAGCCGCGCGAGGTGCTGGTCGACGGCAAGGGCGCCGGCACGGTTAGCCTCATCGTGTGGGGTGCGGTCGAGCGCAAACACTACGACATCGTCGTCGACCCTGGCGTGACGAGCCTGCAGCAGAACTTCCAGCAGCTGTTCGCCGGCGAAGACATCAACGTGTCGGTCACCGACGAGGCCGTGATCCTCTCCGGCGCGGTGTCGAGCAACGACGTGATGCTCAGAAGCGCCGAACTGGCCAGGGCGGCGATGCCCAAGCACTCCGTCATCAACATGCTGCAGCTGCCGAGCGGCTCGCCGAGCAAGCAGGTGATGCTGCAGGTGCGCTTCGCCGAAGTGAACAGGAACGCCCTCCAGCAGTCGGGGCTGACCTTCTTCTCGACACGCGACCAGGCGACGGGCCGCGTCACCACGCAGCAGTTCGCCGGGCCCGACTTCACCCAGCAGGGAGATATCGACCTGCTGCAGTTCTCCGACTTCCTCAACGTCTTCCTCTTCTCGCGTGACCAGGGGATCGGCGGCGTGCTGAAGGCCCTGCAGTCGCGTGGATTCCTGCAGAGCCTGGCGGAACCGAACCTCATCGCCTACAACGGTGAAGAGGCCAGTTTCCTCGCCGGCGGCGAGATCCCGATTCCGATCGTGACTGGCCTCGGCCAGACGTCGGTCCTCTTCAAGGAGTTCGGCATCCGCCTCACCTTCACCCCGACGATCGCCGGTGATGTCATCCGGCTGAAGCTCAAGCCCGAAGTGAGCACGCTCGACTTCACCAACGGCATCGTGCTGCAGGGCTTCCGCATTCCGGCGCTCAACACGCGGCGGGCCGAAACCGATGTTGAGCTGCGCGATGGCCAGTCGTTCGCCATCGCCGGCCTGCTCAACAACCTCACGCAGACCGACCGCCAGTCGATTCCGCTGTTGAGCCGCCTGCCGATCATCGGCAATCTCTTCAAGAGCCGCGCCCTGCGGGCCGACCAGACCGAACTGATGGTGCTCGTGACCCCGCGCCTGGTCCGCGCGCTCGACCCGGACGAAGTGCCGGCGATGCCGGTCCGGCCGGGCGCGTTCCTCAATCCCACCGACGACGAGAGCATCCGGGTACCGGGCGACGAGCCCGACCCGGCAGAAGCCCCGGGCCTGGGCGATCCGCCGGCCAACCGCCGGCCGCCGCCGCCGGGCACCTTGAAGAAACCCACCGGGCCTCCCGGAGGCGGCGGGCGCTGATCATGCCGGCAGGAGTATCGAAGACGCAGGCGCGCGGCGCTGACCGCGGCCCGGCCGCGAGGCCGGCGGCGCGTGCCGAGCGCGGCGCCATCCTGGTGCAGTTGGCGGCCATGATGCTCGCCCTGACGGCGCTCAGCGCCTTCATCGTCGACGCCGGCATCCTGTGGACCGCACGCCGCCAGATCCAGAACACGGCGGACGCGGCGGCGATGGCGGCTGCCATCTCGCTGGCCTTCGACGCCCCTGGTGACCAAGCACGGGCACGGGCAAACGCGCTGACGGCGGTGGCCCAGAACCGCGTCTGGGACGACGTGGCCACGGTCGGCGATGCCGACATCACGTTCCCTGCCTGCCCGACGGGGTCCCTGGGCAGCGGTGCCTGCGTGCGGGTCGAGGCCTTCCGCAATCGGACCTCCCCCAACCCGGTGCCGACGGTCTTCGCCCAACTCGTCGGCGTGCTGCACCAGGGCGTGAGGGCCACCGCCACGGCTCAGGTTCTCTTCGGCACCGGCAGCGAATGCGTGCGGCCGATCGCCATTCCCGACCGGTGGGCAGAGTTCCACAATCCGGCCGGTCCACCCGGCTGGGATCCCACCGACACGTTCGAGCGCTATGCCCCCTCGGGGGCCCTGCTCCCCTCGCCCGACGTCTACACTCCGCCGGTTGGCAACGGTGCCAACGGCACTGGCTATTCGCTCGGACCGTCGGGGTTCACATCCGGGGACTACGGGGCCCAGGCGCGCTTCGCGCCGCAGCAGTTCCTGAATCAGCCGGTCGGCAACGAGCAGTTCGTGCCCGTGCGCATCACCCCGGGAGCGTCGGGGCCCGCCGACATGCTGACCGACATGACGTCCTGCGCACCGCGCGTGGTACAACCCGGCGACGTCCTCGAGGTCGAGCCGGCCGACGCCTACACGCCAACATTCCACGGTGTGAGCACCCTCATGAGTCAGGACCCAGCGGCGTTCTGGGACCACCGCATGAACGACCGCCGGGGCGGTGTGTCGGGCGGCTGCATGTCGACCGGAGCCTGCACCGTCAGCCCTCGCATCGTCCCAATCGTGGCCTTCGATCCCGATCGCTGGAACGCCCAGCCGCCTGGTCCACAGTCGGCCGTGGTCACCCGCCTCGTCGGCGCCTTCATCGAGGGCTACGAGGCGCCGTACGTCAGGGTGCGCCTCATGGGTTATCCCGCGGCGCCCAGCACTTCCATGACGGCTGATCCGCAGTCGTCGTTCGTCATCAGCGTGGCACTGGTCAGGTAATCCTCGTGCAACCCACTGTCACCCTGCTCGGCTCCATCGCACGCGACCTGGCTCCGGCGCTGCGCGACCGCGGCTTCGCCGTCAATGACAGCGACCTCGACGTGGTCGTCTCCCGGCACGTCGCCGGCACCAAGGGGCCCGACGTGTTCGTCGTCGACACCCGGGGCCTGACGGCCATGCC
This sequence comes from Acidobacteriota bacterium, assembly GCA_018000455.1. GTDB lineage: Bacteria > Acidobacteriota > Vicinamibacteria > Vicinamibacterales > UBA2999 > CADEFD01. Next base: position 67,846 of record JAGNJW010000002.1, read on the forward strand.
CCGCGAGATCGTGGGCCTGAAGCGCCACTACCCGCAGTCCGGTGTCGTGATCCTGGCCAAGGCACTCGACCCCAAGGAAATGCTGGACGCGATGCGGATGGGCGTCAGCGAGTGGGTGCCGGAACCGGTCGAGCTCGACGACCTCGAAACCGCCATCCGCCGCGTGGCGCGTCCCACGCTCGGCACGGTGGCCGGACGGGCTTTCGCCGTGCTGGGTGGCAAGGGCGGCGTGGGCTGCACGACCGTCGCGGTCAATCTCGCGACGGCGCTCCACCGCGCTACGGGCGAACCGACCGTGTTCGTGGACCTGCACATGGCCCAGGGCGACGCCTCGGTGTTCTTCGGCGTCGAGCCGCGCTTCTCGGTTCTCGACGCGCTCGAGAACATCCACCGCCTCGACCAGACGTATATGAAGAGCCTCGTCACACCGACCAAGGCCGGTGTCGATCTGCTCTCCGCCGCCAACCGTCCCCAGCTCGGCGCGATCGATGCCCTGCGCGTGCGCGCGCTCATCGAGTTCGTCACGACGACCTATCCCTGGGTCGTACTCGACTGCGCGCGCAGCGACGGCACCGTCCTGGAGGCTCTCGACGCGGCCACCACGGTCGTCGTGGTGGCCAACCAGGAGCTGGCCACTTTGCGCAGCGCCAGCCGTCTGGCAGCGGCGCTGCGCCTGCGCTGCGGCACTCACCGCGTCAAGCTGGCCATCAACCGCTTCGACAGCGAGTCGGAGATCGGCCACAAGGACGTGGCTCGCGTGATGGGCGGTCCGATCGCCCACAGCTTTCCCAGCGACTACCGTGGTGCCGTCGCGGCGCTGAACAGGGGCGAACCGATCGTGCTGCAGAACGATTCGCGCCTGGCTGCTGCCTTCGACGAGGCGGCGCGGGATCTTGCCGGCGTCGCGCCGGCGCCGCGTGAAGGCTCGAGAAGCGGCGGATTCTTCGCCCGGCTCGGAGGCCGGCGCTGACCGGAGCAACCACCATGACGACGAGAACCGAGCGGCCGGGAGCTGGCGTCGACGTTCGCCAGGCGCACTACCAGGAGAGCAAGGAGCGCATCCATCGCGCCCTGCTCAACCGGCTGAATCTCGACCGCCTGACGCGCGTCGGCCGCGCCCAGGCCGAGCCCGAGATCCGCAGTCTGATCGCGTCGCTGCTCGACACCGAATCGCAGGCCGTTCCGCTGAGCCTGTTCGAGCGGGAAGCGCTCATTACCGACGTCCTCAACGAGCTCTTCGGCCTGGGGCCACTCGAAACGCTTCTGGCCGACCCGACGATCTCGGACATCCTGGTCAACCGCTTCGACCAGGTCTACGTCGAGCGCGAAGGCCGGCTCGAGCCGAGTCCACTGGTGTTCAAGGACAACCAGCACCTGCTCCGCATCATCGAGCGCATCGTCAGTTCGGTCGGCCGCCGTATTGACGAGTCGAGCCCGATGGTCGACGCGCGGCTGGCCGACGGTTCGCGCGTCAACGCGGTCATCCCGCCGCTGGCGCTCGACGGTCCGCTGCTCTCAATCCGCCGGTTCCGCACCGACCGCCTCGGCGCCCGCGATCTGGTGGACCGCCTCACGCTCACCGGCCCGATGATGGAATTCCTGAGCGCCGCCGTCGCCTCGCGGCTCAACATCGTCGTCTCGGGCGGCACCGGTGCAGGAAAGACGACCTTCCTGAACGCCCTCTCGAGCTTCATCTCGGAGCGCGAGCGCATCGTCACGATCGAGGACGCCGCCGAGCTGATGCTGCGCCAGCGCCATGTCGTGCGACTGGAAACGCGGCCGCCGAACATCGAGGGCAAGGGTGCCGTGCACCAGCGGCAGCTCGTGATCAACGCCCTGAGAATGCGACCCGATCGTATCGTGGTCGGTGAGGTGCGGGGCGAGGAAGCCCTCGATATGCTGCAGGCCATGAACACAGGTCACGAAGGCAGTCTGACGACCATCCACGCCAACAGCCCACGCGACGCGCTTTATCGCCTCGACACCATGGTGGCCATGGCGAACCTCAGCATCCCGGAAAGGGCCATCCGTCAGCAAGTAGCCTCGGCCATCCATCTCGTGGTGCAGCTGTCACGCTTCTCGGACGGCCATCGTCGCGTGACGGCGATCACCGAAGTCACGGGAATGGAACAGGGCGTGATCACGATGCAGGACATCTTCCTGTTCGAGCGGCATGGGGTCACGGCCGACGGCGGCGTCACGGGCATCTTCCGCGCCACCGGCATCAGGCCCAAGTGCGCGCAGTCGCTGGCGACGGCCGGGTTCCTGATGGCAGCCGATATGTTCGACCACCGACTGGCGATCGCGTAGGGAGCGACGATGACTCTGGCGATCGTGACATTCGGACTCAGTCTGGCCGTCATGCTGGGCTTGTACTGGGCGTTCGTCGTCCGGCCCGAGGATGCGCGCTCGCGGGAACTCGCCCGCCGCGTGCAACGGATCGACCAGCCCAAGGACGCCGTCACCACGGTGGCCGCGCCGGTCTCGACCGCCTCGGTCATCGACGTGCTGATTTCGAGCAATGTACAGATGGCCGCCGGCGTGCAGAGGTTCCTCGCCGAAGCCGGCCTCGCCTGGACCACGGCCGGGCTGCTCGGGCGCTCAGGACTTGCAGCGATGGCCGGCGCACTGATCGCCGGCGGCCTGACCGGCCGACCGGCCGTCGCCGTGCTCGGTCTCGTCGCAGGCGCCATTCCCTATCTCTACGCGCGCCGGACGCGCACCGAGCGTCTGCGTGCCTTCGAAGAGCAGTTCCCTGAGGCGATCGATCTCATCGCGCGCTCATTGCGGGCCGGGCATGCCTTCGCGACCGGCCTCGGCATCGCCGCCGAAGAGATCCCGGCGCCGGTGGGTCGCGAATTCCGCCGCGTCTACGACGAGCAGAATTTCGGCATGGCGATGCCCGATGCGCTCAAGGGTATGGCGCGGCGCGTGCCGGTACTCGATGCCAGGTTCTTCGTCACCGCCGTGCTCACGCAGCGCGAGGCTGGCGGCAACCTGGCGGAGGTGCTCGACAACCTCTCGGGCGTGATGCGCGAACGCTTCAAGGTGAAGCGCCAGATCCGCGTCGTCTCGGCCCATGGCCGCATCACGGCACTGGTGCTCCTGATGCTGCCGCCAGGACTGGCCGCCGTGCTCTACACCGTCTCGCCGCAGTTCCTGCGGGTGCTCATCGACGATCCGTTGGGCGTGCGCCTCATCGCCTTCGCCGTCGCCATGCAGCTCATTGGCACGTTCGTCATTTCCAGGCTCGTCAAGGTGGAGTACTAGATGGACGCGCTGTTGCTGCCGATGCTTTTCCTGGCCACGGCTACCGCCACCGGCACCGTGCTGTGGTACCTGACCGAACCGGACCCGATGAAACGCCGGCTCTCGGAGGTCGTCGCGGGCGTACCGACCGCCCCGGGACGCCGCGAGTCGGTGATCTCCGAGGGCCCGAGTCAGATGGCCCGCCGCGCTCGAAGGTTCGTCCCGAAGTCTCCCGAGCACATGAGCCACATCCAGCACATGCTGGCGAGCGCCGGGTACCACGGCGAGTGGCCAGTCATCCTCTTCTCGGGCGTGCAGATCGCCCTGCCCGTCGCTGTCTTCGTCACGGTCGTCGCCACGTTTGGCCTCGGCGCGCCGGTGCTGTTTGGCGCCATCGGCGCCGCACTCAGCTACTACGTGCCCGTGTTCTGGTTGGGGCGCAAGATCGATGACCGCCGGCGGGAGATCCGCAACGGTCTGCCGGATGCCACCGATCTGCTCATCGTGTGCCTCGAGGCCGGCTCGGGCATCGATCAGGCACTGGCGCGTGTCGGCGAGGAACTGGAAATCGCCTACCCGTCGCTGTCCCACGAGCTGGAGCTAATCGGCTCGGAGACCCGCGCCGGCAAGCCGCGCATGGAGGCATTCAAGAATTTCGCCGAGCGGACCAAGGTGGACGATGCACGGTCGCTGGTGACGATGCTGGTGCAGACGGACCGCTTCGGTACCAGCGTTGGTCAGGCACTGCGCACGCACGCTGATACCTCGCGCACCAAGCGTCGCCAGCGTGCCGAAGAACGCGCCGCCAAGCTCGGCGTGAAATTGCTGTTCCCGCTCGTCTTCTGTCTGTTCCCCGCTTTCTTCACCGTCGTCCTGGGCCCGGCGATGGTGCAGATCTACCGGCAGTTCATCATGGGGCTGGGCTCGAAGTAGTCACCCAAGATGCGTTGGTCGTTGATTGGGGCTACATGGAGGATCAATCGTGGAAACATGGCAAATCATCATGTACGTCGTGGGCGCCATCCTGCTGCTGGCGTACTTCAAGCGCCGCAGCGATCGCCTGGGACGGCACGAGTAAGCGGCCGTCGTCGCGTCGCGCTCTCCAGTGCGTTCCTGGTAGCCTCGGTGGCAGTCAGCGCCTGCGCCACATCACGGCCACCGTCATTGGCCGACCGGTTCATAACACCAGGCACGCCGACGGTCGACCTGAGCGCGCCGTCAGACATCGCCGGCCCGACGCCGCCACCGATGACCGAGTCGCCGCCGGTGACCGAGTCGTCGCCGGTGACCGAGTCGTCGCCGGAGTCGCCCCGCGTGGCACCTACAGGGGTCACCGCCGCCACACTCGAGGAGAGTTCAGCCCTGCTCAGGGCCCGGCTGGCCGCCCTGGCGGCGTCGCCGACGCCTGAGGCGCACCTTGACGTCGCCGCAGCCTATGCCAGTTACCACGTGCACGACCGCGCCTTCGACTATCTCACCGCGGGCCTTGCGCGCTACCCCAAGCACGCCGGCCTGCACGACGCCGTGGCACGGCTGTGGCGCGACTGGGGCCTGCCAGATCTCGCGCTGCGACATGCCCACCTGGCGGTCCGCTACGCGCCGGACTCGGCGGCAACCCTCACGACACTGGGCTCGGTGTTGTGGGCCCTCGACGTCCACGACGACGCGGCTCGGGCCTTCGAACGCGCCTTCGCGCTGGAGCCGACGGCCCGCTACGCCCGGCACAACTGGTGCACGGCTGTCGCCGCCCTCGGCCGCCCGCAGCCCTTCGCCTGTGACGTTCCCTATGCTGAACAGGTGCCCGGGAAGACGACGCGATGAGGCCCGCTACGGCTGTGCCCACCCGTCCGGAGATGCCACGAGCTCCCCTCACGGTGGAGGAGACGGGACTGCCGCACGACCTGCTGCAGCAGCTCGTGCTGAAGACCCTGCACGTCGCTGGCGAGCAGACCGCCGCAGCCCTGTGCGGCCGCCTCGGAGTGGTGCACTCTGTGCTGGAACCGGTGCTGCACCACCTCAAGCGATCGTATCTGTCGGAGGTCTGGGGTGGCGGGACCATCGGCGGCCCGTCGTATGTCTACCGTGTCACCGACGCCGGACGCGACCGCGCGGCCATGGCGCTCGAACAGAGCCAGTACGTGGGCGCGGCGCCGGTCCCGTTCTCACAGTACGCCGACTACATGCGAAGCTACGCCCGCGCCGCCTTCACGGCGGTGACGCGCGCCGACGTCGAGGGGGCCTTCTCGCATCTCGTGCTCAGCCGGCGGGTGCTCGACCAGCTGGGCCCGGCCGTCAATGGCGGACACTCGCTGTTCGTTTACGGGCCGCCTGGCAACGGCAAGACCGTCATCTCGCAGGGCATCGCTGGACTACTGACGGGCGACGTCGCGATTCCTCACGCCATTGACTTCGACGGTCATCTCGTCCAAGTCTTCGATCCTGCGGTCCACGAGCCGCTGCCGCTTGCCGACAGCCACGCGCTCGACCGCGGAGAAGCCGCGCCCGACGCGCGCTGGCTCCGCTGCCGCCGACCGCTGGTGACCGTCGGCGGCGAACTCACGCTGCAGTCGCTCGAACTGGCCTACAACGCCGCCTCGCGTCTGTATCAGGCGCCCGTACAGCTGCTGGCCAACGGCGGCGTGCTCGTGATCGACGATTTCGGCCGCCAACGGTGTTCGGTCGTCGACCTGCTCAACCGCTGGATCACGCCGCTCGAGAGCCGCACCGACTACCTCACACTGCAGTCGGGCCAGAAGATGCCGGTGCCCTTCGTGGTGCTGGTCGTATTCGCGACCAATATTCAGCCGGCCGATCTCGTGGACGAGGCGTTCTTGCGCCGCATCCACTACAAAGTGTTCGCCGAGAACCCCTCGGTCAACGACTTCAAGCGGATCTTCGAGCGCTGCTGCCGCGACCAGGGACTGGCCTACGACGGCGCCATGGTGGATCGTCTCGTCACGGATTTCTTCCGCCGCCGCGGCATCGCGCTGCGCGGCTGCTATCCGCGCGATCTCATCGAGCATGCGCTGGCCATCGCCGACTACCTCGGCGCCAGCCGCACGCTCACCGATGCGGGCTTGCTCGACGCGTGCGCCAGCTACTTCCTCGACGAACAGAGCGTCGGACCCGCCTGATGCCTGTCTCGGGTTGGCGGCAGGTAGTACTGACGGTGCTGGCACTGGCACCGCTGGCGGCGTCTGCTCAAACTACCGTCGTGCGCATCACGTCGCCACTTGGCCGCACCGGTGTGCCTGGCGTCATCCGCGTCGTCGCTCAGGTGCAGACCGCCGCCGAACGGGGCGTGGTGCCGGTCCATTTCTTCGTCGACGGCGTCACCATTGGCGACGACCTCGACGGACCGCCCTACGTTGTCGAGTGGGAAGACGTCAACCCCTACGAGGCCCGCGAGATCCGCGTCGACGTGGAGAATGGCCAGGGCGGCGTCGTGAGCGACACGGTGAAACTGCCGGCCCTCGAAGTGCTCGAGGAGACCAGTGTCGCCTCGGTGCTCATCGAGGCCACGGTCGTCGACGAGCACAATCGCTATGTATCGACGCTCGCCCTGGACGACTTCCGCCTCAGCGAAGACGGCGTGCCGCAGTCGCTCGATCTGGTCCAGTTGCAATCACTGCCGACGACGTTCACGCTCCTCATCGACGTCAGTCAGAGTCTGCATCGGCGCATCGACATGGTGAAGGCGGCGGCCCGGCGCCTTGCCTCTCGCCTGCGCTCCGGCGACCATGTGATCGTTGCGCCGTTTCGCACCAGGGTCGAGTCCACGACCGGACCGACTGCCGACGAACTGACGATCGCCGAGGCCATCGACGCCGTCTCCGCCCGCGGCGGCACGGCCATCCTCGACGCGTTGGCGACCGTACCGGACATGTTCGCTCACGTCGCCGGCCGGCACGTCGTCGTCCTCCTCACAGACGGCTACGATGAGCAGAGCGTCACGACCTACGAGGACGCGATGATTGCCCTGCAACGGCTGCAGGCGACGGTCTACGTGGTGGGCATCGGCGGCGTCGCCGGCATCTCACTCAAGGGTGAGACACTGCTCAGGCGTGTCGCCGCGCAAATGGGCGGCCGGGCGTTCTTTCCGATCCGCGCCGAGCAGCTACCCGACGTCCATGCCGCCGTGGCGGCCGATGCCTTCCATCGTTACGTGATCAGCTACACGCCGCAGAGGCAGGAGGCCGACGGATCGTTCCGCGCCATCGCTCTCACGACTCCATACGACAATTTTCGGGTGCGGGCCCGCGAAGGCTACTTCGCGCCGAAGCCGCCGCCCGTGAGACCGACTCTCGAGTTCAGTGCCAGCCGCGAGCACGGTGCGGGCGGTTCACTCTCGGCCAGCGACCTCATCGTCGTGGAGGACGGCGTCGTGCAACAAGTCGAGTCGTTCGAGGAAGCCGTCTCGCCGATCTCGATCGCCATGGTCATCGACGCCAGCGGCAGCATGCGGCGCGCCTTGCCGGTCGCCCAGGCGGCCGCGCGCACCTTTGTCACGTCACTCAGGCCGAACGATCCCCTGGCGCTCGTGCGCTTCGCCGACCGCGTGGTCGTCGAGCACGAGTTCTCGGAGCGGCGCCACACGACGACCGATGCTATCGACCGGCTTCAGGCCGCAGGTGGCACGGCCCTGTGGGACGCGCTGCACGACTCGATGATGATGCTGAGGCAGCGTACCGGCCGGCGCGCCATCGTGCTGCTATCGGACGGCCGCGACGAGGACAATCCTGGCACGGCCCCTGGCAGCGACCACACGCTCACTGACGTGCTGGCGCTCGTGCGTGAGACCGATACGGTCGTCTATGCCATCGGCCTCGGCTCGAACGTCGACCGGCCGGCGCTCGAACGCATCGCGCAAATGTCGGGCGGTACGGCGACGTTTCCCCTCGAAGCGGCCGCCCTCGAAGGCGAGTACCAACGTGTCCTCGAGGCCCTCCGCCAGCGCTACGTGCTCGGCTACACGTCGACCAATTCGAGCCGTGATGGCGCCTGGCGGAGTGTCGTCATCGCGGCCAGGCCAGGAGGCGTCGCGATTCGGAGTGCCGGTGGCTACCGGGCGCCAGGGCGCGCCGCGCCGCCGCGCTGACGCCGATTCAGCGCCTCTTGATCAACTGCAGGAACTCGGCGCGCGTTCGAGCGTCGTCGTGAAACAGCCCCAGCATCGCGCTCGTGACCGTCGTCGACTGCTGCTTCTCGACGCCCCGCATCGCCATGCACAAGTGAGTTCCTTCGCAGACGACCGCGACGCCGAGCGGCTGGATGGTCTCGCGGATGGTCTCGGCGATCTGGCTGGTCATGCGTTCCTGGAGCTGCAGGCGGCGGGCGAACATGTCGACCAGGCGCGGCACCTTGCTCAAACCGATGACCTTGCCGTTCGGAATGTAGGCGACATGGCACTTCCCGAAGAACGGCAGCAGGTGGTGTTCGCATAGACTGTAATAGTCGATGTCGCGCACGATGACCATCTCGTTGTAGTCGACGGTGAACAGCGCGCCGTTGATGACGTCGGCCACGTTGGTGCGATAGCCGCTGGTGAGATATTCCATCGATCGCGCGACGCGCGCCGGCGTCTCGAGCAGGCCTTCGCGGGAGGGGTCTTCCCCGATCGCGGCCAGGAGACGCGTGATGAGATCCTGCATGGGCGTATCTTACCTTGCGGTATTGACGCTCCTCGTCAGCCCGACGGTTCACCATGGCGCAGCCCAGGACCACGCAGTGGTGGCCGCATCGGATCCAGACGCGCTGTACCGCGAGCGCAAGCGCCCATCGAGCGCGCTGGCAGCCGAGCAGATCTGGAGCGGCCGCCTGGCGGCGAACGAGGGCGACTTCGAGTCGGCATGGAAGTTAGCCAAGGCGCGCTACTGGCTCGGCACCAACGGTCCGGGCACGCCGGAGGAGAAGAAGCGTTGGCTCGAGCGTGGGATCGCCGCGGCGCGCGCGGCCACAACGGCCAAGGCCGACGCCGTCGAGGGCTACTTCTGGCTGGCCGCCAACATGGGGGCACTCGCCGACGCCCACGGCTTGCGCCAGGGCATCAAGTACCGCGGCCCGATCAAAGAAGCGCTCGAGAAAGCCCTGGCGCTGCAGCCCTCGTATCTCGATGGGTCGCCAGACCGGGCGCTCGGCCGCTGGTATTTCAAGGTGCCAGGCGTGCTCGGGGGCGACGACGAGAAGGCCGAGACCCTGATCGAGCTCGACAAGCGGGCCGAGGCGCGCACCGTGCTGCAGGCGGCCATCGACGCGGGACCGGATCCCGATTGGGCGCCAGAGGATGCGCGTTTCAAGGTCGAGGCGCGCCGGCTGCTCGCCTCGCTGAAGCATTGACTCAGCCGCCGTCTCGGGCGGCCGGTCCCCTCCGGGTCAGTAGGTGTAGAAGCCGCGGCCGCTTTTCTTGCCAAGGTAGCCTGCCAGCACCATGCGCTTCAAGAGCGGCGGCGGCGCGAAGCGGGTCTCTCGAAATTCGTCGAACATGATGTTGGCGATGAAGTAGGTGGTGTCGAGACCGACGAAGTCGAGGAGCGTGAATGGCCCCATGGGATAGCCGCACCCGAGCTTCATGGCTGTGTCGATGTCTTCAACCGTGCCCAGGCCTTCCTCATGGCAGCGGATGGCATCGAGCAGGTAGGGCACCAGCAGCCGGTTGACGATGAATCCGCCGCGATCCGGAGCCGTGACCGCGTCCTTGCCGAGTTTCTGCGCGAACGCAAAGAGTGCCTGGTGAGTCTCCTCGCTGGTCGTCAGCGCGCGGATGACTTCCACGAGCTTCATGAGCGGCACGGGGTTGAAGAAGTGGAGGCCGCCGAACTTGTCGGGACGTTTGGTCGACGCCGCCAGCTCGGTCACCGACAGTGACGAGGTGTTCGAGGCGAGCAGGCACTCGGGGCCGATGACGGCTTCGACGGCCGCGTAGGCCTCCCGCTTCGACTCGACATTCTCGACGATCGCCTCGATCACGAGGTCGCAGTTCTTCAGATCGGCGTACGACGTCGTACCCGAGAGATTTGCGAGAATCCGGGCCTGCTCGTCGGCCGTCATCTTGCCCTTCTCGACACCGCTGGCGAGGAACTTCTCGATGCGGCCGCGCCCCTTGGTCAGGGCGGCATCGTTCACCTCGAGCACGATCGTCTTGAAGCCAGCCGCCGCCGACACCTGCGCGATGCCCGCGCCCATCAGTCCACACCCAAGCACGCCAATCGTCGTCATCAGTCGCTCTCCGGTTGGTTCCGGGTCCCAGGACCCGGGTGACGTTCTAGATCGATTCAATCACCATCGCGATGCCCTGACCACCACCGATACAGGCCGAGGCCACGCCGTAGGTCTTCTTCCGGCGCCGCAACTCGAGCGCCAGCGTGAGCAGGAGCCTGGCGCCGCTCGCACCGAGCGGATGGCCCAGCGCGATCGCGCCGCCATTGACGTTCGACCGCTCGGGATCGAGCCCCAGCTCCTTTTCGCACGCCAGGTACTGCGGGGCGAACGCCTCGTTGATCTCGACCAGATCCAGCTGGCCGAGGCTGAGGCCGGCGCGCTTGAGCGCCTCGCGGATCGCCGGTGCCGGTCCCATGCCCATGAGCCTCGGCTCGACGCCGACCGTCGCCCACGACACGATGCGCGCCAGCGGCGTCAGGCCCCGCTCGCGCGCGGCCGCCGGCGAGGCGATGACGAGCGCCGCCGCACCATCGACGATGCCACTGGCATTGCCCGCGGTGACCACACCGTCCTTCTTGAAGACGGTCGGCAGCGCCGCCAGACCCTCGAGCGTCGTCTCCGGGCGCAGGTGATCGTCGCGGTCGACGACGATCGTCCCCTTCTTCGACTTCACTTCGACGGACACCACCTCCTCGGCCATGACGCCCGAGCTCCACGCCTGCGCCGACCGCTGCTGGCTGCGCAGCGCGTAGGCATCGGCCGCCTCGCGCGTGATGCCGTACTTGGCGGCGCAATTCTCGGCGGTAATCGCCATCGAACACCCGGCATAGGGATCGTTCAGGCCCTCCCACAGCCAGTCTTCGAGCTTGCCCTGGCCCAGGCGCAGTCCCGAGCGCAGGCCGCGGATGATGTGCGGCACCTGGCTCATGCTCTCCAAACCGCCGGCCACGACCATCGCGGCCTCGTCGAGCTTGATGAGCTGGGCGCCGTTGATTACGGCCTGAATGCCGGAGCCGCACAGCCGGTTCACGGTCAGGGCGGGCACCTCGATCGGGAGCCCGGCGCGCAGGCCCGTGTGCCGCGCGCCGTAATGCGCGTCCACGCTGCTCTGCTGCACGTTGCCCATCACGATGTGATCGATCCACGCCGGTTCGACGTTCGTGCGCGATAGCGCGCCCCTGGTGGCGATCGCCCCGAGTTCGATCGCCGACAGGTCTTTGAGCGCGCCCACGTGCTGCGCCATCGGCGTGCGCGCGCCGCCCAGGATGAATACGTCGCTCGTCATGCTCATGTCCTCAGTGCGGCCGGGTCACGAGACCGACGATGGCATCCCCTGCCTCCCGCGTGCCCAGCGTGCCGCCGATGTCGGTGGTGGTCGTGCCGTCGGCCACGGCCTGCTCGACGGCAGATTCGATGGCGGCGGCCTCGGCCGTCCAGCCCAGTGTCTCGAGCATCAGCGCCGCAGAGAGAATCGCGCCGAAGGGATTCGCCACGTTCTTCCCGGCCAGCGGCGGGGCCGAGCCGTGCACGGGTTCGAAGAGCGACGTCCGGCCGGGGTGAAGGTTGGCCGAGGCCGCCATCCCCAGGCCGCCCTGCAGCGCGCCGCCGATGTCGGTCACGATATCGCCGAAGAGGTTGTTGGTCACCACCACCTGGAACTGGCCGGGGTCCTTCACCAGGAACATCGCCAGCGCGTCGATGTAGAGATGGGTCGCCTTGACGGTGGGATATTGCGCCGACAGGTCTTTGAACACGCGCTGCCAGAGGGCGTGCCCCTGCGGCATGGCGTTGCTCTTGTCGGCCATGCACAGGCGCAGACCGCGCGCCGCGGCGTATTCGAAGGCGTGACGCTGGATGCGGTGCACGCCCTTCCAGGTGTTCACTTCTTCCTGGATGGCGATCTCGTCCTCGGTGCCGGCCTTGACGCGGCCGCCGACGCCCACGTAGACACCCTCGGTGTTCTCGCGGAACACCACGAAGTCGATGTCCTTGCGGCCGCGCCCGACGAGCGGCGACAGCCGATCGTGCAGGAGTTTCACCGGCCGGTAGTTGATGTAGAGGTCGAGCTCGAAGCGGGTCCCGAGCAGAATGTCTCTGGCGTGCCGGCCATCGGGCACGCGCGGATCGCCGAGGGCGCCAACGAGCACGGCCGCGAAGTCGTCGCGGAGCATGGCGTAGCCGTGGGCCGGAATGGTCTCCCCGGTGGCCAGGAAGTGGTCGGCGCTCCACGGGAGCTCGACGAGGTCCAGGCGCCTGCCCGAGGCCTGGGCGACGGCCACCAGCACCTTCAAGGCTTCGGCAGTGACGTCTCTACCAATCCCGTCGCCGGGAATAACCGCGATGCGCATCAGGAGAGCACCTCGATCCCCATGGCCATCCCCATGCCGCCGCTCACGCAGAGCGTGGCGATGCCCGTGGTCTTGCCGCGACGGCGCAACTCGTAGAGCAGGGTCACAACGAGCCGGGTGCCCGTGCAGCCAATAGGATGTCCGAGCGCGATGGCCCCGCCGTTGACGTTGAGCGTGTCGTCGGCGATCGGCACCTCACGCAGCACGGCAAGTACCTGCGCCGCGAATGCCTCGTTCAGTTCCACCAAGTCGACATCCGCCACGCGCATGCCGGTGCGGGCCTCGAGCTTCTCCAACGCTGGCACGGGCCCGATGCCCATCAGCCGTGGATCGACGCCGGCACTCGCCCACCCTCGAATCCGTGCGAGCGGCGCGATGCCGTGGGCAGCGGCCCATTCGGCCGACGCCAGGACGACGGCGGCGCCGCCATCGGTGATGCCCGAAGCCGACCCGGCGGTGATGATGCCGGGGTGACCTTCGACCGTCGGGAACGTCGGCGCCAGCTTGGCCAAGCCTTCAAGCGTGGCGCCGGCGCGCGGATGCTCGTCGGCCTCTACCACCACCGTCTTGCCGCGGTCGGTGACGGTGACCGGCGTCGTCTCGGCGGCGAAATGGCCGGCAGCAATCGCCCGTTGCGCTTTCTGCTGGCTGGCGAGCGCGAAGAGGTCGCTCTCGTCACGCGTGATGCCGTATTGCCGGGCGAGCACTTCGGCCGTCTCGCCCATGATGAGGCCCGACAGCGGACAGGAGAAGCCGTCGCGGTACATGGCGTCCACGAACGCGAAGTGGCCCATCTTGTGGCCCCAGCGCGCATCGATGGCGTCAACGAGGAACGGCATCCGGCTCATCGACTCGATGCCACCGGCCACGACGACTTCTGCCTCGCCGAGCAGGATGCTCTGCGCCCCCGAGGCAATGGTCTGCAGGCCTGACGCGCAGGCCTTGTTGACCGTTTGCGCAGGGACGCTCGCCGGCAATCCTGCCTTCACGCTCACTTGACGGCCGGGATTCGGCCCCGACCCGGCCTGACGGGCATGTCCGATGAGCACCTCATCGACCTCGGCACCCGGCACGCCAGCCCGCTCGAGCGCGGCCCTGACGGCGGCGGCACCAAGTTCGGCCGGGTGCACGTCCTTGAAGGCGCCGCCGTAGCGACCGATGGGCGTTCGCGCAGCTCCCAGAATCACAACATCTCGGGCAGGCATCGCCCGTGATGGTATCAAACGAGTGTTCAAGAACGACGCTGGCTGGTCACAACGTCTACCCCTGCCTGTCGCGACGGTCCCGCCGACGTGAAGCCGGTCCGGCAAAGATGAGCTTATGGCCCACCTGACATACGGCCATGGGGATCGGAAGACCGAAAAATTGAATCTCGTCCCAGGGGCCTGGCGAGGGGCGAGCTAACTTCGACTCCGCGCGGGTCACCACCCAGGAATACTGGTCGGCGTGCGCACAAGACAGCTGGCGCGTCGGCGCGGGCCTGAATCTGTCGTCGGGCAAGCCCCTCACGGCACTGGCGTCGCTGGCACCTTACGACAACGACAGTGAGATCCCGCTGACGCCGCGTGGCGAGGGCTTCGAGACCGTCGACGGTTTCAAGAAGCGCACACCGTTTGAATCGCAGCTCGACATGCAGGCCAGCTACGCCATCAACTTCGGCAGCCGCAAGCTGACGCTGCTGGCGGACGCGTTCAACCTCTTCAACGTTCGTCGCGTCACGGACTACAACGCCGCCATCGAGCAGAGCTTCGGCGTGCTGAATCCCGACTACGGGACGCCCACCTCCCTGAACGTCTCAGGGCAGCAGTTCCAGGCGCCGTTCTCGCTGCGCCTCGGCGCGCGCATCGCCTGGTAGCAGGCGAGCGCACCGCGGTTTGATCCACCGAGGGCGCCGGCTGCGCTGCCGGCTCCCTCGCGTCATGTACGGCTTGCCATGAACCGCGGGGGAGCTGCTGAGGAGGACCCGGCTATGCGACAGCCGTGGATGGTGAACTGGCTCTTGCTGACCGTGACGCAGGCGCGGCTGGCCGCGCAAGCACCGACCACCGACGCCACGAGTCGCGAGGCCAACCGCTTTGCCAGCGCCGCCGTGGCTTTCAGCGGGTGCCTCGACGCCGCTCGCTCCACGGCCTGCGAGATCGCGACCGCGTGGCCGCCGATCGCCAGCTGGGCGAACAGATTCGCGAGCTGAACGACACCGTGCGAAGAATGACCGGGCAGTCCGGGCAGGCCGCGCGACTGAAAGTCGTGCAACTCGAGCAGCGCATCAGTGACCTCGAACGCAGCCGGTCGAGCAACAGCGGGTCCTTCGAGCCACCGGCTGGCGTGCTGCTGGCCCTCGGGAGTGCGCACTTCCGCAACGGCCATCGCGACGAGGCGGAACACCATTGGAGTGAAGCGACCCAGGCCAATCCGCGGCTCGGTGAGGCCTGGAACAACCTGGCTGTCGTCTACCTGCGGACGGCGAGAAAGGCGGAAGCCACCAACGCCGTCGAACGCGCCGGGAGGGCCGGCTCCCGTGTGCATCAGAAACTCAAGGACGATATCTCCCGTATGCCGGGTCGGTAGACCCCGAGGCGCAACGATTGCCAGCTCCAGCCTGACGGGAAGTGTCCCTGCCGGCGTGCTGCCGCCTCCGGACGAGGCCGGGTTCAGGAAATTCCCTGTAATTTCTGCCGCCGCTGCCGATTCCCTGGTTGGCCCATTTCTTGATAAGTGAGTTGAACAGGACACTGCGATGCGAACGACACCCTTCTCCGGAGCGACCCGAACCAAGCGGGTGATGATCGTCGGCGGCGGACCAGCCGTGCTGCCGCGAGTTGAACCGCTCCTGCCGGCCGGCGCCTACGACGTCGAATTCGTCGGACTCGATCAAGAGCCCTACGGCTGCATCCTCGACGACTCACCCGATCTGCTGGTCGTGTGCTTGAAGATCGAAGACGCCGCGTCGTTTCAGTTTCTCAGCATGTTGCAGATTGACCCGGCCACGCGCCAGCTGCCGGTGCTCACCTACACCACGGAGTCAGAGGGTCAGTCGCTGCCGGGCGTCGACGACGTCGCGCCACGCCGGCGAAACATGGGCCGGGTCACGAGCCGGCTCGACCGTCACTGATGCTATAGTCATCCGGCCGAATGAGCGACGATCGCACACGCGCGCACGAGCGCCTCGACCTGCCCGATCCAGCGACCGGGGAAGTGAAGATCTACCACTCGATGGCGATCCGCCAGTTGAGTGGCGGCGGCGCGCTCATCGAGATCGGCGTTCCGCTCCAGTTGAACTCGCTGCACGACTTCCGGCTGGCGCTGGGAGATCGTTCGGTGGTCGTCAAGGCGCGCGTGGTGCACTCGCACATCAGCACCGTGGCTTCGCTCGGCGTCAGCTACCACACGGGCATCGAGTTCGTGGACCTCTCCGAACCGGTGACCGCGGTGCTGGCCATATTCATCGACACGCTGAAACGCCAGCGCACCCCCGCGCCGTAGCGCGTCGGTGGCTGGCGTCAGCCGTTCCCGCCGTTGTCGAGCACCCGCCCGCGGCGCCTAGCGCACTTCAGCGGGACGCCGCCGCTTGGAGCTCAGGGCTTCGAGCGCGTCGAACGCCTCCACCGGCACCGAGAAGGCCACGGCCACCGTGCGCCCTTCCCCGCCGAGTTGCAGCGAGTCGACCAGGCTGCGCATTTCCGGCCTGCCGTCGGCCTGCAGCTTGACCACCGCCATGGCACCGCGCAGCATGTCGCGGAGGTTCTTCGCCGCCTCGTCATCCTTCGCTTCGGCCATCAGCGAACCGGTGATGCCACCGTTCAGGTGGCCGGCCACCGAGAACCAGGATAGCATCGGCATGCGCTCCTGCAAGTCGGCTGGCAGGCCCGTCGACGAGGCCATCGCATCGAAGCGCCCCACCGCCCAGGCATTGTTGCCGTCGAGCTCGCCGACGAGCCGCATGATCTCGGTGTTCGACATCACATTGCGGCCGCTGCGTTTGGCGTCGATGGCGCCCTGCACGCCATCCCTGCTGCCAACCGCGATCACGCCCGGGGCCAGGAAGCCCAGCGCCATCGTCTTGTCGCCGTCAGCGTGAACAATGACTCGCACACCCTGGTAGTCGCTCGCCTCGCCACCATGTTCCCGCACCAGTCCTTCGATCCGGACCTGGTCGAAACGGCCGCGGGCGAGCATGAGCGGCTGGCCATCCTTGCCGTCGCCGGCTGCCGATGGCAGCAGGGCGGCCACCACCGCGTCGACATCGCGCTCGACATTGACGCCGGTCTTCTGTTCGAAATCGCGCCGGTCCGGGCTGTCGGGATGATCGGATTCCATCCGGCGGAACCGCTGCCGCAGTTCCGAGGCCATCACTTCTTGAACGTTGGCGTAACCGACGACGACGGCCTCTTGGGGGACGAAGGCGAGGTCCTCGGGACCGGCCTGGCGGGAAAGGGCGACCGGCAGCCCTCCCAGGTAAGACGCGACGAGCCCGGTCGTCAAGCCGGCGGTCAGGATGCCGGCGGCGGTAAGCACGAAGTAGCGGGTCTTCGCGGCCATGTGGGTCTTCCCCCCTTGCTGGACTATACGGGCCAGGTCGCGGGCAAGTTCAGCCGTTCGTCCCTGCCGGCCGGAGACCCCAGCTGGGCACGCCGCCCCCGGTCACTGCTCCAGGACATACTCACGCCGGGCCACGGTGCGCATGGCCAGCCAGAGGAACACGACGAGCATCAGCCCCAGCGCGCCGAGGGCCGCCGTGGCCGACGTGGTCTGCCGGAACAGGCCCTGAATCGCGCTCAGGGCGCTGTCGGACGGTATGGTGTGCGGCACGAGCGCCTGGAGATGGTGCGCCACGGTGAACTGGCGCAGATACCCGGGGAGCGCCAGGGCCAGCTGTTCCCAGCCGAAGGCGAACACCAAGCCGCTCACGAGCGGCCGCTTGAGCCGGGCTCCGACGAACGCGAAGACGGCACCGTAGACCGCCAGGCCGGCCGCCAACAGGGCCAGGTCAAGCACCAGGAAACGGAACGTCTCTGCCACCTGGCCGAACGGCACGGTCAGAAAATACGTGAGCATCACCGACGGCAGCACGACGAGTGCGGTGCAGGCCAGGTAGGCCAGGTACTTCCCGAGCAGTACCGCGCCGCGGGGAATTGGTCGCGTGAAGAGATACGTCAGCGTCCTGTCCTCGACTTCGTCGGCCATCAGCGCCGTGCCGTAGAAGAGGCCAAGCACCGGCACGATGAAGCGAATGTAGAGCATCCAGATCATCACGCCGAAGACGCTGGCGCCGCCGATCCGGGCGCCGTTGACGCGCAGCGCCGGCGCGCCGAAGGCCTCGACGATTCTGAAGATGAGGGCCAGCAGGACGGGGCCACCTACGATCAGCGCCATGAAGATCGTGCGGCGCGACCACAGCATCTCGCCGAACGAGAGCTCGAAGACACGCCTGGCAGCGGCGGCGGTCGAGAGGCCGGCGGGGGGCGACGCGGGCTGGCTCATTGGCGCACCAGATACGAGAACACCGCTTGAAGGTTGTCGTCTGGCGAGGTCACTTCGGCGATTGGACCGGCATCGCCAGACGCAGCGAGGTCGGTGATCCGCCGGTAGAAGGCGTCTGGCTGGCGCGTCTCGACCACCAGGGCGTCGGCCTCGAACGCCACCCTGGTGACCCCCTCGTCGTGAATCAATCGCGCGGCGAGGGCCCGCGGGTCAACCGCCCTGATGTGCACCGTGTGCGGGTGCGTGTCGATCAGCTCCCGAATCTGGTGGACGTTGCCTTCGGCGAGAATCCGGCCGTTCGTGATGAGCAGGATGTTCGAGGTCATGGCCTCGATCTCGTGCAGGATGTGGCTCGACACGATGACGTGTCGGCCCCTCTTCGCCCAGTCCTTCACAAGGCGGATCGTCTTGCGGCGCTGCAGCGGATCCATGCCGGTGAGCGGCTCGTCGAGGATCAGAATCTGGGGGTCGTGCACGAGGGCTTGGGCCAGTTTTACACGTTGCCGCATGCCCTTGCTGTAGGCGCCGATCTTCTTGCCGGCGGCGTCGCCGAGATCCACGAGATCGAGCGCGTGGCGTGCCGCGGTGTCGGCCTCGGCGTCCGACAGCCCGTTGAGCTTGACGAGGGCCGTCACCCACTCCAAGCCGGTCATCCGGTCGTAGAAGGCGTCTTGCTCGGGACAGAAGCCGATGCGCGCGAACGCCTCGGGTGTGTCCCAGAGCGAGGCGCCCATCACGCGGACCGTGCCCTGGCTCGGCTTGAGCTGCCCGGTCATGAGCTTCATGAAGGTGGACTTGCCGGCGCCGTTCGGGCCGAGCAGTCCGGTAATCCCAGGCGGAATCGCGACGGTCACGTCGTTCAGGCCGCTCACTTGCCCGTACCACTTCGACAGATGCTCGGCAACGACGATCGGCGTCTCGACGGCGGTTGCGATCGCGGCCATCAGCTCACCACCTCGACAGCGCGGACCCGCCGCTCGAGTACGACGCCCGAGCCGGCGATGAGCCCCAGCACGACGAGCGCGGCCAGCCACAGCGGCAGGTCGTAGCGCAGCGGCAGCCGGAAGATCGCATCCCCGAGTTGCTCGAGCGCATCGCTCGGCGACAGCCAGGCCAGCCACGAGGCACCCGTAATACCCTGCACGGCCTTGAAGAGCGCGCCGGTGAAGAAAATGAGCCCCGCATACATCACGCCCACGAAGCGGCTGCTCTTCGAGAGCGACGACAGCGCCAGCATCGTAGACGAGGCCAGCAGCACCTGCGCCAGTGAGTAGAGCGTGATGGCGGGTAGCAGGTAGAGATTCGTGGTTACGAAGGTGAACGACCCGGCAAAACCGATCTGCACCAGCAGCAGCATCATCGCCGGCAGGAAGGTGACCGCGATGAGCAGCGTGACGAGCACCGCCATCTTGCCTGCTACGTACTCCCAGCGCGAGAGCGGCTTGGCGAGGTAGAGCTGCAGGGCGTTGGCACGCCGGTCGGAGGCGATGAGGCCCGCACCCGCGTAGATGGTGATGAAGAACACGAAGACCGCCTGCGTCTCGAGGAACTCGCGGAAGGTCTCACCCTTGGGCTGGAGGAACGACGCCTGCGAGTAGTTGGCCGCGACATAGACCTGCACGGCGCGCACGAGAAACGGCGCCCACGCCAGCAGCATCAGCGCCAGGAACTTGCGTTCGACGAGCACGGTGCGGATACCCGCGCGGGCGATCACCTGCCAGGCGGTGCCGGTGCGGGCCCGCGAGCCGGCGTAGCGCTGATAGCCCTGGTCGTGGATGGGCATCGCGGTCTCCCTACTCGCCGCCCACGGCGCGCGCGAAGGCGTCCTCGAGCGTCGGCACGCTCTGCTTCAGATGGCGGATCTGGAGACCGTTGGCGGCGGCGAGGCGGAAGATCGGTTCGGCGCCGGCCTCGCCTGGCACGAACACCCGCATGACGTCGTCGTCGGTGTCGTGGCATTCGTAGCCGGAGGCGGCCAGCAGCGCCACCATCCGCTCGGCGCCCTCTTTCACGCGCAGCTCGAAGACGCGTCCCTGCGGGCCGCGCACGGCGTCGATGGTCCCCTGCGTGGCCACGGCGCCCTGGTCCATCACGACGACGTGGTCACACGTGAATTCGACGTCGGGCAGCAGATGCGACGACACGATGAGGTTCACGCCCTTGTTGCGTGCCAGATCGTGTATCAACTCCAGCATCTCGTCACGGCCCTTCGGGTCCATGCCGTTGGTCGGCTCGTCGAGGAACAGCAGGTCGGGGTCGTGCACGAGGGCTTGGGCCAGCTTGATACGTTGCTTCATCCCCGTTGAGTAGGTCTCGACGTTGCGGTAGCGAGCCTCGCCCAGGCCCACGTAGTAGAGCACTTCGTGGGCGCGTTGCATGGCATCGGCCTGCGGCAACCCCGCCAGCTGGCCGCAGTAGGCGACAAACGCCACCGCCGACATGCCGGGGATGTGGGCGTCGGTCTCCGGCATGTAGCCGAGCCTGGCGCGGATCTCGAGCGCCGACGTCGCCACGTCGAGTCCGAGCACGCGCATCTGCCCTTCGGACGGCACGACGAAGCCGAGCAGGGCCTTGAGCATCGTGCTCTTCCCCGCCCCGTTCGGGCCCAGCAGGCCGACAGCACCCGACGGGAACGCGGCCGACACCTCGCGCAGGGCCGTCTGTCGTCCGTACATCACGGTGACCCCCCGCAGCTCGACGACGGAGGCGCCGTTGGGCCAGGCGGGCTGGCCGAGGGAGGGTTCGGTGGCCGGCATTCGCTGGTAGATACGAGAGCGCTGGGGACGGCGTTCGCCGGCCGGCTACAGGGCGCCACGCAGGCCGAGTTCATCGGCCCGCTCGCGCATGAACGTGATGACGTTGGTGACGTGGACGTCGAGGGGCAGCCCCATGAGCTCCGCACCCTTCTTCAGGTGCTCGCGCGGGATGGCACGGGCGAAGGCCTTGTCTTTCATCCGCTTGATGACCGACGAGGCCTCCAGGTCGAGCACGCTGCGGCTCGGACGAACCAGCGAGGCCGCGGTGACGAAGCCGGCCATTTCATCGCAGGCGACGAGCGCCTTCTCGACCGGCTCCGTGGGCTCGACGCCCGTCGCCTCCCAGGCGTGGGCCTGAATGGCGCGCATCACCCATTCCGGATACCCGAGAGTTCGCAGGTGCTCGCAGCCCTTGTTCGGATGATCGCCGAGCGTGGGGTACCGCTCGTAGTCGAAATCGTGCAGCAGGGCTACGACGCCCCAGTCATCCTCGCTCGCGCCGGCAAGCCGCGCATAGCCGCGCACGGCGGCCTCAACGGCCAGAGCGTGCTTGCGCAGGCTGTCACTTGCGGTCCACTCGGTGAGCAGCTGCCACGCGGCACTTCGATCGAGAGCCATGGCCGACATCCTATCCGGCCTCGGGGTCAGCCCGCAGGAGAAATCCTCGTTCGACCACCGCCAGGGCGTGGGCGTTGACGCCGAGTGCCGCCACCGCGGCGCGCGGCACCCACGCCGCGTCGGCCGCGTCGTCACCAGCCACCAGCGTACCGCCGACGACCCGGCAGAGAAAATCGACGATTACGAAGTGATAGCGAATACGACCGGCTTCGTCCGGGTGCACGCGGTCGAACACCTCGACGACGGCCCCGACCTCGACCTCGATTCCGGTCTCCTCGCGCACTTCACGGCGCACCCCGTCCTGGAGCGACTCGCCAAGTTGCAACTGCCCGCCGGGCAGCGACCACTCGCCCTGACGCGGCGGATAGGCACGCTTGACGAGCAGCACGGCGCCGCCGTCGATGACGACGCCGCCCACGGCCGCGACCGGCGCCTGCGGATACTCGCTGGCCATCGGGAATCAGCCCAGCACGAGCGACGGCACGGCGTTCAGTCGATCGGTGGCCACTTCCCCGCGCTGGAAGCGGCGCAGGCCCGCGGCAGCGATCATGGCCGCATTGTCGGTCGCGAGCGCCACCGGCGGCACGAACACCGGAAGCCGGCGGGCAGCGCCCAGCGTCTCGAGGTCGCGGCGGAGCCTGCGGTTGGCCGAGACGCCGCCGGCCACGCCGATGGCCCTGGCATCGTGGGCATCGGCCGCGTCGAAGGTACGTGTCAGCAGGGTCTTGACGACGACCCGCTGGAAGCTGGCGCAGATATCGTGGATGTCGGACTCGGGCAGCGACTCGACGCCGAGGGCGGCCTGGCGGGCACGCACGTGCCGCAGCACCGCCGTCTTGATACCGCTGAAGCTGAAATCGAGGGTGCCCGCGCGCTCCGGCGCGTTGCGATCGCGATGCGTCAGGCGGGTCACTGGCAGATCGACCGCCTCGTCGCGGCCGCTGTTCGCCAGCCGATCGATGACCGGCCCCCCCGGGTAGCCCAGGCCGAGCAGTTTGGCGACCTTGTCGTAGGCTTCGCCAGCCGCGTCGTCGCGCGTGCGCCCTAGCAAACGGTAGGTGCCGGCCTCGGGTACCAGATACAGGCTCGTGTGACCACCCGAGACGACGAGCACGACCGCCGGCACCGGCAGGGGGCCGTGCGCCAGCCACAGCGACTCGATGTGCCCCGCGATGTGGTTAACGCCGATGAGCGGCAGCCCGCGGGCCCACGCCGCCGCCTTGGCGAAGCTGACGCCCACGAGAAGCGATCCGACGAGCCCGGGCCCCTCGGTGACCGCCACGCCGCCGAGATCCGCCCAACCGGCGCCCGCCTCTGCCAGCGCGCGCTCGACCACGGCGCAGATGTCGCGCACGTGCTGTCGCGATGCGAGTTCCGGCACCACCCCGCCCCATTCAGCGTGGATCGCCACCTGCGAGGCGACGACGTTCGACCGTTCGCGCCAGCCGCCGTCGGGGGTGGCCTCGACCACGGCCGCGGCAGTTTCGTCGCACGAGGTCTCGATCCCGAGCACTAGCACCGCGCGCTCGCCAGCGTCTCGAGGTAGGGCGGCCGCAGGATGCCGCGCTCGGTCACGATCGCCGAGATGTAGCGGTGCGGCGTGACATCGAACGACGGATTGCGCACGCTGGCCCCCTCTGGCGTCACCCGCGTGCCGGCCATGTGCGTGACCTCCTTGGCGTGCCGCTCCTCGATGGGGATTTCCTCGCCGGTCGGGGTGGCCAGATCGATGGTCGACCAGGGCGCGGCGACGTAGAACGGAATGGCGTGGGCATGGGCGGCGAGGGCCAGCCCGTAGGTGCCGATCTTGTTGGCGACATCGCCGTTGGCGGCGATGCGGTCGGCACCCACGACCACCAGGTCGATGCGCTCGCGGGCCATCAGGGCGGCAGCCATGCTGTCGGTGATGACGGTCGTCGGGATGCCGTCCTTCAGGAGTTCCCAGGCCGTGAGCCGCGCGCCCTGAAGGAAGGGGCGCGTCTCGTCGGCGAAGACCGCCACGCGCTTGCCGGCCTCGACCGCGCCGCGCACGACGCCAAGAGCGGTGCCGTAGCCGGCGGTGGCGAGCGCGCCGGCATTGCAGTGGGTCACGACGCGCGCGTCGTCGGGCACGAGCGCGGCGCCGTGCCGGCCAATCGCACGGCAGCTCTCCAGATCGTCGTCGTGGATGGCGTCCGCTTCCAGACGCAGCCGCGTCACCAGTTCCGTCACGCCTTCGCCGGCCTGCACGCCGGTGGCCAGGGCCTGCTTCATTCGCTCGATGGCCCAGAAGAGATTCACCGCCGTCGGGCGCGTGGCCGCCAGCGCATCGGCCAGGCGCTGGAAGTCGACCGCGAACTGCTTGGTCCCGCTGGAGGTGCTGCGCCGGGCGCCGAGCGCGAGCCCCATGGCGGCGGCCACGCCGATGGCTGGGGCGCCGCGGATGACCATGGCCGCGATGGCCTTCGCCACCTCGTTCCCGGTCTTGCAGCGCACGTAGACCTCGCGCCCAGGCAGCTTGCGCTGGTCGATCATGACGATGGCGTCGCCGTCCCAGGCGATGGTCGGGAGCATGGCTACATTCTGTCCCGGGCTCTGAGCAGCGCCTGGTCGAACGGCAGCGGAAAGAGCGCCGCGAGCTGGTGACGGGCGGTCTCGCGAACGAGGTTCGCCATCACGACCTCGATGTCACCGGCGTACTCCCAAAGCAACTGCCGGCACGAGCCACAGGGCGGCGTCGGGACGTCGGTATCGGCGACGACCGCCACGCGTACGAAGCGATGCCGTCCTTCCGACAACGCCTTGAACAGGGCGACGCGCTCGGCGCAGACCGTCAGGCCATAAGTGGCGTTCTCGACGTTGCAGCCGGTCACGACCGTGCCGTCCGCGCACTCGAGGGCCGCACCCACGCGGAAGTTCGAGTAGTTGGCGCGGGCGTGCTCACGGGCCACGCGCGCGGCGGCGATGAGCGCGTCAGAGTCGGCCAACGATACCCTCCAGGAGCTGGATGAACTGCCCGCGCACGCGGGCGGCTACCGCCATCACGTCGTCGTGGTTGAGCGGGGCGTCGACGACACCTGCCGCCGGATTCGAGATGCAGGAGATGCCGAGCACCTCGAGACCCATGTGGCGGGCCACGATCGCTTCGGGTGCGGTCGACATGCCGACCGCATCGGCGCCCAGGGCACGAAACGCTCGAATCTCGGCCGGCGTTTCGTAACTCGGCCCGTGCACTGCCACGTAGATGCCGTGCTCGAGGCCGATGCCGAGCGTCGCGGCCACGTCGGTGGCGACCGCGCGCAGGCGGCGGGAGTAGATCTCGGTCATGTCGGGGAAACGGGCGCCCAGGGCCGCGTCGAACGGGCCAACGAGGGGATTGCTCCCCATCAGGTTGATGTGATCGTCGATGAGCATGAGCGCGCCAGTGGCAAAGCGCGTGTTGATACCCCCGGCCGCGTTGGTCAGAATCACCCGCGGCACGCCCAGGGCACCCATGACGCGCATGGCAAACGTGACCTCGGTCAGCGGATGCCCCTCGTAGAAATGGGCCCGACCGGCCAGCGTGACGACGCGCCGCCCGGCCAGGCGGCCGGCCACCAGCACGCCGGCGTGACCCACCACCGTCGCGGCCGGCCAGTGCGGGATCTCGCCATACGGCACGCGCAGCGTGCCGTCGAAGGCGTCGGCAAACGCGCCGAGGCCCGAGCCGAGCACGACGACGACGTCAGCGCCGTCGATGCCGCGCGCGCGCAGGGCGGCAGCGGACTCCTCAATCCGATCGGTGTAGTCAGACACATCCGTCACGCTTGGTCAGAGCAGCATCGATGCCACGCACGCATTCACGAGCGTGGCCAGGAAGCCGGCCAGCAGCGCCCGGCCGCCCAGCCGCGCCAGATCGCCACGACGCGAGGGCGCCATGCCGCCAATGCCCCCGAGCTGAATACCGATCGAGCTCAGGTTGGCGAAACCCGTGAGGGCGTAGGTCGCCAGAATATAGCCACGCTGGCTGAGCACGTCCTGGTATTCGTTGGTCAGTTTCACGAAGGCCACGAACTCGTTGGCGACCAGTTTGGTGCCGAGCAGGTCGGCCATCGGGGCCACGTCGCCCGGCGCCACCCCCATCAGGAAGGCCACCGGCGCAAACATCGTCGAGAACACCTGCGCCAGCGTCAGGCCCGTCCACGCCCAGCCGAGCAGCGCATCGACCAGGGCGATGAAGGCCAGAAAGGCAATCAGCATGGCCGCGACGTTCAGCGCCAATGTCAGGCCATCGGAGGCGCCGGCGGCGGCCGCGTCGATGACGTTGACGTGGTGGCGCTCGACGGTCAGTGAGATGCGGCCGCCCGTGGCGGGCTCGTCGGTTTCCGGCATCACCAGTTTCGAGAGATAGAGGCCGCAGGGTGCGGCCATGACGCTGGTGGTGAGAATCGCGATCGGGTCGGCTCCGAGGCCGATATACACGGCCATGACGCCGCCCGAGATCGTGGCCATGCCGCCGACCATCATCGCCAGCAGCTCCGACTTCGTCATGCCGGCCACATAGGGCTTCACGATGATGGGCGCCTCGGTCTGCCCCATGAACACGTTGGCCGCGGCCGCCAGTGTCTCGGCGCCACTCGTGCGCATCGCGAACATCATGGCGCGGGCCATGACCCACACGATGAACTGCAGCACGCCGAAGTAGTAGAGCACCGTGAAGAACGACGAGATGAAGATGATGGTCGGCAACGCTGCGAACGCGAACACGAAGCCATTGGCGGGACCGAAGGCCTTGCCGAGGATCTCGCCATTGGCCAGGGGGCCGAAGACGAAGAACGAGCCGGCGTTGGTGAACTCGAGGAAGCGCTTCACCACGTCCGCCAGCGTGGCGAAGAACGCATAGATGGGGCGCGTGCCGCCAACCTCGAATTTCAAGATGAGGAACGCGAGCCCGAGCTGGATGGCCATGCCCCAGCCCACCGTTCGCCAATTCACGGCCCGGAGGTTGCTCGAGAACAGGGCGCAGACGGCCACGAAGCACAGCGCGCCGGCCGCCGCCTGGCCGCGCACGCCGACCACCCCGCCGAGCAGCCATGCCAGAAGCGGCGCGCCAAGGGCCACGGCGGCGGCCACGAGTTTGAGGGAACGGTCGGCAGGGGTCTCGGTCATCGCTCTCGCACGTCTCCGTCCGGGGTGACCCACGCGCGCACGAGCGGCCCGGGCGCCGTCGCGCCGCCGACGCGCACGCCGCCGATCGCCAGCTCACGCGCGGCCGCCACCCGTGCCTCGTTTGCGCCGTGCAGCTCGAGCAGCGGCTGGCCGCGGCCTACCGTCTCCCCGACCTTGGCCCGGATTACGACGCCGGCGGCGGGATCCACCGAATCGCCCCTGCGCTCGCGCCCGGCGCCGAGCAAGACGGCCGCCCGGCCGATCATGGCCGCGTCGATGTCGCTGACGATGCCGTCGGTGCCGGCATCGATGGTCGACACCTCGGGCGCAGCCGGCAGTCGCGAGGGATCGTCGATGACCGAGACATCACCGCCCTGCGCCTTCACCATGTCACGTAGTTTGCCGAGCGCCGCGCCGGAGGCGATGGCCTCGCGGAGCGTCGTTTCGGCGCTGGCAGCGTCCCTCGCCCGGCCGGCCAGCAGCAGCACCCGCACACCCACGGCCTCGACCACCTCGACCAGGTCTGCTGGCCCGTGCCCGGCCAGCGTTTCAACGCACTCACGGATCTCGAGGGCGTTGCCGATCGCCCGGCCGAGGGGGGCGTCCATGGCGGTGACGACGGCCTCGGTCGGCACGTGGTGCGCGCGGCCAATGGACACCAGGGACCTGGCCAGGGTCAGGGCCTCGGGCAGTGTGCGCATGAAGGCACCTCGACCGCATTTCACGTCGAGCACGAGGGCATCGCTGCCCTCGGCGAGCTTCTTGCTCATGATGGAGGCCGAGATGAGCGGCACGCTCTCGATCGTGGCGGTCACGTCGCGCAGGCCGTAGAGCACCTTGTCGGCCGGTGCGATGTCGGCGGTCTGCCCGATGACCGCGCATCCGACGGTGCTCAGCACCGACACAAATTCGTCGACCGCGAGCCCGACGCGAAAGCCGGGAATCGACTCGAGCTTGTCGAGCGTGCCACCGGTATGCCCCAGACCCCGGCCGGACATCTTCGGCATGATGACGCCACAGGCTGCGACGAGCGGCGCCAGCACGACCGACACCTTATCGCCGACGCCGCCGGTGCTATGCTTGCCCACTTTGACGCCAGGCAGTCCGCTCAGGTCGACGCGCCGGCCCGTGGCCAGCATGGCGGCGGTGAGGGCGGCGGTTTCCTCCGGGGTCATGCCCTTGAGGACGATGGCCATCAGCAGCGCCGAGGTCTGATAGTCGGCCCACGTCCCGTCCAGGACACCGGCGACGAAGGCGGCAATCGCGTCGGCCCCCAGAATCTCGCCGTCGCGCTTGGCGCGGATGATGTCGACGGCGCTCATGAATCGGAGCGCAGTATAGCAGCCGGTTGACGTCTATAATCTACGCGGGCTGGCCTCCCAGCCGCCCCCGCGTTCGCCGTACATGTCACACGACACCGAGCCGCTGTCGGCCGACACGAGCAGCAAGCTGCTGGATCTGGCCCGTGCCTGTAAGGCCGCGGCGCGCGTCGTGTCGATGTACCCGGCCACCCACCCCGCCATCCAGGACGCGCTGGCGCGCATCACGTCGGCCGGCACCCGGGCCGTGGCCGACGGTCCGTTCCTCATCACCGTGATGCCGGATACCCTGCTCGTGGGCGGGCGGTCGCTCGGGCGGCCCGACCAGGCTGTCACCGAGCTGGCCGGGATGCTGCACGCGCACAGCGTCGGCGAACTGAACATCGTGGGGCAGCTCGAAGCACCGGCCTGGCACGCGTTTCTCGTGCTGATCGCCCAGTCGCCGGCCGACATCCGCGACGAAGGTGGCATCACGCGGGCCTGGGAAGCCGGCGGCGGCGGCCCGATCGAGGTGCGCCAGATCGACTACGGCGAGGTGCTGCGCGAGCGCGTCGGCAGCGAGAACTCCGACTGGGAGAACATCCTGTCGGCCTATCTGGCGGGCGAACAGTCCGACCTCGACGACTCCATGCTGTCGACCCTGCTCGAGATCGCCAACGAGCCCCAGCGCCTGGCGGCGTTCGTCGACAGCATCGTCGAACGCGGCGAGCAGGAGGGCTACTGGGTCAGCAAACAGAAGGCGCAGCTCGCCAAACTGCTGCAGGCGCTGGCGGCCTTCATCACCCGGTCCGATCCGGGCCAGCTCGACCGCGTGCTGCGCAACATCGCCAACAGCCTGCCGCGGATGTCGCCCGAGATGGTCACATCGCTGCTCGATGAACCGCGGCCCGTGAACGAGGACGGGCAGCCCGACGGTATCGACCTGGCTGCCGAACTGCGTGAGCGCGTCGACGAATCGCTGGTGGCGAAATTCGTTGCCCAGTCGGTGGCGCGCGACCGGGCCGCCACGGCGCGGCTCGCACAGGCATTTCAGGCCCTCGTCCCCGACCACTCGCAACACGACCGCGTGCTCGATCTGGCTGCCGGCCAGGCCGCCGCCGGGCCGCTCGGACGCG
This sequence comes from Acidobacteriota bacterium, assembly GCA_018000455.1. Lineage (GTDB taxonomy): Bacteria > Acidobacteriota > Vicinamibacteria > Vicinamibacterales > UBA2999 > CADEFD01. Next base: position 97,017 of record JAGNJW010000002.1, read on the forward strand.
AGCCGCAGTTCACGGAACTGTGGCGGCAAGCCGCCGACATTCTCTCGTCGTACTCCGACGAGAAGTACATCTCCGAGGACTACGCGCGCGACCTCAGCCACGCGCGCGTCGTCGCCGTCGAGATGGACAAGATCGGCGACGATCCGCCGGAACGGGTGGCCGCCTGGGTCGCCACCGTGTCTGACGACCAGGTGCGGCGGCTCGACCAGCAGGTGCTCGGCGATCTCATCATCGTCGAGTCGCGGCCCGACGAATGGCGCAAGGTATTGGCGTTGGCGCTGGCGCGCATCGAACAGCTCGTGCTCGTCGGCGACCTGTCGCCCGCCCAGGATCTGCTCGACACGCTGCTCCAGGTATCACGTGACCAGGCCTCGCCGTTCGCGATTCCGGCCAAGGAGGGCGTCGCGCGGCTCTCCTCGGGCGACGTGATGACCCACGTGCTGCTGTTCATCCGTCAGGCCGAAGACAACGAGATGCCGCGCGTGACCCGCCTGTGCCTCTCGCTCGGCCGAGGCGTCGTCGGACGCCTCGTCGACGCGCTGCTCGCCGAGGACGGGGCGCGTAGCATCCGCCGCCTGCGCGAAGTGCTGATCTCCTTCGGTTCGGCGGCGCGGGCCCGCGTGGCCGAACTCTGCGCGTCACCCAATCCGTCGGTGCGGCGCACCGCGATCGAGCTCGCACGGGCGATCGGCGGGCCGGAATCGCTGCCGCTCCTCCTCAAGCTGCTCGACGATGAGGAGCTGCAGGTGCAGCGCGACGCGCTCCGGGCGATCGTGCAGACCGGCACCGACGAGGCGTTCGCCGCCCTGCGCGATGCGCTCACGTCCGGTTCGCAGCGCACCCGCGACATGATCACCGGCTCGCTCAGCACGCTGCGCGACGAACGCGCCGTGCCGCTCCTGGCCTTCATCGTGCGACAGGGGCAGACTCGCGGCCGGGCGGAGAAGGTGTTCCTGTCGGCCGTCGAGGCGCTCGGTGCGCTGCGCGTGTCGAACGACGTCACGATCGCCGCCCTGGTCGCCGCGGCCGGCCGCGGCGACTGGTGGAATCCTTTCCAAGCCAAGCGCCTGCGTGAGGCCGCGGTCAAGGCGTTGCGGACGATTGGCTCGCCGAATACCTTCGCGGCGCTCGAGATCCTGGCGCGGTCGGGGGCATACGGTGCCAAGGGCGCGGCGCGGGCAGCGCTGGTGAGCGTGCCGCGGACGGCGTCCGCGACTGCGGATGCTGCTACCCCCGACGACGCAACGATGGCCCCGGCCGACAACGCGCCGGCTCCATCCGATTCCGAGAGGAGTGAGTCGTGAGCGATGCTGCACGTCAGCTGCGGCAGGCTGACGAATTCATACGCCGGCTGACCGCGGCGGTCCGCGCCAATCAGCTCTATGCGCCCTCGCATCCCCTGGCCGGCCGCGCCCTCAAGGCCATGGGCGAATCGGCGAACCAGATGCTGGTCGACGACGCCAGCCTGGCCGTCGGCTTCATCGAGAACGAAGTGGTGGTCGGCGAAATCCCGCTGGTGCATGCCGGCGAGGCGTTCTCGGAACTGCTGCGTCGCGTGCGCCAGGTGGGGATCGAGCGAATCACCTTCGACCGCGGCGTCTCGACCGAGCAGCTGGCGCTGCTCATCGAAACGCTCGCGCACCCGGAGCGCGCCGGCGTCACCGCGGCCGGTCAGATTCCAGATCCGCTGGCCGTGCTCGGTGCGCTCACGCACGTTCGCGTCGGCCGCCTCACGCTCGACGAACGGGTCGAAGCCTCGGCCGCCGACGTGGCGACGATCCGCCGGCTCTACACCGACGGCGTCTCGATTGCCGGCGCCCTGTGGGAGATGACGCAGAAGGAGGGGATGCCCGATCCCAACCAGGCCAAGCAGTTGGTCGATTCGCTGGCCCAGGCCGTCGCCCAGAATCGCACCGCACTCATGGCGCTCACCGCGCTGAAGGACTACGACAACTACACCTTCACGCACATGGTGAACGTCTCGATCCTGGTCATGGCCCAGGCCCGCAGCCTCGGCATCGACGGGACGCTGCTGCGTGAATTCGGACTGGCCGCCCTGATGCACGACATCGGCAAGGTGCGGACGCCGCTCGAGATCCTGACCAAACCCGACCGCCTGACCGACTCCGAGTTCGCGATCATGCGGATGCATGTCGTCGACGGCGCCGAGATCCTGCGACGGACACCGGAGATTCCGGCCCTGGCCCCGGTGGTCGCCTTCGAACATCACTTGCGCATCGACGGCTCGGGCTATCCGATGGGCGTTAAGCGCGCTTCGCTCAACCTCGGCACCATGCTGTGCAGCATCTCGGACGTCTACGACGCGATGCGCTCGCAGCGCGCCTACCAGGGGGCCCACGCCACCGACCGCATCCTCGCCGTGCTGCAGAAGAGCGACGGCCTGCACTTCGACCAGCATCTCGTGCGACGCTTCTCGCAGCTCATGGGGCTGTACCCACCGGGCAACATGGTGCGTCTCGACACCGGCCACGTCGGCGTCGTCATCCGGACCTTCGCGCCCGACCCGCGACGGCCACGCGTGCGCGTCATCATCGACGCGGCGGGCACGCGGTTGGCGCGGCCATTCGATGTGAATCTGTGGGACGTGGACACCGACACGGCCGGTCCCCAGGCCATCGTGGCGCCCGTCGATGCGAAGGACTTCGGCATCGACCCGCTCACGTATCTGTGAGATCGGCAGGCTTCCGACCCATGCACATTTCCGCTCGCTTCTGCCGGCGTCTGACCGCGTCGGCACTCGCCGTCACGGCCCTCGCGGGCCTGGTGGCGCTGTGGCCTGCCTACGCCGACCAGTCGTCGGTGACGCGCCGCCCGGCACTGGTCGTCGTCGTCGTCGTCGACCAGATGCGTGCCGAGTTCCTCACCCGCTACGCCCGGCTCTGGAGCAGCGGCTTCAAGCGTCTGCTCGAACAGGGCGCCGTCTACGATCAGACGTTCTACCCGTACTTGAACACGGTCACCTGCGTGGGCCACGCCACGATTGGCACGGGCGCCTGGCCGAAGACGCACGGCATCATCCTCAACCAGTGGTACCGCCGCGATCTCGGAGCCATGCGCGCCTGCACGGTGGATCCCTCCGCGATCACGTTCAACTACGGCGGGGCGAAGGGCGGTGAAGGTCACAGCGCGGTGGCGCTGAAGGTGCCGACGCTCGCCGAACGGATGAAGATCGAGTGGCCGACGTCGCGAGCGGTCACGATGTCTCTCAAACCACGCTCGGCGATCATGATGGCCGGCAAGAACGCCACGGCCGTGACCTGGCTGAGCGGCGACGGCTGGCAGACCTCCAGTGCTTACGGCGGTGGACGGCCCGAGCTGGTCCGTTTCCTCGACCAGCAGCCGTTCACGAACGACCGGGACAAGGTCTGGGATCGGCTCCTCCCGGCCACGGCCTACAGCGGTGTCGACGACGGCGTGGGCGAACGCCCCACGACCGGACGAACGAGGGTCTTCCCGCATCAGCTGTCGGGCAACACGACTGGCGCCTTCCAGGAACTCTGGGAGGAGAGCCCATACTCCGACGCTTATCTCGGCGCGATGGCGGCCGCCGCCGTGCGCGACTTCCAGCTCGGACAGCGCGGCGTCACCGACTTCCTGGGCGTGAGTTTTTCCGCCACCGATCTGGTCGGTCATTCCTTCGGGCCTGACAGTCACGAAGTGCAGGACGTGCTGGCCCGGCTCGACGGCACGCTCGGGACGCTGCTGGAACGGCTCGACGCAGAGGTCGGACGCGACGGCTACGTGCTGGCGCTGTCGGCCGATCATGGCGTGGCGACGGTGCCGGAAGCGGCCCGCGCCACCGGCCAGTCGGCGGGACGCGTGCCGCTCGGCGCGGTACGCGACACGGTGGACAAGGCGCTGGCAGCGCTCGGTACCGGACCGCACGTGGCCCGCGCGGAGTACACGCAGGTCTACCTCACGCGCCAAGCGCGTGCCCAGGCCACGGCGGCCACCATGGCGCCGGCGATTGCAGGTCTTCGCGCCATGCCGGGCATCCTGGCCGCGGTATGGAACGGCGATCTGGACGCTCCGAACGCCGCTGTCGCTCCCAACCTCCTCGAGGCGATCCGCGCCGGCTATGTCCCCGACAGCAGCGGCGATATCACGATCGTGCCGAAGCCCGGTTGGATCCTCGTCATCGGCAGCAGTCCGAACGGCGGCGACGGCACGACTCACGGCTCGCCGCACGTCTACGATCAGCACGTGCCGCTCATCTTTCTCGGCCAGCCGTTCCAGCCCGGACACTACGGCGTGCGGGCCACGCCCGCCGACCTGGCGCCGACGCTCGCCGCCACGATCGGCGTGCCGATGTCCGACGTCGAGGGCCGACCGCTCGTCGACGTGAGCCGCCGGGCGCCGCCACGATAGAATCGAATGCCCCTGCCCCTGTCGCCGCGAGGATCGTTGGCCATGACACCATCCGCTCGACGTGCCACCACGTCGTTCATCCTGGCTGCCGGGGCGCTGACACTCGCCGTGGCCGTGCCCTCGGGCCGCCAGACCGACACCACCCGCCTCGGCCGAAGGCTCCTCGAGCGGGCGGCGCTGCCGGGAATCGACCGCGGGCTGGCGCCCGACACCGGCCCGATCGACCCGCTGGATCGCGTCCGGCGTGCGGAACTCATCACCGACGCCGCTGGCGAGCCCCGTGCGCGCTATGCCCACGGCTCGGTCATCGTCAAGTTCCGCGATGACACCGTCACGGTCCGCCAGGCGGCGCTCAAGGCCGTGGCCGGTCAGCACCTGGCGCGTCCTTCGTGGGCCGACTTCGAGGTGATGTCGATTCCGGTCGAGGCAGATCCCGAGGCCGCGGCCACGTTGCTCGCGGCCCTGCCCGACGTCGAGTACGCCCAGGCGCGGTATCGCAATCATGCGATGTTCAAGCCTACCGACCCGCTCTATTCACTGCAGTGGAACTTCCCCGCCATCGACATGGAGCGCGCCTGGGACATCAACGCCGGCGGGTCGAGCAGCGTGACGGTGGCCGTGCTCGACAGCGGCGTAGCGTTCCGCGACGCCGTGGTGCGCTACAACGCCACCCCCTTCCGGCTGGAAGCGGGCGGTCCGGTGTTTCCGGCGCTCGGTCTGGTCGACGTGCCGTTTGCCGGCGCCCCGGATCTGGGCCCCGCCTCGCGCTTCGTCGCGCCGCGAGATTTTGTCTGGGACGACGACCTGCCGCTCGATCTCGACGGCCACGGCACGCACGTCGCCGGCACGATCGGCCAGACCACGAACAACGGCATCGGCGGGGCTGGCATGGCCTTCAACGTGCGCATCATGCCGGTGAAGGTCATCGACGAAGTGTGGGACTTCATCTTCGACAGTCCCAACTTCGGCAGCGACGACACCGTAGCCCAGGGCATCCGCTACGCGGCCGACAACGGTGCCCACGTCATCAACATGAGCATCGGACGCGAGACGGGCGGGGCGGCGCCGGCCATCGAGGCCGCCGTGCGCTACGCCGTGTCGAAGGGGGCCTTTGTCGCCATCGCCGCCGGCAACGACGGCGACGGTGAGAACCGGGCCAACCGCGCCGCTGATTTCGCGGCCGGCATCGACGGCGCCGTGGCGGTGGCCGCCGTCGGCCGCGGGCTCGACCGTGCCTACTACTCGACCACCGGCAGTTACGTCGAAATCGCGGCGCCAGGCGGCGACTCACGACAGGCCGGGAGCTCGCGCGAGGGCGGCATCCTCCAGCAGATGGTCGATCAGGATCTCGTCAACACGTTCACGCTGGCACCGGCCCTCTTCCGCGCCCCGCGTTTCGACGTGTTCAGCTACTTCTTCCTGCAGGGCACGTCGATGGCGACGCCGCACGTGGCCGGCTTCGCGGCGCTGCTGCGCCAGCAGGGCCTCACGAACCCCGCCGCGATCGAAGCAGCGATGAAGCAGTTCGCCACCGACCGTGGCGCCACCGGCCGTGACGACGTCTACGGCGCCGGCCTGATCAATCCTCGCGCCACGCTCCGTGGCCTCGGCCTGGCGCGCTAGGGAACCGGTGATGCGCCCCTTACTGCTGGCTCTCGTCCTGCTCGGCGTTGCCACGCCCGCATCCGTCGTGGCGCAGACTTCGGCCGGCCGGCCGGCCACGCGCCCCCCGCCGGCCTATCCAGACCGTCTCCAGATCCGGCCGTTCGCGGCGGTCGGCACCACCTGGTTCACCGCGTCGAGCACGTTCAAGGCCGTACTCGGCAGCGGGCAAGGCCAGGACTTCGGTGGCGGTCTCAATCTGACGCAGGGGCCGGCCTATATCGAGCTTGGGGCCCGACGGTTCCGGAAGAGCGGCGAGCGGGTGTTCGTGACATCTGGCGGCCAGGTGTTCCCACTGGGCATTCCGACCGAGGTCACCATGACGCCGCTCGAAGTCGCCGCCGGGTGGAGATTCCGCCCGTGGTTCGGCCGCGTGCAGCCCCAACTTGGTGTCGGCTACACGCGCCTGCGGTATCAGGAGACGGCAGACTTCGCCGAGGCCGGAGACGACGTCGACGAGTCGTTCAACGGCTTTCACCTGATGGGCGGTGCCGAGGTGCGCGTGGCCCGCTGGGTCGGCGTCACCGGCGAGGTGGTCTGGACCTCGGTCAGTGACGCCATCGGCACGGGCGGCGCCTCGAAAGCCTTCAACGAAGACAACCTTGGCGGCACGAGCCTCCGTCTCAAAATCGTCATCGGCCGCTGACAGCTTCGAGCGGCGCGTGCTCAGCGTGGTGTCACGGGTGCCACCGGGCCGGGTTACCACCTATGGCGATGTCGCCGCGATGGCCGGTCGTCCGGGGGCGGCACGCGCGGTCGGCAACATCTTGGCTCGGGCCAACCGGCCCGGTCTGCCCTATCACCGCGTGATCGCCGCCGGCGGTGCGCTCGGTGGTTACAACCAGATCGCCATCAAGCGCGCGCTCCTCGCGGCCGAAGGCATCGAGGTCGGCGAGCGGCGAATCAGGGGCTTCGAACGACTGAGGTGGCTCGGCCGCCGGACCCGTCCGTAACGACCAGCCCGTCGGTCACGGCTGGCCCGCCTTCTCCGGTTCCGTTGCACGATCTGCACACGACTGCTGCTGAGTGCTCGCCCTCTGCGCCCTCCCCGAACCACCCCTCGAGCCGAGCCGCACGATTTCTTGCGACAAGCCGATAACTGGGATGTGACCGCTCATGGGAGGGGTCCTGCGCCGATGTCCGGCGCCGACATTGCCGAGGGAATACGACCATGCTTCGACGCGTCTCAATCTGCCTGGCCATGGTGCTGGCCACGCTGCCTGGCACACGCGCCTCCGCTCAGCCCGCCCAGACGGGCAACATCGCCGGCGTCGTGGCCGACGTCAGCGGCGGTGTGCTTCCCGGCGTGACCGTCACGCTGACCAGCCAGGAACGCGGCGTGGCCCGCTCCACGGTGACGGACGAGAACGGCCGCTACATCTTCGCCGCCCTGTTCATCGGCAACTACACGGTTGAAGCGAGTCTCTCGGGCTTTGCCCCGGTCCGGCTCACCGACAACCTCGTCGAGACCGAGAAGACCACGAACGTGACGGTGCAGCTCAAGGTCGGCGGCCTGACCGACTCGGTCACGGTGACCGGTGAGACGCCGATCGTGGATCTCACGAACGTCACCGGAAACACCCGCATCCGCCGCGAGGAGTTCGAGCGCCTGCCGGTGGGCCGGAGCTATCAGTCGCTCGTCGTGGCCTCACCCGGCGTGGTCGGAGGCTCGCTGACCGGCAGCTCCAACGTCAATGCGCTAGGCGCGCCGAACAACGCCAATCTCTACATCATGGACTCGGTCGACACGACCGACCCCACGACCGGCACCTTCGGCGCCAACCTGAACTTCGAGGCCATCCAGGAGGTCTCGGTTTCCACTTCCGCGGTGTCGGTCGAGTACGGCCGCGGTCAGGGCGCCGTCGTCAACGTCATCACCAAGGCCGGCACCAACCGCTTCGAAGGCTCGGCCAAGTACATCGTCATCAACGACAACTGGGACAAGCAGAACGCCACCACCAACGAAGTGACGAACGCGTCCAACGCCCGCGTGAAGTTCGACCAGGTCAACCCGACCTATACCTTCACGTTCGGCGGACCGCTGTGGCGCGACAAGGCGTGGTTCTTCGGCTCTTACGAATACGCGACCAACACCACGCCGCGCCGCCAGACGGCCGGGCCGATTCCCGAGGACTACCAGCAGGCCACCGAGAACAAGTTCCTGAACGTGCGCGGCACCTACCAGATCGCCAGCGGCCACCAGGCCTGGGTCAAGTTCTTCCGCTCGCCCACCGACGGCTTCGTCATCGACTACTGGGGCAACGCCGGCGAGCTCGAGGCCCTGACCGGGCAGAACCAGTCGTCGAACTCCTGGGCCGGGCAGTGGACGGGCGCAATTCGCGACAACTGGGCGATGGAGGCCGCGGTCGGCACCTACACCAGCCGGATCGACGTGACGACCTTCGAGAACGGCCGCATCGGCTCGAACGCTCCGGTGTTCTCGCAGGCCGACAACCGCAACTACAACGGCGCCACCTTCGACGGCTACGTCGATCGCCCCCGCCAGCAGGCCAACATCGCCAGCACCTGGTTCTTCAACCTCGGCTCGCGCAGCCACAACGTCAAGGCCGGCATCGACTTCCAGACGGTGGAATCGGGGTCGCTCTTCAACTATCCGAACAGCCAGTACTACATCTCGGAGTCGTTCAATCAGGCGGCCGGCACCTTCGTGCCGCAATTCCGCCGCGACTACCAGGCCGGAGACTCGACCTCGACCGGCAAGAACTTCGCCTTCTACCTGCGCGACAAGTTCGACGTCACGAGCCGGCTCTTCGTCGAAGCCGGCGCGCGTTTCGAGAAGCAGACGGGCAAGAGTGACCTCGGCGCCGACACCGTCGACACGACGAAAGTGGCGCCGCGTGTGTCGGCCAGCTACAACGTGACCGGCGACGGCAAGACCATCGTCACCGGCAGCTACGGACGCTTCTACACCGGCATCATCCAGAGCTTCTCGGACGGCTTCGCCGGCGTGCCGCAGCAGGCCAACTACGACAACTTCGCGTGGAACGGCACTGACTACGTGCTGGCCAACCAGGTGCGCATCGGCGGCAGCAGCTTCGTGCCCAACCCCGACCTCGACCCGTCGTTCCTCGACGAGTTCACTATCGGCGTGCAGCGCCAGGTCGGGCGCAACATGGCCTTCAGCGCGCGGGTCATCAATCGTGTCTGGGGTGACCTCATCGACGACATCCGGACGATCAACCCCGACCTGTCGATCCGCCGCGAAGTCGTCAACTACGGCCCGGCCGAGCGAAAGTATCGCGGTGCGCTCTTCACCTTCGAGAAGCGCTTCGCCAACAACTGGAACCTGATGGCGAGCTACACCTATTCGCGCACCGAGGGCAATCACTTCGACGCCACCTTCACCAGCCTCGGTGACTACCTCGACGCCCAGTGCCGCACGACGCTCGACGCCAGCGTCGGGACCAACGGCGTCATCCCGTGCGCCGAGGTCCAGGACGGCACCAACAAGTACGGCCGGCCGATCTACGACCGCCCGCACAACCTCAAGTTGAACGGCGCCTACGTGCGACCGATCCGGCGGGTCAATCTGGCGGTCGGCGCCCTGCTCGAGTCGGCCTCGAAGCGCCGCTATGAGCAGGTGCGGTCCGTCAACGTGCTCACGCCCGGCACGACCGCCAACTTCGGTCCCACCGCGACCTACTTCTACAACCAGCGTGGGTCCGACCCCGTGCCCGGCCTGCAGTGGACGCTCGACAACTCGATCGAAGCCACCTTCCGGGGCCCGCAGTCGACACAGGTCGGCGTGAAGGCCGAGATCTTCAACGTCACCAACCAGGAAGCCAAGATCATCTCGAACAACACCGCGTTCTGTGGCTCGACCGCGGTCGCGGCCTGCGCCACCGCGGTGAGCAACTACGGCAAGGCCGGCGCGCGCGGTTCGTTCCAGACCCCGCGCACGTTCCGGATGTCGGCGATCTTCCGGTTCTAGAAGGCAGGGAACAGGGAGCAGGGAACAGGGAGCAGGGAGCAGGGAACGGGGAACAGGGTTCCTGAAACACGAACGGCCCGGCAGATTCTGCCGGGCCGTTTTCGCGTTGGATGAGGAATTCGTCGGTGCGCGAGGGCGAGCTGCCCGCATCGGGTCGCTGCTCCCTGCTCCCCGTTCCCTGCTCCCCTACCCCCCAATCGACATGACGTCGAACTGCTCGTGGTGGAGCTGGACGTCGGCCTTCACGATGACGTCCTTGCCGAGCATCTGCTTGAGGTCGCGCAGCACGCCGCGCTCCTCGTCCTTGAGCGCCCGGGCGATGTCGGGGTTCACGCGCAGCAACACGCCCAGGCCGTCCAGGTCCGGACCGACCTTCTTCACTTCCGTCAGAATTTCGTAGCACACCGTCGAGCTCGACTTGATGGTGCCGGTACCCGAGCAGTACGGGCACGGCTCGGTCAGCGTGCGCTCGAGGCTCTGCTTCACGCGCTTCCTGGTCACGATGACCAGGCCGAAGTCGGAGACCTGCAGCGCCTTCGAGGGCGAGCGGTCGCGCCGCAGCTCCTGTTCCACCACCTGGAACACCTTCTGGCGGTTCTTCTTCTCCTCCATGTCGATGAAGTCGAGCACGATGATGCCGCCCAGATCCCTGAGCCGCATCTGCCGCACGATCTCCTTGGCCGCCTCGAGGTTGGTCTTGATGATCGTGTCTTCGAGCCGGCCGGTGGTCTTCTTGCCGACGTAGCGGCCGGTATTCACGTCGATGGCGACCAGCGCTTCGGTCTGGTTGATGACGATCGAGCCGCCGGACTTCAGCCACACCTTGCTCTTGAGGGCCTTGTCGAGCTCGGCCTGCACGCCGTACTCCTCGAAGATCGGATACGGCTTGTCGTGCAGCTTCACGCGCGCCGACATGCCGGGCATGATTCTGTCGAGCAGTTCGACGATGCGCTGGTGCTCGCGCTGATCGTCGATGCGGATGGCGATGTAGTCGTCGGTCAGCAGATCGCGCAGCAGCTTGGCCACCAGGCTCGCCTCGCGGAAGACCACGGCCGGCGCCCGGCTCGACTCCGACTTCTGCCGCATCTCGGTCCACACCCGATGGAAGTACTGCAGGTCCGAGACGATGTCTTCCTTGGGCTTGCCTTCGGCCGCGGTCCTGATGATGACGCCGCCCCCGAAGTGATGCTGCTCACGAAACTCCTTGACGATGCCGCGCAGGCGGTTACGTTCCTCGCGGGTTGCGATCTTGCGCGAAACACCGACGTGGTCCACGGTCGGCATGAAGACGAGGAAGCGGCCGGGCATGGTGACGTGCGACGTGAGGCGGGCGCCCTTGGTGCCGAGCGGCTCCTTGGCCACCTGCACGATGATGTCCTGCCCTTCCTTCACCAGGTCTTCGATCTTGGCCTCGGGGCCCCGCTCCCGCTCACCGCCGCGGTCACGTCCACCGCGGCCCCGGCCGCCTCGCCCGTTCTGCGGCTGCGCCGGGCCGGGCGCAGAGGCAACAACCTCGGCGGCGCCGCTGCCCACGGCCTCGGCCACGATCGGCAGCGGCTCGTCATCGTCCTCATCGCCGCTCAGCCGCTCGAACTCCTCCATCGTGTTGACGACATCGGCGACGTAGAGAAAGCCATCGCGCTCGAGGCCGAGGTCGACAAAGGCCGACTGCATGCCTGGCAGCACCTTCGACACCCGCCCCTTGTAGACGTTGCCGACCACGCCGCGATTGCGCTCCCGTTCGATGAACACCTCGGCGAGCAGGTCGTCCTCGAGAATGGCCACGCGGGTCTCGTGGCCGTTGGTCGAGATGATCATTTCCTTGTTCATGCCATTCTCAATTCGTGAACCGTCGCATCCGCACATTCAGGATGAGGCCGAAGCCCGCGAGTGTCGCGATCATCGAGGACCCGCCGTAGCTGAGGAGCGGCAGCGTCAGGCCCTTGACCGGCGCCAGACCCGCCGACATGGTGATGTTGTAGACGACCTGGAAGATGAAGCAGGCGAGCACGCCCAGCACGAGGTAGGCGCCGGCGCGATCCTTGGCCAGCCGCGCGGCGTCGAGCGAACGGCTGATGACGAAGAAGTACAGCCCGAGCGCCACGACGACGCCGGCGAAGCCCTGTTCCTCGGCCAGCACCGAAAAGATGAAGTCGTTGTGCGCAACCGGCAGAAAGCGCAGCTGTCCCTGCGTGCCCTTCATGAAGCCCTTGCCGGTGACGCCGCCCGAGCCGACCGTGATGCGCGCCTGAATCTGCTGATAGCCGGCGCCGCGCGCGTCCTGTTCGGGAGCCAGAAAAGTGACGATGCGTTCCTTCTGGTAGTCCTGAAGGGCAAAGACCCAGGCGACCGGGGCCAAGACGACGGCGACGAGCACGGCGATGCCCAGGTAGCGCACCGGCAGGCCGGCGGCGAAGACGACCACCCCGAGCACGGGCAGGAGAGTGACCGCCGTGCCCAGGTCGGGTTCGGCGGCGATGAGCACAATCGGGCCGGCCGTGAGGGCCGCCGCCAAGAACAGATCCTGGGTCGAGGGCGCACTGCGGCGCACGTCGCCCAGCAGCTTGGCGAGGACCAGCGCCAGGCCGGCCTTGGCGAACTCCGACGGCTGCAGATTGAAGACCCCGAGGTCGAGCCACCGGCGAGAGCCGCCGCGCACGACCCCGAAGAGGAGCACTGCCAGCAGCGCCAGCACGAGCGCCAGATAGATCCAGTGCGCTTTGTCGATGAGCGTGCGGTAGTCGACGACCATGCACGCCACCATCGCGCCCAGCCCGAGGACGACGGCGTAGATCTGCGTGGAGTACTCGCGGCTGGCGCCGCCGGTCGCGCTGTAGACCATGACGACACCGACGACGGCGATCGTCAGCACGGCCACGAGCAGCGACCAGTCGAGGTGGGTGGAGAGCCGGCGCTCGAACACGGTCAGCGCTGCCCGGCGTCGCCGTCGCCACCACCGGCCGCCGTAGCGGGGCGGGTCGGCGGCGGGGGCGGCGTGTAGCCGGGCGTTCCGGGCACGGCGGGCATGACGGGCAGCGGTCGCCCCTCCTTCCCAGCGTAGTAGGTTTCGATGATGTGGCGGGCGATCGGCGCCGCCAGATAGCCGTGCTCGGAGTGCTCGGCGAAGATCACCCCGGCCAGCTCAGGGTTGTCCTTCGGCACCATGAACACGAACCAGCCATGGTCGCGCAGGTCTTTGCCGCTGCCGCGCGCCCGCTGGCGGCCCTGCAGCGAGATGACCTGGGCGGTGCCGGTCTTCCCCGCTACGTCCCGCCCGGCAATCCTCGCGCGCGTCGCCGTGCCGGCGCCGTTGACGGCCATCCACAAGCCGTCGTGCACGGCCGAGACCGTTTCGGGCTTGAGGGTGACCGGTGCGGCGGCGGCTGGTGCTGGCACCGGCTCCCACGCGCCACCCGTCGACGTCGCCTTCACGAGACGCGGCACCACCCGGGCCCCCTGGGCGACCGAGGCCATCATCACCGCCATCGACATCGGGGTGACCGACACCTGGCCCTGACCGATGGCCACCGAGATGGTCTCACCCGGATACCAGCGCTCGCCGGTGCGCTGCTTCTTCCAGGCGGTCGACGGGACGATGCTCTCGATCTCGTTCGGCAGGTCGACGCCAGACTTCGTCGCCAGGCCCAGCTTCTCTGACCAGTCGTGGATCTTGTCGACACCGAGCTGGTTCCCGACCGTGTAGAAGAAGGTGTTGCACGATTTTTCGAGCGCGTGCCGCACGTCCATCCAGCCATGGCGGCCGAGACACTGGAAGAAGCGGCCGTAGAAGGTGGCACCGCCGGCGCAGAAGACCTTGGTGTCCGGCGTGATGACACCCTCCTCGAGCCCCGCCGTGGCCATCACCACCTTGAAGGTCGAGCCTGGCGAGTAGCGGCCCTGGATGGCGCGGTTCTGAAGCGGCCGCAGCACGTCACTGTTGAGCGCCGCCCAGGTCGTGCGGTCGATGCCCGAGGCGAAGGCGTTGGGATCGTAGGCCGGCAGGCTGACCAGCGTCAGCACGTCGCCCGAGCGCGGATCGAGCACGACCGCGGATCCCCAATAGCCGGTGCGCTTGAAGCCCTCCTCCGCGGCCCGCTGCATCGAGGCATCGAGCGTCAGCTGCACGCGCCGGCCCTCGGTGGGTGGCTCCTCGTCGATCGTGCGGATCTCGCGGCCGACGCTGTTGACGACGACGCGCCGGGCGCCGTCGTCGCCCATCAGCACGTCGTTGTAAGTCCGCTCGATCCCCGACTGCCCGATCACCGTGCCGCTCGAGATGGTGCCGTCGCTCACCTGCTGCTCGCTGGCCTCGCCGACGTAGCCGAGAAGATGGGCGCCGAGCGAGGCGGCCGGATACTTGCGCGTCGGCACCTGCTGCACCACGACATCCGGCAACTCGAAGTCGAGGCGGCGGGCGGTCACGGCTGCCACCTGGGCCAGGGTGGCATCCCGCACGACGACGATCGGCCGGTAGGCCGGCTCGCGGCGGTGCCGCGCCACCGTCTCGTGCATCTCGGCCTCGTCAGCGCCCGTCACCGTCGAGAGGAGCCGCACGGTGCGATCGAGGTCGTGCGTGTGCTCGCGCATGATCGAGATATTGAAGGAGGCGCGGTTCTCGACCAGCACCTCGCCGTGACGATCGAACATCACACCGCGCGGCGCGCGCAGCGGCAGCGTCCGCTGGTGGTTGTTCTCGGCCATCTCGTGGAACTTCGCGTGCTGGAAGACCTGGAAGAACCAGAAGCCGCCGAGCAGCAGGACGAAGATCGCCGTGACACCAACGCGCAAGGCGACGATCCGCGTCTGCAGACGACGGCGATCCTCGACGGCACCAAAGGGTCCGACGCGCATGATTCAGGCGCCTCCGTCGGGGTCGCGCCCGCTCATCGCGACACCCGCATGCCGCGACGGGCGTGGCGCCGCTCGATGGCGCGGGGCAACCACTCGCTCAGCTTGAAGCCGACCGCGCCGGCCACGGCGTTGCCGGCCGCCTGGAGGGCGACGGCGGTCAGGGCGTCGGGAAAGCTCCGCAATCCGAGCAAGGCATACGCTCCCAGGAAGAGCACGGCGTGCGCCGCGGTGGCGACCGCGAAGGTGAACATCCGCGGCAGGGTGGCCGTCACGATGAATTGCGTGCCGAAACGGCCGGCCAGAAAGCCCACGACCGTCTTGGCCAGTCCCCCCATGCCGAGGATACCGGAGGACAGGGCGTCTTGCACCAGTCCTCCGACGGTGCCGGCGAGGAGCCCTGCCACCGGGCCACCCGTCAGCGCGATGTAGACCACGACCACGAGCACGAGGTCGACGGTGGGTGTGCCCCGCCACTCGAGTCCGCGGAAGGCGGCCTGGGCGACGACTGCCAGGGCGAGCGCGGTCAGGGTGCCCAACGTCCTCATTTCGGGATCTCGCCGGACGGTTGCCGCTGCAGCACCACCAGCACGTCTTCGAGCCGCGAGAAATCGACGGCCGGCCTGAGACCGATGGCATGGTAGAGCCCGTCCCCACGCGCCACCCGCTCCACCGTGCCGAGCACGAAGCCCTCGGGGTAGATGCCGTCGATGCCGGAAGTGACGATGACGTCGCCGGCCACGACGTCGCCGGTCGTGGGCGCGAAATCCATGCGCAGCGAACCGTCGCCGACGCCGACGACGATGCCCTGAACACGCGTTCGCTCGACCACGCCACCTGCGGCGGCGTTCCTGTCGATGATGAGCTGGACGAGCGCAGCGCGGGCGCTCGACTGTGTGATCCGGCCGACGACGCCGGAGGGTGCCACGACCGCCATGTCGGCGGCGACGCCGTCGGAACCACCCTTGTCGATCGTCACGGTGCGGAACTCCGGACTGACCCCGCCGGCGATGACCTCGGCCCCGGTGGTCTCGAGCGGCACTCGCGCGCGCATCTGCAGCAGGCTGCGGTAGGCGTCGGCGCGCTCGCCGCGCGCCCGCTCGGCCTGCAACTGCACCTGCAGCGCATTGAGTTCGGCCCGGAGCGCGGCGTTCTCGGCCCTGACGTCGCGCAGCGCGAAGTAGCCGGCCCACAAGTCGCGTCCGCCGCCGAGCACGCCCGAGGCCCCGCGCTGTGCCTCCGAGAAACCGCCGAAGACGACCGTGTGGAAGACCGTGCCGCCGGAGCTGGTCGTAACCTGCAGCGAGATGAGACCGACGTGCAACGCCACGGCCGCCACCAGCAGGAGGCCCGGACGCTGACCGATGTCGGCAAGTGCCATTGAGCGGCGGCCTTCGGCCGCCCGGTTGCGGGTCCGGAGGTCCGGGCCTCGGGTTCCGGGCTAGTCGATGGCGATCTTCCTGAGGAGATCGAAGTTCGAGAGCATCTTGCCGGCGCCGAGCACGACCGACGAGAGGGGATCTTCGGCGTTGGTCACTGGCAGTCCCGTCTCCTCGCGTAGACGCTTGTCGAGGTTGCGCAGCATCGAGCCGCCGCCGGTGAGGACGATGCCGCGGTCGACGATGTCGGCCGAGAGTTCCGGTGGCGTGCGCTCGAGCGCCACCCGCACGGCATCGACAATCACGTTGACGGTCTCGGCCAGCGCCAGCCGGATCTCTTCATCGCTGATGGTGATGGTCTTGGGGACGCCCTCGATCAGATGGCGGCCCTTGATCTCCATCGTGACAGTCTCTTCGAGAGGGAACGCCGAGCCGACTTCAATCTTGATGGCCTCGGCCGTGCGCTCGCCGATGAGCAGGTTGTAGGCCTTCTTGATGTAGTGGATGATGGCCTCGTCCATCTCGTTCCCGGCCACGCGCACCGCTTTGCTGTAGACGATGCCGGCCAGGGAGATGACGGCGATATCGGTCGTGCCGCCGCCGATGTCCACCACCATGTTGCCGCTCGGCTCCTCGATCGGCAGGCCGGCGCCGATGGCCGCGGCCATGGCTTCTTCGACCAGGTGCACTTCGCTGGCCTTGGCGCGGTAGGCGCTGTCCTTCACCGCCCGCTTCTCGACTTGCGTGATCTCGGAGGGCACGCCGATCACGATCCGGGGGCGCACCCACACGGTGCCGTTGTGGGCCTTCTTGATGAAGTAGGTGAGCATCTTCTCGGTGACGTCGAAGTCGGCGATCACGCCGTCCTTCATCGGCTTGATGGCGACGATGTTGCCAGGGGTGCGACCGAGCATCTCCTTGGCTTCACGCCCGACCGCTTCGACGCGGCCGGTCAGCTTGTTCATGGCCACGATCGAGGGCTCGTTCACCACGATGCCCTTGCCCTTGGCGTAGACACAGGTGTTGGCGGTGCCGAGATCGATGGCTAGATCGGTTGAAAACGCGGAAAACAGCGACCCAAGTCCCACCTAAACTCCTGACTAGGGGTTGGCGACGGCGACGCCGTCCTTCCCCGATTCCTTGACGCGGTACATGGCAACGTCGGCCGCGCGCACGAGTTCTTCGGCCGAGCTGGCCGCGTCGGGCATGGTCGCCACGCCCACCGACACGGTGAGGCGCACGTCGAGCCCGTCGGCGGCGAGGAACACGAAGTCGCGGACGCGGTCGCGGACGCGGTCGGCGACGCCGAGCGCCCCTTCTAGTCCGGTCTCCGGCAGCACGATGGCGAACTCGTCGCCGCCGAAACGGGCGACGACGTCGGTTTCCCGGGCCGAACCGCGGATGACACCGGCCGCCTCGACGAGGGCGCGGCTGCCGGCGAGGTGGCCGAACGAATCGTTGACGCGCTTGAAGCCGTCGAGGTCGATGAAGAGGAGTGACAGCGAACGGCCACTGCGCGAGGCGCGCTTCGACTCTCGGCGCAACACCTGGTTCAGATAACGCGAGTTGTAGAGCTGCGTGAGGTCGTCGGTCACCGACAGCGCCTCGGCCCGGCGGATGGCCAGCGCGTTGTCGAGGGCGAGTGCCGGTCCTTCGAGAATGTCGGCCAGGGCATCGGCGGCCGGCTGCGCCAGGCGCGGTTCGCCCTTCGACAGGGCACGTTCGACCGCGACGAGCGCTGCTACGACGCGGCCGCGGCACCTGAGCGGTACCGCGAAGGCGGCGCCCGCTGCCCCGCGCACCCGCAGGTCGTGGCGCAAGTCCTGGCTGGCGAACTCGCGCCCGTGGGAGAGCACCCAGCGGCTGACGGCGGCGGCCGGCGCCGAGAGCGCCGCCGACATGCCGCGCGAGGCCATCAGACCCACCTGTCCATCCATGTCCACGGCGTAGACGGCAAGCGCCGGGGCGCGCAGCCATTGGGCTGCGCTGGTAACGATGAGCTCGCCGATTTCCTCGGGGT
The DNA here is from genome assembly GCA_018000455.1 of Acidobacteriota bacterium. Lineage (GTDB taxonomy): Bacteria > Acidobacteriota > Vicinamibacteria > Vicinamibacterales > UBA2999 > CADEFD01. Next base: position 115,267 of record JAGNJW010000002.1, read on the forward strand.
CGAGCGTCTCGTGCGCCGAACGCATGAGCGCGAGTTGTACATCGGGTCGGGCCAGGCGCGTCTTGAGACTACGCTGCGACTGGCGGAGACGGGTCGCGAGGTCGGCGCGGGCGGATGCTGAAGGTGGCATTGGCTTCAGCCGAGACTGGGGGAATCTGGGGCGAAAACGGCCCGTTCCGGCACTGGTATAAGTCTCGCGACTATACCACAGCACCTCGTGCACTCGGCCCGTATTTCCGCCGACTGGGCCACCCCACCTGAATGGGGGTGTGGGAATCAGCCCGCAACCTTGTTAGCATGAAAGGTTCAAGGAACCTACCATGACCTCTCTCGACTGGATGCGGCGGCACCGTGGCTGGCTCAAATGGAGTCTGGCCATCCTCATTATTCCGTTCGCCTTCTTCTTCGTGCCCAGCAACAGCGTCACCACGGCGGGTGTGGCGCCCGATACGGTGCTGGCCGATGTTGAAGGCCAGAACATCACCGTCGCCGAGTTCCAGCGGCGCTACAACGCCCAGCTCCAGCAGTACCGCAACGCCTACGGCGGCCAGATCAGCGAGCAGATGCTGCGGCAGCTCGGCATCGACCAGCAGATCCTGCAGTCGCTCGTCGACGAGCAGGCCATGGTGGCCGAGGCCCGCAAGCAGCGCCTCGCGGTGAGCGACGTCGAGGTGCGCCAGCGCATCCTGTCGCTGCCGGCCTTCATGGAGAACGGCCGCTTCATCGGCGAAACGCGCTACCGTCAGCTGCTCTCCAGCCAGAATCCGCCGCTCTCGACGCGGGAGTTCGAGGAGCAGCTCAGGCAGGCCATTCTGGCCGAGAAGCTGCGCACCTCGGTCACGGGCTGGATGTCGGTCAGCGATGCTGACGTGGCGCAGGAATTCCGGCAGCGCAACGAAAAGGTGAAGCTCGAGATCGTGCCCCTCACTGCCGACGCCTTCCGCGGCCAGGTCACGGTCGTCGACGCCGACCTCCAGAAGCAGTTCGAGGCCAACAAGGAAACCTACCGCATCGGCGAGAAGCGCAAGATCAAGTACGCGCTGCTCGACGTCGACACTGTCCGGCAGGCGGTGCAGGTGCCGGACGCCGAGGTCGAGGCGTTCTACAACCAGAACAAGGCCCAATACACCACCGAAGGGCGCGTCCGCGCCAGCCACCTCCTGCTCAAGACCGAAGGGCAGGACGAAGCGGCCGTGCGAACCAAGGCCGAGGCCCTGCTGGCACAGGCCAAGGCTCCGGGCGCCGATTTCGCGGCCCTCGCCAAGGCGAACTCGGAGGACGAGGGCTCGGCCGTGAATGGCGGCGACCTCAACTACTTCGGCCGCGGCCAGATGGTGCCGGAGTTCGAGCAGGCGGCGTTCGGAATGAAGGCCGGCGAGGTGAGTGATCTCGTCAAGTCGACCTTCGGCTTCCACATCATCAAGGTCATCGACAGCCAGGCCGAGACGTCCCGTCCGCTGGCCGAGGTGACACCCGAAATCGTCGACCAGCTCAAGTGGCAGAAGGCGCAGCAGCAGGCCGAAGAGATCGCCAAGGCGATGGAAGTCGCCATCACGACCCCTGCCGACCTCGAAAAGGTCGCCGCCGATCGTGGTCTCACGGTCGTTGAATCACCGCTCTTCCTGCGCGACGAGCCGATCGGTGATCTTGGTGCGGCGCCCGATGTGGCGGCGCGCGCCTTCACGATGAAGGATGGCGAGGTCACGCCGGCCCTGCGCGTGTCGCGCGGCTGGGTGTTCGCAACGCCCGCCGGCAAGCAGGACTCGTATCTGCCAACGCTCTCCGAGGTGACGGCCCGCGTACGCGAGGACGTGGTACGGGACAAAGCCGCCGAGCTCGTGAAGACGCGCGCGGCGGCCATCGCCGCCGACCTCAAGAAAGCAGCCGACTTCGCCGCCGCGGCCAAGAAGGCCGGCTTCGAAGCCAAGTCCACCGAGCTCATCGCGCGCGGCGCGGCGCTGCCGGATATCGGCGTCAACGCCGACGTCGAGAAGGCCGTGTTCGCCCTGCCGCAGGGTGGCGTGAGCGATGCCATCCCGACGCCGACCGGCGCCGTCATCGCGCGCGTCGTCGAGCGCGCCGACGTGACCGACGAGCAGATTGCCGACGGCCGCGACCAGCTGCGCGACGAGCTCGTGAACCAGCGCCGCGACCGCTTCTTCAGCGCCTACATGGCCAAGGCCAAGACATCGCTCGCCATCGCCGTCAAGCAGGATGTCCTGGCTCAGCTGATGGGCCCGATGCCGGCCGCGCCGTCGTTCCCGTCGCCGGTTCCAGGCGTGATGCAGTAACCGGTACGGCTGGCGGCCGCACCAGGCTGCCCGCCGCTTTCCTACCCGTCGAAGGTCACCGTCCCGCGGCCCACGCCGCCAGCGCTGCGTCGATGGCGGCGGCTGTCTCCTGCCACGCCGTCAGCATCTGTGGCGTCGGCGGCAGGTCCGCCGCTTCAACCAGGCCACGCAACTGCGTGGCCTGCGCCTGAGCCCGCCCGAGTGCCGCCTCGGCCGCCTGCGCCTGCGCCGCGCGGGCGCCGTTGGTCGCCGCGACCGCCTTCGCTTCGCCCAGCGCGGTGGCCACGCGCCCGAGCGCCGCGTCGATGGCGCGCGCGGTTGCATACTGCTCTGCCAGCGCGGCGGGCGCGGTCTTCACACGCGGATCGATCCGCACCGTAAGCGGGGCTGTGTGCACGGCGCCGTCCACCGTGAGCCGCACGGTGTAGCGGCCCGGCGGCACCACGGTGCCGCGTGGCACGCGCGGTGTCGCCAGCGCGACGGCGGCGATCGGATAGGAGAACGACGCCACGGCGGGCGGATCGTGGCGCAGGTCCCAGACGAAGCGATGCAGACCGGCGCCCGCCGCCAGCACCCGGGGCGGACGTATCCAGTAGTCTGGCGTGTTGCGGCCCTCGACGAGGGGCTCGGGGGTATCGCGGTTGGTGTAGCGCCGCACCAAGCCGCCGGTGGCGTCGAGCACCTCGAGGGCGAGGTCCGACGCCGCCCCAGACAACCGGTAGTGAATGAGGGCCCCGTCCGCCGGATTCTGCCCGGTCGGCTCATCCGGCGGCAGCGGCGTGTCGGTGCTGGTGTTGAAACGCCACCGCCATGCGGCCTGGGGCTCGAACAGGTGTGTGCCACGCTCCAGGGCGCCGGAGGCAATCTGCCGCAGCGGCGTGATGTCGTCGAGAATCCAGAACGAACGGCCGTGCGTCCCAACGACGAGGTCGTCATCCTTGACGACCAGATCGCGAATCGACGTGGCCGGCATGTTGACCCGCAGTGACTGCCAGTGGTCGCCGTCGTCGAACGACACGTAGACCGCCTGCTCCGAGCCGGCAAAGAGCAAGCCCCGCTGTTTCGGGTCTTCCCGCACCACGTTGACGGCCCCGCCGGCGGGAATACCGGCAACGATCTCCGTCCACGTGCGACCGCCATCGCGCGTGCGGTAGATGTGCGGGCGCAGGTCGTCGAGCCGGATGGTGTTGACGGCCGCATAGGCCGTCTCCCGGTCGAAGTGCGACGCGTCCATGAGCGAGACCTTCCACCACGGTCCGAGAACCGGCGACGTCACGTCGGTCCAGCGCGCACCGCCGTCTCGCGTCACGTGCACCAGGCCGTCGTCGGTGCCGACCCAGATCGTCTTCTCATCGAGCGGCGACGGCGCAATCGTGTAGATGACACCGCGGCGCGTCGACGCCGCCTCGGGCGAACCGCGATAGACACCGACCGTGGACGGCACGTCCCACGCCGCGCGCGTCAGGTCCGGGCTGAGTGCCGTCCACTGCTGTCCGCCGTCGAGCGTCTGCCACAGCACGTTGGAGGCGAAATACAGCTGGCGGGGATTGAGCGGCGAGAAGAGCAGCGGCATCGTGCGCACGACGCGGTAGTCGCTGCCGCGCAGAACACGCGGTCCCACCTGCTGCACCTGCCCGGTCGTGCGATCGTAGCGGCTGACCTTGCCGCCGTAGACGATGTCGGGATTCAGCGGATCGGGGGCTACGTAGCCGTACTCCTCGACCCCGACGGGGTGCCACTCGCGGAACGTGATCTGGCCATCGTCGCCACGGCTGGCGATGCACGCCGATCCGCTCTCCTGCTGGCCGCCACAGACGCGATAGGGAAAGGCGTTGTCGGTGGAGACGTGATAGAACGCGGCCGTCGGCTGGTTGTACCAGCTGCTCCACGTGGTGCCGCCGTTCAGCGAGACGAGGGCGCCCTGATCCGACGACATGGCCATGATGTCGGGGTTCTGCGGGTTGATCCACAGCTCCTGATAGTCGTCGCCGCCCGGCGCGCCGCGAAACGCCGAGAAGCTCTTGCCGCCGTCCTCGGACTTCCAGGCGACGATGGTCGGCACGAACACGACGTCGGGTCGGGTCGGGTGCACCTGGATGTCGGCCGCGTCTGACGGACGCGCAATCACGCGGGGGTCGCTGTTCACCCGGGACCAGCTCTCCCCCGCATCATCCGAGCGATAGATGCCCTCGCCCTCGCGCGCCTCGACCACCGCATAGAGCCGCGACGGCAGGGTCGGCGCCACGGTGACACCGATGCGGCCCAGGCGCCCCTCGTCCCAGCTCGGCAGTCCCTTCGAAAGCGCCCGCCATGTGGTGCCGCCATCGGTGGACTTGAAGAGGCCGGTGCCAGGGCCGCGGAAATCGCCGTTCTCCCACGGCCCTTGCCGCGCCTGCCACAGAGCGGCATAGAGCACGTCGGGATTGGCGGGATCCATCGTGATGTCGGCCGCACCGGTGTCGTCATCCTTGTAGAGGACGCGCTCGAAGCTCTGGCCGCCATCGCGCGAACGGTAGACGCCGCGCTCGCTGTTGGGCCCGTAGGGGTGTCCGAGCGCGGCCACGAACAAGCGGGCGGAATCACGCGGGTCGACGATGATGGCTGCGATCTGCTGCGTGTCGCGCAACTGGGGCAGATGTGTCCAGGTGCGGCCCGCGTCGGTGGAGGCGTAGATGCCATTCCCCACCGACAGGTCGGGACGCTGATGCGCTTCGCCGGTGCCGACGTAGAGCACCCGTGGGTCCGACGGCGCGACGGCGATGGCGCCCGTCGAGCCCGTGCTTTCGCGATCGAAGATCGGCGCCCAGGTGCGGCCGGCATCGGTGGTCTTCCACACGCCGCCATTCGAGACGCCGATGTAGAACGTATGCGGCTCCTGCACGACGCCGGTGATGGCGCGCGTGCGGCTGGCGCGATGCGGTCCGATGCTGCGCCAGGCAAGCTCGGCAAAGAGCGCTGGATCCACCGCCGCCGGCCCCGCAACGGGGGCCTGGGCGTGGGGCGTAGCCAGTGCCCCGAACGCGAGGACGCCGACAAAGGCCAGGGAACATCGCATCGCGCTCTCCTCGAACGCGGGCCCGCCGCAAGCGGACGGCCCGCAAACAGCACGAGCACCAGCGATGTCGCTGGTGCTCGTGAAGGACGTCGGCACAGACGGCACCAGGGCCGCCCGGCGTCAGCCGCGCGCGGCGGCCGTGGCGGTGCGGGCCGGGAAGATCTGCTTGAAGGCCGTGGTGAACTTCGCCATGTCCTCCTCGGTGCCGATCGACACCCGCAGGTGCTCCAGCATGGGCGGGAACGGACGGCCCACGAGGATGCCCTTCTCGCGGAACTCCTGAATCACGCCCGGCACCTGCCGTCCGGTGTGCACCATGAAGAAGTTGGTCTCCGACGGAATGACGTCGTAGCCGTAGGCCATGAGATCGCTCGTGGTCTTCTTTCGCACGGCGATGACCATGCGCTTGGTCTTCTCCTGGGCGGCCGGGTCGTTCAGCGCCGCCGCGCCGCCGTGCTTGACGAGCGCGTTGATGCTACCGATGCCGAACGGCCGCATACGCTGCACGATCTCCTTCGGCGCGATGGCGTAGCCGAGCCGCATTCCCGCCAGGCCGACGATCTTGGAGAAGGTGCGGGCGACAATGACCGGGCGGCCTTCGAGCACGTAGGGAATCGCCGTGCCGTAGGCCGGGTCGTCCACGAAGTGGTGGTAGGCCTCGTCGACCAGCACCGGCATGTCCTTCGGGATGCCGTCGAGCAGCTCTTTGACCTCTTTCGCCGTGACAACGACACCGGTCGGGTTGTTGGGATTGCACAGGTAGACGAAGCCGACATCCGCGGCATTCTTGTTGGTCGCCTCGATGAGCGCGGCCATGTCCTGGCGGTAGTCTTTCGTGAGCGGCAGCTTGATCGCCTCGGCCTTGATGGCCGTCGCGTGCTGGTAGACCGAGCCGTAGGACGGATCGACGCCCACGACCTTCTTGTTGCCGAGAAGGAACGTCGTGCCGACGACATCGAGAATCTCGCCCGAGCCGGCGCCGAGCATGACATTCTCGGGCTTGACGCCGTGATGCTCGGCGATCACCTGCGTGATGTTGCCGTCTGGATAGCCGTAGCGCCCGACGTACTTCCAGGCGTGGTTCATCGCCGTCATCACCGACGGCGGCGGGCCCCAATTGTTCTCGTTGTTGCCGATCTTGACCAGCAGGTCGTAGGCGGCCTCCGACATCGGGCCGCGCGCACGCTGCGCGGCGACGGCTGCCGGACCGCCCTGGGCCCAGAGCTCGGCGCCCGGGCGGGTGCCGACATATCCAAGGGTGGCTGCGAGGCCGCCTACGAAACGGCGCCGGGAAACGTTTGTCTGATTCATGAGTCCTCCGGAGTGCGGCCTCTGCCGCAAGGGCATTCTACTCCCGCTTGGCAAGCAAACGGGACGTCGTTTGTGAAAACCTACTCGTGCACGAACGAGTAGGCGCCTTTGGCGTTGGTCGCGTGGTGTTCGACCACCGACAGGAAGGCCTGTACCGCCTGAGACGGCTCACCGTCACGCCGCAGCACGAGCCGCAAGGGCCGCTCCATCGCCAGCTCAGGTACTGACACCCTGACGAGTTCGCCCCGGCGGAGCTCGTCTTCGACGCTGATGCCCGGCAGCAGCGCCACGCCATGCCCGAGGGCCACGAACCGCTTGATAGCGTCGATGGTCGGCATCTCGACCGGCATCTGGAGGTTCACTCGGTGGGCGCGGAACGCCTCGACGACGCGGTCGCGGTAGGGCGAGGCGACGTGGTGAGCCACGAATGACTCCGAGCCCAGCATCGAGATGCCGACCTCGCGGCGACGCGCCAGCGGATGCGTCGGCGGCACCACGAAAACCAGTTCGTCGCGGTAGACGACAATCGCGCGCAGCCCTGGTTCTGCCGGGCGATAGGTGGTGACGCCGAGATCCACGGCATAGTCGAGCACGCCGGCCGGCACCCGGCTGGCCAGCGATCGCTGCACGGTGACCGAAACGCCAGGATAGAGACGGCGGAACTGATCGAGCACCGGGAGCAGATAGAGGCAGGTCAGCTCGTTGGCGGCCACGGCCAGCCGGCCGGCCCGCAGCGCCCGCACGTCTTCGAGCGCCACGAGCGCCTGCGCGCGCACCGTGATGAGCCGTTGGGCGTACTCGACGAGCGCCTTGCCGGCGTCGGTCATGCCTCCGCGGCGGGCAGGACGTTCGAACAGGCGTTGCCCCAGCTCATCCTCGAGCCGCCCGATGACCTGGCTCACGGCCGGTTGGGTCCGGCCCAGGGCCTTGGCCGCCCCAGAAAAACTACCCTGCTCGACGACAGCCAGGAAAGTCTCCAGCTGATGAATGTCCATAACGCATTATCCCATCGCCGATCTAGAACGTGCGTTCACTAGAAGCAAATCTTATATAAACTAAACTTCCAGTCATCTTGACTTACGATCCGAAGTCATGTCCCATCAGAGGTATGGGAACCAGTGCCCGGCCGGTCATTCGGATCTTCGACACGACGCTTCGCGACGGCGAGCAGGCGCCGGGCTTCAGCATGAGCCCGGCCGACAAGGTTCGGCTGGCCGGACAACTCGAACGCCTGGGCGTCGACGTCATCGAGGCGGGCTTCCCGATTGCATCGTCGGCCGACTTCGAAGGCGTGGCCGCGGTGGCCCGCGCCGTTCGCACGCCGATTATCGCGGCCCTCGCCCGCGCGGTGCCCGAAGATGTGGCCGCAGCCTGGGAGGCGGTGCGGTTCGCGGCGCGGCCCAGGATTCATGTGTTCCTCGCTACCTCAGATCTCCACCTGTCGGCAAAGCTGCGGATCTCGCGCGAGGAATGCATTGTGCGCTCGGTGGCGGCGGTTCGCCAGGCAGCGGGACTGTGCGCCGACGTCGAGTTTTCAGCCGAAGACGCCACGCGCAGCGATTTCGACTTCCTGTGTGACGTCGCCGCGGCGGTAGTCGACGCCGGCGCCACCACCGTCAACCTGCCAGACACGGTCGGCTACGCGCTGCCCGACGACATCCGCCGGATGTTCACCGCCGTCCGCGCGCGCGTCGGTTCCGCCGTGACCCTGTCGTCGCACTGCCACAACGACCTCGGCCTGGCCGTCGCCAACTCGCTGGCCGCCATCGAGGCCGGCGCGCGCCAGGTGGAATGCACCGTGAACGGCATCGGCGAACGCGCCGGCAACGCGGCCCTCGAAGAGATCGTCATGGCCATCGACGTGCGCGGTGACTCGCTCGACTGCCGCACCGGCATCCAGACCGAAGAGCTCTACCCGACGAGCCGGGCGCTGTCGGCCGTCGTGTCGGTGCCGGTGCAGCCCAACAAGGCGATCGTCGGCGACAACGCTTTCGCGCACGAAGCCGGCATCCATCAGGACGGCATGGTCAAGAACCCGCTCACCTACGAAATCATGCGGCCTGAATCGGTCGGGGCGCCGGCGACCAAGTTGGTGCTCGGCCGCCATTCGGGGCTGCGCGGCCTCGATGCGCGGTGCCGCGACCTCGGCCACCGCCTGCGTGTCGACGACCTGCGCCGGCTCTACGCGAAGATGCTCGAGGTCACCGACTATGCCAAGTCGGTGGACGACACCGAACTGGTCGGCCTGATCCGCGACCTCGAGGCGCCCAGCCTCGACTCGGCATTCGACGCCGTCAGCGCCCGCGTGCGAGACTCCCACGATGAAAATTCGACTGGTCACACTCGCTGGTGACGGCATCGGCCCGGAAGTCACCCGGCAGGCGATGCGGGTGCTCCACGCCGTTGCCACCGTCACGGGCCTGAAAGTAGAGGTCGCCGATCACCTGGTCGGCGCTGCCGCCATCCGCTCGGAGGGCGTACCGCTGCCAGCTCCCACGCTGGCCGCGTGCCTGGAGGCGGATGCGGTGTTCCTCGGCGCCGTCGGCGACCCGGCCTACGACCAGTACCCGCCCACCCTCAGACCCGAAGCCGGCCTGCTGCAATTGCGCACGGCGCTCGGCGGCTTCGCGAACCTGCGCCCGGCCGTCGCCTTCGAGCCGGTACTCGACGTCTCGCCGCTCAGGCCCGAGCGCGTGCGGGGCGCCGACGTGCTGGTCGTGCGCGAACTGCTCGGCGGCCTCTACTACGGCGAGCCGCGGGGCCGCGAGCCCGACGGCGGTGCGGCGTTCAACACGCTGCGCTACTCGGTGGCCGAAGTGGAACGCGTCGCGCGCGTGGCCTTCGAGCAGGCGCAGACACGACGCCGGCTGGTGACATCGGTCGACAAGGCCAACGTGCTCGAAGTGTCGCGGCTGTGGCGTGAGACCGTGACGCGCGTGGGGCGCGACTATCCCGACGTCACGCTCAAGCACATGTACGTCGACGCCTTCGCGATGCGTCTCGCCACGGCGCCCACCGAGTTCGATGTCGTGGTCACCGACAATCTGTTCGGCGACATCCTGAGCGACGAGGCGGCGGTGATTTCCGGCTCGCTCGGCCTGCTGCCATCGGCGACGCTCGGCGGCAGGGTCGCGCTCTACGAGCCGGTGCACGGCTCGGCGCCCGATATCGCCGGCAAGGACATCGCCAACCCGATCGGCGCCATCGGCTGTATCGCGCTGCTGCTCCGCCATACCGCGCACATGCCGCGCGAAGCCCTCGCCATCGACGCCGCCACGCGCGAGGTGCTCGGTCAGGGCCTGCGCCCCGCCGATCTGGCACGTCCGGGCGATCCGGTGGCCTCGACGTCCGACATCGGGCAGGCCGTCGAGCGGGCGGTCACCGACGCCCTCGAACGGCACTGGTCCTACCATGGCGTCTAGTGCGCGGACTCTGCTCGACAAGCTGTGGGACGCGCACGTCGTCGAGCACCTCGACGGCGGCCGCGACCTCCTCTACATCGACCTGCATCTCATCCACGAAGTGACGACGCCGCAGGCGTTCGAGGGGCTGAGGCTGGCCGGACGTGGCGTGCGCCGACCAGATCTCACGGTTGCCACGCTCGACCACAACATCTCGACCGGCCCGCGGCACGTGCCGCTGGTCGACCAGCTGGCCGTGGCCCAGCTCGACGCCTTGCGGGCCAACTGCGCCGCCCATGGCATCGTGCTGCACGATCTCGACTCGCCGGCGCAGGGCATCGTGCACGTCATCGGTCCCGAACAAGGCCTGACCAGGCCGGGCATGACGATCGTCTGCGGCGACAGTCACACGACGACCCACGGCGCCTTCGGTGCGCTGGCCTTCGGCATTGGCACCTCGGAGGTCGAGCACGTGCTCGCCACCCAGTGCCTGGCCCTGTCGAAGCCGAAGGCCATGGAGGTGCGGGTGACCGGGCAGCTGGCGTCGGGCATCACGGCCAAGGACCTGGCCCTGGCCGTCGTCGGCGAGTTGACCTGCGCCGGCGGCTCCGGCTACACCATCGAGTTCACCGGCGACACCATTCGCGGATTGTCGATGGAAGGCCGGATGACGCTCTGCAATATGAGCATCGAGGCCGGAGCGCGGTCGAGCCTGGTGGCCGTGGACGAGACGACCATCGCCTATCTGAAAGACCGGCCTCACGCTCCGGAGGGCGAGGCCTGGGCCGCGGCCGCCGACCTCTGGCGCGCGCTCACCTCCGACCCGGACGCCGCGTTCGACCAGGTCATCACCATCGACGCGGCGGCGGTCGTGCCGCTCGTGACCTGGGGTACGCGGCCCGATCAGGTGGTCGCGGTCACCGGTACCGTGCCCGAGCTGCCGGCTGCCGGCGCGGCCCGCACGAGCCACGAGCAGGCGCTGACCTACATGGGGCTCACCTCCGGCGCGAAGATCGACGCCATCGCCGTCGACCGAGTCTTCATCGGCTCATGCACCAACGCCCGCCTGGAAGATCTGCGTGAAGCGGCGCGCGTGGCCCGAGGCCATCGCGTGGCCGCGAGCGTGCGCGCGCTCGTCGTGCCCGGATCGCAGCCGGTCAAGAGGGCGGCAGAAGCCGAGGGACTCCACGAGATCCTGCGTGCGGCGGGATTCGAATGGCGCGAACCCGGCTGCTCGATGTGCCTCGGCATGAACGACGACGTCCTGGAGCCCGGGCAGCGATGCGCGTCGACGAGCAACCGCAACTTCGAGGGCCGGCAAGGCCGCGGCGGGCGCACGCATCTCGTGAGTCCGGCGATGGCGGCAGCGGCAGCGATTCGCGGGCACTTCACCGACATCCGCGACTGGACCTACCGGTAGGGTTTGACACCATGCAGCCGTTCCATGTCCATACGGGCGTCGTGGCGCCGCTCCCGCGGCCCGACGTCGACACCGATCAGATCATCCCCAAGCAGTTCCTCAAGCGGCTCGGCCGCACCGGCTTCGCCGATGCGCTCTTCTACGACTGGCGCGTCGATGCCGTCAGCGGCCAGGCCAGGGATTTCGTGCTGAACGATCCGCGCTACGCCGGCGCGTCCGTACTCATCGCCGGCCAGAACTTCGGCTGCGGCTCGTCGCGCGAGCATGCCGTGTGGGCCCTGCACGACTTCGGTTTCCGGGTGGTACTGGCGCCATCCTTCGCCGACATCTTCGCTAGCAATGCCGTGGCCAACGGTTTTCTGGCCGCGCGCATCGACGACCAGACGGTCGAGGCGCTCGTCAGTGCGGCCGAGCGTCACCCCGGCGTGGCGGTCACGGTGGACCTGGAGGCGCTGCGCGTCACCGGGCCCGACGGCCTGGATGCGCCGATCGTGGTCGACGCGCGTGCCCGCGCACGGCTGCTCGAAGGCCTGGACGATATCGCGCTCATCCTCCGGCACGAGGACGCGATCGCACGCTTCGAGGCCGCCCACGGCGGCGCCCGCTGACGGCTAGCGCGCGGCGCCCGCCAGGCTCCGAATCAGCGACAAGAGCAGGTCGACGGCGACGGCGTTGTGTCCGCCGACGGGTACGATGATGTCCGCGTAGCGCTTGCTCGGCTCGACGAACTCGAGGTGCATCGGCTTGACGGTGCCGAGGTATTGCTCGATCACCGACTCCATCGTCCGTCCGCGTTCGGCCACGTCGCGCTGAAGTCGCCGGATGACGCGCGTGTCGTCGTCGGTGTCGACGAATACCTTGACGTCCATGAGCGCGCGCAGCGGTGGGTCGGCGAAAATGAGAATGCCCTCGACGATCAGGGCACGTCGCGGCACGATGCGGTCAGTCACCGTCGTGCGCGCGTGACGTGCGAAGTCGTAGACGGGCGCCTCGACCGCGTCGCCGCTCTTGAGGGCGTGCACGTGCCGGACGAGCAGGTCGGTCTCGAGCGAATCGGGATGGTCGTAGTTGAGTGCCGCCCGCTCTTCCAGCCGCAGGTCGTTGCGGTCGCGGTAGTAGCGGTCGTGCTCGAGCACGCTGACGTGGTCGTCGCCCAGGCTGTTGACGATGCGCGCCACGACCGTGGACTTGCCGGAACCCGAGCCGCCGGCGACGCCGATCACGATGGGAGCCATCGCCCGGGACGATAACACGGCCCGTTCAGACGGCCTGCTGGCATGGGCCTTGCGACGTTGCCTCGACATGGCACGACGACTTGGCGCGGTAGAACTCTCGCACGAGCAGCTGCTGCAGGCGGTGGCGCTCCTCAATCAAATCGAACACGCCGCCGCCGGGATTGCCCGCGACAAGCCGGAACTCGATGAGTTCGTGGGCGATGTCCGTCACTGGCTGCGGGAGGTGCGGGCCCTTTTCGGCACGCCGCACTCCGAGTCGCACGCGGTGCTCCTGCGCCGTCTGCTCGACGAGGTGGATGCGATCGACCGCCGTCTGGCGGTCCACTGATGTCCCAAAACGGCACGATACGCTGAACACGCTGCCTCGTTCCTGCACACCCGGCGGCCCGTACGGTATACACACGGGATGGGACCTTTCAGCGGCTTGCCCGCCGTCGCGGCATTTGTCGTAGCCATCACCGCGAGCGTCGGCTCTCAGCAGACGTCGCGGCACCCGGCGGCCGTCACGCCGTTTCCGGCCGGCCTGACCGGCACGCTGGTCTTCGAATCGGATGTGGCGGGCCGTCCCGGCCTCTACACGCTCGCGCTCGCGAGCGGTGTCGTCTCGCGGCTCACCGGCGATCCCGGCTACCGCGAACAGACCCCGCGTTGGTCGCCCGACGGCCGCCAAGTCGCGTTCTCGTCCAATCGTGCGCACTACGTGGGAACGGCGACCGACACCGGCACGCCCAATTTCGACATATGGATCGTGAACGCCGATGGCAGCCAGGCGCGGCGTCTGACGACCGATCCATCGAACGATGCCGACCCCACGTGGACGCCAGACGGCACCGGCATCGTCTTCTCTTCGGATCGCGACAGCCGCGGCGATCTCTATCTGCTGACGCTCGCCACCGGCGCCACGACCCGCCTCACGCGTCACTTCGTCGGGCGCGCGATCATGCCGACCGTATCGTCGTCGCCCACGCGCACGGCCTTCGCGGCGCAAACCCTGAGGGTCGGGGCCTTCTGGGACTTCCAGATCCACGTCCGCGACGACAACGGCACAGTCGCCCCGCTGGCCGCGTCGGCCGGCGCCTGCTGGCCGCGCTGGTCTCCCGACGGCCGCCGTCTCGCCCACGTCACGCTCTCCCCCGACGAACCGTCGACGCTCGCGATTCGCGACGGACCGACGCTCTCGACGGCGAAGGTGCTCAGGGCGCCCGGCCTGTGGAGCTACTACCCCGCGTGGTCACCCGACGGAACCCGCCTCGCCTTCTCGGTCAGCCCGGAGCATCACGAGGGCGAGAATTGGGATCTCGCCGTCATCGATCCCGCCACCGGCGCGTGGACACGCCTCACGGAAGGCCCCGGCAACGACCGATCGCCCGATTGGAAGAAGTAGGTGACAGAGCGGCGCAGCGGTTGCCAAGGTCCGGGGCCAACGCCTAGAGGGGCGGCCGTCGAGCCCTGCGTGGCGCGACGGCGGGTATTCGCGGGGCCCGGCTCGGGAACAGCCCAGATGCTCGCTCGCTCGAACGCTCGCTCGGCATCTGGGCGCCCGTTCCCGGCCGCCCGCGACATGCCGCTGCGCGCCGCAATACACCGACCCAGCACCGAACCCACAGGCCGTGGTGGCGAAAAGGCAGCCGAAGGCTGAGCCCGAAGGGCGAAGCCAAGGAGGGCGATGTTCGTCGCGTGTGGTGGCGCCGACGGCGAAGGACTTGTGCCCGAAGGCCGAACGCGAAGCGTGACGGCCGAGCGCCTAAGGCCTTCTTCGGCACGGCGAAGGAGGCGAATGCCGACTGAGTGGTGCGGAAGAAAGGACTTGAACCTTCACCCGGTTGCCCGGACTAGCTCCTGAGGCTAGCGCGTCTGCCAATTCCGCCACTTCCGCACAAGAAGAGGGCCGTTCGACCGACAGGAACACTCAGTTGTATCGCACTCAGACGCAATCTGTCTACTGCAGAACGCCCTACCGCAGGGGTCGGGAAGCCGCTTCAACGGCCGACCGCGTTGTACTTCTGCAGGACGGCGCGCACGCGCTCGATCGGCAGCGCCTCCACGGTGGCGCTGCGGCTGCTGACGGTGGTCGCGCGCAGCAGCGAGTTGTAGACAGCCTCCTCGGTGGCCTCAAGGGCGGCCTGGAAGAGCGGGGAGACACCGTCGGTAGGCAGCACCGTGCGCGCCACCGGCGCCGAGGCGCCGGAGGCCGTCCTGAGCGCGGGATGCGTCGCGAACGCAATGGCGAAGTCGCCGCTGCCGTTGCTGAACGAGCTGCCCGTGCGGGCGAGGCCGAAGATGGCCCGGGCCGCCAGACGCTTGAGGTCGCGCGCGTCGAGCGGCGCATCGGTGGCGACCACGATCATGCACGAGCCATCGCCGGCATCAGGGTCGCGTGCCGAAGGCGCGTAGGCGTAGCGACCGAGTTCCTTTCCAACCGGCGCGCCGCCCATCGTGAGCACGCCACCGTAGTTGCTCTGCACGAGCACGCCCACGGTATAGCCGCCAAACGACGCGGCGAGCCGCCGCGACGAGGTGCCGATGCCGCCCTTCCAGCCGAACGCCTGCGTACCGGTGCCGGCGCCCACGCTGCCCTCGGCCACCGCGCCGCCGCGGGCGGCGCCGATCGCGTCCACGACGTGCTCGGGCCGCACGGTTAGCGCGCGGATATCGTTCAGCCCGGCGTCGTTGGTCTCGCCCACCAGCGCGTTGACCGAGCGGACGCTCGCGTTGCCGTCCTGCGCCAGCGTCCAGCGCACGACGCCTTCCGCGGCCGCACCGACAGCGAGCGTGTTCGTCAGCACGATCGGCGTTTCGATGGTGCCGAGTTCGTCGACCTGCGTCGAGCCAGCCAGCTTGCCGAAGGCGTTGCCGACGAAGACTGCGCCGGCCACCTTGTCCTGGAACACGTTGCCCCCGTGCGGCACGACGACCGTGACGCCGGTGCGGACGGCGTCGCCGGGGGTGAGCGTTACATGGCCCACTCGTACGCCCTCGACGTCGGTGATCGCGTTGAGAGGTCCGGGCGCGAAGACACCCGGGGCGAGCCCGAGGTCGCGCGCCCGCGGACGCGTCTCCGGCGCCTGCGCCAGCACCGTCGCGCCGCACGCCACACCCAGCATCATCACTCCGAGTCGCATTCCGGTCATAGCCATCCTCCGCGTCGTCGATTCTACGCGCGTCCGGCGCCGACCGCGGCCAGCGCCCGTGGTACCATCGCCCACCCATGCGTCAGATTTCGATGAGCGCGGTGGACGAGGCGGCCGCGGCGGTCTACTCGGCAGTCGTGCGCACTCCGCTCGTCCGGCTCCATGTGCCGGTCACGACACCGGCCGGCGAGCCGGCTGAGGTCTATCTCAAACTCGAATCCCTGCAGCCGATCGGCTCGTTCAAGTTACGCGGCGCCGTCAATGCCGTGCGCCAGCTGACGCCGGCGGAGCTGGCGGGCGGCGTCTGGACGGTCAGCGCCGGCAACGCCGGCCAGGGCGTGGCCTTCGCGGCCCGTGCCGCCGGCGCGCCCTGTTCGGTGCTCGTGATGGACACCGCACCCGAAACCAAAGTGCGCGCCATCGAGCGTCTCGGCGCCACCATCGTGCGGGCGACCTACGACGAATGCTGGCGGACGGTGGAAACGCATGCGTCGGATCGCATGCGCGGTCACTTCGTGCATCCGTTCGACGACGACGCGTTCATCGCCGGCAATGCCACCGCGGGCGTGGAGATCCTCGAAGACCTGCCGGACGTCTCGACCGTCGTCGCCGCGATCGGTGGCGGCGGGTTGCTGTCGGGTCTCGGCGCCGTGATGCGCGCCCGACGGCCGGACGTCCGGGTGGTCGCGGCCGAGCCGGAAACCGCGGCCCCGCTGGCGCAGTCGCTGGCAGCAGGAGCGCCACAACGCTTCGCGGCCTGGCGCGCTTCGTTCGTCGACGGCGCCGGCGGCAGGTCGGTGCTGCCGTCGATGTGGCCCCTGCTGCAAACGACGATCGCCGAGTCGCTCGTCGTCACGCTCGATGATGCGGCCGGCGCGATGGCGCTGGTGGCCGACCGCCTGCACCTCATCATCGAAGGGGCGGCGGCCTGCGCGTGCGCGGCAGCCATCTCCGGCCGTGCCGGCGGCGGCAAGGTCGTCGCCGTCGTGTCGGGCGGCAACATCGATCTTTCGCGCTTCGCCACGCTCGTCGGTGCCTGCCCTTCCGGCAGATGACTGCCGCACTACGTCGCATCGACCGATACCTAACAGCATGGGGTGGGCCTGGAGCCCGAGCCCCGAGACTCCAGCCCTGAGATCCGCCCCATATGGAACGTTTCGCGATTCCCTTCCCTTCCCGCATCCACCGTATCGGCGAGCTCGCGACCGACGTCTGGTGGAGCTGGCAGCCCAACGCCCGTCAGCTCTTCCGGCAGCTCGACATGGCGGCGTGGCGCGGCACGGCCCACAACCCGGCGCGAATGCTGCGCATGGTCGGCGCCGCCACGCTTCAGCGGGCGGCTGACGATCTGGAATTCGTGCGGCTGTACGATGCGGCCATCGCCAGCCTCGATGAAGCGCGCCGGCCGGTCTCGTCATGGTGGAAGGCGGAAGGGCCCGATCTCGGCGGCAAGGTGATTGCCTATTTCTCGGCGGAGTTCGCCCTGCACCAATCGCTGCCCATCTACGCTGGTGGTCTCGGCGTGCTGGCCGGCGATCACTGCAAGGAAGCCAGCGACCTCGGCGTGCCACTCGTAGGCATCGGCTTCATGTACCCGCAGGGCTACTTCCATCAACGGGTCTCGAGCGACGGCTGGCAGGAAGAGCGCTACGAACGGATCAACTGGGCCGATGCGCCCATCGAGACCGCCATCACTCCCGATGGCAAGCCCTGCATCACGGCGGTGCCGCTCGGCGATCGGACGGTGCTGGCGGCGGTCTGGCGGGTCAGGGTCGGGCGCGTGCGCCTCTATCTTCTCGACACCGACCTCGAGGAGAACGCACCATGGGACCGCGAGCTGTCGGCGCGCCTCTACGGCGGCGACCGCGAGACGCGCATCCAGCAGGAAGTCATCCTCGGCATCGGCGGCGTGCGCGTGCTGCGCACCATGGGCATCGAGCCGGCCGTCTGGCACCTCAACGAGGGGCATGCCGCCTTCGTCGTCCTGCAGCGCATCCGCGAACACATCGAACAGGGCCTGTCGTTCGACGACGCGCTCGACGCCGTGCGCAAGAGCACGGTCTTCACGACCCACACGCCGGTGCCGGCCGGCCACGACGCGTTCCCCTACAACCTGGTCGAAAAGCACCTCGCCGGCTGCTGGGGCGACCTCGGCCAGCATCGGTCGCGCTTCCTGGCGCTCGGCGAACACGACAGCGGCCACGGCTCGATGTTCAACATGACGGCCCTGGCCATGCGGGCGGCCGGCGGCATCAACGCGGTCAGCGAACTCCACGGGCACGTCACCCGGGAGATGTGGCAGGGGATGTGGCCGGAGCAGGCAGCGGCGGACGTGCCGGTGCAGGCCATCACCAACGGCGTGCACGTGCCCACCTGGGTCGCCGCCAACCTCCGCTCGCTGCTGGCGGCCCACCTCGGTGAGGACTGGATTCAGCGGGTCGACGATCCCGAGACGTGGCAGCGCTTCGACACCATTCCCGACGCCGAGCTGTGGCGCGTCCGCCTGACGCTGCGCGACGCCCTCTTCGCCTGGATCCGCGAGCGGGCACGGCAGCGCTGGACGGTCGAGGGGGTGACGGCGCCGCGCGTGGTGACGCACGGCGTGATGCTCGATCCGCATGCCCTGACCATCGGCTACGCCCGCCGCTTCGCGCAGTACAAGCGACCCGAGCTCATCTTCCACGACGTCGACCGCCTGGCGCGAATCCTGACTGCACCGGGGCGGCCCGTGCAGATCGTCTTCGCCGGCAAGGCGCACCCGGCCGACGACCCGGCCAAGCACCATCTGCAGCGGGTCTTCCGCCACGCTCTCGATCCGATCTTCGGCGGCCGCGTGGCCTTCGTCGACGACTACGATCTGCACGTTGCCCACCTGCTCGTGCAGGGCTGCGACGTGTGGCTGAACAATCCGCGCAAGCCGCTCGAGGCGAGCGGCACGAGCGGCATGAAGGCGGCGCTGAACGGCGTGCCGCACCTGAGCGTCGGCGACGGCTGGTGGGCCGAGGGCTACACCGGCGACAACGGCTGGCTGATCGACGGCGGGGCCGATGCGAACCAGCACGAGGCGGCCGACCTCGCCGACGCCGACGCGCTCTACACGCTGCTCGAGAACGACGTCGTGCCGGCCTTCTACGAGCGCGACGCCGCCGGTATACCGCCGGCCTGGATGCGCGTGGTCCGCGAAGCCATTCGGACCAACCTGCCGCGCTTCTCCACCGCGCGCATGCTCAAGGATTACGTGCGCCGGCTCTACGCTCCGGCGGCCGCCCGGTAGCTGCCGGTCGCTGTGGTCGATTGCGCTCGGCGACAGGCGCCCGCTAGAATGGTCTGATGTCCCGCAAGACGACGAGCAACAAGGTGCACTGCGCGCTCTGCGGCGCCAAGGACGTCACCGAGCCCAAGGGCGAGGAGCGCTATTGCTCCGACTGCTGGGACAAGAAGATCGCCGTCGAGGAGATCGTCGCGCGCGAGTTCGTCCTCAAGCGCTACATCCGCGCCCACAGCGCCGAGAAGTACCTCATCTACCACTCGACACAGAAACCGCCGTGCGGCCAGCTCATCGTCGTGGACGACGGCTACGACCTGTTCCTGACCATGACCCTCTACCCGAATTTCGCCTGGGATGACGCGGCCTACCACCTCGAGGGCGATCCCGAGGGCCGCACGTTCGCCGAGCTCCTGGTCGACGTGGTCGCCACCGAGGTCATCGAGCCCTGGGGCGGGGGCAAGTGGCACCTCGAGGTCTTCCGCTCGGCGACGGCCGAACCCGAGGACTGGAATGGCGAAATGTGAGGGGTTGGGGCCGGTGCTATACGGGGTGCTATATACTCCATAACAGGTGGCGGGCGAGGCGATTGCCGCCATGATCGGAGGAAATGTCGATGAAGCGCTTTGGGCAGTTCATGTTGGCCGTTGCAGTCGCGGGCCTGGTCACGGTTGAGGCCTCGGCTCAGGAGCGCAGGCTCATTCCGCCGATTCGGGGCGAGGCCACGCTCGACATCACCAAACCGAGCACCAAACTGCAGGGCGGCGAGGTCGTCACGGTGATTACCGTGCGTAACCCGGCGACGACCGGTGCCATTGCCGGCCTGAAGGTCGAAGAAAACTGGTACGACAAGAAGCGCAACCCCGTCGGCGGCGACGTCTACCGGCACCGAACCCCGCTCAAGGCGGGCGAAGCGGTGACGATTACGCTACGGACTCCGCGCGCTGCGAACATGGATACCAACCAGTATCAGTTCTCGCACACCAACGGCACCATCAAAACCAACGTGGTGGCGAAGATCGAAGTACCTGAGCCGCCGAAGTAGCGGCCAGCTCTTGGCTGCGTGCAACGGCCCGCGGATGCAGTGCGTCCACGGGCCGTTGGTCTGTACAGGCGGCGGCGTGGCCTCGCGGTCAGGGCGCCGGCGGCGCCACCACGCGCACGACGGTCTCGCGCGTCACTTCCTCCCGATCGCCGATCCGCGTCGTGCCCGTAACGCGCAGCACGTAGAGCCCGGGGGGCACGTCCTCGAGCGGCACACGCACCATGAAGCCATACCCGCCCGGCCCGCCCGCCAGTTCGCTGCTGTCGCGCTCCTCGCGCGTCTCAAAGACGGCCTGGCCGCCTTCCGCTCGCAGGCTGGCCTCGATGTCCACCTTGTGCGGCTGCCGGGTGTTGTTGTCGTAGACCTCGGCGAAGAGGGCGATCTCGTCACCCTGCACGAAATCGCGGTAGGTGGTCATGGGGCCGGGGAGCATCTTGGCCAGCGGGTCCTTCGGCCGCGCCGTCGGGACCAGTCCGCTGGTGGAGGAGGTGAGCGCCAGGTCGCTCATCGACAGCTTCTCCTTCGAGAAGTCCGGCACGTCCAGGTCGTAGACCACCGAACCGGCGCGCTTCGTGTTCCCCTCGAGGGCGGCAACGCGGAGCTGATAGCGGCCAGGCGGCAGATCGATCGAGCTCAGGATGCGGAAGCCACCGGCCCGCAGGCGCTGCACCGAGTCGGGCTTGAGTGCCAGCGTCAGGGTGGCGCGGTCCCCGGCGAACGCCTTGCCTCCGTAGTTGGTCGCCGTGACCACGACCTCGAGAGTGTTGCTGAAGGTGCCGTTCTTCTCGACGAGATCGAGGTCGCGGGCCGCCATCAAGGTCGACAGCACGACGGCGCCCTTGCCGTCGCCTCCCTTGAACACCGCCGCGGCCAGCGCCAGCGGCAGCGCCGGCGTGGGCAGGGGGCTGACGAGCGCGGCGCGGAGTTCGGGTGCCGTCCGGCCGTCATCCTTGGCGGCATCGGAGCGGCCGCGCGCGGCCACGTAGCCCTTGCGTGAACGAACCGACAACCCGGGCCGGCCGACCTTGACTTCGATCTTGCGGAACCTGCCGTCGCGGCGCTCGTTGGTCGAGTAGTAGCCCAGCAGGTAGTAGGCACTGTTGTCGGCCACCACACGCTCGAAGGCCGTGGCCATGTCGTTCTGGTTCACGACGGCAAAGCCCCCGGTCTCGCTCGACAGCACGCGCAGGCTGTCCTGCGAACGCCGTAGTTCGTCGTTGAAGGACGAGAGTCCGAGATTGAGCGAGGCATCCTGCGGCGTATCCTGGACCTCGATCGTGTCGTCCGCCAGGCCGCCGAGACCGCGCGGATCGATACCGTAGATCGACACGTTGGCCCGAGTCGCCGCCGCCACCACGTCGCGCGATGCCTGGAGTACGGCCGAGGCGCCGCCCGACGTGCTGAACACGTCATAGATGTCGTAGTCCACGCCCTCACTGAAGTAGATGATCGCCTTGCGCCGGCCGCTGATGCCGGCCAGGTAATTCGAGAGGTCGCGCAGCGAGTCGAGGGTCGTGCGCGCCACCATCGCGCGCTCCTGATCGAACGGATCGTCGATGCGATCACCCTGCCCCCGCAGGCCCCGCGTGCGCGACTCTTCCTCGAGCCGTTCGAGCGTCGACGAGCGCAGCTTGCGGCCCATGAACTTGTCGACGGCGGAAAGCAGCCGGCGCTGACTGTTGGTGAACTCCTGGGCCACATCCGACCGGCCGCTCGTGAAGACGATCGCCGCCGTGTCGTTGGCGCCCATGTAGCGCTGCACGAACTGCCGGGCGGCGGCCTTGAGCCGCTGGCTGCGCAGTGGATGGGTGTGCTGATCGTCGAGCACGATGACGTAGACGCGGCCGTCGTAGCCGGAGATGTTGTCGGCCACGTCGCGCTCGATCGGTGTCTTGGCGAAGAGCGGCCGGGCCTGGCGCTCAACCGGGATGTTGATGAACGAGAAGGCCGCCACCTTCTGCGGCTTGCCGTCCTCGGTCACCTGGAAGTCGGCGGCCGTCAGGCCCGGCACGAAGGCCCCCTGCGCGTCGAGAACACGGGCGTCCACCTCGACGTAGTTGATCTCGGAACGGAAGGTCACCGGCGGTTGGATCGTCGGTTCCTGGGGCACGGCCTGGGCGCCGAGTACGACGCCTACGGTAAGAGCGGCCAACGTGACGAGCCATGTCGTACGAGTCATGTGTGGTCCTGGGTTGACTGAGGCTTCACGGGACGCCCCCCGCATCGGGGCGGCGGCCGGGTGCACGGCGCGGCACCATCGATTATAGGACGGCGGCCGCCACGAGCCGGTTGCCCGTCACGAGGGTTGGCCGGCGGGTAGGCCAGTCGGTCGCTTGTTCGTAGGCATGACCGACCCGGAACAGCGAGAACTCGTCGAACGCCCGGCCGTGGAGCTGCGTTCCGATCGGCAGCGCCGGCGGACCGGCCGGGAACCCGCACGGCAGCAACGCAGGCAGCCCGGTCATGTTGCCGAGAACGGTCGTCCCGCCGCGGAACCGCGAGGGCTTGGAACCCGGCTTGACGTCGGTGGCGGCCAGTTCCGGCGACTCGAACGGTGGCCGAGTAGGACCGCGCGGCGTCGAGCCGCTCGCGCACGACCGGGTCGACGAGCTCGGGCGTCTGACGAGACGCTGTTCGAGGAAGGCCGCAGCTTCGGCCATCGCCACGATCCAGCCGGCGGTGGTCGCATACTGGGCGTGCGGCGCGGCCGCGGTCACGACCGGCGTTGCCTGGGCGGCCAGGACAGTGACCGTGGCGCTCCAGAATCCCAGGGCCGCCAGAGTCTGCAGCACGACGCGGCGACCGATGACTTGCTCGGCTCCGGTCATGTCCGCAATTACCGTGGCCGTCGGCGGGCCGACCCGAGAAAACTTTCGGCCGCCTCGGCGCGTCCTAGCAGGTAGTGGCGCTGGCCAGTGGACCGTGGTGCCGGCGGCCGCGCGCTGTCAAACCAGCTATACTGAAAATTCGCAATGTCCCTCGACGTACCCGCCGTACAGGCGGCCCTCCGCGCGTCCCGGCTCGACGGCTGGCTGCTCTACGATTTCCATGGCTCGAACCCAGTGTCGCGCCGGGTCGCGGGGCTGGCCACGACCGGCCATATGACGACCCGCCGGTGGTTCTACCTGGTGCCGGCCAAGGGTGAGCCACGTAAACTCGTGCACAAGATCGAGAAGCGCACGCTGGCACATCTCCCCGGCCACGCCGTGGAGTACGCCGGGCGAGTGGAACTCGAGGCCGGTCTGCGTCAGATTCTCGGCGGCTGCCGCACCATCGCGATGGAGTACTCACCGCACGCCGCCATCCCCTACGTGTCGCGGGTCGATGCCGGCACGGTCGAACTCGTGCGCGACTGCGGCACCACGATCGTCTCGTCGGGCGACCTGGTGCAGGAATTCGAGGCCATGTGGCCCGCCGGCGGGTTCGACACCCATCGCGCGGCGTCCTCCGCCCTCTACCGCATCAAGGATCGCGCCTTCGCGCTGATTGCGGCGCGGCTGCGCGAGGGCACCGCCACGAACGAATTCGACATCCAGTCGGCGATGATGACGTGGTTCGACGAAGAGGGCCTCACGACCGACGCCGCGCCGATCGTGGCCTCGCAGGAGAACTCAGGCGACCCGCACTACCAGCCCACGGCCGCTTCGGCGCGACCGATCGGCCCGAACGAAGTGGTGCTGCTCGATCTGTGGGGGAAGCTGAAGACGCCGCAAGCGGTCTACGCCGACATCAGCTGGATGGGCTTCACCGGCGCGTCGATTCCCGCGCCCGTCGAAGCCGCCTTCGCCGCCGTCCGCGACGCCCGCGACGCCGCGGTGGCGCTGGTCGAGTCGGCGGCCGCGGCCGGCCGTGACGTGCGCGGCTACGAGGCCGATGGCGCCGCGCGGGCCGTGCTGCAGGCGGCGGGCTTCGGCGGGGCCATCCTGCACCGCACGGGCCATAGTCTCGGCGAGGAAGTGCACGGCAACGGGGCGCACCTCGACGACTACGAAACGAAAGACGAGCGCCGGCTGCTGCCGGGCACCGGCTTCACGATCGAACCCGGGCTGTATTTCGACACCTTCGGCGTGCGCACGGAAATCAATATTGCCTGGGGCCCGACCGGCCCCGAGGTCACGGGCCCACGACAGAACGCCGTGGTGCCGCTGGTGTAAGTGGAGGATCTGATGTCGACCCGCAAAACCACTCTGTTCTATGCCCTGCTCATCGCCGTCGCGTCGGCTGCGGTCGGCATGGTCATCGCGTCGAAGCTCGAGCTGGCGCCCGCCTCCTCGGCGCAGAGCGTCGCCGCCGACCTGCCTCCGGCCAACAGCGCGCCGCTCGCCGGCCCGGTCGACGCCTCCACCTTCCGCACGATCGCCAAGTCGATGAGCCCGGCGGTCGTCAACATTCGCACCGAGTCGCGCCAACGCCAGTCGCAGATGACGCAGTTCTTCGGCGGCGACGACGACCTGCTCGAGCGCTTCTTCGGCGGGGGTGGCGGCCAGCAGCAGCGTCGGCAGCCCCAGGGGCGTCCCCAGGTCACGCAGGCCGCCGGCACCGGGTTCATCATCAGCGCCAAGGACGGGCTGATCCTCACGAACAATCACGTCGTGGAAGACGCCACGAAGATCCAGGTGTCGTTCTACGGCGACGATCCCGACGTGAGCTACCTGGCCAAGGTCGTCGGCCGCGACCAGCTCACCGACAGCGCCCTCATCGAACTCACCGAAAAGCCCAAGCGCGAGTTGATCGACGTCAAGTTCGGCGACTCGGAGCAGATGCAGCCCGGCGACTGGGTCATGGCCATCGGCAACCCGTTCGGACTGGCGCACACCGTGAGCGTCGGCGTCATCAGCGCCACGGAGCGGCCCTTCCCCATCACCGACGGCCGCAGCCAGGACGTGCTGCAGACCGATGCGGCGATCAACCCCGGCAACTCAGGCGGCCCGCTGCTGAACGTGCGCGGGGAAGTCATTGGCATCAATACCGCCATCTATACCGACTCACGGCAGGCAGGCAACATCGGCATCGGCTTTGCGATTCCGATCAACACCGTGCGCGAGTTGCTGCCGCAGCTGCGGGTCGGCAAGGTCACGCGCGGCGTCATCGGCGTGGCGGTGGGCGCCATTCCGCTCGACTCGCTCGACATGCTCGGTCTGAAGGAGCGCACCGGCGCCCTCGTCTCGTCGGTCAACGCCGGCGGCCCGGCGGCCAAGGCGGGTGTGGAGCCCGGCGACGTCATCATCGAGTTCAACGGCAAGACGGTCGAGAACCGCGACGACCTGGTGGGCTACGTCACGCGGACGGCGCCCGGTTCCACGGTGCCGATCAAAGTCCTGCGCGACAAGGTCGAGAAGCGGCTGAGCATCACGATCGACGAGCTGAACCTCGACGCCGAAACCGCGCGCGCCTCGCGCGACGCCGACGCGACCGAGCCGGAGGTTGAGGCGGGCGAGGGCTTCGGGATGAGCGTGGGCTCACTCACGGCGGACATGGCGCGCCGCTTGCGCCTGCCGTCGGGCACCGAAGGGGTCATCATCACCGACGTGGAAGCCGGCAGTCCCGCCCAACGAGGCGGTCTGGCACGCGGCGACGTCCTGCTCCAGGTGAACCGCCGGCCGGTCACGACGGTGGCCGATGCGGCCCGTGAGCTCGGCCGCGTGGCCTCGGGCTCGAGCGCCTTCCTGCTCGTGCTCCGCAACGGCCAGGAGAGCTTCGTCACGGTGCGCAAGGAGTAGGCGCTGGCCGGCGGCGTCGAGCGTGAGATCAAGCTGCGGATGCCCAGCAGCGAGGACGCCCGGGCGCGGGTCCTCGCGCTGGGGGCGACGCCTCGCCGCCCGCGGCGACTGCAGCGCGATGTCATCGTCGACACCGCCGAGCGCGCGCTCGCCAGCCGCGGCTGGGTCTTGCGGGTCCGCGACGACAATGGAGACGCGTTCCTGACCTTCAAGGGCGCCGTCGAGCCCGGTCCGTTCAAGGCGCGCCAGGAGATCGAGACCGCGGCCGGCAGCGCCGGGGGCCTGCTGGCGATTCTGGCCGCGCTCGGCTACACGCCGGTCTTCCGCTACGAGAAGTACCGTGAGGAACTGGACGTGCCGGGTGCGCTTCTGGCCATCGACGAAACGCCCATCGGCACGTTCCTCGAGATTGAAGGCGAGGCTGACGCCATCACCGAGTGGGCCAGACGGCTGGGGTTTTCGGCCGCCGACTACATCACCGCGTCGTATCGCAGCCTCTTCCTCGGGGCCGCGGGCGGCGGCCGGGCTGACGGCGACATGACCTTTGCCGCCCTCACGCCGTGATCGACACCGCCATCGTGCTCGCCGCCGGCCTCGGCACGCGCCTGGCGCCCCTCTCGTGGGTGCGCGCCAAAGCGGCCCTGCCGGTGGCCGGCGAGCCGATGATCCGCCGCCAGCTCCGCTGGCTGGCCGCCGCCGGCGTCAGACGGGTGGTGGTGAACCTCCACCACCGGCCGGCCACGATCACCTCCCTCGTGGGACATGGCGACGATCTCCACGTCGAGGTGCGCTACTCGTGGGAGCCGGTCGTACTCGGCTCCGCCGGCGGTCCGCGCCGGGCGTTCGACTTGCTGGAGGCCGAGCGCGCGTTCGTGGTGAATGGCGACACGCTGACCGACCTCGATCTACCGGCCCTGGCCGAAGCACACGCTCGTCATCGGCCGCTGGTGACGATGGCGGCCATTCCCGCCGCCCGTGCCGGCTACAACGCGCTGGCTGTCGACCCCGATGGATGCTTTGCCGGTGTGACCCGCGACGGCGCCCTCCCGCCCGCCGCCCTGGACGGCTGCCAGTTCATGCACTTCATCGGCGTGCAGGTCGCCGAGCGGGCCGCGTTCGCTGCCGCACCTGCTGGCGAGCCCTCCGAGGC
The DNA here is from genome assembly GCA_018000455.1 of Acidobacteriota bacterium. Classification (GTDB taxonomy): domain Bacteria; phylum Acidobacteriota; class Vicinamibacteria; order Vicinamibacterales; family UBA2999; genus CADEFD01. Next base: position 142,291 of record JAGNJW010000002.1, read on the forward strand.
GCTGAAGGCGCTCTACCCCGCACTCATCGCGGCCGATCCAGACAGCGTGCGTGTCTGGTCGAGCGCGGTGGCGTTCCACGACATCGGGACACCGGCCGACTACCTGGCCAGCGTGCAGGCGATCGCCGCTGCCGAGGGCGGCACCCTCGACCGTGGAGTCGGCACCCGGGTGGCGCCGTCGGCCGACATCACCGGCTCGGTGCTCTGGGACGATGTGACGGTCGGCGCCGATGCCGAGGTGCGCGACTCGATCCTTGCCGACGGCGTGACCATCCCCGCGGGTCGGCAGCTGTCGCGGGTGGTCGTCGTTGCGCGGGCCGCGCTACCCGAGGACGCACCGGGCCGCGCCGACGGCGATCTGTGGATCGCGCCACTCGACGCGTCCAGATAATATCTTTGCGATGTCCGCCGACCTCGACCAGCGCGTCGCCGACTACCTCGCACGCCACGACCTCACCAAGGACGTCCACCGCACCGTGTTGTTAACGGGCGATGCCTCCGATCGCCGCTACGTGCGCGTGCTGCTCAGCGGCGCCCGCTCGATCGTGCTGAGCGTTCACGCCGGTCCGATCGACTACGCCACCTCCACCTTCGTGCGCGTCGCCGGGCTATTTGCCGCCATCCCGCTGCCCGTTCCCGCCCTGCTGCATCACGACGACGAACTGGGCATCCTCGCCCAGCAGGATCTCGGCGACGTGACGCTGCAGGCGCACCTTGGCGGCGCCTCGGCCACCGAACGTGCCACGCGCTACCGCGAGGCGGTAGGCCTCATCGTGCGGCTGCAGCAGCGCGGAGCCGAGCTGGCCTCGCCCGAGTACCCCCCATACGGCGTGGCCTTCGATCACGAGAAGCTGGCCTGGGAACTCGAGTTCTTCGTACGCCACTTCCTGCTGGCCTACCGCGGCGCGGTGCCCGAGGAACCCGTTCGCGAGGCCCTTCGCGCCGAGTGGGCGGTCGTCGTCGACGAGCTGGCGAACGAGCCGCGCGTGCTATGCCACCGCGACTATCACAGCCGCAATCTCATGTGGCACGACGGGGCACTGCACGTCATCGATTTCCAGGATGCGCGCATGGGGCCCGACACCTACGACCTCGCGTCGCTGCTGCGCGATTCCTACGTCGACCTGTCCGAGGCGGCGGTCGACGACCTGATCGCCTACTACGTCGCCCTCTCGCGCGGCGCCGAGGCGACGCCCGCCGCGAGCGCGACGTTCCGCCGCCGCTTCGACCTGATGGCCCTGCAGCGCAACCTCAAGGCGCTCGGCACGTTCGGCTACCAGACGACCGCGCGGGGCAACCCGGTCTACATGCAGTACGTCCCGCGCACGCTAGCTTACGTGCGGCGCACGCTCGGCCGCGATCCGCGCTTCGGCCGCCTCGCCGAACTGCTCGGCGAGCTCGTCGACGAGCTGCGGTACAATCCCCTGCCATCGTGAGCGCCACCCGCTTCAGCATTTCCACCTACTTGTTCCACCAGACACGCCTCGACCGCGAACACCTGGTCGAGATCGCCGCCCATGGCTTCGACGCGATCGAGCTGTTCGCGCTGCGCTCGCATTTCGATTACACGGACCCGGCGGCCGTCGAGCAGCTCGGCGAGTGGCTCGACGACACCCGTCTGTCGCTCGCCGCCGTGCATGCGCCCACGGCCGAGGCTTTCGATGGCCGATGGCGCGGCTCCCTGTCGCTGGCGGCAACCGGCACCGCCGCACGGCTCGCGGCGGTGGACCACACGTGGGCCGCCATCGACATCGCCAAGACCCTGCGCTACGACACGTTGGTAGTGCACCTGGGCCTGCCAGAGCACGCGGCTGCACCCGGCGACAACGACGCGGTGGCGGCGCGCGCCAGCCTCGACGTGCTGATGCCCTATGCCGGCGAGTGCGGCGTGCAGATCGCCCTCGAAGTACAGACGAACCGGTTGTCGACACCAGACGCCCTCGTTGCCCTGATCGAGGAGGCGGCCGACTGGCCGGTGGCCGGCATTTGCGTCGACACCGGGCACGCGCGGCTGCTCGGCGACCCGGTCGACGCGATCGAGTCAGCCTCTGGCCACATCATCGCGACGCACGTCAACGACAACCGCGGCCTTCGCGACGACCATCTGGTGCCGTACGACGGCGCCATCGACTGGCCGCGGGCGCTGCTGGCCTTCCTCAAGGTGGGCTACGCCGGGCCCTGGACCTTCGAGGTGGCACCGGCCATGCCCCCCGTCGCCACACTGGCGCGGGCCGCCGCCGCCCGCCAGCGCTTCGAGCAGGCGCTCGGAATCAACGACGAGCCGATGAGCCAATGAGCATTCCGACCATTTCCATCAACCGCCTCGGCGATCGGGCCGGCCAGGACGTCCAGATCAAAGGCTGGCTGCACAATCGCCGGTCGAGCGGCAAGATCCACTTCCTAGTGGTGCGCGACGGCACGGGCTTCCTGCAGGTCGTGATGGGCAAGAACGACGTCGGCGAGGAGGCCTTCAAGGCCGCCGATCACCTGGCGCAGGAGACTTCGATCGTCGTGCGCGGGAACGTGCGGGCGGACACACGCGCCAAAGGCGGCTACGAACTGGTAGCCTCCGGCTTCGATGTCATCGGCGCCTCGCATGACTACCCCATCACGCCGAAGGAACACGGTGTCGACTACCTGATGGACCGCCGCCATCTCTGGATCCGCGCCGAGCGCCAGACGGCCATCCTGAAGGTGCGGCACGAGGTGGTGAACGCCGTTCGCGACTTCTTCAACGGCGAGGGCTTCATCCTGGCCGACACCCCAATCTTCACACCGGCCGCCTGCGAAGGCACGACCACGCTCTTCCCGGTGCAATACTTCGACGACGTCACCGCCTACCTCACGCAGAGCGGGCAGCTCTACAACGAGGCCAACGCGATGGCGCTTGGCAAGGTCTACTGCTTCGGGCCGACCTTCCGCGCCGAGAAGAGCAAGACGCGCCGTCACCTCACCGAGTTCTGGATGGTCGAGCCCGAGATGGCCTACGCCGACCTGGACGACGTGATCGGCCTGGCCGAACGCCTCGTGACCAGCGTGGTCGGGCGCGTGCTCGACCGACGCGCCAGTGAGCTGAAGCTGCTCGAACGCGACACCACGAAGCTCGAAGCCGTGAAGACGCCGTTCCCCCGGATGACCTACGACCAGGCGGCGGCGCTGCTCGTCGAGAAGGGCCAGCCGTTCCAGCACGGCACCGACCTCGGCGGTACCGATGAGACCGTGCTCTCGCAGCAATTCGACGCGCCCCTGTGCGTCACACACTATCCGGGCGCGGTGAAGGCCTTCTACATGAAGCCCGATCCGCAGCAGATGGACAAGGCCCTCTGCGTTGATGTGCTGGCTCCCGAGGGCTACGGGGAGATCATCGGCGGCGGCCAGCGCCTCGACGACCTGGATCTGCTTCTGCAGCGCATCCACGAGCATGAGCTGCCCCAGGAGGCGTTCGAGTGGTACCTCGACCTGCGCCGCTACGGTAGCGTGCCCCACGGCGGATTCGGCATGGGGATCGAACGCGTGGTCACGTGGATCTGCGGTCTCGAACACCTGCGCGAGACGATCCCCTACCCGCGCACGCTGTACCGGCTTTATCCATAGCGCGCTGCCACCGGCCGACTGCAGCGCGATTGCGCTTCACGTCTGCCGCGACGACGGCAGGCGTTTGCCGCTCATGCTGGTGTCGCTCCGCCGTCAGTCGTGTGACGGGAGAGCTCGCATTGGCGTGTTCGCATTCGCTGCACAGCCCCAAGAAGTGCACGGCCGTCACACTGTCGATCGTTCGGCCATCGCGCGCTGGCGTCGGTAGGATCCCGCCGCCAACGCGCCGCGCTGGCTCCCGGCAGCCTTCTTGCACTCCTCACTACAGCCATCCCCCTGGTGCTCCCGGTTCGTTCACGTTGGTCAAGGGAGACCATTGATGTCAGTACTGTTTTCTGCGCGGGCCGGTGTGGCCCTCGCGCTCGTTCCGCTTGGGCTCTTCCTCTTCCCGTTCTCCGCCGCCGGCCAGGCCCTCACAGCGCATTGGGATTTCAGTCCCGCCACTGACCAAGTGGTGTCGTGCGAGGCGTGCGTCGGCACGCAGTCACTGACCTGCGACGACGTCCGATGGACGGTGCCCGCGATGCAGAACTGGTTCACCTTCACGGCCACGCCCGGCGTGCTGCATCTCGTGACCGTGCGCGCGGTCAACGGCCACGGGCCCGGCCCGTTCGCCAGCGAGATCGGTGTCTCGATTCCGCTGCTGTCGCCGATCGCCGATCGCAGCGACGGCGTGGGAGCGCCGGTGGCGATCGACCCGGTGGTCACTGACCCCGACGGCAGCAGTCTCAGTTTTTCGGCCAACGACCTCCCACCCGGACTCACGCTCGATGCCGGAAGCGGACGCATCAGCGGCGCCCTTGCCGCCGTAGGGACATACCGGCCGACCGTCACGGTGCGAGATGCCAATGGCTCGGACGCGCACTCGTTCGCGTGGACGATCACCACCTCCGGCACCGACGGTGGCGGCGGTACGAGCCCGATGACCGGCGTCGCGCTGTCGTTCACCCCCACGACGCCGCAGGCCGTTGGCACGGCGGTGGCGCTGTCGGCCAGTGGCCAGGGCGGGAGCGGCACGCCGATGTATCGCTTCTGGGTGCAGCCGTGGGGCGGCTCCTGGCAGATCGTCCAGGACTGGAGTTTCTCGGCCACCCATACGTGGCGGCCGGCCGCCCCGGGTGGGTACAACCTGACCGTCTACGGCCGCACTGGCAGCAGCGGCGACGGTGATGTCAGCGCCAGCAAGACGTTCGTCGCCAGGGACTAACACGAGCGCCGGTGGCCGGGGCAGGGGCCACCGGCGAGCCCGCGTCTGGTGTCGCCAGGGGTGTACAGTGGAGGGATGCTCCGTGACGCCGCTCGCCGGCATACCGCCGTCCCCGTGCCCCGGGACCCGGGCTTTGAAGCTCGCTTGTGAAGATCGGCTTCGTCTCCCTCGGCTGCCCCAAGAACCTGGTGGATTCCGAGGTCATGCTCGGCACGGCCGAGCAGGCCGGACACGAGATCACGACCGACGCCGACGGCGCCGACGTGGTGATCGTGAACACGTGCGCGTTCATCGATCGCGCCAAGCAAGAGTCGATCGACACGATCCTGGAAATGGCCCAGAAGAAGAGGGCCAGCGGCGGCCGGCTCGTCGTGACCGGCTGCCTGGCCGAACGCTACCGCGACAGCCTGCAGAAGGAGATCCCCGAGATCGACGCCATCCTCGGCACGGGCGACGTCCCGAATATCCTCGAAGCGATTCAGCCCGGCTCGACCTCCGCCCGCCCCGCCGGCGCCTCACCCCTGACGTTCTACAAGCGCGACCCGAAGGCATTGAGCGAAGCGACGGCATCCGCACCGGGACACCCTGGTCAGATAGCCGCCAGCCGACAGCCGCCAGCACCTGTCTTCGGTGTGGACCTCCCCACCTACCTGTACGACGCGAACACCCCGCGCCGCCTGGCGACGCCAGGGCACTACGCATACGTGAAGATCGCCGAGGGCTGCGACTACAAGTGCGCGTTCTGTGTGATCCCGAAGATGCGCGGGCACTACCGCAGCCGCAGCATCGCATCGGTGATTGCCGAGGCGCACGCGCTGGCGGCCCGCGGCGTCAAGGAACTGCTGCTGGTGTCGCAGGACACGACCTTCTACGGCATCGACCGCCGGGAACGTGACGCGCTGCCGCACCTCATCGCGGCGCTCGACGAGGTGGACGGCATCGAGTGGGTGCGCCTCCTGTACCTCTATCCCACGACCATCACCGATGCGACGATTGAGGCCATCGCCGCCAGCAAGAAGGTGGTCCGCTACATCGACCTGCCGCTGCAGCACGCCGCAGATCCGGTGCTCAAGCGGATGAAGCGCCCGGGCACCCGCGCCTCCTACGAGCGGCTGCTCGCGAACATACGCGCGAGAATGCCCGACGTGGCCCTCCGCACCACCTTCATCGTCGGCTTCCCTGGCGAGACCGAGGCTGACGTCGCGGAGCTACTGGCATTCATCACGGCCGTTGGCTTCGACCACGTCGGCGTCTTCACCTACAGTCACGAGGAAGACACGTCGGCGTTCGACCTGGTGGACGACGTACCGGCGCCTGAGAAGGCCCGCCGGCGGCGCAAGGTCATGGCGGCACAGAAGAAGATCGTGGCCGCCCGGCAGCAAGCCCGGGTCGGCAGCCGGGCCCGGATGGTCGTGGATGGCCCCTCCCCCGAGCACGAGTGGGTGTTCACGGGGCGACTGCCGGGTCAGGCCCCCGACATCGATCCGCTGGTCTATCTGACGGAGGCCGATCCGGCAACCCTTTCGCCCGGGCAGTTCCTCGAGGTCGAAATCGTGGGCGCCAAGGGCTACGATCTCATCGCCCGGCCTCTGGACCTCTGAGCCTTCCGGGTGCTAAACTCAAGGGTCCGGTGCTGATCTGGGAAAACCAGAGTGGGCTGTAGCCCACTCTTTTTCGTTTCTGGGTAAGTCGTGCTGTCACTTGAACGGATTCGGGAGCTCGCGGCGAACGTTGCCGGGGCGTACGGCCTCGAGCTGTTCGACATGACGTACGGGCGCGAGGGCGGCCGGAACGTACTGCGGGTCGTGCTCGACAGACCTGGCCCCTCGGCCACCGCCGAGGACAGCGTGAGTCTGGAGCATTGCCAGAGGGTGAGCGAGGAACTGAGCGCGGTGCTCGACGTCGATGACGTCGTGCCCGACGAATACACGCTGGAAGTGTCGTCGCCGGGGCTCGACAGGCCGCTGCGGTCGCGCGACGACTACCAGCGGTTTACGGGACGGCTGGCGAAGATCGTGACCACCGCACCCGTCGACAGGCAGACGGCCTTCGCGGGCCACCTGCGCGGCGTGGATGGCGATGACGTGCTGTTCGAGAACCAGGGTGGCAAGCTGATTCGGCTGCCGTTCGGTCTCATCCGGCGCGCCCGTCTCGAAGTGGAGTTTTGAGGAACATGGCGACCAACCCGTTGATGCAGACCATCGAAGCGCTGGCCAAGGAGAAGGGCATCGAGCCCGGCGTGGTCATCGCCGCCATGGAAGAGGCCGTGCTGACGGCTTCGCGCAAGTACTACAAGGCCGGCGAGGAGCTGAAGGCGAAGCTCAATTCGGACACCGGCCAGGTCGAGCTCTTCGCGGTCAGGACGATCGTCGAAGAAGTCACGAACCCCGCCACCGAGATCTCCCTGGCCGAGGCGCTCGAGATGTACGGCGCCGATGCCGGCGTCGAAGTCGGCTACCAGATTGAGTTCCCGAAGAGCACCGAAGTGCTCGGGCGCATCGCCGCGCAGACGGCCAAACAGGTCATCTTCCAGAAGGTCCGGGAAGCCGAACGCGAGAACGTATTCCTTGAGTTCGATCAGCGCGTCGGCGAGGTCGTCACCGGCCTGGTCAAGCGGTTCGAGCAGGGCGACATGATCGTCGAGATCGGCCGCATCGAGACCATCCTCCCGCGCAAGGAACAGTCGCGCGCCGAGAGCTACAACCAAGGTGACCGCGTGCGCGCCGTGATCAGAGGCGTGAGCAAGAGCGCCAAGGGTCCCCAGGTCGTGTTGTCGCGCACCGACCCCGCCCTGCTCATCAAGCTCTTCGAGCAGGAAGTGCCGGAGATCTACGACGGCACGGTGATGATCCGCGGCGCGGTGCGCGAGGCCGGGGACCGCGCCAAGGTGGCGGTCTACTCACGCGAGCGCGACATCGACCCGGTCGGCGCGTGCGTCGGCATGAAGGGCACGCGCGTGCAGGCCATCATCCGTGAACTGCGGGGCGAAAAGATCGACATCGTCGAGTGGTCGGACGACCCCATTCAGTTCGTGATGAACGCGCTCAGCCCCGCGAAGGTGCAGCGCGTGTCGATCACCGACGACGAGAACAAGGTGATGGAAGTGCTGGTGGAAGACAGCCAACTGTCGCTCGCGATCGGCAAGAAGGGTCAGAACGTGCGTCTCGGAGCGAAGCTGACCGGCTGGAAGATCGACATCAAGAGCGAAGAGGAAGTCCGCAAAGAAGTCGAAGCGGAACTCGGCGCCCTCGAAGCGGGCACGAGTGATGAAACAGGTGGCGGCGACGAGGCTGCAGCCGATGCACCGGTGGAGGCGCCAGAAGCTGCGCTCGACGCCGCGCCAGTCGCCGCGCCAGACGCCGGCACTGCCGTCGACACCGATCAGTAAGTGAGTACGTCTTTCCAGGGGTGAGTGTTGGCCACTGTCCGGATCTTCAAAGTCGCAGAGCTGCTGGGCACGACCAGCCAGGAAGTCCTCCAGCTGCTCAAGCAGAACCACGGCATCGAGCTGAAGAGCGCCTCGAGCACCGTGGAGGAGATCGTGGCGCGCCAGTTTGTCGAACGACTGGCGCGGCAGCGCGGGATCGAGCTGCCGAAGGGCGACATCCTGTCGGACACGGCAGTCAGGGCCGCCAAGGCCAAGACGGCGTCGGCCAAGAAGGGGCACGCCCCGGAGCCGGCCAAGCCGGCCGGACCGCCGCTGCCACCGCCGCGGCTCGTCCGCACGGTCAAGCCGCCGGCGCCCGCCGAGCACGACTTGCCCGGCCACGAAGCATTGGCGGCCGAAGCCCCGGTGCCGGCCGCCGAGATCGCACCGGCGCCGCCTGTCGACGCCGAGGCCCCCGAAGAGACGGCGGCACCAGCCGCTCATCAGCCTGAACCCGACACGGCGGGGCCGGTGGAAACGCCGGCCATGGCGGCCGCGCCAGCCGCGGCGGCCGAGCCCCAGGTGGACGAGGCCGCTGCCTCTGAACCGCCGGCGCCGCCGGCGGCGCCCACCGGCCGCATCCTGCCACCGAGCTTGCGGTTGCGTATCGAAGAGCCGGGACAGGCCGTGCCGCAGGCGCGTCCGCTCGCGCCCGCCAAGCGTCCCCCGAGTCAGCCTCCCGCGCGCATCGTGGCGCCCCCGCCGCCGCGTCCGGTGACGCCCGGCTCGGGCGCACGCCCTCCGATGGGAGCACGGCCGCCCTATCCGGGTGCGCGTCCGTATCCCACGACGCCGTCGGCGCTCGGCGGACCTCGCCCGCTGCCCTCGCAGCCCGTACGGCCCGGTCAAGGCCTGCCGCCGCGCCCCGGCACCTACCCGCAGCGCCCCGGCATGCCCTCACGTCCCCCCATGGGCCGGCCCGGCATGTATTCCCGTCCCGGCGGCCGCTCATCGGGACCACGCCGCGACGGCGGATCGCGCCAGGCGCCGCCGCCGCCGCCCGTCGCCCTGCCGCCGATCAGCCGCACGATCACGCTGGCCGAGGGCATGACCGTCAAGGATCTATCGGACAAGCTCGAAGTGCGCGTCAAGGACGTGCTGAAGGTGTTGCTCGACCGCCGGATGATGATGACCATCAACTCGGCGGTCGACATCGAGACGGCGCGCGAGGTGTCGCGGCACTTCGGCGCCGAAGTCGAAACGCGTAGCTTCGAAGAAGAGCTGCTCGAGGTTGCGGCCGAAACGGCCGACGACAAGGACGCGGTCGCCCGCGCCCCCGTCGTTACCGTCATGGGGCACGTCGACCACGGCAAGACCACGCTGCTCGACTCGATCCGCACGACGCGAGTCGCCGAGCGCGAAGCCGGCGGCATCACCCAGCACATCGGCGCCTATCTGGTCGGCGGGGTCGGCGAGAAGAAAGACAAGAGCATCGTCTTCCTCGACACGCCGGGCCACGAGGCCTTCACACTGATGCGCGCCCGCGGCGCCAAGGTGACCGACGTGGTCGTTCTGGTGGTGGCCGCTGACGACGGCGTCATGCCGCAGACGCGCGAGGCCGTCGACCACGCCAAGGCCGCCAACGTGCCGATCATCGTGGCCGTCAACAAGATCGACAAGCCCGGCGCCAATCCCGAAGTGGCGAAGCGCCAGCTGGCCGACCTCGGCCTGATGCCCGAGGCCTGGGGCGGCACGACGGTGTTCGTGGAAGTCTCGGCCAAGCAGAAGACCAACCTCGAGTCACTGCTCGAGATGATCCTGCTCGTCACCGAAATCAGCGAGCTCAAGGCCAACCCGAAACGGTCGGCGGTCGGCACCGTGCTCGAAACGAAGCTGGACCGCGGCCGCGGACCGGTGGCCACGGTACTCGTGCAGGACGGCACCCTCAGCGTCGGCGACAACATCATCGCCGGCCCGGTCGTGGGCCGCGTGCGTGCACTGCTCGACGATCGGGGACGGCCGACGAAGACGGCCGGACCGTCCACGCCGGTCGAAGTGCTCGGCCTCGAGACACTGCCCTCCCCGGGCGATTCGTTCCAATCGGTGTCGGATCCGGCCAAGGCACGGCAGATCGCGATGTTCCGTCAGGCCAAGGCCAAGGAAAAGTCGCTGGTCGCCAAGGGCAGCCGTCTGACGCTCGAGACCCTGCAGGCTCAGATGGCCGAGGGCGGCATGAAGGAACTGCCGATCATCGTCAAGGCCGACGTACAGGGATCGGCCGAAGTACTGGCCAACTCGCTCGACAAGCTGTCGACCGAGAAGGTCAAGGTCAAGATCATCCACTCGGCGGTGGGCGCCATCAACGAGTCGGACGTGCTGCTGGCCACGGCCAGCAACGCCATCATCATCGGCTTCAACGTGCGGCCGGACAGAAACGCTGCCGACATTGCCGACCGCGAGAAGGTCGACATCCGCCACCACACCGTCATCTACACGGTGACTGAGGAAATCGAAAAGGCCATGGCGGGCCTGCTCGATCCGACCTTCAAGGAAGTGCGGTTGGGTGCCGCCCAGGTGCGCGACATCTTCAAGGTGCCGAAGGCCGGCACCATCGCCGGCTGCATGGTCAGCGAAGGCCGCATCACGCGTCAGGGCGACGCGCAGGTGCGCCTCTTCCGCGACGGCGCGGTCGTCTGGGAGGGCAAGCTGGCCTCGCTGCGCCGCTTCAAGGATGACGTCAGCGAGGTCAAGACCGGTTTCGAGTGCGGTATCGGCCTGGCCGGCTACAATGACATCAAAGTTGGTGACGTCATCGAAGTCTTCCAGATGGAGCGCGTCGCGACCACCGCCTAGCGGGGCCGCCGCGAGGGGACGATGGCCGTCGTGCTGCTGACGATCGAGCTGCACGTCCCTTTCGCGCAGTCCCTCAAGGACAAGCGGATGATCCTGCGCAGCGTGAAGGATCGCGCCGCCAAGTTCAACGTCAGCGTGGCCGAGATCGATCATCACGATCTCTGGCAGCGCGCCACCCTCGGCGTCGTCGCCATCGCGACCGACGGCGCGCACGCCGAGCGCGAGTTGCAGGCCGTGGTGAACGAAATCGAGCGCCACGAGCCCGGTTTCATCACGCGCACCCAGGTCGAGCACCTGGCATGAAGTCGGGGCCCGGGAGCCGAGCCCCACGACCCAAGCCCCGCTAGAATCAATCATGCCCCTCAGCCATCGCACCGAGCGGATCGCCGAGCAACTGCGCGAAGAGGTCAGCCAGATCCTCGCCACTGAAGTGGCAGACCCGGGCGTGGGGCTGGTCACGGTGACACGCGTCAAGCTGACGCCCGACCTGTCACTCGCCCGCGTCTACTGGACGCTGCTCGGCGACGCCGCCGAGCGCAAGCGCACGGTCAAAGCGCTCGAGCGCGCAGCCCCGTTCGTCCGCCACGTGCTGGCGACGCGCGTCATGCTCCGGCGAGTGCCCGAAGTCCACTTCCAGTACGACGAGGGCCTCGCCGCGCATCAGCGCGTCGAGGAGATCCTGCACGAGATTCACGAGGAAGAGGCGGCCCGGGCGCCGGCACTCCAGGCCGAGCCGGTAGCCGACGATGTCAGCGCCGACGAGGCAGCGCCGACGACCTCACCTGACACGCATGATCCCGACACCACGGCCTGATCCGGCGCTCGCTGAGATCGTGGCGCGGCTCACCCGCGCCTCCAGGATCGTCGTCGCCTCGCATGAGCGGCCCGACGGCGACGCCATCGGCTCGGGCTTGGCGCTCGTGCTGGCGCTTCGGGCCATCGGCAAGGAGGCGCAGATGGCGGTGTGCGCCGTGCCACCCGCCAATCTGCAGCCGTTCCCGGCCGTGGACAACCTCTGGATCACTGGCCAGGTTGACGAGGCGTTCGACGCGGCCGTCATCATGGAATGCGGCGATCTCGCACGCACCGGCATCACCGGACTGGACCGCTCTCCGGTTCTGAACATCGATCACCATCCGGGAAATACGCGCTACGGGGTGGTGAACTGGGTCGACGAATCGGCGGCCGCTTGCGGCGAGCTGGTCTACGTGCTCATCACGGCCCTCGGCGCACCGGTGACCGCCGACGTCGCGACGCACATCTATCTGGCGATCCTGACCGACACCGGCTCGTTCCACTTCTCGCACCTCTCGCCGCGCACCTTCGACATCGCGGCCCGATGTGTGGAGGCGGGCGCGCGGCCCGAGTGGATCGCGCGCACGCACTACGACAGCCATCGGATGGCGCGGGTACACCTCTTTGGCAGCGTGCTCTCCGGGATGGTGGTCGACCCGTCTGGGCAGATCGCTCTGCTCACCATGACACCCGATATGGCAGCCGACGCCGGCGGCAGCTACGACGACACCGAAGGCCTCATCAACTTCCCGCTGTCGGTGAAGGACGTGCGCGCGGTGGCCTTCTTCAGGCAGGCCGACAGGCCGGAGCAATGGCGCGTGAGCCTGCGCTCGAAGGGCGCGGTCGACGTCGGCGCGCTCGCCACGACCCGCGGTGGCGGCGGGCACAGAAACGCGGCGGCCTGTTCGCTGACCGGCCCGATCGAGGCGCTGCGGGCCGAGCTCATGCAGGCGCTCACCGCGGCCGTGGCCGACGCCCCCGCCGAACCGTGACCGCCTCCCCCGACGGCGTCCTCATCGTCGACAAGTCGGCGGGGCCGACCTCGCACGACGTGGTGGCCGTCGGCCGCCGTGCCCTCGGCACCTCGCGTGTCGGCCACACCGGCACGCTCGACCCTTTGGCGACGGGCGTGCTCGTGCTCGTTGCCGGACGCGCGACCAGGCTGGCGCGCTTCATGGCCAACGACGAGAAGGAGTACGAGGCACGTGTCGCCTTCGGGCGGTCGACGACGACCTATGACGCCGAAGGCGCGACCACCGGCCAGACGGGCCGGGTGCCGGATCGGGCGACGCTCTCGGCTCTGCTGGCCTCCAGGGTCGGTGCGCAGCTCCAGACGCCTCCCGCCTATTCGGCCAAGAAGGTCGGCGGCGAGGTGGCCTACAGCGCCGCACGGCGCGACGCGCCCTTGACCCTGCGCCCCGTCACGGTGACCGTCCATGCACTGTCCCTCGAGGCCTACGACGACGGAGTCGCCACCGTCAGAATGCGGGTCTCCGCCGGCTTCTACGTGCGGGCCCTGGCCCACGAGCTCGGCGAAGTACTCGGCACTGGCGCGTATCTCGCTGGGCTTCGGCGCACACGCGCCGGCAGTTTCGACCTGGGCGGCGCCGTCGGCTGGGAAGCCCTGGCCACCGCGGCGCGCGGCACCTTGGCCGCTGCGCTCTTGCCGGTCGATCACTTGCTGCCGGCCCTGCCGGCGGCGACGCTCACGCCCGAGGCGGCGCGAAGGGTCCGTCACGGCCAAAGCGTGCAGGCCGCGATCTCGGACGACAGCGTCACCGGTCCAGTTCGGCTCCTCGACGACCTGGGTCACCTGCTCGGCATCGCCGAAGCGAGGCCGGGGCCCGTGGGCGCCGGCGCGCTCAGGTTTTTGCAGCCAGTCGTCGTCCTGAGCTAAGATGAAGGGTCATCCTGCGATCGAAATCGCAGACATACGGCGGCGCGGAGCGGCGGCAGGCCGTCCTCTGGGCCGTACGTGGAGGCAGAAGTGGCACTAGCGAAAGACAAGAAGACCGCACTCATTGATTCGTATCGCACGCACGGCACCGACACCGGATCGCCCGAAGTCCAGGTGGCGATTCTCAGCGAACGCATCACCTACCTGACCGAGCACTTCAAGAGCCACGCGAAGGACCACCACTCACGCCGCGGCCTCCTGAAGCTCGTCGGCCAGCGCCGGCGCCTGCTCGATTACCTGAAGAGCAAGGACACCGACCGGTACGCGGAGCTCATCAAGAGGCTCGGCATCCGCAAGTAGCCGCGTCCACTGCGCGGGAGTCCTCCCGCCGTCAGCGCGATAGCAACAGGATCGGCGACGGTCACCGCGCTCCGCACCATGCGGAGGCCCGGGGCCGTCGCGCCGACAAGTCCGGGGAACGTGACCCCGGCATCGAGGTTTCCAATGATCAAGCGCGAGATTCAGATCGGTCAGCAATCCCTCTCCATCGAGACTGGACGGCTGGCCAAGCAGGCCGACGGTTCGGTCATCGTCCGCCAGGGCGACACCATGGTGCTCGTCGCCGCCTGTCATGCGGCCAGTCCCCGCGAAGGCATCGATTTCCTGCCGCTGACGGTGGACTATCGCGAGAACACCTACGCCTCGGGCCGCATCCCGGGCGGCTTCTTCAAGCGCGAGGGCAAGGCGACCGAGAAAGAGACGCTGACGTGCCGCGTCATCGACCGGCCGATTCGCCCGCTGTTTCCGACGGGTTGGAGTTTCGAGACGCAGATCATCGCGTCGGTGATCTCGGCCGATACCGACAACGACGGCGACGTGCTCGCCCTCACCGGTGCGTCCGCCGCACTCGCGCTCTCGGAAATGCCTCTCGCGAAGACGATTGCCGGCGTGCGCGTCGGACTGGTTGACGGGCAGTACATCGTCAACCCCAGTTATCCGCAGCGCAAGCAGAGCCGCCTGGACCTCGTGGTGGCCGGCAGCGTGGACGGCATCGTGATGGTCGAAGCCGGCGCCCAGGAGGTCTCCGAAGAGGAGGTCATCCACGCGCTCGAGACCGCCCACGCGGCCATCAAGCAGATCTGCGAGATGATCGACGGCTTGGCCAAGGAGGCGGGCCGCAAGAAGCTTCCGAAGCCCGAAGTGAAGGTCGACGAGGCCTTCGAGAAGGCCATCGCCGCAGCGGCGCTCAAGCCGCTCACCGATGCCATGCGCATCAAGGGGAAGCTCGAGAACTACGCCACGGTCGCCAAGGTCGGCAAGGACGTCATCGCTGGCCTGCCGGAAGACCAGGCCGCCCGCAAGGGCGAGGCCAAAGGCATCCTGCACGACCTGCAGGAGAAGGTGCTGCGCGACGAGGTCCTCGAGCGCGGCGTCCGGCTCGACGGCCGCAAGTTCGACGAGATCCGCCCGATCACCATCGAGAACACGGTCCTGCCGCGCGTCCACGGTTCGTCGGTGTTCACGCGTGGCGAGACCCAGGCCCTCGTGACCGTGACGCTCGGCACGGCCGACGACCAGCAGAAGGTCGAGATGGTCGACGGTGAGACCTGGAAGCGCTTCATGCTGCACTACAACTTCCCGCCTTACTCGGTCGGGGAGGTCAAGCCCATGCGCGGCCCGGGCCGCCGCGAAATCGGCCACGGCGCATTGGCCGAGCGCGCGCTCACCCCGATGATGCCGCTCGAGGCCGATTTCGCCTACACGGTGCGCATCGTGTCCGACATCCTCGAGTCGAACGGCAGTTCGTCGATGGCGTCGGTGTGCGGCGGCTCACTGGCGATGATGGACGCCGGCGTGCCCATCAAGTCGGCAGTGGCGGGCGTCGCCATGGGCCTCATCATGGACGAGGCCAGCGGCAAGTACGCGGTGCTGAGTGACATCGCGGGCGCCGAAGATCACTACGGCGACATGGACTTCAAGGTCGCAGGCACCGCCGAGGGCATCACTGCCCTACAGATGGACATCAAAGTGACCGGCATTTCGTCCGAGGTCATGCGCGCCGCACTGACGCAGGCTCGCGCCGGACGGCTCCACATCCTGGGCATCATGCAGCAGTCACTGCCGGCCACGCGCGCCAACATGTCGGCCTACGCGCCGCGCATCGTGACGATCAAGATTCCCGTCGACAAGATCCGCGACGTCATCGGGCCGGGCGGCAAGATGATCCGCAGCATCATCGAGAAGACGGGCGTCAAGATCGACGTCGAGGACAGCGGTCAAGTCAACGTGGCGTCGGCCGACGAGGCCGCCGCCGCCAAAGCGATCGGCATGATCCAGGAGCTGACCGCCACGCCCGAGCTCAACAAGACCTATCTCGGCAAGGTGCAGCGCATCACCGACTTCGGCGCCTTCGTCGAGATCATGGCCGGCACCGATGGGCTGCTGCACGTCTCGGAGATCGCGAACCACCGCGTGAAGGACGTGCGCGACGAGCTCAAGGAAGGCCAGCAGATCCTCGTGAAGGTCATCAACATCGACCCGACCGGTAAGATCCGACTCAGCCGCAAGGCGCTGCTGCCCTCCGAAGGCGGTCCGCCCGCTGCCGAGCCTGGCAGTGAAGCGGCGGCGGGCGATGATAGCGCCGACCGGCCGCGCGGCCCACGCCGCGATCGCGGCCCGCGCCGCGAGTAAGCGGCACGTCACGGCAAACAGTCGTCGCAATGCAGGGCGGGCCCACGGGTCCGCCCTGCGTGTGTCTGCCCCATCACGGGCAGATCTCCAACCCCTGGAAGCCGCGTAGAATTAAACCATGAACCGCACCTGGGTCGGAGTCCTCGCTCTGGCGCTCGGAGCCATCGTCGCCACTGCCGCCGCCGCGCAGGATGCGGCTCCAAACCGGCGGGCGTTCACGGTGGTCGCCCGCGACGGACGTTTCGAGCCCGACCGCCTCGACGTGTCGAAGAACGACCTCGTCACCATCACCCTCCGGAGCGAGGGCGGGCCGATCAGCTTCGCGATCGACGCCTACCGCCTGATGAAGCGGGCTGGCGCCGGAGACACGGTGACGTTCGAGTTCCGCGCCGACCAGGCCGGCCGATTCGCCTACTACTGTTCGCTGTCGAATGACGAGGAGTGCGCGACGATGAAGGGCACGCTGGTCGTCGCCGACCGCTAGCGCCGAGGGCACCCGACCTGGGCGGCCGGCGAGTCTGGTTCGGCTCCTTGGGACGGCCTCCCCGCAGGCCGACCTCAGTGTGTCTGAACACCCCACGCGGACTTCGGCGCCGCCTCGGCGTTTGACGTCTGATGCGTGCGCGGCCTGCTCCGGACGGCCGCGGGAGCCGGGCCAGCCCTTCGCCGTCGTTCACAGCGGGGAGAGTTCACGCCCAACTGAGAACGGCTCTAGCGCCGAGGGAAACGGTCGGGATTGTCGGTGAAGAGCGCGTCGACCCCGAGCGTGTACAGGAAGTGCTCCATTTCCGCCGTCACGGATGGGAACCCGGCCGACGCCGCCGCCCGGAACGTATAGGGCGTGACCGACATGCCGGCGGCGTGCGCAAGTCTCACGAACTCTGGCCACCGCACGACGACCTGCTTGGCCGGCCCGAAGCCTGCCACCACGCCCTGCCAGCGCGTCACCATGGCGGCCGGATCGAACGCCCCGCGGGGGTCGAAGAGCAGCACCACAGGCACGCCGATCTTCCGCCGCGCCAGCGCCTCGGCCGTGGACTCACCGAACGTCTGCAGGATGACAGGCGTCGCCGGATCGGCTCCCTCGCCTCGCAGCCGCAGCCGGTCGAGCGCCGACTCAACGAGCGCCACGAAGTCGACGTCGCGCCCCTGGTAGATCTCTGGTGTCTTGAGCTCGGGATAGAGTCCTGCCCGACCCCGGATGAGCGCCGCGGCTTCGTCGAAGGTCGGCACCCGCTCAGCGGCGAACATTGGACCGAACCAGCTGCCGGCGTCGAGGGTCTTGATCTCGGCCAACGTGAAGTCGTTGGCGAGCCAGGTTTTCCGCGTCTTCCCCTCGAAGGTCATCTCCGTGAAGCGGGTCGGAAAACGCGCTTCGACGTCGGTGGTGCGTTCGAGCGATGGGTCGTGCAGGCAGATGAGCACGCCGTCCTTAGTGACGGCAAGATCCTGCTCGACGAAGTCCGCCCCCTGCTCGATCGCCAGCCGGTAGGCGGCGAGCGTGTGTTCCGGCGCGTAGGCCGAGGCGCCACGATGAGCCACGTTCAGCTTCTTTGGCGTCTGCGCCCCGGCCCCAGACGCGACGGCCACGACCATTCCCAGTGTCCAGATCGCCAGGCGCATGGCGGTCACTCCTTGGCCCCGATGATCCCATGCGCGGGCAGCGGCGCGGCGACGCCGTCCCAGGCCTGCGCCGCCGCGATCCGCTCGCCGAGGGGCGGATGCGAGTAGAAGAGCCACCGGGCCAGCGCCGAAGGCCGGTCCTCGGCAAGATTCTGCTGTGCCAGCCGGCGCATCGCGGTCACGAACGCCTCGGGGTTGCGCGTGAGCCTGAGCGCGAAGCGATCGGCACGCCGTTCCTGGGCGCGTGACACCGCGTTGCCGACCGGCAGGAACAGGAACGACGAGGCGCCCGCCACCAGCAAGAGAAGCGGCGCACCCGCCGGGTCGGCCAGTGCGCGCAGCCCGAGCCACGGTCCGGAGGCCACCAGGGCCGCGGCGGCGAGGTAGGCTGCGGTGAACAGCGTGGCCGTGCGCAAGGCCATTCCCAGCCACAGATCCCGGTGCACGTAGTGCGCCAGCTCGTGGGCGAGCACGACCTCGATCTCGTCGTCCGAGTACACGTCGAGCATCGTGTCCGACAGCAGGATTCGCCGCGACCGGCCGATGCCAGCCAAGGCCGCGTTCGCCTTGCGCGTATGACCGCTGATGGCCCACTCGTAAACGCCGATGACAGGGGCGCCGGCCCGTTCGGCCAGGTGGAGCAAGCGCTTCGAGAGTTCGGGGCGCCGCAGCGGGCGCACCCGGTAGAAGATCGGCAGGAGAATGACCGGCGCAAGACGCGCCAACAGCACCATCGCCACCGTGAAGCCGCTGGCCGCGACCAGCCACCACGTATCAGGCCAGACCCGGATGGCGACATGGACGGCCACCAGGCCGCTCCACATGACCACGCTGCTGGCGGTCACCGCCTTCACGTGGTCGGCGAGCCAGTGGGCGAGAATCTGTGTCGTGAGGCCGTAGCGCCGCTCCAGCCAGTAGCCCTGATACCAGGCAAACGGCAGTTCCAGGGCATTTACGGTCGCGACGAGACCCGCGAAGAACAGGCCCGCCGCGACGAACTCGCCGAGCGGCGCCGGCATCCAGGCAGTGGTCCACTCGAGGGCCCAGCGAATGAGCCCCGCCGCACCCGTTGCGGTGAGCACCAGCAGGAACAGGCCGACGAGCAGCGTGCCGGCGAAGTCGGCGCGGCGACGGCGACGATGGTACCGGGTGGACTTGTCTTCGGTCACGGCGTGGCGCTCAGGCGCCTTGCCAGGGTACGACAGTCTGCGGGCGCGCGACAACGCCCGCGCAACGGCTCGTCCCTACGACCGGCCGATCCGGACGCCACCGTTGGTCGTCTGCAGGTCGATGCGGGCGCCGCCGCCGTTCAAGGAGCCCCGGACGCGGCGGCGCGTCTGTTCGCCGTCAGGCGCCAGCGGCAGGTCGCTGACGTCGACCCGCCCATTCGTGCAGCGGGCCGACACGTCGGCCCTGGTGTCGGCCGGCACGTCGAGGCGAACGCCGCCGTTGACACTCGTCAGGCGCACCGAGCCGTCGGGCGCCAGGGCGCCGGCCAGCGACAACTCGACCCCACCGTTGGTGGTGCGAGCCTCGACGAGCGTGGCGGCCCCGATCGTGCCTCGCACGCCGCCGTTGGTCGAACTGGCCCGCACTTGACCGCCGACGTTGGCCAGCCGTACGCCGCCGTTCACCGTTCGCAGATCCACGTGCACGCCGGCTGGCACGCGCACCAGGAAGGAGGTCTTGTGGCTGCCCAGCCGCATCTTCGGGGCGACGGTCTCGATGCGGACGCGCTCGGCGCCAATCTCCTCCCGCATCTGGACGGCGCTCAGGAGCGCCCGCGCTTCGTCGTCGCTGGTGGCCGCGGCCGACCGCTCGGCGGTCACCTCGACCTTGTCGCCGGCCCAGGCTTCGGCCCGGATCTCGCCATTGGTGTTCAGGATCTCGATCCGTCCGCCGGGCGGCAGATCGTAAGTGCGGCTCCAGCTGTCGCTGGCCTTGCCTCCGGCGAGCTCGAACGAGAAATCGCCTTCGCCCGCCTTGATCTCGCAGCCCGTCGTCAGCGAACCCGCGGCCACGAGTGCCGCCGCAGTCCAACCCCGCCATCCATGTCCGGTCATGGTCGGTGCCCCCCAGAAGACACTACGCTCCCGGGGTGGAATTGTTCGGCTGCCGCCTGCACGCGGTCTCAGTTCATCTGCAGGGAGATGACCTTCGAGACGCCCGGCTCCTCCATCGTCACGCCATACAGGCGGTTGGCGATCTCCATCGTCTTACGGCTGTGCGTGATGATGATGAACTGGGTGCGGTCGAGCATCGAGCGCAGCAGCTCGACAAAGCGGCCGATGTTGGCGTCGTCGAGCGGCGCATCGATCTCATCGAGCAGGCAGAACGGGCTCGGCTTGTACTTGAAGATGGCGAACATCAGCGCGATTGCGGTCAGCGCCTTCTCACCACCCGAGAGGAGCATGACACTCTGGAGCCGCTTGCCGGGCGGTGAGGCGACGATATCGATGCCGCTCTCGAGGGGATCCGACTCGTCGAGCAGGGTGATCCCGGCCTTGCCGCCGCCGAAGAGCGTCGCGAAGGTCACCTGGAAGTTGGCGTTGATCGCGGTGAACGCGTCGCGAAAACGCACGTGGGTCGTTTCGTCGATCTTCTTGATGGCTTCGTTGGTCTGGGCGATCGAGTCCACCAGGTCCTGGCGCTGGGTCGTCAGGAACGTGCGGCGCCCGTCCAGCTCGCTGAACTGCTGAATGGCCATCATGTTGACGGGCCCGAGCCGCTCGATCTGGGCTCGCAGCTCGGCGATGGCTTCTTCCGCCGTCATCGCCGCCTGGGCCGCCTCGGCCACGGCGGCATCGCCCGCCACGGCCTCGGCGCCGGTTTCGGCCGCCGCCACATCGGCGCCGACCTCGTCATCGTCTGGTGACTCGGCCGCTTCCGCGACGGCCCGCCGGATAACGCGTGCGTCGGGCGCGTGAATGCCCTGCCGCTCCATCTCCGCCACTTCCTCGGCCACCGTATCGAGATCGGCCTGCACCGCGTCGAGGCTCTGCTGCGCCAGGTGCGAGAGCTCGGCTTCGCCGGTCGCCCGCGAGATGTCGAGTTCGGCGGCCAGCGCGCGTACTGCGTCGAGCGCCCGGCGGGCATCGCGAATCGACTGCTCCTGACGCTCGGTCGCCGACTTCAGCACGAGCGTCTCATCGTCGGCCTTGAGCATCTCGTCGCGCAGGTCCTCGAGCGCCCGGATGCTCTCGTCGAGCAGGCGCTGGCCCTCGACGCCGGCCGCCAGCAGGCGCTCGCGCTGCTCGCCCATGATGTCCATGTCGCGACGGCACGCAGCCGCCCGCTCGTCGACCTCGCGCGCGGCATCCTGCAGCCGCTGCACTTCGGCAACGACGGCCACCGACCGCTCGCTGAGCGCCGCGTGCGACGCGCGCGCCTCCGCCGCGCGCTGGCCGAGCGCGTGCAGGTTGTCGCGGGCGTCGGCCAGCTGCTGCTGCCGGTCGGCCAAGGCTGCTTCGAACGCGCCTCGATCGCCGTTCAGGCGCGTGATGGCCGTCTGGGCCTCCGACTGCCGTACGTCGATCGCCTCGATGGATTCCCGCGCGCTGCGCCCTTCTGCCGCCACGAGTTCGACCCGCTGGCGCACTCGCGCTTCGTCGGCGCCGGCGCGGGCCACGTCGGCCTGCGCTGCGACGATCGCCTTCTCGTGGCGATGGCCGTCGGCGACGAGCCCCGTCACGGCCGCGCTCGCCAGCGCGATGGCGTGCGAGAAGCCGGCAAGGTCGCCGCTCAGGGCGGCAATCGCCCGCTGATCTTGCTCGACCTTATCGCGCAGGTCGCGGATCTCCCGCTTGGTCGCCAGAATGCCCGTGGACTCGGTGCGGCTGCCGCCGCTCACCACGTGGGGTCCGCGGTAGACGTCGCCGTCAAGCGTCACGACCGGCACGGCGGCGTGGGCCGCTACCGAGGCAGCGCGATCGAGCGAGTCGGTGATGAGCGCCTCGCCCACGACGGTGGCGAGCGCCGCGCCGAGCGGTCCCACGACGCGCACCACGCTCGACAGCGTCACGCAACCCTCCGGCACGGGGATCGCCGCTGCCACCGGCGCCGCCGCGCGGTCGCTGATGACGATGAAACCGCATCGCCCGGCGCCTTCGGCCCGCACGATCCGGAAGCCGGTGTGCGCCTGCGAATGGCTGTCGACGACCACGTGCTCCAGCAAATCGCCAAGCGTGGCTTCGACGGCGCGCTCGTACTTCGGCTGCACTTCGAGATAGTCGGCCAGCGCCCCGCGCTGGCCGATCGAGGCATCGGCCGTGGCCAGCAGCATGCGGGCGCCGTCGCTGAAAGCGGCGCGCGCCGCCTCGATCTCCTCGAGCGACAGCAGCCGGGCGCTCGCGCCGGCCAGGTCGTGCTCGCGCTGCCGCTTCTCTTGCTCACGCCACTCGTGCTCGATGCGGGCGGCGGCCAGGTCGCGCTCGCGCTCGCCGCGGGCGATTTCGGTGGCGGCCAGCTCGCTCTGCGCCTGGCGGAGCGTGGCCGCGGCCCGATCCCGGGCCTCGACCGCTCTGTTCAGCTCGCCGTCGAGGTCGCGCGCTTCGACGTCGAGCCGCCCGACCACGGCTGCGGCGCGTTCGCGCTCGGATGTCGCGTGGTGAATGGCGGTCGTGAGCGCCGTGACCGTGTTCATCACGGCGTAGACCTCGCCGCGCGCCTGCTCCACGGCCGCTTCGACCGAGGCAATGGCTCGCTGCGCGGCGTCGTAGGCCTCGGCGGCGGCAGTGGCGGCCTCGGTCGCCTCGTCCTTGGCGCGCTCGGCCTCGGCAATCGCGGCGCGGCGCTCCTCGAGGCGCAGGCGTTCAGGCTCACGGCGCCCTTCGAGAGACTGCCGCTCGGCCTCGAGCTCGCCGATGCGCGTCTGCAACATCGTCGCCTGTTGGGCGTCGAGGGCGAGCTGTTGCTGGCGGCGATTCACGTCGAGCTCGCCGCCGTGTGCGGCTTCGCGGACGCCGGCGGCATCCTGCTCGGCCTTGGCCAGCTCGATGCGCACGCGCGCCAGTTCGGCCTCGACCTCGGCCAGGCGCGCCGATGAACTCACTTCGTCCTGGCGGGCGTCGTTGAGACGCGTGCGCGCCGACTCGATGTGCTCGGCAAGGTGGTGGTAGCGGCGTGCGAAGAGCACCTTCTCCCAACGCCGCATCTCGTCGCGCAGGCGCTGGTAGCGCCGGGCCTTTCCCGCCTGACGCTTGAGCGACCCGCACTGCTTCTCGACTTCGAAGACGATGTCGTCGAGCCTCGTGAGGTTCTGCTGGGCAGCATCGAGCTTGAGTTCGGCCGCGCGCCGACGAGCCTTGTATTTCGTGACGCCCGCGGCTTCCTCGATGAGCTGACGGCGGTCGGTGGGCCGCGAGCTGAGGATCATGCCGATCTTGCCCTGCTCGATGATCGAGTAGGCCTTGGCACCGAGTCCGGTGTCCATGAGGAGCTCGTGCACGTCGCGCAGGCGGCACTGGGCTCCATCGATCAGATACTCGCTCTCGCCCGAGCGATAGAGGCGGCGCGTGACCTCGACGTCGCGCACGGCGTGCAGCGGATCCATCATCAGAATGGCAGACGCCGGCTCGTGGCCGTTCGACGACGCGTGGTGGCCATTGGACGACACCGCGTGGCCGTTGGCCGCCTCCGTCGGCGGCATCGGCACGCCGCTCAGACGCAGTCGCACCTCGGCGGCGCCGGTCGGCTTCCTGGCGTCGCTGCCACTGAAGATGACGTCTTCCATCTTGTCGCCGCGCAGGCTCTTGGCGCTCTGCTCGCCCAAAACCCACGTCAGCGCATCGGCGACGTTGCTCTTTCCACAGCCGTTCGGCCCGACGATGGCAGTGACGCCGCCGTCGAAGGCCAGCTCCGACCGGTCGGAGAACGACTTGAACCCTGAGATTTGAAGGCGATCGAGACGCATGGATACCCGCGTGGAGTGGCCAGCGAACGGAGGACAACCGCGCTGGACGAAACTGCGGGCAAGTCTAGCAGGGCCCTACCAGTGTGGCAAGACGATCCAGACACCCCAACATTTTGGGGTTTGCCAGAACCGGTGGGTGCCGGTCAGCGCCCGCCCGTCCGCGTCGACTTGGTCTTGGCGAGGGTCAGCAACTGCTCGGCTTTGGGGAAAAGCCCAAGCGCATACTGGGCCTGCGGATCGACGTCGAGCAGGCGCCGCCGGGCCACGCCCATCCCGAAGACAGCCGAGTCGACCTCGAAGCGCACCATCGCGCGGATGAAGGCGGTGTCCTGGGTCCACGCCGCCTCGTCCACGACCACGCGCTTCGACGCCACGTACTTCTTGAAGTCCGCCAGCATCGCGTCAGCGACGGCGAAGTCCTTCGCCACGGCTTGACGCTCGGCACCGGCCGCGCCGGGACGGCTGTCGCCCTCGGCGTAGAAGCGCTCGGCATAGCCGGCAAACAGTTGTCGACCAAAGAGCGAACGGCCGAACCGCGTCGGGTTGAAGCCCTCGACCGGACCATCGAAGCGCTCGTCGGGCTCGACGCCGCCGCCGCCGTAGACCTTGCGGCCGCCGTCCGTGAGCTTCAAATCCTCGGCAGAATGCTGCCGCTCGGCCTGCTCGCGCATCGTGTAGGTGAGGTATTCGTCGAAGGCGCCGTCCCACGGCCGCTGAATGAGGCGACCGCTCGGCGTGTAGTAACGCGCCGTGGTCAGGGCGAGGCCGGCGCCACCGCTGACGCGGTAGACCGACTGCACCAAGGCCTTGCCGAAGGTGGTCTCGCCGGCCACGATCGCGCGATCGTGGTCCTGCAACGCTCCCGACACGATTTCGGACGCGCTGGCGCTGTTTCTGTTCACCATCACGACCATTGGCACGGTGAGGTAGTCACTCTGGCGCGTGGCGTGGTAGTCCTCGTCGGAATTGTCGACGCGACCGCGAGTGTAGACGATGAGGTCGCCGCGCGGCAGGAAGCGATTGGAGACGCGGATCGCCTGATCGAGCTGCCCGCCGGGGTTGCCGCGCAGGTCCAGGACCAGCTTGCGCATGCCCTGACGCTTCAGATCCTCGAGCGCGTCGCCGAGTTCGTCGTCGGTGTGTTCCGCGAAGTCCTCGAGACGGATGAGCCCGATGTCACCGCGCGTCATGAAGTGGGCCGGGATGCTCGGAATCGTGACCTGATCGCGCATCACGTCCATCGGCAGCAGGTCGGCGATGCCCGGACGCCGGATCGAGATGTTGACGAAGGTGCCCTTGGGACCGCGCAGCTTGGTCACGGCCTGATCGGTCGTCCAGCCGGTGAGATCCAGATCGCCGGTCTTGGCAATCACGTCGCCGCGCCGCAGGCCCTTCTGGTGCGCCGGTGAGCCTTCGAATACCCGCACCACGGTGATGTTCTTGTCGAGCGACTGGATGGTGATGCCGAGGCCGTAGTAGCGCTGCTCCTGGCGCTCGCGCATCTGCGCGTAGGTCTTCGGGTCCATGAAACTCGAGTGCGGGTCCAGCGTCTGCAGCATGCCGTTGATGCCACCGTAGACGAGCCGGTCGGACTCGACGGGCTCGGCGTACTCGGCTTCGATGGCCGCCAGGGCGGCGGTAAATGCCTGGTAGTGCCCCGGCACCCGATCCTGTGTGGCGAGGGCGCTCTGGCCGAGCAGGCCGCCGAGGCCCGCCGAGAGCGCCACCGCCAGCGCCGCCACGGTCACGAAACTGGACGTCCGCATGACTCCTATCGTAGCCCGGACCGCGTCGGCTACCCCGACGATCTCACCTGGCGGCCAGCCACCCCAGCCGCTTGACGGTGTCCCCTTACGGCCTATACTGGGAGTTGCGGTGGTCCCGACCCTTCGGGTGCCGCGAAACGGGCGAGGCGACCTAGCGCCCCTCCCCTTTGCCCTGGAGTTCGCGATGTTCGGATCGATTGGCATGCCGGAACTGGTCATCATCCTGGTGATCGCCCTCATCATCTTCGGGCCCCGGAAACTGCCAGAGCTGGGCAAGTCGCTGGGGAAGAGCATCAACGAGTTCAAGAAGGCCTCAACCGAGCTGCAGAACACCCTCGAAAAGGAAATCCAGCTCGAGGACGACAAGGAGAAAGAGGAGGCGCGCGCGAAGACTGCCGTCGCCACGCCGGCCCCCTCCGTCGTCGATGCCGACGGCACGCACGGCCAGCCCGTGTCGCGGGGCGAAGCCGGCAGCTAGATCGTGGCCCTTGTTCCTTTCAAGAAGTCGCAGGACGAAGACAAGCCTGCGCTCGGCCACTACGACGGTGGCGCCCAGGAGCCCGACGAGGAGGACGACCTCGACGGGCGAATGAGCTTCCTCGACCACCTCGACGAGCTGCGCAAGCGGCTGACGCACGCCACGGTGGCGCTGCTGGTCGGATTCCTGGCGGCCTTCGCCTTCGCCGCGCGCGCCCAGGACTTCGTGATGAAGCCCCTGGTCGCGACGCTGCCGCCCGGCAGCCACTTCGTCTTCACTGAACCCGGCGAAGGCTTTTTCCTGCAGCTCAAGATCGCCGCCATCCTGGGCCTGCTGATTGCCAGCCCGTATGTGATGTGGCAGGTGTGGAAGTTCATCGCGCCGGGACTCTACGCCAACGAGAAGCGTTTCGCGGTGCCCTTCGTCATGGGCACGACCATCCTCTTCACGGCCGGCGCCGCCTTCTCGCACTACCTGGTGTTTCCGGCGGCGTTCGACTTCTTCGGCAGTTTCCAGACCGACCAGGTCGTCTTCATGCCGCGCATCGCACCCGTGTTCGGGATGTACGCGTGGCTGCTGCTCGCCCTCGGCATCATCTTCCAGATGCCGATGCTGGTCATGGTGCTGGCGCGCATGGGCCTCGTGACGGCCGGCTTCCTCGCCCGTCACATCAAGTACGCCATCCTCATCATCTTCATCGTCGCCGCCGTCGCCACGCCGTCGCCCGACCCGGTCAGCCAGACCGTGGTCGCGGCGCCGATGATCGTGCTCTACGGCGTCAGCATCGGCGTCGCCTGGATCTTCCAGCGGAAGCGCCGCAAGGACGATGACGACGACAAGGACGATAAGGACTGACCCCTTAGAAGGGGCTGGCGGCTTCGTGCGTCAGTACGCCTTCGCGAACCAGGCGTTCACGATCGCCGGCTTGCCGCACTTGACGCACGGGCCGGTCGGCTGCTCGGAACCGAACGGGATGTTGCGGATCGTGGCCTGGGTCTCGGCCTTGATGGCGGCCTCGCAATCGTCGGTCTCGCACCACGGCGCGATGACGAAGCCAGGGCGGCCTTCCATCGTTTGACGGAACTCGTCCCACGTGGCCGCGCTCGACGTGTGCGACTCCCGGAACGCGAGCGCCCTGGCCAGCAGGTTGGCCTGGATCTCGTCGAGGAGTGACGTCACGTGGCCGGCGAGGCCGTCCATCGGCAGCGGCGCCTTCGCCTTGGTGTCGCGGCGCGCCGAGAACACCGAGCGCTTCTCGAGGTCCTTCGGCCCGATCTCGAGCCTGAGCGGCACGCCACGCATCTCGTACTCGGCGTACTTCCAGCCCGGGGTCTGGCTCTCGTCGTCGTCGAGCCTGACGCGGATGCCGGCCGCCTTCAGCTCGTCGCGGATCGCCTGACACGCTGGCAGCACCGTCTCTTTCCAGTTACCGCGAGGAATCGGCACGATCACCACCTGCCACGGCGCGACGTTCGGCGGCAGCATGAGGCCGCTGTCGTCACCGTGCGTCATGATGACGCCGCCGATGAGCCGCGTCGACACGCCCCACGACGTGGTCCACACGTACTGCAGGGTCTTGTCGCGGCCCTGGAACTGGATGTCGAAGGCCTTGGCGAAGTTCTGCCCGAGGTTGTGCGACGTGCCGGCCTGCAGCGCCCGGCCGTCGCCCATCAGCGCCTCGATCGAATACGTGCGCTCGGCGCCGGCGAATTTCTCGCTGCTGCTCTTCTGCCCGTCCACGACCGGCATGGCCAATACGTTCTCCGAGAACTCCTTGTACAGCGCGAGGATCTTCATCGTCTCCTCCTGCGCCTCGGCCTCGGTCTCGTGAGCCGTATGCCCCTCCTGCCACAGGAACTCGGTCGTGCGGAGGAACGGCCGCGTCACCTTCTCCCAGCGCACGACGTTGGCCCACTGATTGATGAGCAGCGGCAGATCACGCCACGACTGGATCCACTTCTGGTACATCACGCCGAAGATCGTCTCGGACGTGGGCCGCACGACGAGCTTTTCTTCGAGCTCCTCGGTGCCGCCCTTGGTGACCCAGGCCACCTGCGGTGCGAAGCCCTCGACGTGCTCGGCCTCCTTCATGATGAGGCTCTCGGGAATGAACAGCGGGAAGTACGCGTTCACGTGCCCCGTGGCCTTGAAGCGATCGTCGAGCTGACGCTGGATGAGCTCCCAGATGGCGTAGCCATATGGCCGGATCACCATGCAGCCCTTCACGGGCGAATAGTCGGCGAGTTCGGCCTTGCGGACGACGTCGAGATACCAACGGGAGAAGTCTTCGGATTGTGGCGTGATCTCGGTGACCTGTCCGCCACCGCTCTCAGGAGTCTTGGTCATGCGTGCTCTCGGCTACGTGAACCATCCAGTGTAGATCGTCTCGCGCCGGGAAGTCCGCACGGGCATGTCCGCCGCGGCTTTCGACGCGGTCGAGCGCGCCCCGGGCCATGAGCCACGCCACCGTCACGAGGGCGCCAGTCGGATCGCCGGCCCCACGTTTGGCCGCCAGCAGCGCCCGGCGCCAGCCGTCGAGCGTCACGACCGCCCGCCCGAGTCCCTCGCCGTCGCGCACCAGGCCGACGTCGCACCACATCAGCTCGCGCACGGCCTCGGGCTCGGGCACCACCGTGGCTCCGGGCGCCGCGGGCATGCCACCTCGCGGGCGCAGCCTGGCGATGCGCCCGGCGCGCGGGGCCTGCCCCATGGCGCCGGCCACCCGCGCGCCGAAGACCAGGCCTTCGAGCAGCGAGTTGCTGGCCAGCCGGTTGGCGCCGTGGACGCCATTGCAGGCCACCTCCCCGGCGGCCAACAGGCCAGGCACGGAGGTGCGGCCGTCGATGTCGGTGGCCACGCCGCCCATCACGTAGTGCGCCGCCGGCGACACCGGCACCGGATCGGTTGCAAGATCGAGCCCGCGCTCGCGACAAGCGCCAGCCAGCGTCGGGAATCGCCGGCGCACCCACGCGGCATCGAGGTGTCGCATCGAAAGCATCACCGGCGCGCCAGTGCGGGCCGTCTCGCGGAGGATCGCGCGCGCGACCAGATCGCGCGACGCCAACTCCCCCGCCGCTTCGTAGCGTGTCATGAACCGCTCACCGTGGACGTTGAGCAGCCACGCCCCGTCACCGCGGAGAGCTTCCGAGAGCAGGAAGCGCGGCGTGCCAGGCACCGCCAGCACGGTCGGATGGAACTGCACGAATTCCATGTCGGCGAGGTCGGCCCCGGCCTCCCAGGCCAGTGCCACGCCGTCGCCGGTCGCGACCGCCGGGTTGGTCGTCTCGCGGAACACGCGGCCGGCGCCACCGGTCGCCAGCAGCGTCGCCGTGGCCCGCGCGTCCACGACGCGATCGCCGGTCACGTATTGCGCGCCGACGCACGCACCGCCATCAATCGTCAGGCACACCGCGCGCGCCAGCGAGACGATCCGAACGCCGGGCAGCGCTGTAACGTGCTGCCACAGCACCCGGCTCAACTCGCGGCCGGTCGCATCAGCCGCATGGAGCACGCGCCGCACCGAGTGCGCGCCTTCGCGGCCGAGCGAGAAGTGGCCATCCGGCCCGCGGTCGAAGCGGGCGCCCCACGCCGCCAGCTCGCGCACGTAGCGAGGTCCGTCGGTGACCAGCACTCGCACGGCGTCGGCATTGCACAGTCCGTCGCCAGCGGCCTCGGTATCACGGGCATGCAGCGCCGGTGAATCATCCTCGCCGATGGCTGCGGCGATGCCGCCCTGCGCGTAACCGGTGTTGCTCTCGGCGGGCTCCCCCGCCTTGGTCAGCACGAGCACCGTGCCGTGCGCCGCCAGCGCCGCGGCCGCGCGTAGCCCGGCGACGCCGCTGCCAATCACCAGGAAGTCGGCGGACTCGCGCACCGGATGCTATCCTACCATCCGCGTCGGCTGCGCCCGGCGTCTCGAACTCCGATGCCTCCCACCACCATCGACGTCCGCGCCGCCAGCGGATCATATCCAATCGTCGTCGAGCCCGGCTCGACGACGCGTGCGCCGGTGGCGCTGGCTGCGCACGGGGTCACGGGCCGGGCGCACTTCGTCTCGAGCCCGCGTGTCTGGGCGGCGACCGGCCGCCGGTTTCGACGGATCACGCCAACGCTCGTCCCTGACGGCGAACGCGCCAAGACCCTGGCCACCGTGTCACGTGTCTACGACGCCCTGCTGGCCCTTGGTGCCGATCGGGGCTCGACGATCGTGGCCGTCGGGGGCGGCGTCATCGGCGACATGGTGGGACTGGCGGCCGCCACCTACCTGCGTGGCCTCCGGCTGGTGCACATGCCCACGACGGTGATGGCGCAAGTCGACAGCGCCATCGGCGGTAAGGTCGGCGTGAACCACGCGCGCGGCAAGAACCTCATCGGCGCCTTCTACCCGCCGGCCTTCGTCCTGGTCGATCCGGATGTGCTCCAGACGCTGTCGCGCCGAGAGTTCCGCGCCGGGCTGTATGAGGTCATCAAGTACGGGCTCATCGCCGAGTCGCTGCTGCTCGACCTGCTCGAACGCCATCTCGACGAGATTCTGACGCAGCAGGGCGACGTGCTCACCGACATCATCGGCAGGTGCTGCCGGATCAAGGCCCAGGTCGTGAGCGCGGATGAACACGAGCGGGGCCTGCGACGCATCCTCAATTTCGGCCACACCGTCGGCCATGCCCTCGAATCGACGACCGGCTACCGGGCGCTGCGTCACGGCGAAGCGGTCGGGCTCGGCATGCGGGCGGCGCTCGCCCTGGGCGTCGCGCGGGGCGTGACGCCCGCGTCGCTCGCCGAGCGCGCCTCGACCCTCATCGCCCGCCTCGGCCCGCTGCCCAGCGTCGCGGGCGTCACGCTCGGCGACGCCATGGACGCCGTGTCGCGCGACAAGAAAGTGGTGCACGGACGACTGCATTTCGTGCTCGTCGATGGCACCGGTGCCACCACCGTCAGCGACGTCACGCGCAAAGAGCTGCGCGCGGCGCTCGGCAGCGTCGGCGTCCGCGGCCGCTAACGACGCGCCCCGGCTGCAGGCCATCGGCAGCCGCGACCAGCCGGGTTGGCCGGCAGCCGGCGGAGCCGCGTGACCCAGACGGCGCCAACGCGGGCGACCGTCGGCGACGCTCAGTGGCTGCCGAGGCCATGGGCCCGCATCTTCACGAGCAGCTCGCGGAACGGAATGCCGAGCAGTTCGGCGGTGCGCCCCGGGTCGTTGCCCGCCTCGGTGAGCCCGGCGGCGATCTTGCGGCGTTCGGCGCGGTGCTGTGCGCGCGCCACCACCTCTTGGAGCGTGCCACTCAGGTCGAGCCCGTCGCTGTCGACAGCCGTCGGCGCGCCCGCCAGCAGTGGCGTCTCCTGCAGGTGCAGATGCCGGGCGCGAATAGTGTCATCGTCGGCGAGGATAGCAGCGCGCTCGAGGCAGTTCTGCAACTCGCGAACGTTCCCGGGCCACGGATAGGCCATCAGCGCCGCGCGCGCCTCGTCGTCGAGCGACGGCGGCCTTCGTCCGCTCGTCTGAGCCTGCCGGCCCACGAAGTAGTGCGCCAGCAGCAGCACGTCAGCGCCACGTTCGCGCAGAGGCGGCACGGTGATCGGCATGACCGAGAGGCGAAAGAACAGATCCTCGCGGAAGCGCCGCTCCGCCACCTCACGCTTGAGATCGCGATTGGTCGCCGTCACCAGCCGCACATCGATGCGAACGGTAGCGGTGCCGCCGAGCCGCTCGAACTCGCGCGTCTCGAGCACGCGCAGCACCTTGGCCTGCAAGGCCGGCGCGAGCTCGCCGATTTCGTCGAGAAACAGCGTGCCCCGGTGGGCGAGCTCGACCCGCCCGAGCTTGCGCTGGCCAGCGCCGGTGAAGGCGCCTTTCTCGTAGCCGAAGAGTTCCGATTCGAGAAGGGTCTCCGGAATCGCCGCGCAGTTGATGGCGATGAACGGACCGTCGGCCCTGGGGCTCCAGGCATGGAGCGCTCGCGCGAAGAGTTCCTTGCCGGTGCCGCTCTCGCCGTCGAGGAGCACTGTCACCTCGGTGGCCGCCGCACGTTGCATCGCCTGCGTCGCCTTCGCCAGCACGGGTGCGGTGCCGATGATGGTCGGCGCACCGCGACGCTCGGCGGCCTCCTGGAGTAGCCGTTCGTGATCGCGGACGAGGCGCTGTTGGGCGACGGCCCGTCCCACCACGAGCAGCAGATGATCGGGATCGACGGGCTTGGCCAGAAAGTCGAGCGCGCCATCCCGCATGGCCGCCACCGCATCCTGCACGCCGCCGTAGGCCGTCATCACCACGACCGGAATGTGCGCGTCCACCGCCTTGACCGCCTGCAGCACGCCAATGCCGTCACCCGCCGGCAGGCGCAGGTCGGTGATGACGACGGCGGGCTGATGGCGCGCCAGCAGGGCTTCGGCCTCGGGCTGATCCCGCGCTTCGAGCGCACGGTAGCCGTGCGACTCAAGCGCCAGGCGCAGCATCGTGCGCAGCGAGTCGCGGTCTTCGACGACCAGCACGTCGGCGTCGCCGCCGTGGGTCGTCGCGTTGCTCACGGGGCTAGGGGCTGGCCCAAGTCACGAACGCAGCCAGCCGGCGGGCACGCCGGCCTTGCGCGCTTCGTCTTCGATGGCGGCGATGGCTTTGCGGTTGGACTCGATCTCGCGCTGGGTGCGCTCGAGTTCCGCGACGGCCTTCAGCCGCTGCTGTTCGATCTGGGCCCGCTGCGCCGGATCGTCGCGGCTGACGAAGTCTGTGGTGAGGGAGTTGATCTGCGTCTGCAGCGCCGAGGCGAACGACGTCGACCGATCGAGCGACTCGCGCGCGGCGTTGATACGGGCGCGCCACGCCGCCTCGTCTTTGGAGCGCTGGTCGCGGGCGTCAGTCGCTGGCCCAGACGATGCGGCATCAGCCGGCGCGCCGCCGTCGGCCGGCGTCATGGCGCCACTCGCATCGGGCGACGTCAGGTCATCGGCTGACGACGAGGCCACGGGCGAGCTCGGCGTGATGTCGGTCTTGAGGTTGTCGTTGGTGTAGACCTTGACCGGCTTGCGCTGTTCGGTGCGCGTGGCGGTGGATTCCCGCGCGACGTCGGCCAGGGACTGCGCAAACGACGTCCCGGGCACGGCCGAGAGCGCGGCGACCAGACACGACACGGCAAGACGGTACGAAGCATGTGAAGTCATGTACGGCACCTTGAATCGATGGTACGCCCGGCTCGCGGCGTGGTCAAGGAACGCCATCGCGCACCGGGCCCCACGACTGCACGCGAATGCCCCCGCACGGCGCAGGCAATCGTCGGCATGGCTGCTCGACGAGCGCCTCAGCCTCTGCCAGCGCGCCCTGGCCACCGACGGCGGCGCCGCGTAGCAACAAGACACCGTGCCCTGAGACGCCCACCGGCGCATCCCGCAGTGGGTCGCCGTCATCGTCTGACGGATCATCGGCGACCCAGGCGATCAGGTAGCAGGGGCAGGTCCGCGCCGCGACGGCGTCGATGGCGACCAAGGGCAGGTGGACGAGCAATTGCCACCGCGGGTTCCGCACGCCCCACGGCCGCGAGGCGGCCACCGTGGCCGTGACGAGGTCGTCGCACGGCGATCCGCGCCCGCACGTTCGCAGCCGGGTTTCGGCGACGAGATCGAACGGATGTCCGCCGGCCGAACGCATGCCAGGTGCGCCGTCGACAAAGGGTGATGCGATCCCGCCAGCGGGTACGAGGGTCCAGTCGGTTTGCGCCGCCAGCGTCGCCACGGCGAGCGACAACGCCGATTCGGCGGCGCGTGCCATGCGCAGACGATCGCGCAGGGCGCTTGTGGCCGGCGGCTCGGCGGAGGTGGCCAGCGCGACGCCGAGTGCGGTCGTGGCCAGCAAACTGAGCCAGAGCAGCACCGTGAGCAGACCGAAACCGCGGTGCCCGGCAAGAGTGAGAGGACGCATCTCAGGCCCCGCCACCGCGGCGTCCTGGACGGACAGTGGTTTCTACGATCAGGTCGGGCACGAGCCGCGCGCCCGGCCGTCGGGCGAGACCAAGGCCGACGGGCGGCCTGAGCGTCGCCGCCGCAACCGCCACGCCGACTACGATCCGGACCTCTGCGACGCGAACCAGATCGGCGTCCCATCTCAGCGGCGCGGCCGGCCCCGGACACCAGGGGCCGTCGGCGAACATCGCGAGCGAGACGGGTGCCGGCATCGGACCACCTGTGGCGCCGCGCCAATGCGCGGTGCCGGCTGCATCCCGGAAGAAGGCGCAGTTCTCGCCGACAGGCCACGCCGGATGAGCCGTCATTCCTGGCGCCGGCGGCGCGGGCGCCGCCGTGGCGTACAGCTCGGTGCCGTCCGGGGCCAGCGGCACGCTGGGCGCGCCGGCGACGACAACCCACTCCACGTCGAAACGCCTGACGAAGTCCACGACCGGTGTGGCGGGGCCGCCGCCCAGCCGCCGCACGATCTGTGAGAGTCCAGTCGCCGCGTCGCCGCGCAGCTCGTAGGTACGAGCGGTGATCGCGGACACCGACGCGCCGACGGGCCACGACTCGACGAGTGGCGTGGTCAACACGAGGTCGAGCGGTGCGACAACCTGCCGGACGGTGGCCAGCGCGAGGCGCCCGTGTGGCAGGAACACCGCGATCTCGTCTCCGGGCGCGAAGCCACAGGTCGGCGTCGCCGCAGGACAGAACGCCGGCCGCTCCAGCGGCACGACCGCATCGCCTGCTCCGATGGCCTGACGCACCGCCCCGTGGGCGGCACCCCGCGGCGCGTGAAAGGTGGAGAGGACGCCCGCCTGGGGCTGTACGGGCCACACTCCCGTCGACGTCACATCAGGTACGAGCGCCGGCAGGGCCAGGCCCGGACCGTCTTCCGGCGTCTGCAGGAAGCCACTGCCGGCACGCTGGACGTCGTCGACGATCGCGTGGATGATGCTTCGCGCGCGTTGCTGAGCATCCGCGGCAGCAGGCTCGGCCTCGAAAGCCGCCAGCACCGGGAGGGTCAGCGCCGCAACGACGCTCATCGCCAAGCCGAGCAAGGCAACCGCGACGAGCAACTCGATGAGGGTCGCGCCGCGGTCGCACCGCGTCATGGCGCGGGCTCCGCGAGCACACGCGCCACGCACGCGCCGGGCGACGGCGCGGCGGCGCGGCGCAGATCGGACGGCACGACACAGACGGTGAGACTCCAGGCCGGAGCCGGCGCGCCGGTGACTGCGGCAATGCGCCACCGCCGAACGTAAGCGGGAAGGCCCGACGTGGGCCGTCCGTCGCCATCGAGTGCCTCCATGCAGCCGCCGACGTCGCGGTCGAGACAATCGGCAGGCGTTGTCGCGATCGGCCGCCCGAGGCGCATCGCCACGAACTGGTCGGCCAGTACCGCCGCCAAGAGATGCCGACGCGATCGCGCGACGGTGTCGGTGACCTGCCGCGCCAGCCCGGCCAAGCTCAGCACGCCGCTCGTGACGATGGCCAGCGCTACCATCGCTTCGAGCACGGTGAATCCCCTGTCGCACTGCAGCTGCACGATGCGCCTCCCTGCGACCGCAGACGAACGGTCGACGGTCAGGCGCAGTGCAACCGACGCGCCAGGCGTCGGGCCAAGGGATCTTGGCGCCATTCTGCGGAATCGCGGTCGGCGACCGCCAGCCGGCCGAAGGATCGCCGCGCCTGGCGGCAGAACCTGCGCTCATGCGAGGGTCGCGTCGTGGCAGCTACTGCCCGAAGCCCGGCGTGGCGGCGCGCAGTGGCAGCAGCACCGTGAACACAGCACCACCCTTAGAGCGATTGGCAGCGCGCACCCGGCCGTTGTGCGTGACGATGAACTTCAGCACGAGCGCCAGGCCCAAGCCCGTGCCGTCTGACCGTGTCGTGAAGAACGGTTGGAACAAGCGGTCGCGGTCGGTCTCGGGCAGGCCCGTGCCGTTGTCGCTCACCGTCACTTCGACGACTCCGTCCTGTGCACGCACAGTACCCCGCACCTCCACGGCTGGCGGGCGGCCCGCCCGCTGGCACGCCTCGATGGCGTTACGCACGAGATTCGAAAACGCCTGTCGAAGCAGCACGTCGTCGCCTTCGACGTGGCCGAAGGCGCCCGCCACGGTGACGAGCGTGCCGTCGGCATCCACGTCGTGGACCGCGCGCCGCACCACCAGCTCGAGGGCCAACGGCTGCAGTGTCACTCGCTCCGGGCGCGCGAACTCCAGAAACTTCGTCACCACATCGCCGAGCGCCAGGGTGCCGCCGCGGATGCCCTCGGCGTAGGCGCCATGCGGCGCCGGCAACGCGGCGGGGTCGAGCAGACGGGCGTAGCCATGGATGGTCGCCAGGCCGTTGCGAAACTCGTGCGCCAGTCCAGCGGTGAGCTCGCCGAGACGCGCCAGCGCGTCTTTCAGGCGCAGTTGCTCTTCAAGAGCGACGACGCGTGACAGGTCGGTGAACAGGCAGATCACGCCGCCTTCTCCGGGCCCGCCAGACCACGGCGACAGCGTCACGCCGAGGTGCGAGGGACCGCCGGTGACCTCGCCGGTGGCGATGTGGCGACGTGACACCGTACGCCGTCCGGCGGCGGCTTCGCGTACGAGCGCCGCCAGCGCCGGCACCGGGCTCAAGAGGTCGTCGAGGTCAGCCGGCATGACACGCGGTGCGACGCCGAGAATGCGGTGGCCGGCCGGATTCAGCATCCGGACCTTCCCATCGGCGCCGGCAACAAGCAGGCCCGAGGTGAGGCCCTCGACGATCTGGGCGTTCAGCCGTTCGGACGCCTCGGCGCGAGCCAGGGTCGAGCGCTCCTGCTGCTTCAGCTTGCCGACCGCCTCTTCGAGGGCGGCCGACAAGATCGCGGTGTCGGCCGAGGTTTCGCGCATGCGGCGGCCGGAATCGCGCCCTCCCGAGAGCACGCGCAAGGCGGCGAACCCGAGCAGGCCGGCGAGGAAGCCGACGAAGGCGGTGAAGCCGAGCAGCAGGTATCCAGCCGAGGAGAGCGGCGGCATGGCTAGTAGAAGCCGAGATACCAGTCGACGATCGGCTGACCGACGAGCATGGCGACGAGGGCGCCGATGGCCAGGAAGGTGCCGAACGGCAGTGCGTACTTCATCGACCCGCGCTGCAGAGAGATCATCGCCAGGCCGATGACGGCGCCCGAGAGCGAGGCGAGGACGAGCGTCAACAGGACGGCCTGCCAGCCGAGGAATGCCCCGATCATGGCCAGCATCTTCACGTCGCCCATGCCAAGGCCTTCCTCCTTGCGCACCGCGTAGTAGCCCCAGGCGATGGCGTAGAGCACGCCGCCGCCGAGCGCGACGCCGAGCAGCGACGCCCGCCATCCCGGCGGGCCGACGAGCGAGAAGGCCACGCCAACGACGATGCCCGGCAGCGTGATGACGTTGGGCAGGATCTGATGTTCGAGGTCGATGCCGAAGAGCACGACCAGCGCCGCGACGAACAACAGGCGCGCCGCCAGGAGTGGCCCCACTGGCGTCGTCGCCACCACCAACACGAAGAGGATGGCCGTCACGGCTTCAACGAGTGGATACTGCACCGAGATCGGCGCCTTGCAGCGCGCGCACCTGGCGCCGAGCACGGCCCAGCTCACGATCGGGATGTTCTCGAACCAGCGCAGCTCGCGCTTACAACTGCCACAGGCCGACGCCGGCCACACAATCGAAGTGCCGCGAGGCAGCCGGTAGATACACACGTTCAGGAACGAGCCAACGAGCAGCCCGAAGAGGCCCGCAACGACGACGGCAAAGGCCTCCGGCGTCACGGCCTGGCCTCGAGCGTCGGCAGCGGGCCGAGCGGCGATGTCGGGCCAAGGGTGACGGCGCCCTCCTGGTCGAGCACGTAGGGAACGCCCATCGGATCGGTGGGCACGGCCGTGAGCACACCAGCGCGCACGAGCCGACTCCAGTCCAGTGAAGCGCCCAGGCTCCCCTTTGTGCGCGCCACGATGGCGGTCAGGGCGTCGATGTCGTCGAGGGCGGCGAGCTGCTGCAGTCGGAACTCGGCCGCTCGACGCAGCCAGTCGACATCCGCCGTCTCGAGCAGCTCACTCCACAGTTTTCTCGCCGACGCGCGATCGCCGCCTTTGGCCAGGGTGACGGCCGCCATCGTGCGCAGCCACAGCGGCGCGCCCGGAAGCTTCGCTGCCAGATCGAACTGCCGCGCCGCTTCCGGGTAGTTCTTGAGCCACCAGTAGTGGACGAAACCGATGTCGTGGCGATACTGCCAGCGATCGGGGTCGTGCCGCAGTCCCTTCTCGAGCAGGGCCAGGGCCTGATCGGGACGGCCGGGCCCCCCGGGATAGCCCTCGCTGAGGAAGATGGCGCCGAGCCGCGCGGCGACGTCGAAATGGGGATCGAGCGTCGTCGCCATGTCGAGCAAGGGATACAACAGCGCGTAGCGCCCTTCGGTCGCGGCAGACCGCCGCTCGCCGCCGTAGTGCACGACCGCCCGCATCCAATAGATGTCGGCGGCCAGATCGGTGAACGAGAGCATCAGCCGGCGCGCTGCCTCGGGCGAGTGCATCCACAAGGTCGGCACCACGGCGGCGCGCGGCGGCGCCACACGCTCGCGCACGGCCTGCAGTCCCACGGCGGTCAGCAGCAGTACGACGACGAGCGCCGCGGCGGTCCGGTCGTGCGGGATGGGCGCGCGGGTCGTCACGGCCGGGCCTACTTGAAATCCCGCCGATTGAAGATGAGGGCCGCGCCCGAGATGAGCACGCCGACGTAGGCGGCAATCGAGGCCAGGCCAAGCCCGACGGCCGACCACGGAATGGCCAGGCCGTGCACCACCTCGTTCTTGACGTCGAGCGCGTCGAGATTGGGCAGCACGTAGTAGAGTCCGCGCGCCATGGCAGCAGCCACCGGCGAATCCACCGCCGCCTGGAAGTTACGGAGGTCGCCACTGAACTGGCCGGCCACCCAGACGGCCAGCGTCAGCAGCATCGACAGCATCGGGGTCGAGAAGGTCGAGAAGAACAGGGCGACGGCCGTCGTGAGCATCAACTGGACACCGATGAGGCCGACGGCGACGAGCAGGCGCGGATCGAGCGCCGGCGCGCGCCACCCCTGCTTGATCCAGTCGTCGGTCGTCAGGTGCATGAACTGCAGCATGAGGTAGAACGCCACCGTCATCATCGCGAGGTTGACGGCGAGCGTGACGACGAGCCCGACGTACTTGCCGACCAGGAAGCTCGATCGCGACAGCGGCTTCGACAGCACGGCGTAGATACTGCGCCGCTCAACTTCCTTCGCGACCAGGCCGGTACCGATGAAGATCGCGATGAGCAGCCCGATGGCGTTCATCGTGGCCAGGCCCAGGTCCTTGATGACCTTGAGGTCCTGCCCAGCGGTGAGACGGCTCATGAGGAACGAGGCCGCCATCAGGATGACGGCGAAGATCACCAGGCTGTAGGGCACGCGGTCGCGCACCGACTCGCGAAAGACCGCGACCGCTACCTTGCGAACGGCGGCGGCGTTCACAGCGCGGCCTCGCGGGTCGCGGCCTGCGACACGTGCTGCACGAAGTAGTCCTCGAGCGTATGCCGCACCGGATTGAGCGAGACCACGCGCCCGCCGGCGGCCGCCAACGCCTGCACCGTCTCTTCGGGCGCTGCCGGCGGCAGGTCGACGGTGTAGCGGCCGTCGTGCAGGGCGGTCACCGACCGGGCGCGGGCGCGCAGGAGATCGAGGGCGGCAGCGTTCACGCCGTCGGCGACGAGTTCCCAGCCGAGGACGTCGACGCCGACGATGTCCGACAGGCGTCCGCCGCCGGCCAGACGGCCCTGCGCGATGATGGCGACGCGGCTGCAGAGCGCCTCCGCATCCGACAGGATGTGGGAGCTGAAGAAGACGGTGCAGCCGCGATCGCGCAGCCCGAGCAGCAGCTGGCGCACGTCTCGACGGCCGAGCGGATCGAGGCCCGACATGGGCTCGTCGAAGAACACGACCTCCGGATCGTTGATGATGGCCTGCGCGATACCCACGCGCTGCACCATGCCCTTCGAGTACGAGCGCAGGCGCATGCGCCGTTCGGCGCCGATGCCCACCTGGTCGAGCACGCGCGACACCCGGATCGCCCGCTCCGCCGACGGCACGTCGAACAGACTGGCAAAATAGGACAGCAGTTCTTCTGCGGTCAGATAGTCGTAGAACGACGGGTTCTCCGGCAGGAATCCGATCCGCCGGCGGATGTCGACGTCGCCGACCGGACGGCCGAGAATCCGCGCCGTGCCGCTGGTCGGATAGATGAGCTGCATCAGCAGCTTGATGGCGGTGCTCTTGCCGGCCCCGTTCGGCCCGAGAAAGCCGTAGACCTCCCCCTGCTCGACAGCGAGCGTCAGCTCGTGCAGGGCGCGATACGGGCGCGGCCGCCAGAAGCCAATCTGGTAGTCCTTCGTGAGGCCTTCGGTCTCGATCGCAAGCATGAGGAGGCAGACGGGCCGATGCCGACCGGCCCACCATACCTATCGGTCGAAAGGCGCCGGTCGTAACGCCCCCGGCTGGGTCAGCACCGTGCAGAAGTGCGCACGGGCTGGCAGCAGCCGCGTCTGCAGCCTGGCCCCTACTTCAGAGCGACGCCGGCCCGCTTCATCTCGAGGGTGATGGCTGCGTCCAGAAACTGGGCGCGCAGGCCCGGCAGGCGGATGCCGTTCAAGAAGAACGTCGGGGTGCCCTGCACCTGGAGCTGGCCGCCCTGTTCGATGTCGCCCTTTACGAGCTGCAGCGTGGTCGCATAGCGCGCGTCGAAATCGCCGACGCCGCCGATCGTCTGCACCGCCTGCTTGACCGAGGCCGGCGTGAGCGCCATCTGGTTGGCGAACAGCCACTCCTCCATCGGCGCCGCCTTGCCCTTTTCGCGAGCCAGCCGCACCGCCACTGCCGCCTCACATGACGCCATATGGACGCCGCCGGGCGTCAGGCGGTTGCACTCGGGATCGAGCGGGT
Organism: Acidobacteriota bacterium; assembly: GCA_018000455.1. Classification (GTDB taxonomy): domain Bacteria; phylum Acidobacteriota; class Vicinamibacteria; order Vicinamibacterales; family UBA2999; genus CADEFD01. Next base: position 183,379 of record JAGNJW010000002.1, read on the forward strand.
AGTCCTTGTAGACGACCTTAAGCTTGCCTGGGTACTCCTTCGCCCACTTGGCGAGCACCGGCTTGTATTCCGCAAACGTCTGCCCGCACGGGGGGCACATGTAGTCGTTGAACTTGACCAGCACGACCGCTGCGCCCTCGGTCGCCACCATGACCGGCACGCGTTGCTGTGCGGCGAGGAACTTCTCGAGCTCCTGTTGCTGGGCGGGCGCCAGCGGCGGAATGGCGTCGGTCTGCTCGGCGGCGGCCGGAGCGGCCTCGCCGGCCGACGCCTGGAGCGTCTCGCCGGGGAATGACCAGATGAGCACCGCTGCGGCGGCGACGAAGGCGACAAAGGCCGACATGGCGGCCGGGGTGGTGAAGAGTCGGCGGAGATCGGCCGCCAATCGCTCGGGCAATGCGCTCATGGACACCCTCGTGGCCGTGACGGCCGACACGAACAATCCAACCACCGCGACGTAGGTGGTCACACACAGGAGACAAACCGTTTTCAGCACGACGAACGATGCGTAACCGAGATAGCCAACCACGAGCAGGCCGACGGACGCCATGAGCAGAACATAGCTGGCTGCATGGGTCCGGCTCGTCACCGCTCGAGAGGTCAGGGCCAGGACCAGCAACACACCGCCGAAGAAGAGGACGCCCAGAAGGGCCGTCGGCACCCCAGCCATCGAGCCGTAGGCGCTGGCGTAGGCATTCGAGCAACTGACCGTGGCGTTGACGTCGCAGAAGCTGGCATAGGCCGGATCGGTGAGCAGCTTGTAGTGCACGCGCGACGACTCGGCCGACGCCCCGAGACCAAGGAGCGCGGCCACCCACATCAAGGGCGTCGCCGTCGACGGCGCGGCGTCGCTGCTGGCTACCATGGCCGTATTGTAGCGAGTTTCGTTGTCGCGAGTTTCGCGCTTTGCCCGTACAGGCGCACGGGGACGGCGCGCCTGGCGCGCCGTCCCCGTAGTTCCGTCTGGTCGTGGCTGGACGGTTGAGCTTACTGGAGGGCCAAACCGCCGCCGCCGGGCGCCATCTGCGCTTCGGTCGGGGCCGTGTTGGTGTTGTTCCAGAAGATGGTGCCGGCCACGGTGCTGCCGAACGAACGGTTACCGCTCGTCTGGAAGGTCACCGGAGTGGCCCCCACCACATACGAGCTGATCCCGGCCGCGGCATCGCAGCCCGTACCCTGCGCCGCCGCACCCGCGCCGGCCCCGAGCACCACGGTATAGCCGCTCTTGATCGACGGGTCGAGCGAGATGTCGGTCGAGACGAAGCCGGCGCCGCCGGCACAGCCAGCCGCAAGCCGCACGAGCGTCGCCGAGTAGGGGCTGCCAACGCCGGCGGCAGAGAATGCCGCCTCGGCGCTGTTGACCGCGCGGACGGATCCGATGGCTGAGGCTTCATTGCCCGCCATGCGGGCGCGGAGCAGGCCGGGGATGGCGATCGCCGCGATGATGCCGATGATGGCGACCACGATCAGGAGTTCGATAAGGGTAAAACCCTTGGTGTCACGAATACGCATTGCCTGCTCCTCGGCCGAGGCCGATTGCCGAACCACGTGGGCTCCACCCGGAATTGGGTGGCGCCCCCGAAAAGTCGACACGGGGCGCGGTCTATCCCGATCCGCGCCCCGTGTGCCGTGATGTCAAACCTGCCGAAGCAGGTGCCTTACTGCAAGGCCGTGCCGCCGCCGCCGGGCGCCATCTGCGCTTCGGTCGGGGCGGTATTGGTGTTGTTCCAGAAGATCGTGCCGGTCGTCGTCGAGCCGAAGCTGCGGTTGCCGCTCGTCTGGAAGGTCACCGGAGTAGCCCCCACCACATAGGAGCTGGTGCCCGCCGCCGCGTCGCAGCCCGTGCCCTGCGCTGCCGCGCCGGCGCCCGCGGCGAGCACGACGGTGTAGCCGCTCTTGACCGAGGGGTCGAGCGAGATGTCGGTCGAGACGAACCCGGCGCCGCCAGCGCAGCCGGCCGCCAGGCGCACGAGCGTCGCCGAGTAGGGGCTGCCGACGCCGGCCGCCGAGAAGGCGCTCTCGGCGCTGTTGATGGCCCGCACCGACCCGATGGCCGACGCTTCGTTGCCCGCCATGCGGGCGCGCAGCAAGCCGGGGATGGCGATGGCCGCGATGATACCGATGATGGCGACGACGATGAGCAGTTCGATGAGGGTGAAACCCTTGGTGTCACGAATACGCATGATGCTTGTGCTCCAGGTGTCCTTCCGTGGATTGTTTACGAGGTCTTGCAGTGAATAATCGGTGTCGAGCCCGGAAACCTGAATCGGAGCCTCCGCCCCCGGCACGCAACGGCGTGCACGAGGCGCGGCGCCTGCCGGGCCTCGTGCACTGGACTCGTTCAGCCGGGCCCTTACTGCAGCGCCGTGCCGCCGCCGCCGGGCGCCATCTGCGCTTCGGTCGGGGCCGTGTTGGTGTTGTTCCAGAAGATCGTGCCGACGGTGGTGCTGCCGAAGCTGCGGTTGCCACTCGTCTGGAAGGTCACCGGCACCGCCGACGCCACGTAGGCGCTGATGCCCGCTGCCGCGTCGCAGCCCGTGCCCTGCGCTGCCGCGCCGGCGCCCGCAGCAATTGCCACGGTGTAGCCGCTCTTGACCGAGGGGTCGAGCGAGATGTCGGTCGAGACGAACCCGGCGCCACCAGCGCAGCCGGCCGCCAGGCGCGCGAGCGTCGCCGAGTAGGGGCTGCCGACGCCGGCCGCCGAGAAGGCGCTCTCGGCGCTGTTGATGGCCCGCACCGACCCGATGGCCGACGCTTCGTTGCCCGCCATGCGGGCGCGCAGCAAGCCGGGGATGGCGATGGCCGCGATGATGCCGATGATGGCCACCACAATCAGCAGCTCGATGAGGGTGAAGCCCTTGGTGTCACGGATACGCATGATGTCGTTTGCTCCTCGGTGTCGTAGGTTGCCGATCAGGGTTCGAATCTCGATGTTCGGTGCCGCGATGCCGCCACCAACTGGGGCGGCGTCGACGTCACGATAACAAGCAACCTTGATGCCAGATTAGGCACGTGAAAGATGACGACACGTAAGACGCTGAGTCGACACGACTTGCGGAGATTATGTGCGGGGTGACTGGTGGCGTGGTGGTGCAGCTACTCTGACGGAGGCTGTCAGCGGGATGGTGAGGACTGACAGCGGTCGGCACTACCTGATCTGATATTTCTTGGCCAGGTAGCGGAACTGGCGGAAGGTAATACCGAGCAGATCTGCCGCCTTCACCTGCACGCCGCCGGCCTGCTTGAGGGCGCGCTCGAGGTGCATGCGCTCGATCTGCTGCAGGTGGGTCTCGAGATTGAACCCGGCCCCCGGAATGGCGTCGACTGCCGGGGCAGCACTTGCACCGCCGCTCAGCCCCTCGGCCAAGTGCGGCGGCAGGCTGTCGGGCATCATCTCGCCGGTCTGCTCGAGCGCCACGCCGCGTTCCATGACGTTCTCGAGTTCGCGGACGTTGCCGGGCCACCGATACGATACGAGCAGCCGCATCGTTTCCGGCGCGATGGCCTGCACGTGGCGGCCCATGCGTTCGGCAAAGCGGCGCAGGAACTGCTCGGCAAGGATGGGAATGTCCTCGGCCCGCTCACGCAGCGCCGGCAGACGCACCGAGATGACGTTGATGCGGAAGAAGAAATCTTCGCGGAAGGCGCCCGTCCGCACCATCTCCTCGAGGTGGCGGTTCGTCGCGGCGATGAAGCGGACGTCGGCTTCGAGTTCCTGCGTGCCGCCGACGCGGCGGAACCGTCGTTCCTGGAGAACGCGCAGCAGCTTGACCTGCATGCCGAGGCTGGTCTCGCCCACTTCATCGAGGAAGAGCGTGCCGCGATCGGCCGATTCGAGCAGTCCCTTCTTGGTATCGACCGCGCCGGTGAACGAGCCCTTCATATGGCCGAAGAGCTCGGACTCGAGAATCGACTCGGTGAAGGCGCCGCAATTGACGGCGACAAACGGCTGCGTCTGGCGTGCCGACTGTTGATGGATCTCGCGGGCCGTCCACTCCTTGCCGGTGCCCGATTCGCCGGTGATGAGGACGCTGGCATCGGTGCGCGCCACCCGTGCCACCAGGCTGATGACGTCGAGAATCTCGCGGCTGCGGCCCGCGAGCACGAAGCCTTGCCCCTTGCGGCCCTCGGGCAAAGCCACCTGGGTCTCGGCGAGGTGCTTGGCGGCGAGGTAACGCGCGACGCGTTGCTTCAGGTCGGCCACGTCGAACGGCTTGGTCAGGTAGTCGACCGCTCCCAGGCGCATGGCCTCGACGGCGGTGTCGGCCGAGGCGAAGGCGGTCAGCAGCAGGCCCACCGAATTCGGACTGCGCTCCTTGAGCGCGCGCAGGACGTCGACGCCGGATCCGTCCGGCATGCGCAGATCGCTGATCAGCAGATCGGGCAGCGGCCCGCGGCGAATCTGCTCGATGGCGGAGGTGACGTCTTCGGCCGTCGACACCTCGTAGCCTTCGCGGCCGAGCACGATCGACAACATCTCGCGGAGCGAGCGCTCGTCGTCGACGACGAGGATGCGGGGCTTCTGAGTGGGCAGCACGGCCATAACGGTGTCTAGCGTCGCTCGCGGCGAGGCGCGCCGGCGCTGGGTGCCGGAAAACGCGCGGTGATCGTGGTGCCGCGTCCCACGGCGGACTCGACATCGATGCGCCCATTGTAGTCGGTCACGATTCGGTGGACGATCGCCAGCCCGAGGCCGGAGCCGCGGCCGAACGAACCGCGGAACGGGTGGAAGATGGCATCGACCTCCTCGGCCGGAATGCCGGTGCCCTCGTCACGCACGCCGATGGCCACGGCCTCGACTTCGGCCTCGGCGAACAGCTGCAGCCGACCGCCGCGCGGCATGGCCTTGAGGCCGTTGGTCGCCAGGTTCCACATGATCTGCTTGAGCTGATTCTCGTCGGCATCGAGCCAGACGGGCTCAGGTGGCACCGATACGTCGACCCGATGCTCCGACGACGCCTCCGGGCTCGTGCGCAGCAGCTTCGCCGTGTCCTCTACGGCGCGGCGGACGTCGATGCGCGCCACGGCGACCGGGCTGGGGCGGGCGTAGGTGAGGAAGGAGCGGATCGTGCTGTTCAGGCGGTCCGACTCGCGCAGCACGATGTCCATCAGCTGCGCCTGTTCGGTCGAGAGCGGCAACTCGCCCCGCAGCACCTGCATCGCGCCGGACATCGAAGCCAGGGGATTGCGGATCTCGTGGGCAATGCCGGCCGCCATCTCACCCACGGCAGCGAGCCGCTGGCGCATCTGAGCCGTGCGCTCGAGACCCTTGATGTCGGTGACGTCCTGGAACGTGAAGATGAATCCGCGCTCGCCCGACGAGAGCGGCAGCGGCGCCGCGCTCACGCCGAGTTCGATCGAGCGGCCATCGTCGCGCCGGTAGGTGTAGTCGGCGCGCTCGGCGCGGCCGGTTTCCCGGTCCGCGGTCAGCGCCGTCGCGAACGACTCGGGTAGCTGGAGCGCCTCTGAGACCGTCCGGCCGGTGATGTCGCCGCGCCACCCGGTGATGAGCGCGGCGGCGCGGTTGTAGGTCAGCACCCGGCCGCTGGCGTCCATGGTGGTGAGCCCGCTCGCCAGGTGATCGATGACGTTTCGGTTGAAGGCCTCGAGGTCAGCAATCTTCTCGGAGGCCGCCTCGACGGCGACGTCGGCGAAGCGCAGGTTCTCGGCCAGCTGCCCGGCCAGGAAGGCCACGGCAAAGAACGCGAAGACGTTGATCCCGACCGTGGCCCAGGCGACGTCACCCGGCGGCAAGCCCTCGAGCACGCTGGCGCCGCCCACCCGCCAGTACTGTGACCCGACGATCGACAGAAAGCACAGGCTCGCGATGGCGGCCATGCGCACGCTGCCGCGCCGGTACTGGACGCCGGCGGCGGCCACGACCGGCAGCGCGTAGAGGGGCGTGAAGGCGCTGGCGACGCCACCCGTGGCCTGGACGTAGGCCGAGATGAGCACCGCATCGAGCACGAAGTGCAGGTCGGCGGTGGCGGCGAAGCGGTCGGCCAGCCGCAGCGTGGCAGCATCGATGAGAGCGACGGCGAACAGGCCCGCCAGGGCCACCGTCGCCCGCGACAGCGGCCACAGCCCCGAGCCGACGATTGCCAGCGCCAGGGCGAAGACGGCGAGCACCGTCGCCGCGCCCAGGCGCACGGCGACGAGTCTCGACAGCCGCGGCCTGAGCGCCGACATCCCGGCTACGTGAGCTGGCTGATCAGGCCGAAGATCGGCAGGTACATCGCGACGACGATGCCGCCGACGACGATGCCGAGGAACGCGATCATGATCGGCTCGAGCAGGGTCAGCAGGCCGGCCACGGCCGTGTCCACTTCCTCTTCGTAGAACTCGGCGATCTTGGCCAGCATCGTGTCGAGGGCGCCTGTGGCTTCACCGACGCCGATCATCTGCACGACCATGCCGGGGAAGACGCCCGTGGTCTTGAGCGGACCGGCGACGGTCTCGCCGCGTTCGATGCTGCGCCGCACTTCGAAGAGCGCATCCTCGATGATGGCATTGCCGGCCGTCTTGGCCGTGATCTCCAAGCCGTCGAGAATCGGCACGCCCGACGTCATCAGGGTCGACAGCGTGCGACAGAAACGCGCCACGGCGATCTTGCGCATGATGTCCCCGAGCACGGGCAGCTTCAGCACGATGCCGTCGACCACGCGTCGTCCGCCCTCGGTGGCATAGTACATCTTGAACGCGTAGGCCAGCAGGCCCAGCGCGATGATGATGAACGGCATGAACTTGACGAGCAGGTTGCTGGCCGCAATGACCATGCGCGTCAGGAACGGCAGCTCGGCGCCCAGGCCGGCGAACAGCGTGGCGAAGGTCGGAATGACCTTCCACAGAATCACCGTTACGACGAGACCGGCGATGGTGATGATGGCGACCGGATAGATCATCGCCGACTTGACCTGCGACTTCAGCTTGACGGCCTTCTCGATGTAGGTCGCCAGGCGCTTGAGAATGGTGTCGAGGATGCCGCCGGCCTCGCCCGCCGCGATCATGTTGGTGAACAGCGGGTCGAAGGTCTTTGGATGCCGCTTCATGGCGTCGGCCAGCGACGCGCCGCCCTCGACATCCGATCGGGTGTTCAGGATGACGGCGGCGAAGTGCTTGTCTTCCTCCTGATTGCCGAGGATGTCGAGACACTGTACGAGCGGCAGGCCGGCGTCGATCATCACCGAGAACTGCCGGGTGAAGACCGCCAGGTTCTTCGGGTTGACCGACTTCGCCCGCAGCTTCTTCGGCGGCGCGATCGCCTTGGCCGCCACGGCGGCGACCTTGGTCACCATGATCTGTTCGCGGCGGAGCGCACTGGTCACCGATTCCACGGTGTCTCCCATGCGCTCACCGCTGATGGTCTCGCCGCCGCGCGTGCGGCCAGAGAATGCGAAAGTCGGCATGTTCCTCGTCTCCTGGGGGAGCCTGCGTGCCTGGGGGGATTACCGTGTCGGCCCGGGACGCGCACCTGGCGTGGTGCGGCCCATGCCTGCGCCCGCGACGACCCCGACGCCGCGGCTCATCATTTCGGTCAGTTCGTCTCTGAGCGACGAGGCGTTCATCGCCGTCTCGGTGGAGATGAGCCGGCGCTGATGCAGCGTGACGAGCGACTGGTTCATGGTCTGCATGCCGAGCTTTTCCTGGCCGGCCTGCATCGCCGAGTAGATCTGGTGGACCTTGTCTTCACGAATCAGATTGCGGATGCCGGGCGTGGGCACCAGGATCTCGAGAGCGACGACGCGGCCCTGGCCGTTGGTGCGCGGCAGCAGCGACTGACAGACGATGCCTTCGAGCACCAGCGACAGTTGCACGCGCACCTGCGACTGCTGGTGCGCCGGGAAGACGTCGATGATGCGGTTGATGGTCGACGACGCCGAGTTGGTGTGCAGCGTCGCAAATGTCAAGTGACCCGTTTCGGCGATGCGCAGCGCCGACTCCACGGTCTCGAGGTCGCGCATTTCACCGACCAGGACGATGTCCGGATCTTCGCGGAGTGCGGCCCGCAGAGCGTTGGTGAAGTTCTGCGTGTCGCTGTGCACTTCACGCTGATTCACCAGACAGCCTTTGTGCTGGTGGAGGTACTCGATCGGGTCTTCGATGGTGAGGATGTGGCCCTTGCGCTCGATGTTGATCTTGTCGATCATCGCGGCCAGCGTCGTCGACTTGCCGCTGCCGGTCGGACCGGTGACGAGCACCAGGCCGCGTGGGCGCTCGGCCAGCTTGCCGATGACCGGCGGCAGACCGAGTTCGTCGAACGGCCGCACGCGCTCGGGAATCAACCGATAGACGGCGCCGACGGCGCCGCGCTGGTTGAACAGGTTGCAGCGGAAGCGCGCCAGGCCGCGGATGCCGAACGAGAAGTCGAGCTCCTGCGTCTCCTCGAACCGCTTCTTCTGCGCGTCGGTCAGCACGCTGTAGGCCAGCGTCTTGGTGTCCGACGGTGTCAGGTCCGGGTGCTCGAGCCGGCGCAGTTCGCCGTGGATGCGCACCACCGGCGCCGACTGGATCGACAGGTGGAGGTCGGAGCCGTTGAGCTCCACGGTGGTCTTGAGCAGTTCTGGCAGCGTGGCCATGTGTGTGTCCCTGGTCCCTGGTTCCGACGGGTTACTTGACCGTCTCTCGCACCACTTCTTCGATCGTGGTCACGCCGTCGGTGATCTTGCGCAGACCGCTGCCGCGCAACGTGATCATCCCTTCCTCGATGGCCTTGCGCCTGAGCTCGATGGCCGAGGCGCCCACGAGGATGAGCTCGCGCAGCTCCTCGGCGATCTCCATCACTTCGTAGAGACCGACGCGGCCCTTGTAGCCCGTCTGGTTGCACTTCTCGCAGCCCTTGCCCTTCTTCGGCACCACCGTCTCGGCCAGCTCGGGCGTGAAACCGACATTGACGAGGGCCTGCGGGGGCAGCGGGTCGTCGATCTTGCAGTTGGTGCAGATGCGGCGCACCAGGCGCTGCGCGCAGACGAGATTGAGCGAGCTCGCCACGAGAAACGGCTCGATGCCCATGTTCATCAGGCGGTTGATCGTGCTGGGCGCATCGTTGGTGTGCAGCGTCGACAGCACGAGGTGGCCGGTCAGGGCGGCCTTGACCGCGATCTCGGCCGTTTCGAAGTCGCGGATCTCGCCGACCAGGATGATGTTCGGGTCCTGCCGCAGGAAGCTGCGAAGGGCGGCCGCGAAGTTGAGGCCGATGCTCTCGCGCACCTGCACCTGGTTGACGCCGACCAGGTTGAATTCGACCGGGTCCTCGGCCGTCATGATGTTCGTGTCCATCGTGTTGATGCGCGAGATGGACGAATACAGCGTGTTGGTCTTGCCGCTGCCCGTGGGGCCCGTCACCAGTACCATGCCCCACGGTTTCGAGATCTGCGCCTCGAGCTTGACCAGCGACTCCGGCTCGAAGCCCAGCTTCGTCATGTCGAGCATCAGCTTGGTGCGATCGAGCAGGCGCATGACGATCTTCTCGCCGAAGAGCGTCGGCAGGCACGAGACCCGGAAGTCGATGTCGCGCTGGACGCCGGCGTCGGAGAAGCGGATCTTGATGCGGCCATCCTGCGGCAGCCGCTTCTCGGCAATATCGAGCTTGGCCATGATCTTGATGCGCGAGGTGATGGCGTCGCGCATCTTGAGCGGCGGGCTCATGACGTTGTAGAGCAGACCGTCGACGCGGTAGCGGACGCGGTACTCCTTCTCGTAGGGCTCGATATGGATGTCGCTGGCGCCCTTGGAAATGGCCGACATCAGGATGACGTTGACCAGCTTGATGACCGGCGCTTCTTCGCCCTGCCGGGTCAGCGCCTCGGCGCTGATCTCCTCGAGCTCGTCGAGCACCTCGACGTCGTCGGCGTCGAGCAGCGGCATCTCGGACATCGCGCGGGTGGCGATATCGAGCGCACTCTCGCCGGGGGCCGTCTCGACGATCTTCTGGCTGTGCTTGCCGCCGCCGCTGCCCGGTGCGCCGTAGTACTTCTGAATGGCGTCGAGCACCGCCGTTTCCCACGCCACCACGGGCTCGACGTTGTAGCCCGTCATGAACTTCAGGTCGTCGAGCGCGAAGACGTTGGTCGGGTCCGTCATCGCGATCGTGAGGGTGGCCCCGACGCGGCTGAGCGGGATGATCTGGTACTTGTGGGCGGTCTCGGCCGGGACGAGCTTGATGACGGCCTGATCGATTTCGAACTGGTTCAGAGAAATGGACGGCACGCCGTACTGCTTCGACAGCAGTGACGTGATCTCCTCGTCCTTCACGAAGCCGAGCTTCACCAGATTGGCGCCGAGCTTGCCGCCGTTCTGCCGCTGGTAGCTCAGCGCTTCCTGGAGTTGTTCAGGGGTGATCCGCTTCTCTTTGAGGAGCAGCTCCCCGATCCGTACCGCCATGTCGTGGTCGTCCGCCTTGGGCCGTCAGTGTCTGGACGAGCCTGTCAGGCCTGTCGTCCCATTACCTTTTCGGTCATGACGACCGCGCACTTGAGTCGCCGTTGAGCACCCGAGTCGCCCGGGCCGGTGAAACGGCATGCCATCACGTGCAGCGTGGCCGTGGTGAGCCGCGCCTCCAGCCGTCGGGTCGCCGGCCCGTCTGCGCTCCGGACGACGAACCGCTGACGGGTCGGCGCAGGCGATGACGATTCTGGCATGTGCCGCCGTCCCGCCAGGCTGGCCAGCGACGGGCCCCAGCGCCGGACGCGGAGCCGCTAGCGGTCGGAATGAGGCACGGAAGTCCATCGATATCAGCTATTTGACGGTCGGGGCGCGAAACAAACAGGCGCGGATCCCCGTAGTACACTGCCTGGACGGCTCTCGCCCCCACCCGACGAATGTCTTCACCTAGCAACCCTGCGGCCACATCGGTCGGGAAGCGCCTGCTGCTGATGTGCACGTCGCCTCGCAGGGGTATGCGGGCCGCCGTCAGCAGCCCAGGCGGACAGGTCCTAGCCACCTGGGCGCTGTTTCTTTCTGGCTGGGGCGGCGCCGCCTGGGTGGTCCTGGGCTCACAGGTCGGCCGCCAGGCGCTCGTCGACGAGCGCGTTCGCGTGGTCGAGGCCTTCGGTGGAACAGTGAACGACGCCGCCTACGCCGCCCTGCAGGCGTCACCGCCATTCTGGGTGTATTTCACGAGCGGCGGCCGGCTCCTGCTCTTCCCCGTCGTGACGCTGGCCGTCGCCCTGGCGCTGTATCTGTGGCTCGGCCGGCAAGGAACCGGGTTCCTCGCGGCGCTGAGCGTGGCGGTCCATGCAAGCCTGGCGCTCGTCGTCCAGCAACTCGTCGCGACGCCGCTTCACCTCGTGCGGGAATCCCTGACGAGCCCATTCAACCTGGCGGCCTTGTTGCCGCTCTTCGATGAGGGCTCCTTGCCGGCCCGGCTGCTCGGCACTGTCGAAGTCTTCGGACTCTGGTGGGTCGGGCTCCTGGCCGTCGGGTGCGGCGTGCTGGCCGGACGCCGGGCCAGGGAATTCGTCATGCCGCTCGCCGGTGCGTATGTGGGCATCGCCGCAATCGTTGCTGGGCTGGTCGTCCTGGCGGGAGGGTCGTAATCGTGTTTCGCAGAAAATGGCCGTGGGTCGTCGGTATTCTCGTGGTGGCTGGAGTGGCCGCCGGCGCCTACGCGCGCTCCAAGCAGGAGAAGGGCACGCTCGTCACCGGAGAAAACGTGCAGCGGCGGGATCTGGAGGCCCTCGTTTCGGCCTCCGGGAAGATTGAGCCGAAGCGCTCGGTGAACATCAGCGCCCAGTCGATGGGGCGGGTCACGAGCATCGGCGTGCGCGAGGGCGACCAGGTCAAGGCCGGGCAGTTCCTTCTTCAGATCGACCCGGTCGCCGCCCAGAGTGCGGTGCGCCGCGACGAAGCCGGGGTTGCAGCCGCACGAACCGGCCTCGAACAGGCCAAGGTGCAGGTCCAGAGCACCCAAGCGAGCCTCGACGTGGCCCGACAGGCGCTCAAGCGCCAGCAGGAGCTGTCGGCGGCGGGCCTGACGCCGCGCGAGACGCTGGAAAAGGCCGAAGCCGAGGTGGCGATGCGCGAGAGCGATCTCAATGCGCGCGCCCAGGAAATCCGCACGCGGGAAGAGCAGGTACGGCAGCAGGAAGCCGGGCTGGTGAGCACCCGCTACAACCTCTCGCAGTCGCGCTTCGACTCGCCCTTCGACGGCATCGTGACCCGCCGCAACATCGAGGAGGGCGAGAACGTGGTCGTCGGCACCATGAACAACGCCGGAACGGTGCTGCTGACGGTGGCCGACATGTCGGTCATCGAGGCCGAGGTCGAGGTCGACGAGACCGACATCCCGCTCGTCAAGATCGGCCAGAAGGCCACGGTCACGATCGATGCGATCGAGGGCCGGACGTTCGCCGGCCGGGTCACCGAGATCGGCAATAGTCCCATCCAGACAGCCGGCCAGGCCACGGGGCAGCGTACGGCGACCAACTTCAAGGTCGTCGTCACGCTTGCGGAGGTCGTGCCGGACATCCGCCCGGGCTTCACCTGCACCGCCGAGATTTCGACGGCCACCAGAGCCAGCGTGGTGGCCGTGCCGATTCAGGCTCTGACGGTGCGGGAACTCGAGTACGACACGGCCGGAGCCGTCGTCCCGAAGATCCGGCCGGCGCCAGCCTCACGCTTCAATTTCAGCTTCGGCGGCCCGGCCGAGCCGGCGACGCCGGCCGCGCCCACCGAGCTGCCCGTGGGACACACGCGCAAGGAGGCCGAGGGCGTGTTCGTCATCCGTGACAACAGGGCCGTCTTCACCACCGTGTCGGTGGGGATCGCCGGCGAGCGCTACTTCGAGGTGACGTCGGGACTCGACGAGGGCGACCGCGTGATCACCGGGCCTTTCGAGAGTGTGCGCAACCTGTTCGACGCCGACGAGGTTCGGGAGAACCGCCCCGCCACCGCGACGAGGTAGCCGGAACAGACGGTCTGCCATGCAGCAGCTGTGGGAATCGGTCAAGCTGGCGCTCTCGTCGATCTGGGCCAACAAGCTCCGATCGATGCTGACGCTGCTCGGCAACATCGTCGCGGTGTCGTCGATCATCGCCGTGGTCGCCCTCATTCAGGGCGTGAACGGCGCGGTCTCCGACGCCATCCTCTCCGACCTCGGTGCCGACTCGTTCACCATCAGCCGGATGGGCCTCATCCGCAATGAGGACGAACGCGATCGGCAGCGCAACAACCCGCGCATCACGGCCGACGAGGCCAAGGCCATCGAGCGCTTCGGCACCTCGATCAGCGCCGTGATGGCCCAGGCGCAACAGAACGCGTCGGTAGCCTACCGCGCCGAAGAACTCGAATCGATCCAGATCCAGGGCGTCACCGAACGCTACCTGGAGTTTTCCACCTTCGATGCCGAGCGGGGCCGCATGGTCAGCCCGATCGAAATCTCGCGCAGCCGGCCGGTCGCTCTCATCGGCTGGCAGATCGCCGACCGCCTCTTCGGCAGCGAGGACCCCGTCGACAAGACGATCAAGGTGGCGGGCGTGCCGTTCCGGGTCGTCGGCGTCAGCGCCAAGAAGGGTTCGTTCTTCGGCAACTCCCTCGACGAGTTCGTCGTCATCCCGCTGGGCAAGTACCAGAAGCTCTTCGGCTCGCGGCAGAGCCTGTCGCTGCTCGTGAAGCCGCGCGATCCCCTCGTGGTGTCGATGGCGCGCGACGAAGCCCGGACGGCGCTGCGCGTGTCGCGCCACCTCGCCCCCGGCGACGACGACAATTTCGGCATTGTGGCGTCCGACTCGATCCTCGACATCTTCCAGCAGGCCACCACTGGAATCGCCGTCGTTCTCGTCGGCATCGTCGGGCTGTCGCTGGTCGTCGGCGGCATCGTCATCATGAACATCATGCTGATGGTCGTCAGTGAGCGGACGCGGGAGATCGGCCTGCGCAAGGCCCTGGGTGCCAAGTCGCGCGACATCATGGCGCAGGTGCTGACCGAGTCGGTGACGCTCTCCCTGACCGGTGGAATCATCGGCGTAGCCGTCGGTGCAGGATTCGCCAAAGGGCTGGCCGCCGTGACGCCGCTACCGGCCGCGATCGAGACCTGGTCGATCCTGGTCGGCGTGCTCGTGACGGCGCTGGTCGGATTGTTCTTCGGATGGTATCCCGCCAGGCGTGCGGCCGAGCTGGCGCCGATCGAGGCCTTGAGGCGCGAATGATCCGCCACCTTCGCACCCGTCTGTCGCTCCTGCGTGAGACCGCTGCGATGGCGCTCGACACCTTGTGGGCGAACAAGATGCGGTCCATGCTGACCGTGCTCGGCGTGGTCATCGGCATCACCTCGATCGTCGGCATGACGGCCCTCATCCGCGGCTTCGACGAGTCGCTGAAGGACTCAATCCGCTCGCTCGGCCCGAAGACGATCTTCGTGCAGCGCTTCGGCGCGGTGAGTTTCTCGTCGGGGACGTCGTTCCTCGACCTGATGCGGCGGCCTTCGCTCAACGCCGACGACGGCGAGGCCATCCGCCGGCTGGCGCCGACAGTGGCCCTGGTCGACACCTGGCTCGGTGGCGGGCCACCGCAGCCGACGATGGAACGGGTGTTCTACGGCAGTGACCGCACGCCGCCCAACGTGATCATGGGCGTGTCGGAGCGCTTCGTGGACGTCCGGTTCGCCAAGATGCTCGCCGGCCGCTCCTTCACCCAACAGGAAGTCGATCGCCGGCGCAACTCCGCCGTGCTCGGCTACGGGCCCTACGAGGCGCTGTTCCTCAAGTCGGGCCTCGATCCGATCGGCAAGCAGATTCGTGTCGGCGCCGTGCGCTACACGATTGTCGGCGTCATCGACAAGCAGCCGAGCTTCGGCCCCAGCCAGGACGATTTCGTCATCATCCCGTTCACCGCCTGGCGCAAGCAGTTCGGCTCGGAGAAGACGACCAGTGGCCGCTTCGGCGGCGCACCGGTGATGATCGCGGTGGTGCCGCACGAGTGGGCCTCGCGCGAGGACGCCTTGCGGGAGGTGGAAGCCGTGATGCGCATCCGCCACGGCCTCACGCTCGACAAGCCGAATGACTTCGACCTGGTCACGCAGGACGCCATCCTGAAGGTGTGGGAGCAGATCTCGCAGGCCGTGCTGCTCTCGCTGGTCGTAATCTCGTCGATCGCACTCATGGTCGGCGGCATCGGCGTGATGGCGATCATGACCATCTCGGTCACCGAGCGCACACGCGAGATCGGTGTCCGCAAGGCCATCGGGGCCCGGCGCACCGAAATCCTGTTCCAGTTCCTCATCGAGGCCGTGGTGCTGACCTCGATCGGGGGTGTGCTCGGCATTCTCTTCGGCAGTGGCATCGGCTTCGCGGTGAACGCCATCTCGGGCTTCCCCATCTCGCTGCCGTGGTGGTCGTTCGCGCTCGGCCTCGGCTTCTCGGCAGGCATCGGCATCTTCTTCGGGATGCTGCCGGCCTGGAGGGCATCCCGGCTCGACCCTATCGAAGCCCTGCGCTACGAGTAGCGCCCGGGCGCCCTGCCGCGCCCACTTGACTTCGTCCGGGGAAGGCATAGGCTACGGGGAAACAGACGTCCAGAGTCGGCACCCGGCACGGCCGGGTCGGCAGGGACGCCAGGGACACGCTGAGGGTCCGGCCTATGAAGGTCTACGATGCCGCCAGTATCCGGAATGTCGCCGTCGCAGGGCACGGAGGCTGCGGCAAGACGCAGTTGGTGTCGGCCCTGCTCTTCAGCGCCGGTATGGTGAACCGGCTGGGAAGGGTCGACGACGGCTCGGCCGCCACCGATTACGACCCCGAAGAAGTCGCCCGCAAACACACGCTCAGCACCTCGCTCGCCTACGTCGAGTGGCGCAAAACCAAGATCAATTTCCTCGACACGCCGGGCGTCGCCAACTTCTTCACCGAGACGCGCGCCGCGCTGCGCGTCGCCGACGCCGTGCTGATGGTCGTCGATGCGGTGTCGGGCCCGGCCGTCCAGACCGAGAAGGCGTGGGCCGCCGCCGACGAGCTTGGTCTGCCGCGGCTCATCGTGTTGAGCCGCTTCGATAGAGACCGCGCCTCGCTCGAACGGACAATCGTCGCGCTCCGCAAGACCTGCCATCGCAACGTCTTTCCCGTGCACCTTCCGATTGGTGAAGGCGAGGCGTGCACGGGCATCGTCGACGTCATCGGCATGAAGGCGTTCACGGCGCCGGTCGAGGGGGGGGGCGCGGTCGAAGGCCCGATTCCAGACGCCCTCGTCGGCGAGGCGCAGGCCGCGCGCACCGCGCTCATCGAGGCGGTCGCCGAAGCCGATGAGACGCTGATGGAGAGGTTCTTCGAGGCCGGCACGCTCGGCGATCACGATCTCATCACCGGCCTGCAGCGCGCGACCGCTGCCGGGCAGATCTTTCCGGCCATCTGCACCTCGGCGTTTCGCAACATCGGCATCGACGCCACCCTCAACGCCGTCCTGAGCTGGCTGCCCGCGGCCGCCGATCGCCGCTTCAGCGCGCGCGATGGCGCCGGCGTCGAGCAGCAGCGTCAGATTTCCGAGTCGGCCCCGCTCGCGGCTTTCGTGTGGAAGACGGTCGCCGATCAGTTCGCCGGGCGAATCACGCTGTTCCGCGTCTACCAGGGGGTGTTGACCTCTGATTCCACCGTCCACAATGCCACGCGCGACGCCGATGAGAGGGTGGGCAGCCTGATGCTGATGCAGGGCAAGACCCCGATGCCGGTGCCCGAGATTCGGGCCGGCGACATCGGCGCGGTGGCCAAGCTCAAGGAATCGCGCACCGGCGATACCCTGGCCGCGCCCAAAGGCGATGTCATCTTCGCGCCGATCGAAGTACCGGAGCCCGTCCTCTCATACGCGATTGAACCGAAGACCCGCGGCGACGAGGACAAGATCAGCACGGCGATGCACCGGCTCGAGGAGGAAGACGGCGCCATCCACTACGCCCGCGACCCCAGCACCAACGAGCTGCACTTGTCGGGGCAGGGCCAGCTGCACATCGAAGTGACGGTGGCGAAGCTGAAGCGCCGCTTCGGCGTCGAGGTGGTGCTCAAGCCGCCGCGCATCCCCTACCGCGAGACCATCACGATGGCCGTCGAGGCTCACGGCCGGCACAAGAAGCAGACCGGCGGCCACGGCCAGTTCGGCGATTGCAAGGTGCGCTTCGAGCCCCTGCCGCGTGGCGGCGGCTTCGCCTTCGTCGACGAGGTCTTCGGTGGCTCGATCCCCCGTCAGTTCATCCCGGCGGTCGAGAAGGGCCTCGACGAGTCTCGCGCGCGCGGCTTCCTGGCCGGCTTCCCGATGGTCGACTTCAAGGCGACGCTCTTCGACGGGTCGTACCACGACGTCGACTCGAACGAGCTGTCGTTCAAGACCGCCGGCTCGCTCGCCTTCCGCGACGGCATGGCGCGGGCGCGGGCGACGCTGCTCGAGCCGGTGATGCTCGTCGAGGTCTACGCCCCGACGGAGTTCGCCGGCGATCTCATGGGCGACCTGAACGGACGCCGGGGCCGCATCGCCGGCATGGACACCCGGGGCACGAGCACGGTCATCAAAGCCCAGGTGCCGATGTCGGAGATGCTGACCTACGAACAGCATCTGACGTCGGTCACCGGCGGCCGTGGCAGTTACCACATGGAGCACTCCCACTACGAGGACGTGCCGGCACCGGTACAGACGAAGATCGTGGCCGCCTACAAGGCCGCGCATCCGCATGGTGGTGACCACCACGCATAGGCAGCGACCGCAGCGCATCGACAGTTCCGTCAGAGTCGACCGGCCCGCCGGCGAAACGGCGGAGGGCTGCCAACGACGTGGGCCGCAGCCTGCGGACGTTCGTGATGGCGGAGCGGTGAAAAGCAAACGGCCCGGGAAGCGTATGTCCCCGGGCCGTTGCCGCTGATTCACTTGGGCCGGTCGGCTTACGACCCGCCGGCTTTGCGCGGGGTCGTCGACTTCTTCTGGGCGCCCCGTGCTGGCTTCGACGCCTTGCTCGGCACGTCCTTCTTGTCCTTCTTCTCGCCGCGAATGCGCGAGGCTGCGGCGCGCAGCCGCTCGCCCACGCTCTTCTGCGACTTCGGCGCCTCGCCGCTTTCGGCAGCGGCCGCCTTCTCTTCGGCCGCCTTCTTCGGATCGAACTCCGACCCGACCAGCTCGACCAGCGCCGTCTCAGCACCGTCGCCCTTGCGCAAGCCGAGCTTCAGGATCCGGGTGTAGCCGCCCGGACGCTCCATGAACCTCGGCGCCAGCTCCCCGAAGAGCTTGGTGACGACGTCGTCGTTGCGGATGTCGCGGCCGACCTGCCGACGTGCGGCGAGCGTCTTGCCCTTGGGTTCGGCCGCCTTCACGCCGCGTTTGGCCACGGTGATGATCTTCTCGACGAACGGCCGCAGTTCCTTGGCCTTCGGGAGCGTCGTGGTGATGTGCTCGTGCGTGAGCAGCGCTTCGGCCTGGTTACGAAGCATCGAGATGCGATGCTCCGTCACCCGGCCCAGTTTGCGATGTCCTACTCGATGTCTCATGATGTTCGTCCCAGCTGGGCGATCTAGCCGCTAGCCGCTAGCCGCTGAGTTCAGTCCTGTCCCTGCTCCAGCCGCATGCCGAGCCCGAGCCCCATGGTCTGCAGGATCTCCTTGATCTCGTTGAGCGACTTGCGGCCGAAGTTCTTCGTCTTCAGCATGTCGCCCTCGGTCTTCTGCACGAGTTCGCGGATGGTGCGGATATTGGCGTTCTTGAGGCAGTTGTACGACCGTACCGAGAGCTCGAGCTCCTCGACGCTCTTGTCGAGGTGCTCATTGGCCCCGCCAGCGCGCACCGCATCAGCAGCAGCCTCGCCGGCCGGTTCGTCCTCGTCGTCGAGGTTGATGAAGATGCTCAGGTGGTCGCGGACCAGCTTGGCCGAGAGCGACACCGCGTCGCGCGGCGTCACCGAGCCATTCGTCCACACGTCGAGCGTCAGCTTGTCGTAGTCGGTGGTCTGGCCGAGGCGCGCCGCCTCCACCAGATAGTTGACCTTCTTGACCGGCGAGTGAACCGAGTCGATGGGGATCCAGCCGATGCCCAGGTCCTCGTCGAAGTTTTTGTCGGCCGCGACGTAGCCGCGACCGCGCTTCACACGCAGCTCCATGTGCAGCTTGCCGCCCTCGGAGATGGTGGCGATGTGCGCGTCGGGCTCGAGAATCTCGAGATCCTGGTCGATCTCGATGTCGGCCGCACGCACCTTGCCGGCCTTGTTGACGCGCAGCGTGAGCGTCTTGGCCGCGTCGCTGTGGCACTTGATCGGAATCTGCTTGAGGTTGAGGATGATGTCGGTGGCATCCTCGACCACGCCCTTGATAGGCGAGAACTCGTGCATCACGCCGTCGATCTTCACCGCCGTGACGGCGGCGCCCTCAATCGAGGAGAGCAGCACACGCCGCATGGCGTTGCCAACCGTGGTGCCGAAGCCGCGCTCGAACGGCTGGGCCGTGAAACGGCCGTACCGATCGGTGAGCGTATCGCGCTCGAACTCGAGCCGCTTGGGACGCTGAAAACCCTTCCACAACATGCTGTTCACCCTCTCGCCAATGGGCCGGCAGACCGGCCTCCAGACCTGCGTATCATGCATCTCCGGCCTCCCGCTGCAGGTCTGTCAAGCTGCGGGCCGGTGATGGGCGCCCCCGGGCGGTGGCCCGGGACCGTGCTTCGCACGTGGCACTCCGGGGCCAGGGCCCCGGCGTGCACTACTTCGAGTAGAGCTCGACGATGAGCTGTTCCTGCACCGGCAGGTTGATCTGCGCGCGCGTCGGCATCGACACGACCTTGGCGCCGAGCTCGCCTTCGAGGGCGATCCACTCGGGAATGCCGCGGCCCTTGACTTCGCCCACGGCGTGGAGAATCGAGGCGTTTTCCTTGCTGGTCTGGCGGACGCTCACGACATCGCCGGCCTTCAGTGAGTACGACGGGATGTCGACCTTCTTGGCGTTGACGAGGAAGTGGCCGTGGCGCACCAGCTGGCGCGCTTGCGCGCGCGAGGTGGCGAAGCCCATGCGATAGACGGCGTTGTCGAGGCGCCGCTCGAGCAGTTGCAGCAGCGTCTCGCCGGTGATGCCGCGCGTGCGGTCCGCCATCTCGAAGTAGCGGCGGAACTGATCTTCGAGCACGCCGTAGGTGCGCTTGACCTTCTGCTTCTCACGCAGCTGCACGCCGTAGCCGACCATCTTCGAGGCGCGGCGCCGGCCGTGCTGGCCGGGCGGCATATTGCGCTTCTCGATGGCGCACTTCTCGGTGTAGCACCGCTCGCCCTTGAGGAACAGCTTCATGCCCTCACGGCGGCAGAGGCGGCAGACCGGTCCGGTATATCGAGCCATGTAACGTCGTCCTTCTCTCTCTGTATGCGGGAACGCGCGACTAGACGCGGCGGCGCTTGGGCGGCCGGCAGCCGTTGTGCGGAATCGGCGTGACGTCGCGAATCGACTTCACCTCGATGCCGGCGTTCTGCAGGGCACGCACCGCCGATTCACGGCCTGACCCGGGGCCCTTGACCAGCACTTCACACGAGCGCATGCCGAACGTCTTGGCGACGTTGCCGGCGGTCATCGCCGCCTGCGTGGCGGCGTACGGCGTGCCCTTGCGCGACCCCTTGAAGCCGATGGCGCCGGCGCTCGACCACGACACCACGTTGCCTTCGGTGTCGGTGATGGTGATGAGCGTGTTGTTGAACGACGCCTGGATGTGCGCGAAGCCGTGGTGCACCACGCGCTTTTCGCCGCGCTTCTTGAACGTCTTCTTCTTCGGGGTGGCTTCTTTCGCGCCTTCGGTCTTGGCCATGAGTTACACCGTCTTCTTCTTGGCAACCGCGCCCTTGCGCGGTCCCTTGCGCGTACGCGCATTGGTCTTCGTGCGCTGGCCCCTGGCCGGCAGACCGCGGCGGTGGCGCATGCCGCGATAGCTGCCGATTTCCATCAGCCGCTTGATGTTCAGGGAGATCTCCTTGCGGAGATCGCCTTCCACCCCGCCCTGCTCTTCGAGGACGCGGCTGATCTTCCGCACGTCGTCGTCAGTCAGATCCTTGACGCGGACATCACCGCTGACGCCGGCTGCCTCGAGGATCTTGCCCGACCGGTGCTGCCCGATCCCGAAAATGTACGTCAGCCCGATTTCGACCCGCTTGGTACGCGGAAGATCAATGCCTGCAATACGCGCCATAACTACTGTGCCTCGAGGGGTCGAGGGAACCGGGAACGGGGGACAGGGAACAGGAAGACCCTGTCACGCTGTCCGCCACCACGTAGACCGTGGAATCGTTCTTGTTCCCTGCTCCCTGTTCCCTGTTCCCTGCCCGTGTCAACCCTGCCGCTGCTTGTGCTTCGCATTCGTGCAGATCACCCGCACGACACCCTTGCGACGCACGACCTTGCATTTGTCGCAGATCTTCTTGACTGACGCTCGCACTTTCATCGCTCGTCCCTACAGTTTCTCGACGATGCGCCCACGCGTTCGATCCGTGGGCGACAGCGCCAGCTTCACTCGATCACCGACGACGACTCTGACGTAGTTGCGCCCTGGCGTGCCGCCGAGGTGCGCGACGACGTCGTGCCGCCCCTCCACACTCACGCGAACCAGCGCGCTCGGGAGCAGTTCCCGAACTTCGCCTTCGACTTCCAGCGGAGACGTCGGCGCCTCGCCGGTCATCACCTACGCCGCAGCGTTGGCCGCCGCGCCGGAGCGGGTCAGCACCCGGCAGCCGTCGGCGGTGACCGCCACCGTGTGCTCGAAGTGCGCCGAGAGGCTGCCGTCCTTGGTCACGGCCGTCCACCCGTCGCTCAACACCTTCACGCCCGCGCCGCCCATGTTCACCATGGGTTCGATCGCGAGCACCATGCCCTCGGCCAGCCGCGGACCGCGCCCCGGCGTGCCGTAGTTGGGGATCTGCGGCTCTTCGTGCAACGTCTGCCCGATGCCGTGCCCCACGAACTCACGCACGACGGAAAACCCGGCCGCCTCGACGTGGCGCTGTACCGCGGCGCCGATGTCCGACAACCGGGCGCCTGCTTTCACCACCGCGAGGGCCTCCAACAGCGACCCCTTGGTCACTTCGAGGAGCCGCGCGGCCTCCGGCGCAATCGCTCCGACCGGGACGGTCACGGCGCTGTCGCCGTAGAACCCGTCCATCTTCGCACCCAGGTCGACCGACAGGATGTCCCCGGCCACCAGCTTGCGCTCCGACGGAATCCCGTGGACGACCTGCTCGTTGACCGACGCGCAGATCGTCGCCGGATACCCATGGTACCCCTTGAACGCCGGCTCGGCCCCCGCCTCGCGCAACCGGCGCTCGGCGAGTGCGTCGACCTCGGCCGTCGTCACGCCAGGGGCGATCATCCCGGCCAGCTCGACGAGCACACGGGCGACGAGCGCGTTCACGCGCTCCAGCCGTTCCAGCTCCGCCGCCGATCGACAGGTGATCATCGTCGCTATTCCCTATTGCGTGCCGCTCACCGAGGACACTGCCTCGGCGATGGCCGCGTAAACATCTTTCGGGCTGCACGCCCCGTCGACGCGCCTGAACGTGTCCCGGCCCTCGTAGTACCCTATCATCGGCTGCGTTTCGCGCCAGTAGACCTTGAGCCTGTCGCGCACGACGCTCTCACTGTCATCCGACCGCTGCACCAGCCGCCCCCCGCACACCCGGCACGCTTGCGCTTCCGACGGCTCGCCGTCGAACGCTGACACGGTCGTGCCGCACGACTCACAGATCCGCCGTCCCCGCACCCGCCGCACCAGCTCTTCGTCCGGCACGCGAATTTCGACCACCGTCAGCGGCGCGCCGTCGAGCAACCCGTCGAGCGCCACTGCCTGGGTAACCGTGCGCGGAAACCCGTCGAGGACGAACCCATCGCGGGCGTCATCGTCGCCCAGCCGCCGCTGCACCAGCGCCACGATGAGATCGTCACTCACCAGTCGCCCGCGTGCCACCGTTTCCTTCACCTGCAACCCCAGCTCGCTGCCGGATGACACCGCATCCCGCAGCATGTCGCCCGTCGAGATCTTCGGCACGCCGTGATCCCGCGCGATCTGCACCGCCTGTGTGCCCTTACCCGCTCCGGGCGGACCGAGCATCAGCAACCGCAATGCCATGACGTCAGTCGCGCCGTCCCCGTATCCGGGACTTCTTCATGAAGCCATCGTAGTGCCGCATGATGAGCTGCGACTCGAGCTGGCTCACGGTGTCCATGGCGACGCCGACCACGATCAGCAGCGACGTGCCGCCGAAGAAGAAGTTGACGCCGAGGCCGTTGGTGAACCACTGCGGCAGCACGGCATCGAGCCGTTCGCCGACGAACGGAATCGGTGCCACCTTGAAGCCGGTGATCATGAACTCGGGCAGCAGCGCGACCAGGCACAGATAGACTGCACCGGCCAGAGTGATTCGCGTCAGGATCGTGTCGATATGCTCAGCCGTGCGCTTGCCCGGGCGGATCCCAGGCACGAAGCCGCCGTACTTGCGCATGTTCTCCGACACGTCATCCGGATTGAAGATGATGGCGGTGTAGAAATACGCGAAAAACATGATGAGGGTGACGAACATCAGGTTGTAGATCGGCATCCCGTAGGCGAGCTGCCGCACCACCGCATCGCCCCAGCCGCCGGCCGGGAAGAAGCCGGTGAGAGTGCCGGGAAAGGCCAGCAGCGAGCTGGCGAAAATCACGGGAATCACGCCGCCGGTGTTGACCTTGAGCGGAATATGCGTGCTCGTGCCGGCGAACTGCCGCCGGCCCACGACCCGCTTGGCATACTGCACGACGATGCGGCGCTGACCGCGTTCGACGAACACGATGGCGCCCACGACGGCCACCATGAGCACCACGAGCAGCAACAGACGGATGAGCCCGATCTGGCCGGTCTGCAACTGGTCGAACGTCAGCGTGACGGCGCGCGGGAAGTTGACGACGATACCGGCGAAGATGAGCAGCGACATGCCGTTGCCGATGCCGCGCTCGGTGATCTGCTCGCCCAGCCACATCACGAAGATGGTGCCGGTCGTCAGCGTCAGGATGCACATCAAGCGGAAGCCCCAGCCAGGCTCGTAGACCAGCGGCAGGCCGCCGGCGACGTTGGTCTGCTGCTCCAGGTAGACGGCAATGGCCATCGACTGCGCCAGCGCCAGAACCAGGGTGAGATAACGGGTGTACTGGGTGATCTTGCGGCGGCCGAGCTCGCCTTCCTTGGACAGCCGCTCGAGATACGGCCAGACCACGGTCAGGAGCTGCAGGATGATCGACGCACTGATGTACGGCATGACGCCAAGCGCGAAGATCGTCACCTGCGACAGGTTCCCGCCCGAGAACATGTCGTAGAAGCCGAACATCGTGCCGCGTGCCTGCTCGGCCAGCAGCGCCAGCGCCTCGGTGTTGACACCCGGCGTCGGAATATGGCTGCCCACGCGATACACGCCCAGCATCGCGAGCGTGAACAGCACACGGTTCCTGAGATCGGCGATTGCGAATAGGTTCTTGAACGCGTCGAGCATGGCCTACGCCTTCTGACTGCCTGACCGGGAACCGGCCGTCAGGCCGCGGGCTTTCCCAGGACTTCGACCGTCCCGCCGGCGGCTGCGATCTTCTCGGCCGCCTTCCCGCTGAACTTGTGCGCGTGCACGGTCAGCGACTTGCCGACCTCGCCGCGCGCGAGGATCTTGATCGGCATGCGGCGGTCGGACACCAGGCCGACCGCCCGCAGGGTCTCTGGACTCACGACGGCGCCGGCCTCGAATCGCTCGCCGAGCGCGTCGAGATTGACCACCGCGTACTCGACGCGGAAGATGTTGTTGAAGCCGCGCTTCGGCATGCGGCGGTGGAGCGGCATCTGGCCGCCCTCGAAGCCGCGCTTGCTCTTGTAGCCCGAGCGCGACTGCGCGCCCTTGTAGCCGCGCGCCGCCGTCTTGCCGCTGCCCGAACCGGGACCGCGGCCGACGCGCTTCTTGGTGAACTTCGAGCCCGGGGCGGGCTTCAGATTACTGAGATTGGTGGCCATGGTGGTTACTCGGCGACCGTCACGAGGTGACGGACCTTGTGAATCATCCCGCGGGTCTCGGGCGTGTCGAGCAGCGTCACGGTGTGACGGATGCGGCGCAGCCCCATGCCCTCGACGGTCTTCGCCTGGGTGTTGTTGAAGCCAATCGGGCTCCGCACCAAGGTGACCTTCACTGTCTTCTCCTGCTTCGCCATGATGTCCTCAGTCGCCGCTACGCCGTCGCGCCGACGACGTCCGCGAGATCCTTGCCACGCAGACGCGCGACGTGACTGGGATCCTTCAGCTCCGACAGCGCCGTGAACGTGGCGCGCACCACGTTGTGGGGGTTCGCCGTGCCCAGCGACTTGGTCAGCACGTTGTGAATGCCGCACGACTCGACCACCGCGCGCACGCCGCCGCCGGCGATGATGCCCGTGCCTTCCGGCGCCGGCTTCAGCAGCACGCGCCCCGCACCGTAGCGTCCGATCACGGGGTGTGGAATCGAGGTGCCCTTCAGCGGCACGCGGATCAGCCCTTTCTTGGCGGCCTCGATGGCCTTCTTGATGGCCGACGGCACTTCCTTGGCTTTGCCGATCCCGAAGCCCACGACGCCGTGGCCGTCACCGACCACCACGAGCGCGCTGAAGCTCAGGTTCTTGCCGCCCTTGACCACCTTGGTCACGCGGTTGATGGCGACCACCGTGTCCTTGATGTCGAGCTGGCTTGCGTCGATTCGTTCGCGTGTCCGCATCATTGCCTTCCGATTCGCCTAAAACTCGAGTCCGGCCTTGCGGGCCGCCTCGGCCACTTCGCGCACACGGCCGTGGTAGAGGAACCCGTTCCGATCGAACACCACTTTCGAGATGCCCTTCGACTTGAGCCGCTCGGCGATGGTCTCGCCAACGACGCTCGCGCCCTTGTTGTTGCCGGCCTTGGCGCCGTCGGTCATCTTGGCCTTCACCTCGGCCTCGAGGCTCGAGGCCGAGGCCAGCGTCTGGCCGGCCAGGTCGTCGATGACCTGCACATAGATGTGCGACACGCTGCGGAACACGCTGAGACGCGGTTTCGCCGCCGTGCCACGCATGCGCTTGCGGATGCGGTACTTGATCCGCTGGCGACGTTCGTCCTTGTTGCTGATCTTCATGGCCCTTACGCCCCCGTCTTTCCGGCCTTCTTCTTCAGGACCTCGCCCGTATAGCGCACGCCCTTCTGCTGGTACGGATCGGGCTTGCGCAGCGAGCGCATGTTGGCGGCCACCTGACCGACGAGCTGCCGATCAACCCCGGTCACGGTGATATGGGTCTGCTTCTCGATCGCCACGTCGATCCCGGTGGGGATGTCGAAGACGACCGGATGCGAGTAGCCGAGAGCGAAGTGCACCTGCTTGCCCTTGACCTCGGCGCGGTAGCCGACGCCGACGATGTCGAGTTCGCGTTTCCAGCCCTCGTGCACGCCCAGCACGGCATTGGCCACCAGACTGCGCCCGAGGCCGTGGAACTTGGCCAGCGACTTGTCGTCCGCCGGATCGCGGCGCGCCTCGAGCTGCGCGCCTTCGACGGCCACGACGATACCCGGCGGCAGCGCCTGACGCATCTGGCCCTTCGGACCCTTGACGTCGACGCCCGCGGCGTCCACCTTCACGGTGACGCCCTTCGGAATCGGAATCGGCTTCTTCCCAATACGTGACATGTTCAGAACCTCGTTGGGAGCAGGGACCAGGGAGCGGGAAACAGGAAGAGCCTCGCCGGCTCGATCCGCTGTATCCGCATCCGCAGTCCTGTTCCCTGTTCCCTAGTCCCTGTTCCCAAACAGGTCACCAGACGTTACAGAGCACTTCCCCGCCGATGCCCGCTTGCCGGGCGGCACGGCCGGTCATCACGCCACGCGACGTCGTGAGAATGCTGACGCCGAGACCCCCGAGCACCGGACCGATGCCGTCGGCGGCCGCGTAGACGCGTCGGCCGGGGCGGCTCACCCGCTGGATACCCGAGATCACCTTCTCGCCACCGGGCCCGTACTTGAGCAGCACCCGGATCAAGGGCCGCGTGAAGCCGCCGGTCCGGGCGGGCTTGTCGTCGACGAGCTTGAAGCCCGCGATGTAGCCCTCGTCCTGCAGGATCCGCGCGATCTCGGCCTTCAACTTCGACGCCGGCATGTCAACGCGGGCGTGTCTCGACGCCACGGCGTTGCGTACCCGGGTCAGCATGTCTGCAATCGGATCAGTCATGTTCTTCGTGCTCTCGTCAATCTTCCCGAGCCCCGGGACCCGAGCCCCGGACCCGCCAAACTACCAACTGCTCTTCGTCACGCCCGCGACGTCACCGTTCAGCGCGTGCTCGCGGAAACACAGCCTGCAGAGCGCGAATTTTCGCATGTAGGCGCGCGGCCGGCCGCACCGGCGGCACCGGTTACGGTGGCGCACCTTGAACTTCAGCGCCTTCTTCTCACGAGCCTTCTTCGCAGTCGTCGCCATTGCTCGAGTCCTCGGTCCTAGTTCGCGCGGAAGGGCATGCCCATGAGCTGCAGCAGCTTGCGGGCTTCCTCGTCCGTCTTCGCGGTGGTCACTACGCACACGTTCATGCCGCGCGCCTTGTCCACCTTCAAGTAATCGATCTCGGTGAAGATCAGCTGGTCGCGCAGGCCCAGCGTGTAGTTGCCCCGGCCATCGAAGCCGCGCGCCGACACGCCACGGAAGTCGCGTACGCGCGGCAACGAGATGCTGATGAGGCGATCCAGGAAGTCGTACATCCGGTCGCCGCGCAGCGTCACCATGGCGCCGATCGGCATGCCTTCGCGCAGCTTGAAGGCGGCAATCGACTTCTTGGCCCGACGCACGGACGCTTTCTGGCCCGTGATCTTACCGAGTTCGTCAGTAGCGACGTCGACGATCTTGGCGTTCTGCGTCGCCTCGCCCAGGCCCATGTTGACGATCACCTTCGCGACCCTGGGCACGGCCATGACGTTGCCGTAGTCGAATTCCTTCGCCAGCGCGGGCACGACGTCCTTCAGGTAGCGCTCGCGTAGCCGGTTCGTTTTCGTGCTCATGTCGCCCTACCCCTGCCGCTTGCGGCGGACGCGCACCTTGGCGCCGTCGGCCTCGACCCGCACGCCCATGCGTGCCGGCTGGTTGGATTCCGCATCGACCAGCATCACG
This sequence comes from Acidobacteriota bacterium, assembly GCA_018000455.1. Classification (GTDB taxonomy): domain Bacteria; phylum Acidobacteriota; class Vicinamibacteria; order Vicinamibacterales; family UBA2999; genus CADEFD01. Next base: position 211,454 of record JAGNJW010000002.1, read on the forward strand.
TTCGAAACGTGGATGGCCGACTCGCGCGTGAGGATGCCGCCCTTGATGTTCTTCTGCGGGTTGGGACGAGTATGGCGCTTGACGAGCCCGATGCCCTCCACCACCACCCGGCCCTTGTCGGGCATCACCTGCAGGACCCGCCCGCGCTTGCCGCGATCCTTGCCCGCTCGCACGAGCACTGTGTCGTTCTTCTTGATCCGCACCTTGGCCATGGTCTACAGCACCTCGGGCGCCAGGGAGATGATCTTCATGAACCGGCGCTCGCGCAGTTCACGCGCCACCGGCCCGAAGACGCGCGTGCCCACCGGCTCGCCTTCATTGTTGACGAGCACCGCGGCGTTGCGGTCGAACCGGATGTAGCTGCCATCCTTGCGGCGCTGCTCCTTGCGCACGCGCACGATGACGGCCTTGACCACGGTGCCCTTTTTGACGTTCGACTCGGGCGTTGCTTCTTTCACCGACGCCGTCACGATGTCGCCCAAGCGCGCGTAGCGCCCGGTGGATCCGCCAATCGGATTGATCACCGCGAGCTTGCGCGCGCCCGAGTTGTCGGCCACGTCGAGAATCGTCCGCATCTGAATCATGGCGGCTCTCCTCCTAGACCTTCGGGCCGCGTTCGATCACGCGGGTGACCGACCACCGCTTGCGGCGGCTCACCGGCCTGGATTCGGAAATGGCGACGAGATCACCCATCTTGGCGTCGTCGTTCTCGTTGTGCGCCATCAGCTTGGTGGTGCGCTTCTGGATCTTCCCGTAGACGCCGTGCTGCACACGGCGCTTGACGGCCACGACCACGCTCTTCTGCATGTGATCGCTGATCACCACACCCTGCATTTCAGTCTTCACGGCCATGGCTACTTCGCCTTTTCCCTGAGCACGGTCTTCACGCGCGCCAGATTCCTGCGGGCATCGCGGAGAGCCACCGGCTTCTCGAGCTGGCCCATTGCCTTGCGGATACGGAGGCGAAACAGCTCGTCCTCGATCTCCGCCGCCTTGGCACGCAGCCCGTCAGCGTCGATCTCGCGCAGTTCGATTGCCTTCATCACTGCTTCTCCTCGCCGAACCGGACGGAGAACTTGGTCTTGATGGGCAGCTTCGCCGCGGCGAGCTGCATGGCACGACGCGCCTCGATCTCGTTCACGCCTTCCATCTCGAACAGGATCTTGCCGGGGCGCACCACGGCGACCCAGCCTTCCGGCGCGCCCTTGCCCTTGCCCATGCGCGTCTCGAGCGGCTTCTTGGTGACCGGCTTGTCCGGGAACACTCGCACCCAGATCTTGCCGCCGCGCTTGATCGAGCGTGTCATCGCCACACGCGCCGCCTCGATCTGCCGATCGGTCATCCAGCAGGGTTCCATCGCCCGGAGCCCGTAGTCGCCGAACGACACGTCCGAACCGCGCCACGCCTTGCCGCACATGCGGCCGCGCTGCTGCTTCCGGTACTTGACCTTCTTCGGCATCAACATGATGTCGTCTCGCTATCCTCGTGCGCCGGCCGCTCGACGCGGACGGTCGCGGTACTCTTCGTCGCGGCCCACACGCGGGGTGAGCCGTTCGCCCTTGTACATCCAGACCTTGACGCCGATCTGGCCGTAGGTGGTGTGCGCCTCGTGAAAGCCGAAGTCCACATCGGCGCGCAGCGTCTGCAGCGGCAGCTGCCCGTGCAGATACCACTCCGAGCGGGCGATCTCGGCGCCGTTCAGGCGGCCTGACACCCGCACCTTGATGCCGCGCGCGCCGAAGCGGAGCGCCGACTCGACCGCCTTGCGCATCGCGCGGCGGAACGCCACGCGCTTTTCGAGCTGCATGGCGACCGATTCGGCCACCAGCTGCGCGTCGAGCTCCGGCTTCTGGATCTCCTGGATGTTGATGAAGACCTCGCGCTTGGTGCGCTTCTGGATTTCCTGCTTCAGCTTGTCGACTTCCGTGCCCTTGCGCCCGATGATGATGCCGGGCCGCGAGGTGTGCACGTCGATCTTCAGCTTGTTGGCAGCGCGTTCGATCTCGATCTTGGCGACGCCGGCGTGCTGGAACCGCTTCTTGAGGTCGGCCTTGAGGGCCAAGTCCTCGTGAAGCAGATCGGCGTACTCCTTGCCGGCGAACCAGCGCGACTTCCAGGTCTTGTTGAACCCGATCCGGAACCCGTACGGGTGAACTTTCTGACCCACTGCGATCTCCTCGTGCTACTCGGCCGCCGCGGCCTTCTTGACGCGGGCTCGCCGCGCCGGGGTCTTGGTGTCGCCGTCGCCAACCGCCTTGATCTTCTGCGGCCGCTCGGTCACTTCCACCGTCAGATGCGTCGTGCGCTTCACGACCCGGAATGCGCGTCCCATCGGAGCGGGACGCACCCGCTTCTGCGACGGGCCCTGGTTGGCGAACGCCGCCGAGACGTAGAGCCGCTCGACTTCGCCACCGAAGCCCTCCGCCAGCCGGACGTTGGCCACCGCCGACCGCAGCACCTTCGCCAGGTCGCGCGCCACCGTCTTCTTGGCGAACTGCAGCGTCGAGAGGGCGCGGTTGACGTCCTTGCCGCGGATCAGGTCGCACACCAGCCCGGCCTTCTGGGCCGACGAGCGCACGTACTTCGCCGTTGCCTGCGAGCGCACCATGTCAGCTCTTCCCTCCGGCCGGCGACGACGATGCCGTCTTCTCGGCCTTCGCCGCGTGGCCCTTGAACTGCCGCGTGGGCGAGAACTCGCCGAGCTTGTGCCCGACCATGTTCTCGGTGAGGTAGACCGGCACGAACTTACGTCCGTTGTGCACGGCCAGCGTGTGCCCCACCATCTCAGGAATCACGGTCGACCGGCGCGACCAGGTCTTGACGACCTTCTTGTCGCCGGCGCGATTCATGGCCTCCACCTTCTCGAGAAGGTGGGTATCGATGAACGGGCCCTTCTTCAGCGATCTGCTCATAACGCCTACTTCTTCCGCCGCTGCACGATGAACTGGTTACTGAGCTTCTTGTTCGACCGGGTCTTGTAACCCTTGGTCGGCACACCCCACGGCGTCACCGGATGGCGGCCGCCCGACGTCCGGCCTTCGCCGCCGCCCAGCGGATGGTCGACGGGATTCATCGCGACGCCGCGCACGTGCGGCTTCTTGCCGAGCCAACGGTTGCGCCCCGCCTTGCCGATTGAGACGTTTTCGAAGTCGAGATTGCCGACCTGCCCGATCGTAGCCAGGCAGTTCTGCAGGATCTTCCGGATCTCGCCCGACGGCATCTTGACCGAGACGTAGTCGCCTTCCTTGGCCACCACCTGCATCGAGGCGCCGGCGCTGCGCGCCAGCTGTCCGCCGCGGCCGGGCTTGAGCTCGACATTGTGCACGAGCGTGCCCTGGGGAATGTTCGCCAGGGGCAGCGTGTTGCCGGGCAGGATGTCGGCCGTGTCGGAGGCGATGATCGTGTCACCGACCTTCATGCCGAGCGGCTGCAGCACGTAGCGCTTCTCGCCATCGGCGTAAGTGACCAGCGCGATGCGCGCCGACCGGTTCGGGTCGTACTCGATGGTCGACACCTTGCCGGGGATGTTCTTCTTGTCGCGCTTGAAATCGATGACGCGATAGAGGCGTTTGTGACCGCCGCCGCGCCACCAGATGGTGAGTTCACCGGTGCTGTTGCGACCGCCCGAGCGCTTCAGCGGCTCGGTGAGCGGACGATACGGCGAGTTGGTCGTGATCTCGTCGAAAGTCTGCACGGTCTGGAACCGGCGTCCTGGCGATGTGGGCTTGTACTTGCGAATCGGCATGGCCGTCTCTCTCGGATCTCTGAGGCTCGTGGACGCCTAGGCGTTCTCGGCGAAGTCGGGCAGCTTCTCGCCCTCGCGCAGCACCACGTAGGCCTTCTTCCAATCGGAGCGCCGGCCGACGAACTGGCCCTGACGCTTCTGCTTGCCGTGCGCGATCGAGGTGCGCACCAACGCCACCTTCGGGCCCAGCAGCGTCTCGACCGCCCGCTTGACGTCGAGCTTGTTCGCCTGCCGCGCCACTTCGAACACCAGCGTCCGGCCGTCTTCCTTCATCACGGTGGTCTTCTCCGTGACGAGTGGTCGCCGAATCACTTCTGTGAGTTTCATGGTCCGTTCTCCCGCCTAGGCGCCGAGCGCCGACTGCAGCTTCTCAACCGCCGACTGCGTCAGCACGACCTTGGTCGTATCCATGACGTCGCGCGCGGTGATGCGCGAGCTCGCCAGGAACTTCACGCCGGGGATGTTGCGCAGCGACATCGACAGGTTGCCGTCGGGCTGCACATCGACGAGCAGCGCCTTGCCGTGCACGCCGATGGTCTTGAGCATCGCGGCCGCCGCCTTGGTCTTGATGGCCGTCGCCGTCAGCGCATCGACGATGACGAGGTCGCCGTCCTGCGCCTTCTGCGCCAGCGCTGCCTGGAGGCCGCCGAGCTCGACTTTCTTGGGGGCGGTGAACGCGTAACTGCGCGGCTGGGGGCCGAAGACGGTGCCGCCCTTGCGCCACAGCGGGTTGCGGATTTCACCCACGCGCGCCCGGCCGGTGCCCTTCTGGCGCCACGGCTTCTTGCCGCTGCCGCTCACCATGGCACGGGTCTTGGTGGCGTGCGTGCCGCGACGGTCGGCGGCATTGGACCGCACGACCGAGGCGTGGATGAGGTCGGTCTTGACGCGCCCGCCGAAGACGGCGTCGCTGAGCTCGACCGAGCCCACCTTCTTGTTCTCTGCGTTGACGACATCTACAGTCATGGCGTCCTACTTCTTGCCCTTCTTGGGCTTTTCCTGCAGCTGCGGTTGCGGCTCAGGCTTGGCCGCGACGGCCTTGCGGATGAGCACGTAGCCGCCGTTGGCCCCGGGCACGGCGCCGCGCACGACCATCAGGTTGTTGTCCGCGTCGATGCGCAGCACCTTGAGGTTGCGCACGGTCACCCGGTCGACCCCCATGTGGCCGCCCATCCGCATCCCCTTGACGACACGGGACGGATAGGACGAGGCGCCGATCGAGCCCGGCGCACGATGGAACATCGAGCCGTGAGTCGCGACGCCGCCGGCGAAGTGGTGACGCTTGACCACGCCCTGGAAGCCGTGGCCCTTGCTCGTGCCGATCACGTCGACGCGCTCACCCTGGTTGAACAGGGCCCCCACGACCACGGAGTCGCCCGGCTTCGGCTGCTCGCCACCCGCCGCGCGCTTGACTTCACGGCGCACGCGGGTCGCCGGAACATTGGCGGCCTTGTGGTGGCCGGTCGTCGCCTTGTTCGCCTTGTACTTGCCGGCGACGAGACCCAGCTGCACGGCTTCGTAGCCGTCGCGCTCGGCGCCCTTCGCCTGCACGACGATGCAGGGCCCGGCCTGGAGGACGGTGGCCGGTTCGACCGTGCCATCCTCGAGGAAGAGCTGCGTCATTCCGATCTTCTTGCCGATGATTCCATTCACCATCGTGATTCCTCAGCTGCTGTCTAGCCGCTAGCCGCTAGAGCCTAGCCGCTGCTACTTGCCGTGTTCCTTGCCAAACGCCTTGATCTCGACGTCGACGCCCGCTGGCAAATCGAGCTTCATCAACGCATCGACCGTTTGCGGTGTCGGCTCGAAGATGTCGATCAGCCGCTTGTGCGTCCGCACTTCGAACTGCTCGCGCGACTTCTTGTCGACGTGCGGCGACCTTAGCACCGTCCACTTGTTGATCTCGGTCGGCAGCGGAATCGGTCCCGCCAGCCGCGCACCCGTCCGCTTGGCGGTGTCCACGATTTCGCCGGTGCTCTGGTCGAGCAGCCGCGCGTCGTAGGCCTTCAGGCGGATTCGAATCTTGTCGCCAACCATGTGCTGTTCCTTGTCGAGTCTCGGGTCTCGGGTACGGGGCCTACTTGGTGCCCTGGACCCGCGCGATGACTTCTTCGCTCACGTTGCGCGGCGCCTGCTCGTAGCGGTCGAAATACATCGAGTAGGTAGCGCGCCCCTGCGTGCGCGACCTGAGGTCGGTCGCGTAGCCGAACATGTCGCTGAGCGGCACGCGCGCCGAGATGATCTGGGTGCCGCCGCGGTCTTCCTGCGCCTGGATACGGCCGCGCCGGCTGGCCAGGTCGCCCATCACGTCGCCGAGGTTGTCCTTCGGGCACACGACCTCGACGCGCATGACCGGCTCCATGAGCACGGGACCGGCCTTCTTGGCCGCTTCCTGGAAGGCCAGCGAGCCGGCGATCTTGAAGGCCATTTCCGACGAGTCGACGTCGTGGTACGAGCCGTCGAAGAGCTCGATGCGGACGTCGTCGATCGGGTAGCCGGCGAGGATGCCGCGCGTGAGCGCTTCCTGGATGCCCTGGTCGACCGGCTTGATGAACTCGCGCGGAATCGATCCGCCGACGGTCTTGTTCTCGAACTGGTAGCCACTCCCCGGCTCGAGCGGGAAGAGGCGAATCCACGCATCGCCGAACTGGCCGCGGCCGCCGGTCTGTCGCTTGAAGAGACCGCGCCCTTCGGCCGGCTTGGTCAGCGTTTCCTTGTAAGCGACCTGCGGCTTGCCGACGCTGGCTTCGACGCCGAACTCGCGCTTGAGCCGGTCGACGATGATCTCCAGGTGCAGCTCGCCCATACCGGCGATGACGACCTGGCCGGTCTGTTCGTCGGTCTTGACGCGGAAGGTCGGATCTTCGGCCATCAGCTTGGCCATGCCCTGTCCGAGCTTTTCCTGGTCGGCCTTGGTCTTCGGTTCGATGGCGAGCGAGATGACCGGCTCCGGGAACTCCATCTTCTCGAGGATGATCGGCTTCTTCTCGTCGCACAGCGTGTCGCCGGTCGTGACCGACTTCAGGCCGACGGCGGCGGCGATGTCGCCGGCGTTGACTTCCTTGATCTCCTCGCGCTTGTTGGCGTGCATCTTCAGCAGACGGCCGATGCGCTCGGTCTTGCCCTTGGTCGAGTTGATGACCGAGGAGCCCGAGGTCAGGGTGCCCGAGTAGACGCGGAAGAACGTGAGCTGGCCGACGAACGGGTCGGTCATGATCTTGAAGGCCAGGGCCGCAAACGGCGCCTTGTCGTCGGCGGCGCGCTCGACCAGCGTGCCTTCTTCCTTGGCGTCGGGGTCGATACCGGTCACCGACGGGATGTCGAGAGGCGACGGCAGGTAGTCGACGACGGCGTCGAGCATCGGCTGCACGCCCTTGTTCTTGAACGCGGTGCCGCAGACGACCAGCACGAACGGCGAGGCTTCCTTGCGCACCGACTCGATCGCGCGCTTGCGCAGGGCCGCTTTCAGATCGGCCTCGCTGATGGTCTCTCCGCCCAGGTATTTCTCGAGCAGCTTGTCGTCGGTTTCGCTCGCCTTCTCGACCAGCTTCTCGTGGTAGACCTTGGCCTCTTCGAGCATGTCGGCCGGGATGTCCTGCACCTCGTAGTCGGCGCCCATGGTCTCGTCCTTGTAGACGAGGGCCTTCATCTGCACCAGGTCGACGACGCCGCGGAACTTGTCCTCGGCCCCAATCGGCAGTTGGATCGCCACTGCATTGCCCTGGAGCTTGCTGCCAATCTGCGACAGCGTTTCAACGAAGTCGGCACCGATGCGGTCCATCTTGTTGACGAAGCAGATGCGCGGCACGCGATAACGATCGGCCTGGCGCCACACCGTCTCCGACTGCGGCTCCACGCCCGACACGGCATCGAACACCGCGACGGCGCCGTCGAGGACGCGCAGCGAGCGCTCCACTTCCACCGTGAAGTCGACGTGGCCCGGCGTATCGATGATGTTGATCCGGTGGTCGCGCCAGAAGCACGTCGTCGCGGCGGAGGTGATGGTAATCCCCCGCTCCTGCTCCTGCTCCATCCAGTCCATCACCGCGGTGCCTTCGTGCACCTCGCCGATCTTGTAGGTGATGCCGGTGTAGAACAGGATGCGCTCGGTCGTCGTGGTCTTGCCGGCATCGATGTGGGCCATGATGCCGATGTTGCGCGTCCGATTGAGTGGTGCCGATCGAGCCATGATTCAGTTCAAGTCGTCCAGGGTCACAAAGAGCAACGGCTACCAGCGGTAGTGCGCGAACGCCTTGTTCGCTTCCGCCATGCGGTGAACGTCCTCGCGCTTCTTCACCGCGCCACCGCGCAGGTTGGCGGCATCGAGCAGTTCGTTGGCGAGCTTCTCCTGCATGGTCTTGCCGTCGCCGCGCGAACGGGCGTAGCCCACCAGCCAGCGGATGCTGAGCGACAGGCGGCGATTCGGGTTGACCTCGATCGGTACCTGGTAGTTCGAGCCGCCAACGCGCCGCGACTTCACTTCGAGCGACGGTTTGACGTTGTCGAGGGCCTTCTTGAAGATCTTGAGGGGGTCGTCGCCCGACTTCTCCTTCACGATCTCGAAGCTGCCGTACACGATGCTCATCGCCGTCGACTGCTTGCCGTCGCTCATCATGCAGTTGATGAACTTGGTGACCAGCTGGCTGCCATAGAGGCCGTCGGCGGGGAGTTCGCGCTTCGCTACGATTCGTCTACGAGGCATAACGTCGTTCCTACTGCTTCGGGCGCTTGGCGCCGTACTTCGATCGACTCTGCTTGCGACCTTGCACGCCGACCGCGTCGAGGGTGCCGCGCACGACGTGGTAACGCACGCCGGGGAGATCCTTCACACGGCCGCCGCGAATCAGCACGAGCGAGTGTTCCTGGAGGTTGTGACCCACGCCAGGGATGTAGGTCGTCACCTCGATCTTGTTGGTGAGGCGGACGCGGGCCACCTTGCGGAGGGCCGAGTTCGGCTTCTTCGGGGTCTGCGTGAACACGCGCACGCACACGCCGCGCTTCTGCGGGCTCTCCTGCAGGGCCGGGCTCTTGGTCTTCCACTTCACGGCGTCGCGGCCTTTGCGAACCAATTGGCTGATCGTCGGCACGATCTCTCCACTCGCGCGGCGGTGGTCGGACCCGCGCTGTCCTGCGACGGCTCACGCCATCGCATCGCCCAGCCACGACGGCGGGCGAGATCTGCAAACTGCTGACACGAACAGCACCCGCCCATACGCCGGCGGCGTTCGTGTGGCGCCGGGCCTGAAAGCCTTGCGGCTTGGCACCCAACGCGCAACTACCCCAAAAACTGTCGAATCTGCGGCACCGGCGGACGCACCACGCTCCGAGGGTGACTCGGGGCGCGACTTACGGCGTCACGGTGCTCCGATCGCGGTCGCCCCCGCAAACCGGGGAAATGTCGACGCTACGAGGAGCGGACGGTCCTAGATAGGGTGTCCTAGGACCACGAGAACCTGACGAGCATAGCACAGAGTCGCACTCACTGTGCAAGGCGGCCTTACCAAGCGCCGATGACTTCGGCCCCCGCGAACGCCGTCACGCTGCGCGGGACATGCCCGACCCGGCGCATGACACGGCGCACCCCCGAATTGTCAGGCGAGCTCCCTGTCGGCGAGCCTCGAACGGGGCAGCCGGGGTCGCAATCAATGCCCGACTGGACGCTCCGGGCGTGCGCGGAACTACCCTCCTCTGCACGTGCCGGCACGGTCTCACCCGCCCTCCCCGGTTGCGTCAGCCCGTGGGAGCCCCTACACTTCCCGGCCTGGAGGCTCTTTGCCATGCGCAGCCGTCGAACCTTTCTCCGCCTGACCAGCGGCGCCGCCGGCGCCGCCTTCGCCACCGCCCGCTACGGCATCGACGAGGTCGCCGCCCTGACGGCACAGGCCGCCGCCGGTGGCCGGACACCGACGCAGGTGGCCGCCGACGAGGACTACTGGCGCGAGATCCAGTTTGCCTTCACGCTCGACCGCACGATCATCAACCTGAACAATGGCAATTCGAGCCCGGCGCCCACCGTCGTGCACGAAGCCTGCAAGCGCTACAACGACTGGGCCAATCAGGCCCCGGTCTACCACCGTGGTATGACCGAACGAAACGTCGAGACGACACGCCGCCGCCTGGCCGCCGAGTTCGGTGCTGACCCCGAGGAAATCGCCATCACGCGCAACTCGAGTGAGTCGCTCCAGATCGCGCAGAACGGCCTCGACCTCAAAGCCGGCGACGAAGTGCTCACGACCGAGCAGGACTACGGCCGCATGCTCACGACGTGGGACCAGCGCGTGCGCCGCGACAACATCAAGCTGACACGCATCGACTTTCCGGTGCCCACCACCGGCGAGGATCTGTTCGGACGCCTCGCGCGCGCGATCGTGCCGCAGACGAAGGTGATGCACTTCTGCCACATCACCAATCAGTCCGGCCAGCTCTTCCCGGTCAAGGACCTGAGCGAACTGTGCCGGTCACGCGGCATCATCTCGATCGTCGATGGCGCGCACGCCATCGGTCACTTCCCGTTCAAGCTGCGCGACCTGGGCATGGACTACTACGGCGTCTCGCTCCACAAGTGGCTGCTGGCGCCGATGGGCACGGGCATGCTCTACGTCAGACGCGATCGCATCGCCTCGACCTGGCCGCTCCAGGCGGCGCCGGCGACACGCGACACCGACATCCGCAAGTTCGAGGAGATCGGCACCCATCCGGTGGGCCCCAAGGCCGCCATCAACGAGGCGATTGCGTTCCAGCAGGCCATCGGCCTCGAGCGCAAGGCCGCCCGCCTGCGCTATCTGACGATGCGCTGGGCCAACGCGCTCAAGGCCGTCCCGAAGATCCGCATCCACTCCAACCTCGCCGAAGGCCAGACCTGGGGCCTGGCCGTGGTCTCGATCGACGGCGTGGACACCTTCAAGCTGGTGCAGCACCTGTGGGACAAGTACCGCATCGTCATTACGTCGATCGGTCACGACAACCCCGACGACCCCGCGATGTCCTACCGCGCCTTGCGTGTCACGCCGAACATCTACACGCCGCTCGAGGAGATCGACACCTTCGTCGACGCCATGCGGGCCGTGGCACAGAACGGTCTGCCCGCGTAGAATGCGGGACGCGTCGCGACGACGCCGGGAGGACATATGACGATGCGCGCGTGGGTGCTGGCCGCGGTGGCCGTGACGGGGCTCGGCGCGATGGCGGTGGCGGCGGCGCAGGCGCCGCCCGCGCCGAAGGTGGTCGAGGCCGAGAAGATCACGGACACGCTCTACGTGCTCAAGGGTGGCGGCGGCAATACCGCGCTGTTCCTGACGGCCACCGGCGCGGTCGTCGTCGACACCAAGAATCCGGGGTGGGGGCAGCCGCTGCTCGAGGCGGTGCGGAAGGTGACCGACAAGCCCGTCACGATGGTGATCAACACGCACGCGCACTACGACCACACCAACGGCCAGGTGGAGTTCCCCCCGTCGGTCGAGGTCGTCGCCCATGAGAACACGAAGCGGTACATGGAAGAGGCGAACCCGGTCTACGGGCTGCAGTCGGGTCGGCAGCCCAACATCTTCAAGGACAACGGCGGCCGTGGCATGCCGGCCAGGACGTTCCGCGACACGCTGACCCTCGGCAGCGGCGCCGATAGAATCGACCTGCACTACTTCGGCCGGGCGCACACCGGCGGCGACACCTACGTGGTATTCCCCGCGCTCGGCGTCATGCACGTGGGCGACACGTTCCCGAACCGCGACCTGCCGATCATGGACAAGAACAACGGCGGCAGCGGCGTGGCGTTCGCCGCGACGCTGACCAGGGCCGCAGCCGTGCCGGGTGTCACGACGATCATCAACGGCCACAGCCCGACGACGACGACGCCGGCCGATCTACGAACCTACGCCGCCTTCATCCGCGACTTCGTTGCGGCCGTGCAGTCGGCCAAGGCGGCCGGCCGCTCCGTCGACGACGTGGTGGCGACGTGGAAGACGCCGGCGGCGTATGCCGGCTACAACGCGCCGCAACCGGCCAGAATCAAGGCCGACGCCGAGGTGGTATGGAGCGAGACGAAATGACGACGGCGGCACGCTCCCGCCGGCCGCTGCGACGGTCGGCGCTGGCAGCCGTGGCGCTGGCCGGGCTGTGGCTGGCTCCCGCGGTCGGAGCGCAGCCGCCGAAGCGGGCCCGGCCCCTCGAGAACATCAAGACCTTGAAGGGCTGGGATGGCGACGAGGTGCGCGCCGAGATGCGCCTGGTAGCCGAAGCGCTCGGCGTGAAGTGCGAGCACTGCCACGTGCAGGGCAACTTCCCGAGCGACGAGAAGCGCGCGAAACGCACCGCCCGCCGGATGATCGCGATGACGCAGGCGCTCAACAGGAAGCACTTCGCCGCCTGGGTCCCGGCCGAGGGCGAGTCGACACTCGGACGCGTCACCTGCTACACCTGCCATCAGGGCGAGACGATACCCAGGTCGGCGCCGCCGCCGGCACCCTGACCGCAAGAGTTGCCTCCGCGACCAGCCGGTCGACGCGGAAGCAGCCGCCGAGGTCGGCGCACGCCGCCGCTTGCCCCACTCCCGCCGCCAGACCCGTGTCCCATGCGCCGTGCGGCTGCCGCATCGTCACCGGGTGTGCTACAAGAGGGGGCTTCCACTGAGGACCCTGTGCATCTCGCATCATGCCTACACTCCATCGTTTCCGAGGCGCAGCCGTGGCCCGCAGCCTGGCCGGGGCGGCTGGTGGTCGTGCGCGGCGACGCCGCAGCCCGTCATGTCACGGCGACGCGACTGCTCACCAGACTGGCGGCCGAGGCACCCGACACCGAGGTGGTCGAGGTGCCGCCGCCAGCCGAGTGGCCCTTCCGCCACCCGCTCGTGCCACCGGTGCTCGACGCCTCCAGGCCGGCCATCGTCTGGGCGCCCGATCTGCACGAGGCGTTCGTCAACCACCAGACGAACTCGACGCGGCTCGTGACCACCCAGCCGCTCTATCTGCTGGCGCTGTGGACGACCATGCAGCACACGCATCCGTTGCTCCGCCTGCTCGCGACGGTCGATGCCGATGTGCTCGCCACGCACGCAAGTGAAGCACTGGAGCTGCGTGGGGCATGGCGCCAGGTGTCATGGATCGACGCCGTTGACGAGGCCGGGGCCGCGGCGCCGCCGGTGGCTCTCGGCGCCCTGCCGATGGCGCTACGGGCCACCGACCCGGCCGAGCGGCTGGCGTCGGTCGGCCGCGCTCTCGACGCAGCACGCACGCCGGCGCACCTCATCGTCATGGCCAGCGTCTGCATGGAAGTGAACGATCTGGACAACGCCGGTGACCTGATCGGCGAGGCGCTGACGGCAGCACCGGCGTGGGCGGCGGCGCACTTCGAGCGCGGTAAGTGGTGCCTGCGCAAGGACGACATGGTGGCGGCAGCCGACGCCTTCGGTGCCGCGACGCGTCTCATGCCGGCGTTCTCGTCGGCAGCGGCCAACTGGGGAGCCTCGCTCGGAGAACTCGATCGCGCCGACGAAGCACTGGCCGCCTTCACCTCGGCACTCGCCGCCGATCCCGACAATCCGCAGGCGCTCAACAACGTCGGCGTGGTGTCTCGCGAACTCGGCCGTCTCGCCGACTCCGAGGCGGCGTTTCGCCGGGTGATCCGCCTGACACCAGATCTGGCGTTCGGGCACTACAATCTAGGGCATACGCTGTTTTTGCAGGGGCGCTACCAGGCATCGCTTTCGGCCTACGAGGCCGGGCAGCGACTCGACCCGGAGCGCAACCCGGTGCAGGCCAGCCGGCTCGCGCTGGCAAAGCTCGCGACCGGCGACGCGGCGGGCGCGTTGAAAGACTTGCAGGGCTGCACGGCCAATCTGCCGCCCGACTACCGCCGGCAGCTGCTGGGCGATACGCAATCGGTGGCCTGGGCCTTGTTGTCGGCGGCCCCCGACCAGCGCGACTGGCGTGTGGTGGGCGACTGGCTGACGGCGGAACTGGCGCGCGCGTAGCACGAAACGACGAAAGGAGCTGCCATGGACGACCAAACACGCGCCCTGCCCACGTCGTTCCGCGACCGACGGCCGCGCTGGCTCGGTCAGGTGCTCGACGACCGCGGCGTGCGCCTGGCGACCGGCCTGGCGATCGTGGTCGCCATTCCCGTGGCCGTGCTCTTCTACTTCCAGTTCCGCTCGATCGATGATCTGGCGAGCACCTCGTCGGTGGTGTTGCGCCAGCTCAGCCAGGAAACCGCCGACGCGGCCGCGCGCGCGGTCGAAGACACGCTCAAGCGTCCCCACATCAGCGTGCTGCTGGCGGTGCCCCAGGCCCGCAGCGACGCCATGGACCGCGCCTGGATGGACGATGTCCTGCGCCGCGGGCTCGAGGAGAGCCCGTTCGTCGAAGCCTTCTACGTGTGGTCGGCGGTGTCGCCCGAGGCCCGGGACCGGCTGCTCGTCTACAACCGCGACAGTCTCGCCGAACAGTCGCGCGACCTCGAACGCCGGTTCCGCGACGCCCCAGGTGTCGGTGCGGTGCTGCTGCCCCGGCTGCAGGAACTGATCGAGCACAAGCGCGCCATCATCGCCTTCCCGGCCACGATCGGCGGCCGGCGCAAGTACGTGCAGGTACAGGCGCGCTACTCGACCGCCTCACGTGACACCATGTCGAGCCTGGTCGGCCTGGTCGTCGACGCCGAGGACATCCGCACCAAGCATCTCCCCGAGGTGATGAGGCGCCGGCTGGCCGCCGTGCAGCACCTCGGCGGCTTTCCACAGCTCGACCTGACACTTCGCGACGGCAAGGGGCAGGTGTTGTTCTCCTCGGCCCCCCCAGGCGCGGATGTCTTCGTCGACGAGCGGAGTTTTCCGTTGGTCTTCTTCGACCGGGAACTGCTCGAGTACGCGGCGCCGCTCGAGGTCGAGCCCGAGACGTGGACGCTGCACACCGGCTTCGGCGGGCAGACGATCGCCGTGATCGCCGACTCGAGCAGCCGCCCCCAGATCGCCCTGATGGCCATCCTCGCGCTGGTCATGGCCGCCGGCGTGTTCTTCGTTGCGGGCGCGGCGGCACGCGAGGTGCGCCTGGCGGAGCTGAAGTCCAACTTCGTCGCCTCGGTCTCTCACGACCTGAAGACACCGCTGGCCCTCATTCAGCTCTTCGCCGAGACGCTCGAGCTCGGCCGTGTGCGCACGCCGGAGCGCGCGGCCGAGTACTACCGCATCATCAACGGCGAGGCGAAGAAGCTGACCCGCCTCATCGAGAACATCCTCGACTTCTCGCGGATGGAGGCCGGCCTGCGGCCCTACCGCCAGATGCCCGCCGACCTCGGCGAGGTCGCGCGCGACGTGGTGGCCCGGCTGCAGAGCCAGTTCGAGCAGGGGCGCTTCGCCGTCACCACCCACGTCGAGCCCGGGTTACCGTCGGTCGACATCGACACCGGCGCCGTGCAGCAGGCGATCGAAAACCTGCTCGCCAATGCCATGAAGTACTCGCGCGAGCACCGCGACATCGAGGTGGCGGTCGAGCGCGTCAACGAGGGGGTCGGCGTCAGGGTCAGCGACCACGGCACCGGCATTCCTCCCCACCTGCAGCGCCGCGTCTTTCGCAAGTTCTTCCGGGTCGACAGCGGCCTCGGCGGCGGGCCGCAGGGCTGCGGCCTCGGACTGGCCATCGTCGACCACACGATGCGCGGACACGGCGGCTCGGTGAGCGTCGAGAGCGAGCCCGGCCGGGGCAGCACGTTCACGCTCGCCTTCCCGATTCCGGCCGGCACGGCCGACGCGTACGGAGACAGACATGAAGCGCATTCTGGTGATCGAGGACGAGCCGCAGATGCTGCTCGGCCTGCGTGACAATCTCGAGCTCGAGGGTTACGAGGTGCAAACGGCCTCCGACGGCGAGCAGGGACTCGTACGGGCGGCGGCGTTCAACCCGGACCTCGTCATCCTCGACTTGATGTTGCCGGGCAAGAACGGCTTCGACGTGTGCCGTGAGCTGCGCGAACGCTCGGCCGCGACGTCGATCGTGATGCTGACGGCGCGCTCGGCCGAGACCGACAAGGTGCTGGGACTCGAACTTGGCGCCGACGACTACGTCACCAAGCCGTTTTCCATCACCGAACTGCTGGCCCGCGTGCGGGCGGTGCTGCGCCGCACGACGACGCGGCAGCCCACCGAAGATGCGGTGCGCATCGGCGACCTCGCGGTCGACTTCAAGCTGCACCAGGCGCGGCGCGAGGGGCGCCGGGTCGAGTTCACGGCCCGCGAGTTCGAGCTGCTGCGCTACTTCGTCCAGCACAAGGGCAACGTGGTCACGCGCGAGCAGATTCTGAACGAGGTGTGGGGCTACGAGGAGTTCCCCACCACCCGCACCATCGACAACTTCGTGGCCAAGCTGCGGCAGAAGATCGAGCGCGCACCGCACGAGCCCGAGCACATCCTCACCATCCACGGCAGCGGCTACAAGTTCGTCGGCTGACCGGCCGTCCTGCGCCAGGTTCCGCGTCCGGGGTGCGATAGACTCTGGCAGCCGGACGTTCGCCCAGGAGGCTCATGGACGCCAAGTCACTGCTCGTTGCCGCACTCGTCGCCGTTACGCTCGTCTACCTCGTCCGCTGGATTGTCGTGGCGCGCGCCCGGCTGGCAACTGGCGTCCATGGCGCTCACGAACCCGTATGGCCCACCCCGGCGCAGCTCGGCATCGGCGCGGTCACCAACTTCTTCGACACACTCGGTATCGGATCGTTCGCGCCGACTACCGCCATGTTCCGGGCCTGGAAGATCGTGCCGGACGAGCTCATCCCCGGCACCTTGAACGTGGGACACGTCGTGCCCACCGTGACGCAGGCCATCATCTTCACGCAGATCGTCGAGGTCGACTTCACGACGCTCGCGCTGCTCATCGCCGCCGCCTGCACCGGCGCGTTCCTCGGCGCCGGTATCGTCTCGGGCATGCCGCGGCGCAACGTGCAGCTCGGGATGGGCCTGGCCCTGCTCGGCGCCGCCACCATCATGCTGCTGCAGCTGGTGGGCCTCGTGCCGGGCGGCGGGGCGGACCTGGGCCTCACCGGCGGCAGGCTCCTCATCGGCATCGGCGCCAACTTCGTGCTCGGCGCCTTGATGACGCTCGGTATCGGGCTCTACGCGCCCTGCATGATCGTCATCAGTCTGCTGGGTATGAATCCGACGGCCGCATTCCCGATCATGATGGGCTCGTGCGCCTTCCTGATGCCGGTGGGCAGCATGCAGTTCCTGGCCAAGAATGCCTATCACCTGCGGGCGTCGGTCGGCCTCGCCGTCGGCGGCCCGCTGGCGGTGCTCGTCGCCGCCTTCATCGTGAAGTCGCTGCCGCTGCTCTACGTGCGCTGGCTCGTCATCGGAGTCGTGGTTTACACGGCGACCTCGATGCTGGTGGCCGCCAAGGCTTCTTCCGCTCGCGGGTAGTCCGGGCAGCTCAGGTCACGAGGCCCGGACACTGCGGGCCGGTCCCAGGTCACGAAAACACAAGGGGCGCGCGATGCGTCATCGCGCGCCCCTTTTCAGAACTCCGTAGCCTTCCCGGGATCGGGCCCCGGACCGTGCCGTTCCTACTCGGCCTTGCCGCCGCCCGTCCGGGCCATCGGCTCCTCCGGCTCGACGAGGTACTCGAGCTCGCGGTCCAGTTCGAGTTCGTCGTCGGCGGGCTGCGGCGGCGCCGGCGGCGGCGGCGGTTCGTCGGCCGGAATCGTCAGGTGGCGGTACCACCAGAAGCCCGTGCCGGCCGGGATGAGCCGGCCCATCGTGACGTTCTCCTTGAGGCCGCGCAGGTGATCGACCTTGCCGGAGATGGACGCCTCGGTGAGCACTCGGGTCGTCTCCTGGAAGGAGGCGGCCGAGATGAACGACTCGGTCGACAGCGACGCCTTGGTGATGCCGAGCAATAGCGGCTGCGCCGTCGCCGGCCGGAGGCCATCGGCGAGCACGCGCTCGTTCTCGCTCAGGAAGCGGAACTTGTCGACCTGCTCGTCGATGAGGAACTCGGTGTCACCGACGTCCTCGACGCGCACCCAGCGCAGCATCTGCCGCACCATCACTTCGATGTGCTTGTCGTTGATGTTCACGCCCTGCAGACGGTAGACCTCCTGCACCTCGTTGACGAGGTACTTCTGGAGCTCCTTCTCGCCGAGCACGTGGAGGATGTCGTGCGGATTGCTCGGACCATCCATCAGCGGATCGCCCGCGCGCACGCGCTCGCCGTCCTGCACGTTGACGTGCACACCGCGCGGAATCGAGTACTCCCGCGCGTCACCGCCACCCTCGTCGGGCACGATCAGGATCTTGCGCTGCCCCTTGACGATGCCGCCGTGCTTGACGGTGCCATCGATCTCGCTGATCACCGCCGGATCTCGCGGCTTGCGGGCCTCGAACAGCTCGACCACGCGCGGCAGACCGCCCGTGATGTCCTTGGTCTTGGTGGTCTCGCGCGGGATCTTCGCGATCACGTCACCCGCCTGCACCTCTTCGCCGTCCTGCACCATCATGTGGGCGTGCACCGGCATGATGTAGCGGCGGCCGACCTTGCCGTCGGCGCCGCGCACTTCGGCCGCCGGCTGCTTCTTCTCGTCGGCCGAGTCGATGATGATGAGCCGTGACAGGCCGGTGATCTCGTCGAGATCCTCGTGCACGGTCACGCCTTCGATGATGTCCTTGAAGCGGATCTGCCCGCTCTCCTCCGTCAAGATGGAGAACGTGTAGGGATCCCATTCCACCAGGATCTGGTTCGGCTCGACGATCTGGCCGTCCTTGACCCGCAAGTGCGCGCCATAGACCACCTGGTAACGCTCGCGATCGCGCCCCTTGTCGTCCTGCACGACGATGTAGCCGTTGCGGTTCATGACGATCAGGTCGGCCGCGCCGCCCGGCGTCTTGGTGCGTTCGACCACCTGGAGGTTGTCGAACCGCACGACGCCCTTGTGCTTGGCGTCGAGGGCCGACTGCTCCGACACCCGCGACGCCGTGCCGCCGATGTGGAAGGTGCGCATCGTGAGCTGCGTGCCAGGCTCCCCAATCGACTGCGCCGCGATGACGCCGACGGCCAGGCCGAGCTCGACGACCTTGCCGGTGGCCAGATCGCGGCCGTAACAGTGCGCGCAGACGCCGCGGCGCGACTGGCAGGTCAGCACCGAGCGAATCTTCACCTTTTCGATGCCGGCGTCCTGGACCTCGGCCGCCTTGTCCTCGTCGATGACGTCATTGACCTCGAGCACGACGTTGCCGGTCACCGAATCGACGATCCTCTCGAGCGACACGCGGCCGATGATCCGGTCGCGCAGAGGCTCGATGATCTCGCCGCTCTCGACGATGGCCCGTGATTCGATGCCGTCGACGGTGCCGCAGTCGTACTCCGAGATGATGACATCCTGGGCGACGTCGACGAGACGGCGGGTCAGATAGCCCGAGTCTGCGGTCTTGAGCGCCGTGTCGGCCAGACCCTTGCGGGCGCCGTGCGTCGAGATGAAGTACTCGAGCACCGACAGCCCCTCACGGAAGTTCGCCCGGATCGGCTGCTCGATGATCTCGCCCGACGGCTTGGCCATCAGGCCGCGCATGCCCGCCAGCTGGCGGATCTGCTGCTTGCTGCCTCGGGCGCCCGAGTCGGCCATGATGTAGACCGGGTTGAAGGTGCGCCCTTCGCGGTCGAGCTTCTCCATCTCGGAGAACATCTCGTCGGCCACCTTCTCGGTCACGTCCGACCACACCGCGATGATCTTGTTCTTGCGCTCGCCGTTGGTGATCGCGCCTTCGAGGTACTGCTGCTCGACGCGGATCACCTCGTCACTCGCCTTGGAGACGAGTTCGGGCTTGTTCTTCGGGATGATCAGGTCCTTGATGCCGACCGACAGCCCCGAACGCGTCGCGTAGGTGAATCCCGTGGTCTTGAGGCCGTCGAGCATCTCGACTGTGAGGGCCAGCCCGTGGTGCAGGTAGCAGCGCTGGACGAGCTGTTGCAGACCCTTCTTCTTGAGCAGGCCGTTGACGAACGGCAGGCCCTTCGGCAGCGCGTCGTTGAAGAGCACGCGTCCCACCGTCGTGTTGATGATCTTGTTCTCGACCTCCTGCACGTCGGTGTGCAGCACGTCCTGGTCGTCGCGCGCCGTCGTCAGGTCCTGGAGCGGCCCGGTGTAGCGCAGCCGGATCGGCGACAGCGTCTCGAGCTCGCCGGCCTCGAGCGCCAGTACGACGTCGTCGATGCTGCCGAAGGCACGACCTTCGCCCTTGGCGCCGGTCTTCGACTTGGTCATGTAGTAGCAGCCGAGCACGATGTCCTGCGAGGGCACCGTGATGGGCGCGCCGTTGCTCGGCGACAGCACGTTGCGTGACGACATCATCAGCTCGGTCGCCTCGATCTGCGCTTCGGGCGAGAGCGGAATGTGCACCGCCATCTGGTCGCCGTCGAAATCCGCGTTGAAGGCGGTGCAGACGAGCGGGTGGATGCGGATCGCCTTGCCCTCGACCAGCACCGGCTCGAACGCCTGGATGCCCAGGCGATGGAGCGTCGGCGCGCGGTTGAGCAGCACCGGATGCTCCTTGATCACCTCTTCGAGCACGTCCCAGACTTCGGGGCCCTGCTTCTCGACCATCTCCTTGGCCTGCTTGATGGTCGCGACCAGGCCTCGCTCTTCGAGCTTGTTGTAGATGAACGGCTTGAAGAGCTCGAGCGCCATCTTCTTCGGCAGGCCGCACTGGTGGAGCTTCAGCTCCGGCCCGACGACGATGACCGAACGGCCCGAGTAGTCGACGCGCTTGCCGAGCAGGTTCTGCCGGAACCGGCCCTGCTTGCCCTTGAGCGTGTCCGACAACGACTTGAGCGGGCGGTTGTTGGCGCCGCGCAGCACGCGGCCGCGGCGGCCGTTGTCGAACAGCGCGTCGACGGCCTCCTGCAGCATGCGCTTCTCGTTGCGGATGATGACGTCCGGCGCCTTCAGCTCCATGAGCTTCTTGAGGCGGTTGTTGCGGTTGATGACCCGGCGGTAGAGGTCGTTCAGGTCGGAGGTCGCGAAGCGACCGCCGTCGAGCGGCACCAGCGGTCGCAGCTCCGGCGGAATCACCGGCACCACGTCGAGGATCATCCACTCGGGCTTGTTGCTCGACTTCCGGAACGAGTCGACGACCTTCAGCCGCTTGGCGAACTTCAACTTCTTCGCCGCCGAGGTCTCCGAGCGCATCTTCTCGCGGAGCTCCACGGCGAGCGTCTCGATCTGAACGCGCTTCAGCAGTTCCTTGATCGCCTCGGCGCCCATCTGCGCCTTGAACTTCGTGAAACCGTACTCCTCACGCGCCTTGCGGAACTGGTCCTCGTTGAGGAGCTGGTTCTGCTTGAGCTCGGTGTCGCCCGGCTCGACGACGACGTAGGCCTCGAAATACAGCACCCGCTCGAGGTCACGTAGTGGGATGTCGAGCAGATGACCGATGCGGCTCGGCAGCCCCTTGAAGAACCACACGTGGCTGACCGGCGTGGCCAAGCGGATGTGGCCGAGGCGCTCGCGGCGTACTTTGGCCTGTGTAACTTCGACACCGCACTTGTCGCAGATCACACCGCGGTGCTTCATGCGCTTGTACTTGCCGCACAGGCACTCCCAGTCGGTGATCGGCCCGAAGATCTTGGCGCAGAACAGGCCGTCTCGTTCGGGTTTGAAGGTGCGGTAGTTGATCGTCTCCGGCTTGGTCACCTCGCCGAATGACCACTGCTCGATCTTCTCGGGCGAGGCGAGGCTGATGCGGATAGCGTCGAAATCGGCGCGAAGAGCCGTCTTGTTGTCCGTGAAGCTTGGTCTCAACATGGAATCCTCAGCCCTCCAACACAGGTTCAGCCGGCACGTCGATTACGTCCACCGGCCGCCGCTTCGTGGAAATCAGTTCCACGTCGAGGCAGAGCGACTGCAGCTCGCGGATCAGCACGTTGAACGATTCCGGCAGCCCTGGCGTGAAGCTGGCGTCGCCCTTGACGATCGACTCGTAAATCTTGGCGCGGCCCGTCACGTCGTCGGACTTGGCCGTGAGCAGTTCCTGGAGGATGTGCGCGGCACCGTAGGCTTCGAGCGCCCACACCTCCATCTCGCCGAAGCGCTGGCCGCCGAACTGCGCCTTGCCCCCCAGCGGCTGCTGGGTGATGAGCGAGTACGGGCCGATCGACCGGGCGTGGATCTTGTCATCCACCAGATGCGACAGCTTCAGCATGTAGATATAGCCGACCGTGACCGGCTGCTCGAACAGGTCGCCGGTGAGCCCGTCGCGCAGGCGCGTCTTGCCGCCCTCCTGGTCGAGCCCGGCCTTGTCGAGCCAGTCCGTGATCTCGGCTTCGGTCGCCCCGTCGAAGACCGGCGTGGCGAAGTAGAGGCCGAGTGCATGGGCCGCCCACCCGAGATGCGTCTCGAGAATCTGCCCGACGTTCATGCGCGAGGGCACGCCCAGGGGATTGAGGACGATCTCCACCGGCGTTCCGTCCGGCAGGTACGGCATGTCCTCTTCTGGCAGCACGCGAGCGATGACGCCCTTGTTGCCGTGCCGGCCGGCCATCTTGTCGCCGACCTGCAACTTGCGCTTCATGGCGACGTAGACCTTCACGAGCTTGATGACGCCCGGCGGCAACTCATCGCCGCGCCGCACCTTCTCCTTCTTCTCCTCGAAGATCTGGCGGATGACATCGACCTGGCGTTCCGTGCGCTCCTCGATGGCCCGCAGATCCGGCTCCAGGCCGGTGTCGTCGGTCTCGACTTTGGAACGCACGACCACGGCGAACGGCAGATCATGCATGGTTTCAGGCGTCAGCGCCTGGCCCTTGCGGAGCAGCCGCTCGCGTCCGAACTCATCGAAGAGGTCGGCCCGCAGCGTGCGCCCGGTGAGGAGCTGCGCCACGCGCTTCTTCGTCTCCTCGTGCAGAATGCGGATCTCGTCCGCCTGATTCTTCTCCATGGTGTCGAGCTCTTCTTGCTCGATCGCCTTGGCCCGGTCGTCCTTCTCGATACCCTTGCGCGAGAAGATTTTGACGCCGACGACGATGCCCTCGATGCCCGGCGGGCAGATGAGCGACGCGTCGCGGACGTCGCCGGCCTTCTCGCCGAAGATGGCGCGCAGCAGCTTCTCTTCCGGCGTGAGCTGCGTCTCACCCTTGGGCGTGACCTTGCCCACCAGGATGTCGCCCGGCTTGACGTAGGCACCAATGCGGATGATGCCGCTGTCGTCGAGGTCGCGCAGGTAGGTCTCGGACACGTTCGGGATGTCGCGGGTGATCTCCTCCGGCCCGAGCTTGGTGTCGCGCGCCTCGATCTCGAACTCCTCGATGTGGATCGAGGTGTAGTAGTCCTCTTTCACGGTCTTCTCGGACACGAGAATCGCGTCCTCGAAGTTGTAGCCGCGCCACGGCATGAAGGCGACGAGCACGTTGCGGCCGAGCGCGAGTTCGCCGAGTTCCGTGCACGGCCCGTCGGCCAGCACCTGCCCCTTGTGCACCCGCTGCCCAACCGCCACGATCGGCTTCTGGTTGATGCAGGTGTTCTGGTTGGAACGCTTGAACTTGGTCAGGGGGTAGATGTCGGCCCCCATTTCCTTGCTGGTGTCTTCACTGCCTTCGACGCGCACGACGATACGGGTGCTGTCGACGAAGTCGATGGTACCCGAGCGGCGCGCGACGATCACGGCGCCAGAGTCGCGCGCGGTGATGTACTCCATGCCCGTGCCGACGTAGGGCGACTTGGCACGCAGCAGCGGCACCGCCTGCCGCTGCATGTTCGAGCCCATCAGCGCCCGATTGGCGTCGTCGTTCTCGAGGAACGGGATGAGCGAGGCGGCCACCGAGACGAGCTGCTTGGGCGACACGTCGATGAAGTCGAGCTCGTCGCGGCGCGCCAGAATGAAATCGCCCTGCTTGCGGGCATTGACGCGCTCGTTCTTGAAGTTCAGGTCTTCGTCGAGTTCGGCGTTCGCCTGCGCGATGATGTACTGATCTTCCTCCCAGGCCGAGAGGTAGAAGGCGTGCGGTTCGAACTCCACACCCTTCTTCTTGCTGCGGCCGTCAGCCCCCATCAGTTCGTCGGCCGGCACCACGTCGCCTACTTTGTACTTCGGGTTGCCACCGCTGTTGGTCACGAGCACGTAGTCGACCACCCGGCCGTCCTTGACCTTGCGGTAGGGCGACTCGATGAAGCCGAACTCGTTGATTCGCGCATAGCAGCTGAGCGAGCTGATGAGGCCGATGTTCGGACCTTCAGGCGTCTCGATCGGGCAGATGCGGCCGTAGTGCGTCGTGTGGACGTCGCGCACCTCGAAGCCCGCGCGTTCGCGTGACAGACCGCCTGGCCCGAGCGCCGAGAGACGACGCTTGTGCGTGACCTCGGAGAGCGGGTTGGTCTGGTCCATGAACTGCGAGAGCTGCGACGACCCGAAGAACTCGCGAATGGCCGCCATGACCGGCTTCGCGTTGATCAGGTCGTGCGGCATGGCGGTCGCCATTTCCTGATAGACCGACATCTTCTCCTTGATGGCGCGCTCCATGCGGACCAGTCCGATGCGGAACTGGTTCTCGAGGAGCTCGCCCACGGAGCGGACGCGACGGTTGCCCAGGTGATCGATGTCGTCGACGTTGGCCGGGTTCTTCTTCAGCTTGAGCTGGTACTTGATGACGTCGTAGAAGTCCTGCGGGTGCAGGATCTTCTCATCGAGCGGCGTGTTCAGCCCGAGCTTGGTGTTGAGCTTGAGACGACCGACCCGCGAGAAGTCGTACTTCTGCGGGTTGAAGAACATGTTCTCGAACAGGGTTCGCGAGCTGTCGAGCGTCGGCGGGTCGCCCGGACGGAGACGCCGGTAGATCTCGATGAGCGCCTCCTCGTGCGTGCGAATCGGGTCCTTGCGCAACGTCTGCGACAGGATGGTGCCGATCTCGTCGCGCTCCGGGAAGAAGATCTCGATCTCCTCGACGCCCTTCTCGTGGGCCATCGAGATGATGCGCGCGGTGAGCTCTTCGTTGGCCTCGAGCAACACTTCCCCGGTGCCCGGGTCGACGACGTCGCCGGCCGCGAAGGCGCCCTCGAGCGCCTCGTCGGTGATGTCGATGGTGTCGATGCCGGCCTTGCGCATCGCGTCGACGTGCGCCTTGCTGATCTTCTTGCCTTCGGCGACCGAAACGTCGGCGCCGGGGATCTTCACGCCCTTCTTGGCGCGCAGACCGACGATCGTGTCGTTGACCGCCCAGCGCAGGGCGTTGCCCGACAGGTGCAGGCGGTCGACGCCGTAGAAGGCGCGGATGATCTCGTCGGCGCCGCGCAGCCCGAGGGCGCGCAGGAAAACCGTGGCGAGGAACTTGCGCTTGCGGTCGATGCGAACGTAGAGCAGGTTCTTGGCGTCGTACTCGAACTCCACCCACGAGCCGCGATAGGGGATGATCTGCGCCACGTACAGGGTCTTGTCTTCCGAGTGGAAGAACGCCCCCGGCGAGCGGTGCAGCTGACTGACGATGACGCGCTCGGTGCCGTTGATGATGAACGTGCCGTTGTCGGTCATCAGCGGGATGTCGCCGAAGTAGACCTCCTGCTCCTTGATGTCGCGGATGGTCTTGACACCGGTCTCCGGGTCCTTGTTCCAGACCACGAGCCGAATCGTCACCTTCAGCGGCACGGCGTAGGTCATGCCGCGCTCCTGACACTCGTCGACGTCGTACTTCAGCTTGAGCTGTACCGTGTGGCCGCAGATGTCACAGACGTCGCCACGCGCCTGGTTGGCGGTGCCGCACTTGCCGCAGATGACGTCCTTCTCGCCGTACGGATCAGCGACCAGCGTCAGGCCGCAGGCCTTGCAGGGCTTGCGCAGGTGGTGCAGGCCGGCCAGCTTGCCGCACTTGCACTCCCAGTTCCCGATCGAATACTCGATGAACTCGAGCGACGAGTTCTCGCGAAAATCGCTGATCGGGAACACCGACTTGAACACCGACTGCAGTCCCTGGTCCTCGCGTTCCGAGGGCATCCGGTTCATCTGCAGGAAGCGCTCGTAGGAGCGGCGCTGAATCTCGATGAGGTTCGGGATCGGAACCGTCGTCTTGATCTTCGAGAAGTCCTTGCGCTCGCGGTAGACGTTTTTGGGAAGGCTGTACATGCTCAACTCAGGCTGGGGCCAAGGGCTACGGTCGTGGAAGGCTGGTGCCCGACCAGCTTCCGTCTGTCCTACCGCACGACGAACTCGCGGACGAACTCACGGATGACGGCCGGGTGCGCACCCGGCCATCATCCGGCACGGACTGACTTACTTGATCTCGACCTTGGCGCCAGCCTCTTCGAACTTCTTCTTGATCGCCTCGGCCTCGTCCTTGGTCACGCCTTCCTTGATCGGCTTGGGCGCGCTCTCGACGAGGTCCTTGGCTTCCTTGAGCCCCAGGCTGGTGACTTCGCGGACCGCCTTGATCACGTTGATCTTGTTGCCGCCGATATCGGTCAGCACTGCCGTGAACTCGGTCTGCTCTTCGACGGCCGCTGCCGCCGCGCCGCCGCCGCCCATCTGCATCGCCATCATCGGCATGGCGGCCGCAGCCGACACCCCCAGTTCGCCTTCCAGCGTCTTCACGAGCTGCGAGAGCTCCATCACGCTGATGTTCTTGATGTAGTCCACAACCTGCTGCTGCGTCACGTCGGCCATTGCTCTTGTCTCCGTCTATGTGAAACGAAAAGGTTGAAATGGGCGCTACGCCCGCTTCTTCTCCGCCTGCGCCAACACGTTCACGAGATCGCGCGGCACGGCGCTCAGCACGCGCACCAGGTTGGTGGCGGGCGCATTCATCAGGAACAGGAGCTTGGCGTACAGCTCCGGCTTGCCCGGCATGTTGGCGAGGTCGGTGACCTCGGCGACGTTGATCGGCTGCCCTTGCACCACCGCTGCCTTGATCTGCATGGCGGGCACGGTCTTCATGAAGGCAGTCAGCGTCTTGGCCAGCGCCACCGGATCGGAATCGGTGTAGGCGATGGCCGTCGTACCCTCGAAATGCGCCACCAGGGACTCGTACGTGGTCCCCTGGAGCGCCCGCTTCGCGAGCGTGTTCTTGACCACCCGGTAGCTCGACCGGGCCTTGCGCAGTTCGCGCCTGAGCTCGGTGACCTGCGGGACGTTGATGCCTCTATAGTCGATGAGAATCGCCGCGTCTGCGCCCTGGAACATCGTCGCCAGGACTTGCAGCTCGGCTTCCTTGTCGGCTCTCGTCACGGCCATGGTTGGACCGCCCTCTACTGTTTCGCCGCCGACTCGATCCGCAGCTCATCGATGCGGATGCCGGGGCCCATGGTGGACGAAATGGTGATGCTGCGGAGGTACTTGCCCTTGGCCGCAGACGGCTTGGCCTTCACGATGCTGTCGAGCAGCGTGGAAGCGTTGTCGATGAGGTTCTCCGCGGGAAAAGACGTCTTTCCCACGGGAGCATGGACGATGCCGGTCTTGTCGACGCGGAACTCGACCTTGCCCGCCTTGATCTCCTTGACGGCCTTGGCGATGTCGACGGTGACCGTACCGGTCTTCGGGTTCGGCATCAGGCCGCGGGGACCGAGCACCTTGCCCAGCTTGCCCACGACACGCATCATGTCGGGCGTGGCGACGACGGCATCGAAGGCCGTCCAGCCCGCCTGAATCTTTTCGACCAGCTCCTCGCCCCCGACGTGGTCGGCGCCGGCGTCGGTGGCCTCTTTCTGCTTGTCTGGCCCGGCGATGACGAGAACGAACTTCGTCTTCCCCAGACCGTGCGGCAGCACGACCGTGCCACGCACCATCTGGTCGGCGTGCTTCGGATCGACGCCGAGACGGATCGACAGCGCGACGGTTTCGTCGAACTTGGCGAACCTGAGCTTCTGCAGGAGCGGCATCGCCTCCTCCAGCCCATAGGCGCGCTCTTCGACCTGCTGGCGCGCCGCGAGGTATTTCTTCCCGCGTTTCCTCATGTGCCTCCTCCGTGGTTCGAACGGGTGAACCCACCCTCCCACGTTGCATGCCAGCGGCTAGGTATTAGCGGCTAGCGGCTGGTGAACGAACGACGAAACCCACGAACACGACCTGGGCCGGGGCGAGCAGCGCTATCCGGCCGCGAGCCCCAGCCGCCAGACGCTGACTACTGAATGACGTCGATCCCCATGGACCGGGCGGTGCCGGCCACCGACTTGATGGCCGCCGCCAGCGACTCGGTGTTCAGGTCGGGCAGTTTCTGCTTGGCGATGTCCTCGACCTGTTTCATCGTGACGGTGCCGACCTTGGCCTTGTTGGGTTCCGCCGACCCTTTGGCCACATTGGCGGCCTTCTTCAGCAGCACCGGCGCCGGTGGCGTCTTGGTGATGAACGAATACGAGCGGTCGGAGTAGATCGTGACCACGGCCGGAATGATGAGGCCTTCGTCTTTCGCCGTGCGGGCGTTGAACGCCTTGACGAAGTCCATGATGTTGACGCCGTGCGGACCGAGCGCCGTGCCCACGGGCGGGGCCGGAGTGGCCTTACCTGCGGGAATCTGGAGCTTCACCATTGCCTGAACTTTTTTCGCCATTGCCCTCTTCCTAGCCGCAAGGTCACCTCACCGCGCGAAGTCCACGCGGCGGGGACCCCGACAGCCGCTCGTGCCTCGCCGCTAGAGCTTCTCGACCTGCAGGAAATCCAGTTCCACGGGCGTTGCCCGGCCGAAGATCGTCACCATGACCTTCAGAGTGTTCTTGTCGACGTTGACATCGTCGACGGTGCCGTTGAAGCTCGTGAACGGCCCTTCGTTGATGCGTACCTGGTCGCCGCGCTCGAACGAGTACTTCGGCTTTGGTGTCTCGTGCGCGGTGCGCACCTGCACCAGGATCTGCTCCACTTCTTCCGTGCTGAGCGGCGTCGGCTTCGCTCCCGCGCCGACGAAGCCCGTGACCTTCGGCGTGTTCTTCACGCAGTGCCACGCGTTGTCGGACATGTGCATCTCGACCAGCAGGTAGCCGGGGAAGAAGCGCTTCGAGGTCACGACCTTCTTGCCGCCGCGCATCTCCACCACGTCTTCGGTCGGGATCAGCACTTCGCCGATCTCCTCCTGAAGACCATAGGCCTGCACGCGTTGCTGGAGCGACTCGGCCACCTTCTTCTCGAAACCCGAGTAGGTGTGGACGATGTACCAGTGCTTGGTTGCAACGTCGGTCATGCTCCACCGAACCGCTGGAAGAGCCGCTGGACAGCCGAGTTCAGCAGCAGGTCGATCCCAAAGAGATAAAGGCCGAACGCCAGCGACGTCAGGATCACCACGAAGGTGGTGGCGTAGACCTCGCTCTTTGAGGGCCACGTGACGCGCCTGAGCTCAGCCCGCACCTCGCGGACGAACTCGACCAGCCGGCCGGGGCCGCGCGCGTTCGAGACCGCGCCGCCCTCCGGCGGGCCACCGCCGGCGGCCCGCGTTCCTACGTTGTCGAGCGTTTCGGTTGCCACGATATCTCGATTCTCTTCTTACCCCGTGCCGAAGCGTCAGCTCACTGCGCGACGCGCCCGGCGACCGGGTCCAAACTGGCAGGCCAAGAGGGAATCGAACCCCCAACCCCCGGTTTTGGAGACCGGTGCTCTACCAATTGAGCTATTGGCCTTCAAAGCCGGAACCCGGATCCCAGGATCCGGGACCCGATCTACTTCTGCTCCTTGTGAGCAGTGTGCTTACGGCAGAAGCGGCAGTACTTGCTCAACTCGAGCCGTTCCGTCGTCTTCTTCTTGTTCTTCGTCGTGCTGTAGTTGCGACGCTTGCAGTCGCCGCACGCCATCTGGATGATGTCTCTCATTGCGGAGGCTCCGCGGGGTCAGGGACCTGGGAACGGGGAACAGGGAGCGGCATGACGGCGGACCGTCGCATCGTCCCTGTTCCCGGCTCCCTGCTCCCTGTTCTCCGCTCTTACTCGATGACTTCCGAGATCGTGCCGGCGCCCACGGTGCGGCCGCCCTCACGAATCGCGAACCGAGCGCCCTTCTCGATGGCCACAGGCGTGATGAGCTCGGCGGTGATCGGCGTGTTGTCGCCCGGCATCACCATTTCGACGCCCTCAGGCAGCTTCAGCGTGCCCGTCACGTCGGTCGTGCGCAGATAGAACTGCGGACGATAGCCGTTGAAGAACGGCGTGTGGCGGCCACCCTCTTCCTTGCTCAGGATGTACACCTCGGCCTTGAACTTCGTGTGCGGCTTGATCGAACCGGGCTTGGCCAGCACCTGACCACGCTCGATGTCGTCCTTTTCCACGCCGCGGAGCAGCACGCCGACGTTGTCGCCAGCCACGCCCTCGTCGAGCAGCTTGCGGAACATCTCGACGCCGGTGACGACCTTCTTCTCGGTGGGCTTGAAACCGACGATTTCGATCTCTTCGCCGACCTTGACGCGACCGCGCTCGATCCGGCCTGTGACGACGGTGCCGCGACCCGAGATCGAGAACACGTCTTCGATCGGCATCAGGTACGGCTTGTCGACCTCACGCAACGGCATCGGGATGTAGGTGTCGAGGGCCTCCATCAGCTTGAGGATCGACTCGACGCCGTCGGGCTCTCCGTTGATCGCCTTGAGCGCCGACACGCGCACGACCGGCACGTCGTTGCCGGGGAAACCGTAGCTCGTCAGCAGCTCGCGCACCTCGAGCTCGACCAGGTCGACCAGTTCCGGGTCGTCCATCATGTCGACCTTGTTCAGGGCAACCACGAGGTACGGCACGTTGACCTGGCGGGCCAGCAGCACGTGCTCGCGCGTCTGCGGCATCGGGCCGTCGACGCAGCTGACGACGAGAATGGCACCGTCCATCTGCGCCGCGCCGGTGATCATGTTCTTGATGTAGTCGGCGTGGCCAGGGCAGTCGACGTGCGCGTAGTGCCGATTGGCCGTGCTGTACTCGACGTGGCTGGTCGCGATCGTCAGGATCTTCGTGTCGTCGCGGCGCCCCTGGGACTCGGACGCCTTGGCGACCTCGTCGTACGGGACATACTTCGCCCAGCCCTTGTCGGCCGCGACCTTGGTCAGCGCCGCCGTAAGGGTGGTCTTGCCGTGGTCGATGTGGCCGATCGTGCCGACGTTGACGTGGGGTTTGGAACGGTCGAATTTCTCTTTCGCCATGACTCGTCTACGCTCGCTTCGTTTGCGGACTGACGTCCCGGCCCCGTGCCGGCGTCGAACTTCCGAACCAACTGACTTCTGGAGCCGATGACCGGGATCGAACCGGTGACCTCGTCATTACCAATGACGTGCTCTGCCAACTGAGCTACATCGGCACTCGCCTACTCGGGAGGCCAACGCGTCGGCCTGCCCTTCGAGACCCGGCGCGCGCCGCACCGCAACCTCTGCTCGGGGCTCCGACGCCTGCCCCGACTCTCCTCACGCGGCTCCCAACCCGGTCAAGGGAGCCGGTCTTGCCTGACGACTGGAGCGGGAGACGGGGATCGAACCCGCGACCAACAGCTTGGAAGGCTGTGACTCTACCACTGAGTTACTCCCGCCTAGGCCCGTTGGGGCTTCGGCGAGGCGAGCCCGCCCAACCCCGTTCTCTCCATCTTTCTCAGCGAACCTGGCGTCGCACCACCGCCTGGCTCGCCCAGCCGGCCCACGCCCCGCGAAGCGGAGCGAAGGCTGGTGGGCAGGGGAGGATTCGAACCTCCGTAGGCACAAGGCCGGCAGATTTACAGTCTGCTGCGATTGACCGCTCCGCCACCTGCCCGAATCGTCTTGCCGCACGACAGCACTCCGTCGCCATCGGCTGTCGCGCGTTTGCTTGTGTGTCTTGGATTCCCCCGG
This sequence comes from Acidobacteriota bacterium, assembly GCA_018000455.1. GTDB lineage: Bacteria > Acidobacteriota > Vicinamibacteria > Vicinamibacterales > UBA2999 > CADEFD01. Next base: position 242,921 of record JAGNJW010000002.1, read on the forward strand.
GCTGCTTCGCGATCCTGATCCGAGTCCGACGACGCACCCGGTGGAGCTGGCGGAGGGATTTGAACCCACGACCCGCTGATTACAAATCAGCCGCTCTACCGGGCTGAGCTACGCCAGCCAGACGAATCAGGGATGGTAGCACGTCCTGTGCCAGAAGTGCAACACAGGATCTACCGCGCGTACACGGGGCGTCACTCGCCGGTCTGCTTTCCTCCTCCGGAGTCCAGACGGCCCTGACGCCCGACCTGAAAGTCAGACGCCGAGCCTCCCCCGGTAGCGCTGGCGGACCGCCTCGAACAAGAGCACCGCGGCGGCCACCGAAACGTTCAAACTGCCGAGCTGCCCCCGCATCGGAATGGAGGCCAGCCGGTCGCACCGCTCCTTCACGAGACGCCGCAGTCCTGAGCCTTCGGCCCCGACAACGAGCGCGGTGGGAAGCGTGAGGTCGACGTCATCGTATTGCAGATCGGCGTCGGCGTCGAGGCCCACGGTCCACACGTTCAGCGCCTTCAGCTCTTCGAGGGCCCGGGCGATGTTCACGACGTCGGCCACCGGCACGTGATGGACGGCGCCGGCCGAGGCCTTGGCCGCCCCGCCGTCAAGCGGCGCAGCGCGGCGTGTCTGCCGCACGACGCCGGTGGCGCCGGCGGCGTGCACCGACCGCAGGATGGCGCCGACATTGTTCGGGTCTTCTACGCCGTCGAGCACCACGATGAGGGGCGGCCCGTGCTCGCCCGATGCCAGGTTCTCGATGGTCGTCACCGGCGACGCCCGCACGCGCGCCACGACGCCCTGGTGCACGCCCGACGGGACCAGGCGGCGAATGCCATCCGGCGACACGGTGCGCACGGACACGCCGGCGGCGCGCGCGGCGGCCACGATCTCGCGCACGCGTTCGCCTTGCCCGGCCACCATGACGTCGGTCGCGCGCCCAGCGCGCACCGCTTCGAGCACCGGATAGATGCCGTAGACGATCACGGCGCCGACCTCGGGGCCTGGGAGCGGGGGCTCGTCAACGACCTGCTCACTTTGGTCACACCGGCGTCCGGTCGAGGATGGCGACGAAGGCGGCGGCACGCGCGCGGCAGCTCATGACGGGCATCAATCCATCCGCCGGCGCCAGCCTCGCGGCCTGCTCGATGGCTGGGATGAGCAGATCGAGCTCGGGGCCATCGGGCTCGCCCGTGCACACGAGGCGAATCGTGTGGAAGAGTGACTTCCCTTTGGCCCCGGTAGCGGCGCTCACTTGTTTGGCGAGGGCGCGGAACGAATCCTTCGTCGTCAAGGCCGGGGCCTCGGCGAGGGCGGCGGCAAAGGCCCGCGCCACCGCCAGCACCAGCGGATCGCGGACCTCGGCGCCGAGGTCCGGGTGGGCCAGCGCTGCCACGGGATCCCACGCAAACAGCAGACGCAGGCGATCCGGCAGGTCGCTCAGTTTGTCGATCGACGTGGCCAGCGGCGGCACGACCAAGGTCAGCCACGTCGAGAGTGCGATCGACGGCTGGCCCGTGATCCACCCCGCCGCCTCGAGATACGGCAGCGAGAGCGACACGAGGCGCTCTGGCGTGGCCAGCTTCAGGTAGTGACGGTTCACCCACGCCAGCTTGGCTTCGTCGAACACTCCTGCGCTGTGCCCCACTGCCGCCAGCTCGAAGCGCGCAGCCAGTTGGTCGAGGGGCAGCAGCTCCTGCCCCTCGCCGGGCGACCAGCCAAGCAGGGCCAGGTAGTTGGCGAGCGCTTCTGGCAGGTAGCCCTTGCCCCGGAACTCCGCCACCGAGGTTGCGCCGTGACGCTTCGACAGCGGGGCGTGGTCGGGGCCGAGCACGAGCGAGAGGTGTGCGAACGCTGGCGGCGTCCAGCCGAAGGCCTCGTAGATGAGCATCTGCCGTGGCGTGTTCGAGATGTGGTCTTCGCCGCGCACGACGTGCGTGATCCGCATCAACGCGTCGTCGATGACGACGGCGTAGTTATAGGCCGGGATGCCGTCACTCCGCACGATGACTGGATCACCGATGACGTCGGTGTGAAACGACACCGTGCCGCGGACCAGGTCGTCGAAAGACACGATCCGACCGGGCGGCACCCTCAGCCGGACCGCCGGCGCCTCGCCGGCCTCCATGCGACGCGCGACAACGGCCGGATCGAGCGCGCGGCAGGTGCCGGCGTACTTCGGGGGCGCGCCGGCGGCCAGTGCCGCCTGACGCTCGGCCTCGAGCCGTTCCGGAGTGCAAAAGCAGTGGTAGGCGTGGCCACGCGAGACCAGATCGCGAGTGTGTGCGGCGTAGAGATCGAGTCGCTCGCTCTGTCGGTAGGGGCCGACGTCGCCAGTAGCGTCGATGCCCTCGTCCCAGGTGAGCCCGAGCCATCGCAGATCGTCCTTGATGGCAGCTTCGGAGGCCACAGTCGAGCGCTCGCGGTCGGTGTCCTCGACGCGCAGGATATAGGTGCCGCCATGGTGCCTCGCCAGCAGCCAGTTGAAGAGCGCCGTGCGCGCGTTGCCAACGTGCAGGTGGCCGGTCGGACTGGGGGCGAAGCGGACTCTCATCGGCGGCGCTCGGGTCTCTGGTCGACGGGCGCAGGCGCCCCGCACTCGACGAGCAAGGCAACGGCGTGACAGGCCATCGACTCGCCGCGGCCCATGCTGTCGACCTCTTCGTTGGTCTTGCCCTTGACGCTCACGGCCGAGGGATGAACGCCGAGCGCAGCCGCCAGGTTCGCGCACATGGCCGGCACGTGCGGCAGCAGCTTCGGTCGCTCGGCGATGACGGTCACGTCGATGTTGCTGACCTGAAAGCCGGCCTGCCGCACACGCAGCATGGCCTGACCGAGCAACGCCAGGCTGTCGGCGTTCTTCCAGACCGCATCGGTGTCGGGGAAGAGCCGGCCGATGTCGCCGAGCGCGGCGGCCCCGAGCACGGCATCGGTCACGGCGTGGCAGACGATATCGGCATCGGAGTGGCCGTCGAGCCCGGTCGCGAACGGCACGTGCACGCCGCCCAGAATCAGCGGCCGGCCCGCAATCAGGCGATGGAGGTCGTAGCCGGAGCCGACTCGGATCGCGGGCACCGGGGCGCCGTCGCCTGAGCGGCCTCGCGCGCTGGCGAGGTCATCGGGGGTCGTGATCTTCACGTTGGCGGGCTCTCCTTCGACCAGTTCGACCTTGCCGCCCATCCGCTCGACCAGACCGGCCTCGTCGGTGGCCTCACCGGACGTCGCCCCTTCTGCCAACGCGGCCGCCAGCACGCTTCTTGTGAAGGCCTGCGGCGTTTGTGCGAGGTAGACGTGCTGCCGCGGCACGGTGGCCTCGACCCACGTGCGGCCGCGCTCGGGGCGGCCGAGCTTCACCGTATCGGTCGCCAGCACGGCCGGAATAGCGGCGCCGCTGGCATGCGCCGCGTCGATCATCCGACCGATGAGGGTGGCGCTGGCAAACGGCCGGGCGGCATCGTGTACCAGCACCACCTCGCTCGTAGGCTGCACGAGGGCGAACGCATTGGCCACCGAATCCTGCCGCCGTGCGCCGCCGGCCACCACACGCACCGGGCAGGGCCAGACCTGCGCCAGGCACGCCGGCAGCGGATCGAGATGCGATGCCGGCAGCGCCACGACGACCTCGTGCACGTCGGGGTGTGTCGCCAGCAGCGCCAGGCTGCGCTCGAGCATCGACCGCCCGTCGAGGTCGACGAACTGCTTCGGACGGCCGGCGCCGACACGAACACCGAGGCCACCGGCCGCCAGGATCGCGCTCACGTGGGGACGCCTCACGCCATCCACCGCGCCTCCTCGTGGCCACCGACGGCCTGCCCGACACGCATCGCCGTCAGGTCGAGCACGCGGGCAAGCGTCGAGGCGTCGTTTGACGCCGGCGCGTAGACGACGACGAGCGCGTCGCGCGTGCGCCCGGTGACCATCGCACGCGCGGAATCGGACGATGGATTGCCGAACGGTCCGTGCCCGTCGGCGACGGTGACCCGACCATCGACGTGCACCGTGTCTTTGCGGATGCCCGCGTAGGCCTCGCCGGTGCGGCCGAGTCGCAGCGTGATGGGCCCGGCAATCGCCGCCTGGTCGTAGACCCCGTAGGGCAGCTGGCATTCGAGGGAGCAGACGTTCACGGCGTCGACGAGACCGTTGACGCGAGGAAACGGATCACCGCGGCGCACGCGGCGCAGCAGTGCCTCGTTCGAGGGACGGGTCTTGGTCGGATCGAGTCCGATGCGGCGATACATGTCTCTCACGGCCTGAACGTCGACTGGCGGCGCGGCCACGACGGCGGCCGACACGGCGGCGATCACCTGCTCGAGACCGGCCGGCCGTTCGACGACCACGGCGCCGTGCCACCACAGCACGGCGGGCCGCACGATGCCCGCCAGGGTTCCATCCACCAAGAACGGCGCCAGCACCACGGAATTCTACCCTGTCCGTCGGGACCGGACTTTGGGTGCCTGTAGACTAAGGCGATGATCGATTTCCTGCTGCACGTCGACGAGCGGCTCGTCGCCATCGCGAATGCCGCCGGCCCCTGGGCCTACGTCGTGCTCTTCGCCATCATTTTCGCGGAGACCGGGCTGGTGGTCACGCCGTTCCTGCCCGGCGACTCGCTGCTCTTCGCGGCCGGTGCGCTCGGCGCGACCGGGCTGTTCGACCTCCGCATTCTGACACCGGTGCTGCTGGTGGCGGCGGTGCTCGGCGATGCCGTGAACTACTCGATCGGAGCGCGCCTGGCCCACCGCTTCCTCGTCCCCGACGGCGAGCGCGTCTCCGGCCCGCTCGGCCGCCTCGTGAAGCGCGAACACGTCGCACAGGCCCACGAGTTCTTCGTGAAGCACGGCGGCAAGGCCGTGGTGCTCGCCCGGTTCGTCCCTATCGTCCGCACCTTCGTGCCGTTCGTCGCCGGCGGTGCCGACATGCCATACCGCACCTTCGCCTTCTACAACGTCACCGGCGCAGTGGCGTGGGTCGGCATCTGTCTGGGCGCCGGGTATCTGTTCGGCAACATCCCAGTCGTCAAGGAGAACTTCGAGCTGGTCGTGCTCGGTATCGTCGGCGTGTCGGTGCTGCCGATCCTCGTCGAGTTCGTGAAGATGCGGCGGGCGGCGTCGGCCAGCCGCGCCTAGCGACCGACCGCCGCCTCTTTGTCGACCTCGAGGCGGACGATCTCACGCACGCGGGTCGCCAGTTCTCTCATCGCCTCGGGATTCGGCTCCCGCTCGGCCGTGGTCAACACGGGCGGGTGCACCACGAGGCGCACGTCGCCTGGCCGGGTCGTGAGTTCGCCCTTCCTCATCACGTGGCGGCTCCCGACGATCGAGAGCGGCACGATCGGGATGCCGGCCTGGACGGCCGCCACGAGGCTGCCGGCCTTGAACGGCGCAACCAGGCCATCCCCGCTGCGCGTGCCTTCCGGAAACACGATGAGCGACAGGCCGCGGCCCGGCAGCGACGTCGCCCAGGCGAAGATGCCGGCGCGATCCGGCCGCCGGCGGTCCACGAGCATGTGTCCGGTCCTGCGCAGGTGCCAGCCGAGGAACGGAAAGCGGCCGAGCGACTCCTTGGCGATGATTCGCAGCTGGAACGGCAGCGACCCGAAGAGCACCGGGATGTCGTAGCTGCTCTGGTGATTCGCGACGAACACGTAGGTCGCACCGGGCGTCAGGTGCTCCACTCCCTCGACGCGCACGCGCACGCCGGTCGTGGCGAGAATCAGCCACGACCACCACTGCGCGCATTTGTGGGCGAAGTGGCCGTGACCGCCGAGCGCGGTGGAGGCGAGCGACATCGTCCCGAGCACGATCGTGTAGATGGTGATGGCGGGAATCAACCAGATGACCGTGCGAATCAGGTGGAACGACACGACTGTCACCCGATGAGCACGTCGAGCGCCTCGCCCACGTGGCGGACACCGACGAGCGTCGTGCCGGCGTCGTCGGCCTGCTGCCGGCTGTCGTCGTCGAGATTGGCGGCCGGCAGCACCACCCGGGTGAAGCCGAGTTGCCGCGCCTCTCGCAGCCTGAGCGGCGCCTGCGGCACGCCGCGGACTTCCCCGCCGAGGCCGACTTCGCCGAACACTGCCGTCCCCTGCACGATCGGCCGGTTTCGTACGCTCGAGGCCAGGGCCGCGATGACCGCCAGGTCGGCGGCCGGCTCGTCGAGGCTCATGCCGCCGGCGATGTTCACGTAGACGTCCTCGCCGACCAGCACCAGTCCCGCGCGCTTCTCGAGCACGGCCAAGAGCAGCGACACCCGCCCTGAGTCGATGCCCACGGCCATCCGGCGCGCCGTGCCGTAGGTGGCGGTGCTGACGAGCGCTTGCACCTCGACCAGGAGCGGGCGCGAACCCTCGACGCAGCACAGCACCGCCGAACCCGGGGTGGCCGTCGGCCGCTCGGCCAGGAACAACTGCGACGGATTCGGCACCGCGCGCAGCCCGCCGCCGGTCATCTCGAACACGCCGAGCTCGCTCACGGCGCCGAAACGGTTCTTGATCGCCCGCACGACCCGGTGCGAGTGGTGCCGCTCCCCCTCGAAATAGAGCACCGTGTCGACCACGTGCTCGAGCACCTTGGGGCCGGCCAGCGCGCCATCCTTGGTGACGTGCCCGACCAGGAAGGTCGGCAGATCGTGACCCTTGGCCGTGAACAGGAACTGCGTCGCTGCCTCGCGCACTTGGCCGATGCTGCCTGGCGCCGATTGGAACTTGAGCGAGAACACGGTCTGAATCGAATCCACGACCAGCAGCCGCGGCCGCACCCGCCCGATCTCCTCGAGGATGCGTTCGACGCAGGTCTCGGCCAGCAGGAACAGCGGCGCGTCGCCGACGCCGAGCCGCTCGCCACGTAATTTCACCTGATGTTCGGATTCCTCGCCGGAGGCGTAGAGCACGGCGCCGTGCACGCGCGCGAAGTTCGCTGCCGCCTGCAGCAGCAACGTCGATTTGCCGATGCCGGGCTCTCCGCCGAGCAGCACGAGCGAGCCCGGGACGATGCCCCCGCCGAGCACACGATCGAACTCGTCGATGCCGCTCGTGAGGCGGGCGGCGTCGCTCGCCTCGATGTCCGCGTACTTCTTGGCGCCGCCGGTGCCGCCGGGCAACGAGTAGCGATGACCTCCCGCCGCCAGTCCGCCGCCGCCCGCTGCCGGCTCGGTCGGGCGCTCCTCGACGAACGAGTTCCACGCCTCGCAGTCGGGACAGCGGCCGAGCCACTTCGCCGACTGGCTGCCGCACTCCTGGCACACGAACACGGGCTTCAGGGCCTTGCTCATCGCACAAGATCCTACACGCCTTCTCGCGCCGGCCGGCGCCAGTCCGTCGACCGACGATGACGCGCGGGGAAACGAACATGGCCTACGACGAGCGGCTGGCTGATCGGGTGCGCGCGCTTCTCGGCGACCTGGTCATCCGCGTGGCGGCCACCGACTACGAGCGCATGCTCGACGAGCCCTACGCGCGGCCGATGGACTTCACGAGGCGGCCGATGCGCGGTTGGATCTACGTGGCACCGGAAGGTGTCAGTACCCCGGCCGCACTCGCCCGCTGGGTGAAGCGCGCCGGGCGCGTCAGATGTAGCGACGTTCGACGCGGGCGCCGAGGCGGCACAGCACTTCGTAGGGAATGGTGCCGATCCACGCGGCCATCTCGCGGGCGTCGATGGTCTGCCAGGACGCCGGTCCCTGGGTGCCGAGGAAGACGACCTCGTCGCCCGTCGAGACGCCGTCGATGGCCGTGACGTCCACCGTGAGCATGTCCATGCTGACGGCACCCACGATTGGCGCGCGGGCCCCGCGCACCAGTGCGGCGCCGCGACCTTCCAGGCGCCGGTCGAGACCGTCGGCGTAGCCGGCGGGCACGACGGCGACCGTCATGGGCGACGGCGCCTCGTAGCGCCCGCCGTATCCGATTCGCTCGCCGGCGCGGATGCCCTTGACGGCCACGACGCGACTCGCGAGCGTCATCGCCGGCGCCAGCGGCACGGTGGTCGCCAGCGGAGCCGGCACCAGCCCGTAGAGCAGCAGACCGGGGCGGATGAAGTCCGCCCACGTACGTGAGTCGCGCAGGGTGGCGGCGCTGTTGGCGGCGTGCCCCTTGCGCCCCGCTGCACCCAGCCCGACGACGGCCTCGCGCGCCGCCGCGAAACGCCGGCGCTGCGTTTCGAAGAGCGGGTCTTCGGCGTCGTCGGCCGTGGCGAAGTGGGTCGACAGCGCTTCGACGCGCAGTGACGGGCTGGCGAGCACCTCGGGCAACGATCGGTGCAGGTTGTCGAAACGAAAACCGAGGCGGTTGAGCCCGGTGTCGATCTTGAGATGACAGGTCAGGGTGACACCGCGCGCTGCGGCGGCCGCGGCCAGGGCACGCGCTGCGGCGGGACTCGACAGGGTCGGGGTCAACGCGTGGTCGAAGACACCGGCCACGTCGCTGACGCTCAATGCACCGAACACCAGGATGCGCCCGGTGACTCCCGCGTGGCGAAGCTCCACACCCTCCTCGATGTCGGCGACGGCCAGCCACGAGGCGCCGGCCTCGACCAGGGCGCGCGCCACGGGCACCGCGCCATGGCCGTAGGCATTGGCCTTGACCACGGCGATGATGCCGGGCGGTGCCTCCGGGCCGCGCCCGGCCTCGCGGTTGCGCGCGGCTTCCTGCGCCAGGTGGGCCGACAGCGCCTGGAAGTTGCGCCGGACGGCCTCGAGATCGACCCGTGCGGCCGTGCAGCGAATCACTCGCCCGGAGCGAGGGGCATGAACTTGGTCTGCCCCGCGATGAAAGCGGTCTTCACCGTGCCGGTCGGACCGTTACGTTGCTTGGACAGAATCAACTCGGCGATGCCGTCGGTCTCGGCGGGCACCGAGCGGTCGGCCTTGTACATCTCTTCCCGGTAGATCATGATGACGACATCGGCGTCTTGCTCGAGGGCGCCAGACTCACGCAGGTCCGACAGCATCGGCCGTTTGTCGGAGCGGGCTTCGGGCGCGCGCGAGAGCTGCGAGAGCACGATGATGGGGACGTTCAGCTCCTTGGCGAGGCCCTTGAGCGAGCGCGAGATGGCCGCTAGTTCGAGGGTGCGGTTCTCGGCACGTCCACGCCCCGTCATGAGCTGCACGTAGTCGACGGCCAGGATGTCGAGCCCGTGCTCGGCCTGCAGGCGGCGTGCCTTGGCGCGCATCTCGAGCACACCGATGCCGGCCGAATCGTCGACGAAGAGCTGCGCTTCGGCGAGCGTCTCCATGGCGTGCGTGATGTGGCCGTATTCGCGCTGGCCAATCTGGCCGCTGAGCAGACGAAAGCTGTCGATCTTCGCCTCCGACGCCAGCATGCGCATGAAGAGCTGTTCTTTCGACATCTCGAGGCTGAACACGCCGGCCACGCCCTGACGCGGCAGACCGGCGGGCGCGGCGTGGGTGGCCACGTGCTGGCAGACGTTCAGCACGAGACTGGTCTTGCCCATCGACGGCCTTGCGGCCACGATCACCAGGTCGCCGGGTTGGAAGCCCCGGGTCATCTTGTCGAGGTCGGGCAGGTGCGTGCCGACGCCGGTGATGTACGACTGGTGCTCGAACAGCTTCTCGATCTTGGGAAAGCTCTCCTGCACGAGCTGGCGCATCGGCACGAAGCCCGCTTTGATCCGATCCTCCGCCACGGCGAAGATGGCACCTTCGGCGTCGTCGAGAATGAGGTCGGCGTCCTGGTCGGCCTCGTAGGCGTTGGCGACGATCTTGGTCGCGGCGTAGATCAGGCTGCGCAGGGTCGCCTTTTCCCTGACGATGCGCGCGTAGTACTCGACATTGGTCGCGCGCGGCACGCCGTCGACGAGGGCGGCGAGGTAGGCGGCGCCGCCGACCTCCTCGAGCTCGCCGGCCCGGGCCAGTTCCTCGCGCAGCGTCACGAAATCGATGGCGTTGCGCCGCTCGGTGAGTTGCACCATCCGCTCGAAGATTCGCCGGTGGGCGTCGCGGAAGAAGGACTCGGGCGTGATGATGGCGATGGCAGTGTTGAACGCCTCGTTGTCGAGCAGCACGGCGCCGAGCACCGAGCGTTCGGCGTCGAGGTTGTGCGGCAGGGTGCGCTCGTGCGCGGGGACTGCGGTTTCGGCCATGGATAGCTGAACAGGGAACGGGGAACAGGGAACAGGGAACAGGGAACGGCACACGAGACCGCACGAGGCTCAGTTCGCCGAGGATTGAACTTTACGCCCGACGCTCAGCGGCATTCAAGTGGCGTTCTCGGCCAGGCCGGGAACGCCCCGAAAAAATGGCCGGGCACACACGATCGTGTGCCCAGCCTTGGTGTGACAGCGGGACAGCCAGTCCCCTGTTCCCCGTTCCCCGTTCCCTGTTCCCCTATTCCTTAGCGACCGTGACCTTGAGCTGGGCGGTGACGTCGCGGTGCAGCCTGACGGGTACCGTGAAGTCGCCCAGGGCCTTGATGGCGTCGGGCAGCAGAATCTTGCGACGGTCGACGTCGAAGCCCTTGGCCTTGAGCGCATCGGCGAGGTCCTGGTTGGTGACCGAGCCATAGAGCTGCTCGGTGTCTCCCACCTTGCGGGTGAAGGCCAGCTCCAACGCCGAAAGGCGCGTGGCGATGGCTTCTGACGCGGCGCGCTCTTCCGCCTCGCGTGCTTCGGCGATCTTGCGTTCGCGCTCGACGCGCTTCTTGTTGCCGTCGGTCGCCAGCAGCGCCAGCTTCCGGGGCAGGAGGTAGTTGCGGGCGTAGCCGTCGGCCACTTTGACGATCTGGCCGCGCTCGCCCAGGTGTTCCACGTGGTCGCGGAGGATGATTTCCATGGCTCCTCCTAGTCGGTCACGTACGGCAGCAGCGCGATCTGTCTGGCGCGCATGATCGCCGTCCGTAGCTTGCGCTGGTGCAGCGCACAGGTTCCCGAGATGCGGCGCGGCATCACCTTGCCGCGCTCGGGCACGAAGCCGGAGAGCATGCGGACATCCTTGTAGTTGATGTCATCGATGCGCTCCGCGCAGAACTTGCACACCTTGCGGCGGCGGAACATCCCACGGCGCTGGCCGTCCTTCTTGTCGCCGGCGGCCTTGGCGCCTCGTCCGCGTCCCTTGCCGGCCGGACCTGACTTCTTCGCAAATGCCATGATGCTTATGCCTCCGGTGACTCGTAGCCGTCGCGATCGTCGTCTTCGCCATCACTCTGCTGCGGACCTTCACCCGGCTGACGGTCTGGCGGCAAGCCGCGCGCGGTGCGGCGGCGGCGCGAGTCGTCGACGCGGATGGTCTTGGCCCGCTCGGCCCTGCGCTCGCTCTCGTCGATGCGGACGACGAGGTGACGCAGCAGCCCTTCGGTGACGCGCAGCCGGCGGTCGATCTCCTTCATGAGCTCGCCGCTGCCGGCGATCACGTGCAGCACGTAGAAGCCTTCCTTGTGGTTGGCGATGTCGTAGGCCAGCTTGCGGCGGCCCCAGGCGTCGGTCTTCTCGAGGGTGCCGCCAACGCGCGCGATGATGGCTTCGACTTGCGCCTGCATGTCGGCCACCTCGGCCTCGGTGGCCTCGGGTTTCATGACGTATACGAGTTCGTACTTCCGGTCGCTCATCCGTTCTCCTTGTGGACTCGCCTTCGTCCCTTCGGACGCCGGCTTGGCCACCGTAGTGGCAAGGAGACCTGCCGGCCCGTCACGTGACGGGCCCGGGGTCCTGCTTGTCGTTGGCTGCGTTGAACGCGTTCATCACACGTTCGATGCCCTCGGTGACGAACATCACCGCGGCATCGGCGGCCCGCAGCACGGCCGCCTCCACCTGTTCGCGTTCGTCCCCGGCGAAAGTGCCGAGCACGTGGTCCGCGAGTTCCTTCTGCCCGTCGCCCCGGCCGACGCCAATGCGCAGCCGTGATACGTCGGTCGTGCCGAGGCGGCCGATGACCGACTTCAGGCCATTGTGCCCGCCGTGGCTGCCGCCTCGTCCGGCCCGCAGCCGACCAAGTGGCAGGGCCACTTCGTCGAGCACCACGAGCACGTCCGGGACGGCCACCTTGTAGAACCCCGCGAGCCCGGCCACCGCCTCGCCGCTGAGATTCATGAACGTCACGGGCTTGGCCACGAGCACCGGCTCGTCGCCTTCCCGCACCCGGGCGACGAGCGCCTGGTGCTGCTCTCGCCACTGGTCGACGGACCACCGGCGGGCGAGCGCGTCGATCACCCGGAACCCGATGTTGTGGCGCGTGTTGTCGTAGCGCGCCCCGGGATTCCCGAGTCCGACGATGAGCTTCACTTCTTCGGCTTGTCCTTGTCGTCGCCTTCCTTGTCGGTCTTGCCCTTCTTCGCCACTTCGGGCTCGGCTGCGGCCGCCGGCGTCACCGCGGCATCCGCTGCCGGTTCCGCCGCGGCCTTCACGTTGACGATGTGGACGAGCATCAGGTCGGCTTCGCTCAGCGGCGTCCACGAGGCGTTGGCCGCCAGGTCGCGCACGTAGATGGCCTGGCCGAGTTCGAGGTCGGCGACGTCGACGTCGATGTGGTCGGGAATCGACGTCGGCAGGCACTCGACTTCCACTTCCTTGTGCAGGAACTCGAGCACGCCGCCCTGCGTCTTGACACCCTTCGGATCGCCGTTGAGCACGACGGGCACCATCACGGCGATCTTCTTCTCGAGATTGACACGGTAGAAGTCGGCGTGCAACAGCGTCTGCGTCACCGGGTCGAGTTGGAACTCGCGGACGAGCACGCGCTGCGTGCTCTCGCCCGGCCCGTTGAGGGTGATGAGCGTGTTGACACCCGACGCCGAGTGCAGGATACGCATCATGTCCTTCGGACTGACGGCGACGTGCACCGGCGCGATCTCGTCGCCGGCCATCTGCGCACCGTAGACCACCGCGGGCACATGGCCCGACGCACGCAGCCGGCGCGCCTCGTTCTTGCCTTTTCCTGTCCGATTGACTGCCGCAAGTGTCGCTTCCATGACGTCGAATCCTTGTCGCTAGCCTCGTTCGTTCCAGCCGCCAGCCGCTAGCTGCTAGCCGCTGTCGTCGCTCGTCGTCTAGACGAAGAGCGACGACACCGATGTCTCTTCGTGAATGCTGCGAATGGCCTGGCCGAGCAGGCGCGCCACCGAGAGCTCGACCAGCTTCTCGCACTTGGCGCGTTTGTCTTCCAGCGGGATGGTGTTGGTCACGATCAACTTGTCGATCGGCGACTTCTCGATGCGGTCGATGGCCGGGCCCGACAGCACGCCGTGCACGGCACACGCCAGGATCCGCTCGGCGCCCGACTCCTTGAGCGCCTGCGCCGCTTTCTGGATGGTGCCCGCCGTGTCGATGATGTCGTCGGCGATGACGCAGGTGCGGCCGCGGATGTCGCCGATGACGTTCATCACTTCGGCGGTCCCGTCTTCGCTGCGGCGCTTGTCGATGACGGCCAGTTCGGCGCCCAGCCGCTTGGCATAGGCGCGGGCGCGCTCGGCGCCGCCGGCATCCGGCGCCACGATCGAGAGGCGTTGCAAGTCCTGTCGAGAGAGGTGGTCGATGATGACCGGGGCGGCGAACAGATGATCAACGGGAATATCGAAGAAGGCCTGAATCTGCGCCTTGTGCAGGTCCATGGTGAGCACGCGATGGGCACCGGCCGCGACGATGACGTTGGCGACCAGCTTGGCGGAGATAGGCACGCGCGGCTTGTCCTTGCGGTCCTGCCGGGCGTAGCCGTAGTAGGGAATCACCGCCGTGATCCGCGCCGCCGACGAGCGTCGGAAGGCGTCGATCATGATGAGCATCTCGACCAGATGCTGATCGACCGGAGCGCAGGTCGGCTGCACGATGAAGACGTCGGTGCCGCGGATGTTCTCGTCGATCTGAAACGAGACCTCCGTATCGGGGAAGCGGCGCAGCCTGGCCTGTCCGAGAGGCACACCGAGGAACTGGGCGATCTCCTTGGCCAGGCGCGGGTGCGCACTGCCGTGGAACACCTTGAGATCCCCGAAGCCCGTCTGTGGCATCGCCTGTGGCATCGCCTGTCGCTAGGGCCCGCCCCAGCCAGGGCAGACACGCCGAGTGAATTGGTTGGGGCGGAAGGATTCGAACCTTCGAATACGGGCTCCAAAGGCCCGCGCCTTACCGCTTGGCCACGCCCCAGCACCGGTGGCCGCCGTTGCCACGCCCCGCCGGCCTGCGCCCGCCCTTCGGTCGCCGCGATCGTCGACCGTTAGGGCACGCCCACGCCGAGCGGCCGAAACCCCAAGTGTATACGACGGCTTCAACCGCCGGCAAGCACCCGCTGGTGCTCCCGCGCCAGGGTGGCGCGCGACAGTGTCTGGGTCGCCCAGGCGTCCCAGCCCCGCCGGGTCATGGCCGCATGGCAGCCACGAGCCGCCTCGCCCGAGGCGAACAGGCCGAAGACGGCCGACCCGCTGCCCGACATCGCGGCGTAGTCGGCTCCGCGGAGGGTCAGCGCCCTCACGATCTGGCGGATCTGAGGATGCCGGCGGGCCACCGGGGCTTCCAGATCGTTTCCGACGGCTGCTGCCCAAGCTGGCCAGATCGACGGCAGACGGCGGCCTCCCCGTCCCCGGCGACGGGGGCCGTCTTCGTCGAACCAGCGGTAGGCCTCTGGCGTGGACACTCCGAACCGCGGCTTTACGAGCACGACCCAGGCCCGTGGTCCCTCAGCAAGAGGCGAGATGTCGTCTCCCCGCCCGGCGCCAAGCACGGTACCGCCGGCCAGGAAGAACGGGACGTCCGCACCGAGCCGCGCCCCAAGCCGCCACAGGGTCGGCACGTCGAGGTCGAGCCGCCAGAGCCTGGTCAGGGCCAGCAACGTGGCTGCCGCGTCGCTGCTGCCGCCGCCGAGCCCGGCCTCGGTCGGGATCCGCTTGGTGAGGGTCACGCGTACGCCGGCCGGATCGCCTAGGCGGCGCCGGCAAGCGCGATGGAGGAGCGTCGCGGCCTTCCAGACGAGATTGCGGGAGTCGCGCGGGACGCCCGGCACGTCGCACTCGATCGCGAAACGGCCGCGGGTCGGCGTGAAGGTCAGCGTGTCGTGGAGGCGCACGGACTGCAGCACCGTGCGCACCTCGTGGTAGCCGTCGGGCAGCAACCCCAGCACGCGAAGATCGAGGTTGATCTTGGCAAATGCTCGCACGGTGACGACGGCGGGAGCGGCAGCGGGACGCGGCATGAAAAACCTGGATCACCGAGCCGTGAGCGGACTCGATTGCCGCAGATCGTCCAGCGTGATGGCGACCGCGTCCGGCGGCACCTCGACGGCGAAGGTGCGGGAATCGAGGTCGACGTTCATCTCGACGTCGCCGATGACCGCGGTGAGGTCGATGGCGCCAGCAGCGACGGTGCGCCGCACGCGTACCTGGCGCGCCACGCCGGACCGGCGTCCGGCGTACTCGATCTGCCAGCCGCGATAGTCTGCGGCGACTGGCAGGCCGTCGCGGAGGTAGATTCTCGTGTCATCGCCGGCGACGGCCTGCCAGGCATCGCCGTAGCGTTCCCCGCGGCCGTTCTCGGGCGCCAGGCAACCGAAGACGATGCGCCTCAACTCCGCCGCGTCGAGGGCGAGCCCCGTCAACGCTTCGAGCACGGAGGCCACGGGCGCATCGCGCAGCACCTGGCGGTCGCGCGGGAAGAAGAGGGTGGTGGCCACGCCGTCAGACGCCAGGATGAGCGCCGGGGCGCCGAACGGCGCCAGGGCCTCGAGTCGCACGGACGAAGGCTCGGCAAACCCGGCCAGCAACCGGGCGCGGATGCGCTGCCGGCCGGCGCGGCCGGCCAGCCGAATCTCGGTCGTGGCGGTGCGCAGCGGCCGGCAGTGCCGCGTGACGGCGTCGAGCGCCGCCAGGGCGGCCGGATCGTCGGAGGGCGTGCCGCCCGGGCGCATCGGGCCACGCGAGCCGCATGCCGCGATCAACAACAGCACACCGAACGCGGCGGCGCGGGCCGCGACGCCGGCGCCGCTCATGGCAAACGCCGCACCTCGGCAAGCCGACGCTCGACGGCGGCGCGGTCGATGTCCACGCCGTCGCCCTTGAGTGCCTGCGCGAGCCGCACGGCCGCCTCGCTGCGCTTGCCGAGCGCCGCCAGCACTTCAGCGAAATGAAACTGAATGACCGAGCTGCCGCCGAGCGCCGTGGCGGCCTGGCGGAGCGGCGCCTCGGCATCGCCGGCGCGACCCAGCTTGAAGAGCGCCCATCCGCGGCTGTCGAGATACGCCGGGTTGCCGGGCTCGACCACGAGCGCCCGATCGACGAGGGTCAGGGCCTCGGCCAGCTTGAGCCCGCGATTGGCCAGCATGTAGCCGAGGTAATTGAGGGCGTTGGCGTGCAGCGGATCGCGCGCCAGGATGGCACGAAAGGTACGTTCGGCGTCGGGCACGCGATCGGCGGTCTCGTAGGCGGCCGCCAGCCGAAACGCCACCGTGTCGTCATCGGGCTGCGCGGTGGCCAGCGGCGTCAAGACGCCGATCGCATCAGCGTGACGCCGGGCGTCCTGATAGATATCGGCGAGGACGAACGCGCCTGGCACCTGCTGACGGCGCGCCCCGACGGCCGTCTCGGCGCTGCTGATCGCCGCGGCGGCACGACCGGCGCGGATACCAGCGAGGGCCTCGACGCGAATCAGGCCGAGGTCGCCCGCGGCTGCTCCACGCGCCTCCTGCGCGACGCGGATCGCGTCGTCCGGACGGCCGGCCTGCAGGTAAGCCTCGGCCAGGGCCGTGGCCAGCGGCGCCGACTCGGGCAGCCGCGCTCGCGCCTTCTCGAATGCGGCCGCCGCGCCCGCTGTGTCGCCGAGCTGCTGGCGCGCGCCGCCGAGCTCGGCAAGCAAGCGCGCGGTGTCAGCCGGCGACTGCGTCGTGGCGGTCACCTCGTCTTGCCCGAGCGGCGTCAGGAGCGCCACGATGGCAGCGAAATCGTAGCGCTCGCGGTAATGCGCCGCCAGCAGGGCCAGCGTCGGCAGGTGACGCGGCTCGATGGCCAGCGCGCGCTCTGCCGCCGTGACGGCGGCAGCGGCGTCGCGGCGCTGAAGGTGGGCGCGCGCCAGCAGGTAGTTGGCGGCCGCGTCGGCCGGCGTGGCGGCCAGATACTCGGTCAGCGCCGTGACCGCCCGCTCGGCGCCCTTGCCGTCGGCAATACCAAGCAGCGCGTTCACGCGACGCAGGCGCAGTTCACGGCCCGGCGTGCGCATCGCCTTGGCGCCCCGGTCGAAGGCCTCTGCCGCTTCCTCGAACTTCGACTGCCGCTCGTAGATGTCGCCGAGCGCGATGAGAAACCGCGGATTGGCCGCCGCCGCCTGCTCCAGCACGGTGGTGGCCCGTTCGACGTCTCCGAGCGAGCGCAGCGCTTCGGCCAGCATCGATGCGGGCTCACCGGCCGGGCCGCTCTGCGAGACGAGCTTCTCGAGCAGCGGCACGGCGTCGGCCACGCGCTCGGCCGCCAGCAACTGGCGCGCGAGGGTGAGCTGCAGTCCCATGTCGGTCGCCATGGCCGGCAGGGCCTGCACCCGCTGCAGATGTGTGATGGCCGCGTCGCGCCACGCCGCTTCACTGCCGCCGGCAGGTCCCTCGACGATGCCATCGGCCCACGCCGCGTTCACGAGACCGAGAATTCGATGCCCTTCCTCCGAGTCGGCATCGAGGGCGATGGCCTGCTCGGCCGCGGTCACCGCGTCGCTCGCGCGGTTCTGCCGCGCGTAGAAGGCGGCCAGCTCGGCGTGGAGATCGGCGGCCTTGGGGTCGAGCGCCAAGGCGCGGCGAAACGCCGCCTCGGCGGCCGCAAAATCGTCGACCGACTCGGCGCGCCGCGCCAGCATGAACTCGTACATGGCACTGGCGTTTGCCGGACGCGTGGCCGCGGCCTGGGACGGCGTGACGGGTTGCGCTGCGACCGGCCGGCCGATCACCACCAGCAGCAGAGCAAGCACAGCGCGACCTGGCGTCATGTGCAGCATCTTTTCACATTTCCATCGGCCAGGAGCGGTCGCTGCCGGGGCGCGCTATACTCGCCTCGGAGTCCCCGATGCCGATTGATGCGGAGCTGCTCGAGATCCTGGCGTGCCCGGCCTGCAAGACCCCGGTCGTGCCGGTGAAGGACGGCGCGGCGCTCAAGTGCGCGACCTGCCAGCGGGTCTACCCGATCAAGGACGACATCCCGGTGATGCTCCTCGACGAAGCCACGGTCGAGCCCTGAAGATCCTGCTGGTGCGCCTGCGCTTGGTGGGCGACGTCGTCTTCACGACGCCGGCCGTGCACGCCCTCCGGTGCCGCTACCCGGGCGCGCGGATCGACTACCTGGTCGAATCCGCGGCCGCCGCCATCGTCCGGCACTCACCTGACCTCGACACGGTGATCGAAGTGGCACGGCCGCGCGGACTGGCACGCGTCGCCTACGACGTCGGCCTGGCGCGCCGGCTGCGGCGCGAACGCTACGACCTGGCGCTCGACTTCCACGGTGGCCCCCGGTCGGCGTGGCTCGTTCGCGCCAGTGGCGCGACCGAGCGGATCGGCTACGACATCCCGGGACGGCGTTTCGCCTACACGACACGCGTGCCCTGGCATCCGTCGCTGGTGCCGCCGCGCCATTCGGTGCTGAACCAGTGGGACCTGGTGACGCCGCTCGGCCTGGCGCCGCCGACTCCCGCCGGCAATCCGGTGCGGATGACGCCGGGCGACCAGGCCCGGCGTCTGGCCGCGGCGCGTCTGAGAGTCGCGGGCGTGAGCGATGACGCGCCGCTGGTCGTCCTCCATGTCAGCGCCAGCAATCCCTTCCGGCGCTGGCCCCGCGAGTCGTTCGCCAGGGTCGCCGCCGCTCTGGCGCTCGCCGACAGGCGCCGCCGGATTATGATCACGGCGGGCCCTTCGGAAGCGGACGCCGCCGACGAGGTCGCCGCCGAGGCCGCACGGGCGGCCGGGACGGCCGCCGAGGCGATCGTGCGCTGCGGCGAACCGCCGCTCGACGAGCTCCAGGTCATCATGTCGCGCGCAGCGCTCTTCATCGGAGGCGACTCCGGCCCGCTCCACGTCGCCGCCACGACCGGCGTGCCCGTCGTGGCGCTCTTCGGGCCCACGCTGCCGGCGCGCTCGATGCCGTGGCGCGACCCGGCGGTCGCGGCCGAAGCCCTCGAGCCAGGCCCGCTCGATTGCCGCCCGTGCCATCAGCGGACGTGCGTCCCGGGCGACTTCCGATGCCTGACGGCCACGACACCCGAGCAGGTCACCGCCGCCGCCGACCGGGTGATGGGATCGTCGCTGTGACCACCCTCGCTGCCGATGCCACCGCGCGCGCGGCGCTCGAACGCCTCGATCGTGTGGGCTGGTGGGCCCTTATGGCCGCCGTCGCGTCGCTTCAGTTGTCGATCGCCGCGGCACAGATCTCGATTGCCGTCGCCGCGCTCGCCTGGGTCACGCGCGCGACGCTGGACGGCGTGCCGGCGCTGCCCCGCTTCGCCGTGCCCCTGGGCGTCTACATCGCCTGGACGTTGCTCTCGGCCGGTGTCTCGCGCGACCCCTCGGTGAGCGTGCCGGACACCAAGCAGCTCGTGCTCTTCGTGCTCGTGCCCCTCGTCTTCGAGTTCGCGCGCGGCGCTCGCGCCCGCACGCTGGTGTCGGTGGCCCTCACGGTAGGCGCGGCCAGTGCGCTGGTGGGCATCGTGCAGTACGGGATGTTGAACTACGGCGGCCTCGGACGGCGGCCTCAGGGCGCGCTCTCCCACTGGATGACCTACTCCGGCACGCTGATGCTCGTCATCTGCGCCGGTGTCGCGCGCCTGCTCTTCGACACGCGCGAACGGGCGTGGGCGGCAGTGGCGATGCCGGCGCTCGTCACGAGCCTCGCCTTGACCCTCACCCGCAGCGCCTGGGTCGGGGTGTTCGCCGGTGTCGGCACCCTCTTCCTGCTCAAGGACCGCAGGCTCGTGGGCCTCCTGCCGATTGTCGTGGCGATCGTCGTGGCGCTGGCACCGGCAGCGGTCACCGACCGCGTCTATTCGATGTTCGACAGGAACGATCCGACCAGCCGCGATCGCATGGCGATGCTCGAATCGGGCCTGGCGATGGTGCGCGACCACCCCCTCACCGGCGTCGGGCCCGACATGGTGCAGCACGTCTATCCGCGCTACCGCGTGCCGTGGGCGGTGCAGCCGTCGAATCCGCACCTCCACAACGTCCCCATGCAGATTGCGGCCGAGCGGGGGCTGCCGGCGCTGGCCGCGTGGATCTGGTTCATCGCGGCGGCGATTGGCGGCCTGTGGCCGCGGTTGCGCCGCTCGCGCTCGCCCGCCCTGGCCGCCGGAGGCTTGGCCGCCATAGCCGCGATGCTGGCCGCCGGCCTCTTCGAATACAACTTCGGCGATTCCGAGTTCCTCATGCTGTTCCTCGTGATGATCACCGTCCCTTTTGCGGCCGACCGGGACGGGGGCCTGCCGTGATCGATAGCCCCGAGCTGCCGCCCCTGGCGCGCGACCGCGCGCGCGCCCTGCTCGATCGCATGGCGGGCACCCACGTGGTCGTGGTCGGTGACGCGATGCTCGACCACTTCATGATCGGCAAGGTGTCGCGCATCTCACCCGAGGCACCGGTGCCGGTCGTGGCATTCGAGCGCGAGTTCAGCCTGCCGGGTGGCGCCGCCAACGTGGCCCACAACGCGCGGGCCCTCGGCGCCCGGGTCTCGCTTGTCACCGTGGTCGGCGACGATGCGACGGCGGCCGAGATGCGCGGCCTGCTCGAGGCCCGCGGCCTCGATGCTCGCGGCCTCGTCACCGATGCCTCGCGGCCCACCACACGCAAGACGCGCATCGCCACGACGCGCAACCAGCAGGTGGCGCGCGTCGACAGGGAGCTCGGCGACGACCTCGCTGCCACGGTCGAAGACGCTTTGGTGGCGGTGCTCGACACGGCGGCGGCAACCGCCGGCGCTATCGTCGTCTCCGACTACCTGAAGGGCGTCGTCACTTCACGCGTGATGCGTCACGTGGTCGCCACCGCGCGCGCCCGCGCCGTGCCGCTGCTCGTCGACCCGAAGGTGCCGCACATGCCGCTCTATGCCGGGGCCACCCTCCTCACACCGAACCACCACGAGGCCGAAAGCGCGAGCCACGTGCGCATCCGCACGGCCCAGGAGGCGCAACGTGCGGCCGCAGTGCTGCGCGAGACGCTGCGTGTGGACGGCGTGCTCGTGACGCTAGGCGAGCAGGGAATGTGGCTCTCGCATGAGACGTCCGACGGGCACCTGCCGGCGATCGCCCGGGAGGTCTCCGACGTGACGGGGGCCGGCGACACCGTGGTGGCCACACTGGCCGTCGCCATGGCCGCCGGGGCCACGTCGGCGGAAGGGGCGCACCTGGCCAATGCCGCCGCCGGAATCGTCGTCGGGCGATTCGGCACGGCCGTCGCGACCCTCGACGACCTGCGCGCGCGTCTATCCTAGCAGTCCGTGGTGGACGTCCCGGCGAGCACCGAGACCGATGAGGCGCGCCGCTCGCGGGTGCATTCGGACCCGCCAGTGGGCGCACCCACTGCCGCGCTAGTGCCGGAAGTGCCGGCGGCCGGTGAGCACCATGGCCAGCCCGTGCTCGTCGGCGGCGGCGATCACTTCGCCGTCGCGCACCGAACCTCCCGGATGCACGACCGCCGTGGCCCCGGCGGCGGCGACGGCGTCGAGGCCGTCGCGGAAGGGGAAGAAGGCGTCGGAGGCGGCGACGGTCCCCTCAAGCGGCCGCACCCCGGCCACCACCTTCCAGCCCGCGGCCTTCATCGTCGCCACCTGTACGGCATCGACGCGGCTCATCTGCCCGGCGCCAATGGCACGCGTTTGCCAGGCGTCGGCAAAGAGCACCGTGTTCGACTTGACGTGGGCGGCCACCCGCCACGCAAAGCGCAGTGCCAGCCACTCGGCGTCGCTCGGCGCCCGCTTGGTGACAACGCGCACGGCCTCACAGGGCCAGGCCTGACGCGCCTCCTCGACGATGTCGCGCGCCTGCACGAGCAGGCCGCCGAGCACCGACCGGATCTCGCGCACCATGCCGGCCGTCGCCGGCGTCCGGAAGGCCGACGTGTCGGCGACGACCACGCGCATGTTCGGCTTGGCCGCAAGTACCGGCCTGGCGTCGTCGTTCACCGACGGCGCCACCACGGCCTCGATGAAGGTGGCGGTCAGCGCCGTCGCCGTGGCCACGTCGAGCGGGCGATTGAGGCCGACGATGCCACCGAACGCCGACAGGGCGTCGGCCTCGCGGGCGCGCTCGAAGGCCTCGGCGGCTGAGGAGCCGATGGCGACGCCGCAGGGGTTGGTGTGTTTGATGACCACCGCGGCCGGTTCGTCGAATTCGAGGGCGATTCGCGCGGCCGCGTCGAGGTCGAGCAGGTTGGTGTACGACAGCTCCTTGCCCTGCACGACGGCCGGGCGGCCGAGCCCGTCGCCGGCGCCGATGGCGTACCAGCTCGCAGGCTGGTGCGGGTTCTCCCCGTAGCGCAGATCCCGGACCTTGCTGGCGGTCACGACCAAGCGCGCCGGGGCGAGCGCTGCTGGCAGGCGCGCCGGCACGTCGTCGTCGAAGCGGATCGTGTCGAGCACGTCGGCGATGGTGGTGTCGTAGGCCGCCGTGTGCGTGAGGGCGCGCCGCGCCAGGTCGAATCGCTTGGCCGCGGAGGGGCCGTCGGCGTCGAGCGACTCGAGCACGGCGGCGTAGTCGCCAGGGTCGACCACCACGACCACGTCGCGGAAGTTCTTCGCCGCCGCCCGCACCATGCTGGGACCGCCGATGTCGATGTTCTCGATGAGCTCGTCAAAGGTCGCCGCAGGGTTGGCCGCCGTGCGGGCGAAGGGATAGAGATTCACGGCCACCAGGTCGATGAGACCAATGCCGGCGCCGCGGGCCGCTTCGAGGTCCTGCGGCTCGTGCCGCCTGGCCAGGATGCCGCCGTGAATAGCCGGGTGGAGGGTCTTGACCCGGCCATCCATCATCTCCGGGAAGCCGGTCACCGCCGACACGTTCGTGACGGGGAGATCGGCCGCCGCCAGGGTCGCGGCCGTGCCCCCGGTCGAGACGAGCTCGAAGCCGCGGGTGTGGAGCCCGCGAGCGAAGTCGAGCAGGCCGGTCTTGTCGGACACACTGAGGAGCGCACGTCGCATGGTCGGGAACCCTGGTACTTTCCTTGAATCACTGGCGAAAAGCGTGAAACTGGTCGGATAAAACGGCGAGACAGGCATTGACACTTGGAGACACCCGTCGCTATCATCCACGATGCGGTTCCCCCTGTGGGGACGCGGAAGGCCACGATCGCGCGGCCTTTTTTCGTGGCTCTGACGCCCGCCCGGGGGGTTTGGAGTCGGATGTAAGGTGGCGCAAGCCACAGCAAGCTAGGAACAAGAACGATGCGTATCACAGGCAAGGTCAAGTGGTTCAACAACGCCAAGGGCTACGGCTTCATCGAGCGCGAGGGCGGTAGCGACGTGTTCGTCCACTACTCGGCGATCCAGGGCTCCGGCTTCCGCTCCCTCGAAGAGGGTCAGGGCGTCGAGTTCGAGATCGTTGACGGTCCCAAAGGCCCGCAGGCGGGCAACGTCCAGCTCGTTTGAGCCACTGATGTCACCCGGCGCCGGCCTTGGGGCCGGCGCCGCTTCTGCCAGCCCCTCCCCCGTCGGTCGTCCTTCCCGCTTCCCCACCTCATTCATTCGTCCGTCGCGTCTTTCTTCGGCTTGGCCGTGAACACGACACGGCCGTCCTGCAGGCCGACGCGGAAGGCCACTTCGACACCGTCCTTGGCGTGTTTCGCCACCTGCGCGCGCACGACCTCCTGGAACCGTTCGAACGGCACGTCGGCATCGCCGACCTGGCGACGGGCTTCGTTCAGCTGCCGATAGAGCGCGTTCACGGTGTCGGCCTGGGCGTCTGGATCGCGCAGCGCCACGACGGCCGACCGCGCCGGTGCGGCTGCTTCAGCTTCAGCGCGGTCGCGAGTCGGCGCGACGGGTGGCGGCTCGCTCACCGCGCGGCCGCGCGGACCCGGACGCGTTCCCTCGCGCGATTTCAGGTGCCGCTCCCACAGCTCGCAGAACGAGCTGAAGCGCGACTGCAGGCCCTGGAACCGGAAACGCTCCGCCGTGTTCTGGATGTGCATCCGGTCGTACTGCTTCACCAGGCCCTCGACGCGGGCGCGGGTATCCCACGGCAGCTTGGGCAGACGCCCGGCAAAGAACAGGTTGTACTCGACCTCGAGCCGCTTGATCTCGGCTTCGAGTTCGCGGAGTTGCCGATCGAACTGAGTGGTGGGTGGCGCCACGGCTAGCTGAGGAGGTGAAACCAGAGCAGCGGCAGCCACAGCTCCCGCGCAAACGGAACGGGTCGATCGTCGATGAGCACGTCCGACTCCGGCAAGTGACCGACGAGCGCGTAGAGTTCCCGCAGCTCGGCGGCGTCGGCGCTGAAGAACCGCGCCCGGTGACGCCGGGCGGCGCCGCTGCCGACGGCACGATACTCCCGCGCCGCCTCCGCCTTGGCGATCGCGTCGACAAAGCCCTGCCCCGCGAAGTCGGGGAACACGAGCGTCATCGAGAACGGCAAGTCCCGCGGACCGAAGAGCGCGGCATGCAAGTCGGGGTCGAGGGCCGCCAGCTCGTCGGGCGCCGGCGCCTCCGTCAGTTCGACGTACGGCCAGAACCGCTCGAGGGGACGACGCGTGGGCGGCGGGATGACGGGCGATGAGGCGTGTGAGTCAGGCATCGCGGGACGCGGGTGCATCGCAAACGGGTGAGTTCGAGATGGTATCCTGAACCGCTACCCCTCGCAAGACGGCGCACCTTGGGCGACTTCCGCGCACTTCCCTCGATCGACCGGCTCCTGCAGCGTCCCGACGTCAGGGACCTCGTGACCCGCCACGGCCACGATGCTACGGCTGCGGCCCTGCGCGCCGCCGTCGCCGATCGGCGCGCCGCCGTGGCCGCGGAAGTGGCCGGGCCAGCCGCGTCGGCCGGGCTGGCTCTGGCAGCGATCGTGGCCGCGACCGCCTCGGCACTCGCCTCGGCCGAGCGTGGATCGCTTCGGCCGGTCGTCAACGCCACCGGCGTCGTCATTCACACCAACCTGGGCCGGGCTCCGCTTGGGGCGCGGGCGCTGGATCGCATCGTTCAGGTGGCCAGCGGCTATGCCACCCTGGAGTACGACCTGGCAACGGGCGAGCGGGGCTCGCGTGCCGTGCATGCCGAGCGTCTGCTCATGGCCCTCACCGGCGCCGAAGCGGCCGTCGTCGTCAACAACAACGCCTCGGCCATGTTGCTCGTGCTCGGCGCGCTGGCGCGTGGACGCGAGGTGCTCATCTCGCGCGGCGAGCTGGTCGAGATCGGCGGCGGGTTCCGCGTGCCCGACGTCATGACGCAGTCGGGCGCCCTGTTGCGCGAAGTGGGCACGACGAACCGGACGCGCCTCTCGGATTTCACCGTCGCCATGGGGCCAGCCACGGCGCTCGTCCTCCGCGTACACCCCTCGAATTTCCGGATCGAGGGCTTCACCGAACAGCCGGCGCTGGCGGGGTTGGTCGCCGCCGCTCATGCGGCCGGCGTCGTGGTGGTCGAAGACCTGGGCTCTGGCAACTTCGACGCGGCATCGCCATGGGAGCCCACCGTGCAGGCGTCGCTCGCTGCCGGCGTGGACCTGGTGGCAGTGTCCGGCGACAAGATGCTCGGCGGGCCGCAGGCCGGTATCGTGCTCGGACAAAAGGCGCTCGTGGACCGTCTGCGCGCCCATCCCCTCATGCGCGCGCTGCGGGTCGACAAACTCACGTATGCCGCGCTCGAAGGCACGTTGCTCGAGCATCGCGCCGGACGGGCGCACGATACCGTTCCGGTACTGCGCATGCTGCACATCCCGAAGGACGCCGTCACGGCCCGAGCCCGGGCGGTGGCCGAGGCGCTTGGCGCTGGCGGGTGGGAGACGACGGTGGTCGACGGCGCGTCGGCCATCGGCGGCGGCAGCGCCCCGGGCGTCGCGGTGCCGACGTCGCTCGTGAGGCTGGCCTGGCCCGGCTGGAGCGCCGACCGCCTGGAGGGGTGGCTGCGCCGCCTCGACCCGCCCGTCATCGCACGGATTCAGGACGGCGCGGTGGTGCTGGACGTGCGAACGGTCGCGCCCGAGGACGATACGGTGCTGGCCAGCTTGCCGGCCGCCGTCACGGACTGAAACAGGCGGCGGGCCCTGACCTGCTCCCCGTTCCCTGTTCTAGAAAATCGTCGCGATCGACTGCTCCGCCCAGTCGATGACCTGCGCCGGGAGCACACCCAGGTAGACGACGGCGACCATCGACACCACGAGCCCGGCCATCGCCAGTCCCGACACCGGCGGCGGCACGGGACGCGCGTCGCGCTCGGTCATGTACATCATCACGACGATGCGCAGGTAGAAGTAGACCGACACCACGCTCGACAGCATGCCGATGATGGCCAGGCCGTAATAGCCCTCGGCGACCGCCGCGCTGAAGGTGTACCACTTGGCGATGAAGCCCGCCGTGGGCGGAAATCCGCCGAGCGACAGCAGGAACACGGTGAACAGCGCCGCCAGCGCCGGGTGCGAGTGTGCCAAGCCGGCGTAATCGCGCAACTGATCGTTGGCGCTCTCACGCGAGCCGAGCAGCGCGATGATGCCGAACGCGGCCACGTTCGTCACGGCATACGACGCCAGGTAGAAGAGGAGTGACGCCTTGCCGATGTCGTTGGCGGCGATGATGGCCACCAGCAGATAACCGGCATGCGCGATGCTCGAGTAGGCCAGCATCCGCTTGATGCTCGTCTGTGACACACCGACCACCGTGCCCACCACCATCGTGAGCACCGCAATCACCCACAGCACCGGTGTCCAGTCGTCGACCAGCGGTCCGAGCGCCGAGAGGAACACGCGGGCGAAGGCGGCCACCGCCGCCGCCTTCACGCCCGTGGACATGAAACCGGTGACGACCGTCGGCGCCCCTTCGTAGGCATCGGGCGACCACATGTGGAACGGCACCGCCGCCACTTTGAAGGCAAACCCGACGATCAGCAGGCCCACGGCGATGAGCAGCATGGGGCTGGCGGCCATCGATTGCGCGGCAATCGCCGCGCCCGCCCGCTCGAGGTGAGTGGTACCGGTCGCGCCGTAGATGAAGGCGATGCCGTAGAGGAAGAACGAGCTGGCGAAGGCGCCGAGCAGGAAGTACTTGAACGCCGCTTCCGTGGCATTGGCCTGGTCGCGGCGCAGGCCGGTGAGCACGTAGACGGCGATCGACATGGTCTCGAGCGCGAGGAACATGAGCAGCAGGTCGGTCGACTGCGCCATCAGCATCATGCCGACGATGGCAAAGAGCAACAGCGCGTAGTACTCACCCACCGGCAGGCCGTCGCGCTCGATCGTCTCCGACGAGAAGAGCACCGTGAGAATGCCAATCACGACGAGGACGAGGTTGACGAACAGGGCGAAGTTGTCAGCTGTGACCACGCCGAAGCTGGTCGCATTTCTGTCCCACAGCAGGACTGAGGCGAAGCCGGCGCCGAGGAGGCCGATCAGGGCCAGCCCGCCGATCGGCATCTTCTCGCCCTTGCCGCGGAAGGCTTCGGCCAGCAGTGCGAAGAGACCGGCGAGCGCGACGCACACCACCGGGACGACGGCGTCAAAAGCGCTGGTGTTCATCCTATTGCCCCTCGCCGGCGCGACGCGCGGTGACCGGTGCCGGCGGGCCGGCAAACCAGGAACGCCATCCGGCATCGACCCGCATGGGCTCTCGCGCTTCCAGCCGTTGCACGATCCGCGTGACGGCCGGCTCCATCGGCGCCAGGAAGACGTTGGGCGCGACGCCCATCAGGATCGACATCGCGCACAGCGGCCCGATGACGGCCCACTCGCGGGCGCTCAGATCCGGCAGGTGCCGGTTCTCGTCGTGGGTGACCTCACCGTAGAACACGCGCTGGAACATCCACAGCATGTAGACGGCCGAGAGAATCACGCCCAGGCCGGCGACGACCATGAAGGTCGGCTCCCAGCGGAACGCCCCCAGCAGGATCAGGAACTCGCCGATGAATCCGTTCAGGCCCGGCAGGCCCACCGACGCCAGCGTGATGATGAGGCAGGCCGCGGTCAGACGCGGCATCACGGCCTTGAGACCGCCGAACTCGCTGATGAGGCGCGTGTGGCGCCGGTCCGACAGCATGCCGACCACCGCAAAGAGCCCGCCGGTGCTGACGCCGTGCGCCAGCATCTGGTACGACGCCCCTTGCACGCCCTGCACGTTCATCGCCGCGATGCCGAGCACCACGAAGCCCATGTGGCTGACCGACGAGTAGGCGACCAGCTTCTTCATGTCGGGCTGCACCATGGCCACGAGCGCACCGTAGACGATGGCGATGACCGCCAGCGTCGCCAGCATCGGCGCGAAGGCCAGGGCCGCTTCGGGAAACATCGGAAAGGCGAAGCGTAGCAGGCCGTAGGCACCCATCTTCAGCATCACACCGGCCAGGATGATCGAGCCCGCCGTCGGCGCCTGCACGTGCGCATCGGGCAGCCAGGTGTGGAACGGGAACAGCGGCACCTTGATGGCGAAGGCCACCGCGAAGGCCAGGAAGAACCAGTACTGCAGGTGGTCGGGGACCCGCAGCTCGTAGAGCTTCAGCAGGTCGAACGAATACTGCCCGGTCGCCTGCTGGTGCAGCCACGCGGTGCCGATGACCGCGATCAGCATCAGCACGCTGCCGGCCATCGTATAGAGCAGGAACTTGATCGATGCGTAGAGGCGCTGGTCGTAGCCCCAGATGCCGATCAGGAAGTACATCGGGATGAGCACGACGTCCCAGAACACGTAGAAGAGGAACAGGTCGAGCGAGACGAAGACGCCGATCATCGCCGCCTCGAGTACCAGCATGAAGATCGAGAACTCCTTCACGCGCTCGTGGATGCCCTCCCACGACGACAGCAGGGCGATGGGAGTGAGAAAGGTGGTGAGCACGACGAGCATCAAACTGATCCCGTCGAGCCCGAGCGAGTACTCGATGCCGAAGGTCGGGATCCAGGCGTGACGCTCGGCGAACTGGAAGGCCGGCGCGGTGGCCGACTGGTCGAAACCGGCCCACATGAAGAGCGCCGCCACCAGCGTCACCAGCGAGATCGCCAGCGCGCCGAGACGCATCGTCTGGTCGTTGGAGCCGTCGCGATTGGGCACCGCCAGCAGAGCCAGCGAGCCCAGGATCGGCAGCGCGATGAGCAGCGTCAGGATCGGCACGTCATCTCCAGAGGTAGTAGCCGAGGATCACGACGACGCCCACGAGCGTGGAAGCCGCGTAACTGCGCACCGATCCGGTCTGGAACAGACGCAGCACCGCGCTCACCCCGGCCACGAGGCAGCCGGTCACGTTCACGGCGCCGTCGATGATCCGGGCGTCGGCCACCTTCCAGAGGCCTTCGGTCGAAGCCGTCTTGATGGGATGGACGATCGCCGCGTCGTAGATCTCGTCGACGTAGTACTTGTTGAGCAGCAACGTGTGGAGGCCAGGGAACTGCGTGGCCAGAGACGCCGGAATGTGCGGATTCTTGAGCCACAGGAATGCGGCCAGACCGATCCCGAGCAGGGCGATGAGCGACGAGACGCCCATCAGCAGCAGTTCGAGCGCGGTCTGGTCTTCCGCCCCGGCCAGGCCGTGCTCGCCGCCGGCCGGCGCTTCCTGCAATTCGGCCGCCTGGGCCGAGGCTGGCAGCGCCCGCTCCGCTGCTGTCTGCGCCGACGACGCCAGCGCCGGGGCGGCATCGCCCGGCGCGCACTCGGCCAGCGTCATGCCGGCGGGTGCGCCGGGCAGCGCGACCGGGACGTTGCACGCGGCCAGCGCCGTCGAAGTGGCAGCAAACGACGGCTTCAGCCATTCGCCGAGCGTGTTGTGGCCGCCGAGGGCATGCGGGACGCCGATGTAGCCGGCGAACACCGAGCCGACGGCGAGCACGACGAGTGCCAGCGCCATGGCCGGCGGCGCGTCGTGCAGACCCGCGTGGCCATGGGCGGCGTGGTCGTCATGACCGTGGCCGCCATTCCCGGCGGCGGCCGGCGCCATCCGGCGCTCGCCGTGGAACGTCAGGAACACCAGCCGGAACATGTAGGTGGCCGTGAGCAGGGACGTCACCGCCCCGATGACCCACAGCACCTGATGGCCATGCGCGAAGGTCTCGAACAGGATCTCGTCCTTGGAGAAGAAACCCGACAGGAACGGCACGCCGGCAATCGCGATCGAGGCGACGAGGAACGTCCAGTAGGTGATCGGCAGGCCCTTCTTCAGGCCGCCCATGTGGCGGATGTCCTGCTCACCGTGCAGGGCGTGGATGACGGCGCCGGAACCAAGGAACAGGCAGGCCTTGAAGAAGGCGTGCGTGTAGAGGTGGAAGATGCCGGCGCCGAAGGCCCCAACGCCCATCGCCAGGAACATGTAGCCGAGCTGCGACACCGTCGAATAGGCGAGCACCCGCTTGATATCGTTCTGCACGAGGCCGATGGTGCCGGCAAAGAGCGCAGTCGCGGCGCCGACAGCCGCCACGACGCCGAGGGTAATCGGCGCATGCTCGAACAGCACCGCGTTCCTGCCGATCATGTAGACGCCGGCGGTGACCATCGTCGCCGCGTGGATGAGCGCCGACACCGGCGTCGGGCCCTCCATCGCGTCCGGCAGCCAGGTATAAAGCGGAATCTGTGCGGACTTGCCGGTGGCGCCCACGAAGAGCAGCAGCGTGATGAGGCTCAGCGTGCCGAAGGCCGCCTCCGGTGCCATGGCCGTGACCTTGGCGGCGATGATCTGGAAGTCGAGCGAGCCGAAGGTCACGAGTGCCAGCAGCGAGCCGATGATGAAAGCGTAGTCGCCAACCCGGTTGACGATGAACGCCTTCTTGCTGGCGTCGCCCGCCGCCTTCTTCACGTAGTAGAAGCCGATGAGCAGATACGAGCACAGGCCCACCCCTTCCCAGCCGACGAACATCACGAGGAAGTTCGAGCCGAGCACCAGCAGCAGCATGAAGAACACGAACAGGTTCAGGTAGGAGAAGAACCGCGCGAACTCGCTGTCGGTCTCGTCGCTCATGTAGGCCGTCGAGTAGATGTGGATGAGCGAGCCGATGCCGGTGATGACGAGGACCATGACCGCCGACAGCGGGTCGAGGCGGAAGCTCAAGTCGAGCGTGAAGTCGCCCGACGTGATCCAGGTGAAGAGCGTCTGGTTGATTTCCCGGCTGCCCTCCGGCAGGCCGGCCAGCGCCATCACCTGCGTCACGGCGATGGCGAAGGCAGCGACCATGACTGCCGAGGCCAGGCCGCCGGACATCGCCCGGGGCAGGCGGCGGCCGAGGCTGGCGTTGACCAGGAAGCCGAGGAACGGAAGGAGCGGGATCAGCGCGAGCACGGCGTCACCACTTGAGGTTCGTGAAGGCCTCGGGACTGAGCGATTCCCGATGGCGGAAGAGCGCGATGACGATCGCCAGGCCGACGGCGGCTTCCGCGGCGGCCACCGTCATGACGAAGAAGGTGATGATCTGGCCGTCGACGGTGCCGAACTGGCGGCCGAAGGCGACAAACGACAGGTTCACGGCGTTCAGCATCACCTCGATCGAGAGCAGCACGGTGATGATGTTTCTCCGCAGGAAGACGCCGGCCGTGCCGATGGCGAACAGGAGGCCCGACAGCACGAGGTAGTGGGTGATGGAAACCATGGTCTAGTTCCCCTTCCTGCCGGCCAGCACGACCGCGCCGACCATCGCCGCGATGATGAGGATGGACGTCACTTCGAAGGCGAACATGTAGTCGGTGAAGAGCACGCGGCCGAGCAGCCGCACACTCGAGGCAGCCGGCTGCTGGTCGCCGATGCCGCCGCTGCCGGCGATGCGCGTCATCGCCCAGACGAGCTGCCCGAGCAGCACGATGGCCAGCAGGCCGCCAAGGCGCGTCGGGCCCGGGCGGTAGTAGGGATGCGAGCGGTCCCACTCGGCGCCGTCCTCGCGCGAGGCGTTGAGCAGCATGACCGTGAAGAGGAACAGCACCAGGATGGCGCCGGCGTAGATGATGATTTGCACGACGGCCACGAACGGCGCATCGAGCAGCACGTAGAGGCCCGAGAGCCCACAGAACGAGCCCACGATCGCCATCACGCTGTAGACGGGGTTGCGCTGCCCGATGACGAGCAGCGCCCCGCCAACGGTGATGGCGGCGAAGGCGTAGAAGAGGATCAGATCAAAGGCCAAAGGCGATCACCCCC
Organism: Acidobacteriota bacterium; assembly: GCA_018000455.1. Lineage (GTDB taxonomy): Bacteria > Acidobacteriota > Vicinamibacteria > Vicinamibacterales > UBA2999 > CADEFD01. The sequence continues at coordinate 275,100 of JAGNJW010000002.1, forward strand.
GCGGCCACGGCCAGCAGATTGATTGTGGCCACCGGCAGCAGCACTTTCCAGCCGAGCGCCATCAGCTGGTCGTAGCGCACGCGCGGCAGCGTCCAACGCAACCAGAGATAGATGAAGAGCAGCACGGCCAGCTTGACCAGGAACCAGATCCAGCCGTAGGCCGGTCCGATGAACGGACCATGCCAGCCGCCGAGGAAGAGGTTCACCGCCACCGCCGAGATGGTGACCATGTTGATGTACTCGGCCATGAAGAACATGGCAAAGCGCATCGAGCTGTACTCCGTGTGGTAGCCGGCCACCAGCTCCTGTTCGGCTTCCGGGAAGTCGAACGGCGCGCGGTTGGTTTCGGCCACGCCGGCGATCGCGAACAGCAGGAACGCGATCAGGCCAAACGGGAACATCGCAAAGACGTTCCAGCGCGGAATGATGTCGGGGATGTCGATCGACGGCAGCGCGAGGTAGGCGAAGTAGCCGGCCTGGGCGTCGACGATCTCGCGGAACGACATCGAGCCGGCCAGCAGGATCACCGTGGCGAGCGCCATGCCCATGGCCAGTTCGTAGCTGATCATCTGCGCCGAGCTGCGCAGTCCGCCGAGCAGCGAATACTTGGAGTTGCTGGCCCAGCCGGCGAGCACGATGCCGTAGATGCCGAGCGAGGTCACGGCGAACACGACCAGCACGCCGATGTTGATGTCGGCAATCTGCAGGGCGATGGGCTCGTCGAGCCAGCCGAAGAACGTCGTGGTCGCGCCGAAGGGCACCGGCGCGAAGGCGATTAGGCAGGTCGCCACCGAGATGATCGGGGCCAGCGAGAACAGGATGGCGTCGGCCGACTTGGGCCGCAGCTCCTCCTTGAAGATGAGCTTGACGACGTCGGCGATCGGCTGCAGCATGCCGCTCGGCCCGACCAGCGTGGGGCCATAGCGCTGCTGCATCCAGGCAGAGACCTTGCGCTCGAAGTAGACCATCACCGCCGCCGAAATCTGCAGCGCGAGGAACACGACGCCGACGATGGCCGCATAGGCCACCCACCAGTTGTTGGGCGGCCGGGACAGGGACGAAAGGAAGTCGAGCATATGCGTAAGTGCCTCGGCTCCAGCGCTAGTGGTGCGCGCCGGCCGGCTGGCTGGCGCGGTAGTCGGCCGAGGCGGGCTTTTCACCGCGCGCGTAGACCTCGTACTCGTTCTTGAACAGTTTGATCGTCGTCAGCACCGGGGTCGCCGCCGCATCGCCGAACGCGCACAGCGTCTTGCCGTTGATCTGATTGGCGACGCTGTGCAACAGGGTGATGTCCTTGGGCGAGCCCTGGCCGTGCAACATCCGGTGCAGCAGACGGTACAACCAGTCGGTGCCCTCGCGGCACGGCGTGCACTTGCCACACGACTCGTGACGGTAGAAGTGCAGCAGGTTCTCGGCCAGCCACACCATGTCGACTGTCTCGTCGAGCACCATGATGGCCGCCGAGCCGAGCAGCGACCCGGCGCGCTGCACGTCGTCGAAGCTGGCGGGGATGTCGATCTGGTCGGGCAGCAGGATCGGCACCGACGAACCGCCGGGAATGACGGCCTTCATCGTGTGGCCGTCGCGCACACCGCCGGCGTAGTCGTCGATGAGCTCCCTGAGCGATACCTTCATCGGCGCCTCGAACACACCTGGCCGCTTGACGTGGCCGCTCACGCAGAACAGCTTCGGCCCGCCGTTCTTCTCGGGCCCGAGCGCGGCAAACCATTCGGCGCCGCGGGTCATGACGAGCGGCGCGTTGCACAGGGTCTCGACGTTGTTGACCGCCGTCGGGCAGCCCCACAACCCCGCCACGGCTGGGAACGGCGGCTTGAAGCGCGGTTGCGCGCGCTTGCCTTCGAGCGAGTCGAGCAGCGCCGTTTCTTCACCGGCCTCGTAGGCGCCGGCGCCGCGATGCAGGTAGACCTCGCAGTCCCAGCCGCTGCCCAGGATGTTCTTCCCGAGATAGCCGGCCGCGCGGGCGTCGTCGATGGCCTTCTGCATGGCCGGGAACAGATGATAGAACTCGCCGCGGATGTAGACGTAGGCGGCGTGCGAACCGATGGCGTGGCAGCCGATGAGGCAGCCCTCCACGAGCAGATGGGGGTTGCGCTCCATCAGCAGGTGGTCCTTGAAGGTGCCCGGTTCGCTCTCGTCAGCGTTGCAGACGATGTATTTGGGATTCGGCGACTTCTTGTCGACGAACTGCCACTTGAGCCCGGTCGGGAAGCCGGCGCCGCCTCTGCCACGCAGGCCCGAGGCCTTCACCTGTTCGATCACCTGGTCGGGCGTCATCGCCAGCGCCTTCTTCAGCCCCTGGTAACCGTCCTGGTGCTGCAGGTAGTGTTCGAGCGTGTTGCCGCCCCGCGTGAACGCGTACTTGGTGAGCACGGGCTCATAGCCGTTGACCGACGGCGGCTGCACCGGCACGGTGGTCTTCCCCGCCGCGTCGCTGCGCGTCTCGACGTCGAGGTGGCAGCCCGAGAGCGCCTTGATGCCGTCCTTGCGCATGCCATCGAGCAGTGCCGGCACGTCGTCTGGCTGGAGGCACTCGTGCCAGTGCAGGTTGTTCACCATCACCACCGGCGCCTTGTCGCAGGCGCCGAGGCACTCCATCTGCTGCACGGTGAACATGCCCGACGGGTCGGTCTCGCCGGCCTTGACGCCGAGGACCTGCTCCAGGCGCTCGATGACCCGTTCGGCGCCAGCCAGCGCGCACGACAGCGTCGTGCACACCTGCAGGACGTAGGTGCCGACCGGACTACGGTGGAACATCACGTAGTAGCTGACGACGTCCTCGACGTCGGCCGTCGTGATGCCGACGACTTCGGCCACGTGCCGGGCGACGTTGGCGGTGATGTAGCCCTGCTGGTCTTGCGCGAGGTAGAGCGCGTAGAGCACCGACGACCGCCGGTGCTCGGGCGGATACATCGCCGCCAAGCGTTCGAACTCGGCGCGCCGCTCGGCGGTGAAGGCGAAATCCGGTCCCTCCGGCAGCGTCTGGCGCTCCGAGCGATGCCAGCGCTCGGTGCCGTAGGGCATCGCGGGATGGAAACTCATCGATCCACGTCTCCCATGACCACGTCGAGCGAGCCGATGACGGCGACGACGTCTGCGATCATGCCGCCGACGACGAACTTGTGCAGCGCCTGACAGGCCATCAACCCCGGCGACCGCATGTGCACCCGCGACGGCCGGTTGGTGCCATCGGAGGCCACGTAGCACCCGTGCTCGCCGCGCGGACCCTCAACCGGCACGTAGGCCTCGCCGGCCGGCACGTTGAACCCCTGCGAGTAGATCAGGAAGTGTTGAATCAGCGCTTCCATCTCGGTGTAGACCTCGTCCTTCGGGGGCGGTGCCACCTTGCGATCGGCCACCTGCCACTCGCCCACCGGCTCGATACGGTCGAGCGCCTGGCGGACGATCTTGATGCTCTCGCGCATCTCGGCCACCCGCGTGATGTAGCGGTCGTAGACGTCGCCGTTGCTGGCGCCGATGACGTCGAACTTGTAGTTCTCGTAGCCCGAGTAGGGGAAGGCGCGGCGCACGTCGTAGTCGCCGCCGGCGGCGCGCGCGACCGGCCCGAACAGTCCGTACTGGTAGCAGTCGGCCAGCGTGATGGTGCCGACGCCGCGCGTCCGATCCAGCCAGATCGGGTTCTTCGTGAGCATGGTCTCGTATTCGTCGAGCTTGCCCGGGAGCCGCTCGACGAATTCCGCCACCGCTTCCTTGAAGCCGCGCGGCAGATCGTCGCGCAGGCCGCCGACACGGATGTAGCTCGGGAAGAAGCGGAACCCGGCCATCATCTCGTTCAGGTTCATCAGGATCTCGCGCTCACGGAAGGTGTAGAGCATCACCGTGATGGCGCCGATCTCCATGCCGTGAGTGCCGAACCACACGAGGTGACTGCTGAGGCGCTGCAGCTCCGCGATGAGCACGCGGATGTCCTTGACGCGCTGCGGCACGTCCATCCCGAGCAGCTTCTCGACCGAGAGGCAGAAGGCCAGGCTGTTCGACTGCGCGCCCAGGTAGTCCATGCGCTCGACGAGCGGGATGACCTGCTGCCACTTCTTCTGCTCGGCGGTCTTCTCGATGCCGGTGTGCAGGTAACCGATGGTGGGCGACACGGAGACGACCGTCTCGCCGTCGAGCTCGAGCACGAGCCGCAGCACGCCGTGCGTGCTGGGGTGCTGGGGCCCCATGTTGACGGTCATCGTTTCGGTGCGAACTGCAGCCATCCTCAGCCTTCCACTTCCCTGTCGACGAAGGCACAGAGCAGGTGCAGCACCGTCACGTGCGCTTCCTGCACCCGCGCCGTCACCGCCTCCGGGACGTTCACGTGCACCTCGGCGAGCCGGCCCGCCGCGCCGCCGTCGTTTCCCGTGAGCGCGAGCGTCCGCAGCCCCCGGACTCTTGCCGCCTCGAGCCCGGCGACGACGTTCGGCGAGTTGCCGCTCGTCGTGATGCCGATCGCCAGATCTCCGGCCCGTCCGAGCGCGTCGATCTGACGCGCGAAGACCGCCTCGAACCCGTAGTCGTTCGCCACCGCCGTCAAAACGCTCGGGTCGGTCGTGAGCGCCACGGCCGGGAATCCCCGCCGGCGGCGCTCGAACCGTCCCACAAGTTCCGCCACCAGATGCTGAGCATCGGCCGCACTGCCGCCATTGCCGAACACCAGCACCTGGCCTCCCGCGCCCAGTACCTGCACGATCGCCTCACCGGCCCGGACCATCGCCTCGACCGCCGGACCGTCTGCCAGCGCCTGGTGCAGCCGCGCGCTCGTCTGGAACGTCTCGACCACGAGCGCCCGCCGCGCCGTCTCGCCTGAGGTCATCGCTTACTTCGGACGCGTCCGCGTGTAGCGATCGCGCTCCATGCTGGCCCGGAACTCCTCGGCGGTGATCTGCAGGGGCATGTAGGCCTGGGCGTCCTTGCGGACCTGCACCGGGTAGTCCTTCCGCAGCGGATGGCCGACCCAGTCCTCCGTCATCATGAGGCGCCTGAGATCGGCGTGCCCCTCGAACACGATGCCGAACAGGTCGTAGACCTCCCGTTCGCACCATCCGGCCCCCTCCCATACCGGCGTGACCGACGCGATCGGCTCGTCGAGCCCGAGCTGCACCTTGAGGCGCAGCCGCGTGCGGCGATGCGGTGAGACCAGGTGGTACACGACGTCGAAGCGCGGCGTGCGGCTGGGATGATGGTCGACCGCCGTGACGTTCGAGAAGGCGAGGAACTCCAGGCCGGGCGTGTCACGCAAGGCCTGGCACACCGCGCGGATGTGCGTCGCCGACACCCACAGCGCCGGCGTGACGTCGCTGTCGGCCGAGGGACTCGGCGACAACTCGACGCCGGGCACGAGGGCCGCGAGCTGGTCGATGAGGGGCTGCACGTCCATGGTTACGACGCCCGCAGCCTGGTGGCGTCGATCTTCTTCTGCAGCATCACGATGCCGTAGAGCACGGATTCCGGCCGCGGCGGGCAGCCCGGGATGTAGACGTCGATCGGCACCACCTGGTCGGAGCCCTGGACGATCGCGTAGTTGTCGAACACGCCGCCGCACGACGCGCATGCGCCCATCGAGATCACCCACTTGGGCTCGGGCATCTGGTCGTAGATGCGGCGCAGGGCCGGCGCCATCTTGCGCGACAGCCGGCCGGCGATGATCATGAGGTCCGACTGCCGCGGCGAGCCGCGAAAGACCTCGGCCCCGAAGCGCGCGATGTCGTAGCGGCTGCAGCTCATCGCCATCATCTCGATGGCGCAGCAGGCCAGGCCGAACGTCACCGGCCAGATGGCCGAGCGCCGGCTCCACGTCACGACCTTTTCGAGTGTGGTCGTGAGTACCGGGATCTCCGGAAGATCAGTTTCCAGTCCCATAGTTGTATCTCTTGACCACGGCCGGACCCGGCTTGGGTGGGCGCACGTAGGCGGGGTCGGACTCCGGGCCCCAGTCGAGGACACCCTTGCGCCAGATGTAGATGAACGCCACGGCGAGGATGCTGAAGAAGACGGCGATTTGCACGAAGCCGGGCCAGCCGAGGTCGCGCAGCGCCATCGCCCACGGCCCCAGGAAGGCGATCTCGATGTCGAACAGCAGGAAGATCATGGCGATCAGGTAGAACTTGACCGACTGACGTTCACGCGCATCGCCCACCGGGGGCATGCCGCACTCGTACGCCGCTTCTTTTTCGGGTGTAGGATGCCGCGGGCCCGCGAAGTAGGACAGGGCCACGTTGACGGCCCCGAAGCCCACGGCGAGCGCGACCATGATGGCGAGACCGCCCCAGCCTTCCATAATTCTCTCGTTCCTGAGACCCGGGCGCGCCCACGCGCCGCTTGTGAAGGATTTCGCAAGAGCCGCGTAGATGGTAGTCAACCACACTGGGCACAGTCAAACGCCCTACCCACGATTACTGGTGGCCTCAGCATCATGATTCTCCCACCCATGGCAGCCGTGGCGGGCGCTGCACACGATTCCATCGCCCCAGGGCCGGCCGAGCCCATGCGAGTGGCCTGGTTCAGCCCGATGCCACCCTCGATGTCTGGCATCGCGGCCTACTCGGCGGAGCTCTTGCCGCGGCTCCAGAGCCCGGCCCTGCACGTGGACGTCTTTGCCGAGCCCCCGGGCTGCGACAGCCCCGGCGTGATGGCCGCCCGCGAGTTCGTCTGGATGCACCGGCGGCAGCCGTACGACCTGACGGTCTACCACCTCGGCAACGCGCGCTGCCATGACTACATGTGGGGATATCTGTTCCGCTACCCCGGCCTCGTCATCCTTCACGACGCCCAGGTGCATCAGGCGCGCGCGCAGTCGCTGCTCGAACGGTGGCGGCCGCGGCGCGCCGACTACCTGGCCGAGTTCGCTGCCAACCATCCCGACGCGCCGTCCGACCTGGGGCTGCTGTTCGAGGCGGGCCTCGGCGGCTCGCTCTACGCGCATTGGCCGCTGGTGGATCTCGTGCTGAAGACAGCGCGGCTGGCCGCCGTGCACAGCCCGGCGCTGGCGCGGCGACTGTGCGAGACCAGCGGCGTCGACGTGGAGACCGTGCCGATGGGCGTGGCGGATCCCCTGGAGGAACGGGCGACGCTGACCGCGGCGGAGGTTCGGGCGCGGCACTGGGTGCCGCAGGAGGCGGTGGTGGTCGGCGCCTTTGGCGGGGTCACGCCTGAGAAGCGCCTGCCGGAGCTGCTCGGCGCAGTGGCCGCTCTGGCCGAGCGTCAGCCGCACCTGCACGTGCTGGTGGTGGGCGCGGCGGCCGCCCACTACGACGTGGCCGCCGATGCTGCCGAGCGCGGCCTGGCAGATCGCGTGCACGTAACCGGCTTCGTCGACGACGCCGACCTGGGCGCGTATCTGGCCGCCACCGACATCTGCGCCTGCCTCAGGTGGCCGTCGAACGGCGAGACGTCGGCGTCGTGGTGGCGGGCGATGGCGGCCGGCCGGGCCACGATCATCACCGACCTCGTGCACCAGCCGGAACTGCCGGTGGTGGACCCACGCGGATGGCGCACACTGGGCGCGCCCGGTGCGGCGCCGGTGGCGGTGGCGATTCCCATTCTCGATGAACGCCACACGCTCGTCGAGGCGCTCGACGTGCTGGCGCGCAGCGCCACGACACGCGTCGAGATCGGCAGCGAGGCGCGGCGCTACTGGCGGGCCCGGCACACGCTCGAGCACATGGCCGAGCCGTATCGCATCCTGCTGCCACGCGCGGCCGCGCGGCGGGCGCCCGCGGTGGAGCTGCCGGCCCACCTCAAGGTCGAGGGAGACGAACACCTCACGGCGCTGCTCGCGCCGTTCGGCCTGGACACGCCTACCGGCGTGTCTGGGGGGGTGACGACGGGACGGCGGCGGCCGCTTACGCCATCGACTGCATCCGGCGATCGAGCTCGGCAACAGCGGCGGTGAGCTGCTCGCGGCGGGCCGGGTGCGTCGCCGCCTCGAGCTGGCGACGCATTTCGATCTGCGCCAGGCGGCACGACTCGAGCTCGCGCACCTTGACGGGATCCTTGGTCGGGCCGGCCCTGCGCGACGCGCGGCGTTCCTGCTCGAGCTCCTCCATCCGCTCCTGAATGCGGAGGTCGGCGTCAATCAACCCTTCAGCGGCATCACCCATAAGTCTCGTTCGTCCTCTCGACGTCCTCTCCCGGCACGGCCGGTGCAGGCAGGAACATCCGAGCCATTATAGCGGTGATGCGCCCGGACGTCCTGCGACACTTCCATCCGGCGGTCGCGGCCTGGTTCGCCGGCTCGTTTGCCGCACCGACCCGGCCGCAGGCGCTCGGCTGGCCGGCCATCGCCCGCGGTGAGTCGGCCCTCATCCTCGCCCCGACGGGCACGGGCAAGACCCTCACCGCCTTCCTGTGGTGTCTCGACCGGCTGATGTTCGCGCCGCTGCCCGCCACGGACGGGCGCTGCCGGGTGATCTACATCTCGCCGCTCAAGGCGCTCGCGGTGGACGTCGAGCGAAACCTGCGGGCGCCGCTCTCGGGGATCGCTCGCGGCGCGGCCGCCGCCGGTACGCCGTTCCACGCGCCACGTGTCGCCATCCGCACCGGCGACACGCCGGCCTCCGAGCGCAGAGCGTTCCAGCGGGCCCCGGCCGATATCCTCATCACCACGCCCGAGTCGCTGTTCCTGCTCCTCACGTCGCATGCGCGCGAACGGCTCAGGGCCGTCGACACGGTGATCGTCGACGAGATCCACGCGCTCGTCTCGACCAAACGCGGCGCACACCTGGCGCTGTCGCTCGAACGCCTCGCGACGCTCACCGGACGGCCGATCCAGCGCGTCGGCCTCTCGGCCACGCAGAAGAACCTGGACGAGATCGCCTTGTTCCTCGGCGGCCACCACGCGACGCGCACGCGCTCGGCCTCGGCCGCGCGCGCCGTGCAGACACCCGAGGCCGCCCTGGCGGCCGAGTTCGCCCTCGACGCCCCCCCGACGGGCCGCCCCGTCACGATCGTGGATGCGCGCGTGCCGAAGACGTTGGCCATCACCGTCGACGTGCCGATCGCCGACATGGCGCAGGTGGGCCGGGCGACGGTGCCGACGAGCGGTCCGGTCACGAAATCGCCGGTGCCGACGATCTGGATGTCGATCCACCCGCGCCTGCTGGAACTCATCCGGGCACACCGATCGACGCTGCTTTTCGTCAACAGCCGGCGCCTGGCCGAACGTCTGGCCGCGGCCCTGAACGATCTGGCCGGCGAGACGCTGGTGCGCGCCCACCACGGATCGCTGGCGCGCGTGCAGCGCACCGAGATCGAAGACTTGCTCAAGAGCGGCCGCCTGCGGGCACTCGTGGCCACCTCGTCGCTCGAGCTCGGCATCGACATGGGCGCCATCGATCTGGTCGTGCAGATCGAAGCGCCGCCCTCGGTCGCCAGCGGCCTGCAGCGCATCGGCCGCGCCGGCCACCAAGTGGGTGAAACGAGCGAAGGTATCATCTTCCCGAAGTTCCGCGGCGATCTGCTGGCCTCGGCCGCCGTCTCGGCGGCGATGACGGCCGGCGAGGCCGAGCCGTCGCGGATGCCCAGGAACCCGCTCGACGTCCTGGCGCAGCAGCTCGTCGCGGTCGTGTCGGTCGACCACTGGCGGGTGGACGACCTCTACCGGCTGGTCCGTCAGGCGGCGCCGTTTGCCACGCTCAATCGTCGCGTCTTCGACGGCGTGCTCGACATGTTGTCGGGCCGCTATCCCTCGGACGAGTTCGCCGAGCTGCGTCCGCGCATCACCTGGGACCGGGTGAATGGCACGGTCGTCGCCCGTCAGGGCGCCAAACGGGTCGTCATCGCCAACGCCGGCACGATTCCCGATCGCGGGCTCTTCGGCGTGTTCCTCGCCGATGGCAGCCGCGGCGGCGCGCGTGTCGGTGAGCTCGACGAGGAGATGGTGTTCGAGGCGCGCGCCGGCGAGACGTTCGTGCTCGGCGCCTCGACCTGGCGCATCGAGCAGATCACGCACGACCGGGTGCTCGTCTCGCCAGCGCCGGGCGAGCCGGGCAAGATGCCGTTCTGGAGGGGCGAGGGTCCGGGGCGCCTGATCGAACTCGGGCGCGCCATCGGCCGGCTCACGCGCGAGCTCGGCGCCGCCACGCCGGCCAACGCCACGACCCGGCTCACCGTGCGACACGGCCTGACGGCGGGGGCAGCCGCCAATCTCCTGCACTACCTCGATGACCAGCGCCGCGCCGTCGGCGCCGTACCAGACGATCGGACGGTGGTCGTCGAGCGGTCGACCGACGACGTCGGCGACTGGCGATTGTCGGTGCTCTCGCCGTTCGGGAGCCGCGTCCACGCTCCGTGGGCGATGGCGGTCGCCGAGCGACTGCAGACCGAGCGCGGGCTCGAGGCCGACATCATGTGGGCCGATGACGGCTTCGTCTTGCGCGTGCCCGACGGCGACGAGCCGCTCGACACGTCGCTGCTCCTGCCCGATCCCGATGAGGTGAACGCACTGGTCGTCGCCCGCCTCGGCGGCACGGCGATGTTCTCGGCGCGCTTTCGTGAGGCCGCCGGCCGCGCCCTGCTGTTGCCCCGCCGCCGCCCCGGCCAACGCGCGCCGCTCTGGCAGCAGCGCAAGCGCGCGGCCGACCTGCTGGCGGTCGCGGCCCGCTTCGGATCGTTTCCGATCGTGCTCGAGGCCTATCGCGAATGCCTGCGCGATGTCTTCGATCTGCCCGCTCTCGTCGATCTCCTGACCAGGATCCGCAGCCGCGCCGTCAAGGTCACGACGGTCGATGCGCGCACGTCGTCGCCCTTTGCCGCGTCGTTGCTGTTCGGCTACGTCGCCAACTACATGTACGACGGCGACGCCCCGCTGGCCGAGCGCCGCGCGCATGCGCTGTCGGTCGACCAGACGGAGCTGGCGGCGCTCATCGGCGAAGGCGAGCTCAGGACGCTGGTCGACGTCGCGGCCCTCACCGCCATCGAGACCGACCTGCAGCAGCTGGCCGTACGGTTTCACGCCCGCTCGGTCGACGGCATCCACGACCTGCTGCTCAGGCTCGGCGACCTTTCGGCGGCAGAGATCGACAGCCGCGCGCTGCCAGGGGTGACCGCGGCGGCGCTCGACACGCTCGTCGCCGCGCGCCGCGCCGTCGCCATCCGTCTCGGGGGCGAGACCCGGCTCATCGCCGTCGAGGACGTGGCGCGCTATCGCGACGGCCTCGGCACGCCGCTGCCGCCCGGACTCCCAGCCGCGCTGCTCGAGCCGGCGCCCGACGCTCTCGGCGATCTGGTGCGCCGCTACGCACGCACGCACGGCCCCTTCACGGCCGGTGAAGCCGCGGTCCGCTTCGGCCTCGGGGTCGCCGTCGTGGAGGCCACCCTGCAGCGGCTCGCGGCCACCGGCCGCGTCGTAGCCGGCGAGTTCCGCCCCGGTGGCCACGGCCGTGAATGGTGCGACAAGGACGTGCTGCGCACGCTCAGACTGCGCTCGCTCTCGGCGCTGCGCAAGGAGGTCGAGCCGGTCGAGCCCGACGTGCTCGGTCGCTTCCTGGCGGCGTGGCACGGCGTCACGTCGCCCAGACCGGGCCTCGATGCCCTGCTCGACGCGATCGAGCAACTGCAGGGGGCCCCGCTCATCGCCTCGACCGTCGAACGCGAGATCCTGCCGGCGCGCGTGGCCGACTACTCGCCGGCGCTGCTCGACACGCTCATCGCCGCCGGTGAAGTGGTGTGGACCGGCTCCGAGCCGGTCGGCGACCGCGATGGCCGAATCCGGCTGTACCTCGCGGATCAGCGGGTGCCGCTCACTGCCCCGCCTGATGCCGCAAGCGGACTGCTCGACCGGGAGGCGCGCATCGTGGCGTTCCTCGCGCGCCAAGGCGCCTCGTTTTTCGGAGCCGTGCACGAGGCGGCCGGCGGCGGCTTCCCGCAGGACTCAGTCGACGCGCTTTGGGGCCTCGTCTGGCGCGGCCTTGTCACCAACGACACCCTGCATGCCCTGCGTGCCTACGTGGCCGGACCCGAGCGCGGACGCCGCGTGGCGCGCGCCTACCGCTTCCGCTCGCGCCGCCTGCTGCCGCCGTCGGCGGAGGGCCGGTGGTCGCTCGTGGAGACCCCCGGGCCCGGTAATCCCACCGCCCGCGCGGCGGCCCTGACGAGACAGCTGCTCGCACGCCACGGCATCGTCACCCGCGAGGTCACCGCGCTCGAGCCCGTGCCCGGCGGCTTCAGTGCGCTCTACGGCGTGCTGCGCCGCCTCGAAGACACCGGACGCGTGCGCCGCGGCTACTTCGTGGCGGGGCTTGGCGGCGCCCAGTTCGCCGAGCCGGGCGCGCTTGACCGCCTGCGCGCCGAGCGCGATCCGGCGGCTGAGCCACGTGCCGTGACGCTCTCGGCCACCGATCCGGCCAACCCGTATGGCGCCGTCGTCGACTGGCCGGTGTGGAACGGAGCCACGGCGGCAAAGGCGAGCCGGGTGGCCGGCGCGCGTGTCGTGCTGGTCGACGGTCATGCCACGGCGTGGATCGCGCGCGGCAACCGCCAGCTGCTCGTGGCGCTGCCGGCCGAGGAACCCGATCGTGGCCGGCGCCTGCGCCAACTGGCCCGCGAGCTCGTCGGGCTGGCTCACGCGTCGCCGGACGCACGCCGCGGCTGGCTCATCGCCGAGGTGAACGGCGAGCCGGCAGGAGCGAGTCCGGTCGCGGCGGCCTTCGTCGAGGTCGGATTCGTGGTCACCTCCGGTGGCCTGCAACTGAGGGTGGCGCGTCGCGGGGCCGCGACCGCCTCCACCGACGCCGGCGCCGGGCTTGCCAGCCGGATGACCGATGCCTGACGGCGACGCGATCGCCGGCGCGGCGGCGGTGCTAAACAGCGCTGGCCGGCGGATGCGCCTCGCGATCGACACCGCGTCCTGGATCGCCGTGGCCTTCGACGTCTACGACGCCGAGCTCGCGCGTGACCACGGGACGACTGTCGCCCGATGAAGCGCTGTGGGTCTATCGGCGCACGGCACTCCCCTGCCGCCGCTGCGATCTGCCGGTCCGGTCAGCTGCCGAGCCTGCCGGACGCCGCGTCACTGGTGCCCGCAGTGTCAGCCATCGATTGACGACCACGTCAGCCCAGGCGCGTGATCCGCTGTGGGTGCGTGTAGACGTTCATCGAGCCACCTCGCACGAAACCGCAGAGCGTGATGCCGCTCTCGCGCGCCAGGTCGACGGCGAGGCTCGACGGCGCCGAGACGGCGGCCACCAGCGGGACGCCGGCCAGGAGCGCCTTCTGCACGAGTTCGTAGGACGAGCGGCCGCTCACGACGAGCAGTGTGTCGTCGAGCGGCACGAGCCCTTCGAGCAAGGCGCGGCCGACGATCTTGTCGAGCGCATTGTGGCGCCCAACGTCCTCGGCAGCGAGCCGCACGCGGCCCTGGAGGTCGCACAGCGCCGAGGCGTGGATGCCGCCGGTTCTGGCGAAAGCCGCCTGCGCCACCAGGAGCGCCTCGGGCAGGCTGGAGACGACCGCGGCGGGCACGGTCCAGTGGCCGCCCACCGACGACACGCGGGCACGGATCGATTCAATCGTCCGGCGGCCGCAGAGTCCGCACGCCGCGGTGGTGATGATCTGCCGGCGCTCGCCGAGTCGATCGGCGACGCGCTCGGCGGCCCGACCGGTGACCGTCACGTTCAGCACGTTACCGAGCGCCTCTGCCTCGACATCGTCGCAGCGCTCGATGGTGGCGATCTCGCCGGGCACGCGGACGACGTCTTCGGCCAGCAGGAAGCCGGCGGCGAGCGCGACGTCCTGCCCCGGCGTGCGCATGATGACGGCAAAGGGCACGCCGTTGACCCGTACCTCGAGCGGTTCTTCGGCGGCGACCACGTCGTCGGCCTCGGTGCCGACGCCGTCGTCGAGGCGCAGCACGCCGAGCGCGCGCACGGCCTCGGCGCTCATCGCTGCGCCCCCGCCATCGTCGTGCCGTCGATGAGGCTGCCGATCGCGCGCACGACGTCCGGCGCCGGGCTGGGCTTGACGATGAAAGCGTCGCAGCCGGCCGCCGACGCCGCCTCGGCGACGTGCGCTTCGACGTGACCGGTGATGGCCAGCACCGGCACGTGCCGCGTGCGCGGGTCGGCCTTGAGTCGGCGCGTCGCCTCGATGCCGTCGACGCCCGGCAGCGACAGGTCCATCAGGATGGCCGCCGGCGGCTCGGCCTGCGCCAGCGCAATGGCCTCGGCGGCGGTGCTGGCCTCGGCGACCCGGTAGCCCGACACCTGCAGCCAGGCGACGTACATCGCCCGGGCGTCAGCATAGTCGTCGACCACGAGCACGAGCGGAGAGGCGGCCACCTCCCGGAGTATATAGAGCCAGACGGCACGCCAATCAGCTACGATCCCGCCATGGCGCAGACCTACTCGTTCGACATCACCTCCAATGTCGACCTCCAGGAAGTGGACAACGCGGTCAATCAGGCGAAGAAGGAAATCGGTCAACGTTACGACTTCAAGGGTTCCACCGCGACCGTCGAGCTCGACCAGAAGGCCGGCACGCTGACGCTCACGGCCGAAGATGCGTTCAAGCTCGGAGCGGTGTGGGAAGTGGTGCAGACCCGTCTCGTGCGCCGCAGCGTCCCGGTCAAGAACATGAAGCCCGGCGACCCGGAACCGGCCTCGGCCGGCTCGTTCCGCCAGGTCATCACGCTGCAGCAGGGCGTGCCGAGCGATGCCGCCCGCGAGATCGTGAAGTACTTGAAGGAACACAAGCTGCGGAAGGTGCAGGCGGCCATCCAGGGCGACCAGCTCCGCGTGACGTCGGCGTCGAAGGACGATCTGCAGGCGGCCATGGCGGCTCTGCGCGACCACGACTTCGGCGTGGCGTTGCAGTTTGGCAACTACCGCTCGTGACGGCGCCAGGGACGTCGGCCTGATACTTCCCAAGGAACTCCGGCGCTCGCGTTCCCGGAGTATCCTGAGCGGCGGCGCGCGGCTCCGACGCGCGACGAAGACCCGCTGATCCAGTGTCATCTCGAGGAGAAGTGCCCGTGAAACAGGTTCGACTGCTGACGATGTTCGTGGTGCTGCTGGCGGCGGTGGGGTTCGGCGTGCCGCGGCTGGCCGCACGTCAGGCGCCACCCGGGGCGCCGTCCGGTCTGAAGTACGTGGTGAGCCCCGGCGGTGGCGTCAGCCTGCAGTGGACGCACTCGATCGGCACCATCACGCACTACGTGCTCGAGGCGGGCGTCGTGCCCGGCAACCCGTTCCTGCGCCTGCCGGCCCAGAGCGACGGCCTGCTCTACGGCAAGATGCCCGAACTCGTGCCGGCTTTCACCGCCGTGGGCGTCGGCTCCGGCAACTACTTCGTGCGCATCCGCGGCGCCAACGGCGCCGCCGAGAGCGCGCCGAGTAACGAAGTGGAGGTGCCGATTCGCGCCGGCTGCTACCCGCCTGGCGCTCCGACCACCTTCACGCAGATCGTGCGCGGCACACAGGGCTTTCTGATGTGGAACCCCGGCCACGGCGGCCAGGCTACGACCTATACCGTGCGCGCCAGCTTCTCGCCCAACGATCCGAACCCGCCGATTCAGCTCCCGCTCAACACGCTCTACTTCACGCTGGGCATCCCACCCGGCAGCTACTACGTGCACGTCGTGGCGACCAACACCTGCGGCACGAGCGCGCCGTCGAACGAACTGCTCGTCACCGCGCCCAACAACACCCCCGCGCGCACGCCCGACCCGCCGGCGGGCGAGCGACTGCCGCAGCCCTACGTGCGCGACCTCGTGTTCCAGTTCGCCAGCGAGGCCATCGCCCAGGGCCTGCTGAGCCCGAGCGTCGTGTGCCCGCCGCGGGCGGCCGGGCCGTATCGCGACCTCGAGCATGAGCTCGAGGCGCGCAAGACGCAGCTCAACCCCTTCATCAATCACATCGTCGACCGGCTGCGCCAGATCGACACGAGGTTCGGCTACAACGCCAAGCCCACGCGCGCCTGGGTGCCCTCGATCGTGGCCGGTGACGAGGTCACCTACCACTACGGGTCGGACCAGCCAGAAGGGTCGCCCAATGCCTACGCCGTGGACGTGCTGGGCGGTCACTGCACGGGCGTCGGCGTCGTGCCGGGAAACACGATCGATCGCCACAGCCCGGACTATCGTCCGTTCTACAACGAGTTCGTTCGCTGGACGGGCGCCGGCCGCTTCTAGCACCGCGGCGGAATCGATCGACCCATCGCCAGGGCCAGGGTTCGCCCGGGCCGTGGTCTGTACGGACCTAATCGAGGAAGAAGTCCGGCATCAGGTCGTCCTCGTGCGCACCGTCCGGCAGGTAGCGCCCAAGGTCGGTCACGCCGGCCTCGGCGAGCACCTCGTCATCGATGAGGAAACGGCCGGTCACGTCGCGGCTCGGACGGGTGAGGATGACATGGGCGGCATCGGCCATGATCGACGCCTTGCGCGTGCGCCGCTGTCGCGTTTCCTCCCCGGCGATCAGGCTGATCGCCGCCGTGTCGATGGCCGTGCGCGGCCAGAGGGCGTTCACCGCCACACCCGCCTCGCGGAATTCCTCCGCCATACCCAAGACGCACAGGCTCATGCCGTACTTGGCCATCGTGTAGGCGACGTGCGGCGCGAACCAGCGCGGGTTGAGGTTCGGCGGCGGCGCGATATTGAGCACGTGCGGGTTGGCCGCCCGCAGCAGGTGCGGCAGGCAGTGCTGGGTGGCGAGAAAGGTGCCGCGCGTGTTCACTTGATGCATCAGGTCGAAACGGCGGATCGGCGTGTCGAGCGTGCCGGTGAGATAGATCGCCGAGGCGTTGTTGACGACCACGTCGATGCCTCCGTAGCGGGAGACGGCCGCCGCCACGGCCGCCTTCACCTGCCCTTCCTCGCGCACGTCCATCGCGATGGCCAGGGCCTGGCCGCCGGCAGCCTCGATCGCCGCGGCCGACGTGAAGATGGTGCCGGGCAGCTTCGGGTGCGGCTCGGTGGTCTTGCCGGTCACGACCACGTTGGCGCCGTCTTCGGCCGCCCTGAGCCCGATGGCCAGGCCGATGCCGCGGCTGGCGCCGGTGATGAAGATGGTCTTGCCGGACAAAGACATGGTCATCCTCGCAGCCGCCAGGGGCTAGCGGCTGGCGGCTGGCGGCTGGCGGCACGTTTCGTCACGTCGCCTGAAAAACGAAGGGCCCGGCGGATGTCCACCGGGCCCTCGTCATGTGCTCTCGAGTCTAGCCGCCGCCCGCTAGCCTCCAGCCGCCGTTGGTGCTACTCGACGTAGCTGTAGCCGCAGTTGTCGCACACCCACATGCGGCCCTGCTTGTACATATTGTAGGCGCACTGCGGGCAGATCCGGTACTCGCGGCCGTCTTCGTCGGTGTAGGTCTTCTGCGAGCTGCCGCCGCTCTTCTTGTCGTCGTTGGCAAACGGATCTTTCTTCTCTTCGGGCTTCTGCTGAGCCAGTGCCGCGGCCGGGGCCGCAACCGTCAGGCCGATCGCGGTGGCGAAGAGCGCCGACCCGCGCAAGAAACTCCGACGATCTAGATTGGTCTCGAACATGTCCGCGCGCCTCCTCATGATGTCACCCGATGACGTGGCTGACTCAAGTGTAAACGACCGACAGCGGATCCGGCCGCATTGAGTCGTATTCTTCTGTCATCTTTCGTCTCCCGAGCCGGCCAATGACGTATTCGGGCCGAAATGCGTCACATCTGGCGGATTTCGACCGCGCCCGTGATGCGGCGCGACACCGGGCATCGGCCGGCGATCTCGGTCAGGCGCTGGCGCTGTTCGTCGGTGAGCGGCGCACCGAACGTCAGCCGCCGCTCCACGACGAACACACCGCCCTCGTCGCGGCCGGACAGGTCGACCTGCACGTCGCCCAGGTCCCAACCCTTGCGGCCGGCGTACATCTTGAGGGTCATGGCGACGCAGGCGCCGAGCGCGCCGAGCAGCAACTCGGCGGGATTCGGGCCGCGGTCTTCGCCGCCCACCTCGGTGCCCTCGTCGCTGACGACGGCGTGGTGCCGGACTTCGATGCTTTGGGCGAACGGACCGCCCGCGGATGCGACGTGAACACTGGTCATGTCGGGAGCGTACCTCAGTGGCGCCAGCGCTCAGGCGCGGTTGATCATGAAGGAGGCCATGTGGTGGAAGAACGGCGTCATCACGGCGGCGACGTCGGCAGGAATCTCCGCCTCGATGAGGGCACGGTCCATCAGGGCCACCCACCGGTTGCGGCCATCGGCATCGATGGCAAAGGGCGTGTGCCGCATCCTGAGCCGCGGGTGCCCGCGCTGCTCGATGTAGCGCGGCGGGCCACCGAACCGGCCCACGAGGAAGTCGCGCAGCCGTTCCTCGGCGCCGGCCATGTCCTCGGTGGGATACATCGTTCCGAGGATGGGGTCTGCCGGCACCTGGGCGTAGAACGCCCGCACCAGGCGCGTAAACCCCTCTTCTCCGATTCTGGCGTAGACCTGACCTTCGTCGAGCAGCGTGACCATCCTTCGATGATACCGCTCCACCGGGCGCACTCGAGGCCCCGGAAAACTTGACTCGAGGTCAGGATCTGGGCGGTCAATGACGTCTAGAATGGCAGCATGAGCGACGAAGCACCGAAGAGCGCAATCGAGCTGGCGATGGCCCGCCTGCGCAAACAGGACGCCGAGTCGGGGAGCATCGACTCGCCGCTCACCGAGGCGCAGAAAGGCGAGATCGCCGAGGTGCGCCAGCTCTACGCGGCGCGCCGTGCGCAGGCCGAAATCATGCACAACGCCAGCCTCGCAAGCGCGGTCGACGTCGAGGGACTCGCCCGATTGCACGAGGAGTTCCGGCGCGACGCCGACCGCATGACGCGCGAACTCGAGGAAAAGGTGGCCGCGATTCGGCAGCGCTCAGACTAGGCGCAGCAGGGCCGTCTGCAGGTAGCGCGCGTCGGCGTCCGAGAGCTCCGTCGGGTAGTCGGGCGGCAGGCTGCCCTCGGCGACCAGCCGGGGCTGGCGGGCCGGCGGCACCGCCACCTGCACCGCGCCGGCCAACGAATAGCCGCGCGTGTTGCTCGCCAGCCACAGGTCGCCGCCCGGCGCGATGAGCGCGCAGGCGTCGCGGATGATCGGCGGATAGTCGCGATCGATGGCGAAGGGCGCGTGACGCGCCGCCGAGAAACTCGGCGGGTCGATGAGCACGACATCGTAGCGCTGGCCGTCGCGAAAGGCGTCGGCGAGATACGTCGACACGTCGGTGGCCACGGTCGTATGCGCCGCGGCGTCGAGACCGTTGAGCGCGAAATGGTCGCGCGCCCAGGCCAGCACCCCCTCCGAGAGATCCACGCTCGTGACGTGGGTGGCGCCGCCGGAGGCCGCCGCCACCGACAGCGCACCGGTGTAGGCAAAGAGGTTCAACACGCGACGCCCGGCGGCGAGACTTGCGATTCGGGCGCGCTCGGCGCGCATGTCGGTGAAGAGCCCCACGTTCACACCGGTCGTGAGGTGCACCTCGAACCGCCACGGCCCCTCGGTGACGATGAGGCGTTCGGGCGGTGCCTCGCCGAGCACCGCTACGACGGCGGGCCCGGCCGCGGCCTGGCCGCGGGCGCGGTGTTTCACGACGACCCCGCGCGCCAGGCGCCGATCGAGCATGCCTTGCGCCAGGAGCTGCGCCGTGGGCACGAGGGCGCCGCTCAGCGCCGCGACGACCGCCCACGGGCCGAAGACGTCGGCCACCACGCCCGGCGTACGGTCGCCGGCGCCGTTCAGTAACCGGTAAGCGCGTTCGGGGCCAGTCAGGCCGTGCGCGGCTCGCAGGGCGCGGGCGGACTCGAGGCGCGCATCCGCCCAGGCGCCGTCGAGGGCCGTGCACTCGCCGGGCGCCATCAGACGGAAGCACGCCGCGGCCCGATCGACCACCGCCAGCCCCACGGTGACCAAGAGGTGCGACTGCAGGCACACGACCTCGCCGTCGGCGAGCGAGGCCGGCGCCGGGAAGAGCGAGAACGGTGCCTCGGACGAGCGGCCGAGACGGTCCGCGACGCGCTGCGGCACGGTGACGCGCGTCACGTCGCGGTGTCCGGCGTCTGGGTGGCGCCGAGCCACGCCGTCGAAGGTCATGCGACTATCTTCCCCTGAACCGGCCACGCCCGCCGGTGGAACGCAACTTGAAAGCGCGACCCCGGAGGATGCGGATGGTCTACTTACGAGGACAGGAAGTGCAGCGGCCCAGGCCCAGGGGCTGGCGATCGCGGCGTCGCGTGGCGATGGCGGTCATGCTGGCCGCCGCGCTGATGGCATTGGCGCCCGCCCCAGCCTCGGCCCAGGCCGCCGTCGGATTCCACGGCGGCGTTGCCGTGGACCCCGAGCAGGTCTTCGGGGGGGTGTTCTTCCAGACCGGAGACATCGGCCGCGGCATCCGGCTCAGGCCCGGAATCGATGGCGGAACGGGCGACAGGTTTCGCATCGCCACCATCAACGTCGACTTCGTCTACGGCTACCCGCTCGGCGCCAACGGCTGGACCTTGCTGGCCGGCGGCGGCCCCGCGGTCGTCATCACGCGCATCCCGGAGTTCGACTACCGTGACACCGGCGTCGGCTTCCATTCGCTCATCGGGTTCGGCCACGACAGCGGCTTCTTCACCGAGGTGCGTCTCGGCTCGGGTGACGCCCAGCGGCTGAAATTCGCTATCGGCTGGGCCATCACGCTGAACTGACCGGCCGGTGCGATACTCGTCGGCGCATGAGCGACCCGACGCGCACCCGCACCGTCTCCTGGGCCGATCCCGCCGAGCATGCCTGGCGCGCGTCGAGCGGGCCGGGGCTCGAGATTCTCCGTAAGGTCATCGCCGGCGCGTTGCCGCCAGCTCCCATGGCGACGCTGCTCGGCTACGAACTCCTCGAGGTCGCCGAGGGCCTGGCGATCTTCGGGGTGACGCCGGCCGAGTATCACTACAACCCCGCCGGGCAGGTGCACGGCGGCTTCGCGGCCACCCTGCTCGACTCGGCCATGGGCTGCGCGGTTTACACGACCGTCGACACCGGCTCGACCTACACGACGGTCGAGATCAAAGTGAACTACCTGAAGCCCATCACGGTTGCGACCGGCCCGGTGCGCGCCATCGGCCGGCTGTTGCACCGCGGACGTCGCACGGCCATGGCCGAGGGCCGACTTGAAGACGCTGGCGGCCGCCTGCTCGCGCACGCCACGACCACGTGCCTCATCTGGCAGCCGTAGCCCACGCGCAGGCCGCCTCACGAGGGCACGACGTACCGCCGTCGCGCGTCTGCGGCCTAGGCCGTCAGCGGACGGGCGGGTGTGAGGGCGACGGCGGTTTCGACTCACCACCCACCAGCGGGCGCACGATCCAGGCCGCCAGCACCGCCAGCACGCCGAGCATCGCCCAGCGCAGCAGCGACGCCATGAACGCCGCGTCCACCACCGGCCAGGCGAACGGGTACATCGACAGCACGTCCCATCGCTCGACCAGCCAGTGCCACGCGGTGTGTGCCACGAGCGCCGACAGGATGATGGTGCCGACGCGCTCGTCCACCAGCCACCGGAAGGCGAACGCCAGCACCGGCAGCATCACCAGCAGCACGATCAGCTGCCCGAGTTCGACCCCCACGTTGAAGGCCAGGAGCGACGTGACGAGGTGGCTGCCGGCGAACTGGAGCGACTCGCGCAGCGCGAACGAGAAGCCGAACCCGTGCACGAGTCCGAAGCCGAACGTGACGGCCCAGCGTCGGTTGAGGTGGGCGCCGGTGATGTTCTCGAGCGCCATGTAGACGATCGACGCCGCGATCAGCGTCTCGATGAGCGGCGGGAACCACAGGGCGCTCGGCGCCATGTCGAACGCGGAGGCGATGAGGGTGATCGAGTGGGCCACGGTGAACGCCGTCACCACTGCCACGAGCGGACGCAGCCGCCGGAACGGAATCACGAGGCAGAGCAGGAACAGCAGGTGGTCGATGCCGTCGAGGATGTGGAAGAACCCGTCCTTCGTGAAACGCAGGGCCGCCTGGTACCAGCGCGGATCGAGTTCCACGATGCCGGTCTCGCCGTGCACGTCGAAGGCTCGCTCGGCGGTCCCGGGCACGAGCAGCCGCAGCACGACGTTCACCCGCAAGCCGAGCCGTGTCAGACCGGGCTGAATGGCGAACCTCGACTGGTCCGACTGAATGGGATACTCGAAGCGGACGTCGAGCAAGCCGTCCTGCCAATAGAGCTGGGTGTCGTCGGGCAAGGCCGGGCTTTCGAGACTGGCCAGAGCTTCGTCGTAGCTGGCAAACGACTTGTCTGACGGCAGCGACACCCGGGCGGAGACGACGGTGGCCTTCGGCAGGAGTCGGCCGTTCTCGTAGATCTCGACGAAATCACCGATCCAGAGGGTGGCGGCGTCGTGCAGGGTGGGCCCCAGACGGCTGAGATCGAGAAAGCCGTTCGACAGCGTCGGCACGTCCATGTCGCGCATGGCCTTGAGCGGCGCGCGCACGAGAAAGACGAGCGTCTGCCCCTCGGGTTTCAGAAACGTCTGAACGGTGACTTCGTTCGGAATTTCGTGGGCGGCGGGCCTGGCGACGACCAGCAGGCACCCCACCAGCGCGAGCGCCAGCGTGCGATTCACGCCCGGAGCCTACCGAGGAGCACACCGATCTGGCAAGGCCGCCATGCGGGTCGAGGGGCTCTGGGTTTGGCTGCCCTGCCGATCCGTGTATACTCGCCAGGTTTCAGGTTTCCCGCGCAAGGCGGGTCCCTGTCGTGGAGGCACCATGAGCCGTGTTATTCGGTCGCGCAAGGTCAGGATTGGCGGCGCGCTCTTCGCGTTGGCGCTGGCGTTGGGCGTCAGCGCATCGTGGATGGAGCAGCGGGCCATCGTCGAAGCCCAGGCGGGCGCCGTCGCGCCGCGCTTTGAAGTGGATCCGTTTTGGCCCAAACCCATGCCCAACAACTGGGTGATGGGGCAGACCATCGGCCTCACGGTCGACAATCGCGATCACGTGTGGGTGATCCATCGCGGCAACGACCCCGGCACCGCCGGTCTCGACCGCACGGAACTGGCCGTCGTGACGCCCGGCTCGCCGCGCGTCGGCGAGTGCTGCGACCCGGCGCCGCCGGTGCTCGAGTTCGACGCCGCCGGTAACCTGGTCGGTTCGTGGGGCGGCCGCGTGGCCGGCGCGGCCTACGAGTGGCCGGAGTCGAACCACGGCATCGTCGTGGATCACAAGGGCTTCGTGTGGATCGGCGGCAACGGTGGCAACGACGCGCACCTGCTGAAGTTCACTCGCGACGGCAAGTTCGTGGCCCAGTACGGCAAGTCCGGCGCGCGCCGCGACCCGAAGTCGACGCCCGAGAAGCCGAACTACATCGCCAACAGCATGGACATGGACAACTTCGGCCGCGTCGCCAAGATGTTCGTCGACCCGAAGGCCAACGAAGGCTACGTGGCCGACGGCTACCTGAACCACCGCGTCGCGGTCATCGACCTCGACAACGGCAAGATCAAGCGCATGTGGGGCGCCTACGGCAAGCCGCCGACCGACGAGCCGCTCGGCCGCTACGTCCCCGGTCAGCCGCCCGCGCAGCAGTTCCGCAACCCGGTGCACTGCTCGGAAATGTCCACCGACGGCATGGTCTACGTCTGCGACCGTCCGAACGACCGCGTCCAGGTGTTCACGAAGGACGGCAAGTTCGTGAGCGAGCACTTCGTCGAGCCCACGACCCTGGCCGACGGCTCGGTGTGGGACATCGCGTTCTCGAAGGACGCCGGCCAGAAGTACATCTACATGGCCGACGGCGTGAACGAGCACGTGCGCATCTTCGACCGCAAGTCGATGACCGAGCTGACCAACTTCGGCTACGGCGGCCGTCAGCCGGGGATGTTCCTCGGTGTGCACTCGATCGCCACCGACTCGAAGGGCAACATCTACACGACCGAAACCTACACCGGCAAGCGCCTGCAGAAGTTCGTGTTCAAGGGCGAAGGCCCGGTGACCGCGAAGAAGCAGGGCGTGCCCTGGCCGAAGACGAGCGGTAACTAGCCCGCCCGATTCCACGACATGACGACGGCGGCAGCCTCTGGGCTGCCGCCGTTTTTCTTTGGACGTTCAATCCCGGCTGGGACAGCAACGCACAGCCGGTGCACGGCTTCAGCGACGTCCGTGAGCTGCTGCGCCGGGTGAAGGCCGCCGGCCTGACGCCGGTCACCGAGGCCGACCGCGGCCGCCATCGAGGCGGCATCCTCCGTCGTCATCTGGTGGCCGTGGGCGCCATCGCCACGCTGCGTGATCCACGCGCACGATGCGATGTCCGATCAGTAGGGCCCCGCCCTCACGCGGTCTCTGCCCGGCCCACGGGGCCGGCCGGGAGATCGGTTACTCTAGAATCGAGGGAACGACATGAAGGTTGCGAAGCTCGGACTCGCTGTGCTGCCGGCCGCCTGGCTACTGCTCGTGACGGCCACGCCCAAGGCCACGCAGTCGACAAGCGTCAACGACGGCGTCTACACGGACGCGCAGGCCACGCGCGGCGAGGACAGCTACAAGCAGGACTGCAGCTCCTGCCATGGCGCCGGGTTGGCCGGAGACGGCTTCGCACCCGGCCTGGCCGGAATGGAATTCCTGGGCAACTGGAACGGCACGACGGTGGGAGATCTGTTCGACCGTATTCAGATCTCGATGCCACCGAGCAGCCCGGGTGCGGTGAGCGCCCAGAGCAAGGCCGACATCATCGCGTTCATGCTGAAGTTCAACAAGTTCCCGGCGGGCTCGACCGAGCTCGCCGGCAGCGCCGACGCCCTCAAGGGCATCACTCTCGAACTGCCGAAGTAGGTAGGTTCGACGACGAAGCTGTGCAACGAAGGCACATCCGTGGTGTGCCTTTTCTACACAGTCGGAGCCGCATTCGTAGATTCGCGGCAGCGCCCCCCACCACGCTGTCGCAGCCTGCGGTCTCCTTTCCAGCGAAAACCGCGGCAAACGACGGCGCCGCGTGCGTCCACCGTCCGGGCCCGGCGCGGCCAACGCCTCCGGCATAGGCGTTGCACCGCTCCGGGGCGTGCTGGATACGCCGAGGCCACTGGCATCGCTGCCCGCGGACCTGTTGCACACCTGTCCGGTGTGCGGCCACGAGATGGCCGTAATGGTGGCCGAGACGCCGAAAGGCCGGCTCACGCAGTGCGCCAGTTGTGGCGAGCTCGACTACCGGCGAGATGTCATGCTCGCCAAGCTGACGCCCCCGGGGCGGTCGTAGCAGCCAGGAAACCCCCGACGGGACGAGTCGCGGGCCAGCAGCACCGGTCCTGTGTTATTTCTGAAGGGCCAGCCCTCCGGAGGATTGCCCGTCATGCGTCTCGTCGCGTCGCTCGCGCTCGTCCTGCTCGCTGCTTCTGCGACCATTGCCACCGCCCAGTCTTCGAGCGGTAGCGTCTTCATCAGCGGGGCGGCGTTTGCCGCCATCGAGAAGTCGCCCACCTTCGGCAACTTCGGTCAACCCGCCAGCGACTCGGGCGGCACGGTGGCAGGCGGTTCACTGGGTATCGGCGTGCATCTGACCGAGCGCGTCTCGGCCCGCTTCGAGTGGTCGTTGACCGATGTGCTCCGTCAGTCGCAGGACACCGCCTATCCGCTGTATGCGTCGGGGGTGCTCGCCCCCCTGTCGGGCGGCGGCACGTTCATCGGCCTGCCGGACGATCCGTTTCTGAGCATCGTGCCGGCGAGCTTCGAGACCAAACGCACGACGGCCGCCGGATTCGCGCTGCTCGGTTACCACATCGCGGCCGGACGGGCGGCGATCGAGGTCGTGGGCGGACTCGGGCTCCTCAACACCGACGTGACGACGAGCTACGACGTCAGGATCGCGCGCGGGCTCGGCCTGGCGCCGACGCGTCAGGAATCGACGAGCTCGACCTTCGACGCGGTGGCGGTCGTGGGCGCCGACGTCGCCGTGTCGCTGACGACCCACGCCGCGATCGTGCCGCACGTGCGGGCCTACGCGCGAAGCGGCGGGCTGAGCGTGCGGCCGGGCCTCGCGCTTCGCTGGACGTTCTGAGACGGCAGGCGGCGGCGAGCCCATGTTATCCTCGACCGCTGTCAGGTTCGAGGGTTCCGGTCGTGCCGATTTTCGAGTATTCCTGCAACGCCTGCCGCCACGAGTTCGAGACGCTGGTCCGCACCGGCGACACGCCGGCGTGTCCCAAGTGCGCCGGCACGGCGCTCAGCAAGCTGCTCTCGCTGCCCGCCATCAAGTCGGAATCGACGCACGGTCTGGCCATGCGCGCGGCCCACAGGCGCGACAAGGTCCAGCAATCCGACAAGAACCGGGAACAGCGCGAGTACGAACTGAATCACGACGACTAGTTCGGCGGTAGGATGCTCGGGCATGGACGCCCTTGAGTTCCTCGAGCGGCAGGAGCGGGAGGCCTACCTGGCGCGCACGCCGGCCTCGCGTGCCCTCCATGCCCGCGCCAGCGCGGTGCTCCCGGGCGGCGACACCAGGACGGGCACCTTCCACCTGCCGTATCCGCTCTTTGTCGCCGACGGCGACGGTTGCTGGCTCACCGATGCCGACGGCCGACGCTACCTCGATACGCTCTACAACTTCACGTCGCTCCTCCACGGTCACGCGTTCCCGCCGATCGTCGAGGCGATCGCCGCCCAGGCCCGGCGCGGCACGGTGCACGGCACGGCCAACGCACTGCAGGTGGAGCTGGCCGAAGTGCTGTGCCGGCGCGTCCCTTCGGTCGAGCGTCTGCGCTTCTGCAACTCGGGCACCGAGGCAACGCTGGGCGCGCTGCGCGCGGCCAAGGCCTTCACGGGCAAGCCCGGTGTCCTGAAGATGTCCGGCGGCTACCACGGCTCGCACGATCAGGCAGCCGTGGCCGCCTCGGCGCCATACGACCGGCTGCCGCCCGGCCTCTCGCCGGGGGCCGCTGGCGAGGTCGTGGTTGGGGGCTTCAACGATCTCGATCGCACCGCGACGCTCATCCAGAGACACCGCGACCACCTGGCCGCCGTCATCGTCGAGCCGATGCTCGGGTCGGGCGCAACCGTCGCCACGCCCGCGTTCCTCGCCGGGCTGCGGGCGGTCACCGCCGAATGCGATGTGCTGCTCGTCTTCGATGAGGTGATCACGCTACGGCTCGGCGTCGGCGGCCTGCAGCGCGCCTTCGGCATCACGCCAGACCTGACCAGCTTCGGCAAGATCATGGGCGGCGGCTTGCCCGTCGGCGCCTTCGGCGGACGCGCCGACGTCATGACCGCCTACGACCCGTCGCGGCCCGGCGCCATCGCACACTCGGGCACCTACAACGGCAACGCGGCGACGATGGCCGCCGGCCTTGTCGCACTCGAGCACTTCGACGACGTGGCCGTAACCGCGCTGAATGCCACCGGCGACGCGCTGCGCGCGCGGCTGAACGCGACGATCGCCGCGACCGGCGCCGAGGCCGTGGTCACCGGCTACGGGTCGCTCATGCAGTTGCACCTTACGGCACCGGCCGTGGCGACGCCCGAGGCCGCCCGGGCCGCCAACACCCGCCTCGTGAAGCTGATGCACCTGACACTCGCCAACCGCGGCGTCTTCAGCTCCACGCGACAGCTTTACGTGGTGCCCACCGTCATGACGCCTGGCGACTTCGACGCATTCGTGGACGCGTTTGCCGATGCGCTCACCGTCGTCGCGCGCGCCAGCGCAGCGGTCACGACGATACTCTGATACGCTCCCCGCCGGAAGGGTCCCCTGTGTCGAACACGTCTGCCGCGAAGCCTGCTCCCTCCGTCAGTTTCCTCAAGCTCGCCGGTCCGGGACTGGTCGTGGCCGCGACCGGCATCGGCTCGGGCGATGTCGTCTCGGCCACGGTGGGCGGCGCCCGCTACGGCGTGGTGCTGCTGTGGGCCATCGCCCTGGGCGCGTTCTTCAAGTTCGTGCTGAGCGAGGGCATCGCGCGCTGGCAGCTGGCCACCGGCCAGACCGTGATCGAAGGCTGGGCCGAGCATCTGCACGCCTCGGTGAAGTTCGTCTTCGGCGTCTACCTCCTGTTCTGGACCGTGGCCGTCAGCGCCGCGCTCACCAACGCCTGCGGGCTCGGGCTCGCCAACCTCACCGGGGGCGCCGTGTCGCAGTCGTGGGGCGCGGTGCTGCACAGCCTGATCGGCTTTGCCTTCGTCTATCTCGGCGGCTACGGCCAGTTCGAGAGGGCGATGAAGGTGCTGGTCGGCGTGATGGGCTTCAGCATCGTGGTCTGCGCGGCCCTGACCATGAACAATCCGGGCCCGGCCATGACGGGACTGGTGCTGCCGACGATACCCGTCGGCAGCGGCACCTACGTGCTGTCGCTCATCGGCGGCATCGGCGGCTCGGTCACGATGCTCTCCTACAACTACTGGATGCGCGAAGAAGGCATGCGCGGTTCAGGCTATCTCTCCTATGTGCGCGGTGATGTCGCCGTCGCCTACGTGTTCACGGCCATGTTCGGCATCTCGATCATGCTCATCGCCAACACGGCGTTCTTCGTGCCCGGCGTGGCGCTCAGGGACGCCGAAGCCGTGCCGCGAATGGCGTCGTTCCTGGGCACGGTTCTCGGGCCGTTCGGCGTGTGGGCCTACGGGCTCGGCTTCTGGGCCGCCGTGTTCGCGTCGCTGCTCGGCGTGTGGCAGAGCGTGCCGTATCTGTATGCCGACATCTACGGCGTGATGAAGGGGCTGTCGATCAAGGCGCGCAAGGAGATCACGCAGGTGACGAGCCGGCCGTACCTGCTCGGCCTCATCTTCATCACGCTGGTGCCGCTGCCGCTGGCCTTCACGGGCGCACCGCTGCTCATCATCGTGACCTACACGGTCATCGGCAGTCTGTTCGTGCCGTTCCTCGCCGCAACGCTCCTCTACCTGAACAACCGCATCGCCTGGGCCGACAAGGACGTGCCGAAGAATGCCATGGCGACCAACCTGCTGCTGGTCGCGATTCTCGTGCTGTTCCTCTTCGTCGGCGCCCAGGAGGCGATGAACGCGCTCAGGCGGATCATGGGATAGATCGCCGGAACCCTGGCATGCCCGACCGGGAATTGCCGCCGCCGGGCAGGTCTGGCAGCCGAGGAGCGGAACCCAAGGCGCGGCCGCCGTCGGCTGGAGAATGTGTGCGACGATTCCCTCCAGCATCATGGCGCACACTCTGATCGCTGCGGCCGCCCCACGGTCACTGCAGGCCGACGCCATGGCCACGCTGGTCGCCGAGACGAGCGCCCCCGTCGAGGGACTGGTGGCCGAGCGCTGATGGAGCTGCTGGCCGCGCTCGCCGCGATCTACCCGCAGGATCGGCTGCTGACCCAGGCGAGCGCGCTCGCCTCGTATGAGAGCGACGCGCTGACGGCGTTCCGGACGCGTCCACGTGCGGTGGTGCTGGCCGAGTCGCGGCAGGAGATCATCGATACCGTGCGGCTCTGCCACCGGGCCAGCGTGCCATTCGTGGCCCGGGGGTCGGGCACCAGCTTGTCAGGCGGGTCGGTCCCCCTCGAAGACGGTATCGTCATCGCGCTCAACCGGATGAACCGCATCACCCGCCTCGACCCGATCGACCGCATCGCGGTGGTCGAGCCGGGCGTCATCAACCTCGATATCTCGGCGGCGGCCGAGCCGTACGGGCTCTACTACGCACCCGATCCGTCGAGCCAGTCGGTGTGCACCATTGGCGGCAACGTCGCCTTCAACTCCGGCGGCGCGCACTGCTTCCGCCACGGCATGACGGCCAATCACGTGCTGGGCCTGGAGGTCGTGCTTCCAGACGGCGAGGTCGTGAGGCTCGGCGGCGAGAGCGTGGAAAGCGTCGGCCCGGATCTGGCCGGGTTCTTCGTGGGCTCCGAGGGCCTGTTCGGCGTGGCGCTCGAGGTGACGGTTCGGCTGTTGCCGCGTCCGGAGGTGTATCGCACCGTGCTCGCCAGCTACGCGTCACTGCAGGCCTCCGGCGACGCCGTCACCCGCATCATCGCCGCGGGTCTGCTCCCGGGCGCGATGGAGATCATGGATCGCCTCGCCATGGATGCCGCCGAAGCGGCCGTGCACGCCGGCTATCCGCCCGAGGCCGCGGCCGTGCTGCTCGTGGAGCTCGAAGGTGAAGCGGCCCAGGCAGACGCCGAGCTGGCCCGTCTCATGGCCGTGCTCGATGCCTCGGCACCGACCCACGTCCACGTGGCGGCCAACGCCGACGAGCGGGCGTTGCTGTGGAAGGGCCGCAAGTGTGCGTTCTCGGCCGTCGGACGCCTGAGCCCAGACTTCATCGTGCAGGACGGCGTGGTGCCGCGCACCAAGCTTGGCGACGCCCTGGTCGCCATCGAGCAGCTCTCGCGCCAGCACGGCGTGCGCGTGGCCAACGTCTTCCATGCCGGCGACGGCAACCTGCATCCGCTCATCCTCTACGACGGCCGCGAGCCCGGCGCGCTCGAGCGCGCCGAGGCGCTCGCCAGCGACATCCTGCGGCTGTGTATCCGGCTGGGCGGCTCGATCACCGGTGAGCACGGCGTCGGGCTCGAGAAGCGCGCCTTCCTGTCCGAGATGTATGGGCCCGAAGACATGGCGTTCATGCAGCGGCTGCGCGAGGCGGTCGACGGCCGCCGACTGGCCAACCGGGGCAAGATGCTGGAGACGCCGGCGTGACATCGAGCCCGGCGTCGATCGACGCGCTACAGGATGTCGTGGCCGGCACCTCGCCGGCACCGCTCCGAGTGGCCGGTGGGGGCACGAAGCGAACGGCCGGCGGCGGACGTGATGACGGTGATGCGCGTGTGCTCGACATGCGAGGCCTCACGGGTATCACCGCCTACGATCCGGCTGAGTGTGTCGTCACGGCCCTGGCCGGCACGCCGCTCGCACTCGTGGCCGACGCCCTGGCAGCGCACGGCCAGTATCTGCCGTGGGATCCGCCGGGCGTGCGCGACCAGGCGACGATGGGCGGGATGGTGGCATCGGGCCTGAGTGGGCCGGGACGCTACCGCTACGGCGGCATCCGCGATTTCGTCATCGGCGCGCGCCTGGTGGACGGTCGCGGGCGCCTCATCACCAGCGGCGGGCAGGTGGTGAAGAACGCGGCCGGGTTCCTGATGCATCACGCGCTCGTTGGCAGCGCGGGCCGCCTCGGCGTCATCGTCGAGGTGAGCGTCAAGGTGTTCCCCCGGCCCGAGGCGACGTGCACGCTGGTGGCGCGCGCAACCTCACCGGCCGAGGCGCTGGCCGCGCACGAGCGCCTGCGGCGCGCCGATCTCGACCTCGATGCCCTCGACCTCGACGTCGGCGCCTGCGCGGTGCTGGCACGGCTGGGGGGCGCAGCCGATCCGCTGGCACGGCGGGCCGATCGCGCCGCTGAGGCCTTGGCCCTGCCGGTCCACGTGGTCGCTGGCCACGACGAGGGTCAGGCGTGGGCCGACGCCGCCCCTCTCGGAGGCCCTCGCGACACCAACGTCATCAAGGTGCCAGCCACGCCGTCGCGCCTGGCAGCCCTGCTCGATAGGTTGTCGCCACTCGGCGCCTGCCGCACGTCGGTGGGCGGCGCGGTGGTGTACCTCTCGGGCGCACAGGACCTCGACGCGGTCGACACCGCGCTCTCGGCGCACGGCACGACCGGCATGGTGGTGCGGGGCGCCGCGCATGGGCGCTCGCTCGGGGTCGCGCCGGCGACCGCCTTTCTCGACCGCGTCGTCCGCACACTCGATCCCGACGCCCGTTTCCGCTGACCTCGTCATGCACCATCGCATTCCCCAATCAGCCGACCCACGGCGCGCCGCCATGGCGGCCGCCGTGTCGTCGTGCGTGCACTGCGGCTTCTGCTTGCCAGCCTGCCCCACCTACAAGGTGCTCGGCGAGGAGATGGACTCGCCCCGAGGCCGCATCGTGCTCATGAAGGAGGTGCTCGAGGGCGGCCTGGCGCTCGACGACGCGGCGCCGCATCTCGATCGCTGCCTCGGATGCCTGGCCTGCGAGACCGCCTGCCCATCCGGCGTCCGCTACCGCGACCTGATCGAACCGATGCGCGAGGATCTGGTGGCAGCGCGATCGTGGCCGGCCCGCCTGCATTTGGCCGGCCTGCTGGTGGTGATGGCCTCGCCCACGCTCTTCCGCGCGGCGGCGGTGGCGGGCGCAGCCGCCAGAGCGTTGCAAGGAGCGCTACCGGCGACGATGGACACGATGCTCAAACTCCTGCCGGCGTCGCTGCCGGCGCCCACTGCGCCGCCCGCCGTGACGCCAGCTCGCGGCACCCGGCGCGGGCGCGTGGCACTCATGACCGGGTGCGTGCAGAGCGTGCTGCGGCCGGGCATCACCGAGGCGGCCATCCGCGTGCTGGCGGCCAACGGCGTCGAGGTGGTCGTGCCGCCCGACCAGGGCTGCTGCGGCGCGTTGGCCCTGCATGCTGGCGACCGTTCGCACGGCGAGGCGCTCGCGGCCGCGCATCACCGTCGCTTCCCCATCGATGTCGATGCCGTGCTGGCCTCGGCAGCGGGCTGCGGTTCGTCGATGAAGGCCACGCACCGAGGCGCCGCTCCCGTGCTCGACGTGCTGGAGTACCTGGACCGCCTCGGTCTGGTCGAACCGCTCGCGCTCGCCACGCCCAGGCGCGTGGCCTATCAGGACGCCTGCCACCTGGCGCACGCCCAGCAGGTGACGAGTGCGCCGCGGCGCCTGCTGGCGGCCATTGACGGCCTGACGCTGGCGCCCCTCGCCGACAGTGGCCTGTGCTGCGGCTCGGCGGGGCTCTACAACCTCGAGCAGCCCGAGCTGGCCGCCGCCCTTGGCCGCCGAAAAGCCGCGGCCATCGCCGCTTCGGGTGCCACGCTCGTCACCTCCGCCAATATCGGCTGTCTCACGCAGATGCAGGCCTCGCTCGCATCAGATGGGCACGCCATCGAGGTCGCCCACGTCGTCGAACTCCTCGACATGGCGTCGACGGGCCGGCGCGAATCACAATAGGCCATGCGTCTCGATCTCGACTACGGCAGCCACGGCCTGGTGGTGGACGTCCCCGACGATCGCACCGTCGTCGTGGCGCCGCGTCATACCGACGCGCTCGGCGACGCTGCCGCCGCCCTCGCAGGCGCGCTCGAGCGTCCGACGGCCGGGCCGCCTTTGGCCTCACTCGTCGAGCATGGCCAGAAGGTCGCGATCTCGGTCTGCGACATCACACGCGCGCAACCGCGCCGGGTGATGCTCGAAGCCATCTTCGCCGCGCTCGGGCAGACGCGCGCCGAGGACGTCACGATTCTGGTCGCCACGGGCACCCACCGCGCCTGCACGCCCGACGAGCTGACGCGGATGCTCGGGCCCGGCATCGTGGCGCGTTACCGGGTCGTCAATCACGACGCCAGAGACGACGCCTCGCTGGCCTTTGCCGGCACGACGTCGGGCGGCGTGCCCATCTGGCTGAACCGCCACTGGACTGAAGCCGATGTCCGCATCACGACCGGCTTCGTCGAACCGCATTTCTTCGCCGGCTTCAGCGGTGGACCGAAGATGGTGGCCCCGGGTCTGGCCGGGCTCGCCACGACGCTCGTGCTACACGACGCGCGTCACATCGGCCACCCGAACGCCGTCTGGGGCATCACCGAGGGCAATCCCATTCACGACGACGTCCGCGAGATCGCGACCATGACCGGCGTGACCTTTGCGCTCGACGTGGCGCTCAACCGCGAACAGGCAATTACGAAGGTCTTCGCCGGCACGCTGCTCGAGGAGCATGCGGCCGCCTGCGTCTATGTCAAGCAGACGGCCATGTGTCCGGTCGACGGCCGCTTCGACGTGGTCGTGACGACCAACTCCGGGTATCCGCTGGATCAGAACCTCTACCAGGCCGTCAAAGGGATATCGGCGGCGGCGTGCATCGTCAAGACCGGCGGCACCATCCTGTGCGCGGCCGAGTGCCGCGACGGCGTGCCCGATCACGGCCCCTACGGCCGGCTGCTACGGCAGCGCCGCTCGCCGGCGGCACTGCTCGAGATGGTCGAGGCGCCTGGGTTTGCCGAGCAGGACGCCTGGCAGGTGCAGGTACAAGCGCTCATCCAGCAGAAGGCGCGCGTGCTGGTCATGGCCGACGGCCTGACCCACGAACAACTGCGGCAGGCGCACTTCGAACCCGTGACTGACGTGGGCATGGCCGTGCGCGATGCCCTGGGACAGGCGGGTCCCGGCGCTTCGCTGGCCGTCCTGCCGCACGGCCCCCAGACGATTCCCTACCTGCGCTGAGGCGGGTGGACGGCTCGCTCGGCGGGCACCCAGGCCACTGGCCGCATGCACCGCCACGGCCCTACTGGGTGGTGTTCCCGGCCCCCGGCAGCTTCGGCGTCACGCCGAGGTGGTGCATCACGAAGGCATAGATGTCGGCCGTGCTCTCGATCTGCTTCTTCGTGTTGCTGGCGCCGTGCCCGCTCTTCGTGTCGACGCGAATGAGCACTGGCGCCTTGCCGCCCTGCCGCTCCTGCAGCGTCGCGGCGTACTTGAACGAGTGGGCCGGCACGACGCGATCGTCGTGGTCGGCGGTTGTGACGAGCGTCGCCGGGTAGCTCGTGCCCGCCTTCAGGTTGTGGAGCGGGGAGTAGGCCAAGAGCGCCTTGAACTCCTCGGGGTTGTCGCTCGAGCCGTAGTCGGCGATCCAGTTCCAGCCGATCGTGAAGGTGTGGAAGCGCAGCATGTCCATGACGCCCACCTGCGGGATGGCCACGGCGAAGAGCTCTGGCCGCTGGTTCATCACTGCGCCGACCAGCAGGCCGCCGTTCGAACCGCCGAGCATCGCGAGCTTCGGCGTGGAGGTGTAGTTGTTGGCGATGAGCCACTCGGCCGCCGCGATGAAATCGTCGAACACGTTCTGCTTCTGGAGCTTGGTGCCGGCCTCGTGCCAGGCCTCGCCGTACTCGGCGCCGCCGCGCAAATTGACCGAGGCGTAGACGAACCCCTGCTCGAGCAGCGCAATACGGAGCGCGCTGAATGACGGCGACATCGTGATGTTGAACCCGCCGTAGCCGTACATCAGTGTCGGATTTTGCCCGGTCTTCTGCAGTCCCTTCTTGTAGGTGAGGAACATCGGCACCTTCGTGCCGTCTTTGCTCGTCACGAACACCTGCGTGACCTCGTAGTCGCCGGCCGAGAAGCCGGGGATCGTCACCTCACGAAACGCCGAGGTTGCCCTCGTCGCCACGTCGTAGCTGAAAATCGTGGGTGGATAGTTGAACGAGGTGTAGGTGAAGAAAATCTGCGCGTCGTCCTGGCGGCCGCCAAGGCCGGTCACCGTGCCGGGGCCGGGTAGCGTGATCTCGTGCTCGGGCTTTCCGGTCAGGTCGAACACGTACGAGCGTGACGTGACGTCCTTGAGGTAGCTCGCAAAGAGCTTGCCGCCGCCGGTGGCCACGCCGTCGAGCGGCTCGGGCCGTTCCGGCAGCACATCCTTCCACGACGACTCGGCCGGTGCCTTGGGGTCGAACAGGAACACGCGGCCGTTGGGCGCCTTGCGGTCGGTGTGGACGAGGAACGTGGCGCCGATGTTGTCGACGACGGTGAAGGTGTCGTCGCCGATGTCGCCGACGATTGGCTTGAAGGTCTCGTCCTTCGACGTCAGATCCCGGTAGAAGACCGCGTTGCCCTTCTTGCCCTTGCCGCGATCCGATACCGTCAGGATGAGGAAACGCTCGTCCTCGGTGACCTCGACCGTGTGGAAGCGCTCGGGGTTAGCCGGATCGGAGAACACCCTCTCGTCCGCGGTCTGCGGCGTGCCTACCCGGTGGAAGTACACCTCGTGATTGACGTTCTTCGCCGAGAGGTCTCGCCCGCCCTCCGGGGCCGGGTAGCGGCTGTAGAAGAAGCCGTTGCCGGCCCAGGCCGCCCCGGACACCTTTACCCACTTGACGACATCCTCGCGCGGCTGCCTGGTCGCCACGTCGAGCACGCGGTACTCCATCCAGTCGGATCCGCCCTGCGAGAGGCCGTAGACGGCCAGAGCGCCGTCCTTCGACACGCTGAACACGGAGAGCTTGGTCGTGCCATCGGGCGACAACGTATTGGGATCGAGCAGCACCTCGGGCGCGCCGTCGAGTCCCTGCTGCCGGTAGATGACCGCCTGATTCTGCAAACCGTCGTTCTTCGAGAAGAAGTAGCGGTCGCCGCGACGTTCCGGAGCGCTGAACTTCGGGTAATCGAACAGCTGCTCCAGGCGGGCCGTGAGCGCCGGGCGGAAGGAGATGGTGTCGAGATGCGCGAAAGTGACCGTGTTCTGCGCCGCGACCCAGGCGGCCGTCTCGGCGGAGGTATCGTCCTCGAGCCACCGGTAGGGATCCGGCACGGCGACGCCGTGGTAGGTGTCGACGTGGTCGACCGTCTTCGTGGTCGGGTAGATCATCTTCGGCGGCTCCGGCGACGAACAGGCCGACGCCAGCACCATGCAGGCGGCGGTCAGTGACAGTCGAGGCATGGTGCTCCTCAGCGCACGCCTGCATGGCCGGGGCCGCGCAGCGCTCGGCCGGGGCGGGCGGTCGTGATGGCGCCATCTTTGACCACCGCCTGACCGTTGACGAACACGTGGCGCATGCCGGCGGAATAATGGTTGGGCTGCTCGAAGGTGGCCACGTCCTTGACGGTGGCGGGGTCGAACACCACGAGATCGGCGAACATGCCGGGCCGCACGAGTCCGCGGTCGGTGATGCCGACGCGAATCGCCGCCTGCGACGTGGCCTTGCGGACGGCCTCCTCGAGTGTCAGCACGCCGTCCTCGCGCACGTACTTGCCGAGCACGCGCGTAAAGGTACCCCAGGCACGCGGGTGCGACTTCGATTCCGAGAGCGGGCCGTCTTCGGCCCTGGCGCCCGAGTCGGTGTCGAACGACACCCACGGCGTGCGCATGGCCTCAACCACGTCACTCTCGCGCATGATCGAGATGATGACCGAGGATTCCGCCTTGTCGGCGATGACGAGATCGATGGCGGCATCGCGCGGGTCCTTGTCCATGACCCGTCCGATCTCGACGAAGTTGAGCCCCTCGTACTTGCGCAGCGCCGGATCCAGCACCGAGCTCAGCATCACGCCGGCCGGGCCGCCCGAGCCGTACCACTGGTTCTCGAACGGCGCGTTCGGGTCGTCCATATCGCGCTTCACGCGCTCGCGCGTCTCAGGATTCTTGAGCCGCTCGAGGAGGGCGTCGGTGCCGCCCTCGCGCACCCACACCGGCAAGCAGGCATCGAGGCCGTTCGAGGCGCGGTCGTAGGGGTAGATGTTGGCCGACACGCGCAGGCCACGGGCGCGCGCCGCCTCGATTCTGCGCAGCACCTCCGTCATCTTGCCCCAGTTGGCCTTGTAGGCCGTCTTCAGGTGCCAGATCTCGGCCGGGATGTTGGCGCGCTCGGCAATCGTCAGCACCTCGTCGATCGACTCGAAGACCTTGTTGCCCTCCGAGCGCTGATGGGTGATGTAGATGCCGCCGTGCTCAGCCGCCACCTTGGCCAGCTCCACCAGTTCATCGGTGGTCGAGAAGCGGTTGGGGATGTACTGCAGCGACGAACTCAGACCGAGCGCGCCGTCAGTCATCGCCTCGGCCACCAGCTGCTTCATCTTCGTCATCTCGTCGGGCGTGGCCGGCCGATCGGCCTTGCCCACCACGTAGTCGCGCACGCCGCCCGAGCCGACGAACGTGCCGATGTTCACGGCCGAGGTCGCCGCCTCCAGCTTCGTGAAGTACTCGGCCAGCGTTGTGAAGTCCTGCGGGATCTTGAAGAAGTCGTAGCTCGCCTTGCGGTCGGCCATCATCTGATCGTTGACCGGCGCAATCGAGGCCCCCTCGCCCGTGATCTCGGTCGTGATGCCCTGCGTGATCTTGCTCGCGACGCGGCTGTCGACGAGAGCGTTGAACTCGGATTGCCCCAGCAGGTCGATGAAGCCGGGCGCCACCACCTGACCGGCGGCATCGATGCGGGTCGCCGCCTCGGCCTTCGAGAGATCGCCGATCGCCAAGATGCGATCGCCTTTGATGCCGATGTCGGCATGGAACCAGGGCGCACCGGTGCCGTCGACGACGCGGCCGTTGGCGATGACGACATCGAACCTGAGCACGGCCGCCGCAGCGGGCGCAGCCTCGGGCACCTGGGCGGCCGGCTCCGGAGCCCCACCTCCGCACGCGGCAGACAGGGCCACCGCTCCCACGACACCGGCCAGGACGACGCGCATGCGTATGAACATGGCGCGATTGTAACGGGGTCTGTCACCTTTACGCATGTCTCGGTGAAGGGGCCACCACCTTCGGGGCCGCTACACTGGCACGATGCTTCGCCGGACCGTGGTCGTCGTGCTGGCCTGCCGGGGCCTCGGGCTGGCCGCCCAGGGCCAACCGGCAGGCGCCACACGGCCATTTCTCGGCGTCACCCTCACAGAGCGGACGTTCACCTCACCGCGGCCGGCGCGCACGGTGGTGGGCCTGCCACGCCACCGCCGGACGCTGACGCTGGTGACGGTCGACGGTCGCGCCGGCGTCTCGGGCCTGACGCCGCGCGAGATCGCCGAGATCCTGATCGGCGAGTTCGGCGTGTGGGATGCGCTCAATCTCGATGGCGGCGGCTCGACCACGATGGCGTGGCAGGATCCGGTCACCGGGCAGCCGGCCCTCCTCAACACGCCCTCGGATGGACCCGCCGGGCGGCGCGTGGCGACGAGTCTCGCCGTGTTCGCACGGCCGGCCCGCCAGGCTCCGGCACCGTGAGGCCAGAGGGTCTAGCGGCCCGTCACTCCGGGACCGACCCGGACACCGCCGCCAGGTCCACGTAGCCGATGCCGTCCCGCACGGTGAGCTTGGTGCCGAACGGCGCGGAGAGCGTCGTGAGGTCGTTGAGGATCTTCTGCGCCAGCGGGGCATCGGCGAGCATCGGGCGGCCGCGCACTTGTCGCGGCGACCCGAACCCGAGCGAAATCGG
Source organism: Acidobacteriota bacterium (assembly GCA_018000455.1). Taxonomy (GTDB): domain Bacteria; phylum Acidobacteriota; class Vicinamibacteria; order Vicinamibacterales; family UBA2999; genus CADEFD01. Next base: position 313,937 of record JAGNJW010000002.1, read on the forward strand.
GTGCAACGCCAGCTCGACGAGCCGATCGCCGTCGAAACGCGGCATCGCCACCACCGACTCCCAGATGAGCCGGTCGGCGGGGAAACCCGACTTGCCGTTGTTGTAGCGCTTGTTCAGGTAGTCGTTCGCCTGCCCATCGACGCCCAGGCCCTGCTCCTCGTAGTTGTCGGTCGGGTAGCGCAGCAGCGTCTCGTTCTGAAAGAGGAAGTCGCCGAGGCTGTAGAGGATGGGGCGGCCCTTGTAGATCTCGATGCCGCGCAGCACGTGCGGCCCGTGGCCCACGAACATGTCGGCGCCGGCATCGACCATCGCGCGCGCGAAGGTGGGCAGGAACATCGCCGGTTCGGTGATGCCGGCCCGGCCCGACTCGTGCGAGTGAATGGTGACGATCACGTGGTCGGCCAGCGTCGCGGCGCTCTTCACGACGGCGGCGATCTCACTTAGATCGCGCGGGTTGGGCTCGGTGCGGATGCCGGGCGTCGCGCCAGCCACGAAGCGGCGTCCGACAAACGTCAGGACGTCCCCGGCCGCGGCAGGACGTCCCGTCACTTCGCCGGCCGCCAGCCGCAGCTGCTCGAAGCGCTCCGGCGTGACGACGTAGGTGGTCGTGAACCGCAACGGGTTGAGACCCGGGCGCGGCGGCACGTCGCCGCGGGTGGTCCCGGCTCGGGAGTGATCGGGGAAGGTCGACGACACCGAGATGAGGGCGACGCGGCCCTTGGCCGTCTCGAGGAACTTGGCCTCGCGCGCTTCGACGAGGCTCTGGCCGACGCCGGCGGCGAGGATGCCGGCCTCGGCCACGTACTTCTGCGTGAGGCGCATGCCGGCCACGCCGTAGTCGCCGGTGTGGTTGTTGGCCAGCGACCCGAGGTCGAAGCCCGCCCACGCGAGGTCCTTGGCGAGTGCCGGCTCGGCGCGCATGTAGGTGCCGCCGCTCTCGTTCATCGGATACATCTCGAAGTCGTGGAACAGCATCTCGATGTTCGTGAAGGCCGCATCCGCCCCGCGCACGAGCGCGATGAGCCGCGTGAAGGCGGGCTCGGTGTAGACCGAGAGCTTGCGCGTGATGATGGAGTCGCCGGTCAGGGCGAAGGTGATGCCGGCAGGCGGGGCCTGCGCCAGCAGCCGGGCCCGGCCATCCGCGGCCCACAGGCCGAAGACCGCCAGCCATACGAGCGCCATCACGAATCGCGGGGTCATCGCCGTCCTCCCGCCGCGCTTGGCGCGGCCTGCCAACCCGGGGATGCTACTCCATGAACTTGCGGATTGTGTTGCCAAACGACTCGCGGCCGGTGGCCGGGTCGTAGACGATGACCGGCATCAAGCGGCCGCGGATTCGCTGTGGGTTGGCGCGAGCGTAGCCCATGAGCGTCTCGGCCAGACCGACCTTGTTGGCCGACACGTCGGGATCGCGCGGGTAGCTCGTGAAGAGATCGGTGAGACTCACCGGCCACGGCACGCCGCGCAGCAGGCCGTCCACGACGGCGCCCTTCAGCACGTTGTGCGAGAAGTTGAAGAAGAACGACAGCGGTGAATAGGCGGCGGCGGTGGGACGCAACGCCTCGAACTCCTCGCGCAGCCGATCGCGGTGGGCCAGGAGCAGCTCGCGGGCTTGCGACCGCTCCGCCTCGTGGGGAATGAGGGTCGTGAAGGGCGCGCCGACGAACGCGCGCGCGTCCGGGGTGAGGCCGTTGAGCAGCGCCTCCACCACCAGGTCGCGCTCCCGACCGAACTGCCCCGCGTCGGTCAGCCGCACGTACTCTTCGGCCGCCTTCGCCACGGCGAAGCACAACCACGGATAGTCGGCGACGTTGTCGTCGCGCATCTTGATCGTATCGCGCGCGTAGGTGGCTTCGAACCCGAAGCGCAGGTGCGATCCCATCGCCGCGCAGTGCTGCAGCGCCGTGCGGGTGCGGCGCTCGGGGCCGAGCGTCCGCACGCGATCGAGCAGCAGGCCGTAGCCGTGCTCCTGCCGTTCGTAGTGCGCCGTGGCGATGAGCGCCAGCCCCTCGGCGTCGTCGCAGAAACGCTGGCCGCTGCCGCCGGCCCCCTGCACCCTGGCCAGCAGCGCCTCGACCAGGCCGAGATGCTCACCGGCTTGGTCCTCGTCCCACGCCCGCAACGACAGCAGCGCCAGCAGGTACATCAGGTAGTAGTCGAGCAGGATGGCGAGCACGCCGCGGTCGGGACGATCCTCCCCGCGCAGGCGGATCAGGTAGTTGAGCACGTCCACCGTGATGGTGTCGTCGTTGACCCTGTCGGCCACGCCGTCCCAGTCGTTGAGCGCGTGCAGGCCTTCCTGGGCGCGGGTGCGGCCGTCGTAGTCGGCGACGGCAACGCTCAGATCGCACTTGCGCGCGCCGACGTGCCAGACGTGCGTGCGCATGCCCTCTCTCAGGCGGAGCAAGGCATGCTCGAGGTTGCGGCCATCGGCCGCGAAGGCCAGGATGTCGGCCCGCACGTCGAGCACGCCGCCGATGAGGTGGCACACATCGACGAACGGCACGGCCGGCGGGCGGAGCAAGGAACGAGGGGACGAGGACGAGGGCATGGGGTGACGCGAGGCTGCCCGCATTATCGCGCCTGTGCGGCACGCCGTGAAGAGCGGCGTGGTCCGGCCCGATAAAACGGACTCGGAGGCCCGTGCTACTCTGACGAGACCTCCCCCAAAGGGGTACCCATGCTCGTCCGGATCCTGCCGCTGCTCGTGGCAGCGCTCGTTGCGGCGGTGCCGTCGACCGCCCACGCTCAGCTTCGCGCCCGCCTGCTCGCCTCGGGCTTCAACCGGCCCAACGGCGTGGTCTTCGATCCGGTCGTCCCCGGCGCCATCTACGTCGTCGACCAGGCAGGCGTCATCCGTGCCTTCCTGAACGGCGCCGAGCGGCCGACGCCCTTCCTCAACCTGAGCACCGTCGTGTCGCCGGGGGGTGGTGAACAGGGCCTGCTCGGCATAGCGTTTCCGCCCAATGCCGCAGCGTCCGGTCGGGTCTTCGTTCACTTCACGAACGCGGCGGGCCACAGCGTGGTCGCCCGCTTCACCCGCAGCACGGCCGACCCGCTGATCCTGGACGCCGCGTCCCGCTTCGACCTGCAGTGGCCGGCCGCCGCCGGCGGACGCCAGGGCTTCATCACGCAACCGTACAGCAACCACAACGGGGGCCACCTGGCCTTCGGCCCCGACGGCTTCCTCTACGTCGGGATGGGCGATGGCGGCGCCGGCGACGATCCGCTGAACAACGCGCAGACGCCAGGCACGCTGCTCGGCAAGATGTTGCGCATCGACGTCTCGGTAGCGAGCACCGACCCGGTGGGCTACGCGATTCCCCCCGGTCAGCCTACCTTCGGCACCATGACCCCGGCCCTGCCGGAGATCTGGTCATTCGGCCTGCGCAACCCATGGCGCTACACCTTCGACGACTTCGGCGCTGAAGCCACCAACGCGCTCATCATCGGCGACGTCGGCCAGGGTGACCGCGAGGAGATCGACATCGAACCGGCGGGCCAGGGCGGGCGCAACTACGGCTGGCGTGTCTACGAAGGGACGCTCGAGAACACCCGCGTCGCCCCGCTCGGACCAGCCTACCTGCCGCTGCAAAGCCCGAGCTTCGAGTACACGCACAGCGTCGGGCAGGCCATCACCGGCGGCTTCGTCTATCGCGGTTCCGCGCTGGGCGTCGGCTATCGGGGCCGCTACTTCTATGCCGACTGCGTGCAGGGCAAGATCTTCTCGCTGGCATGGACCATCGACAGCGGCACGGGTGAAGCCGTCGTCGGCCCCAGCACCGACCATACGCCCGACATGGGGGGACCGTTCCAGTGCGTCGCCGCCTTCGCGCGCGACTTGAACGGAGAGCTCTACTTCATGGACTTCGGCTACGCGGCCACCGGCACTGGACGCGTATTTGCCATCGAGGTGGCCGGCCCGTCGGCGCCTGGTACCCCCACGAACCTGGCGGCCACCGTCACCGGCAGCACGGTGAACATCACCTGGGGGGCGCCGGGTTCGGGCGGCACGGTCGCCGGCTACGTGCTCGAGGCGGGCAGCGCACCGGGACTCACCGACATCACGACCTTCACCACCGCGACGCTGGGACTGACCGTACCGGACGTGCCTACCGGCCAGTACTTCGTGCGCGTGCGCGCCACGGGCGCCGCCGGCACGAGCGCCGCGACGAGCGACCTCACGATCAACGTCGGCTGCACGCCGGCGCTGGCGCCGACGACCTTCACGGCCACCGTCTCGGGCGGCACCGTCACGCTCAACTGGAGCGTCGAGGCCGGCACGACCCAGACGGTGATTGAAGCCGGCTACGGCCCCGGCGCGACCGCGCTCACGATCGCCTCCGGCGGCTCCGGCGCCGTCTTCCCCGGCGTTCCTGCTGGCACCTACTACGTGCGGACGCGGGCCAGGAACGCCTGTGGCCTGAGCACGCCGTCGGTCGAGCGTATGCTGACCGTGCCGTAGTCCCAATTGCGGGTCACGAGCCGGTGGCGGGTGCCACGCTCTTCGTCGGCAGTTCGAGCATACGCTATTGGGAGGTGGCGCAGGCCTTCCCCGCGCTGCGCACGATCCGCCGCGGCTACGGCGGCTCGCACGTCTCCGACACGATCTACTTCGGCGACAACCGTCTCAATCTGTACCCGCGAGGCTACGAGGCGTGGACCGCGGCCGTGCGCCCGACGATCGAGCGCCTAGCGCCGCCCACGCCCTGAGCGCCGCGGGCCCGGCCGCGCCGACTCGCCCACCCGGCGCCGCACACGCGCCGGGGTCCGCCGCCCAGGCGCACCGGCTTCGGGCGCCACACCGAGGAAGATCACATGGCGCGGGCCGCCGGCGGCGAGCCGCGCCCGCACGCGCACGACCTCGACGCCAAACCCGGCCCAGCGCAGGCGCTGCTCGAACTTCCGATCTTCCCACGCCGACCACACGGCGGCGACGCCACCTGGCACGAGCGCGTCGCGCAGGGTCGTCACGCCGGCATTGCCGTAGAGCCACTGGTTGCCGGTCGTCGTGAACGCATCGGGCCCGTTGTCGATGTCGAGCAGCACGGCGTCGAAGCGCCCGCGCGAGGCGCGCAGCACGGCCGCCACGTCGCCAACCTCGACCGCGACGCGCCGATCGCGCAGGGGATGATCCGCCAGCACTCCGAGCGGGCCCTCGTTCCACGCCACGACGCCCGGCACGAGTTCGGCGACCGTGACCGTCGCCGCCTCTGGCACGTGTGCCAGGGTCGCGCGCAGCGTGAAGCCCATGCCCAGGCCACCCACCAGCACCGACGGCTGTGAGCGCCCGGTCAGGTGCGCGCAGCCGCGCGTCGCCAGCGCCTCCTCGGAGCCGTGCATGCGGCTCGACATGAGCGGCTTGCCGCTGGCGAAGATCACATACTCGCCGGCCCGCCGCATGAGCGTCATCTCATCGCCGGCGGGCGTCGACGTGCGGCCGAGAAGCTCCCAGGGTTGCATGCGGACGAGGCGAACGCCCGCGTCCGCCCGACGAGCATAACAGCCCGCTGGCGATTGGGGCGGGTGCCGCGGTCGTCTACGCGGCGGCCTCGACCGGGCCCACGGCGCGCTGCCAGGTGAGCGCGTCGATGAAGGCGCCAGCCAGGGCGTCGGGACCGAGCCCGAGCGTGGCGGCCTGCTGCGCGCCCTCGAGCCATTGCCCTTGCTCGTGAGCGATGACCGCATCGAGCACCCTCCTGGCGGCGTTGTCGTGGCCGAGCAGGGCGGCGCGGATCTCGGCCGAGAGCGGCAGGTCGTCGATCACCTGCTCGAGCGGGCGTTGCAGCAGGGCATCGAGCAGCGAGCACAGGCCGAGCAGGAACAAGCCGGCCCCGCGATCGGCATGGCCCAGGTACTGGCCGAGCACCTCGCAGGCCCGCGCCCGCACGATCGTCATCGTCACCAGTTCGGACGGTCCGCGATTGAGACCCGCCAGCGCCCACAGCGATGCCCACTTGCGGATCTGGTCGAGGCCGAGCAGCACGAGCCCTTCGCGAATCGATCCGATCTCGCGGCGCAGGCCGAACCCGGCCGAGTTCACGCACCGCAGCACGCGGTAGCTGAGCGAGACGTCACGCTTGAGCAGGTCCTCGATATCGAGAATGGACGCATCCGGCTGATAGAGGGCGGCCAGCAGCTGCATCCGCGCCAACTGGCTGGCTGACAGCGCCTGCATCGAGATGGTCCGAGGCCGGCAGAAGTAATAGCCCTGGAAGAACGTGCATCCCGCATCGCGCGCGAACTCGAACGTTTCCTCGTTCTCGACCTTTTCGGCGACGACCGAGACACCCAGGTCGCGCAACCGCGGCACGTGGATGCTGAGCGCCGCCGCCGGCATGGCGAGCACATCGAGCTTGACGAACTTGGCCAGCGGCACGAGCACCTCGGCATCGGAGCCCGGCACGAAGTCGTCGAGGGCCAGGGCGTAACCGCGCTCGTGCAGTGATTCGCACATCCTCACGACCTCGGGCGTCACCGCGACGTCTTCGAGCAGCTCGAGCACGACCTGGCCCGGCATGAAGAGGCTGCCGGCGTCCGAGAGCAGCACCTCGCGCGAGAGGTTCAGGAAGGCCCGCCGGCCGTCGGCCAGGGTCTCGAGTCCCAGGCCGGCCAGCGCATTGCTGAGCACACGCGCCGAGGCCTCGGTGGTGCCGCCGGTACAGGACGTGTCGGCGGAGCCTGCGCGATAGAGCAGTTCGTAGCCGAAGACCTCGCTGCGGCGATCGAGGATCGGCTGACGGGCAACGTGAACCTGTTCGGAGGGTGCGGCCATGTTCTGCAGGGAACATCGACCGCAAACAGCCGGGCTTGAACCGGCAGGCCCGTCAGGTGGAACGCCGCGACGGTGACAGGGCCGGCCGGTCAGTGCCATCGCGATCCGCCGACGGCGCCTGGTATCGCTTCGGGCGTGGCCGTGCTACAAGAGGGCCCGTGATCCGATCCTCGCTCCGCTCCTGCACCGCCCTCGCCGTCGGGCTGCTCAGTGTCGGCGCCGCCGCCCAGCGTCCGGCCGTGCCGCGCGACTGGCCCGTCTACGGCGGCGATGCCGGCGGCGGGAAGTACTCCGCACTGAGCGTTCTCACGCGAGAGAACGTGGCCGGACTGACGAAGGCGTGGGAATGGAAGACCGGTGAGCTGCCGCTCGAGTCGTTCGGCACCTTCCCGGGCGCCTTCCAGGCCACGCCGCTCATGATCGACGACGTGCTCTACGTGAGCACGCCCTACAACCGCGTCGTGGCGCTCGACGCGGCGACGGGCAAGGAGCTGTGGGCCTTCGATCCGAAGGCCTACGAGGACGGTCAGCCGGCCAGCGGTCAGGGCTTCGTCCATCGCGGCGTCGCGGCCTGGCGCGACAAGGGCCAGCTGCGCCTGTTCCTGAACACGCGATATCGGCTCATCTGCCTCGACGCGAAGACGGGCCGTCCAGTCGCATCGTTCGGCACGGCCGGCGCGATCGATCTCTCCGAGGGTCTCATCTGGGCGATCAACAAGAAGCACTACGCCCAGACCTCGCCGCCGGTCGTCTATCGCGACCTGGTGATCCTCGGCAACGGCGTCGGCGATCGGCTGACCTACAAGAACGATCCGCCGGGCGACGTCCGCGCCTTCGACGCGCGCACCGGCAAGCAGGCGTGGAGCTTCCACCCGATTCCGCAGCCCGGCGAGTTCGGCCACGAGACCTGGAAGGACGGCGCCTGGAAGTTCACCGGTCACACCAACGTGTGGGCGCCAATGACACTCGATGCCGCGCGCGGCCTGCTCTACCTGCCGGTCAGCACACCGAGCAACGACTACTACGGCGGCCGGCGCAAAGGCAGCAACCTGTTCGCCGAATCGCTCGTGTGCCTAGATGCGGCCACCGGCAAGCGCAAGTGGCACTTCCAGATCGCGCATCACGGCCTGTGGGACTACGACCCGGCGGCACCGCCCAACCTGGTGACGATCACGGTCAACGGACGCCGCATCGACGCCGTCGTGCAGCTCACCAAACAAGGCTTCGCGTTCGTCTTCGACCGCGTCACGGGGCGGCCGGTGTGGCCGATCGAAGAACGTCCGGTGCCACAGACGGACGTGCCGGGCGAAGAGTCGTCGCCGACGCAGCCGTTTCCGACCAGGCCGGCGCCGTTCGTCGAACAGGGCGTATCACTCGACGACGCCTTCGACCTCACGCCCGAGCTCAAGGCGCAGGCCACCGACGAGCTGAAGAAGTTCCGGCTGGGGCCCGTCTACACGCCGCCGTCGCTCGAGGGCACGTTCGTCCGACCGGGCGTGTGGGGCGGCGCCAACTGGGGCGGCGCGGCGTTCGATCCCGACACCAGCACGCTGTATTTCAAGACCATCAACCAGGGCCAGGTCGTGCGCATCACGAAACGCGATCCGGACGCGCCGACCAACCGCCCGGGCGAAGTGGACGCCGACTACACGAACCGTGGCCTGCCCGGGTGGTTCCTGGACGGGCTGCCGCTCACCAAGCCGCCCTATGCGCGCATCGTCGCCATGGACCTGAATGCCGGGACGATCCGCTGGCAGGAGCCGTTTGGCGACTACCCCGCCGTGCGCGAGCTGCTCGTGAAGCTGGGCGTGACACCCCCCGCGAAGCTCGGCGCCCAGGGGCCGGCCGGGCTGCTCGTAACCAAGGGCGGCCTCATCTTCGTGGGCGGCGGCGACCGTGCATTCCACGCGCTCGACAAGGCGTCGGGGCGGGAGTTGTGGTCGACGCCCACGCTCGAGACGACCGGCACGCCGATGACCTTTGCGACGCCGAGCGGTCGACAGTTCGTGGTCGTGGCCACAGGCCGTGGCCCCGAGGCGACGCTGGCCGCCTTCAGCCTGCCGTAACGCGTAGTCTGGGATCAGGCCGGGGTGGCGCGCGATGCGACCGCCATCGGCGTGGCCCCGGGGTCAGCGCCCGTCCGGCGCCTCGTCGTAGACGGTCAGCTGCCGCTGGTCTTTGCTGCCGCCGTCGAAGGCGGTCGCCACTTCGAGCCGGCGCGGGTCGTCGCGCACTTCGAAGGTGCGCACGAGCGTGGCACGATCGCCGATCTTGATCTCCATGCGAAGCGCCGAGCCGTTCCACTTCGCCTTGGTCTCGATCGTGCCGCTCGTGAGCTGATGCTTCTCGGCGGCGCCGCTTGCGACGTAGGTGCGCACGACGCCGTCGGGCTCGATGAAGACCACCTTGTCGCCATCCTGGCTGATCGTGACGCGCACCGGCAGCGTGAGCACTTCCTGCATCAGCGCGCGACGCGCCTCCATGTCGTCGCGCGACAAGCCGCCGGACGGGCCGCCGCCGGGGCGTCCACCACCGCCACCACCGCCGCCGAAGCCGCCGCCGCCGAAGCCACCGCCGCCACCCGGACCACGCCCGCCGCCGGGGCCGCGCGCGCCGCCACCGCCGGGACCGCGTCCGCCACGCCCGCCAGGGCGACCCATGTCGCCGCGGTCAGGCGAGCCCGGCCCGCTGCCGGGAGCGCTGCTCAGGTCGCGATTGAGCTCCCACACGCCGGAGAGGTTCGCCGCCGCCTCGCTGGCGTGCGTCCCGGTCTCTGCCAGTGCCACGCTCACGACGGCGCAGGCAAGCGCCACACCACGGACGTATCTCATCGACCGACTCCCTTGTCTCATCGACCCACTCCCTAGCACGACAGGCACGTCAAGTGTGACGCAAGCGGGCCCCGCTTAGCCGGCGGCAGATGTGACAAGACGGTGACTGGCGGCGAGACCTGCACCAGGGACGACTAGGCAACGAGCAGCGTGTCGAGCCTGGCGTAGCTCATCTCCATGCCGGAGGTCATGCCGGTCGCGAGGGCGCCGTCGCGGGCGGTCGTCGACGAGTAGACGACGGTCATCGTCATCTCGGTCATGCCGTCGTGCTCGGCCAGGTCGGTCGTGACCGTCGTCTCGCCGCCCGTCCAGTCCTGGTCGAACACTTCGACATGCACGAGGCGTGACGGTGGCGTCACTTCGACGAACCTGCCGCCCATGCCCATCGCCTTGCCGTCGGGCTTCGTCCAGACATATCGGAAACGTCCACCGGGGATGAGGTCGACCTCGCACACGGTCAGTGCCCAGCCGTCGGGACCGATCAGCCAACGCCTGAGCCATTCCGGCTGCGTGAAGGTCTCGAAGACGAGCGCCCGCGGAGCCTTGAAGTGGCGCGTGAAGCGGACCTCGCACTCGGAGGGGGTGGTCACGGTCATGGCGGAGGGATGTGACGAGGTCGGCTGCATGTGGGCTCCTTGGCGAATCAATCCGATCGGAACGGATCAGGCGCGGCGCGGGCGGCGTGGCGCCGGCCGTCTGGATGGTGACTTCGGCTGTGGCTTCCCTGGCGGCCTGGCCTGCAGCTCCTCGAGCAGGGCGTCGAGCCGCTCGAAGCGCCGCTCCAGGGTCTGCCGGTAGGTGTCGAGCCAGCCGGTGGCTTCGACGAGCGGCTTCGGCTCCGCTTTCACCGGTCGGCGCTGCGCGTCGCGCCCCCGCGACACGAGCCCGGCACGCTCGAGCACCTTGAGGTGCTTCGAGATCGCTGGCTGGCTCATGGAAAACGGCGCCGCCAGCTCGGTCACCGAGACATCCCCTTGCAGCAGGCGGGCCAGGATCGCGCGCCGGGTCGGGTCGGCCAGCGCCGCGAAGGTCGCGTCGAGGCGGTCCGACGCTTGTTCATAACCACTCAGTTGCATAACTTATAGGTTTTGTATCAGACGCCTCGTCTTCGCGTCAAGTCCACCCGTGCCGGCGTTCACGCTGTCGTCTGCGCTCGTCATGGCCGCGGCCGGGGCCGCTTGGCGGCGGGCTATACTTCCAGCGGCCCACATCGCGCGACGCTTCCGCCACGCGCCGGGCCTTCACAAACGGAGTTCGACATGGTGCTGGCGCTTCTCCTGGCCCTCGCGCAGGCCGTCACCCCGCTCACCGGCGTCGTCTCCGACACCAACGGCGAGGTCATTGTCGGCGCCACCGTGATCGTGCGGACGGCGTCTGGCGGCGAGCAGCGCACCGTGACCGACGGCGAGGGCCGCTTCACCATCGCCAGTCCGCCCGCATCGGGCACGGTCATCGTCCGGGCGCCCGGATTCGCCGTCGCGCAGCAGCCGCTCGGCGCCGGTGAGGCCACCTTCACCCTCCAGCCGGCCTCGGTGCTCGAGTCGGTGGTGGTCACCGCCACTCGCACCGAACGACGCCTCGGCACGATTCCCGCGAGCGTCAACGTCGTGACGAGCGAGACGATCAAGGCCTCGCCGGCCGTCATCGCCGACGACATCCTGCGCCAGATTCCGAGCTTCAGCCTGTTCCGGCGCACGAGCGCCATCGCCGCGCAGCCCACCACCCAGGGCGTGTCGCTGCGCGGCATCGGCCCGAGCGGCCAGAGCCGCACACTGGTGCTCCTCGACGGCGTGCCGTTCAACGATCCGTTCGGCGGCTGGGTCTACTGGACGCGCGTGCCGCTGCTCAGCGTCGATCAGATCGAGATCACCGAGGACACGGCGTCGAGCCTCTACGGCAACATCGCCATGGGCGGCGTCATCCACATCGTCACCCAACGGCCCTCGCCGCGCACCGTCCAGCTGCAGACGCAATACGGCAGCCGCAGCACCCCGAAGGTGGATCTCTTCGCCAGCGATCGCTGGGGCCGGTTCGGCGCGACGGTCGAAGCCAGTGCCTTCGACACCAAGGGCTTCCCGATCGTCGCCCCACGCGAGCGCGGGCCGATCGACAACAACGCCGACGTCCAGTTCACCAACGTCGCCGGCAAGATCGAGTTCGATCCCTCCGACCGCCTGCACACGTTCGTGCGCCTGAGCCGCTTCTCGGAAGACCGCACCAACGCCAAGGTGGGCGAGGTCAACGGCACCACCTGGCAGGCCGGCAGCGCGGGTCTACAGGCGCAGCTCCCCGACAACAGCACCGTGCAGGCGCACACCTACGTCGACCGGCAGCGTTCGAAGTTCAATTTCCTGGCCGTCACCAACGCCTCGACGACGCGCACGGCGGTGCGGCTCGCCACCGACCAGCGCGTGCCCACCAACGGCGTCGGCGGCATGGTGCAGTGGACCAAGGTCTTCGGCACCGCGCACGTCGTGAGCGCCGGCACCGACTACCGCTGGGTCGACGGCGACAGCGAAGAGGACGCCTACGTGGCCGCCGTGCCCATCGTGACGTCCGGCGTGACGCAGCAGGCGCGACTGAATCTGCAGCGGATCTCGGGCGGCACCCAGCGCAGCATGGGCGTCTTCGTGTCGGACATCATCACGCCCACCTCGAAGCTGGTGCTCACCCTGAGCGCGCGCGCCGACCGCTGGCGCAACTACGACGGCCACAATCTCGAGACCACGGTGGCCACGGGCCTGCCGACCGCCAACTACCGCGACGATCTGCCAGACCGCAGCGACACGGTCTTCAGCCCGCGCGTGGCGGCGCTCTACCACTTCACGGACCGTGTCACCGCCTGGGGCGCGGTGAACTCGGGCTTCCGTGCACCCACGCTCACCGAGCTCTACCGGCAGTTCCAGGTCGGCGCCGTGCTGACGCGCCCGAATTCCGATCTGGGCCCCGAGCGTCTGGTCGGCGGCGAACTGGGTCTGAACCTGGCCCCGGCCAAGAACCTCACGGCCCGCGTGACGCTGTTCGACAACCGCGTCAAGAACCCGGTCTCGAACGTCACCCTGACGCCCAACCTCGTCCAGAAGCAGAACCTCGGTAAGACGCGCATCCGTGGCGTGCAGACCGACGTCGAGTACCGCATCACGCCCGAGCTGCGCGTGGCCGGTGCCTATCTCTACAACGAGGCGAAGGTCACAGACGGCGGCGGCGCCAACGAAGATCTCGTTGGCCTGTTCCTGGCGCAGGTGCCCGAACACCGCGGCTCGGTGCAGGTCTCTTGGGCCGACGCCAGGTTCGCGACCGTGGCCGTCAGCGTGCAGTTCCAGGGTCGCCAGTTCAACGACGACCGCAACATCAACTTCATCCCACCCGAAACGCTCACCGAAGCCGGCTACGACGCCGACTTCGGCGTCGGACTGCCTGGCTTCACGTCGGTCGACGTCAGCGCCTCGCGCAGCCTCGGACGGAGCCTCGAGATCTTCGTCGGCGCGCAGAACCTCTTCGACACGGCCTACTTCGTGCAGACCAATCCGTCCACGCTCGGCACGCCACGGCTCGTCAACGCCGGCCTGCGCGTGCGCTTCGCCGGCCGCTAGGGTCCAGAGTCGCGCGGCGCCCGAACCCCTGTGGCATGACGGGCGACGCGTGACGGCGAAAATCCGGCCGGCACGGACGTCTCACTGAATAGACCGTGAGCGCCCGTCACTCCCTCGACCGCTCACGACTCCACCGGTGTGCACGACCCATCAGGAGGCGGAGCCATGGCCAAGCGCAAGACTCGAGGGACCAGCAAGGCAAGCGGATCGGATCAGGCGGCCACGTCCTCGGGCGTGGACGCGTTGCTGCTGGCCGCGCTCGAGCGCGGTGACAGCAGCATGGAGACGGGGCGCTACCTCGTCACCTACAAGGAGGGGGCGGGGCCCGAGGGCGTCAAGTCGCTCAAGGCCCGCGGCCTGCGGGTGGCCGACGCGCGCGACTTCAAAGACAGCGCCGTCGGGGTCGAAGACGTCGGCGATGCCGATGCGCTCAACTTCCCGGCCATCGGCGTCGCGCTCGTGGGCGGCCCATCGGTTGGGGCGCGCGGCCTCTCGGCGCTCGACCAGGCCGCGGCCGACGGCCCCATCGAGGCCATCGAGCCGGAGTACTTCGCGTTTGCCGACAACAGCGACTACCTGCGCGGCTTCCTGCGCGCCGCCAACACCATCGCGGCAGATCTGGGCGGCGCCGGGTCGGCGGTGGCCGATGAGGACGACGTGGACGCTCAGGTGCTGGGCGCCACGTGGGGACTCATCCGCTGCAAGGTGCCCCCGTCTCCACGCAGTGGCGGCGGCATCAAGGTGGCGGTGCTCGACACGGGCATGGACCTCGGGCATCCCGATTTTCCCGGACGGGTCGCGGCGGCAGGATCGTTCGTCGGCCAGCCGGTGCAGGACCTGCACAGCCACGGCACCCACTGCATCGGCACCTCGTGCGGACCGAGGTCGCCGGCCGGCACGACACCTCGTTACGGCATCGCCTATCAGGCACGGATCTTCGTCGGCAAGGTGCTGACCAACGCCGGCGGCGGCACCTCCGGCAGCGTGCTGGCCGGCATGAACTGGGCGATCGCCAACCGCTGCCAGGTGATCTCGATGTCGCTCGGCGCCCAGACCGGCGTGCAGGCGGCCTACACGGCAGCGGGCAACGCCGCCCTGGCGGCCGGGTGCCTCATCATCGCCGCGGCCGGCAACGCGGCGTCGGCCACCGGGGCGCCGGCCAACTCGCCGTCGATCATGTCGGTGGCGTCGCTCGACCCAACGCTGGCGCCGTCGTCGTTCTCGAACTTCGGCAAGGTCGAGATCGCCGCACCCGGCCGCGACGTGTTCTCGTCGGTGCCGCGGCCAACACGCTACGGGTTCAAGAGCGGCACCAGCATGGCCACCCCGCACGTGGCCGGCGTCGCGGCGCTGTGGGCGCAATCGAGCGCGGCCCTGCGCGGCGGGCTGCTCTGGCGACGGCTGCAGGCAACCGCACGTCCGCTCGCCTTCCCCGCCGCCCGGGTGGGCCGGGGTCTCGTGCAGGCGCCCTAGGACGGCCGCGGGCCCGGACGCTCGGCGGGGGTATCGCCCGCCGGGCGTTCGTGCGAGCATCGGGCATGGCCAAGCGCAGCGGCGGCAGCGAAGCGGCGACGACCTGGCTCGTAACCCTCGCGCCCGGCGCCAACATCGATCAGGTAACCACGGCACTGGCCGCGGCGGGCATGACCGTGACCTCGTCGCTCGAGGCCGTCGGCGTCGTTGTGGGCACGGCGCCGAAGGCCGCCGTGCCAGCCTTGCGCAAGGTGAAGGGCGTGGCCAACGTGTCGCCCGATCGCGAGGTGAGCGTGGGCCTGCCAGGCGATCCTGACACCTGGTGAGGCGCCGCACCAGCGCACGGCCGAAGGTGGCGGCGTCGTCCCTCAGGCCGGCAGCACGATCGTCTGGCCGATTTCGCGGATCGCCAGCCGATCGCGTTCGGCGCGCAGCATGTGCTCGGCGCGCTCGAGCGGCTCGTGGACGGGCTCGCGGCTGAGCACGAACGACTGGTGGTGCACCGGCACGAACAGCCTGGCGCCGGCGGCATCGGCCATCGCGACGGCCTGCTCGGGCGTGCAGTGGTTGGTGATCCACGGGTTGTAGGCGCCAATCGGCATCACCGCCGCGGCAAACGGCCCGAGCCGCCGGTGGGCGCGGAAGGCGTCGGTCGATGCCGTGTCACCGCCGATGAGCAGTCGCGTCCCTTCGCGCTCCACCACCCACCCACTGTAGCCGCGATAGGTGTCGCGCTGGAGGCGCGCCCCCCAGTGCCGCACTTCAATCGCGTGCACGTGCACCTCGCCGCGCGGCGTCGAGACCCTGGTCGAGTCGTTCCAGCGCAGTTCCTCGACGCTGGCGTAGCGGCGCCGCGGCAGGAGGTCTGAGGTCGACGCAGCCATGACGGCCGCCGGCCGGCCGCGGATGGCGGCCAGCGACGGCGTGTCGAGATGATCGAAGTGCGCGTGCGAGACCAGCACCAGATCGACCTCGGGCAGCGCCTCAGGCGTGAGCGCGCACTGCACGAGACGCAGCGGCCCGAGGCTGCCGATGCCGAGATCGACGCCGATGCGCGGGAAGAGCACCGGATCGGTCAGGATCCGCAGGCCGTAGAAGTTGATGAGCACGGTGGCGTGGCCGAGCCATGCGAGCGTCACGGCGTTGTCGTGCCACGAAGCCGGCGCCGGCGTGTGCGGTGCCGGCGGCACGTCCAGGCCGAACTCGGCGAGGCGGCCACGGACGAACCGCGCGGTCCACGATTCGGACAGCCCGGTCCAGGCGGCGCCCACGGCGCCCACGGCGCCAGTCGCGAGCAGTGACCGGCGGTTGAGTGACGTCATCTTCTGATGAGACTGCCCCACCAGAATAGAGGTTCCCGGGCGGTCGGCGCGATGCTTCTAACGATCTCGGGTCCGGGTGTTGGCCCAGCTTCCCAGGGTGGAGGCCGAGCTCAGCAGCCGCGAGACGCGGGCCAGGAGCCGGGCGTCTTGCGGGGCCTCGACGGCCTGGTCGTGCCGGTGCATGCCCGGTAGCGACATCGTGGTGCCTGAGACCTCCATGAGGCGCTCCCACGCCAGGCGCTGGCTGGCGTCGGGCGCCACGAGCCTGGCGCCGCACTGCACGAGGTCGGCGCGTGTCGTGGCCACCCACGCCCGCTGGAGCACGACGTCGAGGGCGACCATCGGCACCTGCAGGCGGAACTGCGGGCCGAGCTTGGCGGCGAAGGCGCGCGAGAGCTCGAGGCGCACGCCGTCGCTGCTGATGTCGACAATCGTCGCCGGCACGCCGCTGACGCGCGAGGGCACGCGCGGTGCGCGCGTGCGGGGACGGCGGCGGGCCTGCCGGCCCTCGCCGTGCGCGAGCGAGACGGCGAGAGTCAGAGTGGTGGCATCGAGCGGCCTGACGACGACGCTGACGCCACGGCGAAACATCGGCAGGTCTGCCTCGGCGGGATCGGCCACGGCCACGATCGGCACCCGCGGATCCTGCCGGCGCAGGCTGGCGAGATAACCACTCCTCAGGAGCGCGGCGTCGGCAACGATGCAGCCGAAGCCCCGGCCCGAGACGTCCGAGTCCACCTTGCACGCTTCGACGAGCACCTCGACGTCCATGTCGGCGGCCGCCAGCCAACCGGCGATGGCGTCGCGCTCGTCTCGCTGGGGGAGCGCGACGCCGACCTGAATGGGGTGTGACATGGCAGTCGCGGTACGAAGCAAGGGCACTGCCAGCCGAGGCGTGGCGGTAATGCTGCGCGTGAGGCGGCAGAATTGCACCGCTCGGCGTGCCCCTGAAGCCTCGACGGACTGCCGGCGCGTGCCATCCTGCCCGTACGTGGCACCGCGCACCTGCCGTTCCTGGACACAGGTTGTCGCGACCCTCCGGCCGCTCCAGGTCTCCCTGGTCGGGCCATCGGGGGAGCCCCGATGGCGATGGCGGTCGTGCACCGCTACAGTCGCTGTCACTACGCGGCTCGGTAGTCGCCCGCACGTTGAGGCAGTGGCGTGGCACACACCCCGTTGCACCGAGGAGGCATCGATGCACACTCACCCCACGCGCATGGTCGACTGGCTTCAGCTCATTCGGGCGGAGTTCGAGGAACCATCGGGCCTCATGGTGACCGAGGCTCAGGCGGTCGAGCGGTGGCCGCTCGACCGGGTACGCCTCGTTGGCCTCCTCGACGCACTCGTGCAAGCCCGCTACCTGAGCCGATCACGCGACGGCCGCTTCTTCCGGCGTGCCCCGGCGCCGGAGGTTGGCGACCTCAGGCGAAGCGGCACGGACGCGGCTGGAGGACCGGCCCGGCGGCCGGCCTGACCGGCCGGACGGGTCCGGCTGGCGACCTTTGATCGCCGCACCCCTACTTGCGCGCGCCCTCCGAGGCGTGAGCGTGAATGTGCTGCTCCAGCAGCGCGCGAATGGCCGCCTGCTCCACCGCGAGCAGCAGGTGGCCGCCCCTCTCGAAGGCGGCCAGCCGCGCGCCGGGAATCGTCGCCACGGCGAACTCGGCGTTGCGGAAGCGCTGCAGGGTGTCGTCTTTGGCATGCACGATCAGGGTCGGCGCCTGGATGGCGGCGATCCGTTCGTTGGGCATCGCCGCCTGGTTGTCGAAGGCGACGCCCGCCGCCCGCGGCGACACCGGATTCATGCCGTCGATCACCTGCTCGATGAGGGCGCGCTCGGTCGGTGTGAGCGTGGCAATCACCGTTTCGGTGGCGCCCATCAGCGTCAGGAAGCGCGAGCGGAACGCCTTGGTGATGGCCCAGTACCACGAGTCGTGCTGGTAGATGCGCGTGAGCGCGTTGCCCTGTTGGTTCGCCTGGGCCTGCGCAGCGTCCTCGGACGAGGCCACACCAGCCGAGATGAGCGCGAGAGACGACACGCGGTCTGGGTGACGCACGGCAACGAGCAGCGCGGAGGGACCGCCGTGCGAGAGCGCGACCACCACCGCGCGGTCGACGCCCAGGTGGTCGAGCAGGAACGCGAACGCATCGGCCTGATCGTCGAAGGTGGCGCCGTCGCGGAAGGTCGATCCCAGGTAGCCGAAACGCGAGGGCGCAATCCAGTGGACGTGGTCGCCGAGCAGCGCCTGCACGATGAGCTCGCCTTGGTCGAAGCCGCCACCGCTGCCGTGAACGACCAGCACGGCAGGCCCGGAGCCGCCCTCCGTGTACTCGATGTCGCCGTAGGGCGAGGCCACGATCGTGCTCTTGCCGCGGATGCGGTCGTAGGCGCGGCGCATGTCGTAGAGGTAGGCCGCCGCCACGGCGATGACCGTGACGCCCACGCCAGCAACGAGCCCGACGAGAATCCGCCTGCGCATCCGCCCTCCGGGTGGGAAGCCGCTGACGGCGCGCCTCGAGCCTGCGCGCCTCATCCCTGGCTGCCCAGAGGGCAGGTAGCAAAGACAGCGCCAGTAGGCCGACCCGCGGCCTGCGCCCGCCCAGGCCAGGCATCTTGCGCGGTGAACGCTGCACCGTCGGAAGAATCCCCGGTACCCCGCGGGTTATCCGCAGCCCGTCCGTGCCTGGACGTCCCGGCCGGCGCGCCCCGACCACGCGACGCCCGCGTGTGTGTCAGACTGCCGGCGCCTATTCATCCACGCCAAGGTCGGTGACGCATCATGAATCGCATACTCATCAGCTCCGGCTCCACATTCGAGGCGGAAATCGGCTACAGCCGAGCCGTCGTGCAAGGCGACTGGGTGTTCGTCTCCGGCACGACCGGCTTCGACTACTCCACGATGACCATCTCGGATGGCCTGCGGGAACAGACCGAACAATGCCTGAAGAACATCGCGTCGGCGCTGGCGCAGGCCGGCTCCGGCATGCACGACGTCGTCCGGGTGACCTACGTGCTGCCGAACGCCAACGACTTTGCGCAGTGTTGGCCGGTACTGCGTGAGTGCTTCGGATCGGTTCGACCCGCGGCGATGATGATCTCGGCCGGACTCTCCGACCCTCGGATGCGGATCGAGATCGAAGTCACCGCGCTCAAGCAGGCGGCACCGCACCCAGCGTCTTGAGACGGCGGTCGACGAGCCGGGAAGCGGCAGGTTCGCTACGCGGCGGGCGTGCCGCTCACTGGTGATGGCCACGCCAGATGAGCCGCAGCATGCGGATGTTGATGACGGCAAAGCGCACGAGCTGCCAGGGCAGAAAGGTGCGAAGCCAGCGCGTCGTCCTCGTGGGCATCGGAGCGTAGACCTGCTGCTCGTCGAGCGGCGCCGTGTCTCGTGTGGTCATGGCCGTTTACTCCGGAATCAGCTGCCAGCCAGGGCGCAACCGTGCCTTGTGCAGGAAGGCGTGGTGGAGCAGCACCTTCACCCAGTGCCCGGCGAGGCCAATCTCCCCGAACGTCCCGGCGAGGTCGCGGCCGTAAGGCGGATAGCGTTCGACATCGGGCACGATCGGAAACACCGTCATCGACGCCGCCGTACCGGTCAGCAGACTCGCACCCGCGGAGGCGACGCAGGCCGCACCCATCTTCGCCATCGAGGCCCGACGGGTCGGCCCCGGCGCGCCGCCAATCATGTCGACGATGCTTTGCGCGACGGCCTTGCCGATGGTGGCCGACGGCATGCCCGTGCGCGGCGGCGCCGGGGCGATGGGGGCGCCACTGGGTGCCTTGCGCGGTTTCGAGATCGCATGCGGTGGCGCGAACGCGATGCCCACGGCGAACACGTTCTGGTAGCCCGGCGACTGATAGGTGGACGGCCAGTCAGCCGGTGACCAGGCCTCGTACGGCTTCGACGCGTAGTCGGCATCGACCTTCATGAAGCCGTTCGGCTGGAAGAGCTGGGCGGTGATATCCGCGCCCTTCCGGTCGAGGGCCGTGAGGCCGACGCCGGAAAAGGGCGGCAGCAGCATCGCGAAGTCGAACGCGAACGACCGCTCGGTCCCGTCGAGGGTCTCGTAGTGGGCGAGGCCGGCCTCCACTTCGCGGACATGCGCCCTGGTGATCCAGTGAATGCCCCGCTCGGCGAAGAGCGACTCGGTGAAGACCTTGCTCGAGGTCACGTAGCCGCCCTGCCTCAAGTGCAGGCCGCCCATTCCGAAGTCGCCGAGCTCGTACTCGTTCGACAACCACCAGATATCGGCCCGGTCGCGCACGCCGCGCCGCCTGAGCTCGAACTCCAGGTTGACGACGTACTCGAAGGCCGCGCCCTCACAGGTGCAGCTGCCATGGCCCGTGCCGACCAAGAAGCGCCCGCGCTCGCCACGCTGCATCCGGGCCACGAGTTCGTCGAGGTGGCGGGAGGTCTCGTCGGCGTGGGTCTCGGTGCACACCGACAGGCTGTGTCCCCCGTCGGGTCCGAGCCCCGGCGTGGCACCGAAGTTGAGCTTCGGCCCGGTGGCGTTGATGAGGAAGTCGTAGCGGACGTCTTCGCGGGTGCCGCTTGCCGCGCCGCCCGTGAACTCGATGACCACGTAGGGTGCCGGATCTCCCTCGCGGCCTTCCGGGTGGATCTCCACCGCGCGCGCCTGCTTGAAGACGATGCCGTGGCGTTCGTAGACCGGCGCGAGAGCGAACGTGACATCCGACGGCGCCATCAGACCCACGCCGACCCAGATGTTCGACGGGATCCAGTTGTAGTCGGCCAGCGGCGACACCACGACGACCTCGTGCGTCCGCCCCAGCCAGCGACGGGCAAAGCTGGCCGCGGTATGACCCGACACGCCGGCTCCCAGAATGACGACGCGGCTCATGACACGGGCTCCTCTCTCTTCCCACCGCCTCTAGTGGCAAAGTCAGTGCCACGTCGGCACCATCAGTTTCGGCTGGTGCAGGCGCGTGAGGTGGCGGTAAGGTCAGGCGGGCTGGGTAGAATCGCGCGGGTCCTGCGAACCCTTTGGCGCGGCGCGGGCCCTTACCCCTTGAATGGGACGCCGCGGACGCGACCGTTCGGAGGAGGTGGCATGAGACAGGGCAAGCAGAACATCAGCGTCGGGCTGCTCATGATGGCGGCGTTCATGGCCTTTGGCTTCCTGTTGATCTACCTGCGCGACTTCGCGCCCGACAAAGCGCAGTGGATTGCCGACTACGCCGTCGGCGCACACTTCGAGGCGCGGCTCGCCCACGTCCACGGCAATCTGTTCGGGTTCCTGAATATCGTCATCGGCTACCTGATTTGGCAGCTGCCGGTACCACCGGCGACCGCGACCTGGGTCTCGCGCCTGGCGCTCGTCGGCCTGCTCATGCCGCTCGGCATCGTCGCCGAGCTGGCGTTCGGCGCGCCGCCCCTCTTCGTGCTGGTCGGGGCGATCGCGATGGTTGCGGCGGTGGCGATGCTGGGCGTGGCCGTGACGCGCCTCGGGCCCGCGAGCGTGAGGGCGTGATGGCCACCTCCTGGAAGGTACGCGCGGCCGCCGTCGTGGGGGCGGTCTTTGGCGGGCTCGGCATCGTCGCCGGCACTCGCGTGCTGACGGGGCTCGACACGCCGGACTACACGGTGCTGCCGTGGCTCGTCGTCTACAACGTCGTCGCGGGCGTCGTCGGCGTCGGCGTCGGGCTCGGCGTGTGGCAACGGCGAGGCTGGGCGGCCACGGCGGCCCTGGCCCTGGCAGGCGGGCACGCCGCGGTGCTCATGGCCCTGGCTGCCCGCCTCGCCGTCGGCGGCGAGGTGGCCAACGACAGCCTGATGGCGATGACGCTCAGGGTGATCGTGTGGTCAGGCATCGCCTGGATCGCGCAGCGGGCCGGTCGATCCAGGGGCTGAAAGGGCGACGGGCACCTCGTCGGCGAGGCAGGCACGCAAGGCTTCCCGCACGCGCCGCTGGGTCGAGGCCGGCACGACTGGCAGCGCCGAGGCGCGGCAGGCGCCGAGCGCCGCCTTCAACGAGTCGCACGCGCTTTGGCACGACGGACACGCCGACAGATGCGCCTCCAGGCTGGCGCACGTCTCGGCCGACAGGTCGCCCTCGAGGTGCTTCGAGAGGCTGGTCAGCACGTCCGGGCAGCCCCGAGCGCCGGCCGCCCGGGCCCCCGCCGCGAGATCCCTCGGCGCCAGCGCTTCTCGCACGGCCAGGCGGGCGCGATGCAGCCGGCTCTTGACGGCCGCCACACTCAGCCCCAGCGCCGCGGCGGCGTCAGGCGCGCTCAGGCCCTCCACATCGCGGAGCAGCAACACCACGCGTTGGGCCGGCGGCAAGGCACGAATGGCCGCGTAGAGCGCCGTACGCATCTCTCCGGCCGCGGCAGCGTCCTCGGGGTTGGGCGCATTGGTGGCCATTCGGTCGCGATCGTGCGGCTCGAGCGCCTCGAGCGACGCCAGATGCTTCGGCGCGCCCTGGCGCCGCCGGCGCTTCCGGAGACAGGCGTGATGCGCGATGGCGTAGAGCCAGGTCGAGAGCGACGACTCAGCGCGGTAGGTCTTCAGCGAACGCACCATCGCCATCAGCGTGTCCTGAAGCACGTCGCGGGCGTCCTCGACGTCGTGACACATGGTCATGCCGAAGCGGAACAGACGGGGCTCGTAGCGCGTCACGAGGACGTCGAGGGCGGTCGCATCACCGTCGTGCACGGCGGCGAGCAGATCGCGATCGGACGGCGTCACCAGCGTTTCACCCATGCCGTCGATCATACCCACGACGGAGGTGGCGGCCTGCGGCGAAGTGTCACCCCACCGCCGGTGAATCCTTGGGCGCGGACCTGCCTCACACGGAGCGGGAGGCTCATCATGATCAGACCAGCTCTCTGGACATTGGCGCTTGGAATCGCAGTGGGTGGAGCCGCCGCCTGCGACACCACGACGTCGCCCACGGCGCCGACCACGACCCTGACCGCGACGCTCAGCGACGCGCTAGTGCGGGCGATTCAGGACGAATACCGCGCCGAGGCCATCTACCAGGGTGTGCTGAACGATTTCGGCCTGGTGGTCCCGTTCGCCAACGTCTTGACCGCCGAAGAGCGGCACTCCGCCGCCATCGGCCGGCTGTACGCCAATCGCGGTACGGCTGTGCCGGCGAGCACGTGGAGTGTGGACACGGTGCCGCACTTCAGCGGCATCGTGGCGGCGTGTGCGGCGGGCATCGTTGCCGAGCGGGAGAACATCGCCATCTACGACGACCTGCTGCGCGGGGATCTTCCGGACGACGTCCGGCAGGTGTTTTCGAGCAACCGCCGCGCCTCGCTCGAGAACCACCTGCCCGCGTTCGAACGTTGCGCCCAGCCGTGATGAGACGTTGTTGACGCCGTCAACCAGCAGAGCGGCGCCGCCAAGCGCTGACCAAGGCTCGACGGTGTCCTGACGATCTCATACGGTCGTGCAGGAGCGACTGGCTCTCTGGTTCTTCCCTCGCCGCCGCGGCAGTGTCAGAAGTCATGAATCACCGCGGGAGGAAAGGCGGCCCGCAAGGCATTCAGCATGGCCAGCACGTCAATGACCTCCTGGGCGATCGCGCCGCTCACCGGACTGAGATGACCCGTGGCGGCGAAGCCCATACCGATGGCGCTCAACGCCATGCCACCGACGGCACTCTGGAGGGCAATGACTCGCATCCGCCGGCTGATGTGCATGAACTCGTCGACCTTCTTGAGCGAGTTGTCCATGATCACGACGCCCGCCGCTTCGGCGGTCACGTCGCTGTTCTGACCGATCGCTATGCCCACGGTGGCGGCCATCATGGCCGGCGCGTCATTGATGCCATCCCCCACATACAGCGTCTTGGCCGCGGCGGTCTCCTGCCGGACGATGGCGAGCTTCTCCTCCGGACTCTGCTCCGCGTACATGTCGGCAATGCCGACCTGCTGCGCGAGGTAGCGGACCTCAGACTCGCGATCGCCCGACAGAATCATGACTCGCGTGAACTGATGCTTCGGACCCAGATGACTCACGAAGGAGTGACTGTCCGCGCGCGGCGCATCACGAAACCGGTAGGTCGCCGCATAGCGTTGGTCGACGACCACCACGCACTCGAGCCCACCCGCGACCGGAGGCAACTGATCAGCGCCGGCCGGGTCCCGCGCCGTGAGCTTACCGCGACTCGTGATCTCCACCTGGTGGCTGGACACGGTTCCGCGCAACCCGTGCCCCGGCGGCTCGCTCACCTCCGTGGCCTCGAGGACCGGGAGCCCATCCTCGGTCGCCGCTGCCACGATCGCGTGGGCCAGCGGATGCTTGGAGTAGCGCTCGAGACTTGCCGCCAGGCTCAATACCTCGCGTCGCGCGAAGCCGGGAGCGATGAGTTGCTCCGTCAGCTTCGGCTCGCCATAGGTGAGAGTGCCGGTCTTATCGAAGATCGCGGTCCGACAGCCGGCGATCTGTTCGAGGACGACGGGACTCTTGACGATGATCGCCCGACGGGCGCAGAGAGAAATCGAACCGATGATGGCGATGGGAATCCCGAGCAGCAATGGACACGGGGTGGCGATGACCAGCACCGCCAGGAAACGCAGCGATTCGCCACTCAGTGCCCACGCGAGACCCGCCACCGTCAGGGCCACCGGCGTGTAAATGGCTCCGAGCTGATCGCCGAGACGGCGCAACTGCGGCCGGCTGGCCTCGGACTCGTGCATCACGGCCATGATCCTCGCGTAGCGGGAGTCCGCCGCGCGCTGGGTCGTGCGAATGGTGAGCGCCGACTCACCGTTGATCGCACCAGAGATCACCGTCGAGCCGCGGGTCTTGGTGATCTGGAATGGCTCGCCCGTGAGATAGGACTCATCCATCACCCCGTGGCCGTCGATCACCACGCCATCCGCCGGGGCAATCTCGTGCGGATAGATGACGAGCGTGTCTCCCACGGCGATCGCTGCCAGCGGCACGTCCAGGATTCTCCCTGCCTGTTGCCGATGGGCAATCGACGGCATCCGTTTGGCGAGCGCCCCCAGCACTGAGGACGCGCTGCGTAACGCATAGCTCTCCAGGGCTTCCCCCCCGGAGAGCATCAACACGATGATCGCGCCAGCGAGGTACTCGTCAAGGAGGAGCGACGTCACGATGGCAATACCGCCCAGCAGGTCGGACCCGAACTCGCGGTTCAGCAGCTTTCGAAGCAAGTCATACAGCAGGGGGAGACCGCCGATGGCGAGCGTCGCCAGCAGGGGCAGCTGGTGCACGGACGGTGTGACCTGGATGGCAAAGCGGAGGATCAGGTGCACGAGGATGCCGGCCACAGCACCCGCCGCGATGACCGTCGTCTTACGGTGAAAGACATCTCGCGGTGCGTGATGGTCCGGCTCTGGAGTGAGCGGGGGCGGCGTCAGCGTGGTCATGATTCCCAGCCGCCGCTACCTTCGATGACCCACTCGCGCCCGCCGCCTCCGCATCGCGCGACGCGTGCAGTTCGATCCCGAGGACGCCCGACCCGTCGCAGAGACGCGCGCACACCGGCGATGCAGGTTCGCCGATACCGCCTGCGAAGACGAGCGTGTCCACTCCGCCGCCCGCACGTCAGCGGATTCCTGCGCGGGTAAGTCCCGCATATCGTGGGTGGTCTCCGATACGCCGGGCTGCCCTGACTCGTGGTTGACCATATGGTGACATCGCGTCGGCGTCACACCCATTCTAGTGTCGATGCTGCGGCCGTCGCGCACGGCAGCCCGACTGGCAGTGGGCGTCCCGAGGACTCCATCCTGGTTCATGAAGCGAACCACCAGCCCCGCGTCCCGACGCGCAGTGAACTCGTTCCATCGCTCGCTTCGGAACGGCAGGCCGGCCCGGAGCACGCCTTGGAATGGATCGGCCAGCACTGGCCAGAATGCGACGGTGATGCGCGGAGCGGTCGCCCGAGGACGGTCCCGCATGCTCAGCCACATCAGGTCAGTCAGAGCAACGGCGAACAGAGGCGCATTCCGGAGTCGAGCAGTCGCGTCCTGAGCGGTTGCGACTCGTAGCGCGGTACCGAGAAGTCGACGCAGCTCTCCATGTCTTTTTCAAAGTCTGCCTCGAGTCTCTTCGTGATGTCCTCGTCATAGACGACCAGATTGGTCTCGTAGTTGATGGAGAAGCTTCGGATGTCCATATTCGCCGATCCGACAGAGCAGACTTTCGAGTCGACGCACACCGTCTTGGCGTGGAAATAGGCACCCGTGTACAGCAAGACTCGGACACCGGCGCCTGCCAGCTCTCGGGCGTAGGTCATGCCGGCTCGATACGCCAGTTGTCCCTCGGCCCCACGCGGTGCGATCATCACCCACACCTTGATACCGGCGAGCGCCGCCGCCTTCATCGCATCCGACAGACCGTCGTTCGGGATGAGAAACGGCGATTGCAGGTAGACGTGGTCGCGCGCCAGCGTCACCAGCAGGATGTACGCCTTGAGGATGGCGTTCCATTCCGAATCCGGGCCGCCACTCACGACCTGAATGGGGAGCTTGGACGCGCTTTCTGCCTGTTGGGGGAAGTGACGCTCGTGAAACAGGTTCTTTCCAGTCGTGTTGTACCACATGGTCAAGAAGACCGACTGGAGCCGTAGAGCCGCCTCGCCCACGACCCGCGCGTGTGTATCTCGCCAGCCGGTGAACCCTGGTGGTCCTGACAGATGCGCCTCCGTCATGTTCAATCCGCCGGAGTAGGCAATACGTCCATCGATGACGGCGATCTTGCGGTGGTTCCTGTAGCTGATCGTGTGCAGGTAATAGAGGGGCGAGTAGGCGTGCACTTGAATGCCGGCCTTGCGCATGGAGCGCAGGTAGCGCGAGCTGAGCATCATCAGACTCCCGACCGGGTCGTACAGAATCCTCACTTCGACGCCTGCTGCGGCCTTCGCGGCCAGGACCTCGGCGATCTGTTTGGTGAACGGGTCGGAGGCCCATTGGTAGTAGACGAGGTGGATCGAACGCGAGGCGGCACGAAGATCCGCCATCAAACGCGGGTATTTTTCGCGCGCGTCCTGGAGAATCTCGAACTGGTTCGACAAAGTGAGCGGGGCGCGGGCGGATATCCAGAGCATCTGAGCCAGGCGGGCGTATTCGCCTACCGATGTCTTCGAGAGCTCCGCGAGAAGCATCGGCTGCTGCTCGGTCATGGCCGTCTTCCGCTCGACCAGGGAGGTGCCTTCGATGAGCGTATGGAGCTGATTCTTGTTGCTGAATGCCTTCCAGCCCCGGCCGAACAGGGTGTAGATGATGAGACCGCCAACCGGGAACCCGAGCATCAAGAACAGCCACGCGAACGTCGACTGCGGGCTGCGGTTCTCGAGCACCAGGAACAGAGCGATGAAAGCGGCGTATGCGGCCGCCAGCACCGTCAACATCTGCATCGCGTCCAAGGTCCAGTTCAACGGGCCTCCGCACTAGTGAAGCCGGCACGGCAGGAACGAGCGCGCCTCGGCGATCAGGGCGTGGGGCTCGGCGCAACATCAATTCTCATAGTCGCGTCCCGGCCCGCCTATGGCACGCCCGCCGGCACAGTAGCACTGAAGGCACCCCAGGGCGTGGACCGGGCTGGATTCGTGCCGAGTCGCGACCCGCCAGCGGGTCGCGCGGATGCCTGACGACAGGCCGAGGATTCGAACCAGCAACCCTCCGGTTGACAGAAGCGACCCCGAGGTGTCACCGAGCGTGACCGATGACGACGAAGATGATGGCAGTCAATGAGTTGGGGGTGCTCACAGGATTCGTCAATACACGCCATCACCCGCGGTGAATCACCCTCGTTCGAAGGGGTTGCGTCACAATCGGAGTCACACAGCACCCCTAGTCGACCGTGGCGACTTCGTACCGCTTCGGGCGAACCGTCGATCCCGTGACGCCTGCTCGCAGAGGTGCCTACGCACCGAATCGGCGGTAGGATTGGGGACATGGCTCCGGTCATCGTGCAAGTGGAGATTCCGGGCGACGCGGTGGACGCTGGCGACGTGGCCCAGCTGAGTGTCGACCTCCGGCGCCTGTGGGCAATCGACCAGGTGCGCCGGCATCGACTGAGCCTCGGCAAAGCGGCGGAAGTCGCGACCTTGCCCCGTGCCGCCTTTATGCATTTGCTGGGTGAACACGGCGTGGCCGTCATCGACTATCCCGTGGACGACCTCCGCGACGAGTGGCGCACGCCCAGCCAGCCGTAACGGTCGTCGCGGACGCCGGCCCGCTCATCTATCTCGCGGGCGCCGGTCTGCTCGCGCTGCTGCCGCAGCTCTACGACCGCGTCGTGACGCCGCGCGTCGTCTTCGATGAGATCGTCGTAGCGGGCGCCGGACTTCTTGGGGCCGGCGAGGTCGCGGCGGCCACATGGCTGGTCCTCGAAGACGCACCACCGTCCCCCGAGCTTCTCCGCACGCTCGGACGGGGCGAAGCAGCCGCGATCCCGTTGGCGGAACGCCTGCAGGCGACCATGCTGTGTGACGACGCAGCGGCTCGAGCTACCGCGAAACGGCGAGGTCTCCACGTGGTCGGGACGCTTGGCGTGCTGCTCCTCGCGAAGAACCGGCGGCTTCTGCCCTCAGTGGGTGCGGTCATCGACGCGATGCGCCAGCATGGGTGCTACGTCGCCGACGCGCTTGTCCGCGAAGTCCTCACCGCCGCCGGCGAGCCCCCGTCACCCTCCGGCGCCTGACCGCGGCCGGGCTCGCGGCGTCCGCCACTCCAATACGCCCGGGGTCGTCGCGCCGTCCCGCGCCGGAGACCCCTCGGCTGCACGGGCGTCCGGCTGGACCGCTCTAGCCTCAGCCTCGGGACGACTGAACTCAACGAATTGAGCCGCCGATGATCTCGGTGCGATTCAGATGGATATACTCCTGGTTTCCGCGTTCGGTCGGCCGCGATGGCGCTCACACCTGGGACTCGCCTCGGCCCGTATGAAGTCACCGCCCTCATCGGCGCGGGCGGCATGGGACGCGTCTACCGCGCGCGGGACACACACCTCGACCGTGATGTCGCGTTGAAGGTGCTGCCCGACGCGTTCACCAGCGATCCCGAGCGGCTCGCGCGGTTGCTGCGTGAAGCCAAAGTCCTCGCCGCGCTGAATCACCCCCACATCGCGCAGATCTACGGGCTCGAACACGCGGTCCCGCCGACCGGCGCAGGGCCGGCGGCGCAGGCGCTGGTCATGGAGTTCGTAGAGGGCGAAGACCTTTCGCAGCGGATCGCGCGCGGCCCGATGCCGCTGGACGAGGCGCTGCCCATCGCGCGGCAGATAGCCGAGGCGCTGGAAGCCGCCCACGAGCAGGGGATCATCCATCGCGACCTCAAGCCCGCGAACATCAAGGTGCGCGCCGACGGCACCGTGAAGGTGCTGGACTTCGGGCTGGCGAAGGCGCTCGACCCTGCCGTGGGCAGCGGGCCGGCCGCGGATGCACGGGCGCATTTGCCCACGATCACCTCGCCCGCCGAGACGATGCGCGGGGCGGTCCTGGGCACGGCAGCCTACATGTCGCCGGAACAGGCGCGGGGGAAGCCGGTCGACAGACGGGCGGATATCTGGGCGTTCGGGTGTGTGTTCTTCGAAATGCTCACGGGGCGCCGCGCATTCCCGGGTGAGGACTTCGCTGAGACCCTCGCGGCGGTCGTCAAGTCCGAGCCTGACTGGAGTGCGCTGCACGACGACCTTCCGGCTGGACTGAAGGCCTACCTTCGCCGGTGTTTCCAGAAAGATCCGAAGCAGCGGGTGCAGTCCATCGGCGACGTGCGACTGGCGCTCGACGGCGCCTTCGACTCCCAGACTCGCCCGCCGACCGGTCAGGCTGCGGCACGGCATACGGGCTCCCTATCGATTCGTTGGACGGTGGCGGCGAGCCTCGGTGCGGGCATCGTCGGCGCCGTATTCGCCACGCTGGCACCTTGGAGCAGCTCACCCCAACGCCCCGCGCTGGTTGTCCGATTCTCCATGACTCCAGGAGAGAGCGAACGGATCGCCGGAACCGATCAGCGAGCCGTCGCCATTTCGCCCGATGGGAGCCGCATCGCCTTTCTCGGACTGGTCGGCCAGCGGCGGCTGCTCTTCGTCAGGCCCCTGAATAGCCTCGACGCCACGACTGTGGAGGGCACGGACGGCGCTCGGAACCCATTTTTCTCCGCCGACGGCCGGTGGATCGGTTTCTACCTCGACCGTCGCCTTATGAAAGTGTCGATCGAGCGGAGTGGCGCACCTGTGGTCGTAGGCGCGATTCCCGCGCTGGACCACCTGGCCACTCGAGACATGGCCCTTCTCGAGTCGAACCCGTTCGGGATCAGCTGGGGTGTTGACGACGCCATCCTCGTCGGCCTGGGGAGCGAGGGCATCTGGCGGGTGCCAGCGGCAGGTGGACCAGCAGAGTCCGTCGTTTCGGTCGAGCCAGGCGAGTGGGCGCACGGTCCTCAATTGCTCCCCGATGGCGAATCGGTGCTGTACACGCTGCGGCCCCGGGGAACCACGAGCTGGGACGATGCGGAGGTCGTCGTCCAGTCGCTGAAGACGGGCGCGCGACAGGTGGTCGTGGAGCGTGGGCGTGACGCGCGCTATGTCTCAACCGGCCACGTCGTGTACGGCGTCGAGGGCGGGTTGTCAGCTATCGCCTACGACGCTCGTACGCATCGGGTCACCAGCGCCCCGGGAAGACTCGTGGATGGTGTGGGATTCGCGGCGGGCGTTCCAGCCAGCGGTGCCGTGCAGTACGACGTCAGCGACAATGGAACGCTCGTCTACGCCCCGGGCGCCGGGACCACTGACAACCTGGCGCTGCTGTGGGTGGATCGCCAGGGACACGAGGCGCCCATCGCACTGCCGGCCAAGCCATACGGGATCGTGCGCGTGTCGCCGGAGGGATCGCGCGCCGCCATGTCGATCTTCAACGGTGCGAACTGGGACGTCTGGACCGCCGAACTGGAACGGGGCACGCTGAGTCCACTGGTGACCTCGCCGGCAGACGAGATCTCGCCGCTGTGGACGCGCGACGGCAATCGGGTGGTCTTCGCCTCCGGCCAGGAAAGCAGCTGGGGCTTCTATCAACGTGCTGCAGATGGCACCGGCCCCGTGGAACGCGTGATCGGCTTCGACAAGACCGTCAGCGTCCCGTCGCCATCGACGTGGTCACCCGACGGTCGGCTCCTGGCGTTCGAGTACTACTCCGCCTCCACCGGCTCATTCGACATCGGCCTGCTGTCGTTCGACGGAACACCTTCCTGGAAACCGCTCATCAGCAGCGAACATGAAGAGGGCGCCCCCGTGATTGCGCCCAATGGACGCTGGATGGCCTACAGCTCCGTTGAGACCGGCCAGCGCCAGGTCTGGATTCAGCGATTTCCCGATCTCGGCGACCGCCGCCTCGTGTCCACCGGACGCGGCATGGACGCCGTCTGGTCCACCGATGGCCGCACGCTGTTCTTTCGTGGGGGCCCGAGCGTGCCTCCGAGCGAGATGACAGCTGTTCCCATCACGTACGATCCGGCGCTCTCGATTGGCCCGCCCACCGTACTCTTCGATCGCACCTACTACCGCACGCCAGAGCCGATCCGGCGAATCGACCTGTCGCCCACGGATGGCCGGTTCCTGATGCTGGCGTCCCCGACGGCGACGGCGGCCGAGGGGATGGGGCCCAGGTGGGAGTCGCTGATCGTGGTGCAAAACTGGTTCGAGGAGCTCAAGGTACGGGTCCAGGGCGGTGAGTGGATTCAAGGTTCACGGGGGTCTATAATCCCGGCGTTCGCGTCAGGCGGGAGCGATGTCTCTCACACCCGGCACGCGCCTCGGCCCGTACGAAGTCACCGCCCTCATCGGCGAAGGCGGCATGGGACAGGTGTACCGCGCGCGGGACACGACGCTCCATCGCGATGTCGCGCTGAAGATTCTGCCCGACTCGTTCGCCGCCGACGAGGATCGCCTTGCGCGCTTCACTCGCGAAGCGCAAACACTGGCGGCACTGAGTCATCCCAACATCGCGCAGATCTACGGACTCGAGGAATCGCGCGGCGTCCGTGCGCTGGTGATGGAACTCGTCGACGGCGACGATCTCTCGCAGCGCATCGCGCGTGGCGCGATTCCGCTCGACGAGGCATTGCCTATCGCGCGGCAGCTCGCCGAGGCACTCGAAGCCGCGCACGAACAAGGGATCATCCACCGCGATCTGAAACCGGCCAACATCAAGGTGCGCGCCGACGGCACGGTGAAGGTGCTGGACTTCGGGCTGGCCAAGACCTTGGAGCAGGGAACGGGGATCGGGGAACGGGGATCGGGGGACGCCGGCAACACCCCCACTATCACCTCACCAGCACAGACGATGCGCGGGGTCATTCTTGGCACGGCGGCCTATATGTCGCCGGAGCAGGCGCGTGGGACACCGCTCGACCGGCGCACCGACGTCTGGGCGTTCGGGTGCGTGTTCTACGAGATGCTCACGGGCCGCCGCGCCTTCGGTGGCGGCGATGCCAGCGAGACGATAGCGGCCGTTCTACGCGACTCGCCGGACTGGGCACACCTGCCGTCAACGACACACGGTGCGCTGCGCCGGTTGCTGCGCCGCTGCCTCGTGAAGCGGGCGGATCACCGGTTGGCGCACATCGCCGACGCCAAGCTTGAGTTGGACGAGGCCCAAGCCGAGCCGGAGTTCGCGCGACGAAGCACTTCAGGCGGCAGCAACCTGGCGCGCATGGTCGCAGTTGGCCTCGTCTGCGCCCTAGCCGGGGCGGCACTGGCGGCGGCCATCGTGTGGCCTCGCAAGGACGGCGCGCCGCCATCGGTGTCGCGATTCGTCGTGTCGGCCGCCGAGGGCGAAGTCTTGACCAACGACTTGGCGGTCTCTCCGGACGGCCGCACGATCGTCCACCGCGCCGAGCAGGCAGGACGGGCGCGCCTCTTCCGCCGCGACTTGAGCGAACTCGATGAGACGGCCATCGACGGCACCGACGGCGCAGAGAACGTGTTCTTCTCTTCAGATGGCCGGTGGATCGGCTTCTGGGCGGGCGGCGCGATGAAGAAGATTTCCGTGTCGGGGGGACCGCCCGTCGAAATCGGCGTCACACCGCGGCCCTACGGCGCGAGCTGGGGTGCCGACGACACAATTCTCTTCGGCAGCATCACGCCGGCCGGCGCGCTCTATCGCCTCCCGGCCAGCGGTGGCCAGCCCGAGGTGGTGCTCGAGCCCGGGTTCCCGGATACGGAGAATCGCACCATCTTGTGGCCCAGCCGCCTGCCCGACCGGCGCGGCCTGTTGATCACGTTCTCACGAGGGCCAGGCATGGAGAACAAGTGGATCGCCGTCGTGCCGCCCGAAGGCTCGGCTCCGCGCGAGCTTCTGCCCGGTGCGTCGGCGCGATACGTCCCGACAGGGCACATCCTGTTCGCGCGGGAATCGGCGCTATGGGCCGCGCCCTTCGACCTGAAGCGGCTGGAAGTGACGGGTGAAGCACGGCCAGTGGCCTCCGGCCTCAGCCAGACAGAATCCACCGGCGCCGCCGGCTTCGACGTGTCGCAGGATGGGCTGCTCGTCTATCGAGGCACGGGAGAGACGGCGGCGGACCTGCTTCGCCCGGTATGGGTGACCCGTCGAGGCGAAGAACAGGCGCTCACGGTCGAATCGGGTTCGTACCGCCAGGTCCGAATCTCGCCCGACGGCCGTTCGGCGGCGTTCGGGAGCGTCGACGGCGGCGGCGACATCTGGGTCTGGCACTTCGAACGCCAGGTGATGGACCGGGTGACCGCTTTTGCCGGCCAGGATTCCCGGCCCGTCTGGTCGCCCGACGGCCGTCGCGTGTTCCACTCCTCGAGGCGGCGCGCGCTGCCAGAGGTCTATTCGGTGCCGTCCAGCGGTGGCGAGGCCCGACTGGAACTCGGCAGCGAACAGGGTGTCCCGCTTCGTGTGGGCCTGGTGCCAACGTCGGTGTCCCCTGATGGCCGCTGGCTGGTGGCGCACGAAGACAACGTCGGCAGTCATCGGCTGCGCATTGTGCCAATCGGCGAGGGCGCTGCCGATAGAGCCGAACGCGCGATTGACTCGACGTCGAACGAGCGCTTCGGCGTGGTCTCTCCGGACGGGCGTCTCATCGCCTACGAGTCCGACCAGCAGGCACCAGGGCGACAGTACGACATCTACGTGCGTCCGTTCCCGGACGTGGACCGAGAGCGTCAGCTGGTGTCGAGTGGAGGCGGCCGGATGCCCGTCTGGGGACCGGATGGACGCGAGCTGTTCTTCGTGAGCGGGAATACGTTGATGCGAGTGCCTATCGACCCCTCGGCAGACGGGTTCGCCACCGGCGCGCCGAATCGACTCTTCGAGGGCGACTACTACTTCGACACCGACTCCTTCACCTTCGACATCGCACCGGACGGCACCCGCTTCCTGATGCTGAAGCGAGTTGGAGCGGCTGCTCCGACGGCCGAAGGCCAGCGACTTGTGGTCGTGCTGAACTGGACCGACGAGCTGAACGCCAAGGCGCCCATTCCATGAGTCGAGGCGGCGCTCCACGGCCGGGACTGTCACGTTTGCGCTGAGACCATGGCTAATGTGGGCATCTTTGACCATGGCCAAGGAGACGTCGTTGCGTCGCTGAAGAAGCGACCGAGTCACGGAGGTTACGATGTCGATCGAAAAGAACAAACAGGTGGTTCGCCGCTGGATCGACGCTGGCGTCAACGGGGGCGACTTGTCTGTCGCGGACGAGCTCTTTGAAGCGGACGTTTTGGCCCACGCGCCGGAGGGTGACGTTCGAGGAGTCGATGAGGGGCCCAAAGCCTCCGTGGAGATGCTCCGCGGCGCTTTCCCCG
The DNA here is from genome assembly GCA_018000455.1 of Acidobacteriota bacterium. Taxonomy (GTDB): domain Bacteria; phylum Acidobacteriota; class Vicinamibacteria; order Vicinamibacterales; family UBA2999; genus CADEFD01. The sequence goes on from JAGNJW010000002.1 coordinate 348,701, forward strand.
ATCTTCATTTCGCAATAGAGGACTTGATTGGAGAGGGCGACAAAGTCGCTGCTCTTTTCGTAGCGCAAGGGAGCCACCGGGGAGACTTCATGGGGATCGCGCCCACAGGCAGGTCTGTCTCATTCAAAGGGATGTACGTCTACCGGCTGTCTGCAGGACGTATCGCCGAAGTGTGGGTTTCGCTGGACGCACTGGGCCTCTTGGGGCAGCTTGGTGCAACTCGGTAAGAGCTCGTATTCGTGTTGACGGCGACGGGCGCCGCCGTCGCAACTCGCGTCATGGCACCGGAGGCTTCGTCACCAGCCGCTCGAGCTCTGCGGTCGCCCAGCCGTATTCGACGTACTGTCGTTCACCTCGGGTCTTCACCCAGGTCAGATGTTCGATGGCGTCGTCCCGCCGGCCGTCGATGCTGGCCACGAGTCCCACGTAGGCGTGAGCTTCGGTGCGTTCGCCGTCCGATGTCGCGGCGTCGATCAGCCCGGGGGCCGGCAACCGCCCGTTCAGGAACGCCACAATCGGCGCCGGCCACTTCGCGCCGGTGGTCGCCTTCGTGACGTCGGCGAGGAGCGCGGTCGCCTCGTCCTGACGCTTGTCCCGCCACAGTCCCAGAACGCCGGCGAAGGCTGCGTACGGGCTGCTCGGTTCGCTCCACCCGACCTTGGCCAGGTAGGCCCGGGCGGCACTGGCGGTGTAGACGCCGTAGCCAAGGCGAAACGCCTCGTAGGCGCGACTGAGGTCCCAGCCCGCCCGCGCGTCGAGAACACGCAACCGGGTGAACGCGGCCGTGGCCTCGGCCCAGTTGGCCTGCGCCATGTGTACTCGCCCAAGCTCGAAGAGCAGCAGCGGCGACGGCGTCCTCGAGGTTGCCGCGCGGGCTAGCCTGTCGGCGGCGTCCGGCAGGCGCCCTGACTGCCGCAGCGCGTCGGCCTCCGCGCGCAGGGAGTCGACGCTTCTCGGCTCGCTGGCCGTGGCCAGCACGGTGAGGGCGTCGGGTGCGCGGTCCTGTGCCAGACGCAGCCGGGCCACTGCGGTCCGAAGTCCGTCGTCGTCCGGGAACCGAGCGACGGCCTTCTTCAACAGGTCATCTGCGCCGTCGACGTCGCCGATTCGGAGCAGCAGGTCGGCGTGAAGGTTGGCAACCTGCCGATCCGTCATTCTCAGCACTGTGCTGGCACGATCGCTCACGGGCGGCGCCGGAGGCAGAAGCACCGGCAACGTCGAACGGCGCGCGTAGTTGGTGAGGCTGGCCGTCATCCCGTCCACGGTCATACCGAAGGTCTTCTGCACAGCGCTATCGACGTCGGCGCCCGTCGTGAGCTCCGTCAGCAGCGACAGCAAGCCCCGTCGCCTCTCGGGATCCATCAGGAAGTAGTGCGCCATCAGCCACGCGCTCGCGTAGAACCTCGAGGGCAGTTCGCGTTGCCACTTGGCGGCGCTGGCCGAGTTCAGCATGTCGCGAAGCGGCAGCAGGCCGTCGGCACGAACCGAATCGAGTCGATGTTGAATCGGCCGGCCGATGACCGCGCGGCCGTCGGAGGCCGTGCCCGCGAACGCACCGAAGAGCTCCGCGACGCCCTCGTTGTACCAGTGCGGCATCACCGGAAAGGTGCGGGCCAGAATCTCGTGCATGTACTCGTGAAAGACCAGCCCATACGTGGACGCCGGGTGACCGCCATAGCCCATCACCAGCAGCGTCGCGTCGCCCGCCGACAGCGCGTACCCACCCACCCAGTCCTGGCGCCGCCCGCCGCTCAGCGGCTTGAAGGAGTTGAAGCCGGCCGGCGAGAAGACGACCACTGTCGTTGGCACGAGCGGCTCGAGGCGCGCTGCCGGGAACACCTCGTGAACGGCCGCCCGGAACGCGTCGACCTTCTCTGCGATCTCCCGGACCCGTCCGTCGTTCCCTTCGGCCACGACCGTGAACGCGTCGGTCGTCAGTTGACGCCACGAGCGATTCAGCGTGTCGGCCGGCTGCGCCCGAGGGCTGGCGAGGGCGAGGGCGAGCGCGGGGGCCACAACCGCCGGAAGCAGCGAACGCCTCGCGCGCATGCGGACATCCTGCGCGCGATTCGGCCGTGGCGCAAGCGCCGTTCCTTGCGGACCGAGCGAGCGAAATCCACCCCGCCAACCGCCCCATGTTTTGCCGATTCTTAACGGCGGCCGTCGGAGCCCCGGGCGCGCCGCAGCGTCAGCGCGCCGAACGTCTAGTGTCCTGTAACCGTAGAAGCTGAAACAAATGGCGCGGCCCACTCGTACTCCTTTACAAGGAGGCGAGCATGCGAAAGGGACGCCCGAAGGTTGCGTTGATCTTGACGACGGAGGAGCGGCACC
>JAGNJW010000051.1 GCA_018000455.1 Acidobacteriota bacterium
CCGGCGACTCGAACCGGCTCGGCTGCGACCCACCGGCCGACGAACTCGACGCCGTGGCCACCGACGACGACCGCTCGATGGCCCGGATTCGCGCCTGCCTGGCGGCGCTCGACGCCGATCCGCGGCTCTACACGACGTCGATCGCCATGGACGACCTCGACGACGTCCGCCGCTTCCTCGGCTACGAGCTGATCAATCTGTGGGGCGGCTCGTATGGCACGCGCGCGGCGCTCGTCTACCTGCGGCAGCACGAGGCCCACGTGCGGAGCGTCGTGCTCGACGGCGTGGCCCCGCAGGACATGCGCCTGCCGCTGCACACCGCCCGTGACGCCCAGCGCGCGCTCGATCGGCTGATGGCCGATTGTCGGGCAGACGCCGCCTGCGCCGCCGCCTTCCCGACCCTTGCCGCCGACACCGAGGCACTTTTCGCGCGCCTTGAATCCGACAAGCCGGTCATCGAGGGTGTCCACCCGCGCACTGGCAAACCGCTCGAGATGCCCCTGACCCGCCGCGACGCCGCCCTGGTCGTGTTCCGCGCCCTCTACATTCCCGAGGTGGCCTCGCTGTTGCCGCGCGTGCTCACCGAGGCGGCGGCCGGCAACTATCAGGGGCTGCTGGCGATGGCCTTCTCGTCGCCGCCCGAAGGCGACAAGCGCGACCTGGCGATCGGCATGCACCTGTCGGTCGTGTGCGCCGAAGACATCCCCCGCATCACGGCCGCCGACCGCGTCGAGGCTGACGCCGGCGGGTTCCTGGGTGCCGCCATGTTCGACGCGCAGTACGCCGCTTGCGAGTTCTGGCCGAAGGCCGAGGTGCCCGACAGCTACTTCGCGCCGGTCTCGTCCGATCGTCCGGTGCTCGTCCTGTCGGGGGCCGACGATCCGGTGACGCCGCCCACCTGGGGCGACCATGTGGCGTCCCATCTGCCCAACTCGCGCCACATCGTCGTGCCGGGCGCCGGCCACATCACGCTCGGACGCGGCTGCGTGCCGGCGATTGTCGAGGCCTTCCTGCGCACGGCCGCCGTGGAAGGGCTTGATCCCTCGTGTACCAGCACGCTCGCGCGGCCGCCCTTCTTCGTCACGCCGACTGGGCCGTATGGACCGCCGTCGTCGACATCAACATCCCGGCCAGCGTCACCTTCGCCGCCCCCGCCGCCGCCGTCGACCTCTCCGACCTCTCCGGGCGCACCGCCCACGCCATGATCGCCATCGCAGGGCTCGAGAAGCGGTTCGGTGATGTGCTCGCGGTGCGCGGTGTGCATCTGACGGCGAACGACGGCACCGTCACGGGCCTGCTCGGCCCGAACGGCGCCGGCAAAACCACCACGCTGCGCATGCTCTCGGGGCTGATGCGGCCCGACGCCGGCACGATCCGCGTCGACGACGTGGACGTGGTGGCCGATCCGGTGGGCGCCCAGCGCGTCATGGGCCAACTGCCGGATTCCCGCGGCCTCTACCCGCGTCTCACCGCCCGCGAGCACATCGAGTACTTCGCCCGGCTGCACGGCATGCCCCGGGCCGCCGTGCGGGAGCGCACCGCCGAGCTCATCGCGCGGCTCGGCCTCGGCCAGCTGGCCGACCGCCGCGTGGCCGGCTTTTCGCAGGGCGAACGCACGAAGGTTGCGCTGGCCCGCGCTCTCGTGCATCAGCCGCGCAACGTCATCCTCGACGAGCCCACCAACGGGCTGGATGTGATGAGCACGCGCGCCATGCGCGAGATCATCCGGGGCCTGCGCGCCGACGGCTGCTGCGTGATGTTCTCGAGCCACATCATGCAAGAGGTGTCGGCGCTGTGCGACCGCATCGTCGTCATCGCCGATGGCCGCGTGGTCGCCGACGGGACGGCCGACCAACTGCGTGCCCAGACGGGTCGCGAGAACCTCGAGGATGCGTTCGTGAGCCTCGCCGGCCTGGAACACGGAGCGCCCGCATGAGATGGGCTGGCGCGCTCCTGGCCGTGACCCGCAAGGAGCTGGTGGACGGCATCCGCGACCGGCGATCGCTGGCCACGGTGGTCTTCTCGTCGCTCCTGACGCCGATCCTGCTCGGCGTGCTGCTCACGACCACCGCCGGCAGCGCCCGCGGTGCCGAGGAATTGACGCTGCCGGTGGTTGGCGCCGAGCACGCCCCGCCCTTCGTGCAGTGGCTCGGCCAGCAGACCGGCGTGCGTGTCGTGCCAGGACCGGCCGACCCGGAACAGGCCGTCCTCGACCGTACCGAGGACGTCGTGCTCATCATCGACCCGGATTTCATGGCGCGAATGGGCCGCGCGCAGACGGCCGAAGTGAAGCTCGTCACCGAGAGCTCGCGCGATGCGGCGCGTCCCAAGATCGCGCGCGTGCGGGCCCTGGTCGGCGGCTACGCCGGCCAGCTGGCCAGCCTCCGCCTCATCGCGCGCGGCGTCGCGCCCGGCATCGCCTCGCCGATCCACATCGAAGACGTGGAGGTGTCGAGCAGCCAGGCGCGGCTGGCGACGTTGCTCGCGATCCTGCCGCTCTTGCTGGTCATCGCCGGGCTGGTCGGCAGCATGCAGATCGCCATCGACTCGACGGCCGGCGAGCGCGAGCGCGGTTCGCTCGAGCCGCTGCTGCTCAATCCCGTCCCGCGCTGGGTGCTGGCGGCGGGGAAGTGGCTCGCCGCCTCGGCGCTCGGCTGCGCCTCGGTCGTGCTCTCGATGGTCATCACCGTCAGCGTCCTGCGCCGCATCCCGTGGCACGACCTCGGCATCCGCTTCCGCGTGAGCGATGGCGAGCTCTTCAGTCTGCTGCTCCTCATCCTGCCGCTGGCGCTGTTTCTCGCCGCCATGGTGCTCTTCGCCTCCACCTTCGCGCGCAGCTTCAAGGAAGCGCAGGGCTATCTGGGCATGCTGATGCTGCTGCCGATGCTGCCAGGGATGCTGGCCACGATCTATCCGCTGTCGCGGCGTCCGTGGCTGGCGCCCGTGCCGGTGCTCGGGCAGTACGCGCTGGCGTCGGATGTCCTCGGCGGCCAGCCGCCGGGCGCGTGGCTGTTTCTCGTGGCGGGTGTGGTGACGTTGGTCTCGGCCGTCGTGCTCGTGGCGCTCACCGCGCGCGCCATGTCGCGCGAGCGGATCATCTTCGGAAGGTAGCGAATGTCAGACGTGTCAGCGCCCGCCGCACCAGTCCGCTCGGGGGCCAGGACGCGCCTCATCACGGCGCTGACGCTGCTGGTCGTGTCGGCAGCGATGGTCTACGGCACGTGGCTCGCCGTGGACGACATGCGCGCCAAGCCGATGACGGCGCAGGTGACGATCGGCCACCAAGGGGAACTCCCGGCCCTGGAGATGGTCAACACCAGCGATTTCACGTGGCTGAACGTGACGGTCACGATCAACGGCACGTTCAAGAGTGGTGTCGTATTCGAGGGGCCATTCGAGCCGCGCGCGCGGCTGTCGATTCCGCTTCACACCTTCGTCGACGATCGAGATCGCAACCTGATAGGAACCGAGGAGCCGGTGCGCGAGGTGACCGCGCGGGCCATGCGCCGCTCGCGCTTTCCCAGGGTCAACGTCGACCGGCCCACCAGCGGCCGCTGGCCGCTCGACTAGCGGATAAAGGGAAGGGCCGGCGGAATCCGCCGGCCCTTCCAGTCTTCACGTGACGATGCGGTCTAGCCGCGCGCCATCGAGCTCGCGGGAGCCTTCTTCGGGAAGATCTCCTTGAAGGCCACGAGGAACTTCGCCATGTCGTCGTCGCGGCCGACCGACACGCGCAGGTGGTTCAGCATCGGCGGGAAC
>JAGNJW010000036.1 GCA_018000455.1 Acidobacteriota bacterium
CGTGTACTCCGAGATGATGACGCTGAGCGCGCCGTCGTCGAAGGTCAGCGCATCGGCGGTCAAGCCGTGTTCGCTCAGCTGCCGGGGGATGAGAAAGCGGCGGGCGATGTGGACCTTGTCTTCTTCGGTGTAGCCCGACAGCCGGATGATCTCCATGCGATCGAGCAACGCCGGATGCATGGTGCCGAGCTGGTTGGCGGTGGCGATGAAGAGCACCTTCGAGAGGTCCACTGGTACTTCGAGGTAGTGATCGCGAAAGGTGTGGTTCTGCGCCGGGTCCAGCACCTCGAGCAGCGCCGCCGCCGGATCGCCCTGGATGCCGAGGGCGAGCTTGTCGGCTTCATCGAGCATGAACACCGGATTCATCGAGCCGGCCTGCTTCAAGGCCTGCACGATGCGGCCGGGCATGGCACCGATGTAGGTGCGCCGGTGGCCGCGGATTTCGGCCTCGTCGCGGACGCCACCGAGTGAGATGCGCACGAACTTCCGCTGCATGGCCCGGGCGATCGACTGGCCGAGCGAGGTCTTGCCCACGCCGGGAGGCCCGACGAAACACAGGATCGGGCCTTTCATGTCGCCCTTCAACTTGCGGACGGCGAGGTATTCGACGATGCGCTCCTTGACCTTGTCGAGGTCATAGTGGTCCTCGTCGAGCACCGCGCGCGCCGCCACCGGGTCGATCCGGTCAACGGTGGTCGTCGACCACGGCACTTCGAGCACCCATTCGAGGTAGGTGCGGATCATCTGCGCCTCGGCGGCGCCACTGCCGCCCATGCGCGCCAGGCGATCGGCCTCGCGGTTCACCTGTTTCAGGATCGGCTCGGGCAACTGTGCCTCGTCGATCTTGGTGCGCAGATCGCCGAGCTCCGAGCTCTCGCCCTCGCCGAGCTCCTCCTGGATGGCTTTGAGCTGTTGCCGCAGGTAGTACTGCCGCTGCGACGCCGACATCTCCGCTTGCGCCTGCGACTCGATCTTGCCCTTGAGTTCGAGCACCGACACCTCTCGTGCCAGCATCGTGTGCACCAGTTGCAGCTTCTTGAGCAGCGGGTCGGCGGCCAGGACGGCCTGCTTCTCTGCGGCCGATGCGTCGAGCATCGACCCGAGCAGGTAGGCCAGCCGCAGCGGATCGTCGATCCCCAGGACGAGCTGGCGCACCTCGGCCGAGGCGCCCGTCGCAAGGCCGACGGCCTTTTCGGCCAGTTCCCGGATGCGGCGTTCGTAGGCCTCGGTTTCCACGTCGCGCTCGAGCCGCTCGGGGAGCGGCTCCACGTCGGCGGTCATGGCGACCTCGGACTTGTTGATGGCGAGCACGCGGACGCGGGCGACGCCTTCGAAGATGATGTTCAGCCCGTGCTCGGCGCGGGCCATCTGCCGCACGAGGCAGATGGTCCCGATCGACTCCAGTTCGGCTGGATCCGGCTCATCCGCGTCGCCCTTCTGCACCACGAGCAGCAGCATGCGGTCGGTGGTGAGCGCCTTGTTGACCGCTTCGACCGATCCCGGCCGGTTCACCGCCAGCGGCTGCAGCGTGAGCGGGAACGCCACCGTGCGGCGCAGCGGCAGCACGGGCAGCGAGGACGGGATGGGCGGCGTCTGGGAATCAGGCATGGGTGGCGGGCAGCGGGTTTGGGCGGCGTCTCCAGAGGATCATACGCGGCCGCGGCAGCCGACGCGACCTGTTAAGATCAGCGACATGGCCCTCGACGAACGCGCCTTCTTCAACGAACGGCCCGAGCAGCGTAACGGCCGCTACGGGTGCCCGCGTTGCCACCGCACCAACGACTACCAGATGCGCTGGATCCGGCGCACCAAGAAGGATCGACTGCCTGGCAACGCCGATGAGGGCGACCGCGCCAAGTTCCTCAAACTGCGCGACCACCTGATCCGGGTCGACGACGAACTCACCTGTAAGACGTGCGGCAAGCGCTTCGAGATTCCGTCGATGCATTCGCTGGTCTTCGTCGACCAGACCGAGGGCCTGCCGAAGGTCGACGACGACGAGGCTGAGCCCGACGCTAGTACAGCCCCGGCACCATCCGCCAACGCACCCGCCGGCAGTACGCCGAGTACGCCGGCCCCGCGGCAGCGGAAAGGCTACGCTCCTCCCAAGGCATGGCGATGATGAGGTAGAGCGTGCTGACGAGCGCCCAGACGGCGCGGTCCACCGTCATCGGAGAGGCGCCGAAGACGATCAGCGCCCACCCGAGATAGATCGGGTGGCGCACCACCGTGAAAGGCCATACCACGCGGATGGTGGCCGCGGCGGGCGCGGCGGGCCGCGTGACCTGACGGATGCCCGCCAGCTCCAGGCCGTCGAGCACCCGCGCCCCGGCGACGGTGAAGACGACGCCGGCGACCTGCGTGGCGCCGAGCATCCAGTGGCCCCAACCCGTGGCGGCGTAGACGACGCCTGGCACGCGCTGCCAGGTCACGCACAGGCCGACGAACAGCCACGACGCCACCCAGACGTACAACGAGCGTTCGAGGGCTGCAGGCGCGACCGACTGCACCCACGCCTTGGCGCGCGTGCGGGCCATCAGGCTGTGGTGCGTCGCGAAGATGCTGAAGGCGGCCACGTTCCAGGCCACGGCGCCGACTGGAATGACGTCGCCGCCGGCCGGCTCGGCGAGCACGACTTGGAAGAACCACGCGCCGGTGGCGAGCGCGGCGGCGAAGCTGGCGCCGCCCAGCCAGGCGACGGCGCGCGCGAACGAAGTTGGTCGTGCGGCGGAGGGCATGGGTGGCGGGCCCGCCCGCGGGCGGCAACCCGCACGTATTATAGAGACTCCCGCGCGTCGTAGGCGACCCTCGCTTCCATTGAGTACACCCCGCATCGTCATCTCCGGCATCGGCGTCGTCTCCCCATTTGGCGTGGGTCGCGAGCGCTTCTGGGACCACGTGTCACGCGGTGTGAGCGGCACGCGCGCGATCACCGACTTCGACGTCACCGGACTTCCGTCGCAGGTTGCAGCGGCCGTGCCGCCCGTCGACATGTCGGCGGCCCTGAGCCTCGACGGCGAGCACGCCGCGGGCTGGGAGTCGCGCGCCGATCCACGGCGCTATTCGCGGGCGGCGCTGTTTGGTGTCGTCGCCGGACGTGAAGCCTGGCACGACGCCGGGCTCGGCGTCGCTACCCCGGACGCCGGCGTCATCATTGGCAGCGGCGGCGGCGGCATCGATGTCGGGGAGAAGCAGTACCGCGACTTCTTCACCAACGGTGGCCGCGGGGTGACGCCCTACGCGATCGCGATCGGCATCTGCGGCATGGTCTCGAGCGAGATGTCGATTTCGCTCGGCCTGCGCGGCGTGAGCCACGTCTTGTCGACCGGCTGCACGTCGTCGACCGATGCCATCGGCTACGCGGCGGCGCTCCTGCGTTCGGGTGAGGCCGAGGTGATGCTGAGCGGCGGCAGCGACGGCTGCGTGCTGCCGGGCATGATGTTCGGGTTCGCGCGGATGCGCGCCGTCTCCACCCACTTCAACGATCGGCCGGCCGAGGCGTCGCGGCCCTTCGATCGCGGCCGCGACGGCTTCGTGCTCGGCGAAGGCGCGTGGATGCTGGTGCTCGAGCGCGAAGACCGCGCCCGTGCCCGCGGCGCGCACATCTACGCCAGCATCGATGGTTACGCCTCCACCTGCGACGCCTATCACCGCGTCCAGATGGATCCCGATGGCACCGAGATCGTGCGGTGCATGGAGACGGCCATCGCCAGGTCGGGGCGTGACAAGAGCGCCATTGGCTACGTGAACTATCACGGTACCTCGACGCAGCTCAACGATGCCGTGGAGGTGCGCTGCACGCGCAAGACGTTCGGCCCGCTCGCCGACGCCCTGCCCGGCTCGTCCACCAAGTCGATGATCGGGCATCCGCAGGGCGCCAGCGGCGCGGCCGGCGTCGTCACGACCGCGCTGGCGCTGTCGCGCGGATTCCTCCCGCCAACCATCAATCTCACCGATCCAGATCCGGCCTGCGATCTCGACTTCCTGCCTGGGAAGGGCCGCGTGGCCTCGGTCGAGGCCGCGCTCTGCAACTGCCTCGGCTTTGGGTCGAAGAACAGCGCGCTGGTGGTCGGAGCGATGTCGTGACTCTCGGCGCGCCGATCGACGACGTTGCGATCGTCGGCGCCGGCCCGGCCGGAACGCTTGCCGCACTGGTGCTGGCGCGCCAGGGACGCCGCGTGCGTCTCTTCGATCGCGCCAGGTTCCCGCGCGCGAAGCTGTGTGGCGACACGCTGAATCCCGGCGCCCTGGCGTCGCTCTCGGCCCATCTCGATCTGACGGCCCTTCGTGCCCAGGGCGTCGCGCTCTCGGGCATGCGCCTCTCGGGCCCGGGCGGCGTCTCGGTCGTGGGACGCTATCCGGCCCACGCCACCGGACTGTCCGTCATGCGCGCCGTGCTCGACGCGTGGCTGCTCGACCAGGCATGCCAGGACGGCGTGGCCGTGGAGGAGGGCGTACTGGTGCGGGGGCCGCATACTGCCGGCGGCGTCGTCCGAGGCGTCACGGTCGCGACGCCCGCCGGCGACCGCGTGCACCCGGCGCGGATCGTTCTTGGCTGCGACGGTCGAGCGTCGGCGCTGGCGCGCTCGTTGGGCGTAGCCACGACGCCTGGGCGCCCGCGTCGTTGGGCCTTTGGCGCCTATGCCCACGAGGTCGACGGCGTGCAGGCCGACTGTGGAGAGATGCACCTGCGCGACGGCAGCTATCTCGGCATAGCACCAGTGGCCGGCGGGCTGACCAACGTCTGCCTGGTGCTGCCGCGCCCCCAGGCAGCGCGGGCCGTGTCCGCACCCTGGGACGCGATCCGCCAGGCTATCGCGGCCGACGACCTGCTGCGCGACCGTTTCGCGCGTGCGCGGCTGGCCTCGATGCCGGTCGTACTCGGCCCGATGGCGGTCGATGTCGCCCGTGCCGGCGTCCCCGGCCTGCTGCTGGCCGGCGATGCCTCGGGGTTTGTCGATCCCATGACCGGCGATGGCCTGCGCCTGGCCCTCGACGGCGCCCTGCTGGCGGCCGAGGTGGCCGGCGGCGTGCTCGATGGCGTCATCATGCCAGCGGACGCCCCCAGCACACTCGATGCCCGCCGGCACGCCGCGTTCGCCAGCAAATGGCGCTTCAACCGGAGCCTGCGCGCACTCGTGGATTCGCCGTCGCTCGTGCGTGCCGCCACCTGGGCCGCCCGCGCCTGGCCGACGCCGTTCGAGGCCATGGTGCGCTACGCCGGCGACACGCGCCGGACGGCGTGAGGGCGATGTGCCAATAGCCGTCGTCATCGCCCTGGGAACGCTGGCGGCTGTTGTCGCCGTCATGGCCGGCGAGGCGGTGCTGTCGGCCGTCAACGCCTCGCTTCTGCGCGCGCGCGGCGCGGTCGAGCCGCCCGGTGATGTCTATCAGACGATTAGGTGGGCGTATCCGGCCGCGTTTGTCCTGATGGCGGGCGAAGGCGCGCTCGTGGGTCCGTCGCCACTGGCGGCCCTGGCGCTCGGACTCGGCGTGTTCGGCCTGGCCAAGGCCCTCAAGGCGTGGGCCATCGCCACGCTCGGCACCCGCTGGTCGTTCCGCGTGCTCGTGCCGCCCGGCGAGCCGCCGATCGTGGCCGGTCCTTACCGTCTCATGAACCATCCCAACTACGTGGCGGTCGGCGGCGAGATCCTCGGCGTTGCGCTCATCGTCGGCGCGCCTGTGACCGGTGTCATCTCGTTGGTTGGGTTTGGCTGGCTGATGCGGCGCCGGATGGCGATCGAAGATCGGGCCCTGGGACGCCGCGGATGAAGGCTGCCGGTAAGATGTCGCCGATGCCGGTCACCGCGCCGCGCGCGCGCATTCGCCCCGCCCCGGCCGCTCGACGGACCGTCGCCGTGCTCGACGGGATCGTCGCCGTGCTCACGCTCGTGACCCTCTCCACGCTCCTGACCGGCGGCTTTCGCGCCGAATTGCTGGGGATGCGCGTTTCGACGACATCGTGGTGGCGCCTGGCGGGGCTGGCGGTCCTCGTCCTTGCGGCGCGCCACGCCTGGCGGCCCTCGCCGTCGATCGTCGCGCGTGCCTGGGACGGCCTGGTGGCGTGGCGGCGCGATCCGGTCACGCGTGCCACGTGGCCGATCGTCATCACGACGCGGGCCGGTGTGCTGCTGCTGGGCCTGCTGGCGGTGTATGCCATCGGATATCCCGGGGGCCGCGCTCCGATCCGGGTGGCCGAGGGGGAAGTGGCGAACCTGCCGGCGCGCTTCGATGCCGGGTGGTACCTGGGGATTGCCACGACCGGCTATGACTACACGCCGAACCGGCTCAATCGGCAGCAGAATGTCGTCTTCTTCCCGGCCTTCCCGGCGCTCATGGGCTGGGTGTCACTGCTATTGGCCCGGCAGGTCGTCTGGAGCGGCGCGATCGTCTCGATCCTCGCCTTCGCGTGGGCAATGCGCTACCTGTTTCGGCTGGCGCGCGAGCTGATGGATGACGAGCGCGCGGTGACGGCCGTGGCGCTCATGGCGGTCTATCCCTTTGCCCTGTTCTTCAGCGCCCCCTACACCGAAGGCCTGTTCCTGCTGGCGCTGGTCGGCGCCTGGTGGCACATGCGGCGCGACGAGCGGTGGGCCGGGTTCGGCTGGGGCTTCCTGGCGGGACTCACACGCCCCAACGGCTGCCTGCTCTCGGTGCCACTGGCGCTCATGGTCGTGGCGCCGCTCTGGAAACACGGCCGGCTGCAGTCGCCACCTGGTGGCTGGCTCAGCCTTTCCGATCGGTTTCTCGTGGCGGCGGCGCCCGGACTCGGGATGCTCGTCTATTCCGCCTACGTCTTCGACCTGACGGGCGATCCGTTCACCTGGATCCGCCTGCAGGCCGCGTGGGGGCGCGAGAACATCGGCGCCGCCTCGTTCCTCGCCGGCGAGTGGCGCTCGCTCGGCGAACAGGGACTCTACGGCTATGCCACCGCCGACGTCCCGAACTTCCTGAACGCGTCTGCCGGGCTGCTGGTCGGCGCGAGCCTTGTACCCGTCTTGCGGCGCTTCGGCCTGCCGGCGGCGGCCCTGCTCGTCGTCAACCTGCTGCCCTCGATCGCCAGCGGTGGCTGGCTCTCGGTGGGGCGGGCGACCACGGTACTGTTCCCGGTGTTCCTGTGGCTCGCCGACGCCATACCGGCGCGGCACCGGGGGATGTGGATCGGCGCCTTCGCCGCCCTGCAGGCCTTCGCCGCGACGCTGTTCTTCACGTGGCGGCAGATGTTCTAGACCCGGCTATTCCGCCGCCGCCGCCGTCTGTACCCACACGCCGACGACGCCGTATACTGGCCTCGTCCCGGCCGTTCATGACCAATATCCTGCTGGCACGCCGATCGTCTTGCATTCTGGCCGCCCCGCTCGTCGGGGTGTTGGTTCTGGCGGCGGCTGGCGTCGCTGCGGCCCAGGCGCCAGCGGCCGATCCTCGTCTTGCGGCCACCCGCGCGCTCGAGAGCGGCAACTACGCCGAGGTCCACACGCGCCTGGCCGGCCTGGGCGACGACACGCCGGCGGCAGTGCTGCGGGCCCGGGCCTACGTGGCGGTCGGGCAGTACGGCGAGGCCGAGAAGGTGCTTCAACCGGCCGTCTTCGAGAACCCGATCGGCGATGCGGCGCTCGAACTCGGCATCCTGCAGCGCATGCTCGGCAAGCGCGAGGGCGTCCGCACGCTGTCACTCATCTTGTCGCGCGACCTGATGGCGGCCTCGGCGCCCGACTACGTGCGGGCCGGGCGCGCCGCTCGCGCGCTGCGCCGGTTTCAGGACGCCAACGGCTTCTTCCGCCAAGCCAATGCCCAGGCCCCCACCGATGTGGCGGTGAATGTGGCGTGGGGCGAGTTGTTCCTCGAGGCCCACGAGCGCGGCGAAGCCGCGCGCTCGTTCCAGGCGGCACTCAGAACCAACGCCGAGCACCCCGAGGCGCTCATCGGGCTGGCGCGCACGGTCTCTGAAGACAATCCGCCGCTGGCCCGGAAGCTGGCGGCCCAGGTACTGACGCTCAACCCGAAGCACACGGGTGCCAGGGTGCTGGTTGCGGAACTGGCCCTCGACGACACCAAGCGCGCTGACGCGGCGGCGGAAATCGAGAAGGCTCTCGAGGTCAACCCGAATCACTTCGAGGCCCTGTCGCTCAAGGCGGCCGTTGCCTGGCTCGAGAAGCGCACCGACGACTACGCCGCCACGACCGGCGCGCTGCTGAAAATGAATCCGCTGTACGGCGAGGTCTACCGGGTCGTCGGCGCCGTGGCGGCACGGCAGTACCGCTTCGAGGACGCGGCGGAGCTGGCCCGGCGTGCCCTCACGGTTGATCGCGAGAACGCCCGCGCCTACGCCGACCTTGGCGCGCACCTCATGCGCACCGGTGACGAGCGCGGCGCCCGGCGAGCGCTCGAGACGGCGTTTCGAGCCGACCCCTTCGACCGCGTCACCTACAACCTGCTGGCGCTGCTCGACACACTCGACGGCTTCGAGACGATTCGTGACGGCGAGCTGGTGATTCGCCTGCACCCCGACGAAGCGGCCGTGATGCGGGAGTACGTGCCGGCGCTGGCCCGCGAAGCCCTGGCGTCGCTCTCGAAGCGGTGGAACTTCTCGCCCGAGGGCCCCATCCTCGTCGAGATGTTCCCGCGCCACGACGACTTTGCCGTGCGCACCCTGGGCCTGCCCGGCATGATCGGCGCGCTCGGCGCCTGCTTCGGCAAGGTCGTGACGCTCGATTCCCCGAAGGCGCGGCCGCCCGGCGAGTTCAACTGGGGCGCCACGCTGTGGCACGAGATCGCGCATGTCATCACGCTGCAGTTGTCGAATCAGCGCGTGCCGCGATGGCTCACCGAAGGGATTTCGGTGTGGGAGGAAACGCGAGCGCGGCCGGCCTGGGGTCGCGAGATGGAAGTCACCTTCGCCGGCGCGCTCAACCGCGGGCAGGTCATGAAGCTGCGCGATCTCAACTCCGGCTTCAGCAACCCGGAGCTCATCTCCCTAGCGTACTACGAGGCGTCGCTGCTGGTCGAGCACATCGTCGCGCGCTTCGGCGAAGCGTCGCTGCGCGAGCTCGTGCGCATCTTCTCCGAGGACCTCGACACCGAAGCCGCCGTCACGCGCGTGCTCGAGGTCGGGCTCGATGACCTGCAGACGACCTTCGATCGCTTCCTCGACCAGCGATTTGGCCTGCTGCGTCGCGCGCTGGCAACACCCGAGAAGTTCGCGCCCGATGCGCCGCTCGACCAGCTGCGCGCCCTGGCCGAGGCCAATACCGGCAGCTTCCCGGTGCAACTCGCCCTGGCGCGGGCGCTCGAGGAGAAGGAGCCGGACGCCGCCCTCGTCGTCTACCGGCGGGCGGCCGCGTTGGTGCCGATCGCGACCGGCGATGAGAGTCCGCAGGCGCGCATCGCGGCGCTGCTCCAGGCCAAGGGCGACAAGGCGGGGGCCGCGGTGGCCCTCGAGGCGCTCACCGCGACCGATCACACGGCGGTAGGCTCGGCGCGGGAGCTGGTCGGGCTGCTCGACGCCGGCACCGAGGGGCCCCGGCGTCAAACGGCGCTGGCCCGGGTTGTCGCCATCGATCCGTTCGACGCCGCTGCGCATTCCGAACTCGGCCGCTACGCCCTGGCGGCCGGCCGTCTGCCCGACGCCCTGCGGGCGTTTCGCGTGGCCGTCGCCGCCGGCACGCAGGATCGCGCCGGCGCCCACGCCGATCTCGGCGAAGCGCTCGAGAAGTCTGGCGCCAAGAACGACGCCAAGCGCCAGGCCCTGCTGGCGCTCGAGGTCGCACCCACCTACGTGCGGGCGCAGGAGCTGCTGCTGCGGCTGGTGGAGCCGCCGCCGTGACGGCCGGCGCGGTCGGGCCCGACCCGGCGTGGCGCCGCGCGCTTCGTCAGGCACCGCTCCTGGCCGCCGCCGCCGGCTTGCTCGCCTTCGTCGTGCCCGCGCTGTCGCTGCTCGTGGCCGATGTCGGCGCGCAATCGGGTGTCTTCAAAGAAGAGCGCTTCGCCGGGCTGCAATGGACGTTCGTACGCGTGAAGTACACGCCCACCCAGGGCGATCTTGCCATGCGCACGCGCTTTGGCTTCTGGGACGATCCGTGGGCGATCGACGGGCCGGCGGCCGAGCAGAACCTGTCGCGACGGGTGCAGACGGCGACAGCCATCGAAGTGGGCGAGCCGCTCGTGATGGCACTCGACGACCCGCGGCTCTTCCAGTATCCGTGGCTGTACCTGGTCGAGCCGAGCAACGTCGTACTCAGCGACGTCGAAGCGGCGACGCTGCGCGAGTTCCTCCTGCGGGGCGGCACGCTCACGCTCGACGACTTCCACGGCTCCTTCGAGTGGGAACTCGCCGCCCGCTGGCTCGCCAAGGTTTTTCCCGACCGCGAAATCGGCGAGCTGACGCCGCCGCATCCGATCTTTTCCTCGTTCTACCAGTTCGATCGCTATCCGCAGGTGCCGGGTCTCGGCTCGTTCTTCAACGGCCGCACCTGGGAGAAGGGCGGCTATACGGCGCACCTGCGCGCGATTCTCGACGACACCGGCCGGCCGATGGTGCTCATCAACTGGAACACCGACATGGGCGACGGCTGGGAGTGGTCGAACGCCGAGGAGTATCCCGGCTATCTGAAGTGGACCGCAGTGGCCTACCAGATGATGATCAATGAGATCCTCTACACGTTGACGCACTGACGGCTCCCAGGGAACAGGGAATAGGGAATAGGGAATAGGGAACAGGGGAGCGCATGACTCGGACGACAGAGCAGCACGGCGAAGACCTGGCAGGGCGCGTCGCGGCTGGGCGCGAGAAGATTCTCGAGCAACTGCGGCTGGTCATCGTTGGCCAGGACGAGGTCGTCGATCAGGTGCTCATCGCGCTCTTCACCGGCGGCCACTGCCTGCTCACCGGCGTGCCCGGGCTGGCCAAGACGCTGCTCATCAAGACGCTCGCTGGCATCCTCGACCTCAGCTTCAAGCGCATCCAGTTCACGCCGGATCTCATGCCGGCCGACATCACCGGCACCGAGATCCTCGACGAGGCCGACGGCGTGCGCGCGCTCAGATTCGTGCGCGGCCCCGTGTTCGCCCAGATCCTGCTGGCCGACGAGATCAACCGTACGCCGCCCAAGACACAGGCCGCGCTGCTCGAGGCGATGCAGGAGTTCCACGTCACGGCCGCCGGACGCACCTACGCGCTCGACCGGCCGTTCTTCGTGCTCGCCACGCAGAACCCGATCGAACTCGAGGGGACGTATCCACTGCCCGAGGCGCAGCTGGACCGCTTCATGTTCAACGTGACGATGTCCTACCTCTCGGAAGACGACGAGGTGCGCGTCGTCACCCAGACGACGGGCGCGCGCCGCCCTGCGCCGGTGCACGTGCTCGGCGGCGAGGACATCCTGGCCTTCCAGGAGTACGTCCGCGAAGTGGTCGTGGCCGACGACGTGGCGCGCTACGCCGTGCGGCTGGTCGACGCCTCGCGGCCCGGCCGTGGTCCGAAGCTCGACTTCGTCGACAAGTGGGTGAAGTGGGGGGCAGGACTCAGAGCGTCGCAGTCGCTCATCCTCGGCGCCAAGGCGCGCGCCCTCATTCACGGGCGCTATCACGTGTCGGTGAAAGACATCCAGGCCCTGGCCGCGCCGATCCTGCGTCACCGCGTGATTCCGAATTTCTACGGCGAGGCCGAAGGCATCACGTCGGATGTTGTCGTCGAGCGCCTGCTCGGCGCCGTGCCGCCGCCGGCCAGCGGCCTGTAGATTGATGTCCGGTCCTGCCCGCTACCTCGACCCTGCGGTGCTGGCCCGGATCGGCTCGCTCGATCTGAAGGCGAAGATCATCGTCGAGGGCGTGCTGAGCGGCCTGCACCGCAGCCCGAAGCGCGGCTACAGCGTGGAGTTCGCCGAATACCGGCAGTACTTGCCCGGTGACGCGCTGGCGACCATCGACTGGAAGGTCTACGCGCGATCGGACCGCCACTACGTCAAGAAGTTCGAGCAAGACACCAACCTCGATTGCCATCTCCTGGTCGACGTCAGCAGGTCCATGAGCTACGGCTCGCACGGCGTCACCAAGCGCGACTATGCCTGCTACCTGGCGGCGTCGCTGGCCTATCTGATGCACCGCCAGAAGGACGCCGTCGGGCTCATCGCCTTCGACGAGGCCATCGTGCAGCGCCTGCCGGCGTCGGCCAGGGCCTCGCACCTGCGCGCCGTGCTGCTGGCCCTGGAGCGGCTGCCGCGCGGGTCGAGGACCAACGTCGCCAAGCCGCTCGGCGATCTGGCCAGGGTGCTGGCCAAGCGCGGGCTCGTCGTCGTCATCTCCGACCTGCTCGACGAGCCGGCGGCCGTCGTCAAGGGACTGCGCCACTTCCGCCAGCGCGGCACCGACGTGATCGTGTTCCATCTCCTCGACCCCCAGGAACTGACGTTCAGCTTCGACGACGTGGCGCGCTTCCGCGACGTGGAGTCGGCGCACGAGGTGTTTGCCGATCCCGCCGACGTGCGAGGCGCCTATCTGACCGCGATCGGCGGCGTGATCGACACCTACCGCCGTGAACTCGGCGGCGCCGGCATCGACTACCAGCTGCTCGACACGTCGAAGCCGCTCGACCTGGCGCTGGTGGCGTATCTGAAGGCGCGGGGGCGGGGCTGATGTTTGGCCTCGGGTTCCTCGCTCCCGCCTTCCTCGCCGGTCTGCTCGCGGTCGCCGTGCCGATCGCGCTGCACCTGTACCGCCGGCGCACCGACAAAGTGATCGAGTTCCCAGCGGCGCAGATGCTGCCGGCCTCGCCGGTGGCCCGTCAGGAGCGCCGGCGGCTGCGCGATCTGCTGCTGCTCGCGCTGCGCGTGGCGGCGCTCGTGCTGCTGGCCGTGTCGTTTGCCCGACCCTATCTCGCCACTGGCGACCCGGCGGTAGGCGGCGGCACGACGATCGTCGCCGTCGACGTGTCCCTGAGCACGTCGGCCCCCGCGACCTGGGCCGAACTGAAGCGCCGCGCCACGGCGGCCGTGGCCGGCGCGCCGGCGGCTGACCTGGTCGGTGTCGTGGCCTTCGACGACCGCGGCCATCTCGTCGTCGCGCCCTCGGCCGACCGCGATGAGGCCCGGGCGGCCATCGACGCCCTCGTGCCCGGCGCTGGCGGCACCAGGTATGCGGCCGGTGTGGGCGCCGCCGTCGAGGCGCTGCGCGGTGGCCGCGGCCGGATCGTCGTCGTCACCGACCTGCAACAACGTGGCTGGCAGGGCGCCGAACGCATCGACGTCCCTGGCGGCGTCGACGTCTCGGTGGCGGCGGTGCCAGCCGCACCGGCGAATCTCGCCGTGACGGCGGTGCGGCATGATGAGGGGCTGACGGCAGTCGTGCAGAACTACGCCTCGGGACCACGCTCGGCCGTCGCGCGTCTCCGGGTGGACGGCGCCGAGATTACCCGCGCCACGGTGACGCTGGCGCCACTCTCGGCCTCCGATGTGCGCTTCAGCGCGGCGCTGCCGCCGCGTGGCGTGGCCGAGGTTACGATCGACGATCCCGACGGTTTCCAGGGCGACAACGCCCGCTACTGGCTGCTCGAGCCGCCGCGTCCAGTGACGGTGGTCGTGCTCACGGCCGACCCGCCGGAATCGGCGACCACCGGCCTCTACGTGCAGCGGGCGCTCGAGGCCGCCGCCGAGACGTGGCCGATGCGGGTCGTGGTCGAAGACGGGCGGCGTTTTTCGGCGGCCGGCGGCGCCGAGGCCCCGGATGCACTCATCATCGTCGGCACGCGGACGCTCGATCGCCGCGGCCGCGAGCGCCTCGTGGCCTACCTGCGCGACGGTGGACGCGTGCTGCTGTCACTGGGGCCCGACGTCGACGTGCCCACGCTCGGCGACGCGCTGGGCGTCGCGATCCGGTTGCTGCCCGATCCCGTCGTGCCGCCGCCCGACGAAGCGGCCATCATCCCCTCGGATCGCCGCCACCCCGTGTGGCGGCAGCTTGCCGGATCGCGGTCGGCGCTCGGTCGCCTGCCGATCGACCGTTACCGGCAGGTGCTCGACGACACCGAGTGGGACGTGCTGGCCCGCTTTGCCGGCGGCGCCGTGGCTTTTGCCGAACGCCACGTCTCGCGGGGCACGTTGCTCCTTTTTGCCTCAGATCTCGACAACCGCTGGAACCGCTTTCCACTCGAACCCGGCTTTGCGCCCTTCATCGCCGAGATCGCGCAGTACCTCACGCGCGACGCGCGGACGACCACCGCCTTCGTCCTGCCCGACGTGCCGACCGCCGTGCCAGCCGTACCCGGCGCGCATGCGCGAGCCGCGGGCCCAGGTCGGCCGGCCGCCACGGTCGTCGTGAACATCGACCCCGCGGAGAGCGATCCGACCCCCGGCACGGCCGAGGCGTTCACGAGCCGCGTGCAGACCGCCGCGAACGTTGCGTCGGCCCGGCCCACCGATGAGGCGCGTACCCGCGAAGCCGCGCAGCGCCTGTGGCAGATCGGGCTGGTGGCGATGCTCGCGATCCTCGTCATCGAGAGCCTGGTCGGACGCGTGTCGCGGCCTCGCCGCGACGCCGAGACCGGTTAGGATAGGAGAGCGAGTCTTCATGGCCGACGAGCTCACGACGCTCCGAGCAGTCCTCGACGACATCGCGCGCCGGCGAGCGACGCTGGCGTGGCGGCGCGGCTGGGCCACGGGTGCGTTCGTCGCGGCTGCCGTCCTCGCCGCGGCTCGACTCGGCGTGCTCCTCCTGGCGCCGACCGGCGGACTGATTGTCGCCCTCGTGGGCCTCGCCTGTGTTGCCGCCGTCGCCGCTCTAACGGTGGCCTTGCGCGCAGCGCGCGGCTCGTCGCCGGCCGTGCAGGTGGCGCGACTCCTCGAGGAACGGCTGGGCGGCCTCGACGATGTCGTCGTCACCGCCGTCGACTACGCGGCGCGCGCCGACCACGCACCCGCCATGGCCGACCGTCTGGCCGCTGCCGCCATGCGGGCCGCTGGCACCCAAGGGGCCGAGGCCGTGGTGCCGTCTTCGGCCCTGCAGGCCTCGGGGCGCCGGGCCGTGGGCGCCGGCCTGGCGCTCGCCGCTGCGCTCGTCGTCATGGTCTCGCCGCTCACCGATGCGATCGACGTCGCCGGTGCCTACCTGCTGCCCTCGCGCCTCACGATCACGGTCGAACCGGGTGATGTCCGCGTGCGTGCCGGGCGGGCGGTCACGATTCGCGCCCGCGTGTCTGGCAGCGCCGCGCTCGCACCGGCGCTGGTCGCCGGCGAGGGCCCCGACGTCGTGCCGCTGGCGATGACGGCGATCGCCGACGGAGTCTTCGAGGCCATCGTCCCCGAGGTGACGGCGAGTTTCCCGTATCACGTCGTCGTCGGCGCCGGCCGCTCCGACGCCTATCAGGTGACGGTCATCCATCCGGCGCGGGTCGAACGCATCGATCTCGACTACGCGTATCCGCCGGCACTTGGTCTCGAGCCGCGCCACGAGCAGGACGGCGGGGATATCTACGCGCCAGAGGGCACGGCCGTCACGCTGCGGATCACGGCCGATCGGCCCGTCGGCGCCACCGTGCTCGTGCTCGCCGACGGCCGCCGCCTGCCGCTCGGTGTCGACGGCGCGCGCTCCACGGGTCAGCTCTCGGTCGTAGCCGACGGGTCGTATCGAATCGCCTTCGTCGACGACGACGGCATCGAGATGCCCGATGACACCGAGTACTTCATCCGCACGCTGCTCGACCGGCCGCCCGACGTGCGGATCGTGCGGCCGGCGGGCGACAAACAGGTGACAGCGCTCGAGGAAGTGCTGATCGAGGCGCGGGCCGACGACGACTTCGGCGTGCGCAGCTTCGACCTCGTGCTGCAGAAGCCGGGCGATGCCGAGGTCATCGTGCCGCTGCAGGGCACGGCGTCCGCACTGACGGTGAATGGCGCGCACACGCTGTATCTCGAGGATCTCGAGGTCGCGCCTGGCGACATCGTGAGCTACTACGTGCGGGCTCTGGACATCGGGCGCGGCAAGCCGTCGTCGGAGTCGCGAAGCGATATCTACTTCCTCGAGGTGAAGGCGTTCAACGACGAGTTCGTCGCCGCTCAGAGCCAGGCGATGGCCGCTGGCGGGCAGGCGCAGGGTGTCCAGGATCTGGCAGCCGCGCAGAAAGAGATCGTCGTCGCGACCTGGAAGCTCGACAGCCGCGGCAAGCGCGCGAATCGTGCCGGCTCGGCGCCCGACATCATGGCCGTGGCTGACGCGCAGCGGGCGCTTGAGCAGCGAGCTGCCAAAGAAGCCGGCAACCAGATGCAGACCGCCGGGGGCGCCAGCGGGTCGCCGCGCCGGCGGCGCGGACGCGCCACGCTCAACCAGGTCGCCGACGATCCGCTGGGACTCGCCATCGAGGCGATGCGCAAGGCCACCGCGGAACTCGACACGCTCAAGACCGGCGCCGCCTTGCCGCACGAAATGGAAGCGCTCACGCAGCTCCTGCGCGCGGAAGCCGACGTGCAACGCCGGCAGATCGCGCGGCAACAGGGCGGGGGCGGCGGTGGCAATCGCGAGACGCCCGACCTCTCCGCGCTCTTCGACCAGGAACTGCGCAAGCAGCAGCAGACCAACTACGAGACGCCGGCGTCCTCCGAGACGCGCGACGACACGCGCAAGGACGACGATCCCCTCGAGCGGTTGCGTGAGCTGGCGCGCCGACAGGACGCCTTGAGCCGCGAACAGCAGGATCTCGCCCGTAGCCAGCAGGACCTCGATGCCGAATCGGTGAAGCGCCGGCTCGAGCGCCTCACGCGCGATCAGGAGGAGCTGCGCCGGCAGCTGGAACAGCTCGCCCGCGAGATGCCGGCCCCGAGCGAGCGTCGCGACAGCGAGCAGAGCGCCGGTCAACAGGCCGCCGCGCAACCTTCGCCCGAGGGTCAGCAGCCGGGGCAGCAGGGCGGACAGAACCAGCAGTCCGGGCAGCAGCAAAGCGGGCCGGGCCAGCCATCCGGGCAACAGCAGGGTGCCCAGGGCCAGTCGGGACAGCAGGCCGGTCAGCAGGGGGCGTCGAGCCAGGCGGCTGGAGCGGGCCAGACGCAGAACGAACGCGAGGCCGTCCGCGACGCCGTCTCCGAGATGCGTCAGGCCGCCTCGGGACTGCGCGACCAGGACGCGGCGCGCGCCAGTGAGAGCGCGACCCGCGCCCTCGACCGCATGCGGCGCGCCGAAGAGGCCATGCGCGGGTCGACCGCCGATGACATGCGGCGCCGGCTCGGGGACGTGCAGCTCGAGGCGCGCCAGCTGGCCGAGGCGCAACGCCGCCTCAGCGAGGGGCTGCGCCCGGTAGGAACACCGGGACAGGCGCCGGCGTCCTCCACCGGCCGTGAGGCGGCCGCCGAGCAGGCGCGGCTGGCGACCCGCGCCGAGCGCCTGCGGCAACGCATGCGCGACCTGGCCCAACAGGCCAGGGGCAACGACCCCCACGCCACTCTCGACCGGGCCGGCCGGGCGATGGAGGCCGGCAAGGCCGCCGACCTCATGCGTGAGGCCGCCCGCGCCCTCGCGGCGGACCCGAGCCCCACCCGGCCCTCGCCGGCCGGTACGGCAGCGCGCCCCGCCGGAGCCGACGCGGCCCGCCTCGGCGCCGATGCTGCCGAGGTGCTCGACCGTGTGGCCGAGCAGCTCGATCAGGGCCGAGCCGGCGACGCGACCGCCGGCAGCCGGTTGTCGGAGGACCTGGCCACGACGCGCCGATTGCGCGAACAGCTCGAATCGGTCGAGCGATCGCTCGCCCAACTGCGGGCCCGCGAAGATCAGCTCGCCCCCCAGACCAGCAGCGATCGGCCGCCCGCCGGTGACGCCAGCACGCCCGGCCAGCCCGGCTCGCGGCCAGGCGAGGGCCGTGGCGCCGATGGCGAGACCGCGCGTCTGCAGCAGCAACTGGCGGATGAGATGCGGCAGGCGCGCGAGCAGGTGGAATCCCTCGGACGTGCCTCGCCCGAGATGCGCGGCCCCTCGACACCAGAGGCATGGCAGCCGAGCCAGTCGGCGCCGGGGACTGAGGCCTTCAAGCAGGACTTCGCGCGCTGGGAGACCCTGAAGCGCAGCCTGCTCGTCGCGCTCGAGAAGGTCGAGCGCGGGCTGTCGGACGAGCTTCGCCAGCAGGCGTCGCGCGATCGCCTCAATGCCGGCGCGTCCGACGCGGTACCCGACGACTACCGCCAGCTGGTGGACAGGTACTATCGGTCACTGGCGACGCCGCGGCGGCCGGAGCCCTGATCGCATGCGATTTGCCGTCGCATTACCTTGGTGGGGTTACGCGCTCGTCGTCGTGTCGGCCCTGGCGCTGGCGGTCCACACCTATGCCGCCGCTCGCGTCACGCCGGCTCGGCGCGCCGCGCTCATCGCCTTGCGCGCCGCCGCCCTGTTGTTGCTGGCTGCGGCGGTGCTGCGGCCCGTTCGCGTGCTGCCGCCTTCGGGCCCAGGTGATCGGCTCGTCCCGGTGCTGGTGGACGTGTCGCGCAGTATGCGTGTGGCCGATGCCCAGGGGCCAGCGCGGATGCAGCGTGCCCGCACGGCCGCCGGCGAACTCGTGCGCGGGCTCGAGTCGACGGTGCGCACGGAGGTGTGGGCGTTTGGAGATGGCGTCGTGCGCTCGTCGCTCGGCGAGATGCAGGCATCAGGGGGACGATCGGACCTGAGTCGGGCGCTCAGGGCGGTGGCCGACCACTACCGGGGCCGTCCTCTTGGCGGCATCATCGTCGTCTCCGATGGCGGCGACACCTCGTCGTCGGAGATGCCCGCCGATCTGACGGTGCCGGTCTTCACCGTCGGCATTGGCGAGCCGAAGATCACCCGTGATCGAGAGATCGTCGCCATGTCGGCGGGTGAACCGCGTTTGGCTGATTCGACCGTCGACGTGCACGTCTCGGCCGTCTCCACCGGCTTCGGCACCCAGCCGCTCGAGCTGACCCTGACCGCCAACGGACGGCCGGTGGATGTGCGCCGTGTGCCGGTAACCGACGGCGGTCCGGTGAGCGCCGTCTTCACCGTGTCGCCGGATCCCACAGTGGCGACGGTCTACCGCGTGGACGTGCCGGTGGCGCCCGGCGAGATCGCCTCGGAGAACAACAGCCGCAGCGTGCTCGTCGAACCGCCAGGCCGACCGCGGCGACTGCTGCTCGTCGAAGGTGCGCCGGGCTACGAGCACACGTTTCTCAAGCGGGCGCTCGCCCGCGATACCAGCCTCGACGTCGATTCCGTGATCCGCAAGGGCCAGACCGATGACGGCCAGCCGACTTTCTTCGTGCAGGCGGCCGCGTCGCGCGCGGCGGCGCTGGCGGCCGGCTATCCGCGCACGCGCGCCGATCTCTTCGTCTACGATGCCGTCCTCTTCGGCAACGTCGACGCGTCATTCTTCACGCACGAGCAGCTGGTGGCCACGGCCGACTTCGTTGCCGCGCGCGGCGGCGGCCTGCTCGTGCTCGGCGGGCGGTCGTTCGAGCGCGAGGGACTGGCGGCCACGCCCCTCGACGAGGTGTTGCCGGTCGACATGTCCGATCGACGCAGCACCGTCGCCAGGACGGCCGGCGACGTGCGCGACACCGCCGGCGTTCAGCTCACCGGCGATGGCGCTTCGCACCCGGCGACGCGGATCGGCGCGTCTGCCGGCGATGCCCGCCGGTTGTGGGCGGCGCTGCCGTCGCTGGCGTCGGTGGCCATCGTCGGCGGACCACGGGCCGGGGCGCAGGTGCTGGCGACGACGGGAGGCGCTCGCGACGCGCGGCCGCTCGTGGCGGTGCAGCGCTACGGACAAGGCCGGGCGATGGTTTTCGCTGGCGAAGCGTCGTGGCGATGGCGGATGATGCTGCCGGCCAGCGATAATACCTACGATACGATTTGGCGGCAGATGTCGCGCTGGCTCGCGCGCGGTGCGCTCGAGCCCGTGTCGGTCGCGGCGCTGGGCAGTCCGTCGCCGGGGACGGCCGAGCAGGTATCGGTGCTCGTGCGTGACCGCGACTTCGTCCCGGTGGACGACGCCGAAGTGCAGATCGTCGTGACGGCGCCGGGCGGTGACGACACACGGGTGACCGCGACCTTGGCCGACGCGGTCGACGGTCGCTACGACGCGCCCGTTCGCTTCACCGACGCGGGCGTCTATCGCCTGGCCGCTGATGCGCGCCGTGGCGCCGAGCGCCTCGGGGCCGGTGAGCGGGTCGTGCTGGCCGGCGGCGCCGACCCCGAGATGGCCGATCCGCGGTTGAACGAAGCGGTGCTGCAGCGGTTGGCCCAACAGACGGGCGGCCTCTACGTGCGGCCGGACGATGTCGGGCAGATCCCTCCGCGTCTGCCGACGACCGCGGCGGCGGATGGCCCGCCGGAGTTGCGCGACGTGTGGCACGGGGCGTGGAGTCTGTTGGCCGTGATTGGGATACTGGCCGCCGAGTGGTCACTCCGGCGGCGGGTGGGGTTGGTATGACGTACAGCGCAGTGTGGCTGATGGTCGGGTTGGTGCTGCTCGGGCCCGTCGGGGCCGCGGCGCAGGCGCCGACGGGAACCGCTGGGCCGCGCGACATGCGATGGGCGATCGTGGTGAGCGGCGCATCGGGCGGCCCGGCGTATGCCGAACAGATGGCGTCGTGGCGGCAAGCGATCGAGGTGGCTCTGACGTCGCGCTTCGGATTCGCCCCGTCGCAAATCGTGCAGCTCGTCGATGAAACGGCGCGCGCGTCGGGCACGGTGGCGACGGCCGAGAACGTCCGCAAGGCGTTTGCGACGCTCCAGGGCCAGGTGGGGAAGGACGACACGCTGCTCATCGTCCTGCTCGGTCACGGCACGTTCGACGGACAGGTGGCGAAGTTCAATCTCGTGGGGCCCGACCTGACCGCTGCCGATTGGGCCGCGATGCTGGGCGCGCTGCCGGGACGCCAGGTCGTCGTGAACACCACCGAGGCGAGCGCGCCGTTCCTCGAAGCGCTGGCGGCCAGTGGCCGCGTCGTCATCACCGCCACCGAGACGGCGGCCCAGCGCTATGCAACCGTGTTTCCCGACTACTTCGTCAAGGCGCTGGGCGACGTGCAGTCGGACCTCGACAAGAACGGCCGCACCTCGGTCTGGGAACTGTTCGCGTCGTCGAGCGGCGCCGTCGCGCGGCACTACACCGAACGAGCGCAGCTCACGACGGAGCGGGCGATGCTCAACGACACCGGCGACAAGACGGGCGTGCAGGCCACGGTGACGACTGGACCGGTAGGCACCATGGCGCGGTCGCTCTATCTCGACCGTGACGTGGCCTCCGAGAGCGCCGACCCGGCCGTGCGCGAGCTCATCGGGCGGCGGCGCGCCCTCGAGACCGAGGCCGAGGCGCACATCCAGAACAAGCCGGGCGGCGATCCGGCGGAATGGGCCGCCGAGTTCGAGCGACTGATGATCGAGCTGGCGCGCGTGTCCCGCGAGATCCGGCAGCGCTCCTGACGTCTGGCGCGATCAGCGTCCCGCGGTGGGCTCGTCCCACCACTCCACGCGCTGGCGTTCGGGCCGGCGGAAGAGGAAGACGAGCAGCACGCCGACCCCGAAACCGGCCGCGTGGGCCCAGAACGCCACGCCGCCCACCAGCTGGCCTTCGCCCTGCGGGCCCAGTGTCGCCATACCACTCACGAACTGCATGACGAACCAGAGCCCCAGCAGGTAGACCGCCGGTAACTCGACCACCATGATCGGGAACGGGATAAGCGTCAGCACCCGCGATTTCGGGTAGAGCACGAAGTACGCGCCCATCACGCCGGCAATCGCCCCCGACGCCCCTACCATCGGCACGGCGGACTCCGGCACTGCGGCCGTCTGAGCGAGAGCCGCTCCGGCCCCGCACAGCAGGTAGAAGGCGAGGAAGCGGAGGTGGCCCATCCGGTCTTCGACGTTGTCGCCGAAGATCCAGAGGTAGAGCATGTTGCCGGCAACGTGCAGGAGCCCGCCATGCACGAACATCGAGGTGACGACCGTCATCCACGAGAACGCCGCCGGCACGAGACCGAAGGCGCGGACGAAGAGGTCCATCTCGTCGGCGCCGAGGCCGGCCTGGCGCAGGAAGACGAAGGCGTTGGCGGCGATGAGCGCGATCGTCACGACGGGCCGCGTGCGTGAAGGGATGACGTCGCGAAGGGGAATCATCGAGTGGCTGCTGACCGGTAGTATTGCGTATGCTGAGGTGCTGGCCCAAACGGCCCGCCCCTCATCGAGATGCACTGCCGATTCTGTGACACCGACATCGCCGACAAGGCGCTCATCTGCTATCGCTGCGGACGCGCGACCACCGATCCCAAAGTGGCGCCGCCGCGGCGTCCGCGCGGGATCCCGCTTGGCGCCGCCACCGGCGTGACGCTGGCCGCCGCCGCCGCCGCCCTCGGCTTGCCCGAAATCGCCGACGGCGCGGCGCTCTATGCCGGCTGGGCGGGCCTGGCCACCTTCGCCACCGGCGCCCTGGCGCTGTGGTGGGGCGGGCGCGCCGGACGTCGCTAGCCGGCCGGCGCCGTCTGGCGCGGCGTGGCCCCACACGCTATGATCCACGCGAGCGCCCATGTCTGAGCCCCGCCTTGAAGTGAACGACGGCCTCGGCCGGCGCGTCATCCCCGTCGACAAGCCCACGCTGACGATCGGCCGACGTACCGAGAGCGACGTCCGCCTGGTTGGCGCCGATGTCTCGAGAGAGCACGCCGAGATCGCGCGCGAGGACGGCCAGCTCGTGCTTCGCGATCGCGGGTCGCGCTACGGCACCTTCGTGAACGGCGCTCCGGTGACCGAACATCGCCTCACGCACGGCGACCGCGTTCAGTTCGGGCGCACCGGCGGCGCGGAGGTCGTGTTCCTCACGGACACGGCGCTCTCGGCCTCGGGCACGTCATCGGCCGGTACCGCCGTCGGCGACATCCGCCAGATGGCGACGCTGCTCGAAGGCCTGCGGGCGCTCGGCTCAGGCCGCGTGCTCGACGAGGTGCTGGTACTCGTGCTCGATGCGGCCATCGGCGTCACCGGCGCCGAGCGTGGCTTCATCATGCTGGCCGGCGATGACGGCACGCTCGACCTGAAGCTGGCCCGGGCGCGCGGCCGCGTCACCCTGCCGGGCGATCGCTTCGACACGAGCCGCAAGATCCCCGAGGACGTGTTCGCCACCGGCGAGCTGCGCGTCGTGGCCGACTTGCTCGATGGTGACTTGGCGCAGGATCACCGCGGCACGGTCGCGCTCGGTATCCGCCACGTCCTGTGCACGCCGCTCAGGCTCGTGCGCTATCTCGACCGGCCCGACATGGCGCCCGAAGCCAAGGCCATCGGCGTTTTGTACCTCGATAGCCGCGAGAAGGGCCAGCTGCTGTCGGCGGCGACCCGCAGCGCGCTCGACACGCTGGCCAATGAAGCGGGCGTGGCCATCGAGAACGCGCGGCTCTACCGCGCCACGCTCGAGAAAGCCAAAATCGAGCACGAACTGCGCGTGGCAGCTGAGATTCAGCGGTCGCTGCTGCCGGAGGCGCGGCGCGACGGCCCATTCTTCGATGCCATGGGAGCCTCGCTGCCCTCGCGGTCGATCGGCGGCGACTTCTTCGAGTACATCGACACCGACGACGGCGCGATCGGCGTCGTCCTGGGCGACGTGGCGGGGAAGGGGCCGGCGGCGGCGCTCCTCACCGCGAAGATTCAGGGACTGTTCTCGGCGCAGGTGGGCGGGACGAGTCCGGCAGCGGCGATGCGGCTCGTCAATACCGGTTTACTGAAGCGTCAGGTGGATGCGCGCTACGCCACGGTGTTCTTCGCCACGCTCCTGCCCGACGGCGCTCTGGCCTACTGCAACGCCGGCCACAACCCGCCGATCGTCGTGGGCCCGGCAGGCGTGCGGTCGCTCACCGGCAGCGGCATGCCGGTCGGACTGTTCACGGGCGCCACCTACGCCGACGAATACACCAGGCTGGAGCCCGGCGACGTGCTGGTCGTCTACAGCGATGGCGTGACCGAAGCGCTCAACTCGGCCGGGGAGGAGTACGGCGATGACCGCCTGGCCGAAGTTGCGATGGCGCATCGTGCCGAGCCGCTCGACGAGTTCCTGCAGCGCATCATCACCTCGGTGCAGGCGTTTGCCAGGGGAGCCTCACAGAGCGACGACGTGACGGTGCTCGTCGTCCGCTATCTCGGCCCGCCGGCCGGCTAGCCCGCGCCCCCATGATCGGCGGCCTGATCTACGACTGGAACGCCGTCTCCGCCTCGCCGCGGCCGGGGCCGGTCATGCTCAATGACGAGACGCTGCGAGACGGCCTGCAGTCGCCATCGGTGCGTACGCCCACCATCGACGGTAAGATCCGCATCCTCCACCTCATCGACGCGCTGGGCATGCACACCGCCAATATCGGGCTGCCGGGCGCCGGACCAGGCGTGGCCCGTGACGTCGAGCGCCTGGCGCGCGAGATCGGCACGCAGAAGTTGAAGGTGACCGCCAACTGCGCCGCGCGCACCCACGTCGACGACATCCGGCCGATTGCCGACATTCAGCAGCTTACGGGCGTGCCGCTCGAATGCGCCGCCTTCATCGGCAGCTCGCCGATCCGCCAGTACGCCGAAGGCTGGACGCTCGACTGGCTGCTGCGCCGAACCGAAGACGCCGTCACCTTCGCAGTGCGCGAGGGCCTGCGCGTGATGTACGTGACCGAGGATACGACCCGGGCGCATCCAGACACGCTGCGAGCCATCTACCGCTGTGCGATCCACGCCGGCGCCTCGCGTATTTGCGTCGCCGACACGGTGGGTTTCGCCACGCCTGGAGGAGCGGCCAACGTGGTCCGCTTCGTGGCCAGCGTCATCGCTGAGTCCGGTGCGCCGGTCGGGATCGACTGGCACGGCCATCGCGATCGTGATCTCGCCGTCGCCTGCAGCCTGGCCGCTTACCAGGCTGGCGCCACGCGCCTGCACGGCGCCGCGCTCGGCATCGGTGAACGCGTCGGCAACACGCCGATGGATCTGCTGCTGGTCAATCTGGTGCTGCTCGGCCACCTCGAGCGCGACCTGCTGCCGCTGGCCGACTACGTCGAAACCGTGTCACGCGCCTGCGGCGTGCCGGTGCCCGACAACTACCCGGTGCTCGGCAGGGACGCCTTCCGGACCGCCACCGGCGTGCACGCGGCGGCGGTCGTCAAGGCCGCCAGGAAGGGCGACCGCGAGCTCATGGACGCGGTCTACTCGGCGATTCCGGCCAGTCTCGTCGGGCGCGAGCAGGAGATCGAGATCGGCCCGATGTCAGGACGTTCGAACGTGACGTTCTGGCTCGAGAAGCGGGGCATCGCCCCAACCGAGGCGCTCGTCGATCGCATCTTCCAGAAGGCGAAGCGCTCGGCCGCCGTGCTGACCGACGACGAGATCCGCGAGGAAGTCGCCGCCGACTAGGCGCAACGAGCGCGGCCACGCTGGCTCCCTTGGACCACGCCGTAAGGGGTGGCCATGTCAACTCGCGAGCCCTACGGCGTGCCCGGTTTCAATCTCGTCGTCGAGAGACGCCCCGCCAGTGCCCCGGGCTCGGACGCCGCCCGCCCCCCTACTTGCGGAGCGCCGGGGCCACGTAGTCGCGCGACTGGTAGCCGGTGTAGATCTGTCGCGGCCGCGAGATCTTCTGGTCCTCGTCGAGCAGCATCTCCTGCCACTGGGCCGCCCAGCCGACGGTGCGGGCGATGGCGAACAACACCGGGAACATCGCCATCTGGAAACCCATCGCCTCGTAGATCAGACCCGAATAGAAGTCGACATTCGGGTAGAGCTTGCGTTTGACGAAGTACTCGTCGTCGAGTGCGATCTTCTCGAGCTCGAGCGCGATCTCGAGCAGCGGGTTCTTGCCCGTCACCTCGAACACGTCGTAGGCCGTCGTCTTGATGATCCGCGCGCGCGGGTCGTAGGACTTGTAGACGCGATGGCCGAAGCCCATCAGCCGTCCGTTCCCCTCTTTCACCCCCTTGATGAAAGCCGGGATGTTGCTCACCGACCCGATTTCCTGGAGCATCTTCAGCACCGCCTCGTTGGCGCCGCCGTGCAGCGGCCCGTAGAGGGCGGCGGCCGCGCCGGCCATCGCCGAATAGGGATCCACGTGCGAGCTGCCGATGCCGCGCATCGCGCTCGTCGAGCAGTTCTGCTCGTGGTCGGCGTGCAGGATGAAGAGCACGTCGAGCGCGCGCTCGAGCACCGGATTGGGCGTGTACTTCACCTCGGTCATCTTGAACAGCATGTTCAGGAAGTTGCCGGTGAAGGTGAGGTCGTTGTCGGGGTAGACGTAGGGGCGGCCGATGCTGTGGCGGTAGGCGTAGGCGGCAATCGTCGGCACCTTGGCGATGAGCCGGATGATCTGTTTGCGCCGTGACTCGGCGTGGAAGATGTCCTTGCCGTCCGGGTAGAAGGTCGACATGGCGCCGACGGTGCTCACGAAGACGCTCATCGGATGGGCGTCGTAGGTGAAACCCTCCATGAACTTCTTGATATTCTCGTGCACCATGGTGTGCATCGTGATCTCGTATGTCCACGCCGTCATCTGTGAGGGCGTGGGCAGCTCCCCGTGCAGGATGAGGTACGCCGTCTCGAGGTAGGAACTCTTCTCGGCGAGCTGCTCGATCGGATATCCCCGATACATCAGGATGCCCTTGTCGCCGTCGATGTAGGTGATCTCGCTCTTGCACGAGGCGGTGTTGGTGAACGCCGGGTCGTACGTCATGAGCCCGAAATCGTCGTCGTCCTGCTTGATCTTGCGCAGGTCAAGGGCCTTGATGGTGCCGTCGGCAATCGGCACCTCGTACAACTTGCCGGTGCGGTTGTCGGTAATCGTGAGCGTGTCGGCCATGGCTTCGGGGCTCGCGGCCCGGGGCGGTCAGCCCGGGCAGAGTGGCGGCGTGAACCGCAGTCGTGTCAGTTGTCGTCGTCTGATCGGTCGTCGTCTGGTTGGTCGTCGAGGTCCGCGGCCGGCCCCGGCACCCGATACGTGCCGTCGGCCCATCGCGCCAAGTCTCCCTGCTGGCAGCGCCGACTGCAGAACGGTCGAAAACGCCAGTCCACCGGATGGAGGCGGCACGCGGCGCACACCAGCGGTCCATCCATCCGATCCATTGTATGCCAGTCCCGCCAATCGGCGGGCTGGAACGGTCGCCGACGCCGCGGGAGATTCGCCGAGTCAATGCGGCAGGCGGATGGATCCCATGCCCGGACCGCCCGAGGTCAGTGGCCGCCAGCCCCCGAGCCGAGATGACGCACGTCGCGCGCCGACACCAGGAAGATCACATCCTCGGCGATGTTCGTGGCATGGTCGCCGATGCGCTCGAGGTGCCGCGAGACGAGGATGAGGTCGAGGGACGGCTCGATCTTCCCGCCGTCCTGCATCATGTAGGTGAGCAGCTCGCGGAAGATCTGCGACTTCAGGGCGTCGAGGGCATCGTCGGCGGCCAGCACCGACTCGGCCAGCGTGACGTCGCGGCGCACGAAGGCGTCGAGGGCGTCGCGAAGCATGCGCTGCGCGATCTCGCCCATGCGCGGAATGTCGATCAGAGGCTTGACCGGCGCGTGCAGGAGGTAGCGCTTGGCGGCCTCGGCGATGTTCACCGCCAGATCGCCGACCCGCTCGAGATCGGTGTTGATCTTGACGGCAGCGACGATGGCGCGCAGGTCGGCCGCCATCGGCTGGTGCAAGGCGAGCAGCTTGAAGCAGCGGTCGTCGATCTCGATGTGGAGGTCGTTGATTGGCTCGTCGCCCGAGCGGACGAGGTCGGCCAGGGCCGCGTCACGGCTGGCCAGCGCCAGCACCGCCTCGCGGACGCGCTCTTCGGCGAAGCCGCCCATGGCCAGCAGGCGCTCCTGGAGGACTCCGAGTTCTTCCTGGAAGTGTCGAACGACGCGTTCCACCGTGGTTCTCCCTGTTGCTAGCCGCAGCGGCCCGTCACGTAATCTTCGGTGAGCTTCTCTGACGGCGCCGTGAAAATCCGATCGGTGCGCCCGTATTCCACCAGCCGGCCCAGCCAGAAGAAGGCCGTGTGGTCGGAGACCCGCGCCGCCTGCTGCATATTGTGCGTCACGATGACGATGGTGTACGCCTTCTTCAGGTCGTAGATCAGCTCTTCGATGTGCTGTGTGGCAATCGGGTCGAGCGCCGAGGCCGGTTCGTCCATCAGCAGGATATCGGGGCGGATGGCCAGAGCCCGGGCAATGCAGAGACGTTGTTGCTGGCCCCCGGACAGGGCCAGGGCCGAGTCGTTCAGGCGGTCCTTGACCTCGTCCCAGATGGCTGCGGCCCGCAGGCTCTCCTCGACGCGCTCGGCCAGTTCGGCCCTGCTGCGTGCCAGGCCGTTGATCCTGAGGCCGTAGGCGACGTTCTCGAAGATCGACTTCGGGAACGGATTCGACTTCTGGAACACCATCCCCACCTGCCGGCGCAGCGACACGACGTCCACGCCCGGGCCGTATGCGTCGTGGCCGTCGATCGTGACCGTGCCCTCGACTCGCGCCCCCGGGATGATGTCGTTCATCCGGTTGAGCGTGCGCAGGAACGTGCTCTTGCCGCACCCCGAGGGACCGATGAACGCCGTCACGCGGTTGGCGTGGATGGCCATCGTGATGCCGTCGAGGGCACGCTTCTGCCCGTAGTAGAAGTTCAGGTCACGGACGTCGATCTTCACTGGTGAAGTCTCCACCGCCGGGGCGCCAGCTCGGACGACGCCCGAGAGCGTGGGCGGCAGGGGGCGCGCGTCGGTCGTCACGAACGGCCTTTCTGCTGATAGCGGTCGCGCAGCATGATGGCGATGGCGTTCATGGTGAGCAGCAGCGCGAGCAGCACGAGAATGCCCGCGGCGGCGTTGGCCTTGAAGGCGGCCTGTGGACGCGACACCCAGTTGAAGATCTGGATCGGCAGCACCGTGAACGCCGACCAGATGCTGTCGGGCGCGAACGGGATGTAGGTGAGCGCCCCGATGGTGATGAGGGGCGCCGTTTCGCCGATCGCACGCGACAGGGCCAGGATGAGGCCGGTGAGAACGCCGGGCAGGGCCATCGGCAGCACCTGGTACCAGATCGTCTGCCACTTGGTGGCGCCGAGAGCGTACGAGCCCTCGCGAATCGACGACGGCACCGTGCGCAGGGCCTCGCGCGTCGAGAGAATCACGACCGGCAGCGCCAGCAGGGCCAGGGTGGCCGCGCCGGCCAGCACGCTGCGGCCCATCGACATCGTGCGCACGAACAGGCCCAGGCCCAGCAGGCCGTAGATGATCGACGGCACGGCCGCGAGATTGGCGATGTTGAGTTCGATGAAGCGAGCGAGCCGGCTTCGTCCGCCGTACTCCTCCAGGTAAGTGGCGGCGGCGACGCCGATCGGGAGCGCCAGGGCCGCTGTGAGAGTGATCACGTAGAGGCTGCCGACGATCGCGTGGTAGATTCCGGCGCTCTCGGCATGCCGCGACGGGAAGCTCGTCAGGAAGTCCCAGTCGAGCCGGCCGGCGCCGTCGCGCCACACCGTGGCAATGAGCACACCGAGCGCGGCCAGGGCCCCGGCCAGCACGACCAGCGCGGTGGCCTGGAACAGGAGGTCGGCGCGGCGCCGGCCGGCGGACGAGGGGTTGGGGCCGAGACTGACCGCCATCAGTTGTACTCCTCGCGGAAGCGCGCTCGCAGCCAGCCGCTCAGCAGGTTGAGCGCGAAGGTCATCACGAACAGCAGCATGCCGACGGCGAAGATCGTCCGGTACTCGAGTGTGCCCTGCGGGGTGTCGCCGAGGCTCACCTGCACGATGTAGGCGGTCATCGTTTCGATGGGCACGAACGGGTTGACGGTGAATCGGGGCTGCTGCCCGGCGGCGATGGCGACGATCATCGTTTCGCCGATCGCGCGCGATGCCGCGAGAATGACGGCGGCCGTGATGCCCGAGAACGCCGCCGGCACCACCACCTGCAGCGCCGTCTGCATCCGCGTCGCGCCGAGCGCGTAGGCGCCTTCGCGCAGCCCGCGCGGCACCGCCCGCATCGCGTCCTCGGAGAGGGAGCTGACGAGCGGCAGGATCATCAGCCCCATCACGATCCCCGGGCTCAGCGCGTTGAAGCCGCTCAAGCCCGGGAGCCACTGCTGGAGAAGGGGCGTGACGAAGGTGAGCGCGAAGTAACCGTAGACGACGGTCGGCACGCCGGCCAGGATCTCGAGCACCGGCTTGACGGTGCGGCGGACGCCGTCTGGCGCGTACTCGCTGAGATAGATCGCGCTCATCAGGCCGGTCGGCACGGCCACGACGAGCGCGATGGTCGAGACGACGATCGTGCCGAGCAGCAGCGGCAGCACCCCGAAGTGCTTGATGGCGAACAGCGGCGTCCATTCCGTGCCGGTCAGGAACTCGACAATCGAGACCTCACGGAAGAAGGCAAGAGTTTCGACCGCCAGCACGGCGATGATGCCCGCTGTAGTAGCGATCGAGGCGAGGGCGCACAGGAACAGTAACCCTTCGATCGTGCGCTCACCACGACGGGATGGCATGGACCTACTGGTTCTCGCGGCTGAGCAGTTGCTCGATGGTGAGGCCGACCTGGGAGCCGCCGTGTTCGAAGACCGAGCCGGTCTTGCGCCCGGCCAGATGCGCCGACACGAGCGCGTAGCCCCGTGCGCCGAGTGGCACGTAGCCGACTTCCTCCGCCAGAGCGCCGCCCTGGGTCAGGTAGAAGGCGACGAACTGCTGCACCTCGGGCCGCTCCAGAGCCGCCGATGAGACGTAGATGAACACCGGCCGCGATAGCGGCTGGTAGGTGCCGCCCTTGACCGTCTCGACGCTCGGCAGGACCGAACCGGGGCCGTTGTCGTCGTTGCCATCATCGACCCCGATGAGCTTCAGGTTGGCCTTGTTCTCGGCGTAGTAGGCGAAGGGCATGAAGCCGAGCGCGAGCTCGTCGTTGGCGATGCCCTGCACGAGCACGTTGTCGTCTTCGCTCGACGTGAAGTCGCCGCGGCTGGCGCCCTCCTTGCCGTTGATGGCCTCAGTGAAATAGTCGTAGGTGCCGGAATCGACACCGGCGCCGAACAGATGCATCTCGCGAGCCGGCCAGCCGGCGCGCACTTGCGACCACTGCGTGACGGCCCGCTGCGACTCAGGCGCCCAGATGGTCTCGAGCTCGGCGGTGGTGATGTGGTCGATCCAGGTGGCCTTGGGATTGACGACCACGGCCAGGCCGTCGTAGGCGATCGGGAGCTCGATGAACGAGACGCCCGCCGCCGTGCACGCCTCGATTTCCTTCGCTGTGATGGGTCGCGAGGCGTTGCTGATGTCGGTTTCGGCGCGGCAGAACTTCTGGAACCCGCCGCCGGTGCCCGAGATGCCGACCGTGACCCGCACGCCCGGCGTGGCCTTCTGGAACTCTTCCGCGACGGCTTCGCTGATCAGGAAGACCGTGCTCGAGCCGTCGAGCGTCACCGTAGCCGTCTGACCACCGGGGCCAGACCGCGAGCCCCCGCACGCGGCGGCGACGAGGGCCGCGGCCACCATCCACCCCACTTGCATCATGCGCACTGGTTGCATGCGACGAGCCTATCCGGCAGGGGTTTCGCGGCAGTTTCGGACGTGTAAATTTCGCGTTAACGCCGCGCAACCAACGGGCGCCGCCGCCGCAGAGACGGTTCGGGACGGCGCCGGTCCGGCGCCTTGTCGTCGGTCGCCTCGCCGTCTTCGACCACCCGCGCGTCGAGGTGAATCGGGCGAGCCAGCACGCGTTCGAGTGGCGCGAGCTGGCGATGGGCTGTCCAGAGCTCCAGTTCGGCGTCACCCCGCGCTTCGAGCGTGACGCGTACCGCGTCGCCGGCCGTGTCAACGCTCAGCGTCCGAACCATCGAATGGCTGCTCCGGTCGAGCGCCTCGGCCAGGCGCAGCAGCGCGCCCAGCACTCGCACGGTCCGGCGCAATCGCCCCGGCAGATCCCGGTAGCCCTCGTGGGCCCGGCTGGGTCTGGCCCGCCGGTGATAGCGGGCGCAGAGCGCGATGATCTCGACCTCTCGCGGCTCGAAGCCGCGCAGGTCGCCGTTCTTGATGAGGTAGTACGAGTGGCGGTGGTGCCGCTCGTAGCTGATGTGGGTGCCCACGTCGTGGAGCAGCGCCGCATGGTCGAGCCACTCGCGCTCGCGGTCGCCGAGTTCGTGCAGCGGCCCGAGGCCGTCGAAGAGCGCCAGCGCGAGGCGCGAGACCTGCCGGGCGTGAGAGTCCAGCCAGCCACAGCGCTCGGCCAGCTCGAGCGCCGAGCGCTTCCGCACGTCGGGAATCTCCTCGACCTGGCGGATGTGCCGGCGGTTGCGCTGGATGAAGTCGAGGACGAGCCCTTCCCGCAGGGCCAGATCGCACAGCGTGATGTCCTTGGCACCGAGCGTGCGCAGCAGGGTGTCGAGCAACACCGCGCCGGCCACCACCAGGTCGGCGCGCCGGGGGTCGAGCGCCGGAAGCTGCAGGCGCCGATCGATCGGCAAGTCACAAACGAGCTTCCGCACCTTGCGAATCGCCTTGGCACTGACGCGCAGATTCCGTACTTCGCCCGGCACTGCACCGGTGTCGAGCGCTTCGGCCATCGATCCCAGCGAGAGGATCGTGCCCGAGGTCCCGACTACCCGGTCGTAGCCGGCCAGTGCGATATGGCCGAGATAGCGGTCGACGAGGGCGCCGATGTGCGCGACCATCTTGCGCTCGTCGCGTCGGCTGATCGGATCCGACGTGACGAAGCGTTCCGACAAGCGCAACACGCCGAGCTTGAAGCTGCGGGCGAAGCGCACCTCGCCGCCGGTGCCGAGCGTCACCTCGACGCTGCCGCCGCCGATGTCGATGACGACCGTGGGCTTGGGCGTGTCCACACCGTAGACGGCGGCCAGGTTGATGAGGCGAGCTTCTTCGCTGCCGGTGATGATCCGCGGGCGAATGCCGGTCTGGCTCTCGATCGCGGCCAGCAGGTCGCCGCCGTTCTCGGCCTCCCGCGTGGCGCTGGTGGCGGCGGCAAGGATCTCGTCCACCTGGTGGGAGCGCGCCAGCCGCTCGAACTTCGACAGCGCCTGGAGCGCCGCGGCCATGGCCTCGCGGGTCAGGCGCCGTCCGTCGAGCCCGCCGGCGCCAAGTCGCACCATCTCCTTCTCGCGATCGATGACTTCGAACGAAAAATCAGGGCGCACACGGACCACGATCATGTGGACCGAGTTGGTGCCGATATCGATCGCGGCAAGTCGCATGGCGGGGTGGCGGCTATAATGGGCGTCTTCCGGTTGCCCGTGGAACTGCCGACGGCGCTCAGTATGGCACGACGTTCACCCATCGACTTCCTGCTCACGACGCGCGTCGACGCCCTGGCCGCGGCGCTGCCGGCGGCGCTCGGAGGCGAACCGACCGCGGTGCACCGGGCCCGTGTCGCGTCGCGGCGGCTGCGTGAAGTCGTGCCCGTGTTCGCCGCGGTCGCGCCATCGGCCACGCGGGCCGGCGCGGCGGTGAAGCGCGTGACCCGCGCCCTTGGCCCGGCACGTGAACTCGACGTCACGGCGGCACTCTACGCCGCGCTCACCGCGGTGACGCCGGTACATCCACTGGCGCATGCCGCCGTCGTCCGCGCGTTCGCGCGCGGCCGGGCCGCGGCCGTGCGGGCCACCAAGAAGGCCCTGTCGACCTCGCATCGCAGAAAGCTCTGGGCCGCCGTCGACGCGCTCACGGCCGACCTCGCCGGGCTGCCCGTCGCCAACGCCGGGCTGCCAGTCGCACGAGTGGTGGCGGCGGTGCAGGCGCGCGTGGCCCAGCGCAGCAGGCTGGTGACCGGGGCCCTCGACGACCTGGGAGTGATGTATGCGCCCGAGCGGCTGCATGCCGTGCGCATCGCCGTGAAGAAGCTTCGCTACGCGCTGGAGATCGCGGGCGACCTGCGCCACACTCCCACCGCCGCGTCCCTGCGGCAGTTGCGGGCGGTGCAGACGATGCTCGGTCGGGTCCACGACCTGCACGTGCTGGTCGAGCACCTGCGCCAGGTCGAAGCCAGGATCGTGACCCGGTCGCGACCGGCCTCGCGCGATCTCCGGCGGGTCGTCCGGTCGATCGACGACGAGTGCCGCCAGCTCCACGCCTCGTTCCTCGGGCGGCGGGCGGCCTTGGGCGCGCTGGCCTCGACGCTGTCGGCGCCGGCCGTCGCGTCGCGGCGGCGGACGGCCGCATGAAACCGCCGGCCGGACCGACCTCGGTCGAGTTGTATCTCGTGCGTCACGCGGTGGCGGCCGCCCGTGGGCCCGACTACCCCGACGATGCCGAACGCCCGCTGACGGCCGACGGCGTAGCCCGCTTCCGGCGCGCCGTGGCCGGACTGCGCGAGACCGGCGTGCAACTCGATCTCGTCTTGACGAGCCCGTACGCGCGTGCTCGCGACACGGCGGAACTGCTCGTGGCCGGCCTGAGGCCGAAGCCGAAATCGGCCATCGTCGAGGCGCTGGCGCCGGGCAGCCGACCGGTCGACGTCGTCGCGGCGGTGGCGCGCTACTCGGGCTCCGGTCGGGGCGCGTCGCGCCTCGCGCTGGTTGGCCACGAACCGGGCCTCGGGGAGCTGGCCGCGCGGCTCCTCGGCGCGAAGGGGGCGTTCGAGTTCAAGAAGGGCGGGGTCTGCCGCATCGACCTCGATCGCGCCATGCCCGCCGGGCTCGGCACGCTGCGCTGGTTCCTGACGCCGCGCCTGCTGCGAGGCCTGGCGCCGTGACCTCGGCCCTGGTCGTCATCAACCCGATCTCCGGCGCTGGTCGCAGGCACGCGGGAGGCGCCGCGGAAGTGGAGCTGGCCAGCGGTATCCTCGGGCGTGCCGGCTATGAGACGTCGGTCATCGTCACGACCGGACCGGGACACGCCACCGAGGCAGCAGGCGCGGCGGCCGCCCGCGGCGCCGGCCTCGTCGTCTCGTGGGGCGGCGACGGCACGATGAACGAAGTGGCGCGTGCGCTCGCGTTCGGTACCACGGCGCTGGCGCTCGTGCCGGCCGGCTCCGGCAACGGACTCGGCCGCGAACTCGGCGTGCCGTTCGACCCCGTGCGCGCTCTGGAGATTGCTGCCGGTGGCCGGCGGCGGCGGATCGACGTCGGTGAGGTGAACGGCGAGTTCTTCTTCAACGTCGCCGGCGTGGGCCTCGACGCTTCCATCGCACGGGCGTTCGCGGAACGCTCCGGGCGGCGCGGACGCCTCCGTTACGCCCGCGTCGGCGTCGAGGCCGTGCTCGGCTACCGCGCGCAGCGTATCGAGGTTGCCTGGGACGGCGGCGCCTCGTCGCCGCGCGCGCTCTTCGTCGCGCTCGCCAATTCACGCCAGTACGGCAGCCACGGCTGCATCGCACCGCCAGCCTCGCTCGACGACGGCCGGCTCGACCTCGTGATCGTCGAAGACCAGCCGCTCTGGCGGATTGCCACGCGCCTGCCGGCGTTCTTCCTTGGCCGCCTGCAGCCAGGCACCGGCGTCACCATGAGCACCTTCACCACGGCGGCGATTGCCGCCGCCTCCGGCACCGACCTCCACCTCGACGGCGAGCCACGCATCATCCACGGACCTCTGAACGTGCGCGTCCACCCGCGTGCGCTCGACGTGATCGTCCCGCCCGCCCGGCCGTGAGCGCCGTGCCGGCAGCGAACGTTACGTTGAATTTACAGCCGGTGGCGCCTGGAGCAGGGCAGGATCGAGGGGCGGGAGTTGCCATGCCGACCTTCGAGCAGACGCTGAAGAAAGACCACCACATACGCCGGTTCGAGATCCTCACGGATCCTCTTGGCTGGCGCGTGGTCGAGCGCGCCGACGCCACCGTGGTGCGTGAGGCGCTCTACACCGACTGGCACCGGGTGGAACGCGCCCGGAGGGCGTTCGCCGTCGAGATGTCCACCCTGCGCGCCGAAGGCTGGCTCGACACGCGCTGACCGCGCAACTCGACGAAGCGGTAGCCGAGGCCGACGACGGTGCCGTGGCCGCCATCAGACCACCGTGCCCGGCAAGATCACGGCATCCTTCGGGACGATGAGAATGCCCTCACGGATGTAGTAGTTCGGCCCGTCGAATTCATGCAGGCCCTGCCGGTTCACGAGCCGGCTGCCCTCGCCGATGCGCGCGTTCTTGTCCACGATCACGCGGTCGAGCTCGACGCCGGGGCCGATGCCGAGACCGACGCCGCTCGGATGGCCGTGGGTCGGAGCGTCGTAGGCGTCGGCGCCGAGCAGCACCGACCGCCGGATGGTCGCCCCGGCGCCGATCGTGGTCCGGATGCCGACGACCGACTCCTGCAGGTCCGCGTGATCGACGTAGCAGCCCTCGGCGACCAGGGCGCGGTCCATCTTCGTGCCGGTGATCCGAGACGGGGGCAGGAAGCGCGCATGCGTATAGACGGGCCGGCGGTGGTCGTAGAAACTGAACGCCGCACCAGGCTGGGTCAGCATGATGTTGGCGTCGTAGAACGACTCGACCGTGCCGACGTCGGCCCAGTAGTCCTTGTGCAGGTGCGGCACGACCCGGTAGCGGTTGAGCGCGGCCGGAATGAGTTCGCGCCCGAAGTCGACGCCCGACTGCTGTTCCAGCATCTCGAAGAGCACCTCACGGGTGAAGACGTAGATCCCCATCGAGGCGACGAACGGCTTGTCGTCGTCGAGCGGCATGAAGGTCGAGCCGGCCGGCGCACTGCGGCCGATGGCCGCCAAGCGCTCCAGATTCGGCTTCTCCTCGAACTGCTGAATAGCCCCGTGCCCGTCGAACATCAGGATGCCCATGCTGGTGGCGTCATCGGCGTTCACCGGCAGCGCGGCGATGCTCACGTCGGCCTTCCGCTCGATATGCGCGGCGAGCATCTGCGCGTAGTCCATCCGATACAAGTGGTCACCGGCGAGAATCAGGTAGTACTCCGCGTCGTAGCGCGCGAAGTGGCGCGCCGCCTTGCGAACCGCGTCGGCCGTACCCTGGAACCAGGCGGTGCTGTCTGGCGTTTGCTCGGCGGCGAGGATCTCGACGAAGCCGCTCGAAAAGGTGTCCATGCGGTAGGCGCCCGCGACATGCCGGTTGAGCGACGCGGAGTTGAACTGCGTCAGCACGAAGATGCGGCGCAGATCGGCGTGCAGGCAGTTGCTGATGGGGACGTCGATCAGGCGGTATTTACCGCCGATCGGCACCGCCGGCTTCGAGCGATGCTGCGTGAGGGGGAAGAGACGGCTGCCTTGGCCGCCACCGAGGATGAGGGCGAGGGTGTCGCGCATTACCCGAGCAGTGTAAGGGGAGCCGGGAAGATCCGCCACCCGGATCCGGCCGGCCCGATCGCCGACGCTACCAGAACCCGAGCACGCGCCACCAGGCGAGGCCGACGGTGAGCCAGACGACGAGATTCGCGGCGCCGACGATGGCGCCGGCGCGCCACCACTCGCCGAGCGTCACGTAGCCCTGACTGAAGAGGATCGGCCCGGTGGTCGTGCCGTAGTGGGTGAGTCCGGCCGGCAGGTTTGTGAGGCACATCA
Organism: Acidobacteriota bacterium; assembly: GCA_018000455.1. Taxonomy (GTDB): domain Bacteria; phylum Acidobacteriota; class Vicinamibacteria; order Vicinamibacterales; family UBA2999; genus CADEFD01. The sequence continues at coordinate 37,426 of JAGNJW010000036.1, forward strand.
GACTGTAGACGGCGAGCGTCGGCGGCACGCCCACGCCGATGAGCAGCGTCGCAAACGGCGGAAAGAGCGCCAGCATGTGTGACGTGATGCTGGCAAAGGCGTAGTGGCTGACGAAGTACAGCACGAGCACGAGGACCAGCACCGTGAACCAGCCGACACCGCCCAGTGCGGCGCCGACCGCCGTGGCGAAGACGGTTGGAACGCCGGCGGCGTTCAGCAGTTCGCCCATCTTGAGCAGGCCGCCGTACCAGACGAAGACGTCCCAGGCGGCACGCTCCTCGACGATCCGGTCCCAGCCGAGCGTGCCGGTCACGAGCATGACGCCGAGGCCGAGCAGCGCGACGAACGTGACGTCGAGCCGGTGCACGCCGGTGGTCAGCCAGAGCAGGCCCACGCCGATGAACACGGCCATGGTGATGCCCTCGCGCCTGCCCACCGGGCCGAGCGCGTCGAGTTCACGCGCCGCGAAGGCCGTCGCTTCCGGCGTGCGGGTGACCTCCGGCGGCACCACGCGGTGGACCACCCACGGCACGACCAGGCATGAGACGAAGCCTGGTACGCTGGCGGCCATCAGCCACCCCGACCAGGTCACGTCGACGCCGGCGAGCCTGGCCGCCAACCCGGCCGCCAAGACGTTGCTGGCCTGGCCGGTGAGGAACATCGCGCACGCCACCGCTGAGCCCTGATACATCGCGACCAGCAGGAAGCGGCCGAGGCGCGGGGCGGTCGGACCGGGCGTCGAGCCGAAGAGCTCGGCGATGCCGCGTCCGATCGGCAGCACCATCCCGGCCGAGCGCGCGGTGATCGACGGTACACCGCTCGCGAGCGTGACATCTGTCATCACGAGCGCGTAGGCGATACCGAGCGAACTGTGGCCGAAGCGGCGAATGAAGAGCAGGGCGATGCGGCGGGCCAGGCCCGAGTCGAGGATGGCGCGCGCCATCAGCATCGCCGCCACCACCAGCCACACCGACGGCTCGGCGAAGCCTCCCAAGGCTTCCCGCATCGGGGTGCCGTTGGCCGTCATGGCGGTGAGCCCCAGCAAGACGAGCGCCGCGCCGGGCATCGGCTGCATCGCCATGCCGGCAATCACCGAGACGAAGATCGCGAAGGTGCGCCAGCCCTGCGGGGTGACGGCCTCGGGACGGGGCAGGAGGAGTGTCAGCGCGAGGAACAGGGCCACGAGGGCCGCCAGGCGGCCGAGGCGTACCGGTGAACCCTGGGCGGTCATGCGCGCGCCATTGTAGTGGCACGCGTTGCGACCCGCGCTAGGCCGGCGCTGGCGACGTCATGGCGGCGCGTGCCGCGCGGGCACGATCGAGAGTCGTGCTCTCGACGTGCCCCAGCGCATGGAGGGCCGCATCGAAGACCGACGCCACGACCGGGTCGGTCGGCCTGAGCAGGCGATAGTGCATCCACACGCCCTCGCGGCGCGCTTCCACCAGGCCGGCCTTGCGCAGGTAGGCGAGATGCCGCGAGGTGGTGGGTTGCGACACGCCGAGACTCGCGTGGATGTGGCACACGCACAGCTCACCGCCGGGGCCGCCGGGAGTCTCGGCCAAGACCGCGAGAATCCGCAGTCGGGTGGCATCGGCCAGCGCCTGGTAGAGGGCCACCAGGGGGGCGGCATGCTTCACGCGGGGCGCCGTCAGCGCCGAGCAGCAGGTCATCATATTCGCCTTGACGAATATAGCACGGTATTCTATATTCGCCTCGGCAAATGTTTATGCCATATTGACGCTGGCCTGCATAGCCGGCTGAGGAGCAACCACTCATGGCGACCCAGAGCGACATCAAGAGCACGGTAAGAGAGAAATACGGCGAGGCGGCCAAGCGCGCGGCCGGTGGCGGGCTGGCGATCGGCTGTTGCGGCAGTCCGAGCGACACCGGCTGCGGCGATCCGATCAGCTCGAACCTCTATGACGTGACCGAACAGGCGGGCCTGCCCCCTCAGGCCGTGGCGGCGTCGCTCGGCTGCGGCAACCCGACGGCACTGGCCGAACTCAAGGCGGGTGAGGTGGTGCTGGACCTCGGGTCGGGCGGCGGCATCGACGTCCTGCTCTCGGCGCGCCGCGTCGGCCCGACAGGCAAGGCCTACGGCCTCGACATGACCGACGAGATGCTGGCGCTGGCCAACGAGAACAAGGCCAAAGCCGGCGTCGAGAACGTCGAGTTCCTGAAGGGCGAAATCGAGCACATCCCGCTGCCCGACAACTCCGTGGATGTCGTCATCTCGAACTGCGTGATCAACCTCTCGGGCGACAAGCCGCGCGTCTTGCGCGAGGCGTTTCGCGTGCTCAAGCCGGGCGGACGCTTCGCCGTCTCGGACGTGGTCGTCACGGGCGACGTGCCCGCCGACATCCGCAAGAGCATGGAACTCTGGATCGGCTGCGTCGCCGGCGCCCTCGAAGGCGTCGAGTACCAGCAGCTGCTGGCCGGCGCCGGCTTCGACGACATCGAGCTCGAACCGACGCGCGTCTACAGGGCGGCCGACGCGCGCGCTTTTCTCGTCGAAGCCGGGCTCGACCGTCCGGGTCTGGCCGAGTCGATCGACGGCAAGTTCATGAGCGCCTTCGTGCGGGCGACCAAGCCCGGCTCCGACACGCGGGCCTGCGGCTGCGCGCCTGGCTGCTGCAACTAGACGGCCGGGCCCCTTGAAGCGGTTGCTGCCGCCGCGCCCGTGGCCAGCGTCATCAGGTTGGCGAAGTTGCGGCCGTTGACGGGAGCTACTCGACTTCAATCGGCGACACGTTCACGCCGATCTCGGCCGATGTGGTGTCGAGTACCGGCGCCGCGGCCTGCACGATGATCGTTGATTCGGGACTCGCTGTGCGGTTCGGCCTCCGGCCGCGCGACGACGATGTGAATCACGGCCACGGCATGGGACGGTGCCGTCTCGCCGTCGTGTCGAGGCTGTTGATTCCCGGTGAACAGGCCACGACCCGTCGGTGCCGCTGAAGACATTTGTAGCCTCGCTGTAACGCGACCTGTGGCACACTCCCCGTGCCCCGGCTCACGACCTGGCCGGGCGTGAGGAGTGTCCGTGGCCGCCTTTCGCCTGATCCCCAAGGAAGAGAAGTTCTTTGCTGACTTCATCGCCCTCGCCGACCGCATCGTCTCCGGGGCGACGCTGCTCGAGAAGATGCTGGCGACCGACCCGCCGGCCTGGGAGATGGCCATCGAGATCAAGCAGGTCGAGGAGGCCTGCGACTCGCTGACCCACGAAATCATCCAGCGCCTGAACCGCACCTTCGTCACACCGATCGACCGCGAGGACATCCACGAGCTCGCCACCTCGCTCGACGACGTGATGGATGCCATCGACGCTGCGGCGGGCGTGGTCCGGCGCTACCGCATCACCACGCTGCCGTACGGCACACGTGAACTCGCCTCGCTCATCTGGCGCTCGACCATGCAGGTGAAGGTGGCCGTCGAGGCCCTCGAGAAGAAGTCTGGGGTGCACGACCGGTCGGTCGAGATCAACCGCCTCGAGAACGCCGCCGATACCGTGCACGACGAGGCCTTGCGGCGTCTCTTCGAGCACGAGAAGGACGCGATCGCAATCATGAAGTGCAAGGAGATGCTCGACCTGCTGGAACTGGCGACCGATGCCTGCGAGGACGTGGCCAACGTGCTCGAGAGCGTCGTCGTCAAGCACGGATAGCCGGTCATGGAGCATTCGCTCGTCATCGTCGTCGTCGTGGCGGCGCTGATCTTCGACTACATCAACGGCTTCCACGACGCCGCCAACTCGATTGCCACGGTCGTGTCCACCCGCGTGCTGTCGCCGGGCAAGGCGGTCGTGTGGGCGGCCTTCTTCAACTTCGCGGCCGTCTTCGTCTTCGGCACCGCGGTGGCCAAGACGATGGGCTCGGGGATGATCGACCTCGCGCTGGTTACCGGCTCGGTCATCCTTGCAGGTCTCATCGGCGCCATCGTGTGGGACCTCATCACCTGGTACTACGGCCTGCCGACCAGTTCGTCGCATGCGCTCATCGGCGGCTACGCCGGCGCCGGGCTGGCGAAAGCCGGCCCGCCGGCCATCCTCGTGGCGGGTTGGACCAAGACGATCATCTTCATCGTGCTGGCCCCGCTCATCGGGCTGCTACTCGGGCTGCTCTTCATGACGATCATCCTGTGGGTCTGGCGCAAGTCGGCGCCGTCCAAGGTCGATCAGCAGTTCCGCCGGCTGCAGCTCGTGTCGGCCGCGCTCTACAGCCTCGGCCACGGTTCGAACGACGCGCAGAAGACGATGGGCATCATCGCCGGCGCGCTCTTCGCCGGGGGCTACATCACGACCTTCGAGATCCCGACCTGGGTCATATTTGCGGCCTACACCGCCATCTCCGCCGGGACGCTCTCCGGCGGCTGGCGCATCATCCACACCATGGGCTCGAAGATCACGCGGCTGCAACCGGTAGGCGGCTTCGCCGCCGAGAGCGCCGGCGCGGTGTCGCTCTTTCTCGCGTCGTCGCTCGGCGTGCCGGTCAGCACGACCCATACCATCACTGGTGCCATCGTGGGCGTCGGCTCGGTGCGCCGCCTGTCGGCCGTGCGCTGGGGCGTGGCTGGCCAGATCGTCTGGGCCTGGGTGCTGACGATCCCGGCCTCGGCGCTCATCGCGGCGGTCACCTATTACGTGCTCGCCGCCGGCGGTATCACCTAGCCGACGGCCCGGGCGCTCGGGGCAAGCGCACCTCGAAGGCCGCGCCGCCCGCCGGGCAATTCGTCACTCGTGCGGCGCCGCCGTGCAGGTCGGCCAGGTGTTTCACGATCGCCAGGCCGAGTCCCGTACCGCCGGAGCGGCCGCGCGACTTGTCCACCCGGTAGAAGCGCTCGAAGACCCGGCCGAGATCCTCCGGAGGAATGCCCGGGCCGTTGTCGGTCACCGTGACCACCAGCGTCTCGGCGTCGACGGTCGCCGCCACGGCGACCTCACCGCCGGCCTGCGTGTAGGTGACCGCATTCTCGACGAGATTCCGCACGATGTCGTGCACCTTGGCGGCGTCGACGGTGAGGCCTTTCGTCTCCGGCGTGGCCGACGTCGTAACACGCAGATCCTTGGCGCGGGCCTCCGGCGCCAGGTCATCGACGATGCCGGCAATGAGCGCGGCGATGTCGGTCGGGGCCGTCTCGAGCGTTTCCTTTCCGGCATCGAGCATCGCCAGACGCAGCAGGTCCTTCACCAGGCGCTCCATCTTCGTGGCGTGCCGCTGGATGATTTCGAGGAAGCGGCGGCGGGCGTCGGGGTCATCCGAGTCGTCGACCAGCGCCTCGGCGTAGCCGCGAATGGCGGTGAGCGGCGTGCGCAGCTCGTGCGATACGTTGGCGACGAAATCGCGGCGGATGAGATCGGCACGTTTCAGGTCGGTAACGTCGTGCAACACGACCACGACGCCGCGTCCGGTGCCGGCCACGGGTGCCAGGCGCGCCACCAGCTCGCGAGCGGCGTCGCGGGTGGTCGAGAACTCGAAGGCCTGCGAGGTGCCCCCGGCGAGCAAACGGCCGACGTGCTCGACGACGCCCGGGTGCCTGAGCGCCTCGACGTACGGCCGGCCGACGGCGTCGCTCTCGATCCGCAGCATCGCGCGCGCCGCCTCGTTCACCAGCTGCAGCCGGCCACTCTCGTCGACGACGAGCACGCCTTCGACCATGCTGCCGAGAATGGCCTGCATGCGCGCTCGATCGCGCATCAGCGACGTGATGCGCCGTTCCTGCTCGTGCACGGCAGCATCGAGGGCGCGGGCTGCGGTGCCGAGTTCGTCGTCGCCGTAGTCGGATCCTGGCCGGCTCAGGTCGCCGAGCGCATAGCGGCCGGCGACGCCGGCAATGGCCTCGGCCCGGGCCCGGTAGCGGCTGGCCAGTGCCGACGCGGTCAGGAATGCCGCGATGGCCGCTAGCCCCGTGCCGAGCGACACCGCCACGCCCGGGCTCGTCACGGCCCCCTGGCTGAGCGTGAGCCCGACGAAGGCGAGGGCCACGAGGGCCACGCCGAAGGCGGCGACGAAGATCGTGAAGCGCGTGTCTGAGCGCACGGTCAGTCGTCAGGGCAGGCCGACCACGGGCACCGGCGCCGCTGCCACGGGCGGCGGCTCGAGAAGCTTGTAGCCGAACTGCTTCACCGTGACGAGGGCGTCGACGAGGAAGGGAAGCTTTTCGCGCAGGCGGCGCACGTGAACGTCGACGGTGCGCGTGCCGCCGGTATACGAGTAGTCCCAGACGTCCGAGAGCAGCAGATCGCGCGACAGCACGCGGCCCCGGTGCGTCATCAGGTACTGCAGCAGCAGGAACTCCTTGGCCGTCAGGCGCACCTCCCGGGCGTCGATCGTGACGACGTGCCGCTCCAGATCGATAGCGAGCGGCCCGTAGCTGAGGCTGCCCGAGGCGGGCACGATGCGCTCGAGGCGCCTGAGCAGCGCCCGCACGCGGGCGACCAGTTCCTTCGGGCTGAAGGGCTTGGTGATGTAGTCGTCGGCGCCGAGTTCGAGGCCGGCGATGCGGTCCGACTCGGCCGACTTCGCGGTCAGCATGATGATCGGCACCGCGGCCGTCGCCCGATCGCCGCGCAGCGCGCGGCACACGGTCAGCCCGTCCACGCCCGGCAGCATCAGGTCGAGCACGACGAGGTCGGCCGGTGTCTCGCGCAGGCGCGGCATGACGTCACTGCCGGAGCCGGTGACGTCAACCACGAAGCCGTCTTTCTCGAGGTAGTGGCGCACGAGGCCCGAGATGTCCGGGTCGTCTTCGGCCACCAGGATGCGCGACATGTGGTCTGAGAGTATAGCGCCCGTCCGTGACGGGCCCGTACACGGCACGAGGCCGGCCCGGGAGCCGGCCTCGCGACGTGGTGCCGTGAAAGGTGCCCTTAGCGCGCCTTCTTCTTGGGGGCGCTCGTGACTTTGACGAGGTCAGCCGCGGTGACCACCGGCGGATCCTGCTTGTCCTCGACGCCGCTCGTGTTGCGTGCCGAGAAGCCCCACACGATGTTCTCGCCCCAGACGATGTTCTCACC
>JAGNJW010000013.1 GCA_018000455.1 Acidobacteriota bacterium
GGTGCCGCTCCTCCGTCGTCAAGATCAACGCAACCTTCGGGCGTCCCTTTCGCATGCTCGCCTCCTTGTAAAGGAGTACGAGTGGGCCGCGCCATTTGTTTCAGCTTCTACGGTTACAGGACACTAGTTCGCATGGAAGCACTCCGCGGGGGTGCGGTACCCCAGTCGCTTTCTTGGTCGTGAGTTGAGGCGCCGCGCCAGCGCGTCGCATTGGCGTTGAGTGAGGCCGGCCAGGCTCGTGCGCTTCGGCAGGTACTGTCGGAGCAAGCCGTTCAGGTTCTCGTTGCTGCCACGCTCCCACGAGTGGTACGGCGTGGCGAAGTAGAACCGCAGGCCGGTCGTCCGCTCGACAGCCCGGTAGTCGTGAAACTCGGTCCCACTATCGGCCGTCATCGTCTTGAAGGCGTGTGGGGCGCGACGAATCAATCGACGCAGGCGCTGCGTCATGCCCCGACTGGTGCGGTTGCGCAGCGTGCCGAGCATCGTAAAGCCCGTCTTGCGTTCGACCAGCGTGGCCACGCAGTCGGGCGCCCCGGTGCCGACGACCGTGTCCACTTCCCAGTGGCCCACCGTGGTGCGCTGCTCGACGACGGCCGGGCGGTCCGCGATCATCCGCTGGCCGGTCAGGCGGCCGCGGCTATCGTAGATGCCGTGGCGCTTGCGGCGGCGCTTGGTGGCACCGCGCAGCTCGCGGAACAGCGCCCCGCCCTGCGCCTTGTCCGGCCAGATGTGTGCGTAGATCGACTCGTGGCTGATCGACCAGGCCCCGTCGCGACGGAGGCGTCCGGCGATCTGCTCAGGGCTCCACTGCTTCCGCAGCCACCGATGCACGCAGCGCCACTGGGCCACTTTGATATCAAGTTTGAACTGCAACACTGACGACTGACCAGAAGCACCCCTCTGGGGCGCGGAAGCCAAGACGCCTGCGGGGTGCGGGCGTGGTGAGACTCGCGGCCAGCCACGAATAGCAGTTGCCTTGGCGTGGTGTCCGGTCGGCGAGCGACTATGAGTCGTCGTCGCGCAGACAACCGGCACTCGCGCCGAGAGTGCGGGCGACACCCAGGGTAGGGGATGGGGGTCCCCAGAAGAGCTTTGGACGGCAGGACCCGTCGCCGAGAGGCGCGAGTGACCGACGCGACTCATCGGAGCCGACGGCCGGACGCCGCGCCGAGGCAACTGCTGCGCGGCGAACGCGTTGCCAAGAGTCGTCTTCGATCGGGCGACCACGGCCGTGAGCCCCGCCGGGCGTCCCGTCGCCGTATACTCCGCGCATGTCTCTCCCGCACTCGTGGATCCGCGTCGCTGGCGCGGTGTTGTTCGGATCCGTGACCCTGGTCGCTCAACGCGGCGCTCCGGCCGGCGAGTGGCCGACCTACGGCGGAGACCTCGGCCACACGCGCTACGCCCCGCTCGATCAGATCACGGCCGCCAACTTCGGCCAGCTCGAGGTCGCGTGGCGCTTCAAGACCGACAACCTCGGCCCGCGGCCCGAGTACACCTTTCAGTCGACGCCGCTGATGGTGAAGGGACGGCTCTACTCGACGGCCGGGTCGCGGCGCGCCGTCGTGGCGCTCGACGCCGCCACCGGCGAACTGAAGTGGAGCTACTCGCTCGACGAAGGGGTGCGCGGACAAGCCGCGCCGCGCCAGCTCTCGGGCCGCGGGTTGTCGTATTGGACCGACGGCCGCGAAGAACGCATCCTCTACGTGACGCCCGGCTACCGCCTCATCGCCCTCGACGCGGCCACCGGCTTTCCCGTGCCGTCGTTCGGCGAGCGCGGGGTCGTCGACCTCAAGCAGAACTTCGATCAGGATCTGAACCTCACGACGGCGGCCGTGGGCTTGCACGCGACGCCGATCGTGGCCGGAAACGTCGTCATCGTGGGTGCCGCCTTCGAGACCGGCGCCAACCCGAAGAGCAAGGTCAACGTGAAGGGCTATGTGCGCGGGTTCGACGTGCGCACGGGCAAGCGCCTGTGGATCTTCCGCACCATCCCGAGCCCGGGCGAGTTCGGCAACAACACCTGGCAGCAGGACTCGTGGGCCTACACCGGCAATACCGGCGTGTGGGCGCAGATCTCGGTGGACATCGAGGCCGGGCTCGCCTACTTGCCCGTGGAAATGCCGACCCACGACTACTACGGCGGCCAGCGTCCCGGTGACAACCTGTTCAGCGAGAGTCTGGTGGCGGTGGATCTCGCGACCGGCGAGCGCCGCTGGCACTTCCAGTTCGTGCACCACGGCATGTGGGACATGGACATCCCGTGCGCGCCGATCCTGGCTGATGTGGTCATCGACGGACGCCTGCGCAGGATCGTCGCCCAGCCCACCAAGCAGGCCTTCCTGTATGTCTTCGATCGGCTGACCGGCGAGCCCATCTGGCCGATCGTCGAGCGGCCCGTGCCAAAGGGCGACGTGCCCGGCGAGTGGTACTCGCCGACGCAACCGATGCCCACGAAGCCGCCGGCCTACGATCGACAGGGGTTTTCGAGCGACGATCTGGTGGATTTCACGCCCGAACTGAAGCGTGAGGCCGAGGCGGCGATCGCGCGCTACCGGATCGGGCCGATGTTCACGCCGCCGGTCGTGAGCAAGGCCGAAGGCCCGATTGCCACGCTCACGCTCGGCGCGCAGGGTGCCGCCACCAACTGGCCGGGCGGGTCTTACGATCCGGAGACCGGCATCCTCTACGTGGCGTCGGAGAGTTCGCTGCGGCCGCTCGGCCTCGTGCCGCCGCCGCCCGGTGCCTCCGATCTGCCGTATCACCAGGGTACCGTGCTCACCGGCGCGCGGCGGGCGGGAGGAGCGGGCTCGGCGACCGCCGGCGGCGCCGGCGCGCCCGGCACCGGCGACCTGACCGTGCAGGGGCTGCCGCTCGTCAAGCCGCCCTACAGCCGCATCAGTGCCATCGACCTGACCAGGGGCAAGATCCGCTGGCAGGTGCCGCACGGCGCCACGCCCGATCTCGTGCGGAACCACCCGGCGCTCAAGGCGCTCGACATCCCGCCTACGGGGCGGCCAAGGAACAACGTCGGCACGCTGGCGACGAAGACCCTCGTCATTGCCGGTGAAGGCAACTTCGGACCGACGCCCTCCGGCACCCGCGGCGCGATGCTCAGGGCCTACGACAAGGCCACCGGTCGGGAAGTAGCCGCCATCCAGTTACCGGCGCCGCAGAGCGGATCGCCGATGACCTACATGCTGGATGGCCGGCAGTACCTCGTCGTTGCGGTCAGCGGCACGGGATACAGCGGCGAGCTGCTGGCGCTGCGCCTGCCGGCACGATGAGCGGCGCTGCTTCCAGACCCACGAACCATCTCAGTGACAGAGGAGTGACCGATGGCATCCAGTGAACGCACAGGCACGATCGCCGGACTGTGGCGGTTCCCCGTCAAGTCCATGGCGGGCGAGCGCCTCGAGCATGCCGATCTATCGGAACGCGGGTTGCTCGGCGACCGTGCCTACGCACTCGTCGACGCGGCCACGGGCAAGGTGGCAAGTGCCAAGAGCGTGAGGCTGTTTCCGAATATCCTCGCCTGCCAGGCTCGCTTCGTCGAGCCGCCGCGCGCTGGTCACGATCTGCCGGCCGTACGGATCGTGCTGCCAGACGGCACGGCTGTGACCAGTGACGCGGGCAACCGCGACTCGGTGTTGTCGTCGTATTTCAAACGCGAGGTGACGCTCGGCCGCACGGCGCCCGAGAGTTTCACGATCGATCAGTATCACCCCGACATCGAGGGTGCGGACCCCGCCGGCCATCGCGACACGGTGGTCGAAGCGAAGGTGGGCTCGGCATTCTTTGCCGAGGCGGGCATGGCGTCGCCCGTGCCGGTTGGCGCGTTCTTCGATCTGTTTCCCGTCTCGGTCCTGACCACGTCCACGCTCGAACAACTGCGCGCCCATCGCCCGCAAAGCAGCATCGACGAACGTCGATTCCGCATGAACGTGATTGTGGAGACGACGTCGCCGGGATTCGTCGAAAACGGCTGGGTGGGCCGGGACCTGGCGATTGGGGCGACGGCGCGCCTGCACGTCGCGATGCCCGATCCACGATGCGTGATGACGACCCTGACGCAGGACGACCTGCCCTCGGATCCGGAGATTCTGCGGGCGCTGGTCACGCACAACCGGATTCAGATTGGCGACGCCGGGCAGTTCCCCTGCGCCGGTGTCTACGCCGTGGTGGCGGCCGGCGGACTGCTGCACACGGGCGATCCCGTGGTCGTCTGAGCGGGCACGGCGCTACTGCTCCCTGAGCGCCACCATCGGATCGACCCGCGTCGTGCGCAGCGCCGGCACCAGACTGGCGACGACCCCGGCCACGAGCAGCCCGCCGGCGGCCGCCGCAAACGCGGGTGCGTCGAACGGCCCGATCCCGTAGAGCACGCCCGACAACGACCGGGCGAGCACGATCGACCCCAGCAGTCCGACGGCGCCGCCCACCGCCACGAGCGTCACGCTCTGCCGCACCACCAGCCCCACCGTCTCGGCCACGGTCGAGCCGAGGGCGAGACGCAGGCCGATCTCCTTCGTGCGCTCGCTGACCGAGTACGACAGCACGCCGTAGATGCCAAGCGCCGCCAGCAGCAGCGCCGCCAGGGCGAAGAGCGCCAGCAGCGTCGTGCTGAGGCGCGGCAGGAAGACCGCGCGCGCGAGGATCTGATCCACCGTGCTCAGCTCGTAGATCGGCTGTTGCGGATCGACCTCCCAGATCACACGCTGGATGGTGCCGGCAAAGGCGCCGGGATCACCGCTCGTTCTCGCCACCAGCGCCATGCCCGCCGAGGGACTCTGGCGCATGGGCAGGTAGACCTGCTTCTTCGGCTCGCTCTCGAGGCCCTGATTACGCACGTCGCCCACCACGCCGACCACCTCGCTCTTGCCGTGCGGGTTCTGGATGATCTGGCCGATGGGGCTGCGATCCGGGAAGTAGCGCCGCGCCATCGTCTGGTTGATGACGCTCGTGCGCGGCCCGGTCTCGATGTCGCGCTCGTCGAGGAAGCGGCCTTCAAGCAGCGCGATCTTCATGGTCTGGAAGTAGCCGGGCGCCACGATGCGCACGTCGGCCAGCGGGTCTTCGGTGGGCGGCGGCTGCTGCCCGGCCACGGTGAACGGCAGGGCGCCGGCGGCGCCGACGTTGTGCAGCGGCATCGCCGACACGGCCGAGGCCGCCGTCACGCCCGGCGCCTGGCGCAGTCGATCGACGACGTCCTCATAGAAGCGCGCCACGGCCGGCCGCTGGTTGTACTTCGTGGTCGGCAGCAGCACGCGCGCGGCCACGAGATTCGTGGCATCGAAGCCGGGGCTCACCTGCAGCAGCTTCTGGAAGCTGCGCGTCATGAGGCCGGCGCCCACGAGCAGCACGAGCGCCAGCGCCACTTCCACGACCACCAGTCCGCTGAGCAGCTTGCGTGCGTAGGGGCTGCCGGTCGAGCCCGACGACTCGTGCATCTGGTTCTTGAGGTCGCCGGCGGCTCGCAGCGCCGGCAGCACCCCAAAAGCCAGAGCCACGCCCAGCGAGGCGACCAGGGCGAAGAGCAGCACCCCGCCATCGAGCTGGATCTGCTCCATCCGTGGCAGCTCGCCGGCGGGCAGCGTCGCCAGCAGGCGCAGGCCGCCGAAGGCTGCCACCAGGCCGAGCAGGCCGCCGCCGGCTGCCAGCAGCAGGCTCTCGGCCATGACCGGCCGCGCCACTTCCATGCGTCCGGCTCCGAGCGCGCCGCGCACGGCAATCTCGCGCCGCCGGCTCGAGGCGCGGGCCAGCTGCAGGTTGGCCATGTTGGCGCACACGATGAGCAGCAGGAAGGCCACCGCACCCATCAGCACCATGAGGGCGGGCCGCGACTGCGCCACGAGCTGCTCGTGCGCGGCCACGACACGCGCACCCCAGCCGGCGTTGCTGTCGGCATGGGCATCGGCAATTCGCCGCGCCAGCACCGAGAGCTCGTCCTGCGCCTGCGCCATGGTGGCGCCGTCGGCCAGCCGGCCCACGATGGTGAGCGAGCGGGCTCGCCTGGACGCACCGTGGAGATCCTTCGGATCGAAGGCCAGCGGCGCCCACGCCTCGACCCTGGTGCTGGTCGGGAACTCGAACACCGGCGGCATCACGCCGACGACGGTGAACGGCACGGAGTCGAGCTGGATGGTGTTGCCGATGGCCGCCGGACTCGCGCCCAGCTCGCGCGTCCAGAAGCCGTGGCTGACGACCACCACGCGGTCGGCGCCCACCACGGCCTCCTCGGGCACGAACGTGCGGCCGAGGAGCGCCTGAGCCTTCAGCACGACGAAGAGATCGGGCGTCGCGCGCACACCGGACACGTTGCGCGGATCGCCGGTGCCGGCATACGAGAAATCCACCTCGCGGTAGGCGGCCACCGACTGCAGGCTGCGCGCCTCGCGCTTCCAGTCTTCGTAGGTCGGCACCGACACCCGTTCCTGATTGCCCTCGGGATTCAGCTCCCACAGGACCGCGATCTGCTCGGGCGTCTCATAGGGCAATGGATTCAGCACCACCGCCTTGATCACGCTGAAGATGGCGGTCGTGGCCCCGATGCCGAGCGCCAGGGTGAAAAGCGACACCAGCAGGAAGGTGGGCTGGCGGCTGAGGCCGCGAGCGGCGTACTTGAAAGCGGAAAGCCAGTCGGCCATGCGCGGCATTCTATCCCCGTCCCGGCAGCGTCTACACTGGACCGATGTCCGCTCTTCGAAGCTTTCGCATCCTCGCTGCTGTGCTGGCGATGACCGGGCTGGCCGCTCCCGACGCGCAGGCGCAGCTGACGCGCACCGACTGGGAGGTGCAAGGCGACCCCGACATCACGCTGGCCGTGCGCCACATCAAGCCGCCGGCAGCCACGGGCGTCCCGTTGGTGCTCCTGCACGGCGCCCGCGTCCCTGGCAGCGCGTCGTTCGACCTGCCGGTGGCCGGCGGTTCGCTGGCCGCCGACCTGGCCATGGCCGGCCACGACGTGTACGTCATGGACGCGCGCGGCTACGGCGGCTCGACAAGGCCGCCGGAGATGTCCCGGCCACCCGCCACCGGCTCCATCCTGGGACGCTCGCCGGAGGTGGTGAGCGACATCGGCGCCGTGGTGAACTGGATCACGACGCAGCGCGGCGGGCGCCGGCCGGTTCTGCTCGGATGGGCGACCGGCGGGCACTGGGTGGGCTACTACGCCAGCCTGCACTCGCCGCGCATCGCGGGCATCGTCATGCTGAACGCGCTCTACGGCGGCACGCCGTCGCATCCAACGCTGGGCTACGGCTCCGACCTCGAGGACAAGACCACGCCGGGCGCGTTCGCGAGTTCGTATGGCAACTACCGGCTCAGCGCCGCGGCTTCACTGCTTGGAGCCTGGGACCGTTCGATCCCTGCGGAGGACAAGAGCACGTGGCGCGACCCCGAAGTCGCCAATGCCTACGTGGCGGCGGCAATGGCCAGCGATTCCACGAGCAACAGCCGGACGCCGGCCAGTTTCCGCGCCCCCTCGGGGGCGATGGAAGATTCGTTCTATCTGGCCACGGGGCGCCAGTTGTGGGACGCGTCGTTCATCACCTGTCCGACGCTGGTCATACGCGGGGAGGCGGACTTCTGGTCACGCCCGGCCGACCTCGAGATGCTGGGCCGCCATCTCGTGCACGCCCGGGCCCGGCTGGTGACGATTCCGGACGCCACCCACTTCGTCCACCTCGACCGGCCCGAGCGGGGCCGCGCCCGGCTGCTGGAGGAACTGCAGGCGTTCCTCGCCGAGCTGGCCACGCAACCCCGCTGAGACGGGCCGCGCGCCCGGTGTCGCGCGACACGTCATCCTGGAAGCGCCGGATCCTGCAGAGGAGTAGGCTGTCGGCATGGCCTATCCCGTGACCGTCGCCGTCGAACCGAGGCTGGCCGATCGTAACCGGCTCACCACGGCGTTTCGCGCGATTCTGGCGATTCCGCACGTCTTCCTCGTGGGTGGCGCCGGTATCGGCCTGGCCTACAACACCGACAGCCAGACCTCGGCGAGCGCCGAGGGCGGACTGCTCGGCGCGCTGGTCGTGCTGCTGGCCGTCGTGAGCTGGTGCACGCTGGTCTTCGCCGGCACCCACATCGCGGGCATCCGTCGGCTCACCCTCTTCTACATGCACTGGCGCGTGCGAGCGCTCGCCTACCTGATGCTGCTCCAGGATGCCTATCCCCCGTTCGGCGATGGGCCCTATCCGGCCACTGTGGCGGTCGTCGATCCGCCCGGCCCACGTAACCGCCTCACGGTGTTCTTCCGCATCCTGCTCGGCATTCCCCACATGATCGCGCTCACGTTGGTGATGCTGGCCTGGGGCCTGGGCACGGTAGTGGCGTGGTTCAGCATTCTCTTCACGGGCCGCTATCCGCAGGGGCTCTACGACTTCTCGGTGGGCGCGTTGCGTTGGCGTCTGCGCTTCGACGCCTACGTGCTGCTGCTCGTCGACGACTACCCGCCCTTCTCGCTGAGGTAGTCGCCGGCCCTGGCTCGCCTTCCATCACACGCTGCTAGACTCGGTGCCTGACAAGGAGTCTGCCGATGATGGTGCGGATCGGCACCCGTGATGCGGGTGCGTGGCTACTGGCGGTCGCGGTGAGCGTGACGGGCACGGCGGGCCCGGCCCTGGCACAGGGTGCCGCCGCCGCGCCGCCCACGATCACGAGCGCCGACTACGCGCGCGCGGAACGGTTCCTCGCCACCACCGTGAATCCGCTGGTCGTCGGCGGCACCGTCAATGCAACGTGGCTGGCGGATGACCGCTTCACCTATCGCAGCCAGCTCGCCGACGGCGCCTCCGAGTTCCTGCTCGTCGATCCCGTGAAGAAGACCCGTGTGCCGGCCTTCGAGCACGAGCGGTTGGCGGCGGCGCTGGCCACCGCCTCCGGCACCTCCGTCGAGGCGAAGAAGCTGCCCTTCCGCACCATCGAGATGTCGGCCGACGGCACGGCGGTGTCGTTCGACGTCGCGGCCAAGCGCTACACCTGCGACGTCGCAGGCACGGCCTGCTCATCGACGGCCGTGCGCGATGCCAACGCGGTGGCCTCCCCAGACGGCACGCGCGCGGTGTTCATCAAGGACTGGAACCTGTGGCTACGCGATATCGCCTCCGGCGTCGAGCGTCCGCTGACCACCGACGGCGTAGAGCACTTCGGCTACGCCACCGACAACGCCGGCTGGAAGCAGAGCGCGAAGCCGATCGTGCTGTGGTCGCCAGACTCAACGAAGGTGGCCACGTTTCAGCAGGACGAGCGTGCCGTCGGTGAGATGTACCTGGTCGAAACGAAGGCGGGGCACCCGGTGCTCAAGGCCTGGAAGTATCCGCTGCCCGGCGACGAGGCCGTCGCCATGCTGCACCGCGTGGTCGTCGACGCCGACAGCGGCGCCGTCGTGCGCTTCAAGATGCCGCCCGACTACCACCGCGCGATGCTCGGCGACGACTTCGACGTGGACGACATGGCGTGGAGCCCCGACGCGGCCAGGCTCGCGTTCGTGTCAACGGCCCGCGACCACAAGACCGCCACCGTCCGCGTGGCCGATGCCACCTCCGGCGAGGTGCGCACGGTGTTCGAGGAGTCGGAGAAGACGCACTTCGAGTCACCGGCCGGCTGGCGCGTGCTGTGGGCGACGAGCGAGATCCTGTGGAACTCGCAGCGCGACGACTGGAGCCACCTGTATCTCTACGACCTCGGAAGCGGCCGCCTCAAGAACCAGGTCACGTCGGGCCCCGGTCCCGTCACGCGCATCCTGCACGTCGACGAGACGGCGCGCACCGTGCTCTTCACGGCCAATGGCCGCGAGGCTGGCCAGGATCCGTACTTCGCGCACGTCTATCGCATCGGCCTCGACGGCAAGGGGTACCGGTCGCTCACTCCCGACGACCGCCATCACGCCGTGCAGATCTCCAAGACCGGCAGCTACATGGTGGTCAGCGCCTCGACGCCCGACACGGCACCCGAGGTGGTGCTGCGCGATGCGGCCGGCGCCACGGTGATGCCGCTCGAGAAGGCCGACATCTCAAGGCTCGTGGCGGCCGGCTGGCAGCCGCCGACGCGCTTCACCGTCAAGGCACGCGACGGCAAGACCGATCTCTACGGCCTGCTCTTCCGGCCCACGTCGTTCGATGCCGCGAAGAAGTACCCGATCATCAACTACGCCTACCCGGGACCGCAGAGCGGCAGCGTCGGACCGCGGTCGTTCGTGGCCGCGCGCGGCGACCACCAGGCGCTGGCCGAGCTCGGCTTCGTCGTCGTGATGCTCGACGGCATGGGCACGCCCGGCCGCTCGAAGTCGTTCCACGACACCTACTACGGCGCGATGGGCCGTGACAACACGCTGCCCGACCAGGTGGCGGGTATGAAGGAGCTGGCGGCGCGCTTTGCGTGGATCGACCTCGACCGGGCGGCGATGTGGGGGCATTCCGGCGGCGGCTTCATCACGGCCGATGCGATGTTCCGCTATCCCGACTTCTTCAAGGTCGGCATCTCGGAATCCGGCAATCACGATCAGCGCGTCTACGAGGACGACTGGGGCGAGCGCTACCAGGGCCTGCTCCACCGCCTCGACGGCGCGCACCAGAATGGCGATGAGCCCCGCGACAGCTACGAGGCCGAGGCCAACCAGACGCTGGCGAAGAACCTCAAGGGCAAGCTGCTGCTGATGCACGGCATGATGGACGACAACGTGCCACCGCAGAACACCTACCTCGTGATGGAGGCGCTCATCAACGCCAACAAGGACTTCGACCTGATCCTGTTTCCGAGTCAACGGCACGGTTTCGGCACCGACGGTCCGTACGCGATGCGCCGCCGCTGGGACTACTTCGTCACGCACCTGCTCGGGGTGGAGCCGCCGAAGGAGTACAAGATCGCTCCGGCGCCGCCGACGCCTGGTGCGCCGTGAACGGCATGGTCGCCCAGTGACGAGCGTCATGACGGATTCCAGACTGCGCGCCGTTGGCTGGGCGGCCGCAATCGGTGCGGCGCTGGCGGTGCTGGGGACGATGGTCGTCTACCGGTTGCTGCCGCAGAGCGGGCTGGCGCCGGCGCCTCACGACTGGACGGCGGAGTGGCGCTCGGAACCGCCGGTCGTGACCACGCTGCCCGGCGGCCTGCTCGAAACCGCCACCATCCGGATGGGCGAGGACTTCTACAAGTCTGACGCCAGGACGTGGTGGGGCCTTTACCTCGGCAACACCGTGTCGCACGTGCAGGTGGCGGCCACCTACCGCTACGGAGTGCCGCTGGCGGACGCGAGCTGGCAGATCGTCACGCGCGGCCAGACCACGGTGGTCGTGGCGCCACCGCTTCGTCCCAGCCTGCCGGTGGCCATCGACACGTCCACCTGGCGCGAGAAGACCGCGAGTGGCTGGGCACGCTTCGACAAGAAGGACCAGCTCGAGGCCCTGCGTCATGGCGTTTCCGCCGACCTCGAGGAACGCGCGCGCGACGAGCGCCGCCTGGCCCTGGCGCGCGAAGCCTCACGGCGCACGATCGGCGAGTTCGTCGAGGGGTGGATCGTACAGCGGGGCGGTGAGGAGCTCGACCCCTTCGATACGATCAAGGTCTACTTCGTCGGCGAGATCGACGAGGCCATGCGCGGCGCGCTGTCGGCGCACCGGTTGGTCGATCCGCGCTAGGTCGCGCCGGCGCCAGGGATTGAGCCATGTCCGACCTCGACGACGAGATCGACCGCCTGTATCAGGGTCCGCTCGAAGGCTTTACCGACCGCCGCAACGCGCTCGCCAAGGCGTTCAAGCGGCCAGACGTGAAGGCACTCGCCAAGCCGAGCGTGCCGGCGTGGGCGGTGAATCAGCTCTTCTGGCATCAACGGCCCGTGCTCGATCGCGTGGTCACCGCATCGATGGCGCTGCTCGCCGAGCACCGGCAGACGCTCGCCGGCAAGCCGTCGGATGTGCGCACCGCCGAAGGGTCGCATCGCGACGCTCTGCGCGCGGCCCTGGCGGCAGCGCGCGACCTGCTCGCCGCGGCCCGGCAGCCGGCCACGCCGGCCACGCTCGAAGCGGTACGCCAGACGCTACAGGCGCTGCCCTCGCCCGATGCCAACGGACGGCTGGTGCGGCCGCTGACGCCGCAGGGCCTCGAAGCGCTGACTGGGCTGGTGCTGGCGGCGCGGGTGTCAGGGCCGGAAGCGGCGCCGCCGTCCGCCCCTCGTCCAACCGCTGCTGCCGTTGCCGGCACCAGGCCGCCAAGTGCGGCTGGGAACGACGCCGCACAGGCCAGTGCCGCACGGGCGAAGGCGAAGGCCGCCGTGAAGGCGGCGCAGGAGCGCGAGGTCGCGCGCCGGAAAGCCGAAGCGGCGCTCGGCAGCGCGCGCGAGTCATTGACCGCGGCTGACGCTGCCGTGGAACAGGCCGAACGCGATCTGGCCAGCCGCCAGGCCGAGCGGGTCGCCGCCCGGGACGCCGTGAAGCGGGCGCAGCGGATGGTCGAGGAGCTATCGTTCGGCCGCTAGCGTGCTCGGTCAGCCGGCGTGGGCAGCCCTCGAACCGGCCGGCTCTGGCGCCGGGACCACGTCCACCAGCGCATCATAGAAGGTGGCCGCATTCCCCATGTCTGCCAGCCGCTGCGACGTCACCTGATTCGCGTTGGTGCCGTCGGGCGTGAGCTTGCGCCACCACAGCGACACCGCCACGACGCAGCCAGGCCGCGCCTTCTCGGTGACGCGGGCCCGCGCGCCGAAGGCGCCGCGGTCGTTGAAGACGCGCAGCCAGTGGCCCTCGCGGATGCCTCGCGGCGCGGCGTCGTCGGGATGGATGTCGAGGTGCGGTTCCTTCTCGCCATCGAGGAAGAGCGGCAGATTGGCGAACGACGAGTTGAGCAGGTTGCGCTGGGGCGGCGAGATGATGGCGAGCGGATAGGTGGTCGCCCGGTCGGGCGCGCTCTGCACCGACTCGACCGGCGGCGTGAAGGTGGGCAGCGGATCGAGGCCCATCGCCTTGGCGGTGTCGCTGTAGAACTCGCACTTGCCCGAGGGCGTCGGAAAGCCGCCCGCAGCAAACGGCGCGAACGTGGCGGGCACGTTGAGCCGTTGCCACCCGGCCGCCATCAGGCGCTCGAAGGTGATGCCGGCCATGCGTGGATCGCTCGTCTGCAGGGTCTGCCGGATGAGCGTCTCGTCCGATTCGAAGAGGGCCGGCTCGGTGAAGCCCATCTTCTTGGCCAGGCGCCGGAACACCTCGGTATTCGGCACCGCCTCGCCCACCGGAGCGATGGCCGGCTGGTTGAGCAGAACGTAGAGATGGCCGTACGACTTGTGGAGGTCGAGGCACTCGAGCTGCGTCGTCGCCGGCAGGAAGATGTCGGCGTAGTCGGCCGTGTCGGTGAAGAAGACGTCGTGCACGACGGTGAAGAGGTCCGGGCGCGAGAACCCGCGCACGACCTTTTCCGAATCGGGCGCGATGGTGACGGGATTCGAGTTGTAGACGAAGAGGGCCTTGATGGGTGGACTGGCCTCGAGCAGCGCGTCGCCGATCGAGCTCGTATTGATGGTGCGCGGCCGTCGCCCCTTCAGCAGATCCACCCGTTCGAGGGCCGCCGTGTTCATGCCGTAGAAGTCGCCGGTGCTGAGCAGCAGGCCGCCAGCGGCGTGCCGCCACGCGCCGGTGAGCGCCGGCAGGCAGGTGATGGCGCGCACGGCCGCGCCGCCGCCCTTGTGTCGTTGCAAGCCGTAGTTGACGCGGATGGCCGAGGGCGAGGTCGTGGCGTACTCGCGCGCCAGCTGCACGATGGCGTCGGCGGGAATGCCGCAGATGTCGGCGGCGCGAGCCGGCGGATACTGCCGCACGCGCTCACTGAGCGCGTCGAAGCCGATGGTGTAACGCGCGACATAGTCGGCGTCGTGACGCCCTTCGTTGATGATGACGTGCATCATGGCGAGCGCCAGCGCCGCATCGCTACCCGGACGCACCGCGATGTGCTCGGTGCCCTTCTCGGCCGTGAGACTGCGATAGGGATCGATGACGACCACCTTCGCGCCCCGCCGCTTCGCCTCCTGGACGCGCGACCAGTAGTGGAGGTTCGAGGTGATCGGATTGGAGCCCCAGATGAGGATGAGCCGCGCATCCTCCACGCGTTCCGGGTCCATGCCCACACTGCCGCCGAGCGACAGCTTGATGCCCACCTTGCCGGCCGACGAGCACAGCGTGCGGTCGAGCAGCGACGCGCCGAGGTGATAGAAGAACCGGCGGTCCATCCCGGCGAAGTTGATCAGGCCCATGGTGCCGGCGTAGCTGTACGGACAGATGGCTTCCGGCCCGTCGGGCGAGGCGGCGATTGCCGTGAACCTGGCGGCGATGGTCTCGAGCGCCTCGTCCCACGTGATGCGCTCCCAGGCGCCCTGACCCGGGCCCTTGCCGCCCACCCGGCGATGCGGGTGCACGACGCGGTCGGCAGCATAAGTGCGATCGAGGTAGCGCGACACCTTGGTGCACAGCGCGCCGTCGGTCCACGGATGGTCCTTCTGTCCCGCCACCTTGACGGCCACGCCGTTCCTGACGGTCGTCTCGAGCGCGCAGGTGTCCGGACAGTCGTGCGGGCAGGCGCCCTTGACGACGTGCTCTTCCATCGCCAAATCGTTCATCCACCGAGCATAGCAGGCCGTGGACGCGGCGTTGACGTCCGGGCGACCTCTTCGTCCGGCGGAGATGATCGTACGGCGTCAGTTGGCGAAGCCGGAGGAAGGGGTCGTCCGGACGTCAACGCACGTGCGGCCTGGGCCTAGCTGGCCGCCACCATCTCAACCGTCTTGTCGACCAGCCGCAGGAACGCCTCGATGGTCACGTCGAGGTCGGCTTCCGGCGTGTCCTCTTCCTTGCAGTGCGACAGGCCGTTGGACGACACGGCGAACATCATCACGGCGGGCATCAGGCGGCTCATCTCGACGGCATCGTGCAGCGGCCCCGAGGCCAGTCTGGGCGCGTGGCCGGTCACCTCCTGCACGGCCTCGGCGCACAGCTCCACGAGACGGGCATCGAATCGGCAGGGGTCGATTCGCCACACGTGGCGCCACTCGACGCTGACGCCGTTGGCGGCGGCCGCCCGCGCTGCGGCGGCTTGGGCGTCGGCCAGCGCCTGCTTCAGCGTCGCCGGTTCGAAGGCGCGCTGGTCGAGACCAATCTCGCACACGCCCGGCACGGCGGTCACGATCGCCGGCTCCACCGACACGGTACCGACGGTGCACACCATCCCGACGGCGGGCGTCGAATGGCGCCGGGCGATCTCGCGACAGGCGAGCGCCGTTTCGGCGGCGGCGAGGAAGGCGTCCTTGCGCATGGCGATGGGCGTCGATCCGGAGTGCGCGGCCTGGCCCACGAAGCGCAGCACGTGGCGCTCGACGCCGTAGGTGCCGATGACCACCCCGGTAGAGCGTCCCATCGCCTCGAGCACCGGTCCCTGCTCGATGTGCAGTTCGAGATAGGCACGAGGACGGCGACGGTCGAGCGCGTGACGCGCCTCGGGCATGCGGTCCACATCGACGCCGTTCTCGGCCAGCGCGTCGACGAGCCGTACGCCGTGGCGATCGACGAGGCCGCGTGTGCTCTCGGGCACCAGACTCCCGCTCGCCCCGGACGACCCGAGCAGGCTGCGCGAAAAACGCGCCCCTTCCTCGTCGGCGAAGTCGACGACAGCGAGCGTCACCGGCGGGGTCGTGCCCTTGCGACGGCGCAGCGCCTCGACGCCCGCCAGCAGGCCGAGCGGGCCGTCGAGCCAGCCGCCGCTGGGCACCGAGTCGAGGTGGCCGCCGATGACGACGGTGTCGGGCCGCGCACCCGGCAGGGTGATCCAGCGGTTGCCGGCGGCGTCGGCTTCTGCGCTCAGACCGGCCTTTCCCAGCAGGTCGTCGAGCCAGCGGCGCGCGTCACGCCAGATTGGGCCCCACGCGACGCGCTGGGCGCCGCCGTGCACGTCGCTCGTCCCTACGGCAAGGCTTCGAAGATCGGCAATCACATCGCGTGCGCTCACGTCGGTTCCCCCGAACGGCCATGATAGCGGCAGGCCGGGCGCGAGGGGTGCGCGGGAGGCAGAGAGGCCTGGGTGCACCGGTCGAATGCGGGCGCCGCCACCGCGGCGGGCTGTTAGACTCGCCGCCTGTGCGACGCACGTGGTGGCGTCGGCCCATCCCCGGAGGTCTGGCATGACTCGCAGGCGTGGATTTCGACCGCTTCGGTGGCTGGCTGTGCTCGGCGCCCTCGCCGTGGCGCAAGCCGGGCTCGATCATGTCGCGGCGGCGCGCACCCAGGGCGCCAGACAGGCGCCGCGTTTCGAGGTGGATCCGCTGTGGCCGAAGCCGCTGCCGAACCACTGGGTGCTCGGCAACGCCATCGGCGTGTGGGCCGACGATCGCGATCGCATCTGGATCATCCACCGTGGCTCGTCGACGCTCGACGCAAACGAGAAAGCGCTGGAGCTCAAGACGGGCGACTGTTGTGCCGGCGCTCCGCCGGTGCTGGCCTTCGACACCGCCGGCAACCTGGTGCAGAGCTGGGGCGGTCCGGGAGCAGGCTACGACTGGCCCACCGGCAATCACGGCATCTTCGTCGACCACACCGGCATGGTGTGGATCGGCGGCAACGGGCCCGGCGACTCGCACATCCTGAAATTCACGCAGGACGGCAAGTTCGTGGCGCAGTACGGTAAGCCGAACGCGCGGCAGTCTGGCACCGGCCCGCAGGGTCAGCCGGCGTTTGCCGCTGGCAGCAGCGATCCCACGAGCTTCGGCCGCGTGGCCAAGGTCTTCGTCGACCCCAAGGCGAACGAAGCCTACGTCGCCGATGGTTATCTGAACCGGCGGGTCGCCGTGCTCGACGCCGACACCGGCAAGATCAAGCGGTTCTGGGGCGCCTACGGCAAACCCCCGAACGATGCCCCCGAAGGTCGCTACGATCCGGCCGCGCCCCCCTCGCCGAACTTCCGCAACCCCGTGCACTGCGCGGACCTGTCGAACGACGGCTTCGTCTACGTCTGCGATCGGCTGAACGACCGCCTGCAGGTATTCCGTGCCGACGGCACCTTCGTGAAAGAGGCGTTCATCGACAAACACACACGCGCCTCGGGCTCGGTGTGGGACGTCGCGTTCTCGAAGGACGCGCAGCAGCGCTTCCTCTTCGTCCCAGACGGCATCAACAACCGCATCAACATCCTGCAGCGCGACACGCTGGAGGTGCTGACCACCTTCGGCGACGGCGGACGCCAGCCGGGCCAGTTCTACGGCGTCCACAGCATCGCCATCGACTCCAGCGGCAACCTCTACACGACCGAGACCTGGGAAGGGAAACGCGTGCAGAAGTTCGTCAACAAGGGCCTGGCCCCGGTGACGACACTGCATCAGGGTACGGTCTGGCCGTCCCTTCCAGCGCAGTGACGCGTGAGCGCCGGGGCGTTACCGGACTACTCTTCCTGCTGTTTGCGATCACCTACCTGGATCGCGTCTGCATCTCGGTCGCCGGACCGCGCATCCAGGAAGAACTCGGCATCGACCCCATCGGCTGGGGATGGGTGACGGGCGTCTTCACCCTGGCCTACTGCCTGTTCGAGATCCCGACCGGCACGATGGGAGATCGCCTGGGGCCGCGGCGGGTGCTCACCCGCATCGTCGCGTGGTGGTCGGGCTTCACGGCCCTGACTGGGATGGTGACGGGCTTCTACCCGCTGCTGGCGGTGCGCTTCCTGTTCGGCGCCGGCGAGGCCGGGGCCTTTCCGAACGCCTCGATCGTGGTGGCACGGTGGTTCCCCGCTTCACAGCGCGCCACGATGTCGGGCGTCATCCTCATGGCCAGCCAGGTGGGCGGCGCCATCGCGCCGCTGCTGGTGCTGCCGATCCAGATGCGCTACGGCTGGCGAATGTCGTTCTACGTCTTCGGCGCCGTGGGCCTGCTGTGGGCGGCGGCGTGGCATGCGTGGTTCCGCGATTCACCCGCCGAGAAGACCGGGCGAGAGCCGGCCGCAGACGATGGCACCGCGGCACCGGGGCACGGCGCGCGCTTTCCCTGGCGCGCTGCGTTTCGGTCGCCCACGGTGTTGGCGATCCTGGGCGTAGCCTTCTGCTACATCTACGTCTACAACTTCTTCCAGACGTGGTTCCACACGTTCCTCGTCAATGGACGCAACGTGAGCGAGAGCGGGTTGTTCCTGTCGGCGCTGCCCTTCATCGTGGCGGTGGTGGCGAACCTGGCCGGCGGCGCGGTGAGCGACGCCTCGGTGCGGAGGCTTGGCCGGGGGGCGGGCCGGCGGGTCGTGGGCGCCGCGTCACTACTCATGGCCGCGGGTTTCACCGGCGCCACCATGATGACCACCGACCCGGCCCTCTCGGTCGTGCTCCTGGCGCTCGCCTACGGCGCCATCACGTTCCAGCAATCGGGAGTCTTCGGCGTGTGCCTCGACGTGGGCGGGGTGCACGCTGGTGCCATGGTCGGCCTGATGAACACGGTGGCGCAGGTCGGCGGCTTCCTCGGCTCGGTGCTCTACGGCTACATCGTCGATCGCACGGGCAGCTACGATGCGCCGTTCGTGCCGATGACGGCCGTGCTCGTCATCGGCGCCCTGTGCTGGCTCAAGGTCGATGCCAGCCGGCCAGTCACGGCCACTGCCTAGCGCCGCCGGCCTTGGTAATTTCTTGTCTCCCAGCACTGGCGCGGATCGGGGACCGCGCCGTCCCGTGAGACCATCTGCCTAAGGACGGCGGATGCCTGTCGTGCGGCCCCCTCATCGTTTATGTCCGAACTTCACAAGAATACCCGCCGGCTTGCGCTGACGCGCCGATCCTTTCTCGAACGAGTGGGAGCCATCGGCGGCTCATCACTGGTCATGACCGCCCTGAGTTCCTGGGATCTCATGGCCGAGGCCGCAGGACAACGTCCCGCGCTCTCCGGACGTCCGGCCAAGGCCAAGGTGCTCATCCTCGGCGCTGGCACGTCCGGACTGGTCGTCGCCTACGAGCTCGGCAAGCTCGGCTACGACTACCAGCTACTCGAGGCGCGCGACCGCGTGGGCGGCATCGTGTGGAGCGTGCACAAGGGCGCGACGCACACCGAGATCGACGGCGGTGAACGCCAGACTTGCACCTGGGACGACGGGCAGTACGTGAACGTGGGCGCGTGGCGCATCCCGCACTCACACACCGGCGTGCTCGGCTACTGCCGCGAACTCGGCGTGCCGATGCAGGTGTTCCTCAACGAGGCCGACGCTTCCAGCTTCTACTACGAGGACACCGGCGGCGGACCGCTCGCCAACCGGCGCGTCAAGCTGCGCGAGGTGAAGGCCGACCTCGTCGGTCAGGTCAACGAGCTGCTCGTCAAGGCCATCGACCAGCATCAGCTCGATCTGCCCCTGACGACCGAAGACCAGAAGCGGCTCACCGATTTTCTGGTGCGACAGGGCTATCTCGATGCCAAGACCCACACCTACAAGACGTTCGAAGACCGCGGCGAAGGCGATCCGATCGCGCTGGCGGCGCTGCTCGAGAGCGGCTTCGGCAACCGGCTGCGTTCGGTGCCGCCGATGGAGGGCACCGCGGCGGCGCCGATGTTCCAGCCGCTCGGCGGCATGGACCAGATCTGCAAGCACTTCCAGCGCGCCATCGGGCCCAACCGCCTGACCTTCAACGCCGAGATTCAATCGGTGCATCAGAGCGACGCCGGCGTGAAGGTGGTCTATCGCGACACCAAGAGCGGCAAGGCGACGGAAGTGACCGCCGACTACGTGGTGTCGTGCCTGCCGCTGTCGGTCTTGTCCGGCATCGACATCAATCTCTCTGACGAGATGATGCAGGCGGTCAAGCGGGTGACCTACAGCAACAGCGCCAAGATCGGGCTGGCGATGAAGCGGCGTTTCTGGGAGGAGGATGACCGTATCTTCGGCGGTCATCTCTATTCGAACCTGCCGATCGGCGAGTTCTCGTACCCGTCGTACGACTACTTCACGAAGAAGGGTGTGCTGCTCGGCCTCTACTCGAATGGCCCGATCGCCGACCTCATCGACCGGCCGGTAGCGGCGCGCATCGAGCACGTGCTGATGCACGCCAGCAAGGTGCATCCACAGATCCGCACCGAGTTCGAGAGCGGCTACGCCGTGTTCTGGAAGAAAGTGCCCTACAGCTTGGGCGGCTACGCCACGGTGCGGGCCGCCTCCATCCGCGAGCAGTTGTCGAAGGTCGAGAACCGGATCGTCATCGGCTCGGCGGCGACGGCGCCGCGGTCGCTGCCGGATTGGCAGGAAGGCGCGGTGGCGGCCGGCTGGCAGGCGCTGCAGTCGGTGCACGCACGCGCCATGCGCGGATAGCGGGATCGCGGTCGCCGCCTCCGGCCTCAGTGCTTGACGCCGCTGGCCGGCGCGGGCAGGCGCAACGCGACGAGCGATCCCGGGACCGTGCCGCTCGCGATCTGCACTACGACGTACTGCCGCCCCTCGTGCAGGTAGCCCATCATGCCGTATTGCCCGGGCGCCGGCAGTCCTACCGTCCCCAACCGTTTCCCGGACCGCTTGTCGAGCGCGTAGAGCACGGCATCGCCGCCGGGCGCGGTGAGCAGCAACGTCTTCGTGGGCATGGTCACGCCGTGCACTATCTGCCCCGTGGGCGGGATGTCGAGCCCCTGCAGCCGCGGATGCTCGCGGATGTGCCGCGGCGTGTCGCCGTTGGGCGTCTCCCACAGGAACTCGCCGGTGTGCATGTCGATGGCGATGATGCGGCTGTAGGGCGGCTTCCAGATCGGCAGTCCGTCGGGTCCACGCAGGTCGCCGCGATTGGCCACGACCCAGCGTGACAAGGTGGCGCCGGTCGTCTTTGGGTCGTCTGGCTCGTCCATCTTCTCGCCCGGCACGAGATTCTCGGCGCGGCACAGCCGCTGCGTCGCCACGTAGAGCACGCCGGCCTCCGGATCGGCGGTGGTCGGGCCGTTGATGTTGCTGGCCCCGGCCGGACAACTCACGAACGAGCGCAGTCCCGACGGATGGCCCACCTGAATTGGCGGCGTGAAGAGCGGCCCGGTCTTGTAGCGCTTGCGGATCTCGATCGCTTCCGCGCGCAACTCCGGCGTGAAGTCGATGAGGACGTCCTCGGTGAGTTCCTGGATCTCGAGCGGCTTCGGGCGGGTCGGGTGCGGCTGCGTCGGCGAGAGCTTCTCGCCGGGCAGATCCGAGGCTGCGACCGGACGTTCGGGAATCGGCCACACCGGCCGACCGGTCTCGCGGTTGAGCGTGTAGGCGAAGCCCTGCTTGGTCGTCTGCACGGCGATCGGCGTCGGCCGGCCATCGACGACGACGTCGAGCAGCACCGGCGCCGTCGGGTTGTCGAAGTTCCAGATGTCGTGGTGCACCGTCTGGTAGTGCCACACGCGCTTGCCGGTCTTGACGTCGAGGGCCAGGATGCTCGTGCCGAACAGATTGTCGCCGGGCCGGAAACCGCCGTAGAAATCGATGGTCGGCGGATTGGTGGGGATGTAGACCAGGCCGCGCGCCGGGTCGGCCGACATCGGCGCCCACGACGACACGTCGCCGGTCTTTCGCCAGGCGTCGTTCTCCCATGTCTCGTGGCCGAACTCGCCCGGCCGCGGGATGACGTGGAACTTCCACAGGTGCTTGCCGCTGCGCACGTCGTAGGCCAGGATGTCGCCGGGAATGTTCTCGATGCGGGTCTGGTAGTAACCCTGCTCGTGCACGTTGCCCACGACGACGACGCCGTTGACGACGATCGGCGGCGACGAGGTGGAGAGGTTGCCCAGCTCACGCGGGATGCCTTTCTCGGCGTCGTACTTCTTCTCCGCCGTGAGCCACGGCTCCCAGTCGCGCACCAGGTCCGGCAGCATGTCGACGACACCGGTGCGCGGGAAGCCGGCAATCGGGACCGGCGTGCCCCAGTTCTCGACGTGCTCGCCGGACTTCGCGTCCAGCGCGTGCAGGAAGAACGCCGGCGAGGTGTAGAAGATGACGCGCCGCCCGGCGATCTCGCCATAGGCCACGCCCTTGCCGTAGTTGTTCCGCATGCCGCGATCGAACCGTGTCGTCGTCGGCTCGCGGTAGGTCCACAGCGTCTCGCCCGTGCCGGGATCGATGGCGGCGACGGTGCGTCTACTCCCGGCCACGGTGTAGAGCACGCCGTCGACGTAGAGCGGCGTCGACCGGGAGACGTAGTCCACCGCGGGCCCGAAGTTGTCGCCGCGCCAGACCCAGGCGGTTTCGAGGGTTTCGAAGTTCTCGGCAGTGATCTGATCGAGGGGGGAATAGCGCGTCTGAGCGGCGTCGCCGCCGATGAAGCGCCACTCTCCGGCCGGTGCCGGTGCCGGTGCCAGTGGCGCCACCGGGCGCGCCGCCTGCCTCGCCGCGAGTGCGGCCACCCCGGCCACGAGCAAGGCGCCGACCACGCCGACTCGACTCGCCTTGCTTCCCCGCAGTCGTTGCACCATCGCGGCACCTCCTAGAATCGAGTCAGATACTACAGGGGCACGCGATGGCAGAATAGGCCGCGCGTCCACTCCTTTTTGGCGAGGTGCCCGACATGACAAGTCCGCTGAAGACATTGCTTCTGGCGCTCGGCGCCGCCACGTGCGTGGGCGCCGGCATGCTGGCCCAGGCCAAGATCAACCCCACCGACCCGCAGCCCACGTGCGAGATGTGCCCGGGCACCTATATTCCGCTGTCGGAACTCGAGGCCTACACGGCCAAGGCGATCGCCGAGAAGATCATCGACCAGCAGGTGCGCGACGTCTTCATCGGCAAGGCGCATATCGGCATCGGCATGGTCTACCGCGGCCGCCTCGACAAGCCAGCGCCCGACTCGGTGGCCGAACACGATCTCGTGAGCGAGGTCTATCACGTGATCTCCGGCTCGGCCACGCTGGTGCTCGGCCCCGACATCGTGAACCGGCAGCGGCGCCCGGCCACGCTCAAGACCGTCGTTGAGTACAACGGGCCTGGTCACAACGGCTCGGAGGTCCGAAACGGCGTGGCGCACCAGCTCAAAGCCGGTGACGTCGTGGTGATCCCAGCCGGCACCGGCCACTGGTTCACGAAGATCGACGATCACATCAACTACCTGATGGTGCGCATCGACGCCGACAAGGTGACGCCGCTCAAGAGCGAGGCGCAGTCGAAGGCGTACCTGGCCAAGCCGGCGGGCGACTAGCCACGGCTCAGGGACTCCTTCATGAGGTTTCGAGCAGGGTCTCGACGTGCGCCGCCGTCGCCAGCGCGAGCCCCTCGATGTTGTAGCCGCCTTCGAGAAGTGACACCAGTCGCCCGCCGCAGCAGGAGTCGGCGATCGCCTGGGCTTTGCGGGTCATGCGCCGGAAGGCATCGTCGGTGACGTCGAAGCAGCCGAGCAGATCGTCCTGCCGGCTGTCGAAGCCGGCGCACACGATGACGAAGTCGGGGTCGAAGGCGGCCACCGCGGGCTCGAGCCGCTTGTCCCATGCCTGCAGCATGTCGATGTCCCGTGCGCCGCAGTCGAGATGCACGTTGATGTTGGTGCCTCGCCCGTCTCCGTCACCCACCAGCGACGGGTCACCCGTTTCCGGATACGCCGCCCAATCGTGCGTCGAGTAGAAGAGCACGGATGGGTCGTTGAAGAAGGCGTTCTGTGTGGCGTTGCCGTGGTGGTAGTCCCAGTCGATGATGAGGACCTTCTCGAGTCCGTGCGCCTGTTGTGCGTAGCGCGCCGCGATCGCGGCGTTGTTGTAGTAGCAGAAGCCTTCCTCGGCGCCCGTGTTGTTGGCATGGTGCCCCGGCGGACGCACGGCGCAGAAGGCGTTTCTCACGTCGCCGCGGGCGACCGCATCGACGGCACCGAGCGCGCCGGCGACCGCCAGTTCGGCGATTGGTCCCGTCACGGGGATCTGCCGGATGGCCGCGACGTGCGCGGCCGCATGATGCGCGTCGATGTATGGCCGCGGGTCTCCGAGGGCCTTGACCGGCTGCATCTCATCGACGAGACCGCGGGAGTTCAGCACCTCCATGATCCGAACGAGGCGCGCGGCGACCTCGGGTCGCGGTGCCCCGCTGCTCGACGGCGGCACCACGTGGGCGAGGGAACGCGCGTCGTAGACAAAGCCCGTGCCCGTCGCCGGAGCGGCCCGAGAGATGCCCGGAGCGCATCCCTGCAGTGGCAGAAGGCCGGCCAGCCCGAGGCCCGCCACTCCTTGCGACGCTCCGACGACGAACTCCCTGCGCGTGGTCATGACCGTCTCCTCTCCCTGCAATCGCGCGCCCACTTGATGCCGCCTGGAAGCCCTGGCCAATGGCGCGGCCGAGCGAACCTCGGAGTCGTCAGGGCACGCGCAGGACGACATCCGACGAAGGCGGTCCCACCCCCGCCGCGTTGACCGCGCGCACACGCACCACGTAGGTGCCAGGCACCACCGGCGGCACGACGAAGCTCGGCGTGGGCCCAAGGGTCACGGTGACGAGATTCGCCGCCCCGATGTCACCGCCGGCTTCGAGCACGTAGCCGGTGACGGGGCCTGGCGGCGGCGTCCAGACGAGCGTGCGGCCGGCCGCGGATGTCTCCACCGCTAGTCCTCTGGGTGCGGCCGGTAGCGCCTCGGCGGCACCCACGGTGAAGAACACGTCCGCCGACGAGCCGCTCGCGCCACAGCTGTTCGCGGCGACGAGGCGTACGTAATAGGTGGCCGGCGGCACGTCGGTGGCCGTCAGACTCGTCGCCTCGCCCGCCATCGTCACGCGCGCCAGGTCGGCCCGGCCAGCGGCCGATCCAGCCGACAGCGTGTAGGACGTCACGAAGGCATCCGGCGCCTGCCACGTGAGCGTCACCGTCCGACCAACGATGGTGGCAGTCAGCGCCGACGGGGCGCTGGGCGGAACAAGACAGCCGCCGACGACGCGCACCTCGTTCGACACCTCTCCACTCGCCGCCGGACTAGCCGACGCACGAATGCGGACGTAGTAGGTGCCGGGCGGCACGACGGTGGTGTACGTCGGCGTCGTGCCGATCGGCACGACAACCGCGGTGGTCCCAGGCGACGTTCCGGCCTCGAGCACGTAGCCGCCGGGTGGTGCACTCGCCGGTGGTGTCCAGGTGAACTCGATCGCCGCACCGCGCGGCCGCGCTCGCAGCGCCGACGGCGCGCGCGCGCCGTCGAGCGGATAGACCGCCAGACCCTGAAGCGCCGGCGCCAGGTAGCGCCCGAAACTGCCAAAGGCAACCAGTGCGTCACTCGACGGCAGGAACCCGGCGCGCGCATCGGTGATGAGCGACGGCGCCACCCCAGGCTGCCACGCGGTCGAGCGCCCGTCGAGCGTGAGCGCCACCAGCCCTCGCGAACCCGGCACATTGGGGTCGCTGCCATTGACGAAGAGACGGCCATCCGCCACCGTCAACGCACTCGCGCCGGAACCCGAGAACTGCGAGGTCATCAAGGCCCCCGTGCGCGCGTCGTGTGTCGTCAGCCCGAAGAGCCCGCCGTCGGTATAGACGGTGTCGCCACTCACCGCCACACGCCGCACGTTCGCGCCAGCGTTGAACCACAGGACGCGCGCCGTGCGACGGTCGACAGCCGCAAGTCCTCCGCTGCTCGCCAGGTACAGCGTGTCGCCGTCGGCCACGCCACTGGCTGACGCGGGCAGTCGCCAGCTCTCATCGCGCGCACCGCTCGCCAGGCTGTAGCGCTCGAGCACGTACGGGCCGCTGGGCGACGGTCCGGCTGCCCAGTACATCCAGGTGTCGTCGACGAAGGTCGCGCCACCGGGCAACGTCGGCGACCACGGCAAGAGTGCCCCGGTCACCGGATCGAGGGCGGCGCCGCTGTCGGCGGCGACGCCGTTGATGGCCGTGAAGCGTCCGCTCACGGTGACGCGTGCGCCCGTGGCTCCAATCACCGAGACCCCATCGTTGGCGGCCGGCGCCCACAGCAGAAGGTCGCCCGTGCTGAGGTCGAACGCCGCGAGCCGGTTTCGCGCCACGTGGCCAAACGAGGTGAGCCCGCTCGACACGAGGAGCGTTCCCGACGGCCCGGCCGCGATGGCGCGAACGGTGTCGGGTCTGACATCGGCGACCCACGGCGTGACGGCGCCGCTGGCATCGATCTCGGCGAGGTTCCGACGAGCCTGGCCGGCGATCGTCTCGAAGAGCCCGCCCACGAAGACACCGCCGGCCCCCGACGGCACCACCTGGAAGACCGGACTGATGGAACCCGGGTTCCACGGCAACAAGGCTCCCGTCGTGATGTCGAACGCCGCCAGATTCTGCCGTGCGGCTCCACCGGCGCTGCTGAACGACCCGGCCACATAGAGGGTCGTGCCCGACAGCGCCAGCACGCTCGCCGCCACGTTGGGGTTCCAGCCGGCGTCGACCGCGCCGGTCGACAGGGACAAACGTGAGAGTCCGCGCCCGGGGTTGCTGGGTGCGACCGAATGCGCCACGTAGACGCGCGTGCCGTCACGCACCATCGCACCCGCGCTCCCCCGCGGTTGTTGCACGCCGCCAGGGGCGACGGAAGTGACCCACAACGACGCGCCGGTGGCCGCATCGTAGGCGCCAACGAGGCCCGACGCCGCCATCGGTAACGCGTCGGATCCCGACACGACGAGTCGATCGTCTGCCGCCATGAGCCCCGACACCGTGCCGATCGCCAGGTCGGCACGCTGCCACGTCGTGCGCGCACCCGTGTTTGTCGTGACGGCGGCCACACCCAGAACCGGCGTCCCGCCAACGTCCCAGAAACTACCGGCGAGAAACAGGCTGCCGCCGATACGGGCGAGGTGAACAACGGGCCCATCCACCACCGGACGGAAGACCGGGTCGAACGTGCCGTCAGCCAGCAGATGCGCGAGGTACGCCTGGGCCACGCCGGCAAGAGCGGTGAACTCACCGCCGACGAAGTAGCCGCCAGCGCCATCGGGCTCGATGACCGACACCGGCCCATCGATCGCCGGGAAGCCCGGACCTGTCACAGCGCCAGTGGTTTGTGACAGCGCATACAACGGCGGCAAGGCATTCGCCGCCGGCGCCACCGCGCGGAAGAGCCCCCCGACGTAGAGCACGTCGCCTACACGGGCGGCACTTTGCACGGCTCCGTCGAAAACCCAGTTCAGGCGCGACAAGGGCGCCGGTTCGGGCGCGGCGGGTGTTGCCGGGATGACGAGCAGCAAGGCGGACAACGCCGCCAGAAGCGCGCGATGGGCCATGGAGGCGATTATCG
Organism: Acidobacteriota bacterium; assembly: GCA_018000455.1. GTDB lineage: Bacteria > Acidobacteriota > Vicinamibacteria > Vicinamibacterales > UBA2999 > CADEFD01. The sequence goes on from JAGNJW010000013.1 coordinate 27,162, forward strand.
ATCTGAGTGCGACGAGCGAGGCATCAATTCTTACGCGCGGTGCACGTTTCGATGGAAATGTCGCAGCGGCCGTCGTGCGATGCGTCGCTGGTGCACATGCGCCACGACACCGACGGCGCGGTGCTCGAGGTGGGCCGCAAGAACCGCACGATCCCGCCGTCCATTCGCCGCGCCCTGGCCGCGCGCGACACCGGTTGTCGCTTCCCGGGCTGCACGTCCCGCAGATGCGACGCGCATCACGTGCATCACTGGGCGGAGGGCGGGTCCACCAGCCTCGACAACCTCGTGCTGCTGTGCCGGCGCCACCATCGCTCAGTGCACGAAGGTGGATTCGGCGTCATGCGCGGGCTCGACGGCGTGCTGACCTTCCTGCGGCCTGATGGTGCGCCGCTTCAGGTGGCCCCTGCCGCGCCGCTCGACCTGCCCGAACTGAAGGACGCGACGCCATTCGTGACCGCTACATCACCCACCTGGGACGGCACGCGCTTCGACCTGCCGTGGGTGATCGACGCGCTCTGCCGCGGTCCCGCCGTTCCGAATCTGGATCCAAGATTGGAAGGAGGCTGTGGGAGCTGTGGAAACCGTACTGTGGTTTCCAAGGAGCTTGTGGACGCGTTGCCCGCCTGAAGTCGCCGCGGGCAAGGCGTCCACAGCTCCGGCAGCTTCCACAGCACAAGCGCGGCCACTGGGACCGCTCGGCTCGCAATATCACGCACACCTTGGCCCTCGCCCCCGGCACATCGCCGCGATCTACGTTCTCGAAGAAGGCAGCACTTCGGCAAGGCACGCTTCGACGGCATCGTGAAGGTGCTGGACTTCGGGCTCGCGAAGGCGATGGACCCGCCCGCCTCCGCGCTTCGCGCTTCGGCGGGGCAGGCCCCAGGCGGCGCGCCGAACGTGTCGCAGCCGCCGACGATCACGACGCCGACTTGCCTGGTTCTCTTTCAACGTGCCCGAAGGCCAGATCCCGACGACGGAGGCGGAGGGCCACGCGGTCGCCATCTCTCCCGATGGGACCAACATCGTGTACGCCGCCGTTCAGCAGCTCTACGTCCGCAGCGTTGCGAGAATGGAGGTGCGGCCTAACTGCCGGGACGTCGCATGTTCAGGGACGCCTCGTGCGTCATCGTGCGATAGCCGGCCCGAGCGCCTCGTCGAGGGTGGCGGTCCACCTCACGCCCTCGGCCTCGATGACCAGATACGAAACACGCGGGTCGTCGGCCACGTGGACCGTGCCCGTGCCGGCGCCCGGCGCGTCGACGACGAGCTGCAACGGGCGGCCGCTGATGGCGCTGTGAAGCCAGACGCGGAGCCGGCGCGCACCGTCACCGGCCGCGGTGCCCTCGGCGCGTGCATCCCAACCAAGTCGCAGCGCGCCGGTCGCGACGTCGAACGACCCGGTCTGACGACTGCCGGTGCCCGTCCATTGCCCGAGCGTGCGCCACCGCGTCTCGGTGGCGGGCGGCTGTTCGGCCCGGGCTGGCGGCGCCGCGCATGCCGTCGACAGGACGACCACGGCCGTCAGGACCACCGCTCCGCCGAGCCGACGCAGGCTACTCACCCGCTGACATTCCGGCCCCGTCGGCCGCCACCGCGCGTCCTGCGACCGACGTTCTCTGACATATCCGGTCGCCGAACTTCGGTTCCGCGACACTACGTTGTCGTCGGGAGCGGCCCGCCGCGCACGGCCCGCCGCACGAGATTGCGCATCAGCGGAATCTTGTAGGCGTTCTGGCGTAGTGCCACGGCACCCTCGATGGCCATCTCGCCCGCCATCGTCGCCGTCTCTTCGTCGAGCGGCCGGCCAGCAATCGCCTGCTCCACCCGGGTCAGCCGTACAGGACGCGCGGCCACGGCGCCCACGACCAGCCGGGCAGCAGCGATGCGGTTGCCGTCCAGGCGGAGCGACGAGGCCACGTTGACGAGCGCGAAGTCCCACACCTCGCGGTCGCGGGCCTTCTCGAAATACACGCGCGTGCCAGCCCACGTCGCGGGAATCCGGATCGCCGTGAGCAGCTCACCGGGCCGCAGCACCGTCATCCGCGTGATGTCGGTGCCGGGGCCCATGAAGTAGTCGGCCGCCGCCACGACGCGCTCACCTCCACGGCGGCCAACGACCATCTCGGCATCGAGCGCGATGAGCGCCGGCGCCGTATCTGACGGGCTCACCGCCACGCAGCGGTCCGCCTGCAGGATGGCGTGCTCGCGGTTCATCGCCGTGGGCGTGTCGGCGTAGCAGACGTTGCCGCGGGCGCGATAACAGTGCCAGCCGCGACGGTAGTAGGCGCAGCGCGCGTCCTGCGACACGTTGCCGCCGAGCGTGCCCTGATTGCGGATCTGCGGCGAGGCGACGCGCCCTGCGGCCTGCGCCAGGGCCGGGAAGCGTTCGCGCACGAGCGCGTGCTCGGCGACGTCGGTGAGCGTGGTCATGGCGCCGATCTCGAGGCCGCCGCCGGCCTCGCGCACGCCCTGCAGCTCGGCCACCTGGCTGAGCTCCACGACCGCGCTCGTGCGGCGCGTGCGGTCCTTGAGCCAGTCCAAGGAATCCATGCCGCCGGCCAGGACCCAGGCCTCTTTGCCGCGCGTGTCGAGTAACTCCAGCGCGTCGTCGAGGCTCGACGGCTGAAAGAGCAGGAACGGCGGAATGACGTCGTGCACGATGGCCATGGCGTAACTCCTGTTCCTCAGATGTGGGCGGTCAGCGGATCCTGCATGGGGCGGCCGTGCTCGAGGGCCATCAGGACGCTGTCCATGGTGACCGGCGCGCGCCTGTAGACATCGTCACCGAGCGCGTCGGAGAGTGCGTTGAGGATCGCGCAGGCGCCGGCAGCCACCGGCGGCTCGCCGATGCCACGCGCCCCCACCGGCGTTTCCGGATCGGGGATGTTGACGGCCTCCCAGTGCATGTTGCGCGGGATGTCGAGCAGCGTGGGTGGACGGCTCTGGTAGAAGCGCTGCGTCATCGACAACCCGTAGTGCTGGTCGTAGACGGTCTTGAGCGAGAGTGCGTGCGACATGCCGAGCACGGAGCGGCCGAGCAGCTGGCCGCCGTAGGCGCGCGGATGGATGATGGTGCCGGAGTCGCCGATGGCGGTGTAGTCGAGCACCGTGTAGTGCCCGGTCTCGACGTCGACTTCGACTTCGGCGAAGCCGGCCACGAACGAGTAGCTGCCGCCGTCGCGCGGATAGGTGTCGCGCGCCACGCCCATCAGGCCCTGCCCAGCCATGGCGGAAGCGGCCGTCTTCGTCACCGCGTTGATGTTCTCTGGCAGCACGTGGCCGTCGAAGGTCGCGCCGAGCGCGATGGCGCGCCTGGCCACCTCGGCCAAGGTCATGCTGCGGCCCCCGCCCACTACGCGTTCACCGGTGAGCTGATACGACTCGGGGCGGCCGCCGAGCGTCATCGCCGCGATCGCCTTGGCCTTGGCGATGGCGTCGGATGCCGCGGCGTGCGCCGCGCGGGTCATCGCGTGCGTGGTCTGGCTGCCGCCCGAGACACACGTCCACGGCAGCGGCTGCCCCGTGTCGCCCCAGCTCACCGTGACCTTGTCCCACGGCAGGCCCATCATCTCGGCCGCCACGCGGTGCACGTCGAAGACCGATTCGGTGCCCAGGTTACCGACCCCCGATTGCACGTACATCCGGCCGTCGGGTTTGATGACGAACAAGCCGTCGAAGCCGGTGGAGCCGGCCACGAAGGTGCTCACGGCCACGCCGACGCCGCGCACGCTCGAACCGATGCGCTTACCGGAGCGCGCCTTGCGCTCATCCCAGCGGAACTGTTCCTTGCCGCGGTCGAGCGCTTCCTTCAGGAACGCGCTCGTGGCGTAGGCGCGCTGCCCTTTCGCATCCGCCGGGCCGATCTTCGCCTTGCCCTCGGGCGCGTTGAGGCGCCTGAGCGCCACCTGGTCGATACCGAGCTGGCGCGCGGCCTTGGCCATCACGGGCTCGACCACCATGATTGCCTGCAGGCCGCCGGGCTGACTCTGCGCCCGCCGCGGCGGCGTGTTGGTCAGCACGGTGATGCCGCGCGAACGCATGGCCTCGGGCTGGTACAGCAGCGACACGAAGCGGCCGCCGCCGTTGGCGTCGGCCTGGGCTTCATAGGCGCTGTTCTCGCCCACGAGGAAGAGATCCAGCGCCAGCAGCTTGCCGTCTTTCGCAAAGCCCGCCTTGACGCGACCGTGCACGGCCGGGCGGATGCCGCCGATGTACTGCTCTTCCTCACGCGTGATGCGCATCATCACCGGCGCGTTGGTCTTCTTGGCGAGCAGCGCCGGAATCATGCACTGCACGGAGCCCGTGGCACGGCTGCCGAAGCCGCCGCCCGTGTACTCCGTGATGAGCACGACGTCGGCGGCATCGAGGTTCATCCAGCGCGCAATCGAGGCCACCGTCTGCACCGCGCTCTGGGTGCCGGAATGGATGTGGAGCTTGCCGTTCTGCCAGTAGGCCAGCGCCGTGCGCGGCTCCAGCACGTGGTGCTGGTTGTTGGCCACCGAGAACGTCTCGTCGAGCACCAAAGCCGCCTTGGCGAAGCCGGCCTCGAGGTCGCCGTACGACCAATCCACCTGCGCCTTGCCGGTGGGCATCTTCCCCTGGTCGTAGTCGGCGAAGTCTTCGGCCGTCCACTTCAGCTCCTGCACGTCGAGCGGGCCGGGCGGCTGGCCGGGGGCGGCCGGCGGGCGACCCCAGGTGTTGCCCTCGAGCCGCGGATTGGGACCACCGGGCCGCAGGCTCGAGAGCGGATCGACCACGAAGGGCAGGTGCTCGAAATCGATGCGGATGGCTTCGATGGCCGCCGCCGCGGTCTCTTCGTCGATGGCCGCCACCGCCAGAATCGGCTCGCCGGCATAGACCGGCTCGTCGCTCAGCGCGCGTTCGGACTTCGGGTTGGCACGCACCGTCTCGCCAAGGTCGGTCACGGTGTCGGCTGGAGACGGCAGTTCGCCGGCGCGCAGGATGGCGCGCACGCCGGGCATGGCCTCGGCGGCGCTGGTGTCGACGCTGCGCACGCGCCCGTGCGGGATCGGGCTGAGCAGCAGCTTGGCGAAGAGCATCCCCTCGGCGCGGAAGTCTTCGGCGTACTTCGCCTTGCCCGTGACCTTGGCAATGAGATCCGGCGTGACGTAGTTCTGTCCGACGAGCTTCTGATCAGCCACGGATCACCCCCCGGGAGAGCTCGGCGCCGCGGTGGAGCGCCGTGAGGATCTTGTCGTAGTCCTGACACCGGCACAGGTTGCCCGACACGCCGTGGGCCAGTTCCTCGCGCGATGGGTTCGGATGCTTCTTCAGATAGCCGACGGTGGCCATGATGAAGCCCGACATGCAGAAGGCGCACTGGAAGCCCTGCTCCTCGACGACGCCCTGCTGCACGGGATGCAGCGTGCCGTCGGTGGCGGCGAGGCCTTCGATGGTCTGGATGCGCTTGGTGCGGACGCTGTGCGTGAAGACCGAACAGGCGTAGCGCGGCACGTCGTCGATGAGCACCGTGCAGGCGCCGCACTCGGCGCGGTCGCAGCCGAGCTTGGTGCCCGTGAGCCCCAGCTTGTAGCGCAGCGTCGTGGCCAGGGTTTCCTGAGGCGCCACGTCCACCCGCCGCGTCTGGCCGTTGACGGTGAGCGACAGCAGCCGTTCGACGCTGCCGGTGCGCCCCTGGCCGGAGACGAGCGCGCTATGGCGGAACAGGTAGGCCGACGACGAGACGGCCACACTGCCGGCCACCACGCCTTTGATGAAGGTGCGCCGAGAGACTGCGGTCGGCGTGACGGGAATCGTGTGCGCGTCGCGAGACATGTCCACACTCCTCGTTCGGGCTGGCCAGCACGGCGGCTGACGGCGGTCGATCGGGCGCACTATACCTCACCCCGGCGGGGCCGCGTTCAAATCAGGGCCGGGACGAAGCAGTGGACTGGCACGTGGTCGCGCCTACAATGCCGCCAGAACGCGCGCGACCGCCCAGTACGCGCCCACGAGCGCGATCGACGCCGACGCCGGTACGACGACTCGCGCCCGGTAGCGGGGATGGAATCGCCACCAGCCGGTGACGCCGAACGCGAGCACGATGACCGCGAGTTGACCCGCCTCGACACCGGCGTTGAAGCCGATGAGCCCGGTCACGAAGCGCTCGCGCGGCAGGCCGAGGCCCGCCAGCGTCCCGGCAAAACCAAGTCCGTGCAGCAGGCCGAACGCGAAGACCACGACGGGCCGCCACGGCGTGAGCGTGGCGGTGACGAGGTTCTCGGCCGCGACGGCGGTGATCGACAACGCGATCAGCGGCTCGACGACGGCCGCGGGCAACCGCACGACGCCGTAGATCGCCAGTGCAAGTGTGCACGTGTGCGCCACCGTGAAGGCCGTCACCTGCCAGAGCAGCGGCCGGATGCGGACGCTCAGAAGATACAGCCCCAGCACGAACAGCACGTGGTCGAGGCCACGCGGCAGGATGTGGAGGAACCCGAGCCTCACGTAGTCGAGCGCCACGGCCATCCGACCCGGCGCCGGCGCGGCGCCGGCCAGCGGATACGGCGCGCTCTCGCTCAACGGGTCCAGGATCTGCTCGGCGGGAACGCCCTCGACGCTCGTGACACGCAGAACGACGGTGTTGAAGACAGGCGCTGCGTTGAAGGTGAAGGCCATGGCGCCATGCGGGATTTTGCCTTCGAGCCGAACGAGATGTCCGGGCAATGCCGGGCGATCGCCGACGCGCCCGCGCTCACGATTGGGAAAGGTGACGACCGAGGCGGCGGGCTGCTTGTCGAACCGAAGGCCGACCATCACGCGGAAGTACTGCCGCACCATGTCGAGGCGGCGCTCGAGGTCGGCATCGGACAGGGCGCGCAGCCGTCGGTACTGCGCGTCGGACAAGTCTCCGAGCGGCACGTCGGCGAGCATCGCGTCTACGTGAAAGATGATGTCCGCGCGGTAGGTGTCCCGCTCGAGGCGCACGTCGACATTGGTCACCTCGAACGGATGCGCCGCTGCCGGCGCGCCCCCGCTGGCGCAGGCCAGCGCGGCGCACGTCAGCGCGAGGATCAGCCGCCAGCGGGCGACGACCAGGGCGTCAGCGGACTGCGCCGCCGGGGCTCGAGCCACTCAGCCGGATCACTCCCACGTTCTCTTCGATGGCGATCGCGGTGCCGTAGGGCTTCGACAGCCGTTGCAGGCGCTCGAGGATGGCACGCGCCACCTGAGGCTCAGCCAGCCGCGGCACACCGCGATCCGCCGCGCGCTTGTCGAAACCGATGTCCACCGGGTGGAGACGAATTTCCGACAGCCGGCCATGCGAGAAACGGCTCTCGGCCACCACGCTCTGGTAGTACTGCGCGCCAGGGAACGTGCGGTCGGTCCAGAAGGTGCTGAACTCCATGTCGGTCATGGTCTGCGGATTCTTGTTGAAGCGCTCGTACAGGTCGTTGCCGACCGGCTGCAGCAGGTCGAGTTGGAAGATGAAATTGCCGAGGCTGTAGAGGATAGGCTTGCCCTTGTAGACCTCGATGCCACGCAGCTGGTGCGGGCCGTGCCCCACCCACGCATCGGCGCCCGCGTCGATGGCCTTTCGCGCGAGCACGGGAAGGAAGTCCGCCGGCTGCTCGCTCCAGTTGCCGGGGTCGTGCGCGTGGATGGTGGCGATGACGAAGTCGGCGCTCATCTTCGCGTGGCGGATCGTCTTGACGATCTCGGCTTCGTCAACGGCGTTCACGCTGTAGGTGTAGCCGCGCGCGGGACCCACGCGGTAAGAGGTGCCAAACAGCGTGAGGCGGTCCTTCGGCTCGTCCGGGTTCGGTGTGAAGCTCCCGGCCGGCTGTTCGTCGCGGATCTTCCGCAGGCGCTCGAGCTCGTCGGCAGTGACGAAGACCTCGCGTGTCACACGCACCGCGCTCAGGCCCGGCCGTCCGGGCGCTTCGCCCACCGGGTCCATGGCCTGCGACATGGGGGTGAACGACGAGGCCATCGAGACGAGGGCCACCCGCCCGCGCGGCGTGTCGATGTAGCGCCCGGCCCGCGCCGCCGATCGCGACTCGCCCGAACCGGCGTGCACGATGCCCGCTTCGTCCAGCGCCGCGTTGGTGAGTCGCATGCCCTCGAGGCCCCAGTCGGTCGTGTGGTTGTTGGCGCGCGAGACCATGTCGAAGCCCATGGCTTTGAGGTCACGCGCGACGTCGGGCGGGCCGATAATCCATACGCCGCCGAATTCCGCGGCCGGATAGCCCTTGAAGTGCCGGATGTCGAGCGCCGATCCTTCGAAGTTGCCGAAGGTGACGTCGCCGGCCTGCAGCAGCTTCACGACCGATCGGAACGCCGGGTCGGCCGTCTGCGACATGGGCCGCGCGAAGATCAGGTCGCCGACCGTGGTCAGGGTGAACCCATCGGCGACGCTGGCGGCCAGTTCCCTGGCCGGATCGCGCGGAGCCGGCTCCTGCGCGCGCCCGGCCATGCGGCCGCCGCCAACGCCCAACCCGACTATCGCCGTCAGCGCGACGGCACGGCGAAGGGACCGACACTCCATGGCGACCTCCCGTGAAACGGAACGCTATCCGCGAAGGATGATAGCGACTCGCGCCCCCGGCGGGTAACGGAATCGGCAGGCCGATGCGAACCGGGCGCACCAGAGTCTCGACCCACTCCGACGAGAGCAGATGTCACGGTCGTCGCAGTCCAGGAATCCGTGGCTCACGTGACGGGGGAGCGTATCCCGGCTTCTGCAGGGTCAACGACTCCTTGCCAATGACCTCGTCGCCGCTCACGAGCGTGTGTCCGTAGAACACGTATTGGAATGCCATTGCCCTGTGCGGAGTGAATAGCCACTGCACCGACCGCTGCGTAGTGCCGCGTAGTCACATCGGGTAGCGTGCTCTTCAGCGAACTGCCTAGCCCCGCACGGCAGTTGCGTTGGCGTGGTGTCCGGTCGGCGAGCGACTATGAGTCGTCGTCGCTCGGAAAGCCGACACTCGCGCCGAGAGTGCGGGCGACACGCAGGGTAGGGGATAGGGGTCCCCAGAAGTGCTTTGGACGGCAGAACGGGTCGCCGAGAGGCGCGAGTGTCCGACGCGATGAATCGGAGCCGACGACTGGACGCCACGCCGACGCAACTGCTATCCGGGGTTAGGTCCCGCAGAACGTGCGATACGGTGGTTTCCCTGGCTCGGCTGGATGCCTGAACTCGAGCGGCACGCGGGCATCGTCCCAGGGTGCACCCAGGGTTTCCACCAGGCGCTCGAGCGGACCAAGATCGCCCTGCTCGGCGGCCGCGAGCGCCGCTTCCACCAGGTGATTGCGGGCAATCACGGCCGGGTTGCTCCGCCGCATGAGCGCAGCGACCTCATCGGGAGCTTGGGGCTGGCGTCCAAGGCGCGCCTGCCACTCGGCCTGCCACGCAAGAAACGCGGCATCCTCGAGCGCCGGAGCCGCGGGGCCGCCGGCCGGGTCGAGGCCGCGGAAGGTGTTGGTGAAGTCGGCGGCCGTGTCGCGCATCCAGGTGAGCAGCGCGCCGACGAGGGCGGCATCGCCAGGCTCGTCGGTGGCAAGGCCAAGCTTGGCGCGCATCCCGGCCAGCCAGTGGTGCTCGAAGCGTGTCGCGAAGCGTTCGATGGCGGCGTTCGCGGAGGCGATCGCACGCGCCTGGTCGGCGTCGAAGAGCGGCAGCATCGCCTCGGCCAGCCGGGCCAGGTTCCACTGGGCGATCGGGGGCTGATTGGCGTAGGCGTAGCGTCCTGCCGCATCGATCGAGCTGAAGACGGTAGCGGGATCGTAGGCATCCATGAACGCACACGGGCCGTAGTCGAGGGTCTCACCGGCCAGCGACATGTTGTCGGTGTTCATCACGCCGTGGACGAACCCGACGAGCTGCCACTGCGCCAGGAGCCGCGCCTGGCGCTCGACGATGGCACCAAAGAGCGCCAGGTGCGGCAACGGTTGGTCCGCGGCCTCGGGATAGTGGCGGTGCATGGTGTAGTCGGCGAGCGCGACAAGCGCCGCCGGATCGCGATGCGCCGCCGCCCACTCGAAGGTGCCCACGCGCAGGTGGCTGGCGGCGATGCGCGTGAGCACGGCCCCCGGCAGCACCCGCTCGCGCTGCACCGGCTCGCCGGTGGAGACGACGGCGAGACTGCGTGAGGTGGGGATGCCGAGCCCGTGCATCGCTTCGCTGATGACCAGTTCGCGCAGCATCGGCCCGAGCGCCGCGCGGCCATCGCCGCGTCGCGAGTACGGGGTCTGCCCGGCGCCCTTGAGCTGCACGTCGACCACGGCGCCGTCTGGCGTCGTCTGCTCACCGAGCAGGATGGCCCGTCCGTCGCCGAGCGCCGTGAAGTGGCCGAACTGGTGGCCAGCGTAGGCCTGTGCGAGCGGACGCGCGCCCTCCGGAAGAACGTTGCCGGCGAAAACCGCCGCGCCGGTCGGCGTGTCGAGGGAAGGAACGTCGAGCCCGAGCGTGGTGGCCAGCGCCGTGTTGAAGACGACCAACTGGGGGTCGCGCACCGGCGACGGCGCGGCCTCGGCGTGGAAGAGCGCCGGCAGGGCCGCGTAGGTATGCTCGAGGCGCCAACCGCTCATCTCCGCATGATCGCATGGGAGAGGCGGCGCGATCGGCGTCACCGTCCCGGGCGCCGGCGGCACCGGATCATGGGGACCCTCTGCTAGACTGCGACCCAGCCCGCGGCGCCGACCGTCGTGGCTCCGTCCGCCATGTCTGCCGTGCCCTCTCAGGAGCTCACCCGCCTGCTGCATGCGTGGGCGGACGGCGACGTGCAGGCGCTCTCCAGACTGACGGAGCTCGTCTACCCGGAACTCCATCGCATCGCCGCCAGGCAACTCAGCCGCGAGCGCAGGGGTCACACGCTGCAGCCGACTGCCCTCGTGAGCGAGGCTTACCTCCGGCTGGCGAAGCAATCGACCGGTAAGCAGTGGCACGACCGAACGCACTTCTTCGCCGTCGCCGCCCGCATCGTCCGCGCCGTGCTCGTCGACCACGCGCGGGCGCGCCTGGCGACCAAGCGCGGCTCGGGAGCCATCAGCGTGGAGTTGTCGGACGCGGTGGCGCCGGTGCCCGCCCCACCCGTTGATCTGATTGACCTCAACACGGCGCTGACCGCCCTCGAACAGCTCGATCAGCAGCAGAGCCGGATCGTCGAGCTGCGCTACTTCGGTGGCCTGTCGATCCAGGAGACCGCCGACGTGCTCGCCATTTCTCCCTCGTCGGTCGATCGCGACTGGCTACTGGCGAAGACCTGGATCCGCCGTCACATGCGCGGTGAGAGCGCCGCCACATGACGACTGGCGATGAACGGCCCACGGTGGCGACGTTGTTCAGCTCGGCGCTGAAGCAGCCGGACGGCGTGCGTGCACAGTGGCTCGCCGCGCAGGGCGCCGACGAGGCGACCCGCAGAGAGGTGCAGGCTCTGCTCGCGGTCTACGACGAAGACCCTGGGTTTCTCGAGGCGCCGATCGACGCCGCCGATGCCATGCAGGCCATCGAGGCGCGGGAGGCACGGGCGAATGAGGGCCGCCGGCTCGGCCCCTACCGCCTGGTGGGCGAGATCGGACGCGGCGGCATGGGCGTGGTCTACGAGGCGAGACGCGACGACGCAGCGTTCGAGCGGCGCGTGGCCGTCAAGCTGCTGCCCGCGGCCTGGGCGCAATCGCGCCTGGCCGAGCGCTTCGACGCGGAGCGCCGCATCCTGGCGGCCCTCGACCACCCGAACATCGCGCGCCTGCTCGACGCGGGCAGCAGCGACGAGGGCATCCCCTACCTCGTGATGGACTACGTGGACGGCCAGCCGATCGACGCCTGGTGTCGCACCCGGCACCTCACGCTGCACCGACGCGTCGGGCTCGTCGTGGCCGTCTGCGGCGGCATCGCGCATGCGCACCAGCAGCTCGTGGTGCATCGCGATCTGAAGCCGGCCAACATCCTGGTCGACGAGCACGGCCAGCCGAAGCTGCTCGACTTCGGCATCGCGACGCTGATTTCAGCGGAAGGCACGAGCGCCGGCCTGACCGTCATCGGCCAGCACAGCTTCACGCCGGAATACGCCAGCCCCGAACAGGCGCGCGGCCACCGCGTCACGACGGCCAGCGACGTTTACTCGCTTGGCGTGGTGACCTACCTGCTGCTGGCCGGCCGTCTACCGTACAGTCTGGCGGGCCTGGCGCCGCTCGAAGTGCTGCGCACCATCTGCGACCTCGATCCGCCGCCGCCGAGCAGCGTCGCGCCGGCGTCGGACGCCGCCCTGCTCCGTGGCGACCTCGACGCCATCGTGCTCAAGGCCCTGCGCAAGGACGCCGGTGAGCGCTATCGCTCCGTCTTCGCTCTCGAGGAGGATCTGCAGGCCTGGCTCGACAAACGTCCGGTGGCGGCAAGGCCGGCCACGCGGCGTTATCGGGCCATGAAGTTCGTCGGCCGCCATCGCGCCGGGGTGGCAGCTGCGCTGGTGGCACTGGTGGCCATCCTGGCCGGGGGCGTGTCCACGGCCTGGCAGGCGCGCATTGCCGCCCAGCAGCGCGACCGCGCCGAGAACCGCTTTCGCGACGTGCAGCGTTTCTCGCGCTCGCTGCTGTTTGAAGTGCACGAATCGCTCCGTGGCCTGCCGGGCGCCACCGAGCCGCGCCGGTTGCTGCTCGAACGCGCCGTGCAGCTGCTCGACAGCCTGGCGGCCGATGCCGACAACGACGACGTGCTGAAGCTCGAGGTGGCCGAAGGCTACCGCCGCCTGGGCCACGTCCAAGGCAGCGCGGTCAGTGCGAACCTGGGAGACGGGGCAGGCGCCACGGCGAGCTTCGAGAAAGCGGCTCGGCTGGGCGAGAACGTCCTGGCCCACCAGGCGGCGTCGCTCGCCGCGCTGAACGTGGCCACCGGGGCCTACGACGACCTGTCGTCGGCCCTGCTGGCGCTCGGTCGCAGCACCGAGGCCGACCGCGCCTACGAACGTCATCTGGCGCTCATCACGCCGCTCGAGCAGCAGGCCGCAGCCAGCCCCGAGGCCCGGGCGTCGCTGGCCTCGAGCCTGTTGAATCTTGGCGTCTACCGCGCCAACCGCCGCGATCTCGCCGGGGCGCGCCCGCTCTACGAGCGCGCCGTCGCGGCATTCGAGTCGTTGCCGCCCGCGCATCAGGCCCTCGACTCGAATACGAGCGGACACAGCTTCGCCTTGAAGCGCCTGGGCTCGGTGCTCCTGCTGGCCGGCGACCTGGAGGGCGGCGAGCGCCGCTACCGTGCCGCGCTCGCCCTTGACGAGCAACTGGTGGCGCGCCATCCCGGCAACGCCCGCTACCAGTACGACCTCACGTTCGCGCTTTCGGATCTGGCGTTCGCCGCTAATAGCCGCGGCGATGTCGCCGCGGCCACCGCGCTGTGGACGCGCGTCCTCGGCATTCGAGAAGCGGCCCTGGCCGCCGACCCGAAGGACCAGCGGACGATGCAGGGCGTGGCGCGGACTCACTCCGATCTCATGCTGGCGGCCAGAGCGCAGGGACAGGCCGGCGCCGAGGTGGCACATGGCCGAGAGGTCGTCCGCATCCGCACGACGGTAGCGGCCACGAGCCCGACCGCCCAGACTCGCCTGGCCCTGGCCGGGGCGCAGGTAGACCTGGCCATGGGGCTCTTGAATCAGGCCGACAAGGGCCGGCCCGGCCAGCGGCCGCCGCTCCATGCCGAGGCCGAGACGCTCCTGACGGCCGCGGCCGCCACGGCGTCGGCACTCGCCACGAGCGACAACCCCGCGGCGCCCGAGGTGCTCGCGGCTGTTGCCACCGAGCGCGCCCGCCTTCGCCGCTGACGTCGCCGTCGCCGTTCTTCCGCTTACCTGGATACCGCGCCCTCTCCTGTGGCGCGGCGTCGAAGGGGGAGTGGGCATGGCGTCGATGAACTGGCCGGGTAACGTGCAGTTTCGAGCGGTGGTGGTGGCGGGAATCTGTCTGTTCGTGCCGGGGATCAGCACGGCCCTCGCGCAACCGCCCGCCCCGGCCGCACAGGCTTCCGTACCACGCGTGGTGCGCATCGACGGCGTGTTCGTGCCGGCCGCGGGCACGACTGCTACGGCCATGGAGACGGTGACGCTGTCGCTGCACGATGCGGCATCTGGCGGCACGCTGCTGTGGGAAGAGGTCCAGATCGTGCCGGTTGGCCAGGACGGGCGCTACACCGCCTACCTCGGCGCAACGCGCCCGGACGGTCTGCCCGCCGCGACGCTCAGCGGCGATCTCCCCAGGTGGCTGGGGGTCCGCTTCGCACGCGGCGGCGACGAACCACGGGTGCCGCTAACGAGCGTGCCCTATGCGCTGCGCGCCTCCGACGCCGACACCCTCGGCGGACTGCCGCCGTCGGCGTTCCTGCGGGCCGACCTGCCCGAGAGCGGCACGGCGGCCACATCCGCGGACGGCGCGTCCACGTCGACCGGACGCACGACGCCTCCCCTGGTGAATACCGGCACGGCCAACTTCATCGGCAAGTTCGTCGATGCGACCGACCTGACGAGCTCGCTGCTCTACGATTCGGGCAGTCGCATCGGGCTCGGCACGACCTCGCCCCTCGACATCTTCCACTCGCGCTTCACCGACAGCAGTGGCTCACTCACGGGGCTGGCCGTGCAGAATCTGAGCAACTCGGCGAGCGCCTACTCAGGCATGTTGTTCTACGACCACACCGGGGCGCTCGGTCAGTTCCAGGGCTTCAACAACGTGACCAAGGAATACCGCATCAACAACATCGCGAGCGGCGGCTCGATCAACTTCATGCTTTCGAGTCAATCGCGCTTCCGCGTGCGGCCCGATGGCGATATCGACATGCCCGGGAATATCTACAAGGGGCAGTTCATGTTCCTGCGAGCCGGCGGAAGTGGCAGCACTCACAGCATCGGCCTCGGCGAGCAGGCTCTGAACAACGGCCTCGGCTTGGGCAACATCGCGATCGGGAGCACGGCGATCGGCGGCCCTGGGAGCGGTGGGATTACCAACATCGGCATCGGCAACGCCGCCCTCTACTCGAACGCCGGGACCGGCAACATCGCCGTGGGCTCCGGGGCACTCGGTTCGTCGACGGGCAACTACACCATCGCAATCGGCGACCAGGCCGGGTCGTCGAAGTTCGGCGCGAACAACTACAACGTCTATCTCGGTGCGTCGGTGGGCAGTGGCGGCGCAACCGAGTCTGGCACCATCCGCGTCGGCGACACCCCCAACTACCTGCGGTTCTTCGCCGGCGGCATCCGCGGCGTGACCACGGGCAGTCCCACCGGCGTCAACGTGGTGATCGACAGCCAGGGCCAGCTTGGGACGATCAGCTCGTCGCGGCGCTTCAAGACCGACATCCAGGACATGGCGGAGGCCAGCAGCCGGCTGATGCTGCTGCGCCCCGTGACCTACCGCTACAAGCAGTCCTACGCCGATGGCAGCATGCCGATCGACTACGGGCTCATCGCCGAAGAGGTGGCCGAGATCTACCCCGACATCGTGGTGCGGAATGCTGATGGTGAGATCGAGACCGTGCAGTACCACAAGGTCAACGCGATGCTGCTGAACGAAGTGCAGAAGCAGTACCGTGACAACCAGGCGCAGCAGCGGGAGATCGACGAGCTGCGGGCGCGGCTGGCGACGCTGGAGCGGCTGCTGGCGACCGACAGGCGTTAGGCGCCCGGCACCGCCGCGCTCGCGGTCGCGGCCGACCGTGGCCCTGACCAACAGGCATGCACCGTACAATGCGGTGCATGGCTTCCACCGGGCAGGCCCACGGCGTCGTGCTCTTCGATGGCACGTGCGCCTTCTGCGAGCGCTCGGTGACCTTCATCGCCGCGCGCGATCCGGGTGGCTACTTCAAGTTCGGCGCCTCGCAGAATGCGGCCGCCCAAGCGCTGCTGGCGAAGTTCGGCGAGACGCGCGAATCCACGCGCAGCATCCTCCTCATCGAAGACGGACAGCTCTACCGCAAGTCCACGGCCGTGCTGCGCATCGCAGGACACCTGCCTCGGCCATGGTCGCTCGCGGCGGTGTTTCTCGCCGTGCCGCGACCGCTGCGCGATGCGGCCTATGCGCTGGTAGCGGCCATCCGGCACCGGCTGGCCGGACGTTCGAACGCCTGCAACATCCCGCCGCCGGAGATCCGCGAACGCCTCATCTAGTGTTCGGCCTCGGCGTGCGCACCGAGGCGGCGCCGCTCACCTTTTCGGCTTGGCCGGTCCGGGCGGGCCCGGCAGGCTCACGGCGGGGCCGGCGGTGGCCGTGTCGACGCACGGCCACTTCCGGATCGCGGTGGAGTGATGCTCAGGATCGTGGCCGGCCGGCAGCACGACGTGAACGAAGGCTTGCAGGTCGCGCTCGGCGGCCGACAACGCCTCCGCCCGCTGCTCGGCCAGTTGCGGCACGGTCGCTTCGATGCGTGTGCCGGGCGGCAGCGCCTCGGGCGAGAACTCCTCGCCTCGAGGGCCGTGGAAGCGCTGGCCTTTGGTCTCGAAGGTCCAGCCGGGCTTCATCTTGATCGACACCGGGCGCCGGATGCCCGGCGGCGGTGGCACGGATGGCTGCATCACGTCGTCCTCCCGACGCTAACACGCGCGCTAGACAAGCTTCATCGCTTCGACCAGGTTCGGCTGCGGCCCGATGCGCTCTGTGAGCGGCACGCCCGGTCCGGCCACCTGCGGGGTGCCGGTGGCCATCAGGATCTTACGCACCTTCTCCGGGCTGAGCGGCGCGCCGTGCTTGGCCACCGCGCGCCCCTGCAGGCAGGCGACCGCGCCGGTGACGATCGGTGACGCGCTCGAGGTGCCCGAGAACCGTGCCGTGTACCAGCGGTTCTCGGACTTGTGGCCCTGCAGGTCGCCGTAGGCGAGCGTCGAGACGTGGAAGCCCCAGCCCTGCACGTTGACGATCTTCCCGTAGTTCGAGAACCAGATGCGCGACCGCGGCACGCCGATCGACTGGTAGGCGGCGCCGAAGCCGCCGCCGCCGTCGAAGTCGAAGGCGTTACTCGGCGGCACGCCGGCGCCGACGACGATGGCGCCGCTGTCCTTCTGCAGCCCGGTGTTGTTGAAGATCGGCAGCTGGAAGTTCTCGTTGCCGTTGCCGGCCGCCTCGACCACCGTGATGCCCTTGGCCGTGGCCGCCACGATGGCCGAGAAGATGTCGGGCCAGAACTGCATGGCGACATACTTGCCGTTCGGCCCGGTGGCCTGCAGTTCGATCAGGATGACGTCGCCTGACTTCAACTTGCTGGTGGCGTTGGTGAGCGCCTGCGCGAGGTTGAAGACGCCGCCGATGACGGCCGAGTGCACGACCGCCTTGGCTTCGTGGCTGATGCCCACGCAGCCCTTGCTGTTGGGCACCGACACCATCTCGCCGAGCACCGCGGTGCCGTGATTGCGCCAGCCGAGGTCGGCGATCATGGTGCCGCCGATGAGGCGAATGCCTCTCGGCAGATCCTCGTGCCTCGTGTTCCAGGCGCCCTCGATGTCACAGATGGTGATCTTCTTGCCCTTGGCGCCGGCCAGTGGCCACACGTCAGCGGCGCCGATGCCGATTGGAGCGGAATAAAGATAGCCCTGGGTCGGCTCGAACAGCCGCGTGCCGGCCGAGGATCCGGAGAGGAAGGCGGGTACCGGCGCCGGCGCCACGTAGGCCTTCCAGATGGAGTCGTGACGGTTGAGCGCGGCCGCGATCTTCTTGGCGTCGCCGGGACGCTTTGGCACGATCTGGACGAATCCGCTCTGACGGAACGCGGCGTCGGCACCACGGCTGTCGAGCACGCGGGCCGACGGCTCGGCTGGCAACGTGGCGGCCAGGTCGATGCGGTCGCGGATGGCGGCCGCCTTCATCCCGAACTGCGAGCCGATGGACGACACATCGAAACGGGCCAGGACGTCGTTCAGGCCGGTCGACTGGTCGCGCGCTGCGGCCGGGGCACGGAATCCAGCGGCGCCATACCCGACGGGACTTTCGTAGCGCAGCTCGGCCACGACGTAGTCGGCCGCCTTCGCCGCCCGGTAGTCGCCGCTCTCGTATCCCGCCTTGTCGCCGCTCTTCCGCGCTCGGCCACGTCGTGCTTTCGCCATCTGAATCCTCCACCGGCATGTGCTGCCATGAGCCGTCCCCGAGAAGGCGGACGTTGGACGGCGTCGGCCGCCATCAGTAGGTGGGACGGCCTTGCCCGCGAAGTTTTCCTGGTGAGCGCCAGTGGGCGGCTAGCGAAGCTCCCCCTTCGTTAGGGACGCGGCGCCACCGCGATGGCATTGAGCGCGTCGACCTCGCCGCTGAGCGGCGTCGACCCGGCCGGGTACTCGTTCAGCTCGAGGAAGTAGGCGATGAGCGCGGCAATCTCCGCGCGCTTCAAGCTGCCGGGGTCGTCCATCGGCATCTCGAACATGGCCGCGTCGATCCCCACGAGCGACCTGCCGCCGTAGGCCCGCGCGAACTCGGCGCCGCTGAACTTCGCCGGCTGGTGGCAGCTCTCACAGACCTGTCCGTAGAGCGCTTTTCCTTCGGCGGCCTGGGCCGCCGTGTAGACGCCATCGTTGGTGGTCGCGCCCTGGGTGCGCGCCGCCATCACACCGCCCACCGACGCCAGCGTCAGCGCCGCCATCAGAAGAACCGCAGTTCGTGCCATGCATCCATCCTAACCTGTGCTCGGCCGGTTGCCCACCCGGCCGCCCAAGGGTCGAATCCGCACTCGTCCGCCGGTAGCGCCGCGGTCTTGCTCACACCAATCCTCTGAGCCATTCGCCGGCCCTGTGTCGACGTGCCCGAACCGGAATAAGATCATCGCTTTCCCCGGAGTACGAACTCCGATCGAGAGCGGTCACACGATGTCTGAGATCTGGGTATTGGCGTTTGGCGCGGCGGTGGCGGGACTGGTGCAAGGGATTTCAGGGTTCGCCTTCGCGATGGTGGCGATGGCGATCTGGGTGTGGGGCGTCGACCCCCATCTGGCCGCGTTGATGGCGGTCTTCGGCGGCCTTACCGGGCAGATTATCTCCGTCATCAGGGTGCGGCGGGGCTGGCAACTGCCGCTGCTCTGGCCATTCGTGCTGGGCAGTGGCGTGGGGATTCCCCTCGGCACGCGCCTGCTGCCGCTGCTCGATCCGAACCGCTTCAAGCTGGTGCTCGGCGGGATGCTGGTCGTGTGCTGCTCGGCGATGCTCGCCACCTCGAAGCTGCCGAAGGTGACGCACGGCGGCCGCTGGGCCGATGCCTTCGTCGGACTGCTCGGCGGCGTGATGGCGCCGCTCAGCGGGTTCAGCGGTCTCGCCCCGGCGCTCTGGTGCACGCTGCGCGGATACACGAAGGACGCGCATCGCGCGGTGCTCCAGAACTTCAACCTGATCGTGCTGGCGGCGACTTTCAGCTCGCTCGTCGGCTCTGGCCGCGCGCGCGCCGAACACCTGCCCCACATGGCCGTGGTTGCTGGCTCGCTCGTCATCCCGGCCATCTACGGGTCGAAGATCTACACCGGCCTGAGCCCCGCAGCGTTCAGGAATGGCGTGCTCTGGCTGCTCGTCTTCGCCGGCGCCACGATGCTGGCCGCCGCGTCGAAGGCCATGCTGTTCTAGTCACCATGCCGCATCCGCCCTCCTCCAAAGCCACCTCAGCGATTCGCCCGGTCGGCAAGCTGATGGCAGCCAACCGGTCGGAGATTGCCGTACGCATCTTCCGCGCCGGCAACGAGCTGGCCATGCGCACGGTGGCGATCTA
Organism: Acidobacteriota bacterium; assembly: GCA_018000455.1. GTDB lineage: Bacteria > Acidobacteriota > Vicinamibacteria > Vicinamibacterales > UBA2999 > CADEFD01. Next base: position 46,836 of record JAGNJW010000013.1, read on the forward strand.
CGCGCAGGAAGATCGCTTCTGCATCCACCGCTACAAGGCCGACGAGTCGTACCAGGTCGGCCACGGCAAAGGGCCCGTGGCCGCCTACCTCGATATCGAATCGATCGTCGGCGTCGCGAAAGACAAGGGCGTCGGTGCCGTGCACCCGGGCTACGGCTTCCTGTCGGAGAACGCTGCCTTCGCCCGGGCCGTCGAGCAGGCGGGGATGGTGTGGGTCGGGCCGCGGCCCGAGCTGCTCGAGACGATGGGCGACAAGACCGCCGCCCGCGCGCTCGCGACGCGACTCGGCGTGCCGACGCTGCCAGGCACCGAGGAGCCGGTCACCGGTCGCGAGGCGGCGCTCCAGGTAGCCACGTCGATCGGCTTCCCGCTCATCATCAAGGCGGCGTTCGGCGGCGGCGGGCGCGGCATGCGCGTCGTGAATGCGGCCGCCGACCTCGTGCCGCTCCTCGACGAGGCGCAGGGCGAAGCCGAGCGCGCCTTCGGCAATCCGGCCGTGTTCCTCGAGAAGTACATCCCGCGCGCCAAGCACATCGAGGTGCAGATCCTTGGCGACCGGCACGGCAACGTCATCCACCTCCACGAGCGCGACTGCTCGGTGCAGCGCCGCCACCAGAAAGTGATCGAGGTGGCGCCGAGCTACGGCCTGCCCGAGGCCGTGGTGGGAGAACTGTGTGACGCCGCCGTGCGCATGGCGCGCGAGGTGCGCTACGACAACGCCGGCACGATCGAGTTCCTCTACGACCTCGACCGCCACGAGTGGTTCTTCATCGAGATGAACCCGCGGATTCAAGTCGAGCACACCGTCACTGAGGTCATCACCGGCCTCGACCTGGTGCGCGCGCAGATTCTCATCGCCCAGGGGCACGCGCTCCATTCGACGGAAGTCGGCATGCCGCGACAGGCCGACGTACCGCGCAACGGCTACGCCATCCAGTGCCGGATCACGACCGAGGATCCGGATAACAAGTTCATCCCCGACTACGGCCGCCTGCTGGCCTACCGATCGCCGGGCGGCTTCGGCATTCGCCTCGATGGCGGGATGGGCTACTCGGGCGCCGTCATCACGCCCTTCTACGACTCGATGCTGGTGAAGCTGGTCGCCAGCGGCCAGACCTACGACATCGCGCTCCGCAGAAGTCACCGCGGGCTGTCGGAGTTCCGCATCCGCGGCGTGAAGACCAACATCCCGTTTCTCGAGAACGTCATCGCGCATCCCCTGTTCCGCAGCGGCCAGGCGACGACGACGCTCATCGACACCTCGCCCGAGCTCTTCCGCTTCACGCCGCGGCGCGATCGCGCCTCGAAGCTGCTCAACTTCCTCGGCCAGGTCGTCGTGAACGGCAACCAGCACGCCAAGGGCTACCGCCCGGCCGGCGTGCTGGCGCCGACCACGCCGCCGCCCCACGACCATCGCCTCACGGCGCCGCCCGGCACGCGCCAGCGACTGCTCGAGCTCGGTCCGAAGCGCTTCGCCGAATGGACGGCCGCCGAAACGCGCCTGCTCGTCACCGACACCACCTTCCGCGACGCGCATCAGTCGCTCATGGCGACGCGCGTGCGCACTTTCGACATGCTGGCCTGCGCCGACACGGTGGCGCACGGACTGCCGGAGCTGTTCTCCCTCGAGATGTGGGGCGGCGCCACCTTCGACACGGCGATGCGATTCCTGAGCGAGGATCCGTGGGACCGGCTGCGCGCGCTCAGGGCGCGCGTGCCCAACATCTGCTTCCAGATGCTGTTCCGCGGCGCCAACGCCGTCGGCTACACGAACTACCCCGACGCGGTCGTGGCCGGCTTCGTGCGACACGCGGCCAAGAGCGGCATGGACATCTTCCGCATCTTCGACTCGCTGAACTACCTGCCTAGCCTGCGGGTGGCGATGGAGGCCGTGCAGGGCACGCACGCCGTCTGCGAAGCGGCGCTCTGCTACACCGGCGACATCCTCGACGAGCGGCGCGACAAGTACTCCCTCAAGTACTACGTGCGCCTCGCCAAGGAGCTCGAACGGATGGGGGCGCACATCCTCGCCATCAAGGACATGGCGGGCCTGTGCCGGCCCTATGCCGCACACAAGCTGGTCACGACCCTCAAGGCAGAAGTGGGCGTGCCCATCCACTTCCACACGCACGACACGAGCGGCATCAACTCCGCCTCGGTCCTCAGGGCCGCCGATGCCGGCGTGGATGTGGTCGACCTGGCCATCGCCTCGATGAGCGGCAGCACGTCGCAGCCGAACCTCAACTCGCTGGCGGCGGCCCTGCGCCACACGCCGCGCGACACCGGGCTCGACAGCGACACGCTCGAGCGGCTCTCGGACTACTGGGGTCAGGTGCGCGCCCACTACGCGCCGTTCGACAGCGCGCCCCGCTCGGGCAGCGCCGAGGTCTACCTGCACGAGATGCCGGGCGGGCAGTACACGAATCTTCGGGAACAGGCCGCCGCGATGGGTGTGACGAGCCGCTGGCCCGAGATCGCCCGCACCTATGCCGAGGTGAACCTCCTGTTCGGCGACATCGTCAAGGTGACGCCGTCGTCGAAGGTGGTGGGCGACATGGCGCTCTTCCTCTTCACGAAGGGCATCCGGCCGGCCGACATCGTCAACATCGAACCGGGCTCGATGCCGTTTCCCGAGAGCGTGATCGACATGCTGAGCGGCGGACTCGGCTGGCCCGAGGGCGGCTGGCCCGACGAGGTGTCGCGGGTGGTGCTCGGCGAGGCGCCTCACGCCGAGGCCCGTGCCCGTTACGCGGCGGCGTTGGCCCACCCCGAGGCGGTGTCGGGCCCTGCGGGTTCGCTCGAGTCACTGCGCGCCGACGTGGCGGCGGCGCTCAAGCGCGCGCCGAGTGACGACGAGCTGTACTCGCATCTGATGTATCCGCAGGTCCATGCCGCGTATGTAAAGCACCGGCGGGAGTTCGGCGACGTCAGCGTGCTGCCGACGCCGGCGTTTTTCTATGGTCTGACCCCCGGTGAGGAGATCCAGGTGGAGATCGAGGAGGGCAAGACCCTCATCATCCGCCTGGTGGCCGTGGGGGCACCCGACAAAGATGGCCGCCGCACCGTGCGCTACGAGCTCAACGGCATGGCGCGCGACACCTTCATCGTCGACAAGGGCGTGGCGCCGAAAGCGAAGGCCCGCCCGAAGGCCGATCTGGCCGATATCACGCAGGTGGCTGCGCCGATTCCCGGACTCGTCGCCACGCTCACCGCGTCGGTCGGCGCCAAGGTGTCCAAGGGCGACCGGCTGCTGATGATGGAAGCGATGAAGATGCAGACCACCGTGTACGCGCCGTGTGACGGCGTGGTGGCGGAACTGCACGTCGCGCTTGGCGACACGGTGGAAGCCAAGGACCTGCTCGTGAGGTTGCGCCCGGCGAGCTGAGCGGCTTCAGCCCTCGTCGGGCTGCGCCTGTATGGCCCGCCAGGCCGCGGGCGTGCTAAGAAGCCGCACGCCCATGCCGCCTTTGCTCGTCATCACGAACGCCGGCGGCACGCGGCGCGTGCGCATGACCCGCCCATCGAGTTGCAGCGTCTCGCCGCCGGGCACCGATACTTCGACGCGGACGGCCGAGCCAGGCGGCAGGATCGAATTGGTCGCGATGTAGATGCCGCGGGCCGAGATGTCGGTGATGAGACCCATCTTCTCGGGCTTCCCGGCGCCGAAGCGCACGGGCAGCCGGGTCTTCCGGCGCTGACGTCCCCGCTTTTCCATCGCGTCTGCCCTCACGCCGCGAGCACTGGCCGCGCGGTCAATGACGAATTCGGTGCCTCCGTCGAGAGCACGATTCGTGCCCGATAGTGATCGCGGGCAACCCCGTGCGAAGTCGACTGGACGCCGAGAGAACGTAGCGGCGGCTGCCACCCGGACCAGGCGTCAAGGCCGCAGATTCGGCGACGAGTGTCTGGCCTTGGCCAGAACTCGCGGCTCCCTCCGACTTGCCGCCGGCGCTACCCGCCGCTGAGGAGCGCTAGGCAGCCGGCTCAGCTGGGATCGATCAAGACGCCAGGGTTCAGCCGCCAGCCGGGGTCGAAACAGCGCTTGGCGGCGCGCATTGTCTCGAGGGTCGAGGCGTCGTACTGCACTGGCAGGAAGTGCTTCTTGATGCGGCCGATGCCGTGTTCGGCCGAGACGCAGCCCCCACGGGCCACGACGGCCGTGGCGAACTCGGCGTAGATGGCCTTGGCCGCCGTCAGCTCGCGGTCGTCGCGCGGCAGGATGTTCACGTGGAAGTGGTTGTTGCCGGCGTGACCGAAGACGGCATAGTCGAGGCCGGCCTGGTTGAGACGCGACGTGTAGAGGTCGTAGACCCAGCGAAGGTCCTTGTCCTGCACCGCCATGTCGGTGGCGATCTTGTGCAGCGTCGGATGCTCCTCGCGGCGCCGCGCAATGGTGGCGTTGATCCGTTCCGGCACGGCGTGGCGGAAGACGCGGATGTCGCCGAGCACCTGATCGTCGATGCCGGCCAGCCCGGCCGCTTCGTCGCCGCCGGCCGCCGTCACGTGCTGCAGCACCCGCTCGATCGTGGTCTCGAGGCCCGCCTCATCGTCGTAGCCGAACTCGGCAAACACCGAGCAGCTCCGTGCCGGCGCCTGCGCCAGCACGCGCCCCACCTCGGGCTTGCCGGTCTCGCGGGCCAGTTCGTGGGAACGCGCGTCGAGGAACTCGATGGCGGTCGGGCGGAGCGCGCGGTCGCCGCGCAGCGCTTCGACCAGGTCGAAGGCCTGAGCGGGCTGGGCCAGGCACTGCAGGAAGGCCAGCCGCGGCTCCGTCGCCGGCGCCAGGCGCAGGATCACTTCGCTGACGATGCCGAGCGTGCCTTCGCTGCCGACGAAGAGATCGAGGATGTCTCCGCCGGGCGAGAAGCCGTAGCCGATGGAGTTCTTGGTGTGCGGCTTCGGGATGGCCGGCAGATGCGCGGTACGCCGCTCGTCGCCGTCGACGAGCGTGACGGCGTCGCCCTCGGCGCGGTGGGCGCCACGGCGCAGCTCGAGCGTGCGGCCCGAGGCAAGCTCCACGGTCAGCCCTTCGACCCAGTCGCGCGTCGCTCCGAAACGGAAAGCGCGCGAGCCGGCGGCGTTGGTCGCCACCATGCCGCCGAGCGAGGCGCCCGCTTCGGTGGGGTCGAGCGGCAGCGTCCAGCCGGGCGCGCGGGCGGCAAGCTGCGTCTGCAGCTCACGCAGCGTCGTGCCGGCCAGTACGCGTACCACGGGTGGGGTCGACTGCAAGTCGAGGTCGACGATGCCGCCGAGGCGCGCCACCGAGACCAGGTGCGTGGAGGGGTCCGGCACGGCGCCTCCGGCCACGCCCGTACGGGCGCCACTCACAGTCACCCGGTGTCGTTCGGCCGCGTGCCAGGTGAGCACCTGTCGCAGTTGGGCCAGCGTGACAGGCTCGGCCACCGAGGCCACGCCAGTGGCGGACAGGCGTGATTCGTCGTGCAGCAGCTCACCGACCTCGGCTGCAGGCGGCGCCACGCGCACCGACGCCGGAACGGCGGTGACCGGCCCCGTTAGATCGTGCGCTTCGAGATGGTGGCCCACTAGTAGAGGATACGCGTGCGCACGTTCATCGGCAGGGCCGAGATGCGGGTATGCACTTCATCGGAGAGTTCGCGGTTCACGTCCATCACGAGGTAGCCCACGTCGCTCATGGTGGCCAGCTGCTGCGCCTCGATATTGGCACCCACCTCCGACATGATGTTGTTGACCGCGGCCAGCACTCCGGGAACGTTCTGGTGGATGTTCAGGATGCGGTGCGTCCCGGGCATCGAGGGCGGGTTCACTTGCGGAAAGTTCACTGCGCTTTCTGTCGAACCGCGGTCGACGAACTCGCTGAGCGCGTACGCCACTTCGAGCCCGATGCTGCGCTGCGCCTCTTCGGTGTTGCCGCCAACGTGTGGCGTCAGAATGACGTTCGGCAGATCACCGAAGCCGACGTCGAACTCCGCCACCGTGGGCGTGGGCTCCTTCGGGAAGACATCGAGCGCCGCACCGCCGAGATGGCCACTCTCGAGCGCCGAACGTAGTGCCTCCACGTCGACGACCCGGCCGCGCGACAGGTTCAGCAGGTAGGCGCCCGCTCGCATGCGCGCCAGTTGCGGTGGGCCGATCATGGCGACGGTGCGCGGCGTTTCGGGCACGTGCAGCGACACGAAGTCGGCGGCGGCGAGCAGGTCATCGAGAGCGGCGACGGGACGGGCGAGACCGAGCGGCAGCTTCTTGACGATGTCGTGAAACAGCACGCGGATGCCGAAGGCCTCGGCGAGCAGGCCGACCTGCTGCCCGATGTGCCCGTAGCCAACGATGCCGATCGTGCGTCCGCGGACCTCGTGCGCGCCGGCGAGCGACTTGTCCCACCGGCGCTGGTGCAACCAGGCGCTCTTGTCGCCGAGGCGCCGGGCCAACGCGATCATGGCACCGAGCGTGAGCTCGGCCACGCTGCGGGTCGAGGCATGCGGCGCGTTGAAGACCGGGATCCCGAGGCGCGCCGCGTCGTGAGTCGCGACCTGGTCGGTGCCGACCGAAAAGCAGCCGATGGCCAGCATCCGTCCGGCATGGCTGAGGTGCTCCTCACGCACCTTCGTGCGCGAGCGGACGCCGAGAACATGCGAGGCGGCCACGACCTGCCGCAGCTCGTCGCCTTCGAGCGCCACGGGAATGACTTCGACTGAATAGCCCCGCTCGGTCAGGGCTTCGGCGGCGGACGGGTGGACGTTTTCGAGCAGAGAGATGCGGATGCGGTTTCTGGGAAACGACGTGTCGGCCATGAACGGAATCGATCTTGGTGGCACGGCCGTGGGGCGGGGCCCCTTGGCGGCCCGGGCCGCCCGCCTTCACAGCGGGCCGTGCGCAGGCCCAGGACACCACCAAGACTCTCCGTGCTGAAAGGGGGGCTTAGTTGATGACCTCTACTCTGTTCACAGTAGACAATATATCGTGTCTACCTGGGCTTCGGCGTCTGAATCCACGGGTGGACCTCGCGGCTTTACCGGAATGAATCCTCAGCTATCTCGTCGAACGATACACCTGCTGGTCATCGCCGCCACGTCGACGCTGTGGTTGCAGGGCGCTCCGGCCGCTGATGGCGGCGGCCCCACGCCAGCGGTTCAGGTGCGGCCCGAGTACGAGCGCGCGCTGAGGAGCGTCTACCTCTCGGTGCCCAGCCGCTTCCGCGACCCGCGCCAGGCGGCCGCTCCCGATCGCCACATCGAGTTCGTGCGAGCCGCTTACTCCGAGCTCATCGCCGCGCTGCCGGCCTACACGAGCATCGACCTCGCGGTGGCCGACAGCGACCAGGACGGGGTGGCCGGCCATCTGCGCTCGGTGGCCGCTACGCGGCCCTTCCGCACGCACGTGGTCGAGCAGCGGCACGCCGAACTCGACATGTGGGCGCAGGACCTGGGCGAACCTATCATCGTCGCCGGCGAGGCCCGGTTCCTCGTGCCGATGTCGCTCGACGAGAACGTTTCCTACAACGGCGAACTCGCCGGTTCGCGCCGGCGCGTGGCCCACCGCGTGTTCCCCAATCGCACCGTCGATGCCGACTTCGTCTTCGAGGGCGGCAACCTGGCCTTCGACCAGGTCGGCGACGGCACGCGGGTCTTCATCGGCTACAACGACGTGCTGCTCACCATCGAGACCTACCGGCGGCGGGGACGCTCGCTCGACACCGCCGGCGTCGCGCAGATGGTCGCCGCCGATTTCGGCGGCGCCGAGGTCGTCGTGGTTGGGCGCTCGCAGCAGAGCCCGCTCCTCTTCCACCTCGACCAGGCCTTCATTCTGCTCGGGAGCAACGTGGCGGTCGTCAACCGCATCGTCGGACCGCCCTCACGCGAACAGCGACAGCTCGAAGACACCCGGATGCAGCTCGAACGGCTCGGCTACCGCACGATCGCCATCGATCACACGCAGTCCGATGTCGAGACCTACCGGATCTCCACCAATGCGGTGCCGTTCGTCGATGCCCAGACGGGCCGGAAGACGATTCTCTTCCCGGTGTTCCCGGGGGAAGTGAAGAGCGCGCCGCAGGGTCGCCTCACGCGCGACCACCTGACCGGCAAGTCGCTGGCGGCCTACAAGGCCTACGAGGCCGCCGGCTACCTGCCGGTGCCGATTCGCGACTTCGCCCACGCCGTGGGCGGCAACACCCACTGCATCACCAACGTCCTCGACTGAGGCCGCACGAGGCTGTTAGGCCAGGCGCTTGCTCGACCTGAGCGTCGCCAGCGTGATGAGGACGAGCCCGCAGGCCAGGAGCGCCGCCATCTGCGGCCACAGCACGTCCACGCCCACGCCCTTCAGGAAGATCCCGCGCACGATCACCAGGAAGTAGCGCAGCGGGATCGCGTAGGTCGCGTACTGGATCCACTGGGGCATGTTCTCGATCGGAAACGTGAACCCCGAGAGATAGATCATCGGCGTGAGGAAGAAGAACGTCGCCGTCATCGACGCCTGCTGCTGCGTCTGTGAAATGGTGCTCACGAAGAGGCCAAGGCCGAGCGTGCTCAGCAGGTACATCAGGCTGCAGGCGAACAGCAGCGGGAAGCTGCCGAGGAAAGGCACCTCGAACCAGTAGACCGACACCAGCGTCACGAGCACCACGTCGAACATGCCGATGAGCGCGTAGGGCAGGAGCTTGCCGACGATCAGTTCCCAGCGCGCCAGCGGTGTCACGTTCAGCTGTTCGAGCGTGCCGACTTCGCGCTCGCGTACGATCGCCATGGCCGAGAGGTTGGTCGTGACGACGAGCAGCAGCAGCGCCACGATGCCCGGCACCATGAAGTCGCGGCTCTCGAGCTGCGGGTTGAACCACACGCGGATATCGACGTCGATGGGCGCGGCACGCGCGCCGCCGGGCAGCCGGGCCGCCGACTGCTCCGCGGAGTAGTCGGCCACGACAGTGCGGGCGTAGCCGAGCGCCACGCCAGTGGAGTTCGAGTCGGTGCCGTCGGCAATCACCTGCACGGTGGTCGGGCGGCCCGACGCCACCTCAGTGCCCAGGCCCGCCGGAATGGTCAGCGCCATCCACGCGGTGCCGTGTTCCAGATGGTGCTCGACGTCGTCGTTCCCGCTCACCACGTCCACGATGGTGAAGTTGGCCGAGGCGGCGAAGCGCTCGACGAGCTGCCGGCTCCCGGCGGAGCGGTCATCGTCCACGACCAAGATCGGGATGTCGTGGACGTCGGTGGTGGCGGCATAGCCCAGCAGCACGAGCTGGATGATGGGCGCCATGATGACGATGCCGAACAGGCGCGGATCGGCCCTGAGCTCGATCAGCTCCTTGGTGATGAGGTGCCCGACACGGGTGATGGCCGCGATCATGACGTCATCGCCATTCCCGTCTCAGGCGCAGCGCCGACAACCCGAGGGTGGCGGCGGCAAAGACCGCAAGCGCCGCCAGCGGCTGCCACACGACGGCCATGCCTGCCCCCTTCAGCACCACGGCACGCAGCGCGGCGATGAAGTAGCGCGCCGGCACGATGTGCGTGACCGCCTGGATGGCGGCCGGCATGCTGGTAATGGGAAAGATGAAGCCCGACAGGATGAAGGTGGGCAGGAACGACGACAGCAGCGCGAGCTGGAAGGCCACCTGCTGATTGCTCGACACGGTGGAGATGAGCAGCCCTTGTCCCTGTGCGCCGACGAGGAACACCGCGATGACCAGGCTGAGCAGCCCCCACGATCCCTTCTGCGGCAGGTCGAAGAGCACCATCGACACCAGGATGATGAGCACCGCCGACACGAACGCGATGACCGAATAGGGCACGGTCTTGCCCAGCACGAAGGCGAGCGGACTGACCGGCGCCATCCGGATCTGCTCCATGGTGCCGCGTTCCTTCTCGCGCACGACGGCCAGGGCGGTGGAGATGACGGCCGTGATCATCGAGATGTAGGCAATCAGCCCGGGGACGAGGAACAGCGTGCTGCGAAGCTGCGGGTTGTACCAGACGCGCGGCTCGAAGCCGACCAGCGCCCGCGGCGTGGTGCCGGGCGCGCCGGCGAGCGCAGCGACCATCTCGGCGCCGGCCTGGGCCACGATCGCCCCCGCATACCCCACCACGGCCGCCGCGGTGTTGGCGTTGTCGCCGTTGACGATCATCTGCACCCGCACGGGCGTCTTACGCGCCAGATCGCGGCTGTAGTTGGCGGGAATCACCAGCGCCGCCCGCGCGTCGTTGGTGTCGATCATGCGCTCGAGCCCAACGCCGCCGGGCACCGATCCGGCGAAGGTGAAATAGCCGGAGTTGGTGAAGGCCGACACCAGCGCGCGGCTGGCCGCCGTGCCGTCGCGGTCGTCCACGGCCAGGCGGATGTTGCGGATGTCGAAATTGAGCGCGTAGCCGTACAACAGCAGGAAGATCGCCGGCACGAACACCAGAATGAGCAGGGTGCGGCGGTCGCGCCGGATCTGCCGCAGTTCCTTGACGACCATCGCGCGGGTCGTGACCATCATGCGGCCTGCCCACCGCCCTCGCCCTGTTCCCTGCGCTCCACCACGTCCAGGAAGACGTCTTCGAGCGACGGCGGCACCGGGCTGACCGCCGTCACTGGAATGCCCTTGGCCTCGAGTGCCGCCTGCACCTGGGACGGTGGCACGCCGGCCCGGCCGACGACCGCGTGCACCGTGGTGCCGAAGATGCTGGTCTTTTCGATCTCAGGCAACTGTTCGAGGGCAGCCATCGCGTCGACGGGTCGCGGTGACTGCACTTCGAAGATGGGCCGGTCGGCGAACACGCTCTTCAGCTCCGGTGCCGAACCGAGGGCCACCAACTGCCCGCGATGGATGATCGCCAGGCGGTGGCAGTGCTCCGCTTCGTCCAGGTAGTGGGTCGTAACGAGCACCGTCACGCCGGTGCTGGCCAGGGTGCCGATGAGATCCCAGAACTGCCGCCGGCTCACCGGATCGACGCCGCCCGTCGGCTCGTCCAGGAACACGATCGGCGGCTCGTGGAGCACGGCGCAGCCGAGCGCCAGGCGCTGGCGCCAGCCGCCCGAGAGGGCGCGCGTCACCGTGGTCTCGCGTCCGCGCAGCCCGGCCATGTCGAGCACGAACTCGCGCCGCTCGTCGAAGTGCGCCCCCTTGAGCCCGTAGACGCCGCCGAAGAAGCGGATGTTCTGGTCGACGGTGAGCGCCTCGTAGAGGGAGAACTTCTGCGACATGTAGCCGATGTGGCGCTTGACACCTTCCGGATCACGGCCGACGTCGATGCCGCCGACCAGCGCCATGCCGCTCGTGGGCCGCAGCAGCCCACACAGCATGCGGATGGTGGTGCTCTTGCCGGCGCCGTTGGCGCCCAGGAACCCGAACACCGCGCCCTTCGCCACCTGGAACGACACGTCGTCGACGGCGGTGAAGGCGCCGAAGCGGCGCGTCAGGTGTTGCACGTCGATGGCGATCGAGCCAGCGCCAGCACCGCCCGGGCCTCGTTCAGAGCGGGACCCGGCGGAACGAGATGGCGAGGCGTCCTCGCTCATCGGCCCAGCACGCGCGTCAGGCGCGCCTCGTTCAGACGGATGTCGGCGAGTACGCGGGTGCGGTCGAGCTCGGCCTGCATCTCGGCCAGCTCGGCGTCGAGCAGGTCGAGGGTCGTGCCCACGCCAGCCTCGAAGCGGTCGCGGACGACCCTTCGCGTCTCTTGCGCGCTGGCTAGCGCCAGGCGTGCCGGCGACAGGGCCGCGCGGCTGGTCGCCAGCTCGACGAGTTGCTTGCGAACGTCGGCCTGAATCTGCGACTCGACTTCGCTCTTTCGCTCCCTGAGCACCGTCTGGTTGGCGAGCGCCTCGGTCCGGTCGGCCACGGCGCGGCCTGAGTCCCAGATCTGCCAGACCACGTTGAGGGAGATGTCGAAGGAGTCGTCCCACTTCGACTGACGCGGGAAGATGCGCGGGTTGGGGTGCGCGACGTCGTACCCGGAGGCGACGCTCACCATCGGTTTGCGCCAGGTCGCGATGGCGTCGAGCCGCGCCGTGATCCCGTCGGATCGCTGCTGGAGCGCCGCCAGCTCCGGCCGGGCGCTCATCGCTTCGATGACGAGGGCAGCGGCATCGGCCGCGACACCCGATCCGCCGTCGAGGGCTTCGGCCGGGTCGATGGCTACAGGCGCCGTCAGGCCCATGAGCCGGGCGAGATCGATCGACACGAGCTCGATGCGGCCGCGCGCCTCGACCAGCAGCAGCTCGCTGCGCGCATGCTGTGCCAGGCTACGCGACACGTCGTTCGGCGGCAGCAGGCCGGCGTCGACGCGGGCGCGGACGTCGTCGAGCGAGCCGTCGGCCGTGGCCAGCGCCTGCTCGAGCACGCGCACAGTCTCGCGGGCGGTCACGAGCGCCCAGTAGGCGCGCGCCACCTCGAGCCGCAGATCGAGCCGCGCGGCCGCAAGATCGGCACCGGTAGCCGTGGCCTCGGCGCGGGCGGCGCGCTCGAGGGCATCGGTCTTGCCGGCGGTGTAGACCGGCCACACGAGTTCCACCCGCGAGCGGTAGTTGTCGGGAATGTCGGGGTAGATCACCCGCAGGCGGCCATCCGGCTGCGGCACGCCGAACTCATCGATGTGATTGGTGCGGGTGTAGCCGGCCAGCGCCGTGAGCGTCGGGTCGTCAGACCGTCGCCGTGCCTCAATCGTGGCCTCGGCAGCCTGCTGGCGGGCTCGGCCTTCGGCCAGGCGATGGCTGCTCTCGACGGCCCGGGCCACGGCTTCGTCGAGCGTGACACGCAGCGTCGACGGCTGCGCGCTGAGGCGACCGGCGGCGAACAGGACGACGAGGGTGGCGATGACATGGGATCTCATGCGGCTGTCCCGGCACGGGCGGCGAGGTCGAGGGCCGCCAGCCTTGCGATGAACACGTCTTCGAGGGAGGGCGCGATGAGGCGGCCGTCGAACGGGACGACCCCGGCCCGGGCGATGAGGCCAGCGAGCTGCTCGTTGGCGTGGGCTTCGGTGGCGGCGTCGGTGAGCCAGATGTGCAGGCGCTCGCCGAACACTTCCGCGTGCTGGTGACCGGCCGCGCGCAGCCGATCGCGCACCTGCCGCACGTCGGGTGGGAAGGCCTCGATCCACAGGCCGGGCAGCGACGTCCGCAGGCGGCCCGGCGTGTCGAGAGCGAGCAGCGCGCCGTCGTGCACGAGCGCCACGCGGCTGCAGCGCTCGGCCTCGTCGAGGTACGGCGTCGTCATCAGGATGGTGATGCCGTCTTCGAGGAAGTGCGAAAGCAGCTTCCAGAACTCACGCCGCGACACCGGATCGACGCCGGTCGTGGGCTCGTCGAGCAGCACGACCTCGGGTTGGTGGACGAGCGTGCAGGCGAGCGCGAGCTTCTGTTTCATGCCGCCCGAGAGCTTGTCGGCGAGGCGGCCGCGGAAGGGTGTGAGCTGGGTCATGTCGAGCAGGTGGTTGCGCCGCTCGCGGTAGTCGGTCACGCCATGAATCTCGGCGAAGAACGCGACGTTCTCATCGATCGTCAGGTCGCCGTAGAGGCTGAAGCGCTGCGAGAGGTACCCGACCTTGTGCGTGATCGCCCGGTGGTCGCGCGCCGGGTCCAGGCCGAGCACGCGCACATCGCCGGCGTCGGCGTGCAGCAGGCCGCAGATGAGGCGAATGGCCGTGGTCTTGCCGGCGCCGTCCGGTCCGATGAGTCCGAACATCTCGCCGCGGGCGGTCTCGAACGAGAGGCCGTCGAGTGCCGCCCTGGCGCCGTAGCGTTTGGTGACGTTGGTGAGCTGGATGGCCGGGGTCATGGCGTGGTGGGCTCCTGAACGGCCGGCGTCAGCGCCAGCTCCGCGTCCACCGGCATGCCCTGCTTGAGCACACCCGAGGCGTTGTCGACGGAGATGCGGATGCGGTAGACGAGCTTGGCGCGCTCCTCCGCTGTCTGCACGTTGCGGGGCGTGAACTCCGCCTTCGGCGAGATGTAGGTCACCGTGCCGGGAATGCCAGCACCCCCGGCATCGGTGAAGAGCGTCGCGGGCTGGCCGAGCCTGAGGCGTGGGACGGCGGGTTCGGGCACGTAGACGTCGGCCCAGGCGCGGGCGAGATCGGTGATGACGACAACCGGCGCCCGCGGCGCGATTACTTCGCCGACTTCCGTGAGCTTCTCGGTGACGATGCCGCTGACGGGCGCCGACAATGTGGCGTCGTCGAGCTGGTCTTCGAGTGTGGCGATGACGGCGGCCGTGGTGGCAATGCGTGCCTGGGCCACTGCCACCTCTTCTTGCCGCGCCCCTGCGCGCACGCGGGCGACGGTGGCGGCGGCCGCGGCGACGCGGCGCTCGGCGGCCTCGAGGCGGGCCGCGGCGATGTCGCGCCTCGTGGCAGCGTCGTCGCGCTGTTTCTGGGAGCCCGACTTGCGTGTGAGCAGCAGTTCGAAGCGGGTGAGGTCGGCGCTGGCGGCGTCGAGTTCCGCCTTCGCGGCCGGCACCTCTGCCACGGCGGCCTCGACCTGCGCCTCGGCCTGACGCACATCCTCGACCCTGGCGGCGGCCCGCACCAGCCGGAGTTGCGCTTCGGCCGATGCCTGCTCCGTTCTGGCGCGGGCGATGGCCAGCCTGAGATCGGTGGCATCGAGTGTGAGGATCGGAGCCCCGACCTCGACGGTGTCACCTTCCTTCACGGCGAGGGTGAGGACCCGGCCGCCCATCTCTGGCGCCAGCCGCACTTCGGTGGCCTCGACGTGCCCGGAGACGCGCAGCTGGTTGGGGTCGGCGGCGGGTGCGCAGCCGGCAATGAAGATCAGTACGGCCACGGTGGACAACGGTCGGGAGTGAGTCATCGGGAACGGTCCTTCGCGAGCATGCTGAGGGCGGTGCGCTGGACGTGGGCGACGAGCTCGCGCCGCTCGACTGCGACGAACATGGGCAGATGGGCGCGGCCGGGCGCGGCGCCCGCGCGCTCGCGGATGGCGTTCATCAGGAGCGGGCCCATGATCGACATGTAGGCCATCACCGGATTGACCGCGCGGAAGGCCCGCGCCGACACGCCGGCGGCGAGAATGGCGCTGAAGGTCGTAAACACCGCGCGCATCTCGGCCAGGGTGTCGCTGTCGAGATGCGGAGCGCCGGCGGCCATCTCGCGCATCATGAGCGGCGGGAACCACGGTCGCTCGTCGCGCATGTTGGCGACGGTCGCGACGAAGCGCTCGATCTTGTCCGCCGGCGCGTCGTCGGTGTCGGCAATGGCCGTCGCGGCCGCGCCAACCGCGCGCAGCATGTCGCCGACCACCGCACGATAGAGCCCGAGCTTGCTCTTGAAGTGGTAGTAGAGCATCGCCTTGTTCACGCCGGCATCGCGGGCGATGCTGTCGACGCCGACGCCGTCGAAGCCGGTGCGGGCAAAAGCGGCGGCCGCGGCCGCGAAGATGAGGTCGCGGGTGTCGGTGAGTTCGCCCCGGCGCGCGGCGGCGGGCACCGGGCCGGGCCGGCGCGGCCGCGCGGCCACCGGCTTCACAGCGATTCTCTTGCCGGGCCCGTGTTTGGCAGCGCGTCGAGCAGGGCGGGCGGCGACGGAGTCGGGTGGGAATGACATCGATAATTAACTAACTGTTTGGTTAAACCGTATGGTTAATTGGCCGCGCGGCGGCTGTCAAGCCCGGATTCGAGGATCCGCGCAACGGATCTCGGATCTCCCGCCAGGCGTCACAATGGGCGTATGCGAGTCGCGATTGCGGGCGGCAGTGGCTTTCTGGGCCGCGCCTTGACCCGTGAACTCGAGGGCGGCGGACACACGGTGTCGGTGCTGACGCGGCGGGCGCGTCCGGGTCAGAGCCGCGACATCGCCTGGACGCCGAACGGTCGGTCTGGACCCTGGGCACACGCCCTGGCGGAGATGGACGCGGTCGTCAACCTCGCGGGGGCGGGCATCGCCGATGCGCGCTGGACGCAGGCCCGCAAGCAGCTCCTCCTCAGCAGCCGCCTCGACGCCACGACCAGCCTCGTCGCGGCGATGCACGACGTCCCGACGCCGCCCGCCGTGTTCGTCAGTGGGTCGGGCGTCGGCTATTACGGCCCGACCGGCGACGAACGAATCACCGAGGACGCGCCGGCCGGCCACGACTTCCTGGGCGACATGGCGGCGGCGTGGGAGCACGCGGCCCAGCCGGCCGCGGCCCACGCGCGGGTCGTGCTGCTGCGTACCGGTCTGGTCATGGGCGCCGAGGGCGCGCTCGCGAAGATGCTGCCGGCCTTCAAGCTCGGCGTCGGCGGACGGCTCGGCTCGGGCGCGCAGTGGATGCCCTGGATCTCGGTGGACGACTGGGCTGCCCTCGCCGCGCGGCTCATCGCCGACGACCGCGCCAGCGGCCCGTTCAACCTGAGCGCGCCAGAGCCGGTGACCAACGTCGACTTCACGCGCACGCTCGGCGCGGTGCTCGGCCGTCCCACGATCCTTCCGGTGCCCGCCTTCGCGCTGAAGCTCGTGCTGGGGGAGCTCTCGATCGCCCTGCTCACCGGCCAACGCGCCGTGCCAGCGAAGGCGCTCGCGCTCGGCTACGCCTTCCGCCACGCCGCGCTCGGCGGCGCACTCGCCGCGGCGCTCGGCCGCGCCTGACGGCGGTCGCAGGCCGGCGTTGTACACTCGACCGGCTGCGCATGCGCGTGTTGTCCACGCTCACCTACTACCATCCGCACTGGACCGGCCTGACCAACCTCGCGCGGCGCATCGCCGAAGGCCTGGTGCGGCGCGGTCACACGGTCACGGTGCTGACCACGCGGCACGAGCCGGGGCTCGCACGAGACGAGATGGTGAGCGGCATCCGCGTGCTTCGCCTCCGGCCCTGGGCGTTCATCAGCCGCGGTGCGGTGGCGCCATCGTGGCCATGGCAGCTGGCCCGGCTGCTGCCCGAGCATGATGTCGTGCACATCCACACTCCGCAGGCCGAGGCCCTCCTCGTCGCCGCGTGTGCGCGCTCGCTCGGCAAACCGGTGCTCATCACTCACCATGGGGATCTCGTGATGCCGGCCGGCAGCTTCAACCGTGTGGTCGAGCGAACGGTCACCGCCACGATGTCGATGGCCGGACGTCTGGCTCATGTGGTCGCGCCCCTCAGTGCCGACTATGCGGCGCACTCCGACTTCCTGGCGCCGCTCGGCTCGCGCCTCACGCCCGTGTCGCCCCCGATTGACATGCCGCCACCGCAACCCGACGAAGTAGCGGCGTGGCGGCAGCGGCTGAATCTCACAAACGCACGCATCATCGGCTTTGCCGGACGCTTCGTCGAAGAAAAGGGGTTCGACTACCTGCTGCGGGCGATTCCCCTGCTCGAACGGGAGGAGCCGGCGGTCCATCTTCTGTTCGCTGGTGAACATCGCGTCGTCTACGAGGCGTTCTTCGAGCGATGCAGCGAGCTCTGGGAGCGCCATCGGCACCGTCTCTCAATGGTGGGGTTGGTGCGAGACTCGCAGCAACTGGCGAACTTCTATGCGCTGTGCGACGTGTTTGCCCTGCCCAGCCGCACCGACTGCCTGGCCAGCGTGCAGGTCGAGGCCATGCTCTCGGGCACGCCGGTGGTTGCCACCGACATCCCCGGCGCCCGCGAGGTGGTGCAGCGCACCGGCATGGGGCGGCTGTGCCGTCCGCACGATCCAGAGCACCTCGCCGCCACGCTGCTCGAGGTGCTGCGCGATCGCCCCCAGCATGTCAGACCGCGGGAGCACATTCGAGCCATCTACGACCCGGACCGCTCGATTGGCGAGTACGAGCGGCTGCTGCAGTCGCTGATGGCGAGCGCCTGAGATGGCCTGGGACCAGGCAAGACTCGCCCGGCTGCTGCGCAATGAAGCCGACTCGAGCGGCCGCCGCCGGATCACGACGATCCTCGAGTACCTCGATCTTCAGTCGGGCGATCGCGTGCTCGACTGCGGCTGTGGTCTCGGTTGGTGTCTCAACGTCATGGGCGAGCTGTTCGACTGTGCGCTCTACGGCGTCGACATCGACCGGGCGCGGCTTACGCGCGCGGCCAACGAGATCGGGCCGAGAAGCCAGCTGCTCGCCGCCAGCGCCGCCCATCTGCCGTTCCTCGACGACTCGGTCGACAAGATCGTCCTGTCCGAGGTGCTCGAGCACGTCGCCGACGACGCGGCAGTGTTGAGAGAGGTATATCGCGTCCTTCGACCTGGAGGTGTCGTCGCGGTGACGGTGCCACACCGGAACTATCCGTTTCTGTGGGATCCGATCAACCGGATCCGGGAGCGCCTGGGCCGCGCGCCAATTCGCAAGGGCGTGCTCGGGGGTATCTGGACCGACCATCTGCGGCTCTACGATCGACAGGGCCTCACGGACGTCGTACGGGAGGCGCACCTGACCGTCGAGGACATCCGGCCGCTCGTGCACTATTGCCTGCCCTTTGCCCACAACCTCGTCTACGGCATCGGCAAGCCGCTGGTCGAGTCGGGCGTGCTATCCGGGGCCGACCGATTCCGCACCGAGGAAAACTCCGGAACGATGTGGAATCCGTTGAACTGGGCCCTGGCGATCGTCAACGCCATCGACCGCTTCGACATGGCCAGGCCGACGCCGGAGGGCACATCGGTGGGTATCGGCCTCAAGGCGCGGAAGGCGCTCACGCCACCTCGGTGACGCTTCCAGGCAGGTCAGGACGCCAGGCGTACAGAAAACCGATCTCCTCCCACGCCCTGTTGCCAGTCAGTCTGATCTCGAATCCCGCGGCGGCCAGATGGGCGACCAGCCGATCGTGCGTGCCCCAGGGGCCGTCGTGATACTCGAGACAGATCCGCGAGATCCGGCCCAGCGTTGCGTGCCCGGCCGCCAGCAGCAGCGCGTACTCGCCGCCCTCGCAGTCGATCTTGAGGAGGTCGCACGTCGGCACGTCGAGTTCGTGCAGCACCTCGGCTAGGGTCTTGGCCGCCACCTCGCGACTCGATGGGCCGGTGACGCCTGCGGCGACGTGGTGCCGCGCGGCCTCTGGAGACGAGACGTCGAGCGACGCCTGACCAGAGACGCCGGTGACGGCGACGGCGTGCGTGCGCACGTTCGACAGGTGGTTCAGCCGCAGGTTCTGGCAAAGCATCTCGAACGACTCGGGCGACGGTTCGAACGCATGGATGGCACAGCCGGGATGACGGAGGGCGGCGTCGATGGCGAATTCGCCGATGCCGGCGCCGATGTCGATGACCACCCACCCCGGCTGGATGGGCGCGCCCGCCCGTTCGTAGTCGCGGTCGAGGCACACCTCCTTCACCGTCCAGACATCCATCAGACTACGCACCAGGAACCTGGCCTTCGGTCGCCGCAGGTGAATGAGGCAAGGCCGTCTTCGGTCCAACAGCATCGCCGCCACACCCACAAGGGACCGGAGACGCACGCCGAACAGCAAGGTGGCCACCGATGCGGCGTAGTAGGTCGCTCTCGACGGCTTCGCGGTCATTGCAGCCTTCTGTATCATGGCAGCCATTCCGATGCGTTTCGGCTCGAGCGCGCGCACGCTCACGCTCCTCGTGGTGCTGCTCGGTGCCGCCGGCCTCCGGTTCGCCGGCTGGAACTGGGACGCCGGACAGCACCTCCATCCGGACGAGCGTTTTCTCTCGATGGTCGTGGCCGCCGAGGGCTGGCCAGACAGCGCTGGCGCCTACCTGGATGAGGCGCGCTCGCCGCTCAACCCCCGGAACGTCGGCTTCGACCTGTTTGCCTACGGCACGCTGCCGACCACTGTGGTCCGCGCGGCGGGCGAGGCCCTCGGACGTGTCGACCTCGAGGGGCTCACCTTCGTCGGCCGGGTGCTCAGTGCCACCGCCAGCCTCGGCACGGTGCTGCTCGTCTTCCTGATTGCGAATCGCTTGTACGGCGATCCGCGGATCGCCCTGCTGGCAGCCACCCTGCTGGCGGCCGCCGTGCTCCCCATCCAGCACGCGCACTTCTTCGTCGTCGATCCGTTCGCCGTGTTCTTTGCTACCGCGGCGGCGTGGGCGCTCGCCGGTCCACCGCGCATCTACCGCTACCCGCTGGTCGGACTGCTCTTTGGCTTGGCGCTGGCCT
The DNA here is from genome assembly GCA_018000455.1 of Acidobacteriota bacterium. Taxonomy (GTDB): domain Bacteria; phylum Acidobacteriota; class Vicinamibacteria; order Vicinamibacterales; family UBA2999; genus CADEFD01. Next base: position 66,821 of record JAGNJW010000013.1, read on the forward strand.
CCAAGTTCTCGGTGGCCACCTTCGCCGTCGTCATCGGCCTGACGGCGCTGGCCGAGGTGTGGGCGACGTCCCGCGTCGATGCCACACAGGCCGAGGTCGTGAGGCGGCTGGCGCCGGCCGCACTGCGCGTCTTCGTGGCGATGGCCTGGGCGTTGGCGGCTTTTCGCCTGGCCCAACCAGACGCGTTCCAGGGCCCGGGGCTGCTCGACGTCATGCCGAGCCGGAGATGGCTCGACAACCTCGTCACCGTGCGGCAACTCGTGGACGGCAGCACCGACTCTCCGCCGGGCGTCCAATGGGCCAACCGGACGCCCTACTGGTTCGCGTGGAAGAACATGGTCTGGTGGGGACTGGGGCCATCTCTCGGTGTTGTCGCGTGGGCCGCGTGGGGGGCGGCGGCGTGGCAAGTGGTGGTGCATCGCATGAAGCGGCACCTGATACCGGTGGCCTGGACGGCGATCCTGTTCCTGCACCTGGGAGGCCAGTTGGTGATGACGGGCCGCTACCTGCTGCCCGTCTATCCGATGCTGGCCTTGCTGGCGGCCTGGCTCCTGGTCGCGATGTGGGACCGAGCCGCTGCACGGACGCCTCAGGGCACAGCAGGCTGGCGTCGAGCGGTGGCTGGAGGCCTCGCCGCGCTGGTCGTGCTCACGACCAGCCTGTGGGCCGTCGCGTTCACGTCGATCTACCGCCGGCCGCACACGCGCGTCACGGCGTCGCAGTGGATCTACCGCCACGTGCCATCAGGCCGCACGCTGGCCATCGAGCACTGGGACGACGGCTTGCCGCTCGACCTCGACCAACGCTCGCACCGCGAATACGCGACGGTCACGCTGGCCAACTACGACGACGACACGCCGGCCAAGCTCGAGAGGCTGCTGGCGGATCTCGATCGCACCGACTACCTGATCGTGTCGAGCAACCGGCTCGTCGACAGCATCCCCCGCCTGCCGATGCGCTACCCGATGACGACACGCTACTACCAGGCGCTGGCATCAGGCACGCTGGGCTTCACGCGCGCGGCCGAGTTCACGTCGTACCCGCAGCTCGGCTCCCTGCGCATCCCGGACCAGTCGGCAGAAGAGGCCTTCTCGGTCTACGACCATCCGCGCGTGCAGATCTTCCGCAAGGACGCCACCTGGGATCGTGCCCAGGCACGGACGCTGCTCGGCGCCGTCGACTGGGACGCCGTCGTCCGCGTGCCGGCCGCAGCCGCACGCCGGTGGGGACACGGCACGATGCTCTCGCCGGAGGCGTGGGCCGCGGCCCGTGCCGGCGGTAGCTGGTCGCACCTCTTCGATCCGGGCAGCGCCGCCAACCGCTGGCCGGTGGTGACCTGGGCCCTCCTCCTGGCGGCGATCGGAGTCGTGGCGTTTCCGCTCCTGCGGCCGGCGCTGCGGGTGCTGCCTGACGAGGGCTGGCTGCTTGCAAGAACGGGCGGACTGCTGCTTCTGGGGTATGCCGTGTGGCTGCCGGCGTCACTGCGATGGCTGGCGGCAACGCCGTCGACACTCACCGCGATCGCGCTGGTGCTGGTGCTCATCTCGGCCGTTGCGGCGGCGCGGCAGCGCGCCGGCCTGATGGCCCTCTGGCGGGAGAAGCGTGCACTGCTGGTCGCCGAGGAGGTGCTCGTGTGGGCATGCTTCGCGGCGTTCGTGCTGGTACGGCGCGCCAATCCCGACTTGTGGCATCCGTACTTCGGCGGCGAGAAGCCGATGGACGTCGCCTATCTGCACGCCGTTCTGCGGAGCGAGTACTTCCCGCCCTTCGATCCGTGGTTCGCGGGCGGCGCCCTCAACTACTACTACTTCGGCTTCGTGCTGGTCGCCGTTCTCACGAAGCTCGCGGGCATCGTGCCCGAGGTTGCCTACAACCTGGCCGTCGCGACGTTCTTCACGCTGGCGGCGTCGGCCGTCTTTGCCGTGGTGCACGCGCTAACGACCGCGCTCGGCGTAAAGCGCCGGGCCGCGTTCGGCCTCGGCGTGGGTGGTCTGCTGCTCACGATGGTGGCCGGTAACCTGAAGGAAGTGGCGCTCGTCGTCGATGCCGTGCTCGCACAGCGCTGGCGCTCGGAGCCATGGCACGTGTGGTTCTGGAACGCCACGCGCGCCATTCCCGCCCCTGCGCTCGAGAGCCCGCCGATTACGGAGTTCCCGTTCTTCACCTACCTCTTCGGCGATCTGCACGCCCATGCGATGGCGTTGCCGGTCACGCTGCTCGTGATGGGTCTCGGGCTCTCGGCCGTGCTCGCACACGCCGGCACGAGCCGCGGCCGCGGCGGGCGGTGGCCGCGCGCGGCCTGGCTCATGCTGGCGCTCGGCGCCCTCTTTCCTCTGAACCCTTGGGACTTCCCCACCTACACCGTACTGGTCGGCGCCTGCTTCGCCCTTGGCGCCTGGCTCGACGAAGCGCCGGGCCGTCGGATCGGCCAGCCGGCCGTCGAGGCGATGGCCTGGACGATCGTCGTGCTGGCGGGCGGTCGGCTGCTCTTCGGGCCGTTCTACGCCAACTACGTACAACCCTACGGGTCGTTCTCGATCTGGAGGGGCTCGCACACCGGTCTCGGGCCGTACCTGCAGATCCACGGCCTCTTCCTCTTCTTCATCGCCAGCGCCGCCACGCTGGTCGTGACGAGGCCGCGGGCTTTGCCCTCCACGCCGGCAGCGCGCGGAGCCCTCGCCTTTGCAGCGGGACTGACGGCACTCGCCCTCGCGCTCACGGCAATCGTGGAAGTCATCGTGCTCGACGGCGACATCTCGCGCATGAACACGGTCTTCAAGTTCTACCTCCAGGCCTGGGTGCTGCTGGCGGTGGCCGCCGCGACAGGGCTCGCCGTCATCCTGCAGGCCTGGCGCGCACGCCCGGTGCCGCTTGCGCGGGGAACGGCCATCGTGACGTTTCTCTGGGCCACGGCGGCGTTTTGGCTGGTTGCCGCTGCCGCGGTCTATCCCGTGCTGGCCACCCGGGCCCGGACGGCCGACCGCATGGGCAGCGCCACCCGACCGACCCTTGACGGCCTCGCCTTCATGTACTCGGCCCACCACGAAGAGGAGGGCGTACGGTTTTCGCTGGCGCCAGACCGGCGCGCCATCGACTGGCTGCGGGCGAACGTGGCCGGCACACCGGTCGTGGCCGAGGCGCACCTGCCCGAGTACCGGTGGGGGTCTCGCGTCAGCGTGCAGACGGGACTGCCGACAATCATCGGCTGGCGCAACCACCAGGCGCAGCAGCGCGCACTGTTGCCCGCGGCGATGTTGCAGCGCCGCCAGCGCGACGTCGCGACGCTCTATACCACGACCGACACGGCCGCGGCGCTGGCGGTGGCGGCACGCTACGACGTTGAATACATCTACGTGGGTCCGCTCGAGCGCATCGTCTATCCATCCCGTGGCCTCTCGAAGTTCGACCTGCCCTCGCCGTACTGGCGCACGGTCTACGATGAGTCCGGCGTCCGGATCCTCCAGCTGGAGCGCGCGGCCGCCGCACCTCCTGCACCATGACCACACCCTCGTCCACCCCGTCGCTCTCGCTCGTCTTGCCGGTGTACAACGAGGCGGAGCTGCTGCCGGCCGTCGTGGCCGAGTGGCTCCTGGCGCTGGATGACGTGGGCGTCGCCTGCGAACTGCTGATCTACGACGATGGGTCGACCGACGCCACGCCGCTGGTGCTCGAGACTCTGGCGCAACAGCACCCGCGGCTCGTCGTGCGGCGCCACGCCAATCGGGGACATGGACCGACGATCCTGCGCGGCTACCGCGAAGCCCGGGGCGAATGGATCCTGCAGGCCGACAGCGACGGTGAGATCGACGTGCGGAGTCTCTCTGCGTTCTGGAACGCTCGCGCACGCGCCGACTTCGTCATCGGCCGGCGCGTCGACCGCAGCTCGCCATGGGTCCGCCGGCTCATCACCGGCGTCTCGTCGCTCAGCGTCCGCTGGCTGTTCGGCGCCGGCGTCCACGACGTGAACTGCCCATTCCGTCTGATGCGCGCGTCGCAGTTGGCACCGCTGCTGGCCGTGGTGCCCGACGATACGTTCGCGCCGAACGTGGCGCTGTCTGGACTCGCCGTGACCCGCGGGCTGCGCGTCGTCGAGTTACCGGTGGCCACCTCGACGCGCCGCCGCGGGGGCGGCTCGCTGGCCGGCCTCCGCGCGCTGAGGGCGGCCGCCAGGTCGTGGATCCAGACGTCGCGGATCGCACGTCACCGCCGGCCCTGAGCGTGCGCGTCAGGGCGGTGGGTCGGGCATCGGCAGTTCCAGGAGCCGGCCACCGTCGCGATCGACCACGAGCAGCGAGCGGCCGGTCGCAGCGATGCCGGTCGGCCTGACGCCCGCCGTCGTGCCGAGGGCCGGCACCAACTGCAACTCGAGGATGCCGGCTGGCGAGAACACGAACACGCGCCCGCTCGACGGCTCCACGGCATACACGCGTCCGGCTGCGTCCACGGTCACGCTGGCCTTGTCGGCGGCGTCGCGGCTCTGCCACCCCGGCACCTGCCAGGCTGCCAGCGGGCGCGCGTCGCGGTCGAGACGCAGCACGCGCTGATTCCACAGGTCGACGGCCAGCAGCGTTCCGTTGGGATCCCAGGTGATGCCGGTCGGCTCGTCGAGGGCCGGCGGCCAATCCACCACCGGGCCCACAGCCCGGCGTCGTTCGCCCGTCAGCGCGACGTAGAGGAGACGGTTGTTGCCGGTGTCGGCGACCACCAGTTCGCCATCGGCGGTGAAGGCCAGGCCACGCGGCCCGAACAGCTGCGGGTCGCTCGCGTCGTCGCTGCCGGGCTCGACGCGCCCGAAGCGGCCAAAGGCCCGGAGAAAGACCCCGCGCCGGTCGAACACCTGGATGCGGCCATTCCACGTATCGGCCACGGCGATCTCACCCGAAGGCGCGACGGCAACACCCCAGGGCTCGTTGAACTGCCCGTCGCCAACCGCGCCCGGGCCGGCGCCATCGGGGTCGAGGCAACCGGGGCGCCCGGCCTCGGTGAGGGCGCAGCGGCCCCGGCCGATGATGAGACGGAGGCGGCCGTCGGATTCGAGCACCACCACGCGATGGTGACCGCTGTCGGCGATGAGGCGCGCGCCATCGGCCGCGACCGCTACGGCCGTCGGGCGAAGGAGCGACAGTCCCTCGAAAGGCCCGCTCACGACCGTCAGCGGCGTCCACGGGGCGGTCTCCACGGCCCGTGCCGGCGTGAGCGCCATGTCGGGGCCGCTTGTCCCCAGGCCGATGAGCGCGGCCGCATCGTTGCGGACGTAGAAGTCGAACTCGCGGCGTGCCGGCCACTCGGCCAGCGACACGCCATAGCGACGGTGCATGACGATCTGCCAAAGCCCTTCACGCCGCGCCGGGTCGCCGACGAGTGCCACGAGGGACGACGGCGTGAGCGACGCATAGTCCTGGAGCGGCCACCAGTTCAAGAACCCGCGTTGGCGGACGTAGCCACGGGCCACCTGGGGCGCCAGTGCGGCGGCATTCCTCGCGCCGACCACGATCACGTCGGCATCGGCGGCCAGTGCCGGCGTCTTGCCCCAGGCCACGGTTCGCGGGTAGTCACGAAGGTACCAGCTGAAGGGCCACGAGCTCTCGTCGTCCACGGCGACACGCACCTGGTGATGGCCGCCCAGGCGGTCGTCGAGCCGTTCGATCTCGCGCATGGCGCGCGGCACATCCGGACTGGCCTGCGCGTACGACATCGGCTCGGTGGCCAGATCGAAGTTGACGAAGTTCAACTGCAGGCTGGAGCGCACGGACAAGACGGCCAGCGGGGTCAGCAGTCCGAGGGCCACCATCCGACGCGCAGGTGCGCGGCCCAGGCGCGCGGCCGCCATCGCCGCGACGCCGCTTACGACTGCCAGCCCGACGACTCGCGTCCACCAGGCCGCGGTTTCGGCCACTGCCTCCACACTCCGGCCGGCGAAGGGCTGCAATCGAAGCATGCTGACGGCCATCATCACCGCCGCGGCGGCGGCAGCGACGAGCAGCAGGCGACCGCCGAGGTCGCGCTCCCAATCGCCAGTGTCGACCAGCCGGCTCAGGCCCCAGCCGGCCGCCAGGCACAGCGGCAGCACCTGATGCACGAGCAGCCATGGCATCTTCTCGCCGGCAATCGCGTAGCCGATCCAACTGAGTGCAATCCACCAGGCCAGGAACGGCAGCCACGGCCGGTCGAGCACGACCTGATGGCCGTCGTCTGGTGCCGCCACGAGCCACCGCCGTCCACGCTCCCACAGACTGATCGCTACGGCCGCGACGCCGACAACGACCGTCACCGGCTCGTAGAGCAGACCGATCACTCCGTAGTAGAACCACGGCTGGCCGGCGCGCGCGACCTCCTGCTGTGTCAGCCAGTAGCCGAGGCTGCCGACAATCCCGCTCGCGAGACCCCCGGAGACGTTCGTGAAGAAGGTCGTGAAGAGCACGATCTGCAGCCCCCAGAAGGCGGCAGCGAGCGGCAGCCACTGGCGCCAGCCGAATCGCGCTGCGCCGATGGCGCCAGTGAGCGCGAAGAGGCCCGCCACGACGAGCGCTCCGGCGCCGGCGAGCGTCTCGCGCACCTCGTCGCCAACCGCCGGCCACCCCAGCATCGAGAAGACCGGGCCCGAGGCAAAGGGCACGACGAGCGCCAGCATGAGCACCGCCAGATCGAATGCGGCGGCCGCGCGTGCCGGCTCGCTGCCGCCCCGGCCGCGCAGCGCGACGAGCATCGCGAACGAACCGATGACCACGCCGGTGATGAAGCTCACTTCTTTGGCGGCGAATGACAGCGCCATGGCCAGCGTCAGCAGCAGGAGCCACCGGGGATGCCGCTCTTCGAGATACCGGAGAAAGGCGTAGGCCCAGACGAGCGTGAAGACCGCGATGTAGATGTCGTTGCGGATGTGCCGGCTGTAGAAGAGCAGCGTGGGACTCACGGTGACGAGCGCCGCGGCGAACCAGGCGCCGGCCGCGCCCAGATAACGCCGCCACCAGTAGAGACCGGCGACCAGGACGACGCCAGCCAGGCTCGGCGCCACCCGCGCCGTGACGTCGCTGGCGCCTACGAGGAAGAAGACGAGCGCGTTCAGGTGATAGAGCAGCGGACCGTGATAGACCGGGTCGTGCTGATAGGCGCCCTCGGTGGCGAGGCGGAACGACAAGAACGCATGCAGGCTCTCGTCGTGCGACATCGTCCGCAGGCCGAGATCCCAGAGCCGCAGCCCGAGCGCCACCAGCGCCAGGGCCAGCCACGCCAGCCGGGTTCGCTGCCGGGGCGTCACGGCGCCATCACCGCAGCCGTACCTGTACGACACCCGAAGCGTCATGGCGCAGAGGGAAGATGTCGGGGCCTGAGTCTTCGGCTGACGCGACCTCGAGCACGAGGCGTGAACGGCCGACGTCGCGCGACGGCGCCTGCACCCAGCGGAGGCGAGCTTCGTGGCGGAGATACCAACCGAGGACGGGGTCGGCAACACGGCCGTCGACGACGATCTCGATGGCGTCGTCGGCGGGCGTTCCGCGTCGCCGCGCTGCCACCGCCTCGGCCAACGCCCGCACCGACCGCTCGGTGTGGGCAAGAACAGGGCTGCGGTGCTGGCCAGGGTGAGCGCGAGCGACCTCGAAGGCCGTGTGCACGGTCGACAGCAGCAGCAACGCCATCGCCACGGCCGATACCCCCGGCGCAATCGAGGCGAAGCGGGAGCCGGTGATCGAACGCGGGGCGATGAGCCAGGCCACCGAGCCGGACGCGAGGATCAGCAGGGGCGGCGACAGCACGAGCCAGGCGTCGAGATCGCGACCCGGGCGCAGGATCAGCGTGGCCGCCCACACGCTCCAGGCCGTCGCCCACCACCCCGCCCCGCGTGGCAGTGCCACCAGCAGTCCGCCGAGACCTAGGGCGATTGCCAGCGTCTCGCGGCGAAGCACCTGTTGCCACCATGTGGCGACGTCGACTCCCGAAGTGACATGCCACCGCGCCAGCGATTCGGTGACGGAGATCGACAAGAGCGGCGGTCCGACCGTCTGCACGAATCCCGTCGTCGCCATCACGACGGCCACTGCGAAACCGGCTGCCACCAACCGAGCGCGCTGACCTCGCCCGGTCACGACGGCGGCGATCCGGTAGGCGACCAGGGCGACAAGCGGCACGGCGTCCCAGACGAGCGGCCCCGACAGAATCCCCACCGCTCCGGCCACGGCAAGCGCGATGGGCCAGCCGGCGATCGGCAACCCCAACCCTGTCTCGCGCAGTGCGAGCAGCCCCGCCACCATCACCCAGATAGCCGTGGCCGCAAGCGCCGTGCCGTCGGCGGTGCGCGCACTGGCCACCGCGATCGGATCGAGTGCCAGCAGCACCGCAAGGGCCACCGCCCTGACGTGGCCGAGGTGTGCTCGAAGCACCCACGGCACGACGAGCGCGGCGATGCCGGCGGCGGCGGCGGCCAGGCGAGCCACTGCGTCGCCGCTGCCGAGAAGGGCGAAGAGCCCGGCCTGCAGGCCGAGGAGCGCGGCGCTCGACGGCGACGGCGACGGCACGGCCACGGCCACATCGGCGAGGGCGTGCCACGCGGCCCACGCTCCGGCCGCCTCCCCGATGGCGAGGGGCGCGCGGCCCAGATCACTGGCGCGGAGCCACGCTCCGACGATGCCGCACACCACGAACGGGATGGGGCTCCGGGCGATCGCGCGCACCGTCAGGAGCGCGTCATCGCTTGTCGCGTCGTCAGCCACGGCGACGGTAGAGTCGCACGCGGCCCTGGTCGAACACCAGCGACAGGACGTCGGCGAGACGGGCTTCGTGTTCGGGAGTGATGTCGTAACGGGCCCGTTCGACCGGTCCCACGTAGACCAGCGTCACATCCCAGCGTTCCAGCGTGTCGCGGAGCGCGGCGGCGGAGCCCGGGCGATAGATGCGCTCCAGGGCTTCGAGCCGTCCGTCGGCCATCGACGCAAACGACGCACCGCGCCACTGCTGCTCGTGGCCAATCCACCCGAGAAGGGCGGGACGGCCGGTGGCCGTGCTGATCAAGCCCTCGTTCGCTCGATAGCTCCCGCCGGGCGCCTGTGCGACGCGCGCGGTGACAGGCGCGTGGGCGCGTACCCACGCGACGGCCGATCGCACGTCGGGCGCTTCGCGGTCGAGGTAGGCGAGACTGTCGAGCGTCGGCGGGTGGCCGCTGGCGGCCCCCAGAGCCAGCCGCGTGGCCGCAACCGGGTACATCAGGCTCGTACTCAGCAGCGCCGTGGCCAGTACGGCGCCGACCCTCAACCCTCCGCCGTGCCGCCAGGCCAGGACGACGCCCACCGATCCGGCGGCGCCCAGGTAGAGCCACGCCTGGTAGTAGCTCTTGAACACCGTGTTCATGCGGCTGCCAAACGCATCGTGCACGTAGAGGAGTTCGGGGACGGCCGTGAGCGCGAGGCCGATCGCGGCGAGGACGAGCGCGAAGGTCAGACCAGCGGGCCGCTCCTCGGCCGAGCGCACGCGCGCTGCGACCAGGGAGGCCGCGACGACGACACCGATGACGACCAGCGTGACCACGGGCCAGCCCGTCGCCCAGCGTGCGGCGGCGATCGCCAGAGGCCTCTCGAGATCTCCGGCCGCGGCGTCGAGCCATCGGCGTCCGTTCACCGTGCCGATCGCCCAGGCCGCCGACAGCGCCAGGCACGAGGCACACGTCAAGAGGACACCAGCGACCCAGCGAAGTAACTGCATCGGCCGAAGCCGATCCTCCCGCCAGGCAACTGCCAGCAGCAGCACCACGCCGGGCACGAGCGATCCGAACATCGTCAGGAAGGCACCGGCGTGCGTGGGGTTGAACAGATTCGGCAGCACGCCGCGCACCTGCGACTGCGCGGTCACGAGGTATGGCACCAGGACCATGACTACCAGCAGCAGCAGAGGTGTGACCAGAGCGGCGCGCCGCCGCGCGTCGGCCCAGCGGTGCCCGGCCAGACACGGGCCCCACACGGCGATTACCAGCAGGAGCAGCGCCGCCGGAGCGTCCCACGTGTTGAGCCCGACGAGCGCTCCTGCGGAAGCAAACGCCAGCAGGAGCTGCAAACGGTGGGGTCGCCCCTCACGCAGCAGGCTCAGCCCGCACACGAGCACCACGACCAGGAAGGGCATGGTCAGCAGGTGCGGGTGGTTGTCACCGATCAGATAGCTGAAGAAGGGAAACTCGGTGATGAGCTCGATCGGCTGGCCACCCGGCGAGGTATCGGACACCGCACGGCTGCCCGGCCAGTAGCTGCCGAGCGCAAGTGCCGGTGAGGTGCCGTTGGCCAGGGCGCGCACCTGGTCGACGAGTGCGTGGAGGTTCGCCGTGCCGGCCACGGTCAGAGCGGCGAGCACGCCAGCGCCAATGGGCAGCCACCGCCGACCGACGGCCTGACCCGAGGTCCCGACGAGGTTCAGGCCAAGACCGAAGCACCCGGTCGCGAGCAGCGCCAGCCAGCACGCCTGCGCGACGTTGTAGGTCGTCTCTGGCGGGGTGCCGGCCATCAGCGCGACGGTGTTCATCAGCCAGTATCCGAAGTAGTAGTAGCCGATGGGATAGCCTGCCAGCCAGGGATCGGCCGGCGGGAAGGCGGGACTCACCGACATCGCCGTGAGCATCATCAGGTCCATGGGTTGTTCGGTATGGACCACGTCCGGCGTGAACGCACGCACGACACACCAGCCACTGAACACGATGAGGAACACGGCCTCCACGGCGATGACGACGTGCCGCGCGGGCCGGCGTGGTGGACCCGCGCCTACGGCAGCGGCGACCAGTCCACCGGCGACGAGCAGCGCGCCGCCAACGTCGTTACGCAGGAGGCCGAGCGCGGTGCCGAACCACAACAGCAGCCCGCAGGTCAGGACGCCGAGCGTCTTCGATACGCCGTAGCCGAGGTCGGGCAGCGCCCTGAAGCAGCCGCTGGTCAAGCGAAACGCCGCCAGGCCGAGGATCTGAACGACGAGATACCAAGCCAGGGCGGCACGCATCGGCTGCGCCAGAGTATGCCATCGGCCGGACGGCTACCGGCCGCCTGCGCTAGGGAACGGTGACGCTGCGAACCGGCGACGGCCCGCTGGCGCCACAGGCGTTCACGGCGCGCACGCTCAGGTTGTAGGTGCCGGGCGGCACCGCACCGCTGAGCGCGCGCGTCGTCGCCGGGAAGCTCCCGACGAAGGCACCGCTCACGTCAAGCACGTAGCTGGTGGGCGCGGTACCGCTCGCCGGCGCATCCCACAGCGCATACACCGTGTTGCCGATGACATGGCCCAGGAAGCCCGATGGCGGATTCGGCGCGCCCGAGCACGCACCCGGGAACGTCAGCGTGACCTCGTTCGACGGCGCGCTGTTGCCGGCAGCGTTGGTGGCCCGCAGCCTCATCGTATAGGTGCCGGGCGGAACACCGGCAAACGAGAAGCTGCCTGTGGGTCCAAGCGGAAGCGTCGCCGCCACCGCGCCCGAAACGTCGAGCAGAATCGACGTCGGTGCGCCGCCGCCGAACGTGTTGCGCCAGGCCAGCGAGAGCGACGAGCCGTTGACGAGACCCACCAGATCGGCGGGCGTCGACGGCGGCACGGGCACATTGACGTGCAGCGGCACTTCGTTCGACGGCACGCTGGCGATCGCGCCGTCGGCCGACAGCATGCGCACGAAGAACGAGCCGGTCGGTGCCGTGAAGCTGTAGATGGGATACGGGCTGTTGGTCGGGAGGCTCGCCAGGACCTGGCCCGGCGCGACTCCACCCTGCAATACGAAGCCGGTGGGCCGCGGGCCGATCGCCGGCTCAGTCCATCGCAGCGTCACGGCGGTGCCGGCCACCGACGACACGTAGAGACCGCAGGGGGGCTGAACGCCGCCGGCAGCCTGTACGGCGATGCTGACGGTGGCGACATTGCCTGCGCCGAGCGTATTCATGGCGTAGTACGTGAACGTGTGCGTGCCGACACAGGTGGGCACGTAGACGAAGCTGCCGTTGCTGTTGAATGTCAACGAGCCGAATGCGGGCGACGACGCAAGCTGCGCCGTCAAGGCGCCGCCGCCGTTCGGTGAGTCGTTGTCGAGTACGCCCGGTGCTGCGATGGTCAGCGTGGTGCCGTACGGCGTGGAGTAGGCGTCGTTGACCGAGATCGGACCCGGGCCGGGCGTCGGCGTGGGGGTCGGTGTGACCGTGGGCGTCGGTGTGGGGGTCGGTGTGACCGTGGGCGTCGGTGTCACCGTCGGCGTGACCGTGGGCGTTGGTGTGATGGTCGGCGTTGGCGTGATCTGGCCGCGCGCGATGATGGCCGGGCCGCTGCCAAGGAACAGCCCAGCGACGACCACTCCGGCTACCAGCACCTGCGCGAGCAGAAACGACGCGACCGGTCTTGACAACGCGACTCTCCCGTTGATGAATTCAGCGGCCGGACGACCCAACGGAGGTCGAGCCGCCGCCGGTCTTTTAGTCTAGCGGCGGGGGGAGACCCGGTCAACGCCGGCATCGGTGCTCCTGTGCCCGGTGAGACCCGACGCGCGTCGTCTCACGTCGCGCTCGGTGGCCCCATCTCCGCGTACTCGCCCCGGCGCCTCCGCAGGTGAATCCGGGCCACATCGCCGAGCATCCGCAGCCCGTCGCGCAGCGGTCTGACGCGCGACCGCGGGTCGTCGGCCCACGAGACCGGGTGTTCGAGAATACGGAGCCGGAGCTGGCGGGCGATGACGAGCACTTCCACGTCGAAGCAAAACCCGTCAATCCGTTGGCGCTCGAACACGGCCACGGTCGACGCCGCGGTGAAGGCCTTGAACCCGCACTGCGAGTCAGAAGTCCCGGGCAGCAGCACCCGTGAGACGACGGCGCTGAACGCCCGGCCGAGCTGCTCGCGGAGCCAGGGCTGCCGCCGGTCGAGGCGCGATCCCTCGAGCCGCCTCGAAGCGATGACGATATCGCTACCAGCGGCGACCGCCGCCACGAACGGCGCTGCCATCTCGATCGGCGTTGAGAGGTCGGCGTCGGAGAAGAGTCGCACGCGGCCTCGCGCCTCGAGCATGCCGCGGCGCACCGAGCACCCTTTCCCGCGGTTCTCAGGCCTGGTGAGGAGCCGCACGGGCACGGGCCCGGCTGCCGCGGCCAGGCCGCCGACGATTTCCGCGGTGCCGTCCGTGGCTCCGTCGACGACCACCACGACCTCGGCCGACCACGGCCCCGCGGCGAGCACGCGGCGCACGTGCGCCAGCGTGGTGGCAATCCGCTCGGCCTCGTTGAACGCCGGAATCACGACGCTTACGTCCGGTGCGGGGTCGGACTGCGGCAACATTCGCACTCAGGCATTGCGCCGACGATTGACCAGCGCCGGCGTCCACAGCGTCGGCTCCATGGTGCGATCGCCGCCGTGGTGCAGCCGCTCGGCCACCTCGCGCCCCTGCGCGAAGCTGTGGTCCTGATTCGACACTTCGTACTTCCAGCCACCGAAGCGCCCGCGGCTGAACACCCCCTGCTGCTCGAACCACTGCAGGATGGGCTCGACGGTGGCGTCGCGGCCGAGAAACGGCGTGGGATAACCGCGCTCGCAGTGTTGGTGCACCAGCGAGAGCACGGGCGTGCCGGCGGGCAGGAGTCCATCGGCTTCGAGCGCCGCGCGGACGCGCGCCACGAGCGCCGAGGCCGGCGTTCCGACGTCGGGGAGGCTGGCGACTTCGGCCATGAGCGACCAGGAACGACCCGGCGCGGGGACGTTGAGCGGACTATAGCGGCTGAGCAGCGTGACGCGGAAATACGGGCTGGACGATTCCGGGAAGTACATCCAGCAACGTTCGGCCAGGTGGGCGGGCGGCGTGCCCTCGAGTCCCAGGCCCACGATGTCGATGCTCGAGTACCGCAGACGCCCAGGCGCCACGGCAACCGGTGCGGCTGGGTTGCCGCACATGGTGAGGAGCATGTCGAGCGGCAGCGTCGACACGAGGTGCTGGTAGCCGCGCCGCTCGCCGGTCGTGAGCACGACCTCGCGCCGCTGGAGGTCGAGGCCGGCAACACGCTGCCCGTAGCGCACGCGTCCGACCGGCAGCGCCGCCGCGATCGCCCGCCACGGCGCACCGGTGCCGCCCTGGCGTGGATAGCGGAACGTGGCGTTGGGCCCCCACGTGTCGTCATCGCGGCCTTCCGCTACCGCCCGGGCCAGACGATCGACATCGACCACGGCCACGCGATCGCCAGTCCAGCCATGATCCAGTTCGGCGAGCGGGAACTGCCAGACCTTGCGGTTGTAGGGCCGCATGAAGAGGTCGGCGAGCGCGGCGCCGAACGAGCGGACGATCCACTCGTCAAAATGCGAGGAGGCCGCCAGGACATCGTGATGCCGCGCCGCGTCGCGCAGGCCGTCGAGCGCACGTTGGCAGTCGTCGGCATCCAGGTGATGCAAGTGGTGCTGGAAGGGGTACGGGATGAACCGGCCGCGCATCCAGACGGAGCTGTGGCGGCGGTGCACGAGCCATCCTTCGGGGCCGAGCGCCGTGTCCATCGCCCGATCGAACGAGTCGTAGTGCGAATGCTGGACGTGGCCGCCGTAGTCCCAGGTGAATCCCTGGCCGTCGGTGAACGACCCGGCGAGCCCCCCGGCGGTCTGGGTGGCTTCCAGGAGTTCCCAGTCGCACCCCAGTTCCTCGAGCCGCTGCGCGGCGCCGAGTCCGGTCGGGCCGGCACCGACAACGACGATATCGCGTCGATCGGTCATCGGTCGTGCCATTTCGCGCTCACCGCCAACGAGCGGCGAGTGCTGAAGGCAGACGGCACCCCACGGGTGGGGACGGTGCTGACAGACGGGGAGGTGTGGGACACGGGGTCAGACGCTCGGGCGCCTCGATCCGCGGCTTCCCGCGCGCTCGACGCATCGTCAATGATCTACGCCGCCGCCCGCCATCGCAAGGCGCGGCCGCAACCCGTCCCCGTCCCGCGGCGCTACACCATGGAGCCGGCCGGGGAACAGCGCGCTACTCGCGCCGTCCAATACTGTGACGCCCCGAGGAGGGGACGCCATGACCCAGACGACCTTCCGTGACCCCGGCGCCTCGCTCGTCACGACCACCAACGTCACCTATGCGCTGCACGCGCTGGGCTTGGCGATCGGCGCCTTCGGTGCGGCGACCGTCGTCGGCTCGTTCGTGTTCGGGTGGCCGTCGATCATCGCGGTCATCATCAACTACGTGAAGCGCGACGAGGCCCGCGGCACCTGGCTCGAATCGCACTTCACATGGCAGATCCGCACGTTCTGGATCGCGCTCCTGTGGACGCTCGTCATCGGCGGGGTCGGCGCGCTGCTGGCCATCGTGCTCGTCGGCTTCGCGATCTGGGCGGTGGGCTTCTTCGTGCTCGGCCTGTGGGCCATCTATCGGATCGCACGGGGCTGGCTGGCGCTGCGCGACCGGCGCACCATCGCCTAGCGGCGGCCCACCGGCGGCGACGAGGCGGCGGAACGGTTGGCCATCTATACCGTAATACGGTATACAAGCCCCATGCCGCCGTCTCCAGTCGACCAGCTCCCGCTCGGCGTCCCCGTCTACCAAGTCCTGCTGTCGCTGGTGGACCGTGACCTCCACGGCTATGCCCTCATCAAGGACATCGACCAGCGCACGGGCGGCGAGGTGCGGCTCACGGCCAGCACGCTCTACGGCGCGGTCGCGCGTCTCTTGCACGCCGGCCTCATCAGCGAGCTCGACCCCGAACCCGGCGACGAGCGACGGCGGCGCTACCGCATCACGCGCTCGGGTCGCGCCTTGCTCACGCGCGAAGCCGAGCGCCTCACCCGCGCTGCCGGGTGGGCCGTCGCCAAACGCCTCGTGCAAGCTCCAGGGGGCCGGTCGTGACCGGTCTCCTGCGCTGGATCGTGCGGCTGGCGGTCCGGCTCAGTCGCCGCGATCGCAGCGCCTCCACCACGAACGACCTCCTGGCGACCGTCGACCAGCTCGCGACGGATGCCAGGGCCAGTGGCGGCCGGCGGGGCGAAGCGGCCTATCTGTGTCGCGAGGCCGCCGATGCACTCCGTGAGGCATTGGGAGGCCGCCGAGGTCCGGTGCAGGACCGCGCCTGGAGCGGCCGCGTGTTGGACGGTGTGCAGCACGACGGGCGCAGCAGCCTGCGGCACATGCGCGACCGACCGCTGGCCACGGCAGGTGTCGTCGGCGCTCTGGCGCTGGCTGTCGGATCGGTGGCGACGACCTACGCGGTGGCAACCGCGGTGCTGTGGCGCCCGCTGCCCTTTCCCGACCCGGATGGCCTGGTGTTCGTCTGGGAAGCGGCCGGCGACGACGGCGGCGCGTTCCGCGTCACGAGCGGACGCTTCGCCGACTGGTCACGCACCAACCGGGCGTTCTCGCAGATGGCGCTGTTCTCGGCTGCATCGTTCTCGCTGGACGGACCAGACGGCGGCCGACCGTTCCGCGGCGTGCGCGTCGGGGCAACCTACTTCGACACGCTGGGCTTACGCCCGGTGCTCGGTCGCGGCTTCACGGCAGACGACGAGACCCCCGGTCGCGACAAGGTCATCGTGCTCTCGCATGCCGCCTGGCGCCAGCGTCTGGGCGCGCGCCTAGACGTCATCGGCACCGAACTCAGACTGAGTGGCGAGCCGTTCACGGTGGTTGGCGTCATGCCGGACGTCGTGACGCCGACCTGGCCCGCCAATCCTGCGCGCGTCGGCGTGGACGCGCGCCAACGGGAGTTCTGGGTGCCGATGGCGCAAACGCCCGAGCGGATCGCCAACACGACCTCGCACGTCTACGGCGTCGTTGCCCGTCTGGCTCCGGGCGTGACGGCCGAGCGGGCCGACGCCGAGATGCGCGCGTCGGCTGACCCCACGGCCGCCGACGCACACCCCGGCATGGTCACCGCATTCCGCGAGCAGTTCGTGCGCGACGCGCGGTCACCGCTGCTCACGCTGCTCGCCGCATCGTTGGCCGTCCTGCTGGTGGCCTGTGCCAACCTCGCCGCCCTGCACGTGGCGCTCTTCGAAAGCCGCCGGGCCGAGATGGCTGTGCGCACGGCGCTCGGCGCCGGCCGTGGCCGGCTCGCGAGCCAGCTGTTCATCGACGCCACCGTGCTGGCGCTCTTCGGCGGTGCCGCCGGCACGGCGCTGGCCGCGCTTGCGACCGCGTGGCTGCCCGGGGCCCTGCCGCCCTCGATCCCATTCCTCACCGCACCGCGCATCGACCTGCCAGTAGCTTTGTTCGCCGCCGCCGTGACCGGCCTGGCCGCCGTCATGCTCTCGACCTGGCCCCTCATGCGCCTCATGCAGCAAGCCCCGGCGCCTCGAGGGACCGCGCCGCCTGGGCGATCGCTCGTCTACCGCGTGGTGGTGGCTGCGCAGGTGGCCGTGAGCGTTGGCCTGGCCGCGCCGGCGGCGCTGCTCGGGCAATCACTGCGTGGGCTCGAGGCGCGCGACCTGGGCTTCACGATCGAGGACGTTGGTGCGGCCGATCTGGCGCTGCCGGCCAGCGCCACGCGGTCGCTCGCACAGGCGGTGCGCTTCGAAAGTGCTGTGCGCCAGGTCTTCGCCGCGCGTCCCGAGGTGCAGGGGGTCGCGCTGGCCTACGACCATCCGCTCGATGCCAACTGGAGCACGAGTATCGCTCTCGTCGGTGAGGCGCGCGCACCATCGGACGAGGGCACGCAGGCGCAACTGCGGATCGTCAGTCCCAGCTACTTTGCGGCCCTCGACGTCGAGGTCGTCGAGGGACGGCCCTTCGCCGACAGCGACCACCACGCCGCACGCGGCGTGATGGTGGTCAACGAATCGTTCGCAGCGGCGCACGGCGGCCACGTGCTCGGCCGCCAGGTGCGGGACGGCACGGCGCGCTACACGTGGGGCGCTGAGGTGCCTCAGGAATACGAGATCGTCGGCATCGTGGAGAACGAGCGGTTTCGCGGCGTCGACCAGCCGTTGCTGCCCGCGGCCTACGTCAGCGCAAAGCAGTTCCCGCTCACCGAAGCCGTGCTGCTCGTACGTGCGCGCGGCGGCCTCGCCAGCTTGGCCGGCGATCTGCGGACGCTCGTGCGTCAGGTCGAGCCAACCGCCACGATCGGGCCCCTGCGCCCGCTGGCCGGCATCCTGGCCGATCAGCTCGCGCCGCGACAAATCACTGCCGATGCCACGGGCGCCTTCGCCGCCGCGGCGGTGGCACTGGCGACTCTCGGCCTCTACGGGTTGATGGCCGTCGTCGTCACGGGTCGGACGCGCGATCTGGGCATCCGCCTGGCGCTTGGAGCGTCACCCGGCCGGGTGGCACGCGCGGTGGTCGTCGAGGGAATCGCGCTCGTGACCGTGGGCGTGGCTGCCGGCTTGCTGCTCGGCCTCGCGACAGGACGCGCCGTCGCGCATCTGCTCGTCGATGTCTCGGCGAGCGATCCGGTCACCCTGTCGGCGGTGGCTCTGACGCTGGTCGGGGCCGCACTGGCGGCCGTGGCGGGCCCGGCCCGGCGGGCAGCGCTGGTCGATCCGGCCACGGCCTTGCGCGCGTAAGCGATGGCGGCGTGATCCATTGGGACGATGGCACGGTCGACGATCCGACGCGCGAGCCCCAAGACCCAGGTGTGCGCGTGCCGCTGGCTACGGTGTGCCGCCGGCGTGCCGGGCGAGCGCGGCGCGCCAATCGCTGCTCGGCTCGGGCGCGCCACCCAGGCCCTGCGTCACGATCTGCCCCGTGCGGTAGGCGACGCCGTAGAAGCGCTCGTTGGCGTCGCGGTCTTGACGAATCGTGCTGCCGGCCAGCGACACACCGGCGAAGAGCCCGCGCGTGCGCGAGTAGCTCAGAATCTGCGCACGCAGCTGGATGTCGGTGGACGCCTGGGCATCGCGGCCGACGGGTCCCGCCGCCACCGACGCGCTCGCGCCGATCTTGAACTGGTTCTTGAGCAGCTGCTCGAGACCGCGCCGGTTCTGGACGACGAGCACGAGGTCGATCGCCTGGGCGCCGATCTGGAAACCGATGCTGCCGCCCGTGATGGTCAGAAAGGCCGGCGACGACCAGGCGCCGCTCTTGGTATCGCGCACGCTGATGACACCGTGCCCGCGCGACCCGCCCACGACGAAGCCGGCCTTCACGAGTGACGGGAAGACGGCGATGGCCTCGGCCTTCTCGAGAATGTTACGCGGTACGGACGAATCCCCCGCGGCCATGACTTCGTCGAGCACGACGATCGCCTCTTTGATGCGATCGGACTCCTTCACGCCCTCCTGGGCGAGCGGCTGCGCGGTGAGAGCGGCGAGGGCCAGCGCGACGGCGACGGAGCAAGATTGAACACTCATGTTTCGAGTCTATCAGCGTGCCGCCGCGGCGGCAGAACTGGGTGAGACTTCTCCGGCCCCGCCGTCCCGCCTAGAGGAAGGCCGGCGCCCCGGCCCGGAAATCGGCGCCGAGGATCGCCGCCGAGTTGGCCCCCAGCCAGTCGTCGAGCACACGGGCGTAGACAGCGCGGAAATCGGTTTCATAACGCACGTCGCCGGCGCTGTTCTCGAGCCCGGGGTTGGCCGGATCGTTGCTGAGACGCGCCGCGGTGCCGTAGAGTCCGCCGCGGACGAGCCCGCCGAGCGCCATCATCACGCCGGCCGCGCCGTGATCGGTGCCCTGGCTGCCGTTCTCACTGATGCGCCGGCCGAACTCCGAGAAGATGATGATGAGGGAGGAATCGAGCATCCCCTGGTTGCGCAGGTCGGTGTAGAACGTCCCGAGTCCGTTGTTCACGGTGGTCATGAGCGTGTTGTAGGCGCCGTTGAGCGGATTCTGGTTGGCGTGGGTGTCGAAGCCGCCGGTCGAGACCCAGAACACCTTGGTGCCGATCTGTCGGTTCATGGCACCGGCCACCGCCTGCAGCGCCTGCCCGAAGCCGTTGTTCGGGTAGGTCAGCGATGGGCGGTAGCTGGCCACGGTGGCGACGCGGTCGAGCGTGCCGAGCGCGGCCTGCGCCGTCGAGTTCACGAACGACAGATGCGGCCGGTCGGCCGGCAGGTGCGACGAGATACGCGTCGCGGCGGCGCGTTCGAATCCGGCTTCGGCGCCGGAGTTCGGGCTCGCGAAGCTGTAGGTCGCCGGGCTCGTGATGGCCGGCAC
This sequence comes from Acidobacteriota bacterium, assembly GCA_018000455.1. Lineage (GTDB taxonomy): Bacteria > Acidobacteriota > Vicinamibacteria > Vicinamibacterales > UBA2999 > CADEFD01. Next base: position 86,871 of record JAGNJW010000013.1, read on the forward strand.
GCCCACCAGGCGTGCCTGCAGGGCTCGCGGCGTCTCGCGCGTGGTGTTCCAGCCGACGAGCGGATCGATGGGCGACGGCAAGGTGTCGAGATAGCGCCCCAGCCAGCCGGTGCCCTGCGCGTTGTTCGGGTTGGCCGTGCCGTAGATGTCGAAGCCCTCGAAGTGCGAGCGGCTCGAGTTCTGATATCCGGTGCGCTGGATGATGGCGAGCCGGCCGCCGTCGAAGATCTGCTTGAGGCCGCCGAGCGCGGGGTGCAGGCCCAGCACGCTGCCGCTCCGGTCGGTGCCCACCTGCAGCACCTGCCCGGCGGGCACGGCGATCGTCGGCCGGCGCGCGTAGTAGTCGACATCACCGTACGGCACGAGCATGCTCAGCGCGTCGTTGCCCCCATTCAAGTAGACGACGACCAGGTTACGTGCCCCGCCGCCCTGCGCCAGCGCCAGGTCGGTCAGGAACCCGGGGGCTGCGAACCCGAACGTGAAGGCGCTGACACCGCCGCGGACGAACTGTCTGCGCGTGACGTGCATGGCTCGCTCCTAGTTGAACTGGTACTCGGCCGAGCCGACGATGAGACGGCCGAGGCCGGAGGCCTTGCTCGCGAGCTGGGCGTCGGTGACGGGCCACGTGACGCCCTGGCGCAGGTAGTCGACCAGGGCCGACCGCGTGCTGTCGGCGAGCGGCGACGGCGTGAAGCGCTTCAAGTGGAGCTCGAGCAGGCTCTCGGGCGAGTTGCGCGCAGCGGCCGAGGCCTGCTGCAGGTTGAAGCGCTGGTTGGCCATGAGCGTGGCCGAGAAATTCATCCGCGAGAGCAGCGACGTCGTCGAGATCCACTCAGGGCCGAGCGCCCAGCCGTTCACGTCTGGTGGTTCGAACAGTTGCTGGCCCATGTTGGCCAGCGGCGTCATCGCCGCGTCGACCGACAGCCCGCTCCAGCCGGTTTCCTTGATGGCCTTGACGACGTACTCGACCGGCCACGCGTAGCGCGCGAACTGGCTGGCCGGGGCCAGGAAGTCGCTCGACGTGAAGAGCCGCACCAGCATCGCCCGGATGCTCGTGTCGTTGGCGAGGTATGCCTCGCGCATGTCGCTGATGAGTGCGTCGCCAGGCGCGGTGAACTCGCTGACGAAGAAGGCGTAGAGGCGGCGGGCCAGGCGTTCGGCGGTTTGCGGACGCCGGGCCAGCGCGCGAATGAGGTCGATGCCGTCCTGCTCGCCCTCGGTGGCCGCGCGCGCCGGAATCGTGTTGGAGCCGTCGGGCATCACGGCGAAGGTGAACGTCTTGGCGGTCGGGTCGTGCTGGCCGGCGTTGTAGACGTACTCGTAGTAGCTGGTCGGCGCCGAGGATCGAACGCCGGCGAGCCGCAGGTTCCAGCCGGTGAACACCCGCGCGGCGGCGTAGACATCCGCTTCGGTGTAGTGGCCGACGCCGGTCGTGAAGAGCTCCATGAGCTCGCGGCCGAAGTTCTCCTGAGGACGGGCGCGTACGTTGAGCCGTCCGTCGAGCCAGACCAGCATGGCCGGGTCTTTCGCCACCTCGATGAGCAGCTGGTCGAAACGGCCGCTGCCCATGTCGCGCAAGAGTTGAATCTGTCCGCGGCGGCCGCCGGCGACCTCGCTCGCCTTGCCGTCCATCATCTTGGTGCCGTGCTCGCCGCCGAACGTGCCTGCCACCTTGCTGTAGGCGGTCGCGAAATGGTTGTGCCAGAAGAGCGCGAGCTTCTCCTGCAGCGGCCGCTGGGTGTGCACCATGCGGAAGAGCCACCGCTGGCGCGCATCGTTGACGACGGTGTTGGGTTGGAACTGGCCGCGGGTCGTGACGCCAATGTAGGCGGGGTCGTTGACCTTGGTATCGACGTCATCGGGCGCGCGATCGTAGTTCAGCAGGTAGCCGATGACGCCGACGATCGGAGCGCGGGCGAACTGATCCAGGTCAGCCGCGCTTGCCCCGAATCCCATCCGACGCAGCACATGGTCCAACATGTCGACGCTCTCCAGGAACGCGAGGACCGGCCGCCCGGCCAATCACGACGTCACGGATTCCAATCGTGACCACCTGGGTCGGCAGCCCACGACGGTCATGACGGCTCCACGACGTCGCCCTGCAGCGTTAGACCGCGGTGGCGGCCGGGAGTTACCTGTCGCCCGGGGCCTTGGCCGCCGGCCGGGCCGCGCCCGGTGCGGTACCGAGACTGAGGATGTTGGCCATCAGGCGATAGGCACCGTCGGTGCCGGCGGGCAGCTGCCGCCACAGTCCGATGCCCAGATAGAGCCAGCGGCCGGTGCCGACCTTCGCCTCGACCAGGCCGCCCAGCTTCGCTCCCTTGTTGTATGGGAACGGCTCGTCGAATTCGACCAGGTCGGTGTAGGCGGGATCGCCCGGGTCGAAGAAGTAGGTGCCGCGTTCCTGACGCCAGTTCTTCCAGTCGTTGGCGGTGATCCGATTGGGCGTCGTGAAGACGGGATGCTGGGGCACCAGCATCTTCACCGGCGAGTTCTCGTCGGTGACCCGGCGGCTGGTCACCTTGCCCGGGAACGGCCCGTACTGCGCCTGGTTGAACTCGAATTTGTTGTAGTGCACGACGACCGTGCCGCCGGCCTTCGCGTAGTCGAGCAGGCGCTGGTTGTTGGCACGCAGATCGGCGCGCCGTTCGTAGGCGCGCACGCCGGTCATGATGACGTCGTAGCGGCTGAGATCACCCCAAGCCAGCTGGTCTTCGCTGACGAGCTCGACGCGCGCGCCGAGCTGTTCGAGGGCCTGCGGCACTTCGTCGCCCACACCCATCACGTAGCCCACCGTGAGGTTGGGGCGCACGCGAACGTCGAGCACGCTCACCATCACCTCGGCAGCGAGCAGGACGTGGCGGCGCGTCGTGTGGGGGTACTCGACCACTTGATAGCCCTGCGCGTAGGTGGCGCCGCCTTCGCGCACCGAGGCCTTCACGGTGAAGCGCGAGCCACCCTGCTTGACCTGCGCGGCAAGCGCGGCCGGCGACGGCGGGCTGAGCGTGAAGCGCACCGTGGCGGCTTCGTCCTCGCGCGAGAACGTGACGTCTTGCGTGGCGGGCGTGACACGCCAGCCGTCGGGCGCCTGCAGCACGACGGCGGCCGAGGCCACTCCCTTTGAATGATTCACGACGCTCACACGCACGTCCCGAGCCGCGCGGGTGCCGCCGGTGGCCGGCACGATCACGATTTCGGGTGAGGCGGTGACGGCGAACTTCGGCACCACGTGCAGCTCGGCGCGCTTCTCCCCGCTGAAGAGATTGCCTTCCGAGCGCGACGCGACCGCCACCGGAATCGACACGGCTTCCCCACCAATGGTCAGCGCCACGGTGGCGACAAACGGCGTGGGCCGAAACGGCAGGCCGGGCGGCACGTCGGGATCGAGATCGAAGCGCGCGGCGTCGGCGGCGTACTTGAAGTGCGCGGCGGTGAACCGCGCATCGGTCGGGACGGTGGCGGTCATGCGGCAGTTGCGCACGGCCTGTGGCGCCAGGGGCGCGGCCGCGCAGTCGCCTGTCGCGGCGGTGAATCCGGCCAGGGTGCCGGCCAGCGTGACCGGCGCTCGGCCGCGGTTGGCGCCGATGATCTGGACCTGGACGGGTTGACCGCCGACGACCAGGTTGTCGTTGGCCACGGCATCGAGCCGCACGTCGGCCGCCAGCACGAGCGCCTGATGGAACTGTGTTTCCTTGAGCGCGAGACGGATGTCGATCTCGTAGGCGCCGCTCGCCGGCAGGCTCCAGCTCTTGAGATCGGCCCGCAGCGCGCGCACGGCCCTGAGGCCGGCCGCCAGGGGCGCGACCGCCTCGGCCGAGCCCGTCGAGAACACCGCCGTCCGCGCGTCCGCGACGCGGGTCGCGATGGTCGAGAGGCCGTCGGTGAGGGCGACCGGCGGCGTCGGGCCGGCGTAGCCGGCGAGGCTGGTCAGCGACGTGTCGACGCCGTCGAACATCTCGGGGTCGGCGCGGTTCACCCCGCCCTGCAGCACCGTATCGCGCAGGCGGTAGCCGCGCGGCCCCGAACCGAAGCCCTCGGAAACGCCGGGCAGCGGCAGCAGCTGCGACATGCCCTGGCACTTGTGCATGCTGCGCGCCTCGCCTGCCAGCTCGCTGCAAGTGCGACCGAGGATCGGGTCGTAGGTGTCACCGCCGGTGAAACTGAGAAGCGTGGACGCGCCCTCGCCTTGCAGCGCCTGGCCGCGGCCGCCGGGCCCGCCGAAGCCGGCCGTGTAGTAGAACTTCTTGGCCTGCCAGGGCCGCAACCCGGCGGTTATCTGCTCGGGAAAGGCGTTGGGATCGGCGGCGGCCCGGAACGCCTGCGAGGTGAGCAGCGACGACGCCTGATGGTGCTGGCCACCGCCCGCGCCGTCGAACACGAAGCCGACGATCACATCGGGCCGAATGGTGCGGATCATGCGCACGTAGTCGCCAAGGATGACCTGCCCGCCCCACTTCTCGAGCGTCTCCTCGACGCTGAACGAGTAGCCGAAGTCAACCGCCCGGGTGAAGTACTGCTCGGCGCCGTCGAACTTGTGCACCGCCAGCAGTTCCTCGGTGCGCAGCACGGCGAGGGCCTCGAAGATCTCGGGGCCAATCTCGTTCTGCCCGCCTTCGCCGCGGGTAGCCGTCACGAGCGACGTGCGGAAGCCCTTGGTGAACCCGTAGTAGGCGAGCAGCGCGTTGTTCTCGTCGTCGGGGTGGGCGGTCGTCATCATGACGTTGCCCACCGTGTCGAGCTTGCGGAGGATGAGCTCGAGCGCCGGCACACCGGTCATCGCCGCGACCGGCTGCAAGCGTTGCTGTGCGCGCGTGGGCGTGAACGACGAGGTGGAGACGAGCGAGACCAGAGCGAGCACGAACAGCAATCGGCGCATGGGGAGCAGGGACCTCAGCCTGTAAGCGTACCCGAGACGCGACGCCGGCGGAAGGCCAAGGTGTTGCCGCCGTGACGATGCGCGTGCTACATCTGGGCGAACAGGCGCTGATGCCATCGTACCGTGCGAATCTCGTGCCCCGGAGTCTGGCTACGGTGGCCGCCGTGGCGCTGCTGGTCGTAGCGGGATGTGGAGACGATGCACCGGGCACGAGCCCCACGACTGGGGGCGTGGCCGTGCGTGGCCGGGTGCTTTCGTATCGCACTGCCGCTCCGGTTGCGGGGGCGTCGGTCGTCTTCGACAGTCTGGAGGCGCGACTGCGACTGGCCGCCACGACCAGTGCTGGCGGCGACTACGTGCTGATGGTGCCTGCGGTGGCCACCTTCGAGGTGCAGGTCAACGGCGCCCTCGTTGGCTCGCTGCGCGTCCACGGACCGGGCGTGTCGGGAGACCTGTTCGTCGACGGCGGCACCTGCTCGGCGCGCTACGGCACGCTCTACGACAACCGGACGCTGCGACCGGTGCCGGGGGCCACGGCGACGGTGTCGGGCCTGCAGACCGAGAGCGATGCTCGTGGCTGGTACCGGCTGACGAGCGACGATTGCCCGGACGTCTTCCAGTACGGCGGGACGACGTTCATGACGATCGCGCACCCCAACTACGAGACGGCGTCGGTCGGCGTCGGCCGTGGCTTTCAGGCCGTGATGCGTCGCGATGTCGTGCTGACGCGCAAGTAGCCAGCCGACGGCGCTCGCGGGAGTGAAGGCCATGTCTGAAACCGCTCAATGTCAGTGTCAACACTGCAAGACGGCGATGCCGGTCGCCTACACACGGCTTGGCGTACCCCAGCGGTGCCCCGCCTGTGGGCACCACACCGTTCCGAGGGTTCCTGAAGGCGGCAGTCTGCCCGCCAGCGGAAGCGCCCTCACCTACACGACGTTCACCGACCTGCTGGCCGACGAACCGGTTGACGATGCGGTCACGAGGTTCCTCTCGACGCACTTCGGATACGTCCTGAGATCACACGGGCCTGACAGGTTTGTCATGAACAAGACCGGCGAAGCGGTCGACCAACTCTGGCTCCATCTCACGATTCAGAATTCTCCGGAGCTACGCGGCCAGCTCTACAACATCGTCATGTCGCTCAGGCACTCGTAGACACCGCTTCGGCGTCAGCGATCGGTCTTGTCCTCGAGACCGGCCGGCGCGAACTTCGCCAGCCTCACGGCCCAGCCCGGCGGCACCAGGTCGCGGATTTCGGCGCGCTCTTTCGCTGCCACCGCCGCTCGCACCAGGTGGGCGCCGACGAACTTGATCGGCTCGGGCGGGAAGCGACCGATCGAACGGCCGATCAGTGGATGGTCCAGCCACTCGCCCCGGGTGCCGAGTGCCATCGCCGCGAGGATCCGTCCGCCGACGACGCTCGGGCCCACACCGTTGCCGCTCCAGCCGATGCCGTAGACGATATGACGGCGTTTGCCGAGATAGCCGATCGCCGGCAGGCTGCTGGGCGTGCGATCGATCGGGCCGGACCATTGATGCGTCACCGGCACATCCGACAGGGCAGGGTAGTAGCGTCGGAAGTCGGCTTCCACCTCGCGGGCCCGACGAACGCTGTGTGAGAACGCCGGACCGATGCGGCCGCCGAGCGCGATCGTCCACCCGCCCTTGCCGAAGGCCACACGTCCGTCTCTGGTGATGCGGTAGTAGTCGACCATCGTCTGCGAATCGGTGATTGAGAGGTCGGGGCGCCAGCCCAGGCGCGCGAGCTGGTCGCCGGCCGGCGCCGTGACGACCATGTCGCTCGAGATGACGGCAATCGATCGTGCCAGCTCGGAGATGGCCGCCGCCCAGGCGTTGGTGGCGATGACGAGCGTGTCGGCCCTGACGGTGGCGTCGCCGGCGGTGAGCGTCACCGGTCGATGGCGCGTGAAGTGTGACACCCGCGTGTGCTCGTGGAGGCGGACCCCCATCTCGAGTGCCACACGGCGCAGGCCACGGACCAGGGCCGCGGGCTGCACCACGGCAGCGCTGGCTTCGTAGACGCCGGCGCGGTGTGCGGTCGAACCCGACAAGCGCGCCACCTCGGCATCGGCCAGGCGGCGAAACGGCTCGACGCCGGCGCGCGCGCAGGTGTCGAGCAGGCCCTCCCAAGCACCGATCTGCGCGGCGCTTGTCGCCGTCCACAGCCAGCCGCCGCGGCGGAAGTCGGCGTCGATGGCGTGCGCGTGGCAGAAGTCGCGAATCTCGGAGATTGCGGCCTCGGACTGCCGCGCGATGCGCACAGCATCGTCGACTCCGACCAGTGTGGTGAGCGACGCCAGTTTGGGCCACCACGACAGGGCGAAGCCGCCGTTGCGTCCGGAGGCGCCGCCGCCGCAGATGTCCTGTTCGAGCACGACGACATCGCATCCCGGTTGCGTCTGCTTGATGCGGATCGCGGTCCAGAGCCCCACGTAGCCACCGCCGAGGATCGCCACGTCGGCTGTCTGGCGTCCGCTGAGCGCGGGGGCATCAGGGGCGTCGCCAGCGGTCTCTTGCAACCAGAACGAACGGGGCGCGGTATCGGTTGAGGGCACGGACGTGGGCACACGACGGGCGCTAGAACCGGACCACCGCCGTGAGCGACGCCGCGCGGCCGGGCGCGCCGACGGCGCGAACGTCCTGGCTGGCGAAGTACTCCGCGTCGAACGCGTTGCGCAGCAGCGCTCGCAGCTCGAAGTGACGGCCGACGGTGGCGCCGCCGCTCAGGTCGACGAGCGTGTAGCCTGGCACGACGCGCTCGGTCGGTCCGGGCCGATCGTCGGTGGCAAAGCGCGCCAGGCGCCCCTGCACGAAGGCCCGGGCGCCGACCGACCGCCGCACCTGCAACGATCCGGTCTCGGTCGTAATGCCGTCCAGATAGGTGTTGCCGTCGAGGGCGCGGCCGCGCGCCACCTGGCCGGCGGCCTCGACCGACAGCCGCCACGGCAGGTCGATCTGTGTCTCGAGTTCCACGCCGCGCAAGCGGGCACTGCCCCGGTTGCGGAAGAAGAAGTCGTCGGGCGTGGTCTGGAACCGCTCGATGAGCTTCGAGATGCGGTACTGATACGCAAACAGCGCCGCGCGCACTCGTCTCGTCGTGTAGCGCACACCGGCGTCGAACTGCAGGCTCTGCTCGGGGTCGAGATCTGGATTGCCGGTGACGAAGCCGCGGCCTGAGGGCCCGCGGAAGTAGCGGTCCGACAGCACCGGGTCGCGGAAGCCGCGCGCGGCCTGCGCCGTGAGCGTGAAGCCGCCGTAGCTGCCGGCGGTCACGGCCACGTAGCCGGACGCGGCGCCGTTGCTCGTGTCGCGGTCCCCGAAGAAACCACCGCGATTGGTGGTGGAGATATGGTCCACGCGCGCGCCGCCGGCCAGCGTCACCGTGGGCAGCACCGCGGCTTCGAGACTGGAGTAGACGGCGCTGTCCACCCGCCGCGCGCTGTCGATCGCCACGTTCTCGGTGACGGTGCGCGCGCCGGCCAGCGTATAGCGCTCGAAGATGTCGAGCGCCTGAAGGCCGGTGCGACCGTTCACATCGACGCCGACGTCCCACCGCGCCTTGCCGAACGCGCGACGACCGTAGCCGCGAAACTGAAAGTCGTGGGCGCGGACCTCGGCGCGGTCGACACTGCGGGGAGACGTAGCCGTGGCAAAGCGGTCCTGGTCGGTCGTCTGGCCGTAGCGGCCGTAGAAGAGGTGCAGTCCCAGTTCCTCGAATGGCCCGACGTCGGGCTTGTCGTACTCCGCCGCGAAGCGGTGAGAGTTCTCTTCGGGATAAAAGAAGCGCACGGTGCGCGAGTTGTTGCGTGGACGCTCGATGTCGCGACCGCCGTCGCCCTGGTAGCCGACCGACAGGTAGCCATCGCCGAGGGTGTGCGTGACCTTGGCGAGGACGCCTATGTCGCGATAGCCGGAGTTGAAGACCGTCCCGGCCGGGCTCGTCCAGTCGTCGGCGCGGCGGCCGTGCGCGGCCACGAGCAGGCTACCGGCCTCGAGGCCCTTGGAGACATCGGCGCCCACGCGCCACTCGGGCACTCCGGTGCCGGCAGTGGTCGACAGGCGGCCGGCCCACGGAGAGCTTGGTGCGACCTTGCGCGTGGTCACCGCGATCACGCCGCCGAAGGCGTCCGACCCGTAAGCCACCGAGCCGGGGCCGCGCGCCACCTCCACGCTCTCGAGTACTTCGGGATCGAGAAACGTCGCGCTCGCGCCCGCCCGCCGCTCCGAGTTCACGCGCGCGCCGTCGATGAGGATGAGCGTGCGCCCACCCGACAGCCCGCGCACGGCCGGCACGGCCGCCTGCCCCTCGCTCACCTGGTTCACGCCGGCCACGTTCTCGAGGGCCTGGATCAGGTTCGACGGCAGCCGCGTCTGCAGTTCGGCATGCGAGAGGCTGGTCGTGGCGGCCGTGGGTGTGGCTTCGATGTCTGGAGCCGCCCCTGACACGACGAGGCGTTCGCTCACGAGGTTCTCCACCGTGAGCACGAGCAGCTCGGCCGGTTCGAGATCCGTGACCAGGATCGGCTTCATGAACATGCCGCCTGGAGCGACGACGAGCACTTCGAACGGCACGGGCGGATCCGGCAACCAGGTGAAGCGGCCGTCGACGTCGGTGACAGTCGTGCCGGGCCGTCCCAGGATGCTGATCTCGGCGCCGGCGACCGGCGCGCCGGACGCGTTGACGACGCGGCCCGTCAGGGCGAACGCCTGACCGGTCAGGACGAGCGACACGACGGCCGCGAGGCAGGCACGCACGAACACGGTGAACACGTCTCCAGCCTAGACGGGGGGGCGAACTACTACCAGTGGCCGTAGTACGCGCCACTCGACGGGCCGGCCTCGACCTGGCACGCGCGTGGCGCTACCGGCCCAGTCGAACCAGTGCCTCGGCGGCGGCGTAGACGGCCGGCAGGCCCCACACGACCACCGCGACGACCAGCGTCGCAAGCGCCCCGGCGGTCAGGCCGGCGCAGGCAGGTCCGGCCGGGCGCGCCGGCTCGAGCAAGCGCCGCACGCGCGCTTCGAGGCTGTCGCCGCCGATGAACGCGCTCATCGCCAGCGGCGGCGCGGCGGCAGTGCCGAGCGAGAGCCGCGCCACGGTGGTGAGCGCGCGCGCCAGGGTGACGCCATCGCCGGCGGCGCGGGCGCCGAGGTCCGCCGCTTCCTCGACCGTGGACGCCCATGCCTCCTCGACGCGTGCCGCCGCCCAGCCGGCGGCAGGCGCCAGGGCGAAGAGCACACGCATGAGGTTGTCGCGGGCCGCCACGTGCGCGTGTTCGTGCGCGGAAATGGCAGCGAGCTCGGCCGCCGAACAGGCGCCGAGGACGTCGGCCGAGACGTAGAGGTCCGGGCGGCGCACACCAACGACGGCCACGACCGGGAAGGCGGTCTCCACGACCCAGGCGCGGCCGCGCCAGCCAGGCACGGTGCCGGCGATGGCGGTGGTGCGCCAGGCCCGCGCGACCTCGCGCGTAGCAGCCAACGCGCGCCAGCCGCGAACCATCACCGTTCCGAGAACCCCCAACCCCGCGACGGCCAGGAGCGGCAACACCAACCCGGGGACTTCCTGATGCGCCGCCGGCTCGAAGCGCCAGAAGGCGAGCTGCACGAGCGGCAGGGCCAGGAGCGTGAGGCTGAGCGGTGCCAGCCGCGCCTGGGCGAGCAGGCTCGCCCGCGTGCGGGCGCCGATGCCGGTGAACCACCAGGGCCGAAGCAGCAGCCACCCGGTCAGGGCGATGACGACACCGCCGCAGGCAACGGCCACGGCCACCGTCGCCGGCGCCAGCAGCGCCGAGAGCGCAAGCGGCGTCATCGATCCGTCTCCGGCCGCGCGCGCTCGCGGATGAGCGCATCGAGCGCGTCGAGGACGTCACGGTCTTCGCGGCGCACCGCCTCGACGAAGAACGACACCATCGGTCGCAGGTCGTTGGCACGCGGACCGAGGATCGCGGCCAGCGCGTCGCCGGCCACGCTCGACAGCAACCCCTCGCGTGACAGGCGCGGCCGATAGCTGAAGCGCCGACCGGCCTTCTCGCGCAGCAGCACGCCCTTTCGGTGCAGCCGGTCGAGCGTCGTCATCAGCGTGGTGTAGGCGACACCGGCGAACACCGGCTCGAGGTCGCGCACCGTGGCCGCCTCGCTTCGCGTCCACAGCGCATCGAGCACACGCAGTTCCAGGGCGCCGAAGACGCGCTCGAGAGGATCCACTGAGGCGTTGGACGGGACGGCCATGGGGACCGTGACACAAGGCAAAGAAGGAGGCCACCGCGTGGCCTCCTTCGGTCGCGGACTAGAACACGAACTTGAAACCGACCTGCAGCTGGCGCTGCTCGTAGCCGCCGGTCGGAATGAGCTGGTTGCCGCTGGTCGGCACGGTGCCGGTCGGCAGCCCCGTCAGGCGGTCGACGGGAATGGCCGTGCCGGTCACGCTCGACCACTGCACGGTGTTGAAGAGGTTCTTCACTTCGGCAATCACTTCCACCTTGCGCGGCCCGCCAATGGCCACCTGGCGTGAGAGGCGCATGTCGACGTTGTAGCGTGCCGGCAGCCGCAGCGAGTTACGGCTGATGCCCGCCGGACGGTCGCTGTTCACGCCGTCGTTGTTGATTTCGCCCGGGTTGGCGCGCAGGCCGATCGGAATGCCGTTGGCGAACTGCATCGCCACGCCGACGATCGTGCCGTTTACGAGCCCGCGGGTGAAGGCGTTGCCGCCATCGATGCTCGGCCGCGCCACGATGCTGCCCGAGAAGGTGTGGCGCTGGTCGAGCACGTTCGGCCCCTTGTCGAAATCGAGGCTCTCGGGGTTGGTGCGGCCGGCATCGCCCGTCACCGACAGCACACCGGTAATCGGCGCGTTGTCTTCGGCCTTGCCGAGCGTGTAGGCGAAGTCGAACTGGATGCCGTGGATGTTGCGGCCGGTGAGCTGAGCCGTGATGTTCTTGTAGGTCGATTCGCCCAGCGACTCGATCTGGTTGATCACGTTGTAGCGCGGATCGAGACGCGTGCTGGCGTTGACCGCCGTGCTGTAGATCGGCCGGCCATCGGCCAGGCGGCCGATCGGATTGATCGCGTTGATGTTGCTGATGACGGGCAGGTTGTAACCGCGCGAATACGACACGCCGACCGAGGCCGCGAAGGTGTTGTTGAGCTGACGCTCGAGCTGCAGGTTGTTCTGCCAGTTGTAGGCCACGTCGAAGTCACGCGACACCGTCGTGAGCGTGTTCGGCTGGGCGCCGGCGCCGGCCGACAGCACACCCGGAAACGCCGGAGCACCGGGCGTCGCGGGCTGGAAGCTGGCCGACGCGCGGGCGTTGGTGCCGTTGTTGATGAGCGCCTGCTCGTAGCTGGCGAGCAGCGCCTGGTCGTACATCACACCGCTGTTGGCCCGCACGACCGTGCGGCGATCGCTGCCCACGGTCCACACGACGCCGAGGCGCGGCGCCAGGTTGTTCTTGTCGACCACGAAGTCGCGCGAGGTCTCGAACGGCGCGTTGGCGTCGGGCGCCGGTACGTCGTAGAGGTCGTAGCGCAGACCGTAGAGCACTTTCAGCGAATCGCTCAGGCGCCAGTCGTCCTGCACGAACATGCCGTAGAGATTCGACGAGAAGTCGATGCCGGGCTCGCCGAAGTACTGCTGGAACGTGTTGTAACCGAACGGATTGGCGCCGCTCCTGGCGGCCAGGTAGCTGGCCACCGTCGGGAACGTGTAGATCTGCTGCGGCGAGCTGGTGCGCGTGTCGGCCACGTGCTGGATGTCGATGCCGGCCTTGAACGAGTGGTCGCCGCGCAGCCAGGTGAGACTGCTGTTGACCTGGGCCACGTTCTGCGTGAAGCCGAAGCCGGCGTCGGTCAGGCTGGCCACCGGACCGCCGAAGTTGGCCACGTTGGCGATGTTGATGGCCGGGCCGGTGCCGGCCTGCGAGCCGGGCGCGCGGCTCTGCGCGCGCGTGGCGTACTGCACGCGCAGTTCGTTGAGCAGCGTCGGCCGGATCGTCGAGATGAGCTGGGCCGCCGTCGAGTGCTGGCGGTCGCTGAAGTCGGTGGCGCGCTCGACCGAGCCGATGCCCCCGCCGACGTTGTTGTTGATGAAATTGTCGAAGAAGATGTAGCGCACCGACAGGCGGTTGGCGTCGTTCAGCTGGTGATCGACCTTGCCGATCGCGAACTCGGTGTTGAGGCCGCGCGGCATGTAGCGCGGTTCGGACAGGCCGAGGGCCGCCTGGTTGGCGGGCGTGATGGTGAGGACGGCGCTGCCCGAGAGGTCGCGCTCGGTGTGCTCGTAGCCGGCGAAGAAGTGCGTCCTGTTCTTCACGATCGGGCCGCCGATGTCGAAGGTGTAGACGTTGACTTCGGTCGGCGGCTTGTTGTCGCTGCTACGCTCGCCCTGCGTGAAGAACGGGAAGGCCACCATCGACTGGCGCTGCAGTCGGTAGCTGCCCTGCCCCTTGTAGGTGTTGGTGCCCGAGGGCGTGATGGCGTTGTAGATGAGCCCCATCGTCTGACCGAACTCGGGGGCGTAGCCCGTCGTCACGATCTTGACCTCGCGGATCATCACCTCCGACATCGGCATCTGGCGAAGGCCCGCGCGGTCTTTCTGGGTGTTGTTGCTGCCGTCGATCTGATAGTTGATGCGCATGAGGGCGCCGTTCGAGGTCAGGCGCGGCACGCCGAACTCCTGGTTCTCGAAGCCCACCACGCCCGGCTGCAGGAGCGCGAAGTTATAGGGGTTGCGCGAGGTGAGCGGCAGCGTCTTGATCTCCGCTTCCGTCAGCGTGCGGCCCTGTTCGATCTTGCCGAGGTCGACCAGCGGCGCGTCGGCCGTGACCGAGATCGTCTCAGTGAGCTGGCCGACGCCGAGCTTCATGCTGATGACGGCAGTCTGACCGGCCGAGATGTTGATGCCGGTCTGCTCGAGCTTCTTGAAGCCCTGAAGTTCGGCCTCGACTTTGTACTTGCCGAGCGAGAGGAGGGGTGCGCGGTAGAGGCCACTCTCGTTCGTCACGACGACGCGCGTGTCGCCGGTATCGAGGTTGGTGACGGTGATGGTGACGCCGGGCAGCACGGCGCCAGACTCGTCGGTGATGACGCCTTCAATCGAGCCGTTGATGGCGGTCGACTGAGCGGCCGCGGGCAGGGCGGCGGCGAGGGTGAGAACGGCGGCGATGAGCAGACGACGCATGGGGTGAGTGCCTCCAAAGCAAACATGGTGCAAAGAGGCAGTATACCCCCCGGAACGAAGGACGCCGGACGAGCCGGCGGCCACCCAACGGGCGCGACACGAACGCCTGGACCAATGGTGACGGCGGGCCTGGGCGAGTCCCGGACCAGGCCCGGGCCAGGCCCTAAGGCACGACCAGCACGACTTCAGACGAGGCGGGTCCGGGCGTGGCACCGTTCAGCGCGACCACCCGCACGTAGTAGGTGCCGGCCGCGACGCCGCCGCTGCCGAGTCCCGTGGCGTTGACAGGAATCTGGTAGACAGTGGCGCCGGGCGAGTGGCCGGCCAGCACCAGGTACGAGGTCGGGGCCGGGCCCGATGCGGGGGCCAGCCAGGAGAGGCTGACGACGCCCGGCGCCGGCGCGACGGCGGACAGGTTGCGCGGTGCACCTGGCGCGCCGCCCACCACCACCACGGCATCGCTGGTCGGCGCGCTGATGCCCATGGCGTTGGTCGCCACCACGCGCACGTAGTAGACGCCGTTCGGCACCCCGGGCACGACCAGCGTGGTGCCACTGGCCGGAATGGCGCCGTAGTTCGAGGCGCCGGGCGCGGCCCCGGCGAAGAGCTGATAGCCGGTGGCGGCGCCGCCCGAGCTGGGCGAGCCCCAGTGGAAGGTCACGGTCGATCCGGCGACCGACACCTGCAAGCCGGCGGGCGTGCCGGGAGCATCGCCCGTTGGCGGCGGTGGCGGCGGGCCGCCGGCGCCGGGATAGATCGCCGCCATGCCGGCCAGATCATCGGATCCGAGCGGCGCCGACACGGTGCGGCTGAAGCAACCCGACGAGATCGAGGGATACATGATGGCCGGACGCGCGGACGCGTGGCCGAAGCCGATGGCGTGCCCGAGTTCGTGCACGAGCATTTCCTCGAAGCAGCCGGTCGTGAAGTTCGCGAACTTCGACGCCGGATTGTCGGTGACGATCATCGCCTTGATGATCTTCCAGTAGGTCACGCCGTTGACGGCGCGCTGGTCGACGCTCGAATAATAGGCGCCGCCGATGGCGAGCGTCGAACTGGCGTCGGCGATCTCGCCGCACGGATCGCCGTAGGTGATCGACAGGCGGCCATCGTTCTCGGTGTTGGAGAAGCAGCGTGCGCTGCGCTGTACGCCGTTCTGCAGACGCAGCGATCCGGCGGCGGTCCACATGGCAGCGGCGTTCGACACCTGGGTGAGACCACCGCCTGGGAACTGGGGATGTCCGCCGGCCTGCGAATCCACATAGACCGCCGTGCCGGTGTCGGCCTGGTGCCAGCGGGCCGGCGTCGACGTGAGCAGGGTGAACGACGGGCCACCGCGTCCATCGAGGCCGGCGGGCTTCGGCGCCGGTACGACCGGCTCGAGGACGGCACCAGTGGCGCGGGCACGCCTGCCGACAAGCGCGGCGAGCGCATCGATCTCGACGCTGGATCGATACTCACGGGCCACCACGGTGGCCATGTCGTTTCCGCGAACGTCGCGCGCCGCCGAGGTGGCGGCGTCAGGCGATCCGGTGAGCAGCCACTTACCCTGCTCGAGCCCTGCCACCGAGAGCGTGTTGTCACGCGGGCGAAGGTCGAGGAAGACGAGAACGTCTTCGCCGACCTCGAATCGTGCTTGTCCGCCGACGACGAAGGCCGTATCGCCCACGACGCCGCCGAGCTGTTTCACGACCACGCGCGCAGGCGAGCCATCGAGGCCCCACGACCGCACGACGTCGACGGTGACGAAAGTGTAGATGGTGTCGGCCGCATCGTCCCATTGTGCCGTGACCGCAACGACGCGCCCTTGCACGGCCGCGGCACTCGAACGCGCGAGTGTCTCATCCGACGCGACACGCAATGACGCTTCGGTGATCGTTGACGTGGCAACGACGAGCAGCCCTGCCATCGCCGTGACCAATCCGAACCGCGCGCGCTTCCACATGCCGGCCGTAAGTGCAAGTGGAGTACCGCGCTCGAAGCACGCCGGATTCGGCCTGATTTCGAGGTTTTCGGCCGGACTCGATGCCGACTGGGTCCGCCGAGTGTTCTGCGCTGAGACAGGCGTTGTTCAGAACGGAAACCGCGAACACAGGTTCGTCAGCGGCGGGCGCGGCGTTCGTCGCGAACTCGCCGTTCGGCGCCGCGACGCTCGACGCCGGTCTCTGAACCCACGTCGAGCACGCGACGCTCCCAGCCCGTGCGACGGTCGCGCTTGCGCGCGCGCCGCTCGGTTTTCATGGTGAGAGCGGCGCCGTCGGCGGCTTTCGACATCTCGCGCTGAAGACGCAAGGCGCGCCGCTTGGGCTCGACCACCTCGAGTAGGGCGTCGTGCACGGCCTTGGCCTTGGCGTCGGATGGCGCCATGCCGAAACGCTCACGCAGCAGTGCGGCCGCCGCGAGCACGGCTTGCCGCTGCCACACGTCGAGCGTGGCGCCCTTGCCGCTAGTCATGAAATCGCACGAGCAGATGCGCGGGCACGTTGTCGGCCTCAGGCGCCGTGCGTTGGTCGGCCTGCGCAAAGTAATCGCGCATGAGTCCGATGCCGGCAGCTCTCGCGGTGCCCCGGCGATCGGCCTGGCGATCGTCTTGGCCCGAGCGTCGCTCGACGCCGTAGGGCGAGCCGAGATCCGCTGTCCGGCGATCGACGCGGCGCCGGTCGGGACGCGCGCGCCGTCGCTCCCGTTCGCCGGGCGGGAGGATGGCCAGTCGCCGCGCCGGCCCGCCAGTCGCGGCCACGAGCCGGGTGGCCGGAACCGCCGCGGGTGAAGCTGCCGGCATCACGCCCGCTCCGGACCCGCGCAGCGGATTCGGAAGCGGACGTGGTGCCGGCGTGGGCACTGGGGGAGGCCCAACCTTGCGCGGATCTTCCAGCCACGATGCGGCCGCACTCGCCGCTTTCTGAAACACAGTCATCCGTCCAACCGACTCTAGTTCGCGAATTGGATCCCTTTCGGGGCTCAAACCTCGCGACGGCCTTGAACGAGGGTGATCTCAGCAAGAAGCGTGCTCACGAACGGACTTCTTGAACGCGGCCGAAGCCAAACGCCTCGTCTGCCGTCTCGGCCTCGCCGCCCACCGCGCGGACGAGCATCCGGCTCGCCGTCCAGGCCAAGGCCGGATCGCTGTCGGTGCCGAAGGAGAACAGCTGGTGCGGGTACTGCCGGTGCGGACCGACGAGCGGAAATCGATCGGGTCCCGCCACGACCGGCGACGACCAGCCGAACTCAGGCGCCAGGCCGACAATCGCCGGGAACCGCTTCAGGCACTCGTACATCAACTGGCCGGTACGCTGAAGGTGGGCCGCCGGCCGCTGCTTCGCGGCCAGGAGCGGCCCGTCGCCGCCGGTGAGCAACAGACGTCCGTCGGTCGTGGCGGTGATTGACACGTTGGTCTGCGCATCGTGCAGCACCATGGAGCCGAGCCCGACGGCTCTTCGCATGGCCGTCGACAGCGGCGCGGTGAGCACGTGATACCGCTCGAAGCCGCGGACGTGGCGGTCGAGCGTGGGTGCGAGCGCGCCCGGCGCATCGGTGCAGATGACGACGCGTGGCGTGACGATCTTGCGCGGGCCGATGTGCACGGTGGCGTCAACGCGCGTGAACGTGATGCGGGTGACGCCGCACTTCTCGAAGACCTTCACGCGCGCGCCAGAGAGCCGCGTGATGGCGCCGGTGACGATGCGCGAAGGCTGCGTCAGACCAGCGCCGGTGAGCCGAATCGCCGCCGAAGCCTCGGCCGTCGTGGCTTTGGCCAGCTGAGCGCCAACGGCGGTGGCGGCCGTCAGTCCGGCGGCCGTGCGCGCAGCCACGTCGCGGTCCCAGCCCTTCACGCCCGGCTCGACCAGCGAGAGCAGCACCCGCGCATCGCCGGCGCCCGGGATCTTCGCCCTGGCCAGACCGGTGGCAAGCGCCGTGGTGGCACCAGCCACTGTGGACATCAGCGTGCGCGCGATGCGCCGTCCGTGCGCAGCGGCGAGCGTCCGGAAGTCGGACGCCACGAGCAAGCCGGTCATACCGGACGCGGCGCGGCTGTGGCCGCTGCCGACCCGTCCGGCCTCGAGCAGCACCACGTCGTGTCCCGCCTGCTTGAGGGCGGTGGCGGTGAAGATGCCGGTGAGGCCGGCGCCCACGACGACGACGTCCGCCGTCTCGACGGTGGGCCTGGTCGGGAACGCCTTGACGCGGACGGGAGTGGCCAGGGCCCAGGGCCCGATGCCGTAACGAATGCGACTCATGCGGTGACCGTGTCCTGGACGGCGCGCTCGAACACCATCAGATAGGCTGCCACGCCCCGAGCATCTCGCGGCGGCGCCAGCCCCACCCAACCGGCCGGCGCATCCAGCACTCGTCCGCCCAGCACGGCCATGGCCAGGTCGCGTCCCGCCGGCGCCAGGCGCACGTCGATGCCGTTGCCGCGAAGGCGGATGGCCACGCGCCGGCCGGCGAACACCGCCGGGGCGCCAAAGAGGACGCCCAGTCGTAGACCGCGCCGGCCAGCGGCGAAGGCCTGCAGCAGCGCCACGAGCGATTGAGACGAACGGGGCACGGTGCCGGATTGTAATGGATCACCGGGCAAGTCGAGCTCGTGGTCCCGACGCCCCGCTAGCGCCGTCCTTCACGCGCGAGCAAGGCCGCCTTGCGATCGGCGCCCCAGCGATAGCCGCCCGTGCCGCCCGAGGCCGGCACCACGCGGTGGCAGGGCACGACGAGGGCGACCGGATTGGCCGCACACGCGCGGGCCACGGCCCGTGCCGCCTTCGGCCGGCCGATCGCGGCCGCCACCTGAGCGTACGACCGCGTCTCGCCGGCGGGAATCGCCTGCAGCGCCTTCCAGACGCGCCACTGGAATGCGGTGCCGCTCACGTCCAGCGGCACGTCGGGAGTCGTCGCAGGACGCGCCCCGACCGCCGCGGCAATGGCCCGGGTCCAGCCGCCGGGGAGTGTGCCTGGGCGAATCGTCGCGCCGGGGAACTCGGCGGTCAGGCTGGTGGCCAGAGCATCGTCGGCGGTGCCGAGCTTCACGGCGCAGACGCCGGCCGAGGTCGCGGCCACGAGCAACCGGCCGAACGCCGAGGCCACCACCGCATAGGTGATGACGGCGCCCGGCGCCCCCTTCCTGTAAGCCGACGGCGTGAGGCCCGGCCCGGTCGGTTTGTGCGCCGACACCCGGCTCGGCGAACCGTAACCGGCCTCGTAGGTCGCCGACGTGACGTCGCGTCCCGCGCGCAGCGCCGTGCGGAAGTGTTCGGCCCGCCAGGCCGCCTGGAACTGGCGCGGCGACACGCCCGTGTGCGCCGTGAACGCACGCTGCAGGTGCGACGGGCTGAGACCCACGCGCGCGGCCAGGTCGGCCAGCGGGACCGAGCTCGTGGCGTTGGCGCGCAGGAAGGCGGCCGCCTCGGCCACGGCGCGTACCGCCGCCGAGACCGGACGCGCTCCCGCGGGTCCGCAGCGCAGACAGGCGCGGAACCCGGCCCGCTCGGCCTCCGATGCCGTCTCAAAGAACGTCACGTGATCGCGGTGCGGACGCCGGCTCGGACACGAGGGCCGGCAGAAGACCCGCGTCGTGGTCACGGCGTAGACGAAGCGCCCGTCGGCGTCGCGGTCGCGCGCGAGCACGGCAGTCCAGCAGCGGTCGAGGGTCGGTGGCGCGGGCATCGGGTCGAGAGCGGTGTGGGCGAGCATCATGGCACGAGCCTAACGGGCTGCGCCCCGGCGACGCGATCCGGGACATGCGCGGGAACTGGGCACTACGGCCAGACGCGCGGAAGAGCCCAAGCCTCATCCCTGTCCTAGAATCCCTGCATGCGTCACGGGCTGCGCTTCTTCGGATGGATGGTTGGGCTGACGGCGGTGGCGGCCATCGTCGTGGCCGCCGGGGCGCGGGTGATGGTGGGCCGGAGCCTGCCCGCGCTCGACGGGCAGCTGACGCTCGCCGGGCTCGGCGCGCCCGTGACCATCGCGCGCGATGGGTTCGGCATTCCCACGGTCACGGCGGCCTCGCGCGTCGACCTGGCGCGCGCGATGGGCTTCCTGCACGGCCAGGAACGCTTCTTCCAGATGGACCTGCAGCGACGCCAGCCCGCCGGCGAGCTCTCGGCGCTCGTCGGGCCGGCGGCGCTCGACGCCGACCGCGCCCAGCGCGTGCATCGCTTCCGCAGCGTCGCGGCGCGCGCGCTGGCGCTGGCGCCTGCCGCTTACCGGACGGAACTCGATGCCTATGCCAAAGGCGTGAACGCGGGGTTGGCCGCGCTCGGCGCGGCGCCGTTCGAGTACCTGGCACTGGGGATGGCGCCCGCATCGTGGCAGGCCGAGGACTCGGTGCTGACGCTCATCGCGATGTCGGTGACCCTGCAGGGCGCGCAGTGGGAGTACGAGCACACGCTCGGCACACTCGCGGATCTGCTGCCGGCGCCGATGTTCGAGTTCCTCGCCGGACGCGCCAGCGACTGGGAAAGTCCGATCGTCGGCATGCCGCATCCGGTGCCGCCGGTGCCGGCGGCAGAGGTATTCGATCTGCGGAGGGCGGTGTTGCCGAGGGCGGCGCGGCGCACCCCCATCGCCGAAGCGGCCGGCGCGCTGCCGTGGTGGGTGCGGCTGCCGCGCGAGGAAGAAGCCACGCTCGGCAGCAACAACTGGGCGGTGTCGGGCGCACGCTCGAAGACCGGCAGCGCGATTGTCGCAAACGACATGCACCTGCGGCTGGCGGTGCCGAACATCTGGTACCGCGCCACCTTCGTGCTGCCCGACGACCGTCGTCCGGGCCAGTCGCGCACGCTCTCGGGCGTGACGCTTCCGGGTGGGCCGCAGATGGCCGTCGGCACCAACGGCGACATCGCCTGGGGCTTCACGAACTCCGCCGGCGACTGGTCGGATCTCGTCATCATCGAGCCCGTGCCTGGCGATCCGACGAAGTACCAGACACCCGATGGTCCTCGCGCCTTCGAGGTCGCCACCGAATCGATCGCGATCAAGGGCGCGGCGCCAATGCCGTTCGAGGTGCGCGGCACGATCTGGGGACCGGTGGTGGCGCGCGATCACCTCGGACGGGAGCTCGCCAGCCGCTGGGTCGCGCACGACGCCGCGGTGCTGGCGACCGACCCGGCGCGCATCGCGCACGCGCGCTCGCTCGACGAAGCCCTGCAGGCGGCCGTCGGTGCCTCGCTGGCCGCAGAGAACCTCGTCGTGGGCGATCGCGACGGACGGATCGCCTGGACGATCTACGGATCGATTCCGCGACGCGTGGGCTTCCGGGGCGATGTGCCCACATCGTGGGCCGATGGCACCCACCGATGGGACGGTTATCTCGGCTACGACGACCACCCGCGGGTGGTCGATCCGCCCGACGGGCAGCTGTGGACCGCCAATGCGCGCGCCGTCGATGGTGAGATGCTGGCGGCGATCGGCGACGGCGGCTACAGCGACGGCATCCGCGCCTGGATGATTCGCGATCGGCTGCGGTCGCTCGACACGGCCGACGAGCGCGCGCTCTTCGACGTGCAGCTCGACAACCGATCGGTGTTCCTCGACCGCTGGCGCACCGTGTTCCTCGGGGCGATGCCGGCCGGCGCTGCCACCACCGCCCTGCGCGCCGAGGCGCGCCGCCTCGTCGAGGCGTCGTGGACCGGGCGCACCACGCCTGATTCGGTCGCCTACCGCATCGTCCGCACGTTCCGCCTGACCGTCTCGCGCATGGCGATGGACGCGCTCACCGCGCCGGTGCGCGCGGCGGCCCCCGACTTCGACTACACGACCATCCGCCGGCTCGAGGGACCGCTGTGGCGGCTCGTGAGCGAGCGGCCCGCGCATCTGCTCGACCCGCGCTACCCGACCTGGGACGCCTTCCTCCTGGCCGCCATCGACCGCGCGCTCGAGCCACTCGCGAAGGAGGGCGGCCTCACTGCGCGCACCTGGGGCGAGGCCAATACCGCCGACATCGCGCATCCACTCTCGTCGGCCGTGCCGCTGCTGGCCCGCTGGCTCAACATGCCGCGCGAGCCGCTGGCCGGCGACGTCTACGCGCCGCGGGTGCTCACGCCGCGCTCGGGCGCCTCGGAGCGGTTCGTCGCCTCCCCCGGTCACGACGCCACTGCCATCCTGCACATGCCGGGCGGGCAGAGCGGTCATCCGCTGTCGCCGCACTATGGCGACCAGCAGCCGGCGTGGTTCGCCGGCCGGCCGCTGCCGCTGCTACCCGGCGCGACGCTGCACACGCTGACACTGGCGCCGTAGCGCGGCCAAAGTGCCGTGGTAGTCTGCGGCACGCCCTTAACGCAGACCTCCCATGTACCCGATCCAGGTGGCTCTGCTCGGTGCAGAGGCGATCGTGATGGCCGCCCTCGTGCTGGGGCTCTTCCGGAGCCGCACGGTACTGGGACTGTCGCCGCTGTACATCGTGATCGGTGGATTCCAGTATCTCGAGGCGTCGCTCAGTCTGCGCGTCGAGGTGGCCCATGGCTGGGAGGTGTATCCGGTATCGATGGTGATGTTCACGGCGACGCTGCTCGCCGTGCTCCTGGTCTACATCAAGGAAGATACGCGCGAAGCGCGCAAGCTCGTCTACGGCCTGGTGCTGGCCAATGCTGGCTTGTCGCTGGTCTCGATGCTCATCAGCCAGCACGTGCAGATTCCCGGCAGCGAACTGCCGCCGGGCCTCACGACAGGCTCGCTGCGTAGCAGCGCCTGGGTCGCGCTGGTCGGCACCGCGCTCTTGCCGATCGACGTCATCGGCATCATCCTGGTCTACGAGTTCGTCAGCCGCTACGTCCGGTTCACTTTCGGCCGCGCCGCGCTGGCGCTGCTGGCGATCGTCGCCGTCGACAACTTCCTGTTCACGCTGTCGGTGCAGTGGGGCAACCCCGACCTGCCGCGCCTGATGCTATCGGGCCTGGTGGGCAAGTCGGCCGCGGCGCTGTTCTACGCGAGCGCGCTCACGCTGTATCTGCGCTTCTTCGAACCGGCAGCCGCCACCGTCGGCAGCGGCGACGTCGCCGACGTGTTCCAGAAGCTGACCTACCGCCAGCTCTACGAGCAGGCCCGCACCCGCATGACGCGCGATGCGCTCACCGGGCTTTACAACCGCGGCTACTTCGACGAAGCCCTGCCGCGAGCGGTCGCCCACGCCGAACGCTACCAGCATCCGCTCAGCGTGCTGCTCGTCGACACCGATCATTTCAAGGAGATCAACGACACCCACAGCCACCTGGTGGGCGATCGCGTGCTGAAACTGGTGGGCGAACTGCTGGGCGAGCATGCGCGCGCGGCCGACACGGTGTGCCGCTACGGCGGCGACGAGTTCGTGGTGATTCTGTCGAGCGCCGATTCGGCGAGTGCGGCGGCGTTTGCGGAGCGCTTCCGGCGGCGCCTGCGCGATCGCGCCCAGGTGGCCCTCCCGAGCGGCACGGTGCACATCACCGCCACGGTCGGCATCGCGACGTTCCTGGAAGACACAGCGGCGCACACGGCCGAGGATCTGCTGCGGCTGGCCGACAACCGCCTCTACATGGGCAAGCGCGCCGGGCGCGATCAGGTGGTGTGGCGCGATCTGCCCACCACATCCTAGCCGCCGTCGTACAATCGCCGGCACTACCCGGCCGCGCCTGGCCGGCCCGTCTGGAAGGAGCGTGTGATGCGCCGTCCCGTCCTGGCCACCCTCGCCGCCGTGGTGCTGTTGGCTCCGTCGCTGGCGCGCGCGCAGGCGCCCGCCGAGGCCGGCTATCTCACCCCGCCGCAGGTCATCGTCGACATCCTCGATGCGCCGCCGCCGCCCGACGTCTATCTGAGCCCGTCGCGCGACGTCGTGGCCGTGCTCGAACGCGCGCCCATGCCGTCGGTCGCCGAGGTGGCGCGGCCGATGCTGCGCCTGGCCGGCCTGCGCATCGACCCGCGCAACAACGGGCGCCATCTGGTCAGAACGGCGCAGGCGCTCTCGCTCAAGGTGGTGGCCGACGGCGCTACCCGGGCGGTGACGCTGCCGACCGCACCCGCGCTCACCTGGCTAGGGTTCTCGGCCGATGGGTCGCGCTTCGCCTTCACCAACGCCCGCGACGTCTCGATCGATCTGTGGATCGGCGAGTCGGCGAGCGGTCGCGCGCATGCGGTGCAGGGCCTGGCGCTCAATGCGCTCTTCGCGTCGCCGTGCTCGTGGGTGGGCCGAGGCGGCCAGCTCCTGTGCAGCGAGGTTCCGGCGGGCCGCGGCGCGGCGCCATCCGCGCCGCTGGCCCCGGCGGGCCCGAACGTGCAGGAGCATCGCGGCGGCATCGCGCCGGTGCGCACGTATCAGGACCTGCTGACGTCGGCCCACGACGAGGCGCTCTTTGCGTATCACGGCACGAGCCAGCTCGTGTTCGTGAACGCCGCCACCGACCAGCGCACGCCGATCGGGCGTCCTGGGCTCTACTCCCAGGCCCAATCCTCACCGAACGGGCAATATGTGCTCGTCACCACGCTCGTCGCCCCGTTCTCGCGTCTCGTGCCGTTCTCGAGCTTCGCGCACACGGTGGCCATCTGGGACAAGAGCGGTGCCGTCACCAGGACGATTGCTACCTCGCCGGTGGCCGACGACGTCCCGAACGGCGGCGTCCCGGAGGGTCCGCGCGTGGTGCGCTGGCAGGCGTCGGCGCCGGCAAGCGTGACTTGGGCCGAAGCGCTCGATGGCGGCAATCCGAAGGTCGAGGCGGCCGAGCGCGACCGGGTCGTCACGCTGGCGGCGCCGTTCTCGGGCGCGCCGGTAGAACTGGCCCGCACCGAGTTCCGCTTCGGCGGCCTGCAGTCGACCACGGCCGGTGTGACGCTCCTCACCGAGAACGATCGCCCGACAAGACACACGCGCACCTGGGTGCTCGATCGCCCGGGCGCGGCGCCGCGCCAGCTCTGGGACCGCAGCGCCGAGGATGCCTACAGCCACCCTGGCACGCCGATCCGCCAGGTGGGCGCCTCCGGACTCGAGGCCATCGTGCAGACGGGCGACACGATCTTCCTGGCCGGCGCCGGCGCCTCTCCGCAGGGCGAAAGACCGTTTCTCGACGCGCTGAACCTCACGACGCTCCAGGCCGCGCGCCGATATCAGATGACCGAGGGCTACGAGCCGGTGTTGGGTCTGCTCGCCGACGACGGCTCGCGCGTGCTCACGCGCTTCGAGACCAAGGCGACACCGCCAGCCACGCTGGCACGGTCGACCACCGACGGCCGCCGCGTGACCTTGACCACGTCCACCGATCCAGCGCCATCGATCTCGTCGGCGCAGAAGCAGCTCATCACCTACGCGCGCGCCGACGGCGTGCAGCTGTCGGCCACCCTCTACACGCCCGCCGGCTGGACGCCGGAGAAGGGCCGGCTGCCGCTGCTGCTGTGGGCCTATCCGCGCGAGTTCGTCGATCCGGACGCCGCCGGCCAGGTCACCGGCTCACCCCAGCGCTTCACCTCGGTGAGCGGCGCCTCGCATCTGCTGCTCCTCACCCAGGGCTACGCCATTCTCGACGATCCGTCGATGCCGATTGTCGGGCCGGGCGAGACGGCCAACAACACCTACATCGAGCAGCTCGTCGCGAGCGCGAAGGCTGCCGTCGACACGGTGGTGGCGATGGGCGTGGCCGACGCGGGACGGCTGGTCGTGGGCGGCCACAGCTACGGCGCTTTCATGACGGCGAACCTGCTGGCGCACTCGAAACTCTTCCGCGCCGGCATCGCGAGAAGCGGCGCCTACAACCGCACCCTGACGCCGTTCGGCTTCCAGAACGAGCAGCGGACGTTCTGGGAGGTGCCTGAGATCTACGCGCGGATGTCGCCCTTCAACCACGCCAATCTCATCAAGGAGCCGGTGCTCCTCATCCACGGCGAGGCCGACGACAACAGCGGTACGTTCCCCATCCAGTCGGAGCGCTTCTATGTCGCACTCAAGGGACACGGCGCCACCGTGCGTTACGTCACGCTGCCGCACGAGGCACACGGCTACGTCGCCAGAGAATCGGTGCTGCACACCGTCGCCGAGATGCTGAACTGGGCCAACGAGTGGACCAAGCCGGGAGCCACGTCCAGCGCCCAGCCATTGAAGTAGCCATGCCCGACGCGCGCCCAGACCCCGCGGTTGCCTCTGGTTCAGGCGAGGTCGCGATCCGTCGCGCCGCGGCTGCCGACGCCCCGGCCGTCGCCGCTCTGGCCGCCAAGACGTTCGAGGAAACGTTCGCGGCCGACAACCGGCCCGAAGACATGGCCATCCACCTGGCGACGGCCTACGGCGTGGAGCAGCAGACCGCCGAGATCGGGAATCCCGACTACGTGACCCTGCTCGCGTCGGCCGGCGGGGTGCTGGCCGGCTTCGCGCAGGTGCGCCGCAAGGCTCCCCCGCCGGCGGTGACGGGCGCGGCACCGATCGAGCTCCATCGTTTCTACGTCGATCGCCCGTGGCACGGCCGGGGCGTTGCCGCGCCGCTCCTCGACGCCTGCCTGGTCGCGGTGCGCGGGCTGGGCGGACGCACGGTCTGGCTGAGCGTGTGGGAGCGCAATCCGCGGGCGCAGGCGTTCTACGCCAAGCGCGGGTTCGTCCTGGTGGGCAACGCCGATTTCTGGGTCGGTCCCGATCGCCAGACCGATCACATCCTGGCGCGGGCCGTCGAGGGGGGGAGCGGCTGACGCCAGCCCAGTGCGGGGCCGCATCGTGAAGGGCCACGACCGCGTGACACAATCGCGCCATGTCGCGTTCCTTCCAGATGTACTCCGATCTCGCCGAGTGGTGGCCGTTGCTCTCGCCCGCGTCCGAGTACGAGGAGGAAGCCGCTGATCTGCTGCCGGAACTGCTCGGCACCTCCGACGCTCCGCCGCGAACGCTGCTCGAGCTCGGCGCCGGCGGCGGCAGCCTGGCGTGGCATCTGAAGGCGCACCTCACGCTCACGCTCACCGACCTGTCGCCCGAGATGCTGGCCGTGAGTCGCACGCTGAATCCGGAATGCGAGCACATCGTCGGCGACATGCGCACGATCGACCTCGGACGCACGTTCGATGTCGTGCTCATCCACGACGCGATCATGTACGCCACGACGCCCGCCGATGTGCGGGCGGCGCTGGCGACGGCGGCCAGACACTGCCGTCCTGGCGGCGCGGTGATGGTGATTCCCGATAGCGTCGCCGAGACACTGGAGCCCGATACACACACCGGCGGCCACGACGCCGCCGACGGCCGAGCCCTGCGCTACATCGAATGGTCGTGGGATCCGGACCCAGCCGACGACACGTTCGAGACGGTCTACGCCTTCGTGCTGCGCCAGGCCGACGGCGCCATCGAGGTGCGGCACGAAGTGCATCGCAACGGCATCTTCCCGCGCGCGTCGTGGACGGCGTGGCTGGGCGAGGCCGGCATCGACGCTCGGGCGCGCAGCGATCAATGGGGACGGGACGTGTTCGTCGGGCGCAAGCGCGGCTAGTGTCCTGGAACCGCACGTAGGGCTCGGCGATGGCCACCTCGTTGACGTCGACGGCGCCGTTCCTGATGGTGATGGTGTCGCCCGGCCCGGCGAGGATGCGCTTGATGAGCACGGCGCGCTGGGCGTGAGACGCCGCCGGGTGCTCAAGTCGGCGGCCAATCGGCCGATTGGTCGAACGTCACCACCCGGTTGCCGCGTGCCTTCCAAGATCACGACCCTCTCGTTGTCGCATTCACCGGTGCGCCACCGCGCCGACGCGCTGCACACGCTGAGTGAGCGGCTGCTCGATCTGCTGGACGAGCATGCGCCGGAGGACGCGTCGGTCGATGCCGCGGCCTTTCGGAGCGCGTTGACGGCACGGCGCGCGGAGCTGAAGTACGAAGAGGATCCCGACGAGGTCACGCGGCTGACGCGCGCGATTGCCACCAACTGCGACGCCTTCCTCGACAAGACACGCGCCTACCACAACGACCGCGAAGGCGAGCTCGCCGAGCTCGTGCACGTGCTGCGTGAGGCCGTGGAGGCCGTGCGCGGCGAGTCACTGAAGTTCGAGAAGGACCTGCTGCGCTCGACGACCGAGATGGGACGCATGATCGAGCTCGAGGACATCCGCGAGCTGAAGCGCGCGCTTTCCCGCGAGGTGCAGACGATTCGCACGGCGGTGGCCGAACGGCAAGAGCACGAAGCGAAGCACTACGAGACGCTCAACTCGCGCGTCCAGTCGCTCGAGCAGTCGCTGGTGAAGGCGCGCGCCGAGGCCGCCACCGATGCGCTGACGAGCCTGCCCAACCGAGGCGCCTTCGACGTGGCCGTGCGCGAGTGGGCGGCACGGGCCACCCACGACGGCAAGGTCTTCACGGTGGGAATGGTCGACCTCGACGACTTCAAGCGCATCAACGACACCTACGGCCACCCGGTCGGCGACCGGGTGATCATGACCATGGGGCAGCTGCTCGGCGCCGCCCTCACCGCCGGCGAGTTCGCGGCGCGCTTCGGCGGCGAGGAGTTCGCGCTGCTGCTCACGACCCCGTCGGCGGCCAAGGCGCGCGACCGCCTGACGGCGGTGCTCGATCGGCTGCCGCCAGCGTTCGAGTACGAGGAGGACGGGCAGCAGCGCTTCGTGTCGTTCAGTTTCAGCGCCGGCGTCACCGCGTGGGTCGCGGGCGACACGCCCGCCTCGATCGTGAAACGCGCCGATGAGGCACTCTACGACGCCAAGCGTCGTGGCAAGAAGCGCGTCGAGACGCGGCCGCAATCGGTGCTGCGCGGCCTGATCGGCTGAGTGCCGGCCGCCACGCTACACCGCACCAGGGTCGAAACCCCAGGTGCGGAGAATGGCCGCTTGATCGAGGTCGCTGGCGGCCTTCTTGAAGCGCGCTCCTGATCGGCCCTTGACGCGTTGCTCGCACTCGGCCCACGTGCTGTGCCGCATCGGCTTGCCGTCGACCACGCTCAGGTACGAATAGGCCGGTCCCTTCGACCGCCCGCCCGCGCCCGCGGTCGGCTTGCTGCGCGCCGGCACACTCGTATCGTCGGGCAGGTCGAGCACCGGGACGCCGTAGCCGGTGAGGGGCCCGTCGTAGAGCGCGGCGCGGCCCTGCACGGCGAAGGCGTCGGCGATCTCATCCACCCGTTCGTTGCCAGGAATCCCCGTGTGCCCGCGCACGTAGTGCCAGGCGATCGATTTCGGCGGGCGCGCCGCCACCAGCCCCCACAGGTCTTCCCACAGCTCGCGGTTCAGCACCTCGCCTCCGGTGGCGGTCTTCCAGCCGCGACGGCGCCAGTTGTGCACCCACTGTTCGATGCCCTGAATCACATAGGTCGAGTCGGTGTAGACGGCCAGCGGGCCGTCCACCGCCGAGAGGCGCGTGAGCGCCTGGATGGCGCCCGTGAGCTCCATCTTGTTGTTGGTCGTGAGCGCGGCGCCGCCACCAAGCTCGGTCACGTGGCCTGCGGGGGTCACGATGACCACCCCCCAGCCGCCCGGGCCGGGGTTGCGCTTCGAGGCGCCGTCGGTGAACACGACAATCGGGTGCAACGTCACGAGCCTCGCTTCGGATATGTCAGGCGAGCACGTCGCGCGCGGCCAGCACGTGCTGGATCGCCTGAGCGGGCGTGTCGGCCATGGCGGTGAGATGGCCCATCTTGCGGCCCGGCCGCGGATCGCGCTTGCCGTAAAGGTGCAGCTTCACGTCTGGCACGGCCAGCGCGGCATCCCATTTCGGTTCGCCCTGGGCCCAGACTTCCCCGAGCAGGTTGGCCATCGCCGCCGGCCGGAGCAGGGTCGTGGCACCGAGCGGCAAACCGCAGATGGCGCGCACCTGCTGTTCGAACTGGCTGGTGATGGCGGCGTCGAAGGTCAGGTGCCCGGAGTTGTGGGGACGCGGGGCGATCTCGTTGACGAGGATGCGTCCATCCGTCGTGAGGAAGAACTCCACACACAGCACGCCCACGTAGGCAAGTTCGTCCATGATGGCGCGCGTCACCGCCACCGCTTCGGTCGCCGCCGCCTGTGGCATCCGGGCCGGCGCCACCGACACGTCGAGCACGTGCTGACGGTGCGAGTTCTCGATGGCGCCGTAGTGCGCAAACGCCCCGTCGAGGCCGCGCGCGGCGACGACCGAGAACTCGAGTGTGAAGTCCACGACCCTCTCGAGCACCGCCGCCTGATGGCCGACCAGCGTCCAGACGGGTTCGGCGTCGAGCGGCGAGGTGAGGAGATGCTGGCCCTTGCCGTCGTAGCCGAAGCTCGCGGTCTTGAGGATGGCCGGTGTGCCGACGCGGGTGAGCGCGGTCGTGAGTTCTTCAAGCGACGCCACCGGTTCGAACGGCGTCACCGGGAAGCCCTTGAGCGCCAGGAAGGCCTTCTCGCGGGAGCGCTGCTGCGTGAGGTGCAGCGCGTGACCGCTCGGCCGCACCGGTACGATCTCGGCGGCCGCATCGGCCGCCGCGGTCGAGACGTTCTCGAACTCGAAGGTGATGACGTCGACACCGCGGGCGAAAGTACGAATCGCATCGAGGTCGTCGTAGTCGGCGTCGATCTCCACGTCCGCGACCTGACCGGTCGGGGTGTCGATGCCGGGCGACAGCGTGTGGACGCGGTAGCCCATCCGGCGCGCCGCGATCGCGAACATGCGGCCGAGCTGGCCGCTGCCGAGCACGCCCAGCGTGGCTCCGGGCTGGATGATCCGGTTCACGGCAGCGAGTCGGCGCGCACGGCCTTGGTCTGCGCGTCGCGGAACGCGTGGAGCTTCTTGCGCAGCTCGGGGCGGGACGTGGCGAGCACGGCGGCCGCCAGCAGTCCCGCGTTGCGGGCGCCAGCTTTTCCGATGGCCAGCGTAGCCACGGGCACGCCAGACGGCATCTGCACGATCGAGAGCAGCGAGTCCAGACCCTGCAGGGCCGCGCTCTGCACCGGCACGCCGAGCACCGGCAGCACGGTGTGGGCCGCGACCATCCCCGGCAGGTGCGCGGCGCCGCCGGCGCCGGCGATGATCACCTCGAGACCGCGCGCTTCGGCGCCCTCGGCGAACTCCGCCATCCATTTCGGCGTGCGGTGTGCCGAGACGACGTGCTTCTCGTAGGGCACGCCCAGCTCATCGAGCGCCGCGGCGGCGTGCGACATCGTGTCCCAGTCGGACTTCGAACCCATGATGACGGCGACAAGGGGCGATGGCATGGCGGATGGGTGCTCGCGGGAAAGCCAGAGTTTACCAAAGGCAGGGAGCAGGGAACAGGGCGCAGGGAATAGGGCGCAGGGAATAGGGAGCAGGCGTCCCGCGGCTCGTCCCCGCCCGGATCGTCGGGGCCGGTCGAGCGCCACGTGCCGAGGCGCTACACTGGCCGTCATGAGAACGTCGCTTTGCGCCGTGGTGGCGGCCGGGCTCGTGATGGCGCTCGCCTCTCCCGCGAGCATCGGCGCGCAGGGCCCGTCCCGGCTGGCCGTGCCGTACACCGAGTTCACGCTCGCCAACGGCCTGCACGTCATCCTGCATCGGGATGCCAGCGTGCCGATCGTGACCGTCAACGTCTGGTACCACGTGGGCTCGGGCAGCGAGAAACCGGGGCGCACGGGCCTTGCGCACCTGTTCGAGCACCTGATGTTCGAAGGGTCGAAGCACGTGCCGGAGGGCTCGTTCGACACCTGGCTCGAAGGCGCCGGCGCCAACAACAACGGCTCCACCACCGTCGATCGCACCAACTACTACATCGACGGGCCGTCGAACGCGCTGGAGCTGATGCTCTTCCTCGAGTCTGACCGCATGGCCTACCTGCTCGACACGATGACGCCCGAACGCGTCGACGGCCAGCGCGACGTGGTCAAGAACGAGCGCCGGCAGGGCATCGAGAACCGGCCCTACGGCCTCCCCGAGCTCGAGCTCGACAGCATGCTCTTTCCTCCTGGACACCCCTACAGCTGGTCGACAATCGGCTCGATGGACGACCTGACCGCGGCCAGCCATGAGGACGTGCAGGAGTTCTTCCGTCTCTACTACGCGCCGAACAACGCCAGCCTCGTCGTCGCCGGCGACATCGACATCGAAGCGACCAAGGCCCTGGTCGAGAAGTGGTTCGCCGAAGTGCCGCGCGGCAAGCCCGTGCCGCCGGTGGCGCCGCCGGCCGCCATGCTCACCGAGGTGACGCGCAAGACCATGACCGACAAGGTGCAGCTGCCGCGGTTGTACCTCGGCTGGCTCACGCCGGCCACCTACCGGCCGGGAGACGCGGCCCTCGACATCGTGGCGTCGCTGCTCACCGGCGGCAAGAACTCGCGGCTATACAAGCGGCTCGTCTACGACCTGCAGATCGCGCAGGAGGTCTACGCCTACCAGCAGTCGCAGGCGCTCGGCAGCACCTTCTTCGTGGTGGCTACGGCGCGGCCGGGTAAGAGCCTGGACGAGATCCAGAAGGTGATCGACGAAGAGATCGATCGGCTGGCGGCGACGCCTGCCGAACCGCGCGAACTCGAACGCGTGCGCAATCAGATCGAGGCCACCTTCCTGAGACGCGCCGAGCGCGTCGGCGGGATGTACGGCAAAGCCGACCAGTTGAACGCCTACTACACGATGACCGGCACGCCAGACTTCTTCGAGGAAGATCTCTCGCGCTACCGCGCGCTGGACGCGGCCGACATCTCGTCGGCGGTCGGCACCTTCCTGCCGCGTGACCGCCGCGTCGAGCTCATCGTGATGCCGGAGGAGAAGCAGTGACCGCGCGAAGGACCGGGGCCCGGCCCCTTTCCGCCCTGGGCCGAACGTTCGTGACCCTCCTCGTGGCAGCCCTGCCGCTGGCCGCACAGCAGGGGCCGGATCGCTCGAAACCGCCGGCGCCGGGGCCAACGCCCGCGCTCACCCTTCCGGCGGCCGAGAAGTTCACGCTCGCCAACGGGCTGCGGGTGTGGCTGCTCGAGCAGCACGAGGTACCGCTGGTGCAGGCGAATCTCGTCGTGCTCTCCGGGGCCAGCGCCGACGTGCCCGGGCGGTTCGGCGCCGCCAGCATGACCGCCGCCATGCTCGACGAAGGCGCCGCCGGCAAGGCCGCGCTCGTGCTGGCCGATGAGGTGGAGTTCCTCGGCGCTGAATTGTCGACCACGGCCTCGTTCGATGCTTCCACGGTGCGAATGTCGACCCCGGCCGCCAAGCTCGGTGACGCGCTGGCACTGATGGCGGCGGTGGCCCTCTCGCCCGACTTCCCCGCCGACGAACTCGAGCGCCTGCGCACCGAGCGCCTGACCGGCCTGCTCCAGGCGCGCGACGATCCAGCCGCCCTCATTGGCCTGGCGTTCCCGCGACTGCTCTTCGGCCCCGAGCATCGCTACGGCACCGGCGCGGGGGGCACTGAAACGTCGCTCAAGGCGCTCGGCGTCGCCGAGCTGAAGACGTTCCACCGCAGCCACTACCGGCCCGACAACGCCGTGCTCATCGTGGTGGGCGATACGACGACGGCGACGCTCAGGCCGCTGGTCGAGGCCCGCTTCGGCTCATGGGCGGCCGACGGCGCCGCCGCCGCCCCGTTCCCGGTGCGCGCCTCGCCACAGCCGGGCAAGCGCCAGATCTTCCTCGTCGACAAGCCCGGTGCCGCGCAGTCGCAGATTCGCATCGGGCTCGTCGGCGTGCCGCGCTCGACGCCTGACTACATCGCCCTCGACGTGCTCAACACGATCCTCGGCGGCTCGTTCACCTCGCGCCTCAACACCAATCTGCGCGAGACGCACGGTTACTCCTACGGCGCGATGTCGCGCTTCGACATGCGCCGGGCGGCCGGGCCGTTCTTCGCGACCGCCGGCGTACAGACCGACAAGACCGCCGAAGCGCTGAAGGAGTTCTTCGTCGAGTTGAACGCGATCCTGACGCCGGTGCCGGCCGACGAGCTGGCGCGCTTCAAGAACTATGCGGCCCTCAGCTTCGCTGGCGAGTTCGAGACCAACAGCCAGCTGGCCGCGAAACTGGGAGAACTTGCCACCTACGGTCTGCCCGACGACGTCTTCGCCGACTACGTCGGCGCCGTGCAGCGCGTGACGAGTGCGGACCTGATGCGAGTGGCGGAGCAGTACCTGCTGCTCGACCGCATGGCCGTCGTCATCGTCGGCGACCGTGCCGCCATCGAAGCGCCTGTCCGCGCCACCGGACTCGGGCCGGTGACGGTGGTAGCGATTGCCGACGTGATGAAGTAGTCACCGTGTCGGCGACGGACGCCGGCGCTACTGGAAGACCAGCGCCGAGATGAAGCCGAGAACCTGCGAGTCCCAGTTCACGTTGGCGGCGGCGCCGTAGGCGCACATGCCGATCCAGATGGCCTGATTGGCCGGCACGCTCCACACACCCGGGCGATACACGTAGTTCAGGGAGTAGACCTGGCGGCTGCTCGGCGGCGCCGTCACCGAGCCGGTGCCAAAGCCGACGAGCGTCGCGGCCGTGCCGGGAGCGGCGTTGGTGGGCCGGAAGCACGGGGCCAGCGAGATGGAGCCGCCCGCCGCCCCCACCCCCATCATGTTCGAGACGGTCATGAAGGCCCTCTGACCGGTCTGGAGCGAGATGGCGTGCAAGGGCCCGACGAAGTCCAGGTGGCCCGGAGTCGTGTAGGCACCCGGTCCGTTGCCGAGGTTCTGGTTGGTATCGAAGCCGATGATGCCGGTCGCCCCCTGAGGCCCAACGGGGCCTTGCGGGCCCTGTGCACCGGCGGCGCCAGTCGGGCCGGTAGGTCCTGCAGATCCGGTCGCGCCGGCCTGACCGGTGGCGCCCGCCGCACCGGTGGCACCAGTCGGCCCCTGCGGTCCGACTGGTCCCGAGACGCCGGTCGCGCCAGTGGGACCAGCGGGCCCTTGGGGGCCAGCCGGTCCGACGGGGCCGACCGGGCCGGCTGGGCCGGGGCTGCCGACGACGCCCGCCAGCAGGTCGTTGTTGCGGAGGACCACGCTCGCCGATGCCGCCAGCGGAATGAAGGACGCCGACGAGGAGGTGACCGCCTGCACGTAGTAACGGTCGAGCGTCGACCCGAGAAATGGCGGTGTGAACGACACGGCCACCGAGCCGGTGCCGCCGACGACACCCATCGTCACGATGACCATGTCGGCCCCGACGCCCAGACCGACACCGCCGTACGACAGGCCGGCGCCGACCGAGCTCCCGAGCACGGCGAACTGCTGGCCGGGAATGCCGCTGATGGTGAGCGTCACGGCGACGCCCGGCGACACCGCCGTGCTCGACGAGGTGAGCGTGGGCTGCGCCTCGGCAGCCAGCGTGGACAGACACGTCGCCACCAGGGCGACGACAGCCGAACGGATCATCCGCATGAACGCCTCCACTCAGCGCCTCAGGGTCCGGCGAGGCGGCTCATACCGGAAAGCGGAGAATGGCGGCTGGGAGGGTCAGGCCGACTGGGCGAAGCGCCGCCGGTAGGCCATCGGCGAGGTCCCCACCCGCTGGCGGAAGTGGTGCCGCAGCGTCTCGGCGGTGACGAACCCTGAAAGTTCCGCCACGCGGTCGATCGAGACGCCGGAGGTCTCGAGCAGACGCTGCGCGGCGAGCACGCGCTGGTGCGTGAGCCACTGGTGCGGCGTCGTGCCGGCCTGCGCTTCGAAGCGGCGGGCCAACGTGCGAAGCGACATCCGGCCCTTGCAGGCCAGTGCCTCGACGGTGAGCGGCTCGTCGAGGCGTGCGCTCGCCCATTCCATGAGCGGGGCGAGCGAGCCCTCGACCGGCGCCATGGCCGTGGCGACGAACTGCGACTGCCCACCCTCGCGATGCGGTGCCACCACCATTCGGCGCGCCACCTTGTTGGCGATGTCGAAGCCGTAGTCCTGCCGCACGATGTGCAGGCCCAGGTCGATGCCGGCGGCGCTGCCGGCCGAAGTGAAGACACGCCCCGATTCGATGTAGAGCACCGACGGCTCGACCTGCACCGCGGGGTAGCGCCTGGCCAGCCGGTCGGCGTGCATCCAATGCGTGGTGGCGCGGCGCCCGTCGAGCAGGCCGGCGGCGGCGAGCACGAACGCGCCCGAGCAGATCGACAGGAGCCGGGCGCCCCGCTTGTGGGCGGCGCGCACCGCGTCGAGCATCGCCGCGGGCGGCGTCTCGTCGAGGCGCGGCCAGTTGGGGATGACTATCGTGCCGGCCTTGGCCAGCATCCGCACCGAATGCGTCGGCAGGATGCGCACGCCGCCGGTGGCCTCGAGCGGCGGCTGGTCGAAGCTCACCGTCACCATGTCGTACCACGGCACGCCCAGTTCGGGCCGGCGCAAGCCGAACACTTCCGCCACGATGCCGAACTCGAAAAGCGCCAGGCCGTCGCAGATGAGCACGGCAACCAGGCGGTTGGCGGGGCCGGGGACACGTCGAGGAGTCATGGCAGAATCTTAACGCACTCTGGCATTTCTGCCACTCGACGGTCTGGTCCGCCGCGCGCCATCATCCGTTCACCATGGCAGACCTCCGTTACCCCGTTGGCCCGTTCACCGCTCCCGCGTCCTTCTCGACGGCCGACCGCGCCGCCGCGATCAAGACGCTCGCCGAGCTTCCCGCGCGCATGCGCCTGGCCTCGGCCGGCCTGAGTGACACCCAGCTCGACACCCGCTATCGCCCCGAAGGCTGGACCGTGCGGCAGGTCGTGCATCACACCGTCGACAGTCACATCAACGCCTACCTGCGCACCAAGTTCGCGCTGAGCGACGACCAGCCGACCATTCGGCCGTATCCGGAGCAGATCTGGGCCGAGATGGCCGACGCAAAAACCGCGCCGGTGTCGATGTCGTTGACGCTGCTCGACGCGCTGCACGGCCGCTGGGTGATCTTGCTTCGCTCGCTCACCACTGCCGAGTTCGCCCGCACGCTGCTGCACCCCGAACGTGGACCGATGACCATCGACGACGTGCTGGCGATGTACGAGTGGCACTCGCGGCACCACACGGCCCACATCACGGCACTGCGCGACCGCGAAGGCTGGTAAGCTCCGGCCCGTGCTGTTCGAGTCGTGCGTCGATTCCCTCGACGCCGCCCTCGCGTCGGTGGTCGGTGGGGCCCGGCGGCTCGAACTCTGCGCCCACCTGGAGGTGGGCGGCACGACCCCGGATCCCGCGCTCGTGGCACGCGTGGTCGCTGCCGTGCCGGTGCCCGTCTTCACCATCGTGCGACCGCGCGGCGGCGACTTCGCCTACGGCCCTGCCGAGGTCGAAGCCATGGTGCGCGACATCCGGGCGATGCGCGCGGCCGGGGCGCACGGTCTCGTCTTCGGGGCACTCAGGCCCGATCGCACGCTCGACGAGCCGGTGATGCGGCGCCTGCTCTCGCACTCCCGCCCCCTGCCGGTCACCTGCCACAAGGCGTTCGACGAGACGCCCGACCTGGCAGCGGCGCTCACGACGCTGGTGGCGCTCGGCGTCGATCGCGTGCTCACCTCGGGCGGTGCGGCCACGGCCGGGGAAGGGGCGGCGGCCATCGCCGCGCTGGTGCGTCAGGCCGGCGACCAGCTCGAGGTGATGGCCGGCGGCGGCGTCCGCGCCCACAACCTGGCCGATCTCATCCGGGCCTCCGGCGTGCGCGAGGTGCACGCGCGCCTGCTGCCGTCTGGGCCCGGCCTCGTCAGGGAGAGTCCCACCGATACCTGGCCTGCCACGGTGGCGCATTTCGTGCGCACGATGCGAGACGACTGCTCGGGCCACACCTAGGGCGCGTGCGCGGAGCGAAGCCAGGCTCCGTCAGTACTTCATCCACTCCAAGCAGCACGGTCCGCGTTTAGAGCTCATGTAGAACGCGCTGTTCACGGTTTCTGCCGCGCAGCTCGACACCGTCACGAAAGTCGCTGCGCCAGTGCTATCGGGCGTCCACGAGGCACCCGGGCTCGCCACGCCGGCGCGACACACCGCCGAGCG
This sequence comes from Acidobacteriota bacterium, assembly GCA_018000455.1. Taxonomy (GTDB): domain Bacteria; phylum Acidobacteriota; class Vicinamibacteria; order Vicinamibacterales; family UBA2999; genus CADEFD01. Next base: position 124,736 of record JAGNJW010000013.1, read on the forward strand.
CCACTGGGCAAGGGTGCATACGCCGGCGCGAAACTGGTCGTAGCAGTAATTGTCGGCCGCCTCCCAGCTGGCGGCGACTCCGTTGTCGTGCCAACACATCGTCGAGAACGGTAAGTCGATTCTGGTCATGCCCCCCGGACAAGCTGCGATCGCCGCTGGACCCGGAATCCCCTGTGGGCCCTGAGCGCCAGCAGCCCCCGTGGGCCCCATAGGCCCAGCAGGACCAGAGGTTCCAGCAGGCCCAGCAGGCCCAGTGGGACCAGTCGGACCAGCCGGGCCAGTTGCGGGAGGAGGCACCGGCCTCAGGTTGCCCGCGACGGGTGAGCCCGGCGTGAACTTGAAGCTGCCCGAGTTGCCGCCGCTGTCGCGCCACGTGCCGCTCAGCGTCGCCAGGGAGATCGTCGCATCGGTATGCAGCGCCGCGCCGCCAGGCGAGGTCACCGTCGTGAAGCCAAGACCGACGCTCCCGTCGGGATTGAGGAAAGCTCCTCCAACCGCGCTGGCGGCGCGCGGCGCGCCACACTGGTCGTCGATGCCATCGATGTCGTAGTGGGCCCCGAGCTGCACGACCGTGACGGTGATCACATTGCAGTAGGCAACAGCTGCCAGCGGAAGGTCCCGACGAGCGTGCCCTGTGCCTTCACGCCAGGAGGCACGACCATCAAGGCCGCCAGCAGGCATCCCAGTGCAAGCAGTCTGACTCGGTTCACGACAGGCCTCCGTTCCCTCCGGCGGCAGACGCCGCCAGCACACGACCGGCACAGTCTACAGCGGCGGGCCCAAGGTCTTCGCGCCGTCCCTCATCACGCCGAGCGCGCGCTACCGGAAGACGCTCTTGGCGACGAACCACACGTTGGCCGGCCGCTCGGCCAGCCGGCGCATGTACCACGGGAACCAGTAGCTGCCGTAGGCGATGAGCACGCGCAGGTTCTTCCGGTGCTCGGCCAGCCGGCGCTGCTCGCCGCGCTGGATGCCGTAGAGCATGTGGATCTCGTAGTCGGTCGGGGCGATGCCGAGGGCGTCGCCATGACTCTCGAGCGTCTCGATGATGACGGCGTCGTGCGTGCCGAACACGGCCCGGAAGCCGTTGGCCCGCGATTCCGGCGCCATCATCACCTTCGCCACGGCCACGTAGTTGGCATCCACCGCCGACTTCTCGGGAAACGCGATCGCCGGCGGCTCGGCGTAGGCGCCCTTTACGAGGCGCACGCCAATGCCCTCGCGGATCATGCGTGCGGCGTCGTCGCCGGTGCGCCGGAGGTAGGCCTGCAGGGCGACACCGATGCGCGGCACGTCCTGGCGCAGGCGGCTGACCACGTCGAGCGTCGTGTCGACGTAGGACGACTGCTCCATGTCGACCCAGAAATAGCTGCCGGCGTCGGCCGCCCGGCGGCCTATTGCCAGGGCGCTCAGGTAGGCGGCGTCGGGATCGACGTCGAGGCCAAGCTGCGTCAGCTTGATCGAGGGTTCGCAGGCCAGCCCACGCCCCCGGATCTCATCGATCACCTCGAGGTAGTGATCGCGCACGCCATCCGCCTCGCGCATGTCGGTCACGTTTTCGCCAAGACGCGTGAAGAGCGCGCCAACGCCGAGCGCCGCCTGGGCCTCGACCGCAGCGAGCATGTCGGCCGGCGTCTCGCCCGGCATGAAGGTCGCGACGGCGCGGCGCACGAACGGCACCTTGGTGCCGTGTTCGCGCAGCCAGCGACTGTCGGAGGCGGCCAGGAGAAGCGTGCGGGCAAGACCCATGTACTCCACGATACGATGACTGGCGTGAGCGACGCGAACCCCGTGCCGCACGGGACGAGACGATAGCGGTGAGCCCGCATGTCGTCGTGGTGGGCGCCGGCGCGGCCGGCCTGATGGCAGCGCTGGCGGCGCGCGAGGCGGGCGCTCGTGTGACGCTGGTCGAGAAAACGGCCGACGGGGGACGCAAGATCCTCATCAGCGGCGGCGGCCGGTGCAACGTGCTGCCCGTCACGGCCGCGCCCGAACGCTTCGTCAGCGAAGCCTCGCCGGCGCTGGTGCGACGGCTCCTGAGCGCGTGGCCGCTCGACGAGCAGCGGCGCTACTTCGACGAGGTGCTCGGCGTGCCGCTGGCGGTCGAGGCCGAGAGCGGCAAGTACTTCCCCGTCTCGAACCGCGCGCGCGACGTGCGAGATGCGCTGGTGGCGCGGGCGGAAGCGCTCGGCGTCGAGCGTCGGTTCGGCCGGGCCGTCGACAGCATCGTTGGCGAACACGACCGCTGGCGTCTGACGCTCGGCGAGGCCGCGATGGTGGCCGATCGCGTCGTCATCGCCACCGGCGGCCTGTCGGTGCCGGCCACCGGCAGCACCGGGTTCGGCTTCGATCTCGCCCGCGCGCTGGGTCACACGGTGCACCCTCCGTATGCCGCCCTGACGCCGCTCACGGCCGAACCGCACCCGCAGGCGGCCCTGGCCGGCATCTCACTCGAGGTCGCCATCGAGGCGCACTCGGCGCGCGAACGGGCACAGTCGCATGGCGGGTTCCTGGTGACCCATCGCGGCTACAGCGGTCCGGCGGTGCTGGATGTCTCGCACGTGGCCGTGCGCAGCCTCGACGCTGGCGGCGCCAGAGCCAGGGTGCGCGTGTCGTGGTCCACTCACGACGCCGACACCTGGCGGGCGGAGCTACTCGAGGCGCGCGGGCTGGCCGTGAACCTCGTGGCACGTTACCTGCCCCAGCGTTTGGCCGAGGCGCTCGTGGACGCCGCCGAGGTGCCGCGAGGTCGCACCTGCGTGCAGCTTCGCCGCGACGAGCGGGCGCGGCTCGTCTCGGTGCTCACCGCGTTCGAGCTTCCCTGGACCGGCCACGAGGGCTACCGCCCGGCCGAGGTCACGGGCGGCGGCGTGGCGCTCGACGAGGTGCACCGGACCACGCTCGAAAGCCGATGCGCGCCGGGGCTCTTCTTCTGCGGCGAGGTGCTCGACGCGTTCGGGCCGATCGGCGGCCACAACTTCCAGTGGGCCTGGTCTACCGGCCGCCTGGCGGGGCGCGGTGCGGCCACCGGTGGGTGACGGACGGCCCCGCCGCAGCCGCGTATAATCGTCGACCGGCCCGCCGCACGGCGGGCCCGGCCAGCCGTCGGGCCTGCGCATCAGGCCGCTCGACGCCCGCGCCGGAACGCCTGCCCCTACGCGCCCGTCTCCGTTGGTGTCGACCGGGCCAGCAATGGCCGGGATTGATTTGTTTTCGTTTTTTGTTCGCATTACCCTCTCGTCTTCAGGAGCCTCGTGAGCGACCCCATCGACGACCTTTCCGCCCTCAAAATCGAACGGGCTCCGCTCGCGCCGGCCGGCCGAGGCTGGGGCCGATGGGTGGTGGCGCTCATCGTCCTGGCCGGCGTCGGCGGGGCGGCCTGGTGGTGGATGAACCGCGTCGTGCCGATCGAGGTCGAGGTGGCGCAGGTGAGCCAGCGCGCCGCCGGCACGCAGGCCTCGGTGCTCAATGCCTCGGGCTACGTCACGGCCCGCCGACGGGCCACCGTGTCGTCGAAGGTGACCGGCAAGGTCGTCGAGGTGAACGTCGAGGAAGGCATGGCGGTAGGTGAAGGTCAGGTGCTGGCGCGGCTCGACGATTCGACCGCGCGGGCGGCGCTCGCGCTGTCGCAGGCGCAGCTCGAGGCCGCCAGGCAGGCGATACCCGAAGTGGAGGTGCGGCTCGCCGAGGCGCGCCTCGTGCAGGCGCGCCAGGAGCGGCTGGCGAAAGACGGCCTGGTGACGGCGGCCGAGATCGACACGGCCAACGCCGAGGTCAATTCGCTCGTCGCCCGCATCGCCTCGCTCCGCGAGCAGACTACCGTCGCCGAACGCCAGGTGGCCTTGCAGCAGACGGCCATGGACGACATGGTGATTCGCGCCCCGTTCTCTGGCGTGGCGATCTCGAAGGACGCCCAGCCCGGCGAGATGGTGTCGCCGGTCTCGGCCGGCGGCGGCTTTACGCGCACCGGCATCAGCACGATCGTCGACATGGGCTCGCTCGAGATCGAGGTCGACGTCAACGAGAGCTACATCAACCGCGTGTCGGACAACCAGCCGGTGAGCGCCGTGCTCGACGCCTATCCAGACTTCCAGATTCCGGCCCGGGTGATTACCACCGTGCCCACGGCCGATCGCCAGAAGGCCACGGTGCTCGTGCGCATCGGCTTCCTCGAGCTCGATCCGCGCATCCTGCCCGACATGGGTGTCAAGGTCACGTTCCTGCGCGAGGCGGCCGCCGACGCCGCGCCGGCCGCGCGGCCGACGGCGCTCGTGCCGAAGAGCGCGGTGAAGGAAGACGGCGACACCCGCTACGTCTTCGTCGTGAAGCAGGACACGGTGGAACGCCGGGCCGTGCAAACGGGCGGCACCGATGGCGACCGCCTCGAAGTCACGGCCGGCCTGTCGTCGGGCGAACGGGTCGTCGTATCGCCGCCAGCGGAACTCGCCGAAGGCGCCCACATCGTCATCAAACAGTGAGGAGCACGCGTCCATGAGCGCACTCGTTCGGGTCAACGGCGTCCACAAGTACTTCACGCGCGGCAGCGAGCGCATCGACGTCCTCCAGGGCGTGAACATCGAGATTCCGCAGGGCGACTTCGTGGCGCTCATGGGTCCTTCGGGCTCGGGGAAGACCACCCTGCTCAACCTGCTCGGCGGCCTCGACACGCCGTCGGGCGGCTCGGTGGAGGTCGGCGGCACCAACATCGGGGCGCTGTCGGGTGGCCAGCTCTCGCGCTGGCGGGCGCACCATATCGGCTTCGTCTTCCAGCTCTACAACCTGCTGCCGGTCCTCACCGCCGAGCGCAACGTCGACCTGCCGCTGCTGCTCACGAATCTTTCGAAGGCCGAACGCAAGAAGCGAGTGGCCATCGCGCTCAACGTCGTGGGACTGACCGAGCGGGCGAAGCACTATCCGCGCCAGCTCTCCGGCGGCCAGGAACAGCGCGTCGGCATCGCCCGCGCCATCGTCACCGACCCGACGCTGCTGCTGGCCGACGAGCCGACCGGTGATCTCGATCGCAAGTCGGGCGACGAGATTCTCGACCTGTTGGCGGCGCTCAACGAGAAGCACGGCAAGACGATCGTGATGGTCACGCACGACCCACGGGCGGCCGAGCGGGCCAAGCGCACACTGCATCTCGACAAGGGCGTGCTGGCGGGAGCAGCCGCATGAAATACCTGCCCTTGCTCTGGAGCAGCCTCTGGCGCAAGAAGGTGCGCACGATCTTCACGCTGCTCTCGGTGTTCATCGCCTTCCTGCTGTTCGGGCTGCTGATGACGATCCGCATGGCCTTCAGCTTCGGCGTGGAGATTGCCGGCCTCGATCGCCTGGTGCTCATCCACAAGGTGAGCCTCATCATGCCGCTGCCGGTCAGCTACCTCGAGCGGCTGCGCGCGACCGAGGGCGTGGCGCTGGCCACCCACAACACATGGTTCGGCGGTGTCTATCAGGATCCGTCGAACTTCTTCGCGCAGATCGCAGTGGAGCCCGACTCGTTCCTGCAGGTCTACCCGGAGTATCGCGTGCCGCCCGACCAGCTCGCCGCCTGGGCCGCCGACCGGCAAGGCGTCATCGTTGGCGTGGACCTGGCCCAGCGCTTCAATTGGAAGGTGGGAGACCGCATCCCCATTCAGGGCACGATCTGGCAGCCGAAGGGCGGCCAGCCGTGGGAGTTCAACATCGCCGGCCTGTACGACGGCGACGCGGGGGTCGACAAGACGCAGTTCTTCTTCCGCTACGACTACCTCAACGAGAACCGCGCCGGCGGCGACGGCCTGGTCGGCTGGTACATCGTGAAGATCGCCGACCCGGCCGAGGCGCAGGCCATGGGGGCGAAGTTCGATGACATGTTCGCCAACTCGTCGGCCGAGACCAAGACCACGACCGAGAAGGGCTTCGTCGAGGGCTTCGCCAAGCAGGTCGGCGACATCGGCGCGATCATGGTGGCGATTCTGATAGCCGTGCTGTTCACGATGTTTCTGGTCGCCGCCAACACCATGGCGCAGTCGGTGCGCGAGCGCACCAACGAGGTGGGCGTGCTCAAGACGCTCGGCTTCTCGAACCTCCAGATCCTCTCGCTCGTCCTCGGCGAGTCGGTTGGCATCGCGCTCCTCGGCGGCGGCGCCGGTCTCGCGCTGGCCTGGCTCATCGTGCAGCAAGGCGACCCAACCGGCGGCATGCTGCCGATCTTCATTCTGCCCTCGCGCGACGTCGCCCTCGGCGCGGTGCTCATCGTCGTGCTCGGCCTGGTGGCGGGCGCGCTGCCGGCCGCCAATGCCATGCAACTCAAGATCACCGACGCCCTGAGACGGAGCTGACGATGCTGTCCTGGATCAGCCAGACCCTGGCGGTCACCGCCCTCAACCTCCGCACGATCCCACAACGGCTCGGATCGTCCGGGGTGGCGATTGTCGGCATCGCCGGCGTCGTCGTCGTGCTCGTCTCGGTGCTGTCGATCGCCTCGGGCTTCTCGGCGGCGATGCGCGAATCCGGCTCGCCGACGCGCGCGCTGGTGATGAGGAGCGGCGCCGACAGCGAGATGACGAGCGGCGTCGGCGGCAGCGAGGCCGACATCATCCGGCAGGCGCCGGGCATCCGCCGCGACGGCCAGACCGCGCTGGCCTCGGCCGAACTCTACGTGATCATCGATCTGCCGAAACGCAGCACCGGCACGCCCGCCAACGTGCCGATGCGCGGCATCGAACCGCGCACGCTCGCGGTGCGCGACAACACGTCGATCGTCGAAGGACGGATGCTGGAGTTCGGCACCAACGAGATCGTGGTCGGACGCGGCGCCAGCGTCCAGTTCGCCGGACTGACACTGGGCAGCCAGGTGCGGTCGGGCCAGAACACCTGGACCGTCGTGGGTATCTTCGAAGCCGACGGCGGCGTCACCGAAACCGAGATCTGGTGCGATGCCCGCGTGCTGCAGGGCGCCTACCGCCGCGGCAACTCCTACCAGCTGGTGGTCGCGCGGCTCGACGCCGCCGACAGCTTCGACACCTTTCGCGACTGGCTCACTGCCAACCCGCAGTTGAACGTGCAGGTGCGCCGCGAGACCGAGTACTACGCGCAGCAGTCGCGGGCGCTGAGTGGTCTGATCCAGACGGTGGGGTTCGGCATCGCCGCGCTGATGGGGATCGGCGCCGTGTTCGGGGCGATTCTCACGATGTACACCGCCGTCTCGACGCGCTCGCGGGAGATCGCCACCTTGCGGGCGCTCGGCTTCAACGCCACCTCCGTCGTGGTCTCGGTGATGGTCGAGTCGCTGGCGCTGGCGGCCATTGGCGGCGTCATCGGCGGCTTCGTCGCCTATGCGGCCTTCAACGGCTATCAGACGTCCACCATGAACTTCCAGACCTTCAGTCAAGTGGCCTTCGCCTTCCAGGTCACCCCGCAACTGCTGGTGATGGGGCTCGTCTACGCCCTGGCCATGGGGCTCGTCGGCGGTATCTTCCCGGCGGTGCGTGCTGCGCGGCTGCCGATTCCGACCGCGCTGCGCCAGCTGTAGCTGCCGGAGTGCGGTGGGTCTTCAGCCCCGGCGGCGTCCGCAGCCGAGCTGACGCCCGGACGATCCCTTCCTCCGGCTTCGCCAACTGACGCCCCACGATCATCTCCGCCGGATGAAGGGATCATCCGTGCGCCAACTCGGCTGACGCGCCAGGCGTTGCATCCCTTAGGATGTTGCTCATTCGATGGGCCGTTGCCCTGTGTCACACTCCGCCGCGCGGGCTCCAGGAAGCGCGAGAGGCAACGATGATCGATTCAAACGACGGCGAGGCCATGGCTGGTTACATCGCGGCTGCCGACCGGTACTTTCGCGAACTCGAAGAGCCTCGCCGCCTGTTCGCGAAGCCCTTCGTGCCACTGCAGACGGCTGGATACAACGTGGCGAGGCTCGGTTACCTGCTGCACCATCTCGGCCATCACCCGGTACACACCGTATTGGATTTCGGCGCCGGGATGTGCTGGCTGACGATTGTGCTCTTGCAGTCTGGATGCCGCGTCATTGCGCTCGATGTGTCGGAAGCCGCCTTGGCGTTGGGTGCGGAGGCGATCGACGGGGCCTACCCCCCCCCCCCGGGGGGGGGGGGGGGGGGGGGCGGAGGCCCGGCCGCCCCCCCCCCCGGGGTTCCCACTTCCCCCCCCGGGCGGGGGGGTTTACCGGTGTTGTTGTCTCCGCCGCTTTGCCCAGTGGGCCAACAACGAAACACTGTTCC
>JAGNJW010000037.1:0-25622 GCA_018000455.1 Acidobacteriota bacterium
CTAACAATGTTTAGGCTGATCCCTGTATGAACTCGTGACCAGCGCCGGCACAGTGTAACTCGCGGGAGGGGCTGTGGCGCGGAGCCGCAATCGCTTCACTACACTGCACTTCCCGTGTGGGCGGCGCTGGGCGCGCTGGCGGATATCCTGGTCCGCATAATTCGAATACTCAACGAAGCCTGGTCGGCATATTCGAGCCAGGCTCCCGGCCGCCCAGCTCATCCAGTGGGCTCCGCACGCCACGGCCGCCCTGGTTCAGCACGTGGGTGTAGATCATCGTCGTGGATACGTCTCGGTGCCCAAGCAGCTCCTGGATGGTCCGGATGTCGTAGCCGCTCTCGAGCAGGTGGGTCGCGAACGAATGCCGCAGGGTATGGCAGGTCGCCGGCCGGCTGATTCCCGCTGCCCGCGCGGCATCTTTGACCGCCCGCTGTAGCACCGACTCATGCAGGTGGTGACGTCGGCGTTCGCCCGTCTGTTCGTCTGTGTAGTAGCGGGTCGCTGGGAACACCCACTGCCAGGCCCATTCATACGGCGCCCGCGGATACTTCCGCCGCAGGCCGTCTGGCAGCCAGACGGAGCCGCGCGAACGGGCCAGGTCGATGGCGTGAAGGCGTTGGCGCGCCTCGAGGTGCCTGGCGAGCGGCGCCCGCACCGCCGCCGGCAGCATCGTCACCCGGTCTTTGCCCCCCTTGCCGTCGCGCACCACGACTTCGCCCCGATCGAAATGCAGGTCTTTCACGCGAAGCTCCGCGCACTCCATGAGTCGAAGTCCGCAGCCGTAGAGCAGCGACGCCATCAGCCAGCCGACGCCGTGCAGCTGGCCGAGCACGCTGGCGACCTCGCCGCGCGAGAGCACGACAGGCAGCCGTTGCGGAGCTTTGGCCCGCACGATGTCGCGGAGTTCTGGCAGCGCGATGCGGAGCACCGTCTGGTAGAGGAAGAGCAGCGCGCCGAGGGCCTGGTTCTGAGTGGATGCCGAGACGCCCTGCTTCGCGAGCGACGACACGAAGCGACCTACATCCGCCGGCGTCAGCTGGCGCGGGTCGCGCATGCCGTGGAAGATGGCGAAGCGACGGGCCCATCCGACATACGCGGCTTCGGTGCGGCGGCTGTAGTGGCGCGTCCGCAGCGCGTCGCGCAGCTGCTCGAGCAGTCCCGACGAGGATGGAGGACCGGTCACGCGGCGACACTGGTGGAATTCCCGTGCCAGGACGCTTGTCAGCCGTCCCGCGAGGCCGCCCGCGTGGTTCGTGCAGATTCTGCGTCGTCGCAGCGCGTAAGCGAATGCTAAATCTGCGTCTGCGGCGCGCCGTCTCTCGACGTAGTCGCCCGGTCGTCAGCGCGGTTTCGGCTTGCTCGCGTCGCCGTCAAACTCCCGCCCCGGCGGCGCCTGCTCGCGTCCCACACGCCCCGGCTCGATCGCGGCGCGGGCGTAGCTCTCGGGCCTGACCGGCTGCCCGGCCATCCCGCGTAGCAGCGCCAGCTGACCCACGTGCGTGAGGGCATCCGCGATGGGGCCCTGGAAGACCACGCCGGCCGGATAGGACGCCGCCGCCGGATCCGCCAGCGCGGCGTCGAACGCGGTCAGCCCGTCGAAGAACCCATCGACCGCCGTGGCCCAGTCCGTGAAAACGATGGGCACCCAGCGATACTCCCCGCGCGCCAGGCTCGTGCCCCAGCCCATGAGGTCCACCATGTGCGACAGGATCTCGAGCGCCGACCGGCTCGTTGGCGCCGCGCGCACCTCGGCGAATCCCTCGGGCACATCGCGCAGCACCTTGCCGGCGCGATAGGCCAGCGTCGCTACCGTGTGGCGCAACAGGTGGCGGGTAGCATCGTCCAGCGGCGGGCGCGTCTCGTCTGCCATGGTTTCTCACTTCATCCTGGGTCGTGCGCCGAGCCCGGCAGCGTCTCGGGCGGCGGTCGCGGCGGCGACGCGACGTGGCGTCTTCCGACGGCGAACTCTGAGGACCGGCAGTTCTGCCGGCCCTCCATGCGGACCGTCGTTCCTGGTGGCGTGCCAGAGTCGACCCGGCATGCCGGACCGAAGGTGAGCCGGAGGAAGATGCCGCGTCGCGTCGCCGCCGACCGGGCCGGATGATGATCACGCCGCCCCGCCGGCCACGCTACTTCGCGTTCAGCTCGACAATCGCAATCGCGTTCCAGTCGTTCATTGGAATCACCAGGCGGTTGCGCTTCGAGTCGTAGGTCATCGACGCCGCGCTCGGGATACCGGAAGCCACGATCTCGGCCTTCTGGCCCGGGCGGATGCGCGACACGGTGCCCTGCCGCACGCTCGACACGTACTTGGTGCCGTCGGCCAGCACGACGATGCCGTCGTTGCCTGAATCCACGGCCTGTTCGGTGGCCACGAGCTTGCCCTCAAGGCTGAAGGTCTGCACGTCGCTCGTGCCGATGTTCACGACCACCAGGTTGCCCTTGGCATCGAAGGCGACGCCGTTCGGCATGTTGAGCGGCGCGCCCGTGATGACCACCGACGACTGCCCCTGCGGCGTCACCTTGTAGACCTTCCAGCTCGTGGCATCCTCCGGCGTGCCGGTCTGCGTGGCGTAGATGGTGCCGTCCTCCGCCACTTCCAGGTCGTTGAAGCGGATGACGCCGGGCACCTGTACCTGGCCCTTCGGCTCGCCGGTCTTCATGTCGAACCAGCGCACGGTGTCGATGTCCGCCATGTAGAGCATGCCGTTGGCGATGTCGCTGCCAAGCGGATGGTTCAGCGTGAGGCCATTTCTGTTCACGCCGATCCACTTGAGCGTGTGCACCGTGCCATCGGGGTTGATGAGCGAGACGTAGCCGTCGTTGGGCGCCATCTCCTGCGGCATGCCGGCGTTGACCGAGACGTAGAGGTCGCGGTCGGCGTCGTAGGCGAGGCTCTCGCTGAAGCGGAAGCTGCCGTAGACCTTCACGTTCGGGGTGGTCTTGAGCGGCTGGCCCGCCTGGAACGGCTGCGACGCGGGCGGAGCCGGCGTCTGGGCAAAAGCGGCGGAACCGGCGCCAAGAACGATCGCCAGGCCTGACTGGGCGAGAACTGAACGCATCGAAGTCTCCTGAGGCCGCACCCCGGCGGGGCACGCGCGGAGGGTCCATTGTATTTCCGCGTCGCCCTCCGGCGTCATACTGGCAGAGACGGCGCGCGTCGACGGCTGAGACAGCGCGTCGCCATCCCGCTTCTGGAGGCCTGATGCAGCTTGGAATGATCGGACTTGGCCGCATGGGCGGCAACATGGTGCGCCGCCTGATGGGCGCCGGGCACGAGTGCGTCGTCTTCGACGTATCGCCCGACGCCGTGAACGCCTTGGCGGCCGAGGGTGCCACGGCCACCTCCTCACTGGAGGCGTTCGTGAAGGCGCTCAGGCCGCCACGCGCGGTGTGGCTCATGATGCCGGCCGCACTCGTGGATGCCGAGGTCGAGGCGCTTGGCGCGCTGCTCGAGGCCGACGACATCCTCGTCGACGGCGGCAACTCGCGCTACACCGACGACATCCGCCGCGCCGCGGCACTCGCCAACAAGAGCATCCACTACGTGGACGTCGGCACGAGTGGCGGCGTGTGGGGACTCGAGCGCGGCTACTCCCTAATGATCGGCGGCGACCAGACGGCCGTGGCGCGGCTCGATCCGATCTTCGCGGCGCTGGCGCCCGGTGAAGGCTCCATTTCGCGCACGCCCGGTCGCGACGGTGCGCCGACGACGGCCGAGCGCGGCTACCTGCGCTGCGGCCCCTCCGGCGCCGGCCACTTCGTGAAGATGGTGCACAACGGCATCGAGTACGGGCTGATGGCCGCCTACGCCGAGGGCCTCAACGTCTTGCGGCACGCCGATGTCGGGCTGGCCTCGCGCCAGAAGGATGCCGAGACCACGCCGCTCACGCATCCCGAGCACTACCAGTACACGTTCGACCTCGGCGCCATCACCGAAGTGTGGCGACGCGGCAGCGTGGTGGCGTCGTGGCTGCTGGACCTGAGCGCCACGGCACTCGTCGAAAGCCCCGATCTGGCCGGCTTCTCCGGCCACGTTTCGGACTCGGGCGAAGGGCGCTGGACCATCGCCGCGGCCGTCGACGAATCGGTGCCGGTGCCGGTGCTGAGCGCCGCCCTCTACGATCGCTTCACCTCGCGTGGCGAGGGTGACTTCGCGCACCAGATGCTCTCGGCCCTGCGCTATCAGTTCGGCGGCCACCACGAGACCAAAGGCGGAGGCGCGAAGTGAACGGCTCCGAGAGCTCCGACGCGCTCGTCATCTTCGGCATCACGGGCGACCTCGCTTACAAGCAGATCTTCCCCGCCCTCCACGCCCTGATCCGGCGTGGGCACCTGGACGCGCCCATTCTCGGCATGGCGCGTGCCGACTCGAGTATCGACGAACTGCGGGCGCGGGCGCGGGCGAGCATCGAAGAGAAGGGCGATCTGGACGACGCCGCCTTCGAGAAACTGTCGTCGCTCTTGCAGTTCATCGGCGGCAACTACGAAGACGCGAGTACCTTCGACATGCTGCGCACGGCGCTCGACGGGACCACGCGCCCGGCCTTCTACTTCGCGATCCCACCGAGCTTGTTCGGGGCCGTGGCCACCGGGCTGGCCAAGGCCAACGTCGTTGAGAACGCGCGCGTCATCGTCGAGAAGCCGTTCGGCCGCGACGTCGCGTCGGCCGCGGCGCTCAACCAGTCGCTGCACCGCCACTTCCCGGAGTCGTCGATCTTCCGCATCGATCACTATCTCGGCAAGGAGCCGGTGCAGAACCTGCTCTACTACCGCTTCGCCAACTCGTTTCTCGAGCCGATCTGGAACCGCAACTACATCGACCGCGTGCAGATCACGATGGCCGAGGCGTTCGGCGTGCAGGGCCGCGGCAGATTCTACGAGGAGGCCGGGGCGATTCGCGACGTGGTGCAGAATCACCTGCTGCAAATCGTGAGCCTGCTAGCCATGGAGGCGCCCGGTGGCCGCGGCAACGAGGCGGTCCGCGACGAAAAGGCACAGGCGTTCCGCTCGATGCGGCCCCTCACGCCGGTAGACGTGGTGCGCGGCCAGTTCGTCGGCTATCGCGACCAAGCCGGCGTGGCGAAGGATTCACAGGTTGAGACCTTCGCCGCCATCCGTCTCTACATCGACTCATGGCGATGGGCCGGCGTGCCGTTCTACATTCGCGCCGGCAAGCACCTGGCCGTGACGGCCACCGAAGTGCTGGTGGAGCTGAAGCGGCCGCCTGTGACGCTCTTCGAAGACTGTGTGGCGGCGCGGCCGAACCACTTCCGCTTCCGGCTCAGTCCCGAGGTCATCCTTTCGCTCGGCGCGCGCGCCAAGACGCCGGGCGACAAGATGCAGGGGGAAGACGTGGATCTCATGACGTTCCACGAACAGCACGACCACAAGGCGCCCTACGAACGTCTGCTCGGCGATGCCATGAAAGGCGATCAGACGCTCTTCGCCCGCGAGGATGCCGTGCAGGAGGCCTGGCGCATCGTCGAGCCGGTGCTCGGACCGTGCTCGCCGCTCCACGCCTACGAGCCTGGATCGTGGGGCCCCGACGAAGCCAACCGCCTGGTGAACCACGGCACCACCTGGCACAACCCCGGGCAGGCCTGGAGCGGGCAGTAGCGCATGGCCACCGAGGTGCAGGTCTTCGACAGCGCCGACGCGATGCTCGATGCCGCGGCCGATGCCGTGGTTGACGCGGCAGCGGCGAGCATCGCGCTTCGCGGACGCTTCACCGTGGCGCTGGCGGGCGGTTCGACGCCCAAGGGCCTCTATCAGCGCCTCGCCGGGGCCTGGCGCGATCGGATCGACTGGACGCGGGTCGTGGTGTTCTGGGGCGACGAACGCTGCGTGCCGCCTGCCCACGCCGACAGCAATTACCGGATGGCCAGGGAGGCGCTTCTCGACCATGTGCCGATTCCACCATCGCAGGTGCACCGCATGGCCGGCGAAGCCGACCCGACGGCCGCCGCTCTCGATTATGCGGCCACGCTTGAGGCCGCCCTGCTGCCGGCGCAGCCAAGCGACGGCTCATCGTCTGCGACGAGCCAGCCGGCGGCGGCTCCGGGGGCAAGCGGCGGCGGCGCGCCGGGTGCCTTCGATCTCGTGCTGCTCGGCCTCGGCGACGACGGCCATACGGCGTCGCTCTTCCCCGGCAAGGCGGCCGGACGCGAGACTCTGCGCTCGGTGGTGGCCGAGCACGTCGACGCTGCGCGCGGCTGGCGCCTCACGCTGACGCCGCCGCTGATCAACCGCGCGCGGTCCACGCTCTGGCTCGTGGCCGGCGCCGCCAAAGCGCCGGCACTGGCCGCCGTTCTCGAGGGTCCGCCGGCCCCGAACGAGTTCCCCGCCCAGCGCATCACCGGCCATGACGTCCGCTGGCTGGTCGATCGCGCCGCCGCCCGTCAGCTGTCCGCTCCTCCGCCGGCCTGACGTCCGGCGCGCGACAGCGCCCCGACGGGACTACCGCCGAATCGGGATGAGCGCCCGCAGTCGCGGCTCCTGTAGATAGAGGCCGCCCCATAGGAGGAGCGCGACGTAGACCGGAAACAGCACGTGGCTGAACAGCGGATTTCCCAACCGCACGTGCGTGGCGACGGCGCCGCCGAGATAGCCCGTGAAGAGCAGGGCGCCGATAACGCTGGTCGCCGGAATCACGTAGAGCACAAGGCACGTGAGCTCGATGAGGCCAATCAGCAGCACGGCGCTTGCCGGATAGCCGAGCGCCGTCGTGCCGTCGATGGCCATCGGCGACTGGATCACCTTGATAGCCATGTCGAAGGCCAGGAACGCAATCGCGAGACCGCGCAGCGTCCAGGCGATTCGGCGGACAGCGGGTGAGGGTGGGGCTGTCATCACGATCTCCTCAGCCCTGCACGTGCGCCGGATCCATCCACATCACTTCCCAGTGGTGGCCGTCGAGGTCGTAGAAGCTCCAGCCGTACATGAACCCGTGGTCCTGCGGGTCCATCGCCGCCGTGCCGCCGTGTTCGAGCGCCGTCTTCACGAGCGCATCCACTTCCTCGCGGCTCGTGCACGAGAGCGCGAACAGGCCCTCGGTGCGCGTGGCCGTGTCGCAGATCTCCTTCTTGGTGAAGCCCCGGAAGAAGGGCTCGGTCAGCAGCATCACGAACGCTTCCTCGCTTACGATCATGCAGGCGGCGTTGTCGTCGGTGAACTGCGGATTGAAGCTGAAGCCGAGCCGGGCGAAAAACTCTTTCGCCTTCGGCAGATCGCGGACGGAGAGGTTCACGAACATCTTGCGGGACACGAGAGCCATCGGTTTCTCCTGATTAGCGCGTTTGGAGGAGTTAGACTCCCGCGCCGGCAGAAATCATCGGTCCTTGTAGCCCCCGGCCCCGTCCAGGGGCGTCAGGACCGTCGGCCAGCGTCGCTGGCAGGCCGAAGCGGGGGAACAGCGTCTCGACGTCGAGGAAGGTGTTCCAGCCGGCGAGGCGGTCGCCGTCGAGCTCGAGCACGACCAGTCCCCAGGGCTGGCGCCCGCCTTGACGGTACTGCGCGAAGGCCGGCGATCCCGAGGCCTCGGTGGCCAGCAGCCGCGAGCCCTCGCAGCCCAGGCCCGGACCACGCAGCCACTGCCGGATGGGCTCCGGACCTTGCAGCCACATGTCGAAAGGCGGCATCGTCATGATCACGTCGTCGTGCAGCAGCGCCGTCAGCGCGTCCACGTCGTAGCGGTGGAAGGCCTCCACGAATCGTTCGAGCAGGCTGGCCTGCTCGGTGGGCAGCGGCGCACGGCGCTGCACCTCGGGGCGCGCGCTGAGCGTGGCCCGCGCCCGCTGCACGGCGCTCGTGACCGAGGCGACGCTGGTATCGAGCCCCTCGGCCACTTCGGCCGCCGACCACCCGAGCACTTCGGTGAGCAGTAGCGCCGCCCGCTGCTTCGGTGGCAGGTGCTGCAGGGCGGCCACGAATGCCAGGCGGATGCTCTCTTTCAGCACCACGAGTTCGGCCGGATCGGCATCGGCCGGCAGCGCCGCCACATCTGGCACCGGCTCGAGCCAGTGCGTGCGCGGACGCTCAGGCAACGGGTCGGCCACGGTGGCGGCCGTGACGGCCGGCCCGCCGTCCATCGGCCGCGATCGCCTTGAGCGGGCCTCGCGCTCGTCGAGGCAGACGTTGGTGGCGATGCGATAGAGCCAGGTGCGCAAGGCCGACCGGCCGTCGAACTTCGGCAGCGCCTTCCACGCCCGCAGCATCGTCTCCTGCACCGCGTCCTCGGCATCGACCACCGAACCGAGCATGCGGTAGCAGTGCCCGAGCAGCGCGCGGCGATGGGGTTCGAGGTCGAGGGTGTCCGGCTGCGCCATTGGGATCTCATCTGACGCCATCGCGAGATCTCCGGTCAAGGCGGTACCGGTCGGCGCTCACTCGTGGCACTCTCTCTGGAGCACCGCCCCGCGGGGCGCCATGGAGGACCGAGCCGTGATGGAACTGATTACGTGGACCGCGACAGGGCTGGGTGTCGGCTGGCTGGTGCGCACGGCGATGCGCAGCCGCCGCGATTTCGGCCTGCTCGGCGACCTCACCATGGGGTGGCTGGGCGGCGTCGTTGGCGGCTGGGTCTTCCGCTCGCTCGGCGTCACCGCGCCAGACCACGCGCTGGCGCACGTCGTGGTGGCGCTCGTCGGCGCCACGGGTTTGCTGCTCGGCGTGCGCCTGTTGCGTCAGCTGATGTTCGCCGGGCGCGCGGGCCAGGCGGCTGCCGCGCCCGCGCCCGCCAGCGACTTCGAGGAACTGGTGCGCGGGATCAGCCAGCTCGAGCGGCGCATCATCAGCGGTCTGCTCACGCGGCAGCATTCGGTGCCCGACCCCAACAAGACCTTCGAAGCGGAGTCCACCTTCGGTCAGCGCGTCGCCGACAAGGTCGCGCTCTTCGGTGGCAGCTGGACCTTCATCGGCCTGTTCTTCATCGGCATGCTGAGCTGGATGACCATCAACCAGGAGATGTCGCGGGCGTTCGATCCGTACCCGTTCATCTTGCTGAACTTGGTGCTGTCGTGTCTGGCGGCCTTGCAGGCGCCGGTCATCATGATGAGTCAGAACCGCCAGTCGGCGAAGGACCGGTCGGACGCGAGAACCGACTACGAGGTCAACGTGCGCGCCGAGATGCATATCGTGGCCCTGCACGCCAAGGTCGACGCGCTTCGCGACGTGGAGCTGGCTCGCCTGTTGCGCCTGGTCGAGACGCAGCAGCGGACGATCGCGCTACTGCAGCGGCCGGACGGCGCCGACGATGGGCCGGCAGGGTCGCCGGCGCCCGGCGATGGAGAGGGCCGATGAGGCAGGGCGCAACCTGCGACCTCGTCGCCTGCGTCGGCTTGGGGTGGGTGCGGCGCTTCGGGTTCGTGTCACGACCCGCGGTGCCGCGCCAATCGGTGAACGCCACCCGGTGCGCGCAGGCTCGACGGCGATAGGGGCAATCAGAGAGTGGCCAGCAGCGCGAGTGTCCCGCTCGAGGCGGCTTCGGTGCTTCTCACTACGCCAGGCGCGTTGAGCACCGACAACACGACCACGGTGCGATCGTCGTCCCAGTCGTCTACGCCCTCGGGGCCTGGAGCGGCCATCGCCGCCGCCATCAGCGCGTCGCACAGAGCGGCGGCGCGGCCGGGCGCCGCCGCGTGACCTCGGACGATGTGGTCGATTGTGCTGCCGGCCTCGGCGCCGAGCGCTTCGGTCACGCCGTCGCTCACGAACACGCAGCGGTCGCCGGGGCCGAGCGGCACGGTGCGCTCGTGAAACACGTGTCCGGCAAAGAGGGCCGCGGGCGGGTCGAGGGCCTCGAGGCGCCTCGCCCCGGTGGGGCCCACGACGAGCGCCTCCGGGTGCGCAGCGCTGGCATAGTGCAGGGCGCCGCCGGCCACGTCGACGAGCGCCACGATACCCGTGAGGTAGGGCGCGCCGGCCCACTGGTCGTGCAGGGTGGTCGAGATCTCGGTCAGCACGTGGGCCGGCGAGTGGTCGGGCAACGCGAAGGCGCGGAAGGCCGCGCGCAGCGTGGAGAGCGCCATCGCCGCGGGAATTCCCTTGCCGGAGACATCGGCTGCCAGCAGCATCGTGCGCCCATCGGCGAACGACACCAGGTCGTAGAAATCGCCTCCGATCTGGCCCGCCGATCGCAGGGCCGCCGCCCACTCGACGTCGGTGCGGCCAGCCGGAAGCGTCGGCAGCAGGCGGCGCTGCAGGTCGGCGGCGACGGCCAACTGCGTCGTCAGCACCAGCTCGGCGCGCTCACGATCGAGCAGCGCCGCTCGCGTCACCGCAAGATGACGCCACAGGTAGACGGCCACGCCGAGCGCCGTTGCCAGCACAGCGTCGCTGACCCAGGCCAGTTCGGCCTCGGTGGGCTGGAAGATCCGGATGACGCCCATCTCGGTCGCGCCCGCCGCGACATACGCGACGACGCCGAGGGTGATGCTCTCGGCGAGGATCCGCCATGCGGTCGACGGCGGGGAGGTGCTGGTGATGCTCATGAGGCGTTGCTCTACTTCACCAGGATGTTGCGGTAGCCGCCCGCGATGAGCGCCGAGGTGTCGGCGAGAATCCGCGGCAGGCGCAGACCGCCCGGGTAGGCGAGGTAGCGCGGCTCCCACACCGGGTGGAACTTGTCCTTGAACGCCCGCAGCCCCTGGAAGCTGTAGACTGACTCACCGTGCTCGTAGATGAGCGCGCCCAGGCGCTGCCAGAGCGAGGCCAGCGGTGAGGCATCGAAACCGGACAGCGGCGCCATGCCGAGCGCGAAGCGTGGGAAGCCTTCGGCCTTGCCCCAGGCCATCAGGTGCACGAGCAAGGCCTCCATGACGCCCCGCGGCGCCGACTCGACGTAGCGCATCAGGTCCAGAGACAGCTCCCGATGGTCGGCGCCCATCCACACGTTGCTGAACGCCACGATCTGTCCGCCACACTCCACGACCGCCACCGGAAAGCGGGCCAGGTAGGCCTCGTCGAAGAAGCCGAGCGAGAACCCCTTCTCGGCGCCCGCCTTGTGCCGAAGCCAGTCGTCCGACACGGCCCGCAGGTGCGGTATCACGGCCGGCACGTCGGCGGCAGGTACGATACGGAACGTGCCGCCGTCTTTCTCGAGCCGCCGCACGACCTGCCGGAACTTGGCGCCGCGGCCGCCCTCGAGCGTGAAGGTCGCAAGATCGACGGTGGCCTCTTCGCCGAGCTTCACGAACGTGAAGCCGAGGTCCGCGTACTTGTGCATGTGGTCTGGCCCGATCTCGTAGAACACCGGCACGCCCCCGAAGTCGTCGCAGCGTTCGAGGAACCTCCGCACCAGTCCGGGTACGGCCGCCGAGGCCGCGACCGGATCGCCCATCGCCACCCAGGTGCGGCCCTGCACGCCGTACATCACGAAGCCGTCGCGCGCCTCGTTGAACAGCAGGCCCTTGTCGCGCAAGAACACGAGGTTGGGCGTCGTTGATCCCTGGAGATCGACGATCCGCGCCGCCAGGTCGAGATCGGCCGCGGAGGGCGGTTCGAGCTCGTGCGGTGCATGGCGCAGCAGCCGCGCGACGCCCACGAGCACGATCGCCACCGAAGCGCCGACCGATGCCCGCAGGAAGCGCGAGGCCTCGCCGTGGAGTTCGAACTGCCACCACAGATCGTTGGAATACTCGACGTGCTGGAACGCGAACATGCCGAGCCAGACCGACGCGGCCAGGGCAGCGGCGAGCGCCGCCAGCCACGACGGCGAGAACCACGTGTCGAAGAACGCGGCCCGGCGGTCGAAGGCCGGCCGGGCGCGCCGCAGGGCCAGCAGCACGCCGAGCAGCAGCACCGCTTCCTCGACGTCGAAGCCCTTGAGCAGCGAGGCCACCATGCCGAGCACGACCAGGATCGACGACAGGTAGTAAGCCGCGTCGAGCCGCCGGGCGAGGCCCTGCGAGAGGATGAGCAGGCCGGCGCCGGCGATGCTGCCGAGGAAGTGCGATGCCTCGACGACGCCAAGTGGCAGCACCCGATTGAGCAGATCGAGCCGACCGGGGGATGCCGGCGTCGCACCAGACCACAGCAGCACGCTGCCCGACACGAACGTGCCGGCCGCCAGCGCGCGCGGGGTCATGGCCTCGGCCACGCTGCCCAGCCAGGCGCCGGCCCGGGCGACGTGCGCGCGGCGGGCGTGCGCTTCGTCGGCCACCAGCGCCACGACGGCCAGCGTCAGCGGCAGCAGGTAGTAGACCGCGCGGTAGACCACCAGGGCGGGCAGGAGTTCGGCTGAGGTGAGGTACGGCTTGAGCAGCAGCACCATCAACCCTTCAAAGACGCCCACGCCGCCCGGCACGTGACTGAGCATGCCGAGCAGCACGGCCACGAGATAGGCGCCGAGGAAGGTGGGAAACGGCAGCGGGCTCGCCGGCAGCAGCGCATAGAGCGCGGCCCCCGCCAGCAGCCAGTCGAGCGATGAGATGGCGAGCTGCCGCAACGTGAGGTTGAGGTTCGGCAGCGGCAGCGTGAAGCGATAGAGACGCAACGGCCCTCGGTTGAGAGCCGTGGCGGCCACGTAGGCGGTCACCAGCGCCATCAGTAGCCAGCCGGCTCCCGCCACCAGCGGGTGCGCCGGCACGCCTGGGACGGGCGGCAGCGGACTCATGGCGAGCGCCGCACCGCCGAGCGCCAGCAGGCCGAGCCAGAACGTCACCGAGTAGCTGAAGACGATCCGCGACAGCTCCTCGGCCGTCACCCCCAGGCGCGAGTAGAAGCGGTAGCGCACCGAGGCGCCCGACAGCATCGCAAAGCCCACGTTGTGCGCCACGGCATAGGCGATCATCGACACGCCGACCACGGCCGCCCGCGGTACCACCTTGCCGATGTACTCGAACGCCAGCACGTCGTAGCCCGCCAGCACGACGTAGTTGGCCACCGTCAGCACGACGGCCAGTGCGAGTCCTGGGAGCGGCGTCGCGAGCACGTCGGCCGTCAGGTCGTGCCAGCTCACGGCCTGCAGCTCGAGGCGCAGCACCTCGAGCGCGGCGACGAACACGGCCAGGCCGATTGCCACCGGCAGCGCCGCCACCAGGCGGTGACGGAACGCGGGAGCCGTCATGGCCTACTTCCCCGCCTGCGCGGCCACCCAGGCGAGGGCCTCGACGAGCCGCCGGTCGAACTCCGCCAGGTTGTTGCTGAAGCGGTGGTCGGCCGCCTCGACGATCCACAGCTTCTTCGGTTCGTGCGCGGCCGCCATCACGCGCTCTACTTCGGCGGCGGGCACGAACTCGTCCCTGGTCGAGTGAATCGCGGCCAGGGGCGCTGGCGCCATCCGTGCCGCCAGCGACGCAGCGCTGAAGGTGGGTTCACTGGGTGAGCCGTGGGTGACGTAGATGAGCGCGTCCTTCCAGCGCCAGCCGAGCTCGTTGGTGTCGGGCAGGCCCAGCCCCACGACCCCGCCAATGGCCGATCGCGTGACCGGATCGGTCGCCGCGAGCACCGACAACCCGGCGCCTTCGGACACGCCCACCAGAATCGGGCGCTCGGCGCTGCCCCTGGCGGCGAAATCCGCGAGCACCTTGTAGTCGCGCGGCTCGTCCTCGGGCCGGAGCGTCGCCGTACCGCTCGTAAAACTCGAGAGATAGGCCTTGACGTCGAAACCCACGACGAAGAAACCGCGAGCGGCGAGCGCCTCGGCCACATGGGGCCCCAGGTGGATCCAGCCGCCGTCGCCGCTCGACACGACGACCGGCGTGGCCCCGCGGCTGCCGTAGAGATGGAGGGTCTGCGGGTGTCCGCGCAGGCTCAGCTTCTCGGTGGTCTGGGCGCTGGCGGCCGACGCGGTGACGAGCAGCGCGAGCACCGTGAACACGCGCGCGCAGGGCGAAGTCGTCACGGACGTCATCGCCCTATTACACGGAATCAGGCTGGTTGGGTCGTGAACGGCGGATGAATCTTTGTTAAGGTCCGCCGCTCACGGCAACCAAGTGCCCCGTCAGACGGCAACTAGCGAGGAGGCATGACGACGATCTCGTTCTCGACACCGAAGGAGCCGGCCACGCCGCGCGCCACCAGCTCGGCGGCCGTCTTGTCGGCCGTGGTATCGACCACGCCAATCAACCGGATGCGGCCGTTCTCCACGATGATGTGAATCGGGTAGTTCCCGAGAGGCTGGCGACCCGTCTGCATATCCCAGCGGGAGATGCCGGCGGGATGCCCCCAGAGCAGCCCGACGCCCGGCGCATACCGCGACAGGAAGCTGTTCGTATAGATGCTGTAGAAAGTGCGCCACCGCAGGTCGTCGTCGTTCATCGAGACCGGCAGCACCTTCAGGTTGTCGATCACGTCGTCCACGCCGGCCACGCGCTTGACGGCGCGCACGGCATCGGCCTTGAGAGATGCATGGTAGGCGTACCCCTCGAGCGTCACAGTGCCTTTGTCGTAGCCGACGCTGATCGCATCAAAGACGCCGTAGTACGGGAGCCGCAGCAGGGCGTCGCGGATCTCCTCGTGCCGCGGATCCGACTGCCCCGCCTGTGCCGTGGCCGCGAGTCCGAACACCACCACTGCCAGAACCGCCGCTGCGCGCGTGACATACCGTTTCATGGTCAACCTCCGAAATCGGTTGCCGGAGTGCGCCAACCGCTCTCGATCAGTTGGACGACCTGCCGTCTGACGACGTTTCGTCGCCAGCATGACAACTTTGACAGGGGGCGCCGCCTGCGACCTTAGAACTCGTTAATGTGGTGTTCACCGCGGTTTCACCCGCATCGAGTCAGATCCGGGAAGAGATCGTGAGGGACGTGGTGGAAATGCGCGACGAACAGGCCCCCGCCAACAGGGCGGCCACGACCATCAGCTACGCCCCGGGCTGGCCCGGCATAGAGCCGCGCTGGACCTCCAGCGCCAAATCCGGCATCGGCACGGCACTCAACCGCGAGAGCCGCGTCTGGTTCACCCTCAGCCACGGCATCCTCAACGAGGCCTACTTCCCGGAGATCGACCAGGCCTGCACCCGCGACCTGGGGCTGATCGTCACCGACGGCGCCCGTTTTCTCTCCGAGGAGAAACGCCACGCGACTCACGAGACGACCTGGCTGGCCGACGGTGTGCCGGCATTTCGGCTGGTCAACCGCTGCACCGAGGGTCGCTATCGCATCGAGAAGGAGATTCTGACCGACCCGGCGCGTCCGGTGCTGCTGCAGCGCACGCGCTTCGTGGCGGTCACCGGCGCGCCGCAAGACTATCGCCTCTACGCGCTGCTCGCGCCGCACCTGGCCAATCACGGCGCCGGCAACACCGCCTGGATGGGCGAGCACGAGGGCCAGTCGATGCTCTTCGCCGAACGGGACGGGTGCGCGCTGGCCCTGGCCTCGTCGAGCGGATGGCTGGCGCGCTCGGTCGGATTCGTCGGCGTGTCGGACGGCTGGCAGGACCTCGTCGCGCACAAGCAGATGACCTGGCACTACGACCGTGCCGAGAATGGCAATGTGGCCGTCACGGGCCAGATCCGAGTGCCCGACGACGACGGGACCTTCGTGCTGGCGTTAGGCTTTGGCAGCACGCCCACCGCGGCGGCACGAGCCGCGGCGGCCAGCCTGCACGACGGCTTCGACCAGGCGCGCGATCGCTACCTCCGGGAATGGCAGGCGTGGCAAGCCACGCTGACGCCCATCGCGCCGTCCGTCACGACGCCAGGCGCAGCCGCGCCTCGCGGCCTCGATGCGACGAGCGCCGCCGTCATCCGCACCTGCGAGTCGAAGGCCCATCCCGGCGGTATCGTGGCCAGCTTGTCGCTGCCCTGGGGCTTCAACAAGGGCGATGGCGACCTGGGCGGCTATCACCTGGTGTGGCCGCGGGATCTCGTCGAGACCGCCGGCGCGCTCCTGGCCATCGGCGCCAGCGACGACGTGCGACAGGTGTTGCGTTACCTGCAGGCGACCCAGGCCGACGACGGGCACTGGCCGCAGAACATGTGGATCGATGGCACGCCGTACTGGAACGGGCTGCAGCTCGACGAAACCGCGTTTCCGATTCTGCTGGCCGACCTGATGCAGCGCGAGCGCGAGCTCTCGCCGGATGAACTGACCGCACTCTGGCCGATGCTGCGCCGCGCGGCGGCGTTTCTCGTCACGCATGGCCCGGTCACCGAGCAGGACCGCTGGGAAGAAGATCCGGGCTACTCCACCTTCACGCTCGCCGTCTCGATTGTGGCCCTGCTGGCGGCCGCAGACTTGGCCGACGCGCAGGGCGAACCCACCACCGCGGCGTCGTTGCGTGACACCGCCGACGACTGGAACGGCTCGATCGAACGCTGGTGCTACGTGACCGACACGGCGCTGGCACGCCAGGTGGGCGTGGACGGCTACTACGTGCGCCTCACGCCGCCCGACGTGGCCGAGGCGGCGTCGCCGTCGGGCGGATTCGTGGCCATCAAGAACCGTCCGCCGGGTGAGGACGTCGAGCCGGCGAGTCTCGTCATCTGTCCAGACGCCCTGGCGCTCGTGCGCTTTGGCCTCCGCGCGCCGGACGATCCACACATCGTGAACACCGTGGCCGTGATCGACGCGCTGCTCGAGGTGGAGACGCCGCAGGGCCCGGCCTGGCATCGCTACAACGACGATGGCTACGGCGAGCACGCCGACGGGGCGCCCTTCGACGGGGTGGGCATCGGACGGGCGTGGCCGCTCCTGACCGGTGAACGGGCGCACTACGAGTTGGCCGCGGGGCGACCCGCCGAAGCCTTGCGGTTGCTCGGCGCCATGGAGGCCTTCGCGAACGACGGCGGCCTGATCCCCGAGCAGATCTGGGACGGCGACGACCTGCCCGCGCTCGAGCTCTTTCGGGGCCGGCCGGCGGGCTCGGCGATGCCGCTCGTCTGGGCGCATGCCGAGTACCTCAAGCTGCGCCGGTCGCTGCAGGACGGGCGCGTCTTCGACCTGCCGGGGGAGGGCGTGGCGCGCTATCTCGGGCGTACGACGGCTGTGCCGCGCGCCGTCTGGCGCTTCAGCCACCGCCTGCGCTCGCTGCCGGCCGGCAGGGTGCTGAGGGTGGAGGTGCGGGCGCCGGCGATCGTGCACTGGAGCGCCGACGACTGGCAGACCGTTCACGACATGCCCACGATCGACACCGGGCTCGGCCTGCACGTGGCCGACCTGCCCGCCGGCGACGCCGTGGCGGGCGTCCGCGTGCGCTTCACCTTCAGGTGGCTCGACGCGAACCGGTGGGAGGGCACGGACTTCGACGTGCCGGTGAACTGACGCGCGGGTGAGCCCATTTCTTCGAAGGATGCCCCCCATGAGCCGCGCCACCACGACCTGCCGTTCCACCGCCCCGAGCCAACGGGTCGGCTCGCCATGCCGAACTCAAGCAGATGCTCGATGAGCGCCGCCGCCGACTCGAGGCCGCCGTGCGCGGCCGCATCCGCGACGTACGCGCCGACGTCCTGGACCCGTCGCACGACGTCCGCGACGAGGCGGAGTCGTCCCAGGTTGATAGCCAGACCGACCTCGACTTCGCGCTCATCGAGCTCAAGTCCGAGACCCTGGCGCGCGTGACGGCGGCACTGGCGCACCTGGAGGCGGGCACCTACGGACGCTGCATGGAGTGCGGCGGCGAGATCGCCGAGGCACGGCTGCGAGCCCTGCCCTTTGCCTCCCGGTGCCGCGACTGCGAAGACGCCGTCGAGCGGACGCGGGAGCGTCAGCGCAACGGGTCCCGCGCAGGACTGCAGCCGTCCGGACCCGGTGACACCCCCGACCGCACGCGGCGGTGACCCGGGATCCGGCGTCAAGTCAACGCGGCGGCCGGCGAACGGCGATGGCAATCGCTACCGCTACGTCGTCGATGATCCGGTAGCGCACCGCCACCACGGCACCGGCCACGACTTCTCCATCTCGCGCCGTCCTCTCCGTGATGGCGAGCGCCATCTCGCCGCCGCGCAGCCCTGACCGGCGCACCACGATCAGGGCCGGAGTGATCGACACGACGAGGCCACGAATGGCGTGCAGACCGGGTTCTTCGGCCGGCGCGAGATCGTGTGAGCCGAGTGCGCTCGACGACGATGCCTGCGCCGCCAGGCCCGGGCCGAGTGAGACGCAGAGCAGCGCGACGGCCGCCACCAGGCGCCGCCGGTCGGGCGCGGCCGGCCCGTGTAGTATGGAAATCCGTGCCTCCACGTCGGCGATCGTGCCGGCCGAGGATTAACTGACGGCCGAAGGCCGGATTAACTTCCGTTAACGTGAGCCGGATGTCCGAGGGCGAATGATGCGTGTGCTTGTCGTGGAAGACGATCGCGCCGTGGGCAGCTTCATCCAGACGGGACTCACGCAGGATGGGCACGCCGTGGACCTGCTGACCGACGGGTCGGGCGCCGCCGATCAGGCACGCCTCATCGATTACGACGCCGTGGTACTCGACCTCATGCTGCCCGGTCGGTCGGGGCTGCAGGTGTTGCGCGACATCCGGGCCGCCAAGGCTGCGCTGCCGGTGCTGATCCTGACGGCGAAAGACTCGGTGGAGGACCGCGTGACGGGCCTGGATGCTGGCGCCGACGACTACATGACCAAGCCGTTCGCGCTGGCCGAGCTCTCGGCGCGGCTGCGTGCGCTGCTCAGGCGCGGCGCCCCGCACGAGACGACCTTGCGGCTGGCCGACCTCGAGATCGATACTCTCCGGCGCAAGGTGCGGCGCGGCGACACCGCCATCACCCTCAAGCCCAAGGAATACGCGCTGCTCGAGTTCCTGCTGAAGCACGCCGATCGACCGGTCACCAAGTCGCTCATCATCGAGCACGTCTGGGACATCCACTTCGACAGCATCAGCAACGTCGTCGAAGTGCACATCAACTCACTGCGCAACAAGATCGACAAGGACTTCAGTCCGCGCCTCATCCACACCATCCGCGGCGTGGGCTACATCCTCACGGACCACCCCGAGTGACACTGTCACTGCGCACCAGGCTGGCCGTGGGCTCGACGATGGTGTTCGGCCTGCTGGTGGGCGGCGTGAGCGTGGTGACCTATCGCATGCTCGCCAGCCAGCTGGATACCGATGTCTCCGAACGCATCTTGGCGCTGGCCCAGGGCCTCCACGGTTACCTGCGCATCGAGGGCGAGATGGCCATCACGGAGGTGGCGACCGACGACGACGAACAGGCGGCGTTCGTCCGCGAGGCCACCGAGTACTTCCAGGTCTACGACGCCACGAGCGGCCGCCTGCTGGCCGAGTCGGCCGGCATCGCCGCCCTCGGCCTGCAGCTGACCTCGGCGGAAGTGACGACGTTCATCGGCCGGCCGCTGCCTTTCGACGTCGTCACCGAGTTGGGCCGCTTCCGCATCGAGAGCAGCCTCGGCGCCACGCCGCAGGGCCGCACCTATCTGCTCCAGGTCGGCACCTCGCTGGCGCCGCTCGATGCGACGCTGGCCCGGTATCGCACGCTGCTCTGGTGGCGCGTTCCCGCCCTGCTGGCCGCGGCCGGCCTGGTGTTCTGGTGGTTCGCCGGGTTGGCGCTCCGCCCCCTTTCACAGGTGGCCGCCGCCACCGACGCGGTCGACATCGCCAGCCTGGGGGCGCGTCTGCCGGTGCGCGGTAGCGGCGATGAGCTGGATCTCGTCGCCAGCGCGTTCAACCGCACGCTCGCCCGGCTCGAGCAGTCGGTGGGCGACATGCGGCAGTTCAGCTCGGCGCTGGCGCACGAACTGCGCACGCCGCTGGCCGGGCTGCGCGGACAGAGCGAGCTCGCGCTGCGCACGCCCGGTCTCGCGCCGGCCCAGCGGGATCTGTTCGCCGGCCAGATCGACGAAGTCGACAGGCTCACCCGTCTCATCGGTCACATCCTGACCCTGGCACGGGCCGAGTCGGGGGAGATCCGCCTGCAGCGCACGCGGGTCGACCTGGCGCAACTGGTGGCCGACACGGTGGAACAACTGGACGTCGTAGCCGAGACGCGCGGCCTCGAACTCCAGGTCGAACGTGGGGCGCCGGGGGCCTTCGTCGAGGGCGACCGGGGCTGGCTCGAACGCGTGGTGCTGAACCTCGTCGACAACGCCCTGAAGTACTCGAGGCCACCCGGCACCGTGGTGACGCGCGTCAGTCACGATGGACACCTGGCGCGGCTCGACGTGACAGACGCCGGAGTCGGCCTCTCCCCGGAGGATGCCGCCCGGGTCTTCGACCGCTTCTTCCGCGCCGACCAGAGCCGGACGGCGGCCAGCGACGGGGCCGGCCTCGGCCTGAGCCTCGTAAGGTGGGTCGTCACCGAACACGGCGGCACGGTGGCGGTCACGAGCACGGCCGGCGTGGGTTCCACCTTCACGGTCACGCTGCCGATCGCGGAGACCAGCGGTTCCGCGAGAAGTCGCGGGCACAGCCGCGTGACGGGATGAGCCCTATCGGTCAAGGCGCGTCCACCCACGCCAGCGCGTCGGCCAACGCCGCTACGAACGCTGCATGCTGGCCGCTGAAGCGGTGGTTCGTTGCCGGCACGGCGTAGAGCCGCCTGGTGGCCGTGTCGGCCCCGAAAAGCTGGCGCGACTGGGCGGCGGCCAGGTAGTCGTCACGCTCGGCCTGAATCACCGCCGAGCGCACGGAGCCGAGCTGCCGGAGCCGCGCATAGGGCAACAGCACCCGTGTGCCATCGGCCGGAGACGCGCCGGGCCCGTCGTCGCTGTCGCCTTCGTCGATCTGCAGGTTCTCGTCGGCCGCCAGCCCGATGGCGACCACGCCGGCCGTATGCGGACCCAGTGCCGGCTCGCTGCCGGCCAGCGCGGCGAAGGCCGCGCCCCGCGACCATCCGGTGAGGATCACCGGCGTCGCCGGTGGCAGGCCCAATGCCGTCCGGGCCGCACCGAGAATCGCGTCGTAGTCGGCGGCCAGTTGTCGCGGATTCAAGGCTTCGTGCCTGGGCCGCTCGAGCCGCAGGAACGCCCGCGAACTGAAGCCGACGGTGCGATAGCCCTGGGCGGCGATGGCGTGGAACATGCCCACGGCGGCGCCGAACCAGCCGCCGTCGCCGGTCGCGTAGACGACGATGGTCTGCGACACTGGCGCCGGCGGCACTGCGACGTGCAGATCCAGGGACGTGCCGTGCAGTGCGACGCCGGTGTCGAACGTGCGTAGGTCTGCTGTCGGTGTGTAGTGCGAGTCCGTGAGCGCCGCGCAACCCACCGATGCGGCCACGCTCGTCAGACACGTCATGACGCGCCACCCGGCCACGAGGCGTGCGTGCCCGTGGCCGGGGTTCTCTGCCATCTACGACTGGGCGCGGGCCAGCGCCACGAAGGCCTCGCCGCCGTTGCGGCGCACGAGCAGGAGCGCCGGCCGATCGGGGTGGGCCTTGAGCGCGGCTCTCAGCGCCGGCACCGAGGTCACGGCCTCGCCGTTCACCGTGCGGATGAGATCACCTTCCCGCATGCCGGCAGCGGCGGCCACGCCGTTCGGATCGACGCCGGCCACGACCACGCCGGTCGTCGAGGGCGGCAGCTCGAGCTGACGCGCCAGTTCGGGCGTCAGCGGCATGACCGACAGGCCCACGCCGGCGTCGCTCTGCCCGTCGACCTCAGCGGCAGGCGCATCAGACGCCAGGCGCTCACGTTCGGCCAGGCGCACCGACAACCGCTCGTTCTGGCCGTTGCGCACGACGACGATCGGCACGGTCGTGCCCGGCTGGGTGCCGGCGATCTGGTTGCGCATGGCGTTGGCGTCGTGCACCGGCCGGCCGGCCACCTCGACGAGGACATCGCCCTGCTTCACGCCGGCCGCGGCCGCCGGCCCGCCCGCCTCCACGTCGCTCACGAGCGCGCCGTGCGGATCGGGCAGCGACAGGCTGGCCGCCAGGTCCGGCGTCAGCGCCTGCACGGTGACCCCGAGCCTGGCGCGGCGCACGACGCCCTCGCGCGTGAGCTGATCGGCCACGGTCTGGGCCATCGCCGACGGAATCGCGAACCCGAGCCCGATGTTGCCGCCCGAGGGCGAGAGGATCTGGGCGTTGATGCCGACGAGCTCGCCTTGCAGGTTCACGAGCGCGCCTCCCGAGTTGCCCTGGTTGATGGGCGCATCGGTCTGCAGGAAGTCTTCGTAGGCGCCGTCACCGACGCCCGTGGCGCGCCCTTTCGCGCTGACGATGCCCATGGTCACCGTCTGACCGACGCCGAGTGGATTGCCGAACGCCAGCACGACATCACCAACCTTCATGCGCTCGGAATCCCCGAAGGGCAGCGCCGGCAGGCCGTGCGCGTCGACACGCAGCACGGCGAGATCGCTCGGCGCGTCGCTGCCAACCAGCGTGGCCGGCAGGCTGCGTCCGTCGGCGAAGTCGAGCCGGATCCTGGCCGCATCCGCGATCACGTGGTGGTTCGTGAGCACGAGACCGTCCTCACGGATGATGACGCCCGACCCGAGGGCGCTGGCGCCGCGCGCCGGCGCCTCGCGATCGTCCTGCCCGAAGAACGGAAAGGCCGGCATCGCCATGCGGGTCGCCTGCGGGCGCATCTGCACCCGCACGGTGACGACCGACGGCGCGACGCGGTCGACCACCGCGCTGTAGGACGCCGTCGAGCGCAGCGGCACGACGGGCGCGGCCGGGGGCGGCGCAGCGGCGATGGCCGGTGTCGCCGCGGCGAGGGTGAAGGGCAGACTGCTCAAGCCGACGGCGAGACCGATCGCCGCCAGTCCGAGCGCGACGCCGCGCACCAGCGGAGTCAATGGCCGTCGTTCGTTGTGCAAAGTGCTCATCGCGTCGTCACCTCCTACGGCACGTGGGCGCCGTCACCTGATTGGACGTAGCGGCGTCTTGCGAGCGGCTGACGGGCGCATTACAGCTGTGACAGGTGGGCTTGGGGCGAACCTGTCGCCGATGTCATTCTCGCGTCAGGCCCCTGGAAGCGGCCACTCCGTATCGTGGGGCAGAGACGTTCGCCCGCCGCTCCGAACATCTCTGGTTCCAGAGAGCGGCACGAAGTGAGCACCCTCATGACCACCACACCGCTGCTCGCCACCATCGGCTTCCTCGCCATGAGCGGCGCCGCCTTCGCCGGCCCGGCCGGCCAGGTCGAGTCGTGGGCGTCGGGCCAGATCGCCCGCGTCGACGCTGCCGCGCACACCGTCGTCATCACGCAGGGGAGGCATGAGCTGACCTACCAGCTCGCCAGCGACGCCGTGGTCCTGGTCGGCGGACACGCGCAGCCGTCGCCGAACCTGAACGCCGACATCGGCCGCACGGTGCGCGTCCGCTACTCGACGACCGGTACCAAGCGCATCGCCGATCGTCTCGAGATCGGCGCTCCTGCGACGGCCGCCGCGCCGGCCTCGGCCTCGACCCCGGCCCCGCAGACCGCGGCGGCCAAGCCCCCGAAGCCCGTGAAGAAGTAGGCGCCGCTCACGCGTTCGCGGTTGAGCCGGCCGCCGGGAGCACGACCGAAAACGCGCTCCCGCCGCCCGGCGTCGACGTCACGCCCACCTGTCCGCCGTGCGCCTCGACGATGGCCTTCACGAGCGACAGCCCGAGGCCGAGCCCGCGCGTGGACCTGCTGGCATCGCCGCGATAGAGACGGTCCCAGACGAGTGGCAGGTCGGCGGCGGCAATGCCACGGCCCGTGTCGCACACGGCGATCGTGACGTCCCGCGGGCCCGGCGTGACCACGACGTCGATGCGCCCACCGGGGTCAGTGAACTTCACGGCGTTCTCAATGAGATTGGCGAGCACCTGTCGCAGGCGGGTGCGGTCGCCGGCGATCGTGCCCGGTGCCGCCGCGCGCGAGGTGAGCACCACGCCCTTGTCGTCGGCCTCGTCGGCGTAGAGCTCGATCGCCTCGGCCACGACCGTGGCGGCGTCGACAATCCCGCGGTCGAGGACCATCGTGCCGGTCTCCGCTTCCGAGATGTCCATCAGGGCGGTGAGGGTGGCATTGACCCGCTCGGCCTCTTCAAGGGCCCGCGACAGACCTTCGCGCATCGACGCGGCGTCCTCCGAGAGCAGGGCCGATTCGCCCACCGCGCGGAAGCGCGTGAGCGGCGTGCGCAGATCGTGGGCGACGTTGTCGAGGGCCCCGCGCATCCCCCCGACCAGGCGCTGGATCCGGCCGAGCATGTCGTTGACCAGTCCGCCGAGCTCGTCGAGCGGATCGCGCGAATCGCCGACGGCGACGCGCGCCTCGAAGCGCCCCGTGCGCAGGATGGTGCGCACGGTGCTTTCGAGTGCCCGAAGCGGCGCCAGGGCCACGTGGGTCAGCAGCGCGCCGCCCCCCACGCCGATTAGCACCACCAGGGCCAGCAACTGCAGGGTGCGAGCCCTGAAATGCCCGAGCAACTCGTCGCGCACGTGCGAGCTGCGCCCCACCTGCACGACGACGCCGCGCGGCAGAAGCGTCGTGCCCACCTCGAGCACCGAGCCATCCGGCGGGTGATCGAGCGTCGTCCAGCCAGCCTGCCAGGCGGTGGGATCGTCGAGCTTCGACAGGTCGAAACGGTCCCAGCCGGGTGGCTCGGCGAAATACACCACTTCGGTCTGCCTGCCGATGACGCGCACGAGCAGCCGTTCGTGGCGGCCTTCGCCGGCATCGGCCTCGATGAGCGTCCGCAGGCCCGCCAACCCGCTGCGCTCGTACTCGGACGCGTAGCGGCTGAGCATCGACTCGAGCACCGAGTGGTCCTGGGCGGCCAGGGCGCGGGCCAGCAGCACGTAGGTCACGACGGCCACGGCAACGGCGCTGAGAACGAAGAGCCCGGCGTACCACAGCGCGATGCGCAGCGGAAACGCGCGGGCCAGCCCTCTACTCGGCCTTGAGGACATAGCCCACACCGCGCACCGTGTGCAGGAGCTTCGGCTCGAAGTCCTTGTCGATTTTCTCGCGCAGGCGATGCACCAGGACGTCGACGACGTTGGTGCCGGTATCGAAGCTGTAGTCCCACACGTGCGAGACGATCATCGTCTTCGACACCACCCGGCCGGGATGGCGCATCAGGAACTCGAGCAGCGCGAACTCGCGCGGCCGGAGCTCGATGGCGTTGCCGGCGCGGCTGGCGCGCCTGGTCAGGCGGTCGAGCCGCAGGTCGGCCACCGACAACTCGGCCGCCTCGATGGACGGCTGGCCGCGTCTGGTGAGTGCCTGCACGCGGGCCACGAGTTCCTGGAAAGCGAAGGGCTTCGTCAGGTAGTCGTCGCCGCCCGTCTGCAGGCCCTTCACCCGGTCGTCGACCGAATGACGCGCGCTCAGGAAGAGCACGGGCGTCGTGACGTTGGCACGCCGGAGCGCCGCCACCAAGCTGAGGCCATCGAGTCGGGGCAGCATCACATCGACAATCGCCGCGTCGTAGGCCCCGGCCCGCGCGCGCTCGAGGCCCTCGACGCCGTCGCCCGAGACGTCGACCGCGAAGCCCTCCTGACGTAGACCCGTGGCCACGAAGTCGGCGATGCTGGGGTCGTCTTCGACGACAAGGAGGCGCACGAGGGCATCGTCGTCCGCCCGTGTATCCTCGGTCAAGCCGGCGCCGGCATTCCCGAGCGCGCCGCCCAGGGTGACCGCCGCGACGAGGCCAACCCTCGCCTCCCCCGGCCGCCCGTCGCTCGTGACGCCTTACAACAGCGCCAGCACGGCAAACGCCGTCGCCATGTCGGACATGAACATCCGCCGCCACGGCTCGCCCTTGTCGCCGCCGCGCTCGCGATCGAAGTTGAG
>JAGNJW010000037.1:25722-39694 GCA_018000455.1 Acidobacteriota bacterium
ATGGCCGTGTGACACGAGAGGCACTTCGTCTCGCCGCCCGCGCTCTTGAGCGGCTTGGCCTTCTGCCACCAGACGTCCATGCGCCGATCGAGATAGCGGGCCGCCGCCGCCGCGTCGAAGCCGGGAGTGGCCGGCGCTTTGGCGCCGAGCGTCAGGCTCGAGGCGAGCACGGCCAGGGCGGCAGCGAAGGCGACAGGGATGCGCACGGACATGGCGCATCTGACCACCCCGGGCAGGCCGGGTCAAGTGCGGCACGTGTCCGCATTCAAGACATGCAGCTACGCCGCGGTCGAGGCGGCGGCGCGACAGGAGACGACAGCCGCCGGGATCGCGTCGAAAGTGCAGCGTCAGCCGTCTCGGCGAGGCAGGCGCTGCCTCCGGCGGCCGCGGCTGGCCGTGCTAGAGTTTCGGCCATGCCGTCTGACCATCTGCCGCTCCTCACGCCCGAGGACGTCGTCGCCGCCCTGCGCGCGCTACGCATGAACCAGCGCGTCAATTTCTGGGCTTTCTACTCGAGTCAGCTCGGCGGCATCGTGACCGATCCGGCGCTGATGGTGCTGCCCTTCGACGATCACATCGTGCACCGCGGCCACGGAATCTTCGACACGGCGAGTCTGGTCGACGGCAAGATCTACGACCTCGATGCGCACCTCGATCGCTTCATCCTGTCGGCCGGCCGCGCCAAACTCACGCTGCCGGCGCCGCGCGAGCGGATGAAGGCGATCATCATCGAGACGGCAGCGCGCGCCGGCCACAGCGACGGCGCCATCCGCTACTGGCTGTCGTCGGGTCCGGGCAGCCTCGAGCTCACGCCCGCCAAGGGCGCCGCGCCCGGTTTCTTCGTGATGGTCTTTGCCGGTCTCGTCTACCCCGAGCACTGGTACACGAGCGGCCTCAAGGTGATGACGACCACCTATCCGATCAAGCCGTCGCTCTACGCCATCACCAAGACCACCAACTACCTGCCGAACGTGCTGATGCAGATGGAGGCCAAGGAACAAGGTCTCGACAACGGCGTCTTCATCGACGCCGAGGGCAATGTCGGCGAGAGTTCGAACATGAACGTGGCGTTCGTCACGACCGATGGCGTGCTGCGCCATCCGACGTTCGACCACATCCTGTCGGGCTGCACGTCGCAGCGCCTGCTGGCCCTGGCACCGGCGCTCGTGCAGCAGGGCCTCATCACGGGCGTTGAAGTGTGCAGGATTCCCGTCGACCAGGCACGCGCGGCCAAGGAGATGCTGCTCATCGGCAGCTCGATCAAGGTGGCGCCGATTGTCGAGTGGGACGGCCGGCCCGTCGGGGACGGCACGCCGGGCCCGGTGTCCAAGGCCCTGCTCGCGTTGCTCGAGCAAGACATGCACAGCGGCGCCGATCGGCTGATCGAGCCGCGCGTCTGACGGGTGCGCGCCCGGCGCCCGTGAGCCGCAAACGCGCGCCGGCCTACTGCGTGGTGGTGGTCTGCTCGGTGAGGAAGGGCAGCGCTTCGGCCAGTGGTACGTCGCTCTTGGCGAAGCTGTCGGTATAGCTGGCGCCGCTCAGCGACTTGAGGATGACCTTCGTGCCGGCCAGCTTCCCCTCATACGCCTTGGCATTCTCCATCGCCGAGGTATCGGCGGCGCCGACCAGCCACAGCGTGGGCACGGTGATGGCGGCCGGTTCGAGGGGCGGATAGTCGAGCATCGCGCCGAGTGCCATGGCCGACACCGCCACGCCGTTGTCCCAGGCCGTGCGGTCGCTGAGCGACAGCGCCTCCACCTCGAGCGTGCCGGCCGCCTTCGACTGCACGAGCGGCAGCCACTTGGCGCGCATGCCGGTCACCGCGTCTCTTACGGTGCCGCTCAGTGCCGGACCGAACTCGCTGCCAACGAGCACGGCCGAAATGACGCGGTCGCTGCGTTCGGCAAGATATCGGGCGATCGTTGCCCCGTGGCCGAAGCCCCACACATGGAAGCGCTCGGCGCCGGCAGCGTCGGCCACCGCCAGGACGTCGTCGAGCAGGTGGTCGAGCGCGTAGGCCTCGAGCGTGGCCGGCTTGTCGCTGTCGCCGTTGCCGCGCTGGTCGGGTGTGACGAGCGTGAAGCGGGTCTTGAGCTTGGTGACGTAGTCGCGGTCGGCCCACGACCTGGCGGCCTGACCGCCGCCGTGCAGCATCACCAGGAACGGACCGGTGCCGGTCATGTCGTACGCGATCTTGATGCCGTCTTTCGACGTCGCGGTTCTGCGAACCGGCGTCGCGCGCGAGGCGGCATTCTGGGTGCCGGCAGCGGTGGCGATGGGTGCAGTTGCGGGTTGCGAACTGCCCGAGGGCCTCGACGTGGCGCATGCGCTCGCGGTGAGCGCGAGAAGTACGCAGACGACGGTCTTCAGCCGACGGGCGGTCGCGACATCATGGCGTGTCATGTCGGGCCTCTGGTCGAAACGAACGTCACAGAAATACCATACGCCCGGGCAGACGCCTAAACCGGTCGGCGCGCGGCGTTCTCGAAATCGTCAGCCCGACGCGTGGGCGGCGCCGTCAGCGCGGCGCCGATGGCTGTGCGGCAGCGTAGTTGACGTGCACGATGGTCCAGGCGCCATTCCGCTTGAAAAGCACGTCGGTCTCCTGGTTGTCGTCAGTCGTCGCAACGCCTTTCGCGGTGCGGAAGGTCACGCGCAGGATATAGGTGGCCACGGCGGCGTCGGCCGACGGACTCACCTGCACGCGCAGGTCGCGCACTTCGACCTTCTCGTTCGTGTTGCCGGCCTCGACCGACTTGGTCCACGACGCCCGATACGACGGCAGGTCGACGCGGCCCGACGGGAACCACTGTGTGAGGTCAGGAGCGAATGCCTTGAAGTAGGTCTCGAGATCGTTCTTCTCGTAGGCCGCGTTGTAGTCGGCAATCACCCGTCGCACATCGGCCTCAGCAGTGGCGGCCGCGCCGGTCTGCGCCGGCACCGGCGACGCCGACACCAGCACCACGATCGTGAATGCGAAACACCCAGCCCATCCAGCGGTCTTCATCACAATCCTCCGGGTCGGTCGGCCGCGCCGGCGAAGTGCTTGGCGGCGGGTACGAGCTTGTAGATGAGAGCCGGGGCTTCGGGCACCTCAGACGCCCTTCTTCGCGTAGATCGCCGCCACACCGCTCAGACCGATGAGGCCGATCATGTTCGGAAACACCTGCAGGACGTTCATCAGGTCGCCCCACGCCCAGACGACTTCCGGCCGGATCGACGCCCCGAACGGAATCAGCAGGCAGTAGACCCAGCGGTACGGCATCGTGATCTTGCGCCCGAAGATGTACTCGAGACACTGCTCGCCGTAGAACGACCAGCCGATGAGAGTGGTGTAGCCGAAGAGGAAGGCGCAGAAGGCCACCACCCAGCCGCCGACGACGGGCACTGCAGCATTGAAGGCTGTCGCCACGGCCGCCGTGCTCGTGACGTAGGCCTGCCCGGCCTGGGCCGCCGCAATCGACGTCTCGGCGACGCCGGTCACGAGAATGGTGAGCGCGCTGATGGTGCCGGTGACGAACGACACGATGAATACTTCCATCACCGCTTGCAGGCCCTGCTGCGACGGGCGATCCGACTTGGCGGTGCCGTAGGCCAGCGCCGCCGTGCCGTAGCCGGCTTCGTTGGCGTAGACGCCGCGGGCAATCCCGTAGCGCATCGCCACGAACCAGCCGAAACCCATCACCGATTGCGTCGTCAGCGCCTCGCTGAACACCAGCGAGATTACGTGCGGCAACCGGTGGGCGAACATCACGATGACGGTGAGGCCGCCGGCGAAATACAGACCCACCTTGAGCGGCGACAGCTTCTCAGCAGCGCGGCCAATCGACTTGATGCCGCGGATGATGACCGCCCACACCAGCACCGCGATGATGAGCCCGGCCAGCCAGGTGGGCACCCCGAACACGCTGTCGAACACGATGGCGATCGAATTCGGCTGGGTGAAGGGCGTCGTCGTGAGCGCGCCGATGCCGGCGATGAGCGCGAAGGCCTTGGCCAGCCCCGGCGAGCCGTAGCCATCGCGCAGGTAGTGCATGGGGCCGGCCTCTACCGTGTCGCCCCGGGTCTTGCGGTACTTCACCCCGAGCACGGCCTCGCTGAACTTGATGGCCGTGGCGACCAGCCCGTAGACCCAGATCCAGAACAGCGCGCCCGGCCCGCCCGAGATGATGGCCGTGGCCACGCCGGCGATGTTGCCGGTGCCGATGGTGGCGCCGAGTGCCGTCATGAACGACTGGAAGGGCGTGAGCACGCCGCCGGTGGCCTCGGTCTGGGCCGCGAGCATGGCGCGGAAGGCTTCCGGCAGACGCCGGAACTGCACGAAGCGGAGGCGGATGGTGAAGAAGAGGCCGGCGCCGAGCAGCATCCAGACCACCACATACTGGAAGAGCCAGGTCGTGAGCGTTTCGATTAACTGGGCCACGGGGCTCCGATCGTGGGAGGACGCTGGTTAGTCGCGCACGTCGAAGTTGCGCGTGCCGACGGATTCGCCGTTCAGGAACACCTCGACGCGATAGGCGCCCTCCGGGAAACCGCCGGCACTCGAGATGTTGAACTCGGTGGCCCCCGCGCCCTGGAACTTCACCTGCTTCTGGCGCTCGCTGAGCAGTTGCTGGCCCATGTACCACTTCACGGAGATCGTGCCGTAGCCGCGCGCGTTGTTGAGCGCCGAGACGTAGACGGTCTCGTTGGGCTTGAAGGTGGTCGTCTGGCTGGCCACGCTCTGGTCGGCATTGAGCGATCGGCCGATCTGGATGGTGTCGATGGTGATCGGCTGCGAGCACCCGACCAGAACGATGACCGCGAGCACGGCGGCCGCGATTTTCCCGGTGCGAAACATGCGCCTAGTTTAGCCGCTCAGAGCAGCTGGCGGTACTGGATGAACCCGCTCTTCGACGCCACCCGGTCGTAGAGCACCATGGCGTCGGCGTTGGTCTCGTGCGTGAGCCACCAGACGCGCGAGCACCCCACCGCGGCGGCTTCGCGGTAGACATGTTCGATGAGCCGACGGCCCAGGCCCCCGCCGCGCTGCCCGGGCGTGACGAAAAGATCCTGCAAATACATGTAGTTGCCGGTGGTCCAGCAGGAGCGGTGCTCGATGTAGTGGACAAATCCCACGACCGCGCCGCCGCACTCGGCCAGCGCCACGTGCATCGGCTCGCCGGGCGCGAGCAGCCGCTGCCACGTGGTGAGGGTCGTGTCGTGGGGAATGTCGGTCTTGTAGAAGGCCTGATAGCCACGCCACAGTGGCAGCCAGGCCTCGAAGTCGGCGGCGGTGGCCGCGCGGATGGTCGGATCGGCCATGGGTCAATTCTCCATCGAAACCTGGGTTCGGCGGTACAATCGCGGTTACTACTGCGGCGCGTTGGTGCCCCCGCTTCGCCAGTATCCGCACACAGGAGCCCTTGATCCGCTCACTCTTCGCCGCCATCCTATCCGCCCTGCGTGGTGACCCGCCGGTGAAACAGGTGGCGTCTGCCGAGCTGCCGACCGAGCAAGGCGACTTCGCCATCCACGTGTTCGAGAGCCGCCTCGACGGCGCGACGCACATCGCGCTCGTCAAGGGCGATCTCGGAGACGGTCACAACGTGCTCGCGCGCGTGCATTCGTCCTGCGTCACCGGCGACATCTTCCACTCGTCGCGCTGCGACTGCGGACAGCAGCTCGACATGGCGCTGGCGCGGGTGGCGGCGGAAGGGCGCGGCGTGGTGCTCTACCTGCACCAGGAGGGCCGGGGCATCGGTCTGGCCAACAAGATCCGCGCCTACGACCTGCAGGACCACGGCAGCGACACGGTCGAGGCCAACGAGCAGCTCGGGTTCGAGGCCGATCAGCGTGACTACGCCTCGGCGGTGCACATGTTCCGGCTGCTCGGCGTGAAGTCGCTGCGGCTCATGAGCAACAACCCACGCAAGCTCGAGGGCGTGAGTGGCGAGGCGCTGGTCATCGCCGAGCGGGTGCCGCTCGAAGTGGTGCCCTCCGATGCGAACCGCCGCTATCTCAAGACCAAGAAGGACAAACTGGGCCACCAGTTGTCATCGGTCTAGCCGGCCGGCGGAGCTCGGGTTCCGGGGCGACGCGCGAGCCAGGCAGTATCCACGGCGAACGACCAGGTCAGCATCGCCAGACCCGCAGCCGACACCACGGTCGAGAGCGGCGGCGTCACAACAGGCGCCAGCGCGACGATGAGCGCCACCACCTGCACCACGCACACCGCCTGCCGGCGCACGCTCGGGGGCAGGTCGGCCCGCATCCAGGGCAGCAGCCAGCCCGACGCGATGAAGGCGTAGCGCATCAGCCCTGCGGCGACGATCCACGCGCCGGCCTTGTCGGTGCTCCACACCAGCACCGAGAGCGTCAGAATCAGGAACGCGTCGGTTTCCATGTCGAACCGGGCGCCAAAGGCGGATGTGCGCGCCGTCCTGCGCGCGATCGGTCCGTCGACGAGATCGAGGAGGGCCCCGGTCGTCGCGACGCCCACGAGCAGCCAGCCGGCCGATGCCAGCAGCCACAACGACACCGCGAGCACGAGCCGCACGCCGGTGACGAGATTGGCCAGGTGAAGCCCCGATTGCCGCGCCGTCATCGAGGAGCCCCGGCGGCGCTATGCTGTAACCGATGGGCGAAACAGCGCGCGCGTTCTGGACGGTGGCGCCCGGCCGCGGGGAACTGCGCGACGAGGTGGTGCCGGCACCCGGCCCCGGCGACGTCCTCGTCGAGACCCTGTATAGCGGCATCAGCCGCGGCACCGAATCGACCGTGTTCCATGGACGCGTCCCGCCCGAAGAATACCAGCGGATGCGGGCGCCGTTTCAGACGGGCGACTTTCCCGGCCCGCTGAAGTTCGGCTACTCGAGCGTCGGACGGGTGCTGCACGGACCCGACACGCTGGCCGGCCGGATCGTGTTCGCACTCTATCCGCACCAGTCCAGTTACGTGGTGCCGGCCAGTGCCGTGCACGTCGTGCCCGAGGCGGTACCGGCCGCGCGGGCGGTGCTCGCCGCCAACATGGAAACCGCCTTGAACGGCGTGTGGGACGCGGCCATCGCGCCCGGCGACCGGGTGACGGTCGTCGGTGCTGGCACGGTGGGCTGCCTGGTGGCCTGGCTCGCTTCCAGGGTGCCGGGGTGTGAGGTGGAGCTGGTCGATGTGGCAGACGCCCGCCAGGCTACGGCGCAGGCCCTCGGTGTGGCGTTCTCGCCGGTCGACCGCGCCGCGCGCGATCGCGACGTGGTCGTCCACGCCAGTGGATCGTCGGAAGGGCTCGACGCGGCACTCACCGTCGCCGGATTCGAGGCGATGGTGGTCGAACTGAGCTGGTACGGCGACCGGGCGGTGCACGCCTCGCTCGGCAAGAGTTTCCACGCCCAGCGCCTCACCTTGAAGTCGTCGCAGGTCGGCCACCTGCCGGCCCATCGCCGCGCCCGCTGGACCAACGCCCGCCGGCTCGCCGTGGCCTTGTCGCTTCTGACCGACGCCGCCCTCGATGCGCTCATCACCGGCGAGTCGGCATTCGACGACCTGCCGAGCACGATGGTGTCGGTGGCCGGCGACGAAGGCGGCACGCTGTGCCACCGGGTGCGCTATCCTGCGGCCGATCCTGCCGCGGCCTGACGCCGCCCGGTCCCGAGAGTTTGCATGTACAGCCTGACCGTCCGCGACCATTTCATGATTGCCCACAGCTTTCGCGGTGAGGTCTTCGGACCGGCGCAGAAGCTGCACGGCGCCACCTACGTGGTGGACGTCGAGTTCCGACGGGCCGAACTCGATGCCGACGGCATCGTGGTCGACATCGGCCGCGCCTGCGACGTGCTGAAGGCGACGCTCGGCGCGCTCAACTTCCAGAACCTCGACGAGATGCCGGAGTTCGCCGGGAAGAACACGACCACCGAGTTCCTGGCCAAGACAATCTTCGATCGCATCACCGGGGCCGCGCGTGCCGGCAAGCTCGGGCCGGGCGCCTTAGGCCTCGACACGGTGAAAGTGACGCTGGCGGAGTCGCACATCGCGTCTGGCGGCTACGAAGGCCGGCTGACGTCGTGACGCCCCGATGACCCTGGACACCGGCGGACGACTTCAGTCCACGGTGACACTCGTCGTCCCGGGTGACCTCGAGACGCGCACCGGCGGCTATGGCTACGACCGTGAGATCGTCGCCGGCCTGGACGCACTCGGATGGACGGTACGGGTCCGCCAGCTCGATGGCACCTTCCCCTTCCCGACGGCCTACGCGCGCGCCCACGCGGTCGGGGAGCTTGCCGCGCTCGCGGCCGGCACGCTCGTGCTCGCCGACGGTCTGGCCTTCGGCGCCATGGCCGCCGAGGCCGAGCGCGAGGCGTCGCGCCTGTGCCTGGTGGCGCTCGTCCACCATCCGCTGGCACTCGAGCACGGGCTCGATCCCGAGGTCGCCCGCGCACTCGCAGGCAGCGAACGGCGGGCGCTCGCCTGCACACGCGGCGTGGTCGTCACGAGCGAGGCCACGGCCGCCGCGCTGGCGCCCTACGACGTCGGACTCGACGACATCGCGGTGGTCGTGCCGGGCACGAAGCCGGCACCGGTGGCCCGCGGCAGCGCCCAAGGGGGGCAGGTTGCGATGCTCTGCGTGGCGTCGCTCGTCGAACGCAAGGGCTACGACGTGCTCATCGGCGCCTTGGCGCACCTGAAGCATCTGTCCTGGCACCTGACGTGTGTCGGCAGTCATCGCCTGCAACCGCGCACCGCGGCCGCCCTGGTCAATCAGGTGCGTGCCTGCGGCCTGGCCGATCGCGTAACCTTCGTCGGCGAGCTGGACGAGGCCGGGCTCGACGCGGCCTACGACATCGCCGACCTGTTCGTGCTGCCGACGCGCTACGAGGGTTACGGCATGGCGGTCGCCGAAGCCGTCGCCCGCGGGTTGCCGGTCGTGAGCAGCTATACCGGCGCGATTCCCGAGCTCGTGGGCAACGACTCGGGCCGGCTACTCCAGCCCGGCGACGTGCGCGGCTGGACCTACTCCCTCGGTCTGCTGCTCTCGCCCGACTGGGATCTGAGGCGTCAGCTCGCCGAAGGCGCACGGCGCCGGCGCGACCAGCTCCCCGGGTGGAGTGATGCGGCACGGGGGATGGCAGCGGCGCTCACGAGGTTCAGCGCACATGACGTCCTTCAGCGCTGACTGGCTCGCCCTGCGCGAGCCGGCCGATCATGCGGCCCGGGCCGACGAGCTGACCGCTCGTATCGCCCGACGGTTGCTCGGGTCGGCTGGTATCCGGGCGGTGGATCTGGCGGCTGGCAGCGGCAGCAACGTCCGCTATCTGCTGCCGCGGCTGCCCGAGGTAGGGCATTGGACGCTCGTCGATCACGATCCGGCGCTGCTGGCTCAGGCCTGGCGGCTGCTCGCGCCCGTGGCCCATGCGGCCGGCTGCTCGTTCGACGTCCGGCAAGCCGATCTGCTGGCCCTGGCGACACTGCCACTCGACGGATGCGCGCTC
This sequence comes from Acidobacteriota bacterium, assembly GCA_018000455.1. Lineage (GTDB taxonomy): Bacteria > Acidobacteriota > Vicinamibacteria > Vicinamibacterales > UBA2999 > CADEFD01. The sequence continues at coordinate 35,190 of JAGNJW010000037.1, forward strand.
GTGACGGCGTCGGCCCTGCTCGATCTCGTGTCGGAGGCCTGGCTGCGGGCGCTGGCGGCGCGCTGCCGCGCGGCCGGCGTCGACGTGCTCTGCGCGCTCAGCTACGACGGCCGCATCGAGTGCAAGCCACGCGACGGCGAGGATCGGCTCGTACGCGATCTGGTGAACCGCCATCAGCGCTCCGACAAGGGCTGGGGCGCGGCGCTCGGCCCCGATGCCGGACGGGTAGCCGCCGACTGCTTCCGCGATGAGGGCTTCGACGTGCACACGGCCAAGAGCGACTGGGTGCTCGAGGCGGGGCACGCCGAGCTGCAGCGGGAGCTCATCGCAGGATGGGCCGCCGCGGCCCGCGAGATCTCGCCGGGTGAGGCCGATGCCGTCGACCTCTGGCTCGCCCGCCGGCTCGCGCACGTCGACGCCGGCCTATCGACCATTCGTGTGGGCCACGTCGATCTGGCGGCGTGGATTCCCTAGACAGACTAGGCGAAGCCGGCGGCGGTTGACCGGACTCCGATCGAAATACGGCGGGAAGCGACAGACACCCCTGGGGCGTACGAGAGCGTCACCCCGTCATCTCAGCCGGCCGGCCTCGGCCGTTTCTGCATCGGCCGCCGCTTCGAGCGTGGCGATGTCTCGAAATCGCCGCACGCCCGGTGTCAGCCGCCGCGGGCGCAGCCTCGCCGCCCGCTCCCACACGCTGGCAATGGCCGCGTACAGGGCCGGATCGCCGGGCGAACGCCAGGTCGGCTGGTTCATGTCCTCGACGGATCGGAATCGGCGTACTGGCATCAGTCGTCCTCGAATCCGAATCGATCCTTGAGCAGCGCCGCATCCGCCTTGTCCTTGAGACGGACGGTATCGCGCTTCATCAGGTACAGCGTGCGCGGGCTCACGACGCTGACCATCAGGTCGCCAAACGGAGCCCGGATGACCTCGAGATCGTCGAACGTGAACGCCTCGCCGAGGCGTGTCAGCAAGTCGAGATGGAAGGCGCCGTTCGGGGGGATGTACTGGATCGCGGGGTACTCGCCCAGGAGGTCGTGCGCCGTGATTTCGTCGATGGAGGCGTCATCGAAGACGCTGTGGAGCGCGCGTTTCAGCCGCTCGACGTTGTCGGCGGTGGCCGCGATGAACAGGTCGACGTCCTCGGTGGACCTAGCCAGACCGTGGACGTTGAGCGCCGTCGCGCCGAAGATGGCATAGACGACCCCCTCGCGCTCGAAAGCCGCCAGCACGCGCTGAATCGCCTCGAAGTCCACGGCAGGAGTATGCCTCAGAGCACGCGCGCCAGCGTGTCGTCGCTGTCGCGGGCGACACTGCCGGCGCGCAGATCGCAGTCGAACAGCATGTCACCGCCCATGCGAAACACGCGGTAGCCGGGACGGGCACAGTCGCGCAGCAGGTCGGCGGCCGGAAGCCGGAAAGCGGGACGTCCTGAGCCGATGAACATCGGCGCCACCGTCACCTGCACGCGGTCGAGCAGCCCGGCGGCGAGAAACGCCGACACGGTCACGCCGCCGCCTTCGACGAAGATCCTGGCGCAGCCGCGCCGGTGCAAGTGGGCGACCACTTCGGCCAGGTCGGGGCCATACGGGCCCTGACCCACGCTCAGCACTTCGGCCTGGCCGGCTGTGGGCGCGGCGCCACTCACGTAGTGGCGCGCGTAGACGTAGAGCGTCGGCGCGGCGCCGTCCTGGAAGACGTGATACGCGCCGGCCAGACGCGCCATCGGATCGATGACGACGCGCAGCGGATTCGGCCCGGACACATGCCGCGTCGTCAGCTGCGGGTCGTCGGCCGCCACCGTACCCGCGCCGACAATCACCGCGTCGCACAACGCGCGCAGCCGGTGCATGTGCTTGAGGTTCTCCTCGCCTGTCACGTAGCGCGAGTCACCGGACTGCGTGGCGATGAAGCCGTCGAGACTCTGACCCATGTGGCCCAGGGTGACAGGGGCGGCGGCACTGGCGCTGCAGATGGGCAGGTAGAGATCGACCAGCGCCCGGCCATCGTCGACAGCACCACCCACTGGCGCGGGCAGTTCCCAGCCGTGCCCGGGCCGCCACGACACGACTGCGCGCCTGTCTCCTGGCGGCACGCGTGCAAGGGCGCCAGTGCCGGTCAGCGTGAAGGTCGCCGCGTCGCCGGCGGCGGTTGCCTGTGCCTCGCGCGCCAGCGTCCGCACCAAGGTCCACGCGATGACGTCCGGATCGAAGGGCGCCGGCTGCGGCGCGGCAGGGTCGTGCACCATCACTCACTGCGATTATAGTGGCCTCGTGCCGCCACTTCCTTGCGCCAGAGCACGATGAGCCGCTTCGACCGCGCGGTCGGCCTGGCGCGATCGCTGGCGATCTACCACCTGGTGCCGCGACGCCAGGCCACGCTGCGCGCGCTCTATGGGCGGTTCGTGGCGGCGGGCGATCTGGTCTTCGACGTCGGTGCCCACGTCGGCAACCGCACGCGCGCGTTCCTTGCGCTCGGGTGTCAGGTCGTGGCCCTGGAGCCCCAGCCCGCCGTGGCCGCGATGCTCAGGACGGTGGTCGGCGGCGATCGCCACGTGCGCATCGTCCAGAAAGCGGTCTCGGGTGCGATCGGCCGGGCACGGCTCGCCGTCAGCGAGCGCACTCCCACCGTGAGCACGCTGGCCGACGACTGGCGCGACCAGCGCCGCCAGGAGCCCGGCTTTGCCGGTGTCGAGTGGAATGACACCGTCGAGGTCGACACCACCACGCTCGACGCGCTCATTGCCGAGTACGGAGTGCCGACCTTCGTGAAGCTCGACATCGAGGGCGGCGAGGCGGCGGCCCTCGCCGGCTTGACGCAGCCCGTGCCTACCGTGTCGTTCGAGTTCCTGCCCCAGGCGCTCGGCGCGGTTCGCGCCTGCGGTGAGCGGCTCGAGGCACTCGGCCCGTATCGCTACAACTGGACGCCGGCGGAATCGCATCGCCTGGCCTCCGACACCTGGCTCACGCTCGACGCGCTGGTCGGCCGCGTGACGACCGACACGCGGCACGGCGACGTCGTCGCCACACTGGAGCCCTGATATCCGCATGACTGACCGACACACGCGCCCGGCCAACTCGCCGCGACAGATCCTGACCGCGAGCCTGATGGGCACGGCCATCGAGTTCTTCGACTTCTACATCTACGCGACGGCCGCCGTGCTGGTCTTCCCCGCGCTCTTCTTCCCGACGTCGGATCCGGCCACCGGCACGCTGGCGTCGCTGGCCACCTTTGCCATCGCCTTTGTGGCGCGGCCGATCGGCTCGGCGCTCTTCGGCCACTTCGGCGACCGCATCGGCAGAAAGACCACGCTCGTGGCAGCCCTGCTCACGATGGGCGTCTCGACGGTGGCCATTGGCCTGGTGCCCACCTACGCCACGATCGGCATCGCGGCGCCGATCCTGCTGGCGCTCTGCCGTTTCGGCCAGGGCCTGGGCCTGGGCGGCGAATGGGGCGGCGCGATTCTGCTCGCGACCGAGAACGCGCCCCCGGGCAAGCGGGCGTGGTACGGCATGTTTCCGCAGCTCGGCGCGCCGCTCGGCTTCTTCTTTTCTGGCGGCATCTTCCTGCTCATCTCGCGCCTGCTGACCGACGAGCAGTTCTTCGCCTGGGGCTGGCGCATTCCGTTCCTCGCCAGCGCCGTGCTGGTTGGCGTCGGGCTCTACGTGCGGCTGACGCTCACCGAAACGCCGGCTTTCCAGAAGGTGCTCGATCACCACGAACGCGTGAAGGTGCCGATGTTCACGGTGTTCAAGTCGCATCGGCGCGCGCTCGTCCTCGGCACCATCATCGCAACGTCGGTGTTCGTGGACTTCTACCTCACGACCGTGTTCGCGCTCTCGTGGGGGACGACGGCCCTCGGCTACACGCGCGAGCAGTTCCTGTTCATCCAGCTCTTCGGCGTGGTCTTCTTCGCCATCGGCGTGCCGTGGTCGGCGAAGATCGCCGAGCGCGGGCGGCGCCGCCTGCTGATGTGGGTCAACGTCGGGATGGCGGCCTACGCCTTGGCGATGGCGCCCCTCTTCAACGCCGGCACCGTCGGGGTGATGGTCGCCATGGCGATCGGCTTCCTGTTCGTGGGCTTCGCCTACGGGCCGATCGGCACGGTGCTCGCGGAGCTCTTCCCCGCCACGGTGCGCTACACGGGCAGCTCGCTCACCTACAACTTCGCCGGCATCGTTGGCGCGTCGCTGGCGCCGTATGCCGCCCAGTGGCTGGCCGGACGCTATGGCCTGCAGGCGGTGGGCTACTACCTGGCCGGCGCCGCGATGCTCTCGCTGGCCGGCCTGGCGATGAGCCGGGAAACCAAGGACGTCGAGCGCTTCTGACGCGCGGGCGACGGGAGCTGGCGGCCGGATGACCCCTTCGTCCGGCGGAGATGATCGTAGGGCGTCAGTTGGCGAAGCCGGAGGAAGGGGTCGTCCGGCCGTCAGCTCAACGTGACTGGATCAGGCGATCCGCTCGGCCGGCAGCGGCTTCTCGACGACTTTGCCGTCGACCAG
>JAGNJW010000037.1:39794-41058 GCA_018000455.1 Acidobacteriota bacterium
CCATGCGGGCTGCGATGGCCGCGCATACAGCCCGAAAATCGGGTACATTCCTGTGGTTCTACCCCGTTCTTCTCTTGGAGGGCTTCGCATGGACGTCAGGCATCCGTTTTCTCGTCGTCGGTTTTTCGGTGGTGTGGCCGCAGCCGTCGGCGCGCTGGGCCTGAAGCCCGCCAGCGTCTTTGGACAGGCACGGACCCAGCAGTTTGGCGGCTCCGCCGACCAGTACGACGCCTTCGTCAAGATCGCCAGCAACGAAAACAACTGGGGGCCGCCCGAGCAGGTCATGCAGGCGATGAACGGCGCCTGGAAGTACGCCAACCGCTACGGCAACCCCGACGGCAACGTGATCCAGGAGATCGCCAGCCATCACGGCGTCAAGCCCGAGAACGTGCTGCTCAGCGCCGGCTCCGGCGAGATCCTCCAGGTGGTCGGCACGACCTACCTGCAGAACGGCAAGATGGTGCTCGGTGCCGACCCGTCCTACGGCTCGGTCTACCAGCACGCCACCAACATCAAGGCCGACGCCATCAAGCTGCCGCTGCTCAAGGACTTCCGCCAGGACATCCCGGGGATGATCGAGGCCGCCAACCGCCACGCGCGCGACATCGGCTTCTTCTATCTGTGCAATCCGAACAACCCGACCGGTGTCGTGGTCACCGCCAAGGAAGTCAAGCAGGTCGTCGAGGGCATTCCCAAGGACATGCCGATTCTCATCGACGAGGCCTATCATCACTTCGTCGATGATCCGGCCTACGGCACTGCGATGCCCTACGTGCTGGAGGGCCGCCAGGTCATCGTGGCACGCACCTTCTCGAAGATCGCGGCGCTGGCCGCCATGCGCATCGGCTACGCCATCGCGCCAGCCGACGTGATTTCGCGCATGCGTCCCTATGCGATGAACAGCGTCAACGTGCTGGCCAAGTTCGGCGCCGTCGCCTCGCTCAAGGACACGGCCGGCCAGGCCGAGGTCAAGAAGAAGATCACCGACTTGCGCAACCAGACCACGCGCGAGCTCGAGGCCTGGGGTTACCCGGTCATCCCGTCGCAGACCAATTTCTTCATGGTGAGCCTCCACGACAAGACGGTGCAGCCGACGATTCAGGCGTTCCGCGAGAAGAACATTCTCGTCGGCCGTCCGTTCCCGCCGATGCTGAACCACCTGCGCGTGTCGGTCGGCCGCGACGACGACATGGCGAAGTTCCTCGTGGCCTTCAAGGAGATCTTCCCGAAGAAGGCTCCCGCGAGCTCGATGGCGCGCGGCTAG
>JAGNJW010000003.1 GCA_018000455.1 Acidobacteriota bacterium
GCGCACGCTCGATCAGCGCGGCCTCGATCCCGCGGATGTCTTCACGCCGCTACTGCAAGCCCGTCGAGCCATCGTCGCGCCGGCCTTACAAACACCGTCGACGTAGACTGACCCGCTAAACAAAGACCTCGGTGATTGCCGACCTCGAGAAGGTGCCCGTGAACGCAGCGGGGAAGGTGGAGTTCTCGGCCGACGTCTACATCCTGCGTCCGCTGGATGGCGCCAAGTCGAACGGTGTGGCCCTGGTGGACGTGTTGAACCGCGGCCGCAAGACCGTGCTGACCGGCTTCAACCGTGGCGGCGCCAGCGCGGCAACCAGGTCACGCTCACCGGCGGCTTCGAAAAGGGCCGCACCTACGAACTGCTGTATCGCCCCACGGAGTGGCCTATCTCGGGACTCGGCCTGGCCGCCTATCGTGACCTGACGGCCTGGGTGAAGCACGCGCCAGACGCCCCGGCGCACGCCGAGAAGGCCATTGGCTTCGGCTCGTCGCAGAGCGGACGCTTCTTGCGCACGTTCTTCTACTACGGCTTCAACGCCGACGAGCAGGGCCGTCAGGTGCTCGACGGCGCCATGGTGCACATTGCCGGCGCGGCCCGCCTGAGCATCAACGAGCGCGGCGCCCAGCCGACGGCGCTGTCGATGTACAGCGCCACGCAGTTCCCGTTTGCCACCACGGTGGAGCGCGACCCCATCACCGGCCGGCGCGAAGGCCTGTTCGAGAACCCACGGGCGAGCACCACGCAGCCGAAGGTGATGTACACCAACACGTCGGTGGAGTACTGGGGCGGCGGGCGCGGCGGCGCTCCTACACACCAGTGCCGACGGCAAGCGCGACCTCCAGCTTCCGCCGAATGTGCGCGCCTACTTCCTGACCGGGGCGCAGCACGGCCCGGCGCCCTTCCCCGTACCGGCCGGCGGCATCGGGCAGCAACCCGCCAACCCGCTGGAATACTGGTGGACGATGCGCGCGCTGCTCGTGGCCATGACCGACTGGGTGAGGAAGGGCATCGAGCCGCCCGCGACGCAAGTGCCGACACTGTCCGACGGCACGCTCGTGCCCATCGCCAAGCTGAAGTGGCCGCAGATTCCGGGCCTGCCGAGTCCGGCCATCATGCAGGGGCCGCGCGACGACGGCAAGGACCTGCCGTTCCTGGTGCCGCAGGTGGATGCCGATGGCAATGAGCTGGCGGGGATTCGCACGGCGGAACAGCGCGTGCCGATGGCGACGTACACGGGATGGAACTTCCGCAGCCAGGCGATCGGCGGGACAAATCAACTCGTGAGTCTGTTGGGCACGGCCGTGCCGCTTGCGAGAACCAAGGCCGAGCGCGAGAAGGCCGGCGACCCGCGCCTGTCGCTTGAGGAGCGCTACTTGTCGCGGGAGGTGTATCTGGCGAAGGCGTCGGCGGCGGCGGATGCGCTCGTCAAGGGCCGCTATCTGCTGGCGGGGGATGTGCCGGAGGCGATGGCGAGGATCGAAGCACAGTGGACGCATGAGCCGTGACGCCGTCGTCCGAGCTGATGACATGGGCCCGTCCGTCGCCGCATCGCGTGTCTGAGTAGGTTCTGCCACTCGTCACAGGCAGGTCTTGGCGGATTCCGTGCTACGGAGCCCCAAAAACCGCTGATTCGCGCGGAATCTCGAGCGGCAAGCAGCTCGCATTGTTCCTTGTTGCAGTGGCCGGATGTAGACTCCATCCGTGGCCGGCACGCTGCATCGCATCCTGCGCCCGCTCATCCTGGCAGGTGCTCTCGCGTTCGTCCCGGTGGCCGCGCTTGCACAGAAGGTGCTCGTGAGCCAGGGAGACCTGCGGCTCTACGATCTGGAATCAGGAAGATTCGAGTGGAGCCAGCCTGGCCCTCAGGCACCGTGGACGGGGGCCGTCATCACGGCGGACGGGCGCTACGCCGTTTCCACCTCGTTTGCCGCGGCGACTCCCGCGGTTCGGATCGTCGACCTCGCGGTCGGCTCATCGGTCGACGTCCCGTTGTCGTTCGATCCTCGCATCGCCCATCCTCGGGCCACGGCGGTCTTCGGACTCACCGGCGGGCCCCTCTCGTTCGGGTCGATGACCCGAGGCACGCTGGCCAGGCTCGACCCGGGCGGCCTGACGACCTATGGTGGTTGTGCCGCCGGCACCGTCACACGCGTTGACCTCTCGGGCGATGGCCGAGCCCTGTTCGCGCTCTGCGAATCTGGCGACCTGGCGGTACTCGACGCCGATTCCGGCGCGGTCTTGCGCACGCTGCCGCTCGGCCAGGGCGTGACGTTCGCCGCGAGCTTCGATGGCACCGCGCTCGTCGCGGCGCGCCCGGCGGGCATTGAACTTCTGGACGCGACGACGGGCGCTGTCCTTGGCAGCACGGTCGTGCCAGGGCCCGTCGGCTGCCTTCCTGCCATGGGTCAGCGATCGCGCGACAGGACGACTCTGGTGGTCACGTGCCAGTTCATCGCCGCGCCGTCGGTGTCGTGGTCGAGCCACGTGCTCCAGGCGCCAGCGCTCACGTGGGGAGCCGCGCTGGGGCTCGAACGATCCGTGGTGAGCCTGAGTCCCGACAACCGGATGGCGTTCTCCACCTACGTCCATCGCACCGGCGTCTATGGGAACGTGCAGATTCACGATCTGGCCTCTGGCTCGGTCACGATCTCGGTGCCGATGATCGCGGGCATTCAAGTCAGCTACGCCCCACTTGCCCCGACCGCGAGTGCCACCGTCAGTCTCGGCCAGGTGGATGTGACATGGACGCTTCCGCCCGCCTCGCCCGCGGTGACCGGCTACCTCGTCGAGGTGGGCAGCGCCCCGGGCCTGTCGGACGTGGGCACCGCGGCGACCGGCATCCGGGCAACGCTCACGGTGCCGTCGGCCCCGGCCGGCCGCTACTACGTACGCGTGCGGGCCGAAAACGTCTCGGGCCGAAGCGCACCGTCTGACGAGATCGTCGTCGACGTGCCATAGCTGATAGGCGATCCTGCGATCTCAGCGCGGGTCGAGGGGCAGGAACTCGCCCTCACCGATCGCGCCGTTGCGCACGCTGTAGAGCGTGACGCCAGAGATGGCGGCCACGACACCGTTACTGCCGCCGACGATGGCCGCCGCTTGCTCGAATCTCGTAACCAGCGGCGAGCCGAATCGCACCGACTCGCGCAGGTGGATGTGACCGCCGAGGGCCAGCGGCCACGGGTGCGGCGCGATGGCGACGGCCACTTCGTTCAGATTCGAGACCACGTGCCGGAACACGGTGCGGCCGTCCACGCGCAGGGTGGTCGGCGCGGCGCCGGCGTCGGTGTAGCCCTTCACGGCCTCCGACGCACTCGCAAACGGGATGTGGTCGAACGTCACGACCGGCATCGCACGCGGAATCGCTGCGAGATCGGCGCCGAGCCACGCCAGCTGCGCGGCGTCGACGTGCCCGTAGTACCACAGGTCGGCGATGTCCACCGTGTCGAGCCCCACGAAGTGGATGCCGCCGCGGGTGAACGAGTAGTAGTTCGGGCCGAGGCGCGCGCGGTACATGCCCTTGCCGTACAGGGGGTGCTTCGGGCTGACCAGCGACAGATGACGCTCGATGCCGAAGTTCTCGTGGTTGCCGGGCACGCTCCACACCGGCACGGGGAAGCGCGCGATCTCGGCCTCGTACATCGCATAGTACCCAGCCGCCTCTGCCTCGCCCACGCGCAACGCGTCTTTCACGAGGTCGCCCGTCATCAGGACGAAGTCTGGCCGTCGCGCCTCGGCAATCGCACCTACCGCACGCAGCCGCGCCACGCTCTCGGCACTCGTATGCGGATCGGAGCCGTGGAGGAACGTGAATGTCGGCGGCGTGGACGCCCGCGTCAGTCCGAACGCCAGGCCGCGCCCCGCCGGCGCCCAGAACGACGTCGTCGTGCGATGATTGTCGGGCAGCGACACGAATGCCACGCCGGTGCCAGCCGACGTCAACTGGAACGCCCCTTCGATTCCAGTGACGACAACGTCGCGCTGGTTCGACACCACCACGCCGGCCATGCCGGGTTCACCGGCGTCGCGCCTGCCGTTCGCGTTGGCGTCGAGGTAGACCACGCCGTCGACCGCCGGCGCCTGTGCCGTCGGGGCGGCCAGCGCCACGACACACAGGACGAGCAGGGCGACGCGTCGGAGGATGTCCATGGATCACTGCGGCCGGGCAGACGCCGCGGACCCTACGATGGCACGGGTCGGCGGCGGTCGCAATCGCCACCCGGGGGCTGGGCGGGAGGTAGACTCCACTCGAGAGTCCACTCATGATCACACCAGCCTTCGTGCTCGCCGCCCTGTCGCTTGGCCTCGCCACCGTCTGGGCACAGCCCGGCACGGGTGCCACGCCTTCAAAACCCACGGCCTCGCAGCGCATCGCGCTCGTCACCGGCTCCACCGACGGACTGGGACGCGAGGTGGCACGCCGCCTCGCCGCCGAAGGCGCGCACGTCATCATCCACGGCCGCAATATCGAGCGTGGCAGGGCGGTCGTGGATGAGATCACCGCCAGCGGCAAAGGGTCAGCCCGCTTCTATCGGGCCGACTTCGCATCGCTCGCCGAAGTGCGCCGTCTGGCCGACGAGATCGTTCGCGACTACGGCCGGCTCGATCTGCTCGTGAACAACGCCGGGATCATCGCGCAGGCGCGGCAGGTCAGCCAAGACGGTCACGAGCTGACCTTCGCCGTGAACTATCTCTCTGGCTACTTGCTCACCTACAGGCTGCTGCCCTTGCTCGAGAAGGGCCGCTCGCCGCGCGTCGTCAACGTGTCGTCGCTCGCCGCCTCGCCCATCGACTTCGCCGACGTGATGCTCGAGCGCGGCTACAGCTCCAACCGGGCCTACGGCCAGAGCAAGCTCGCGCAGGTGATGTTCACGATCGATCTAGCCGAGGAATTGAAGGGCAAGGGCATCGTGGTGCAGGCGCTGCATCCGGCCACCTACATGAACACCACCATGGTCACGTCGTCGGGCGGCACGCCACGGAGCACCGTGGATGAGGGCGCCGCAGCCGTCATGAATGCCATCGCGACAAGCGCGGCGAGCGGCAGCTACTTCGTGGGCCAGAAGGTGGGGACGCCGCACCGCCAGGCGGCCGACGCCGGCGCCAGGCGCCAGCTGCGCGAAGTGAGCCGCCAGCTGACGGGAATGCCGTAGCGCCCCACGCGCGCCGCTTCGACCGCGTCGAGGGTCACGCGTAGGCGCTGCGGCATTCCGGCCAGCTGATGCAGCAGCTCACGTAGCCTCGGCCGCCTCAGTCCTCAGTGCACCACGCGGTGCGGCACCAGCGCCTTGACTGCTTCGTAGACCGCGTCCGGTGACGCGTCCGCCAACGCCAGCACGGTGTCGGGATGGGCCGCCGGCGCCGTGGCGGCGCGGCACACGGCCTGGCGCAGCAGGCGCTTGTCGCGTTCGGCGGCCATCCAGCCGGCCGTCACGAAGCCAATCCAGAAGAAGGCCAGAGCTTCAGAGGTCGTCGTCCTGCCGATCATCCAGGCCGTGGCGGCAGCGGTGGCGGCGGCAATCGTGGCGGCCGTCCCGATGGCGCCCAGCCGCCCCATCAAGGCGGCCCGTCCGGTGCCCGGTCCGAGCCGCGAGAGGGCCAGCCGCGGGCCACGCTGACGCGCCAGCCAGGCGCTGACGGCGCCTCCCGCCCCGCCGAGGCAGGCCACCCAGATCCACGTCGAGACGGTCAGATTCATGCAACTCGGTCCCCGTTTGCCGCCCGCGCCTGCCGCGCCGGCCGTGCCGGCATCCAGCCTTTGGTCACTACTACCAGGAATAACGCCGAGACGTCCCGATTCGTACGGGCGAGACCCGGCGAGGGGCTTGCGCCCGCCGACTTACCGGGGCAGAATCCACGAGCGCGGATCTGCACGAAACGTATTCAGCCAGTCATGGAACGGCATCCCTCCAGCGCACTACCGGGCGGCCCGCTGTCGAACCCGCCATCCGGGGAACTGTTGAACCGCGCGCGCGCCGGTGACGAGCGCGCGCTCGACCGGCTGTTCGCCCGTTACGTGCCCCGCCTGCACCGCTGGGCCCACCGCCGCGTCCCGGTGTGGGCGAGAAGCGCCGCCGACACCGCCGACTACGTGCAGGAAACCGTGCTGCACACGCTGCGACACCTCGGTACGTTCGAACCGCAACGCGAAGGCGCGTTGCTCGGCTACCTCCGCCGTTCGCTCGTCAACCGCATGCGGGATCAGTTTCGCCATGCGGCACGCCATCCCGCCCCCGGCGAACTCAACGAGGGGATCGAAGACGGCGGCCGGTCGCCGCTCGATCAGGCCATTGGCGAGGAAGACCGCCAGCGCTACGAGGATGGTTTGAAGCGCCTGCGCAGCGCCGATCGCCGGGCGATCGTCGCCAGCATCGAGTTGGGGTACAGCTACGAGCAGATTGCCCTGGTGCTCAACAAGCCATCCGCCGAGGCCGCGCGAGTGGCCGTGCGCCGGGCCTTGGTGCGACTCGGTGAGGAAATGAACCGTGGGTCGTAGCCGCAACGCGTTTCCCGACTCGCTCGCCACGGCGCTGGCCGACGGCGCCGCCATCGACTGGCGGGCCGCCGAAGCGGCGGCCGACGGGAGCCATGCCAACCTCGTGCGTCAATTGCGCGTGGTGGCCGCGATGCGCGAGCGGACGGGCGCGGCGCTTACCGCGCGGCAGCCCTGGCTGCGGCAGGTCGTGGTGGCCTCGTACGGTGTGGCGGTGGCGCTGGCCGCAATCAAAGTCCTGATGGCGCTCGTGGCCGCGCCAGCCGTGCTCGGCCGCTTGACGGCGCCGTCGGCCGCCGTCCCGTTTGCGGTCAATGTGGCGATCTTCGGCGTCGGCGGCCTGCTGCTGCTGTGCGGCGGCGGCCGCGACCGGCGGCTGCAGTTGCTGGGGGGCCTCTATCTCACCATCGCATCGGCGTTCGTCGGACCGTTTCTGACCCCGACGGCGGGTCAGGCTGGTGGGGTCGCCGGGGTGCTGGCCATGTGCCGGCCCGAGGCGTTTCTCGCCCTTGGGATGTGGCTCTTCGCCTGGGCCTTTCCCGGCGAGCCGGTCGGCCGGCGGGCACGAGGCGTCGCCCGGGTGATGATTGGAGTCGCCTGTGTCACGGCCTGGCTGCTCTTCGTGGCCACGTTGGTGGGGGCGCAGCACGCCTGGCCGGTCGAGCACTCGCGAGCGCTCGCGGTGCTCGAGGCCTTCGATCGTCAGGCCCCGAGATCGATGTACTGGCCGGTGCTCCTGGCGACCATGCTGGCGGCCGTGCCGTTTCTGCTGGTGAAGGCCCGGGTCGAGACGGCCGAACGCCAGCGCAAGGTCTCGTGGTTCCTGGGCGCTCTGGCCGTGAGCCTCACGCCGATTCTCCTTGCCGCCATCGCGACGCCCTTCGTGCCCGCGCTGCGCGATCCGGCGGTGCGCCAGCGGGTCGGCCTCGGCCTGTATTTCATGCTCGCCTCGTTCGTGCCGATGACCGCCTACGCCGTGGGTGTGAATCGCGTGATGGACGTGCAGTTCGTCATCCGGGCCACGCTGCAATACGCCCTGGCGCGCTATGCGATCTGGGCCGCCATCCTGGGCCCGCTCACCTACCTGGCGTTGGACGTCTTCGTGAACCGCGGGCTCACGTTCCTCCAGTATCTCGACGCCCGGCAACCCACGGGTCTGCTCGCGCTCTCGGGGTTCGGCCTCGTGGCACTGACCTTCCGTCCGCACCTGGTCGGCGCCGTCGATCGCTGGTTCCTGCGCGAGCCGCTCGATTCCTCGCAGGCGCTGGCTCGCCTCGAGCACCGGTTCCGGGCCAGTGAGCACCTGCGCGACATCAGCGTCTCGCTGGCCGAGGAGCTGGCGCGCGCGCTGCACGCCGACGGCGTCAGGGTGCTGCTGCTGGCAGAGGACGGCGCCTCGCTCGTGGCGCCCGACGGGTCGGTGCCGGCCATCCCCAGAGACTCCGTGCTCCTCGACCTGCTGCAGTCGACGCGCAGCGAAATTCATCTCGACGCCCGCTCGGCGGTGGCGCGCCTGCTGCCGGAGTCGGATCAGGACTGGCTGGCCGACGCCGGCGCCGAGCTCCTGTCGCCGCTGATGGGATCGTCGGGCGCGCTGCTCGGGGTCGTGGCCATTGGGGCCGGGGCCAATCGCTTGCCCTACACGGAGAGCCACGTGTCGCTCGTGACCACCATGTGCGGTCACGCGGCACTGCAGCTCGAGAACCGGTGGCTGCGGCAGTCACAGGAGGCCGCCGACCGCCGGCCGGTACATCGCGCCGATGGCGTGGCCTGGCAGGACGAACCGGCCGCCTGCTGTCCGAATTGCTCCGAGGCCTGGAGCCCCGACACCCGGCGCTGCCGATGTGGCGGCATCACCAAGCCGGCCGTGCTGCCGCTCTTCGTGAACGCCAAGTTCCGCCTGCAGCGGTTTCTCGGCGCCGGCGGCGCCGGCGTCGTCTACCTCGCCACCGACCTGGCCCTCGACCGCAAGGTGGCGATCAAGACGCTGCCGCCCATGCGCCGGGAGTTTGCGACGCGCCTCAGGCGCGAAGCGCGGGCCATGGCCTCGGTGCGCCACCCGAACCTGGCGACGATCTGGGGCACCGAGGAGTGGCATGACACGCCGCTGCTCATCGTCGAGTATCTCGAGGGCGGCACGCTGCTCGACTGGCTCGAGCGCGGTCCGCTGGCGGTGGATGAGACCCTGGACCTCGGCATCATGCTGGCCGACGTGCTCGACCGCATACACGGATCTGGTGTGCTGCATCGCGACATCAAACCCAGCAATATCGGCTACACGGCCGATGGCGTGCCGAAGCTGCTCGACTTCGGGCTGGCGGCCATGCTCGACAGCTCCAAGGGGCCCGAGGCGGCTGCGGCGGTCATGCCGGTCGATCCAGTGGAGCTGGCGGCGCGCTTCCAGGGCGTGAGGGCCTCGTCGACGCTCACCATCACTCAACAGGTCGTGGGCACGCCGTTGTATCTTTCGCCCGAAGCGCTGGCGGGTTCGCCCCCGCAGGAGTCGTTCGACCTCTGGAGCCTGAACATGGTGCTCTACGAAGCGATCGCCGGGCGTCATCCGTTTGGCGGCCGCTCCGTGACCGAGGTCGTGGCGGCCGTGCAGAACACGTCCGTGCCGGATGTGCGGGATGCAAGGCCGGAGTGCCCGGCCGTGGTTGCCGCCCTCCTCAACGACGCGCTGTCGCTCGTGCCCACCAGGCGCCCGGCCACGGCGAGCGACCTGCGTACCCAGCTGCGGGGCCTCCGCGCCCGCCTCGATTCCGCCCGATAGCCGCTCGGCTCGGGACTTCTGTACGAAATGGGACTCCCCGGCGTTCTCACCTGTAACGGCCTGCCCGTTTCCGAGGTGACTGAATGCCGGTTGAGCACATCGACGCCATCCTGAACGACTGCCTGCTGGCGGCGGGCCAGGGCATCGGCACGGAGAAATCAGTGGATTTCGCCGTGGTGGCCTGGTGGCGCACCAGGTATCGCCGGTTCTTCCTGCACGCCATGACGGCGCATGGCAACTCCTGGACAGCCGACCGGCACCGCGTCACGGCCGTAGGCCGCTACCTGGGCCAGCGCGCCCTGCACCATGCCGCCCAGTCGCCCTCGATCGACCTGCACGCCGCGGAACTGGCATCGCACGACGTGGAAACCGGCTGCCAGATGAACGCCGTGCGCGAGGGCATCGGCCCCACCCTGCAGACCACCACCGCTTGACGTTCGCACACACGGAGGTTTCGATGACGACCGACACGACTCGCCAGCCCGTTCCGCCCGCTACGCTCGCCCACGGCTACGATGCTTCGTTCGCCGATGCGCCCGATGAGACGTTGGCCCATGAGCAAGCCGTCGACGCCATCCTCGACGACTGCTTCCTGAGCATCGGCCAGGGAATTGGTCTCAGAGCCTCGCTCGACTACGACGCCGTTGTCCACGTGCGCAACAACTTCCGCCCCAAGTTCCTGGCGGCCATGCGGCGCTTCGGCAATCGGTGGCTCGAGGATCGCACGACGGTGACCGCGGTGGGGTGGATGCTCGGAGAGCGCGCGGTGCGCTACGCCGAGGGCGCGCCGTCGATCGGTCGCGACGCGATGATCAAGGCGTGTGCGGACGTCGAGCGCTACTGCCAGCTGCACGCCGCGCGGCGAAGCGGTGCCCGCGGGCGCCCAGCGACCGAAGCCGCGACGGCCATGATCGCGGGCTATTGGTGCACGTGGGAGCCGAAGGAGTAGCCGGCGTGCGCGGGACGCCTCCTGCTGAGGGGCGTCCCGCATGCGTCATTTCCACCGAGTTCGCATTCCGGGGCGCTGGTGTTGCATAAGCACGAGGACACGGACACACGAGTCGAGTCTCTTCGCCAACTGGTGGCGGGCACGGCGCACGATCTCAACAATCTTCTCGTGTTGGTCAACGGGTGCGCCGAGCTGGCCCTGACGGACGAGGCGTTGAGCCCGCGTGCCCGTCAGCTGGTGAAGGAGACCCTCGACGCCGGCGAACGCGCCACGTCGCTGACGCGGCGGCTTCTGTCACTCGGCCGGCCGCCGGCGCTACGGCCCGCGCGCGTCGACGTTGCCGCCCTGCTCATGTCGTCGGCCAGCCTGCTCGGCCGGCTGATTGGCGACGGCGTCCGCCTGAAACTCGATGCCAGCGCGGCGCCGTTGTGGGTGCTCGCCGATACCAGCCAACTCGAACAAGTCATCGTCAACCTCGTGCTCAACGCGCGCGACGCCATGTCGGCCGGCGGCACGCTGGCGATTTCAGCGCGAGCCGTGACGCTTCAGAACGCGGGCACGAGCGACGCCGGGCGCACCTGCGGATCAGAGCGCGCCGCCCGGCTGACCGTGACCGACAGCGGCCACGGCATCGATCCGGCGGTACGCGACCGCATGTACGAGCCCTACGTCACCACCAAGGCGAGCGACAAGCACTCGGGGCTCGGGCTCGCCGTGGTGCGGGGCATCGTCGAACAACTCGGCGGCTCGATCGACGTCACCTCGACGGCAGGCAGCGGCACCACCTTCACGATCGATCTGCCGTTGACGCCCGCGCCTGGCGCGTCAAGCTAGCCGTCCGCGGCCCTCCGCACGACGAATCCTGTGGGCGGCTACCACGATCAGCAACTCAGCGCCGGTGTGTTCCACGAGTTCCTCAGGTGCAGTGAGCCTGGAGCGGCCCCACTTCACCAGTGCCCGCCGTCGCTGATTCAGCCGCTGCCGCTGCCAGTGCCGTCACCTTGCCGGCTGGCTCCGGCAGGCCCTGCGCCCCGGCCATGCTCGCCGCCGGCGCGCCCGCCCGCAACACCGCGAGCAGCACCCACGGCAGGGCCCCAGCTCCTGACGTCATGCCCGCTCCTCCCAGACGCGCGCCAGTTCCACGATCACCTCGATGGCCTTCTCCATGTCTTGCACCGATACCCATTCGAGGCGGGAGTGGAAGTTCTGCTCGCCGGCAAACAGGTTCGGCGTCGGCAGCCCCATGAACGACAGGCGCGATCCGTCGGTGCCGCCGCGAATGGCGCGTTCGCGCACCGAGAGTCCGGCCCGCGTGATGGCCTCCCGCGCCCGCTCGACGACGAGCGGGTGCTGGTCGATGACCTCGCGCATGTTGCGGTACTGTTCCTCGACGCGGATGTCGACCCCCGCGCCAGGCACGGCCGCCACCACCTCGTGGGCCAGCGCGGAAAGCCGCGCCGTCTTCTCGTGCAGGCCTGCGGTGTCGAAATCGCGCACGAGGAGCTTCACCGACGTGCGATCGACCGCGGCCTGCACCACATAGGGGTGCACGAAGCCCTCGCGGCCTTCGGTGGTTTCCGGCGACAGGCGATCGGAGGGCAAACGGTCGATGAAGCGCGCGGCCAGCTTGATGGCGTTCACCATGCGGCCCTTCGCGTAGCCCGGGTGGGTGTTGAAGCCGCGGAAGGTGACGGTGAGGGCATCCGCGGAGAAGCTCTCGAACTCCAGCTCGCCGCGCTGACCGCCGTCCATTGTGTAGGCGTAGCGGGCGCCGAAGCGGGCGACATCGAAGTGCTCGGCGCCGTGGCCCACTTCCTCGTCGGGCGTGAAGCCGATGCGGACAGGGCCGTGCGGAATCTCCGGATGCGCCATCAAGAACGAAGCCGCCGTCATGATCTCCGCCACGCCGCTCTTGTTGTCGGCGCCGAGCAGCGTCGTGCCGGAGGCCGTGACGATGTCGTGGCCGAGGCACTCGCCCAGGTAGGGGACGTCGGCGACGCGCAGCACGGCCTCGGGGTCGTCGGGCAGCACCAGGTCGCGGCCGTCGTAGGCCTTGTGGACGATCGGCGTCACGTTCGCGCCGCTCATCTCCGGCGACGTGTCGACGTGGGCGAGGAAGCCAATGACCGGCACATCCGCTTTGGTCGTCGTCGAGGGAATCGTGGCCATCACGTAGCCGTGCGCGTCCATCGTGGCATCGGCGATTCCCATCGCCGTCAGTTCCGCGACCAGGTCCTTCAGCAGCACCAGCTGCCCGGGCGTGCTGGGGTAGGCGTCGGCGTTCTCACGCGACTCGGTGTCGTAGCGGACGTAGCGCAGAAAGCGTTCGAGTACGGGGCTGGCCATGGCGGCCCCATGATGCCATCAGCGCGGCCGCCACGCCGTGTGACCGTCGAGTGGCGTTTGGCGCTACCATCGCGCCACGACCTCGCCGAGCCGGTGGTCGCCAGTGGAGGGATTCATGCCGTCACGCCGCGACTTCCTGCTGACTTCGGCTGCCGCCGCTGGCGGCGCCCTGACCCAGGGGGTGACGGGCTCCGCGCACGCCGCGCCGGCCGTGTCTGAATCGGGCCAGACGCCCGCCCCGCCCCGACGCAAGATCAAGCTGCTCGTGCTCGGCGGCACCGGCTTCATCGGTCCCTGGCAGGTGCGCTACGCGGTCGAGCGCGGCCACGAGGTCACGATCTTCAACCGTGGCCGAAGCGCACCCGGGATGTTCTCTGGCGTCGAGGAACTCACCGGCGACCGCGCCGCCAATACCCTCGATGCCCTGAAGGGTCGCCGCTGGGACGCGGTCATCGACAACTCGGCCTCGCGCGCCGACGCGCCCGACTGGGTCCGGCATTCGGCGACGCTGCTGACGGCCGCGGCCGACCAGTACCTGTTCATCTCGACGCGGTCGGTCTTCGCCGACCTGAGCCAGGTGCCGGCAACCGTCGAGGCACCGCTCCTGCACCGCGAGAACACGCCGGGCTGGTCGCCC
This sequence comes from Acidobacteriota bacterium, assembly GCA_018000455.1. Classification (GTDB taxonomy): domain Bacteria; phylum Acidobacteriota; class Vicinamibacteria; order Vicinamibacterales; family UBA2999; genus CADEFD01. The sequence continues at coordinate 13,202 of JAGNJW010000003.1, forward strand.
GGCAAGCCCTACCCCTACGGCCTCTCCAAGGCGCTGGCGGAAGGCGAGGCGAGGGCGGCCTTCGGGGCGCGGACCACGATTGTGCGGCCGGGGCTCATCGTCGGCCCCGAAGACGACACCGACCGCTTCACCTACTGGCCCGTGCGCATCGAGCGCGGTGGCGAGATTCTGGCGCCCGGCCATCCCGACGCCGACCGCGTGCAGGTCATCGACGTGCGCGATCTGTGCGAGTGGGCCGTGCGGTTGTGCGAGAACCAGACCTACGGCACTTTCATGGCGGTCGGTCCCGAGCACGGCCGCTCCATGGCCGAGTTCCTCTACGGCATCGCCGCCGTGACGACGACGCCGCTCTCGTGGACATGGGTGCCGCGCGAGTTCCTCGAGCAGCACCGGATTCGTCCCTACGTCGAGATGCCCGTGTGGCGACCGCCGACACCGGGCTTTGAAGGTTTCGCGCGCTTCGACCTGACGCGTGAGGTGGCGGCGGGGTTGACGTTTCGCTCGCTGGCCGACACGACCGCGGCCACGCTGGCGTTCCATCACGCGCGGCCCGCTGCCAGGAAGGTGCTCAAGGCAGGCGCCACCGCCGAGCAGGAGGCGGCGGTGCTCGAGGCGTGGCACGCGCGACCACGAGCCGGCCAGGAGGAAGGGTGAGCCACATGCGCCCCCACACGACCGTCGCGCTCCTGCTCCTGGCGTTGGCCGCCACTCTGGCGGCGCAGCCCTCACAGAGCGGCCTGACGCGGCTGCTCGAGGCGGAGCTGGCGCGGTTTCCCGCCCGCACGGGCGTCTATGTGAAGCATCTCGTAAGCGGCGAGGAAGCGGAGGTGCGCGGCGACCAGTCGTTCAGCAGCGCCAGCGTCATCAAGATCCCGATCCTCATCCGCGCCTTCCAACTCGCCGATGCGCGCACGCTCGACTTGAGCGAGCGCGTCGAGATTCGCCGCGAGCACTTCCGCGATGGCAGCGGTATCTTCCAGTATCACGACGCCGGATCGCGGCCGACCTACCGCGACTTGCTCACCGAGATGGTGATCACGAGCGACAACACGGCCACCGACGTGATGGTGCAGAGAATCGGCGGCGTCGAGGCGCTGAACGCCTGGCTCACGTCCACCGGGTTCACTCGCACCAGGATGTTGAACCGCGGTCACGAGTACCGCCAGAAGCTCCTGACGCGCCTTGACCCCTCGTTTGCCACGCTCACGCCGGAGGAGACGACCGGATTGCAGTACGCCTCGCAGGGCAGTCCGCTCTTCGACCTCTATACCGACCTCTTCACCGGACCGCGCTCTGCATGGGTCGACCTCGTGCGCGATCCCGCCAACCGCCGCCGGCTGGCCGAGCTTCGCAATCGGCTCACGGTGGAGGACCGCAACTACTGGCTGGGCGACATGACGCCGCGCGAGACGGGCCGGCTGCTCGAGGCGATCGAGCGCGGCACGCTCACGTCGCCGGCGAGCGCTGCCGCGATGAAGACAATCCTGAGCCGTCAGCAGGCCGGCAGCCGGCGTCTTCCGCACTTTCTCGACGTCCCGGTGGCGCACAAGACCGGCGATAGCGGCGTCATCGCCAATGACGTGGGCCTGGTGTCGGCGCGCTCTGGCACCGTGGTCATCTCGTTCTTCGTGAACGGCGTGACCGGGCCATACGGGGAGGCGGAAGACCGCATCGGCCGGATCGCCCGCCAGATCGTCGACTACTTCGACGGCACGCCTTCGCCGGCGCCCCCCGCCGCGCCCCTCGCCCAGGCCGCGCTGCCGCACTACGACCGGGCGGTGCTGCTCGAAGCCACCGCCGAGACCTCGGCCAACATCAGCATCGGTGACGTGAACGGCGACGGCCACGCCGACATCGTGCTGGCCAAGGGGCGTCACTGGCCGCTGGTCGACCGGGTGCTGCTCGGCGACGGCCGCGGGAAGTTCCCTTCGGCCCACGACCTCGGCTCCGCCTCCGACCGCTCGTACTCGGGCCACCTCGTCGATCTCGACGGCGACGGCGATCTCGACGTCGTCATCAGCAACGACAAGCCCGATCCGAAGCTCGTCTACCTGAACGACGGCACGGGCCACTTCCAGCCCGGCTCGGCCTACGGTCAGGCGGCATGGTCGACCAGAAACGCCACCATCGCCGACGTCAACGCCGACGGCCGGCCCGACATCGTGGTCGCCAACCGATCGGGCGCCCGGCCTGGCGCCAACTACATCTGTCTCAACCAGGGGCGTGGGCGCTTCGACCAGGCGTGCCAGCAGTTCTCGACCGAGTCGGCGACGACCATCACCGCCACCGACGTCAACGGCGACGGTCTCGTCGATCTCGTGGTGCCGCACCGCGACGGCGGACAGAGTCATGTCTACCTCAACGACGGAGCGGGCCGCTTCCCGGTCGCGACCCGGGTGCTGTTCGGACCGGCCACCGCGAACATCCGCATGTCGGTGGCCGCCGATCTGAACTTAGACGGCCTGAACGATCTGGTCACCATCGACGAGCAAACGGGCGTGGCGGCCTACTTCGGCGAGGCGGGCGGCCGTCTGTCGCCGGCCGTCTCGATCGCATCGGGTGACGAGTCGCCCTACGCGCTCACCATGGGCGATCTCGACGGCAACGGCACGACGGACATCGTCGTCGGCTACGTCGAGGCGCGACCGGCCGTCTACTTCAACGACGGCTCGGGCCGCCACTTCACGCCGGTGGCCTTCGGCGATGCCAGCGGGACGGCGTATGGCTTCGCGATTGGCGACCTCGACGAGGACGGCCAGCTCGATATTGCCGTCGCCAGGTCGGAGGCGCCCAATGTCGTCTACTTCGGCGCCGCCGCCAGACGTCGGCGCTGACAGCACTCATCGTTTGACAGGTGACTGGAGGAGGCAACATGCATACGTCTATGAGATCGACCCGCCCGCTCGGGCCCATGCTCGCGGTGACCGCGGCCCTGCTGGTCGGGGGCGCCGGGTTCGCCGTGGGCCAGCAGACGCGCGGTCCCGCGCCGGCCAGGCGCGTAATTCAGCCAGCCAGCTACAAGCCGACGCCGTCGCCGCTCGTGCCGGGCATTCTCGTGGGCGACACGTTGTACCTCTCGGGCAGCACGGGCGGCGATCCCGTGTCGGGCCAGCTCGTGCCCGGCGGCCTGGCGCCCGAGATGAAGCAGATCATGACCAACGTCCAGATGGTGCTGACGGCCGCCGACATGTCGCTTGCCGACGTCGTCGCCGTCACGACCTACCTGGCCGACATGGCCGACTTCGCCACCTACAACGAGATCTACCGATCGTACTTTCCAAACGGCGCTTATCCCACCCGGTCCACGGTGGCTGTCAAGGAGCTGGCGCGCGGCGCCCGTCTCGAAGTCACGATGACGGCCGTACGCAGCAAGTAGGCGCGCCCCGTTCCCTTCCGAAGATTGGAGTCCGTCATGGTGCGAGTTCGAGTGGTCGTGGCGATGGCGCTGTGGGTGGCGGTGGCCTCAACGTCGTTCGCGCAGGCGCCGACAGCGGCCAACCCGCTGTGGCACGAGCAGAAGGTCAAGAACTACCTGCCGCACATGACCTGGCCGGACGTGCGCGACCTGCTCACGCGTACCGACATGGTGATTCTGCCGGTGGCTTCGCTCGAACAGCACGGCCTGCAAGGGCCGATCGGCACCGACTTCCTGAACGGACTCGAGCGCGCGAAGCTCATCGCCCAGCAGACTGACGTACTGGTGGCGCCCATCCTCTTCCCCGGCAACTCGCCTTATCACTCGGCCTTTCCCGGCACGATCTCCCTGCCGGTGGAGACGATCCAGCTCGTCTACTTCCAGGCGGCGCAGAGTCTCCTGGCTCAGGGCTTCAAGCGCTTCCTCATCCTGAACAGCCACGCCGGCAACGCGGCCACGTCGCGCTACATCGCCGATCGCATCAACCACGAGACCGCCGGCATCGCCGTGGAGCTCGACGAGGCCGCCGCGCCGTTCCTGACCCGCTCGACCCCGGCGGGGCCGCGGGCGTTCGACCGTCACGGGGGCGTCAGCGAGACATCGCGATCGCTCTATCTGACGCCGACCCTGGTCGACATGAGCGTGGCCCGCACCGCGCCGCTGACGCTGCGTCCGCACCTCGAGAAGATGCTGCCCGAGGTCGTGGCCGGTGACGCGACCGCGACCCGCGTCTTCCTCGCCGAAGCGCTCAAGGATGAGTCCACCGGGAAAGGTACGTCCACCAGGGAGATGACCGAGACGGGCGTGTGGAGCGCACTCGACGTCAAGGCGGCCACTGCCGAGCGCGGGCGCGCCGAGACCGAGGCGTCGGTCGCGGCCGCCGTGGCGTTCATCGAGCGGTGGAAGGAACTGAGGCCGCTCGGGACCAAGTGAACGCGGCGGTGGTGCGGTATGCTCCCGGTCTGTCGCTGCTCCACGCCCAGTCCGGCCCGCTCCATCGGAGGCTCGTTCCATGACACGTACTCCAGCCGCGCTCTTGCTTCTGCTGCCGTTTGCCGCCCTTGGCGGATGTGCCGGCGGTGGGTCCGGCGCGGCGCCACCCCACGCCTACGAGTTGGGAACCATCGGCGGGTTCGCTGAACTCGTCCACTCGGGCGTGAAGACGCTCGCGCTGAGCGAGGTGCTGGCACCGGCCGAGATGGACGCCATGCTGCCCGAGGCCGAAAAGGTGGTGGCCCGCAACAACGTCAAGCTCTACCGCGAGAACAGCCTGCTCGTGACCGACCTGTTTCCCGCCGACGTGGCCAGCGACAAGGACGTGCTGCTCATCTACCAGGGCACGACCCTCGACGACTACCTCGCGCTCAAGGCCGATGCTCAGGCTCTCGAAACGGCCGGGCAGTACGCTGGCAAGGCGCGCCAGGACGTCGCGCGCCGTTTCGGGCGTCTGTTGAGCTATCCCGCCTGGCGAATCAACGAGCTGCTGGCCGAGCAAACGTCGTTCCGCACCATGCGAGACTTCGGCGTGCGGGCCAGCAACGTGTTCCTCTACTACCGCGATCTCGATCGCGCCACCGCGTTCTACCGCGACACGCTCGGCCTCGAAGTGGTGGCCGACTACGACATGGCACGCATCTTCCGTGTGGCTGAAGAGTCGTACCTGATTCTCGTCGACGCCACCAAGGGCATGCACTCGGCCGATGAACCGAAGTCGGTGGCGCTGGCGCTTCTGACCGACCAGCTCGAGGAGTGGGCGGCCTACCTGGCGTCGAAGGGCCTGGCCCCGGGTCGCCCGTTCGCCAAGCGGCCCGGCAGCGCGCACGACGGCTTCGTCATCAAGGACCCCGAGGGCTATCTGCTCGAGTTCGAGTGGTTCAACCAGCATCCCGAGAACGAGCGCTTCGTGCCGCTGCTCAACACCAATCGCAACGTGCGCGCACCGACGAGTACGCTGCCGGACGGCCTGGGCTTCAAGGCCACCATCACCTGGCTCTACTACCAGGACCTGCCGTCGATGCAGACCTTCTACGAGGAGGTGCTCGGCCTCAAGCAGGTGGTCGATCAGGGCTGGGCCAAGATCTACCAGGGATCGAAGACCGGTCACGTCGGGCTGGTGGACGAGCGCCGCGGCATGAACAAGTGGAGCGAGAAGAAGGCGGTCAACGTCTCGTTCCTCATCGACGACATCGATGGCTGGTTCAAGGCGGTGCAGGACGGGGCGCTCTTCCCGCTGCGCGGCACGGCCGTGTCGGATGATGAGGCGGGCCGCTATCGGGCCTTCGTCGGCTACGACCCCCAGGGCTACTACATGGAGTTCGACCTGTTCAAGACGCACCCGAAGAACACCGCGCTCATGCCGTATCTCGCAGCGCCGGCGGCGAAGTAGCGATCCGCTAGTGTCCTGGTTCCAGGACACTAGGCCCACGCCATCTATCGGAGGCTGTGGCCGTCGTTCCAGCTCTTCGTCATGTGGCCGATCTTGTCGCCGGTGAAGTCCATGACGCAGACATGGTCGGCCTCGACCGGTTGCCGGCACCGGGCCGTCGACGGTGTGGGTGCCGCGGAACAGGCCCTTCATCCAGTCGGTGTACGCCTCGAGCGCCGTCACGCCCGCGAGGGCGTCCGCCTGGGCCGAAAAGGTGGCGCCGTCCTGGCAGTGCCGCGCGCAGCCCGCCCATCCCTTGCCGGTTTCGCAGGCGTCTAAGAACTGCGCGGCCGTGTCCTTGAGTGCAGCCATGTCCATCCCCCCTGATAGGCACTGGCCGCGCGCGCCGTAGGGACTAGTTGAGCAGCGGGCGCTCCGCCGAGAGCGCCGCCAGCACGGCGTCGACGTCGGCGGCGTTGTTGTAGGCATGGAACGACACCCGCAGCCCCGTGCCGCGGGCCGAGGCGATGATGCCCCGGGCGGCCAGCCTTTGCACGAGCGCCTGTGGATCCCTGGCCCGAAGCACGACCAGCGGTCCTCGGCGCGAGGCGTCAAGAGGCGTCAAGACGTCCAGCCCGAGATCGACCGCGCCGCTGACCATGCGCTCGACCACGTGTGAGATCTGCAGGCCCGCGCGCTCGGTGCCCAAGCGTTGCAGCAGCGCCAGGCCGGCCCTCGCGCCGTAGATCGTCGGCACGGCCGGCGATCCGGTTTCAAAGCGGCGGGCGGTGGGTGCCCAGTCGAGCGGGGTGAGCGTGAACGCGAACGGATCGGCCCGCCCGAACCAGCCGGTCACGAGCGGTTCGAGTTGCTCGATGAGCGACCGGCGGACGTAGAGCAGCGCGATCCCGGGCGGCCCCAGCAAGTACTTGAGCGTGCCCGTCACCAGGATGTCGACGCCGAGCGCGCCGACGTCGAGAGGTGCCGTACCGGTGTGCTGGTAGTCGTCGAGCATCACGAGCGCGCCGGCCTCGTGCGTGCGTGCGACCAGCCGCGGGATGTCGAGCCGGTAGCCGTTCCTGAAGCACACGTGCGCCACCGGCACGATGCACGTCTGGTCGCCCATGTGCGGCTCGAAGGCCTCGATCGGCGGTTGCGCGTCTTCGTGGCTGCCCGCCCACACGATCTCGGCGCCGCGCCGCGCCTGCGCCTGCCAGAGATGCGCCATGGTGGGGAACTCGGCGCCGCTCAACACCACCTGGCGACGGGCCCCGTCGAAGGGCAGCGCCGTGGCGATGGCCGCCGCGGCGGTCGTGGCGTTGGGCATGATCGCGATCTCGTCGGCATCGGCGCCAATAGTGGCGGCAAACGCGGTCCGCAGGCGTTCGAGTTCGCCCACCCACTGGTCCCACGGTGAGCCGCCGGTGTGCCACGACTCGGTGAACGCGCCGAGCGCATCGTCGACGTCGGTCGAGAGGGCGCCCTGCGAGCAGCTGTTCACGTAGATGCGGCGGCCAAGGATGGGGAAGCGAGACCGGAAGTCGTCGAGCGTCGTGGAAGCCACGCGTGTGTATCCCCTACCGGCTCCGCGCATGTCAAGCAGGCGCGAGGTACACTCGCGCCGGCATGACGACCCAGGCGCCTTCCGACATTCCCAACGAAGACGGTCTCGCGCGTCAGTTGTCGGCCACCCAGCAGGCCACGATGGCGCTCGGGGGCGCCATTGGCACCGGCCTCTTCCTGGCCAGCGGGCTCTCCGTGAACGTCGCCGGGCCGGCTATCCTGCTGTCGTATCTCATCGTGGCCGGCGTGTCGCTTCTGCTCACGCGTGCCCTCACCGATATGGCTGTGGCGCACCCGACGGCAGGTGCCTTCGGCGTCTACGCCGGGATCTACGTGTCGCCGTTTGCCGGCTATGCGGTGCGCGTCAGCTACTGGTTGATGCAGGTCATCGCCACCGGCGGACAGCTCGTGGCCTCGTCGATCTACATGGCCTACTGGTTTCCGGAAGTGACCGGCGCCGTGTGGGTGCTGGCATTCGCGGTGGCGCTGCTCTATCTGAACTCACGTGCCGTCGGGCGGCTCGGCACGATCGAGTACTGGCTCGTGATGATCAAGGTCGTGGCCGTGCTGGTCTTCATCGTGCTGGCGGTGCTGGTGCTCGCCGGCGCCACCGGCGCGCCGGCCGTCGGGCTGCAGCACCTGACCGCCCACGGCGGCTTCATGCCCTTCGGTCTCTCGGGCGTGTGGCTCGGGTGCTGCTTCGTCATCTACTCCTTCATCGGCGTCGAGATCGTGGCCGTGACCTCCGGCGAAGCCTCGGATCCAGCGCGCACCATTCCCGTGGCGATGCGCCGCATGGTGTTCGGGTTGTCGGCCATCTACGTCGTGACGATCACGCTGCTCGTGGCGCTCACGCCGTGGAACCAACTCGGCGTCGGCGAGAGTCCCTTCGTAAGGGTGCTCGGCGGCCTGGGTATTCCGGGCGCTGCCGGCCTCATGAACTTCGTCGTGCTGAGCGCGGCGCTGTCGAGCTCGAACGCCAATCTCTACCTCATCGCCCGCACGCTGTTCTCGCTTGCCCGTGCCGGCTTCGCGCCGCCTGGTCTCGGCGCCGTGTCCGGGGCCGCCGCGCCCGTGAACGCGCTGCTCGTCTCGAGCTTGGGCCTGGGGGCGGCGGTGCTCGTGCGTGCACTCTGGCCCGACTCGGCCTACGTGTGGTTCTTCGGGGTGGCGCTCTTCGGCGCCCTCTTCGTGTGGTTGATGATCTTCGTCACGCACATCGCCTTCTGCCGCGTCCGCCGCCGGCGCGGCGAGAGCACATCCGCGCCGGTGGCCTCGTGGTTGGGCGCCGCGGCGATTGCGGCCGTGCTGCTCTCCACGTGGTGGGTGCCGGGGCTCGAGTCGACGCTCGTGGCGGGCGGGCCGTGGCTGGCCCTGCTCGGCCTCGGCTACCGGCTATCCGGGCGAAGGGCCACAGCGTAGTCTTCCCGCGCGCGCCGTCGGCGGCTTGTCCAGCCGGAAGTCCTCGGGCGGACAGGATTTGTTCCCCGGGTCAGGCCCCCTCCTGACACGGCCTGTCGCCGCTTGCTCGCTCACCTCACGCCGATGGCCTGGATTCGGTACGGTTCGTTGGCATCGTCGTTGCTGAGACCGGTGCAGGAGCAGGGTCGGGGAGAGAAGGCTGCGGCGGCGTCTGTCCGTCCCCAGTCGGTCTCTCCTCGCCCGCTCCGGCCAACTCAGGCGCCCGGCCGACCCGCTGGCGTCGTGCCGTTACCGCGCGCTTCGATCCGCCGCGTCTTCATGTTGTAGACATCGCCCGCGTCGAGCACATCGTACGGCTTCCGCCACGGCGGGTAGGCGCGCGTGCTGTCGTGCACCGTGACCTTCCAGCGGCCGATGACCTCGAAGCGATCGCCGGTGACGACGATGGCCGTGTCTTCCGACAGGCCGATACCGAGAAGCTGCGGGAACTTCCTGACCACCGGAATCAGGTCATCCCAGCGGTTGCGCGCATTGATGTGCTGGTCGATGGCCGACCGCTTGAGAAACCCGAACCCATGCTGGTGGGTGGCCTCGTCGGTCATCATCACATCGGGACCGGAGGTGTCACCGCGCACGAGGTAGTCGCCCTGAATCGTCGCCCCGGCCGAGGTGCCGCCGATGACGCCGCCGCGGTCGAGGACCTTGCGAAACGCCGCGAGCGTGCGGGTGTTCATGTAGGAGTCGACCATGTTCCACTGGCGGCCGCCATCGAACCACACGGCGTCGGCGTCGACCAGGGGCTGCACGAAGGCGTCGGTGTCGGCCACTTTCGGATCCCAGGTGTGGAGCATCACCGCGCTCGTGAGTCCGCGCCGCTTCCAGGCGGCGAGGACGGACGCGTCCTGATAGACCTTCAGCGTGCCATCGGCGTTCCTGTTGCCGCCATTGGTCGGCACGATGACGAATTTCTTCGTCGGGCCGCCGGCCAACTCGATGAACTTCTTCGGCACCCCGAAGTTGTCGCTCATGTTGCCGCCCACGATGAGCAGCGTGCCTGTTGCCGGGCCGTATTCCGGCGCCGAGGTCGCGACAGGAGGAGCGGGCTGGGGCGCCACGGCCTGCGGCGCCAGCGACGCGGTGAATCCGAACGTCAGCGCGAGGAACGCGTGGAGGAGACGTCTGTGCATCGGCGGATTCTACGGGATCTCGCCCCTGCGGCTCACGACCCTGACCCGAGTCGTGCCGCGAGGCCCGCGGCCACCCGACATCTACCCGAGTGACACGTCTGAATGCGTCGTTGTCTCGAACGTGCCCGGCAGCGACACTTCGAGCAGGCGCAGGTCTTTGGAGGCGCCAGACAGCGCGGTTCTCAGGTGCGGCGGTACCACGAACGCGTCGCCTTCGCCGATCGCGTGCACGCCCTGGCCGTCGGCGTGCAGCGTGACCGACCCCGACAGCACGAACGTGAAGAGGATGTCTGACGCGTGGCTGGTGACCTGGCCCTTGACAGCGCCGGCCGGACGCGCCACCTGCACCGACGCCACGCCGCGGGTGGCGGCGTTGATACCGGTCTCGCGCCCCTCGAACCCCGGGATGCGCCACGGCGTCCACCTGGCCGCTGCCGCCTCACTCCGACAGAAGGCCGTGCCGGCGAACGAGCGCGTCGGCCGCACCCTGGAGGTCGGCAGCGTCAACTCGTGATCGACGGTGGTGATGTGCTCGGCCGGCACGCCGATCTCAATCACCTGCAGGTTCTCGGACGATTCGAGCACGCGGTGCCGGATTTCGGGCGGCTGGATGACGCAGTCGTTGGCCGCCAGGACGAACGGCGGGCCTTGGTCCTCGTAGACCAGGCGCACCCACCCCGTGTAGCAGTAGATGAGCTGAAAGCCCACCGTGTGGTAGTGCACCATGTCGGGCACCGGTCCGGCGTCGGGAATCCGGATGTGCGAGGCGATGATGCTGCCGCCCAGGCGCCCTGGAATCAGATCGCGGTAACGCATGCCGGCGCGGCCGACCACCCACGGAGCGCCGTCGACGAGATGCCGGACCATGAACGCGTGGTCGGTTGGTGGCGTCACCGTCACCGGCACGGCCTCGGCGACTTCGACTCGCGTGCCGCCGGGGGTCGTGAGGCTGCCAGCGCCGCCGGTCACCTCGCTCCGGGTGTCGCAGAGCAGGCGGATGACGCCCGGAGCGTGGGTGGCCGATCGATCGAGCCGCACGCGCAACCCGTGCCCCGACAAGGTGGCCACGGCCGGGTCGTCGGCCGGAAAGATGGTGTCGAGCCGGAAGCCCAGCGTGCCGGTGAAGAAGGCCAGGTCGGCCGAGAGGTCACGCGAGGGCAGCACCACATCGGCGGCGCGGATGGCCGGCATCCGGACGTCGGAATCGCTCATGGTCGCCGCCGACACTACCACCATTTCCGGCGGCGCGGTGCCGGGCAGCCGCCCGTGGAAGGGGCTCCAACGAGCCCACTCCCCCGTCCCGCCCGCGCCCCGCCCCGCCACCCCGACTGGTGTAAACTGAAGCACTCTTGCCAGTGGATTCTGCCCGTCGACGCGCGATCGTCCGGCTCAAACGCTTCCAGTGCGCCCGCTGGCGACGCGCCGTGTCGGTGGCCTGCATGCTTCTGCTCTGTGGCGCGGCCGCCAACGCGAGGGCTGCCGAACCGACGGCCGAGACCACTGAGATCTCCGTCGAATGGGTCGGCGAGCAGGCCCTCACGCCCCGGGCGCCCCTGCAACTGGCGGGACCGCCGCCTGCTGCGCGACATAGTTGGGCGAGCGGGTCGGCAGACCGCCGGATCGAGAGTCCCGATCTCGACGTGGCCGAGCGGCCGCCCGAGCGGCGCTGACCCTTCTGTCGCCGTCACGCGTTTGATCGCATCCGCGGCGTGTCTGCCCGCGGTTCGGCGTGTGCCGCGACGGTGCGTCCGACCTGTTTCGATTTGAGGTGTCGCCGGCGCGGTGCCCCTTGGGTGACGGGCCCAGGAACGTTGTTTCTAACTTCTGGTGAGAGCGCCTATGACCCGATTGTACAAGTTCGACTGGAGCAATCTCCGCGGCGATCTGTTCGGAGGCGTGACGGCGGCCGTGGTCGCCTTGCCGCTGGCCTTGGCCTTCGGCGTGCAAAGCGGCCTCGGCGCGGCCGCCGGCATCTACGGCGCGATGGCGATTGGCTTCTTCGCCTCCTATCTGGGCGGCACTCCGTCCCAGGTGAGCGGTCCCACTGGCCCGATGACCGTCGTGAGCGCGGCGGTGGCGGCCAGCGTGGCCGCGGCGGCGGCCGGCACCGGCAGCGAGTTCGCCGCCGTCACCGCCACGTTCCTGCTCGCCGGCGTGCTGCAGGTCGGGCTCGGGTTGATGCGCGTCGGGAAGTACATCCGCTACGTGCCGTATCCGGTGATCTCGGGCTTCATGACCGGCATCGGCACGATCATCATCCTGCTGCAGATCTTCCCGATGCTCGGGCAACGCTCGCCGAGCGCGGTGCTCGACGTCGTGCTGACCGTCGGCACGGCGCTGTCGGCGATCAACTGGGCGGCGCTCGCGCTCGCGGTGCTGACCTACGCCATCATCGTCGTGACGCCGAAGCTCACGACGGCCGTACCGGCCACGCTGGTTGCGCTGCTCTCGATGACGGTGCTCTCGATCGTGCTCGGTTGGGACGTGCCCCGCATCGGCGAGATTCCGCAGGGCCTGCCGGCGCTCAGGCTCGACGGCCTCTTCGGCATCGACGCCCATCTGTGGAGCAGCATCATCAGTGACGGCGTGGCGCTGGCCGCGCTCGGCGCCATCGACTCGCTGCTGACCTCGCTCGTCGCCGATAGCTTGACCCGCACGCGCCACGACAGCGAGCAGGAGCTCATCGGGCAGGGCGTCGGCAACATGGTGGCGGCGGCCATCGGCGGCATTCCCGGCGCCGGCGCCACGATGCGCACGGTGGTCAACATCCGGGCCGGCGGGCGCACCCGCCTGAGCGGCATGGTGCACGGGCTGGTGCTGCTGGGCGTGCTGCTCGGGCTGGGCTCCTTCGCTGCTTACGTACCGCACTCGGTGCTGGCCGGCATCCTCATCTCGGTCGGTCTCGCCATCATGGACGTGCGCGGCGTCAAGCAACTGTGGCACGTGCCGCGAGCCGATGCCGTCGTGCTGGCGATGGTGCTGGTCGTCACCGTGTTCTTCGATCTGATCCAGGCGGTGGCGCTCGGCGTGGCCCTCTCCTCGATGCTGTTCATGAAGCGGATGGGCGATGAAGGCGCACTGCGCAGCAAGGTCGGCGCCTTCGGCGACTTCGTCGGCGAACCCGCGCACCCGGAAGAGGCGGCCCTCTTCGGCCGGCTCGCCAAGAAGGTGATGGTCAAGCACTTCCACGGACCGTTGCACTTCGGTTTCACGAGTTCGCTGCAGGACATGGCGGTGAAGCTCAGGTTCACGCCCTATGTCGTCATCCGCATGGTCGACGTGCCGTTTGTCGACCAGAGCGGCCTCAACGCACTCGTGGAACTCGTGACCGACCTCCAGGGTCGCGGCTCCGCCGTCTTCATCACCGAGCTGCAGGAGCAGCCCCGCCAGGTGCTCGCCGGCGCCGCCCCGGGTCTGCTCCCCGCGGCTCAGGTGCTGGCGGAGTTCCCCGACGTACTCACCCATATTTCGGCGCGTGAGAGCGCCGCCTGAGGAATTCGCCATGCTGCACACGCCGCTCACGACCAACGAACGCGACCGCGATCTGCGCACCACCCTGCTGGCCCGCAACAAGGAGTGGAGCCGGCAGATGCACGAGCAGAATCCGGAACTGTTCACCGAGCTCGCCAAGCACCAGCAGCCGTTCTGCATCTGGATCGGCTGCAGCGACAGCCGCGTGCCGCCGGACCTCATCACCGGCACGATGCCGGGCGACATGTTCATCCACCGCAACGTGGCCAACATGGTCGTGCACACGGACATGAACCTGATGAGCGTGCTCGACTTCGGCGTGAGCGTGCTGAAGATCAACAACATCATCGTGTGCGGCCACTACGGCTGCGGTGGCGTCAAGGCCGCCATGGGCCCGGAGCTCGGTGGACTGGCCGGCACCTGGGTGCGTCACATCCGCGATGTCATCCGGCTCCACCGGGATGAGCTGGACGAGCTCGGCGACGACGCCACCCGCGGCGACCGCCTCGTCGAGTTGAACGTGATGGAGCAGGTCTTCGACCTGAGCCGCACCGTGGTCGTCCGCGACGCCTGGGCCAGCGGCCGCCCCGTGAAGCTGCACGGCTGGGTGTATCGACTGACCGACGGGCTCATCACCGACCTGGGCACCACGATCGAGGCACCGATCGAAGACACGACGCGGGTGTCGACGGTGGAGACACTGCGGCGCCTGCTGAATGGCGGCCATGAGGCCGCTCAGCGTTCCTAGATAGTCACCTCGGCGGCGCGTGCCTACGCGCCGCCTGGCGCTACTTGGCCACCAGTCGCCCGTCGCGCACCCACACCTCGCCGTCGAAGGTCACGGTGGCGTCGGTGAAGAAATTCCATCGCACGTAGCCGCCGCCTGTGGTGCCGCCGAGCTCGGTGTCGTCGCCGAGCGACAGCCGCACCACGCCGCCGCCGTAGCCGTAGTAAGGAATCCACGGGTTCTCTGCCGGGACGGCGAGCAGCGGATTCAGTCCCAGCGCGAACTCCCGGAAGTGCCGGCCGGCCGCCGGCACGCGTGCCATCTCGGCCTCGGCCGCGGCCACGCCCGACGTGGCCGTGACACTCACGGCCTGACCCGCTGCGAAGCGGATTCTCAGGCCCTCCACCGCCTTGCCATCCCACTGTGATGGCCCAAACGCGATCGTGCCCTCGACCGACTCCGACACCGGCGCGACCCGCACGACGCCAGCCGGCAGCTCCACCTCGCGATCGATCAGGATGACGCCCTGGCCGGTGCGCGCCGCCGACGCATCGCCGTCCTGCCGGTTCACCGGTCGTGGCCCGACACGGAACTGCAGGTTCGTGCCGAGTGGCGTCGTCACCCGCACGATGCCGCCGCGCATGGCCACCTCGGCGCGGCGGGCCATCGCCTCGAGCGCCGGGTAGTCGGTGTCGAGCACGGCACGTTGATAGGTGGCGTCGATAAGGTGCCGCGGCGGCAGGGGCTGGCCGGGCAGGGGATAGGCGCTGCCGTTCTCCACCCAGTGAAAGTGCACCGTGCGTCCCTGGCCCTCACGCAGCCGGTCCTGCATCGCGGCGTAGACCGGGTGTGCCGGAAGGGCGCCCGGCATCATGATGGCCGCGTCCACGCCGCGCAGCATGTCTCTATAGGCAGCACGCGATGCCGCGGCGCCCCGCTGCAGCAGCGCCACGTCGAAGCCCGCCGGCACCGGCTCGCGCAGCACATCGACGACCCCGAGGTCCACGCCGCCGGCCTTCATCACGGCCTGGCGCAAGTGCGGCACCAGGTCTTCGAAGGTGCCGGGCATGGCCACGAGGAGCACCGTCTCGCCAGGTTGCAGTCGCAATTGCTGTACGAGGCGGCCAGCGATGGCCGGGTAGTCGAACGAGAACTGTGCCGGCTGGGCCGCCAGCGTCCCCGAAACCACGGCGGCCATTGCCAAGCCGCGCCACCACGACGTCGTTCGCATCGCCCCTCCGGCTGGCAGTGTAAGCCAGCGCCTCGCCGTGCGGGCGACCATCAGAACTGCGCGCTGGTCTTCGCCCTCGACGAGCTGCCCATCCCCCTGGTCGAGGCGGCCGAGCGCTTTGAAGGTGTGCATCGCCTGATCGAACGGATGCGCGTGAATTGACTGGCGCCTGGCAGGCCGTCTGGTTGGTTCCGGCACGGCCCCACCTGCACTACACTTCGCCCGGTCCGGCGGCGCGTAGGCGCGGCCGCTGGTCGGGGGGAACCGAGAGCATGTGGGTGTGGGCCGGCGTCTTCGGCGCGGCGCTCGTCGGCGCCTACGCGTGGTACGTCTCGCTCATCGCGCGCCGCAACAAAGTGCGCGAGGCGATGAGCTCGGTGGACGTGCACCTCACGCAGCGCCACCATCTCATCCCGAACCTCGTCGCCCTGGCCGGCCAGTACATGCAGCACGAGCGCGGGCTGCTGGTCGAGGTGACGCGCCTGCGCGAGACCGCGAGCGAGGCGGCCGGTGCCTTCCCTGGCGATCTGGGCCGACGCTTCGACGTGGAAGGCCAGTTGAGCCAGCGGGTGGGCCAGCTGTTCTTGCGCCTCGAAGCGTATCCTGAGCTGAAAGCCGCCGGTCCGCTCATGGAGGCGCAAGCGGCGTGGGTAGAGGCCGAAGCGCAGATCACAGCGGCGCGGCGCTTCTACAACGCCGCCGTGAACCAATTGAACAACGCCGTGCAGACGTTCCCCGGGTCGCTCATCGCTGCCGCCGTGGGCGTGCAGGCCATGCCGTTTTTCGAAGCGCCCGCGGCGGCTCGTGAGGTGCCCGACGCCGGCGGCCTGTCCGGCCGGCAGCCGTGATGGCCGCCTCGCCGGCGCCTACCGTCCCCGACCTCGATGCGCTCGAGCGCCGCCGCCGCCTCACCCTTCGCTTCGCCGCCGGAGCGCTCGTCACCGCACTGGTCGCCATACCGACGGGGATGGCGATCGGAGAGATGCCGCGATCCGAAACGACCGACACGTTCGCCGGCGTGTGTCTGCTGGCCGGGCCCGTTGGTCTCATCGCCGCTGCGTGGATCGTGCGTGCCTGGCAGGCCTTCATGCGCCGCCACATGGTGGCGGCCGCGGTGGCGCATCGCACCGACATCCGGCACATCGACAGCGAGCTCGACCTGCGCGGCACCGAGGCCGTGCTCTCGTCTGACGCCTTTGCACTGGGCGCGTTTCGCGACAGTGGCCTCGCCGAGGCGTTCGAGTCGGCCTCCGTGCAGCACGTGCTCACGGGTGATGCCGCCGGCGTACCGTTCGCGGTGGCCGAGCTCACTTTGCACGACGGCAAACAGTACCGTATGTTCGGCGGGGTGCTGGCCAGCTTCCGCCTGGCACGGCCCCGGCCCGGACTGACGGTGGTGACGCGCGACCGCGGCCTGCTCGGCAACCTCCTGGCCCGGACCGGCGGGGCGGTTGAGCCGATCGCGCTCGAGGATCCGGAGTTCGAGGGCGTGTTCGAGGTCTACGGCGACGACCAAGTGGGGGGGCGCGTCATCCTCACGACGACCATGCTGCAGCGCTTGAAGGCGCTCGACGACCTCGGACACGCGCGCGGCTTCGCGTGCGCCTTCCGCGGCCACCATCTGCTCGTGGCCTTCGACGGCATGGACTGGCGGTGTCCGGCCTGGCGCATCCTCGTTCCCCTGGACGCCTGGCTGGCTGGCTACGGCGCCTGGCTGACGGGCCTCGTGGATCTCCCGCTGGACATCGTGCAGACGCTGAACCTCGTCGCGCCGCCACCCCATCGGCCCCCGGCAGTGGCCGTCGCGCCGGAGCCGGTCGCAGCCGTCGCCATCCACGCCGGGACGCCAGAGGTGTTCTCGTCGAGCCTGGCGCGGCTGGTCGGCGAAGGCGGCATGGCGGCGGTCTACATCATGTCGGGTACGGTGTTCGGCGGGCTCGCCGTCGTCGCCGCAAAGTACGGTTGGACCGAGGGGTTTCCCGCCTCCGCATTCTGGTACTGGTGGGGGATGACCGGTCTTGGCCTCGCCTACGGCGGCTACGCGGCGTCGATTGGACTGCGCCAGCTGGCGCAGTTGGCCTGGAAGTGGAAGTCGCCGCTTCGTACCATGAAGCGGCGTCGGTGATCCCCAGCCGCAGGTCGCCGCGCCTGGCTGCCAGATGGCGCCCGCCCGGCCGTTGCGAGCGGCAGGGGCAGGCCGCGTGCCCTATGCTTGCGGCAACGGAGGGCAGGAATGACGGACGCGATCTGGCGCTGGGACGCCACGCGGATGGCGCGGGCAATCGCGCAGCGGGAGATCTCGTCGCTCGAGGCCGTGGAAGCCTGTCTCGGACGGATGGCCGAGGTGAACCCGCAGTTGAATGCCGTCACCGTCGATCTTGCGGCGTCGGCGCGCGCGGCTGCCGATCTCGCGGATGCTGCCGTGGCCCGCGGCGACGGGCTGGGGCCGCTGCACGGCGTGCCGGTGACCGTGAAGGAGAACATCGATCAGGCGGGCTGCGCCACCACCAACGGCACCGTGGCGTATCGCGATGTGATCGCAAGCGACGACAGTCCGGTCGTGGCGAACTGGAAGGCCGCCGGTGCCGTCATCCTCGGCCGCACCAACACGCCCGGCTTCAGCTTCCGGCTCGACACCGACAACGAGCTGCGCGGTCCGACCTTCAATCCCTGGTCCCAGGCGCACGTGCCCGGTGGGTCGAGCGGGGGCGCCGCGTCCTCGGTGGCGGCCGGCATCACTCCGCTGTCGCACGGCAACGACATCGCCGGGTCGATCCGCTATCCCGCCTACGCCTGCGGGCTTACCGGGCTGCGCCCGTCGTTCGGCCGCGTGCCGGCGTTCAATCCGAGCGCCACCGCCGAACGAGCGCTGTCGGCGCAGATCCTGTCGGTGCAGGGGCCGCTCGCGCGAACGGTGCGGGACATTCGTCTGGGTCTCTCGGCGATGGCCGTTCGTGATGCGCGCGATCCGTGGTGGGTGCCGGCGCCGCTCGAGGGGCCGCCGCTCGCTGCGCCGCGGCGGGTGGCGGTCGTGACCGATGCGGCCGCGCTCGGCGGCGAGCGTCTGCACCCGACGGTCGCCCAGGCCCTGCATCAGGCCGCCATCTGGCTGGCCGAGGCCGGCTACGAGATTGTGGACCTGCCCACGCCAGGCTTCACGCGCGCGATGGAGCTCTGGTTCGCGCTGCAGATGCCGGAGATTCGTGTGTTCATGTGGCCGGCCATCGAGCGCCACGGCGATGCCGGCATCAGGCGCGCGATGGGGCTGATGCTCGAGGCCCACCCCGCCGACCCGGGCATTCCCTACATGCAGGCGCTGGCCGAGCGCGCACGCGTCGTGCGCGAATGGCAGCGCTTCCTCGAGCGTGTCTCCCTGGTGCTCGCGCCCGTGTCTACGCAGCCGGTCTACCGGCGCGGCTTCGACCTCGAGAGCACGGCGCGCACGGCGGAGTTCTGGCGCGAGTGCTGCACGCTCACGGCCGTGCCGGTGCTGGGTGTTCCGGCGCTGGCCGTCCCCACTGGCGTCGTGGATGGTCTGCCAACGGGCATCACGGTGATCGCCTCACGCTTCCGCGAGGACCTGTGCCTGGCGGCCGGCGAGGCCATCGAAGCGCGGGCCGACGTGGCCGCCCGACTGCCCATCGACGTCGCCTGGTAGGCCGCGAGGCGAGGGCTTTGGGCCGCTGGTCCTCAGGCCACGAGCGCGTCGAGCTTGGCCGCGCAGATGAAATCGTTGTCCGACAGCCCGCCGATCTCGTGCGTCGTGTAGGTGATGGTGCAGTAGCCCCAGCCAAACGCCACATCCGGGTGATGGCCCTGCTTGTCGCCGTGCCAGGCGGCGAGATTGGCCATCTGCACGGCCTTGGCGAAGCCCTTGAACTCGAAGCGGCGGCTGATCGCCTGTGAGGCCGCGTCGAGTCGCCACTCGGCGTGCAGGTCGCCCATGAACCGCGTGCAGGCGCCGGCGTCGAGCGGCGGCGTGCCGCCCTGGCAGGGCTGGCACGTGCGGTCACGGAGATCGCAGACCTCGCTCATGACTTCACCGCCGTGACGAGCTCTTCCTTGGGCGGGAACTTCGGCTCGTGCAGGCCGAGTGACCTGGCGTGCGCGATGTCGGCCATCAGGTCGCGCCGGGCGGCGGCGAACAGATCGTCGAGGCGCTCGATCACGAAGTAGACGGGTTGATGGATGTCGATCCGGTAGGGCGTGCGCAGGATGTCGATGACGTCGAAGGGCCGACGTTCCGGGCCGTTC
This sequence comes from Acidobacteriota bacterium, assembly GCA_018000455.1. Taxonomy (GTDB): domain Bacteria; phylum Acidobacteriota; class Vicinamibacteria; order Vicinamibacterales; family UBA2999; genus CADEFD01. The sequence goes on from JAGNJW010000003.1 coordinate 32,837, forward strand.
GCGCCGACCGACCATGGCAACTCGGTCGGCGAGGAAGCCAGGCCCGATCCGAGCGCCTTGATCTCGCCGTGCTCGATCGTGAGACCGAACTCAATCGAGAACCAGTAGAGGCGGATGAGCCACGAGTAGTCTTCCTTCGCCGCCCGCAGTCCGGCCTGGCCGATGGCGTGCGAGAAGCCCGCAAAGCGCGGATCGGCGAGCAGCGGCGTGTGTCCGAAGATCTCGTGGAAGATGTCGGGCTCTTCGATGTAGTTGAAGTCCTTGCGCGAGCGGATGAAGGAGGCGGCCGGGAACTGCCGGTTGGCGAGCATCCCGAAGAAGCGCTTGAAGCCGATGAGCGCCGGCACCGGCACCACCTCCCAGCCGGTGCGGGGGCGGAGCACCGCGGAAACATCCGGGCACTGCGGCACGCGATCGAGCGGCAGGTTCACGGCCGCCAGGCCATCCAGGTAGGCCTTGGATGCGTGCTGGCGCACGTTGGGGATCTGCTGGGCGCACAGGTCGCGCCAGACCAGATCCTCTTCGGGCGTGTAGACGATGCGTCCGGACGCGTCAGGAATCTTGGCTTCGTAGGCGGTGCTCTTGGGCATGGGCAGCGGCTCCCCAGGAATATTGACTGAGACAATGATCGCCCAGAACATCCGGAATCATTTCGCTTCGAAGGCCAAGATCGCCGCCGATTAGGAGAATAACTTCTCCAGGCTGCTGTTGTGGGGTATTTCATACCAATGCAACCTCCCGACGAATTCGACAAGTCACTGCTTCGCCAGCTCCAGCACGACGCCCGGCTCAGCACCCAGCAGCTGGCCGACCGCGCCGGCCTGTCGGTGTCGCCCGCCTGGCGGCGGATCCGGCGGCTCGAACAGGACGGCATCATCCGCACGCGCGTGGCGATGCTCGATCCGCGCAAGCTCGGCCTGCATGCGGTCGCCTACGTGCATGTCTCGCTGCTCGACCATGCCGAAGCCACCATCGGACGCTTCGACGCCTTCGTGCAGGCACAGGATCAGGTGGTCGAGTGCGCGTCGATCACCGGGTCGAACGACTACCTGCTGAAGGTGTTCGCCCGCGACCCCGAGGACCTGGAGAACTTCATCATGCGCAAGCTGCTGGCGCTCGGCATCGTGCGATCGTCGACGACCAACTTCGTGTTGCGCCAGACCAAGTACACGACCGAGCTGCCGATTGCCTGACCACCGCCCTCACTCCGTCCGCAGTGCCTTCATGGGTGCGATCGCCGCCGCGCGCGCTGCCGGCACGAGCGAGGCGACGAACGCGGCCAGGCCGAGCGACGCGATCGCCACGAGCAGCGCCACCGGATCCCAGAACGCCACTCCGTAGAGCTGCGCCGATAGCAGGTAGCCGGCGCCGACCGCCAGCGGCAGTCCCAGCGCCAGGCCCAGTCCCACCCGCCAGAACGCGCTGCCCAGCACCAGGCTCATGACGCGCCCGCGATCGGCGCCGAGCGCCATGCGTACGCCGATCTCTCCGGTGCGGCGGGCCACCGAGTAGGCCGTCACGCCGTAGAGGCCGATGGCGGCCAGGACGAGGGCGACGATACCGAAGAGGCCGGCCAGGCTCGCCACCGCGCGTGGCTGGTCGAACGTGCGCTCGACCTGCTCGCGCAGGGTGCGGACGCCGAGCACCGTGAGGTTCGGATCGGCCGCCGACAGCACCCGCGCCACCTGCGACTCGAGCTGGCCGGGCGGCGCGGCCGTCACGAGCAGGATGCCGCCCACGTAGTGCGAGGCGGTCTCGACCCGCTTCATCATCGGGTTGGCGTAGTCGACCGTCTGGGCGAGCGGCACGAAGAACATCGCCCGCATCGGGCGATCGAGCTGGAAGCCGGCAAATCGTGCATCCTTGACGACGCCAACGATCCGGAACGTGTTGGCGTTCTCGGGCAGGTTCAAACCGAAGTGCTGGTCGAGCGGATCCTCCCCGTCCTTGAAGAAGCGCTTCACGAACGCTTCGTTGACGACGGCCACGTTCTCGGTCGTGGCGGTGTCGGCGGCGCTGAAGTGGCGCCCCCGCACCAGCTTCACGCCGAGGTGCTGCAGGTAGTTGGCGCTGACCCGGTCCCAGGAGGCGCCGGTCTGCTCGCCCGGGGCGACCGGGGGCTTGCCGGCGATGATGACGCCTTCGCCCCAGTTGTCGGTCAGGGGGTTGTAGAGCGCCAGGCTCGCGCCCTGCACGCCGGGAATGGCGCTGAGACGCTCCTCGAGGTTCCGGTAGAGCGCGCTCAGCCGCTCGCCGGCGAATGTCGGTGACGGCCGGCCCACCGAGACGAGCACGCGCCCGTCCCGCTCGAAGGCGAAGTCCTGCCCCTCGAGATTGCCGAGACTGCGGCCGAGCATCGTCGAGCCGGCCACGAGCACGACCGACAGCGCCGCCTGCACGACCAGCAGCGCCGTGCGTGCGAACGACGAGCGGTCGCCCGCCGTGCGGCCGGCGCCGCGGAGCGCTTCGATGGGGTCGGTGCGGGTGGCCAGCCAGGCCGGCGCCGCGCCGAACAGCACGCCGGTCACGAGCGCGAGCCCGGTCGCGAAGGCGAGTACGAGCGGCGAGGGCGTGGTGTCGATCGGCAGCATCGTGGCGCCGGCAAAGGCGAGCGACAGCAGCAGCCGCGCCGCCCCGGCGGCCACGAGCAGCCCAGCCAGCGCGCCGCCCACGGCGAGCAGCACGCTTTCGACCAGGGCCTCGGTGACGATCTCCCGCCGAGACGCGCCCATCGCGAGTCGCACCGCCGTCTGACCGCGACGGGCGACGGCTCTCGCCAGCAGGAGGTTGGCGACGTTGGCGCAGGCGATGAGCAGCACCAGCCCGCAGACCGCCAGCAGGATCTGCAGGCTGCGGCCGTATTGCTCCTTCATCACGCCCACGCCGGCCCCGGCCGGCACGACGGCAATGACCTGCTGCGGCAGCACCCGTTCGACGGTTGCCATCCAGTTCGGCGGGTAGCCCGCTTCGTGCTGCATCCACTGGCGGAGCAGGCCCGTGAGCCGCGCTTCCATGCCCTCGGTGGTGGCGCCCGGGTGCAGGCGTCCGATGACGCGCAGCCAGGCCGAGATGGGCTGGCGCAGGAGGGAGGTGACGGCGCCGCTCAGGAGGGGTTCCTGCTGCACCGGCACCCACACGTCGGGCGGATTGGCCTTCAGCGTCTCGCCGTAGAAGCCCGGCGGGCCGATGCCGGCCACCGTGAAGGCCTGGCTCTCGATGATGAGGGTGGCGCCGACGATCGACGGGTCGCCGCCGTACAGCCCCTGCCAGGCGTGGTAGGCCAGCACCACGACTGGCGGCGAGGCCGGGGTGTCGTCGGCGGCGGTGAAGACGCGGCCCGCGAAGGCGTTGATCCCCAAGGTGTCGAAGTAGTTGCCCGTGACGTAGGTCGAGCGATGCGGCCGTGGCGCGTCGTTCGAGCCTTCCCGGCGCACGCTCATGCGGCCGCTGCCGGCCTGGAAGGCGGTCAGCGACTCGAACTCCGGCACGTCGGCCGCAATCCGCTCGAAGAGGGGAAACGAGAACATGCCCCAGCGATCCTGGGGACCGCCCTGCACGCAGCAGTTGTCGCCGTCGCCAATCCGGTAGAGCCGGGAGGGGTCGCCAACCGGCAGTGACTTCAGCATCACGGCGTGAATCAGCGTGAAGATGGCGGTCGTGCCGCCGATGCCGAGGGCCAGGGTCAGCACGGCCGTGGCCGTGAAGACGCGCGCGGAGCGGAACTTGCGAAGGGCGTAGCCGAGATCGCGAACCAGAGTGCTCACGAACGCGTTAGACGGGAGCGGAGGGGAAATCGTTGTGTCGGGCTGACGGGGCGGGGAACCGGGCGAAGGACGAGCGCGGCGCGAGGCGGGCGGATGGCTCCGCCCCGCGCCACGGAGCTTACTGCTTGCGGTAGGAACTCACCGGCGGCAGCCGCGAACCGGTGCCCGACGGCGGCGCGGCTTCGCCCACGACATTCAACGTGATCGAGCCGATGCCGTCGATGGCCGCCGTCATCTTCTCGCCCGGCTTCAGGAAGCGCTCGGCACCGCGGTAGGCCTGGCCCATGCCGGTGCCGCCCGAGGTGCCGTTGTTGACGACGTCGCCCGGGTAGAGGGTGATGATCGACGACCCGTACTCGATGAGCTCGTAGATCGAGTGGATCATGTCGGAGGCGCCGGCCTCCTGCATGACCTTGCCGTCGACCGTCAGCGTCTGGCGCAGGCGCTTCATGGGATCGCCGTAGAACTCCTTCGGCACGATCCACGGGCCCATCGGTGCAAAGGTGTCGTGACCCTTGCCGACCAGCCAGTCGGAGCCGGGCCGCGAGTCGGGCGGCCGTCCGCCGCGGTCTGAGACGTCCACCGTGACCATGTAGCCGAAGATGTGCTCGGCGGCCTTGTCGGCCGACACGTACTTCGCCGTGCGGCCCATCACGATGCCGAGCTCCACCTCCCAGTCCACGCGGTCGCGGCCGTAGGGGATGATCACGTTGTCGCCGTCGCCGACCACGGCGCCGCGCGTCGGCTTGATGAAGAGATACGGCACACCGCGCTTGGCGCGCCGCTCGGCTTCGGCCTTCTTCTGTTCCTCGGCCGTGCCCGTCTCACCCACATGGGTATAGAAATTCACGGCGGCGTTCAGCATCTTGCCGGGCATGAGCGGCGCCAGGATGTCCACGCTCTTGACGTCGTGGACGTAGGCCGGCCGCTGCGCGCCGGTGAGGCGATTGCTGCGCACGAGGTGGTTGACGATCTCGTAGAGCCGCGTCTTCATCCCGTACTCGTAGCGGCCGATGAGCGCCACCATGTCGGCCGGCACCGGCACGGCCGGATACGCCGGGTCGCGCTGCAGGGCGCGATTGGCAGCCACCAGATCAACGACCAGCGTATCGCGCAGCACGATGCCGATGCGCGGCTCGCCTGCGATCTCGAACGTGCCGAGCTTGAACGGCTCGGCGCTGCTGATGGAAGGGTCACCCTGCGCCGCTGTCAGCGCCGGACTGCTCAGGACGACGAGCGCCGTCAGGAACGCGATCGATTTCATGGAATTCCTCCTTGATTGCCGTTCATTGTGTATCAGCCATCCTGGGCCGCCGCCGGTAAAACGATGTCTCGGAAATGTCTGCGACTTGTCTCGATCGCCGATCGCCGATCGCCCGGCCTTCGTCCAGCAGAGACAACTTGCAGACAAACCCTAGACATGGTTTGACATCGCGCGCCCCGTCGAAACATTACGCTCCCAGTCATCGACGGTCTCCGAAAGGAAGGATTTCCATGATGCCAGCCGCACGGCTCCTGTCGCTCATTCTTGGCGTGTTCCTGGCGTCGTCCCCGGCGTTGGCGCAGCAGCGCGGATCGATTGCCGGAAAGGTGCTCGATCCCGACGGCCTCGCCCTGCCAGGCGCCACGGTCGTCATCACCAATGCGGGCACCGGCTTCACGCGGGAAGCCGTCACGGCGGAGACCGGTGCCTACTCCATCCCGAACCTGGAGCCCGGCACCTACGACGTGGTCGTGACGATGGCCGGATTCGGCAACGCCACCCGCACGGGGATGGTGCTGGCGCCTGGTTCCACCGTCACGCTCGAACTGAAACTCACGGTCGCCGGCGTGCAAGAGAACCTCGTCGTCACTGGAGAGGCGCCCCTCGTCGAGCGCACGAGCAACCAGATCGGCGGCACCCTGTCGCGGCGTGAGATCGAGGAGGTGCCGTCGAACTTCCGCAACTTCACCGGCCTCACCCAGCTCATTCCGGGGATGACTCAAAACCCGGCGACCTCCACCTTCGAAGGCGGCCAGGTCGTGGCCAGCGGATCGCCGTCGCAGCAGAACGTCTACCTGATTGACGGGATGTATAACAACGACGACCCGCGGACTCGACCCCGGCGCCGACGACTTCGTGAGCAAGCCGTTCAGCGGCGAGTTCACGCTCGGCGACGTGGTCGTGAAGCCGCGCCAGCGCCTGGTGCTCAGGAAGGGCCACCGCGTGCCCCTCTCCGCCCGCGAGTTCGAGCTCCTGCGCTATCTCTTCGCGCATCGCAACGAAGTCGTCAGCCGCGAGCAGTTGCTCCGCGACGTCTGGGGCTACAGCCAGCTCTCGGTCACGCGCACGGTCGACAACTACGTCGCCAAGCTGCGCACGCACATCGAGCCGCGGCCGCACGAGCCGCGCTACTTCATCACGGTGCACGGCTCCGGCTACCAGCTCCTGGCGTGACTACGGGTGCGAGCGCACGGTCCGGCCGGCCAGCGCGTCAGCGCGCGGGGGTTGACGACGGCAGCGCCGCGCGCAGCGTGCCGAGCAGCGTGGCAGCCGTGAACGGCTTGGCCAGGAACGCCGTCACCTGCGGCCCGGCCGTGCGCACGAGCGCTTCGTTGGCGGCGATACCGCTCACGGCGATGATCCGGACCGCGGAGTTCAGTGCCACCAGGTTCCGCACGAGGTCCTCACCGCCGAGGACCGGCATCATCATGTCGGTGATGACGACGGCAATCTCCGACTGGTGCTGCTGGTAGCGCGCGAAGCCCTCGGCGCCGTCGGCCGCGAGGAGCACGTGGTAGCCCACCGACTCGAGCACCTGCCGGACGATCGCCAGGATCTCGGGCTCGTCGTCGATGACGAGGATCGTCTCCCCGTGGCCTCGCGGCGGCGGCGGCTCGGCGGTGGGCGGCGCGCTCGACGGCGGGTGCGCGTGCGCCGGCAGGTAGACGCGGAAGCGTGTGCCGCGCCCGGGCTCGCTGGCGACGTGAATCTGGCCGCCATGGTTTCGTACGATCGTGAGCGATGTCGACAGGCCCAACCCCGTGCCTTTGCCCGCCGCCTTGGTCGTGAAGAACGGATCGAAAATCCGGTCGAGGACGTCCGGCGCGATGCCCAGGCCCGTGTCATCCACCTGCAGCACCACGTAGGTGCCCGCCGGCGCGTCGCGGAGCAGGGGCTCGCCCTCGGCCGGCAGTGTCACCGCATCGGCCGAGATCCCCAGGCGGCCGCCATCGGGCATGGCGTCGCGGGCGTTCACGCACAGGTTCACGAGCACCTGGTGGAACTGCGTGGCATCGCCGACGAGGGCCGGCACCGAGCGGGCGACGGTAGCGACGATCTCGATGTTCTTCGGTAAGGTGTCGCGCGCGATTCTCGCCACGTCGTCCACGAGCGGCTGTACGGCGACCTCGGCGCACCGTCCCCCCTGGCCGCGCGTGAACGACAGCACCCGGCCCACCATCTCAGCGCCGCGCTGAGCGCTGTCGCTGATCTGCTGCAGCAGCTCCCTGGTGTCGTCGTCGCTGGCGCGTTCGCGCAGGATCTCGCCGGCCAGCATGATCGGCGTGAGCACGTTGTTGAGGTCGTGGGCGATGCCGCCAGCCAGCGTGCCGATGCTCTCGAGACGCTGCGTCCGGTAGAACTGTTGCTCGAGCTGCCGTCGCTCGGTCACGTCGGTGTCGATGGTCAGGATGCTGAGGGGAGCGCCGCCGGCGTCGCGAACCAGCGTCCACCGGCTCTGCGTCACGACGCGGCGTCCGTCCTTGGCTACGGGTTGCAGCTCGCCCAGCCACGTCCCGGTGTCCTCGACGGCGGCAAATGCCGCGTCGCTCGCCGCGCGGTTATCGCTGTAGAGCAGGTCGGCCACGCTGCGCCCCAACACCTCGGCGGCCGGCCAGCCGAACAACCGCTCGGCACTCCGGTTCCAGTAGGTGATGCGGTAGTCGACGTCGCTCACGAGGATGGCATCCTGCGCTTCGTCGAGCAATGACGCCTGCTCGACGAGCCGGCGGTTCACGCGTTGTTGACGGGTCAACAGCGCGACGCCGGCACTGCACACCAGTCCGATCGCCAGGCTGACGAGCGTGGCCACGAAATAGTAGGTGCCAGCCCGGCGGTTCGCCGGCGCCAGGGCGGCAGCCTCAGACGTGCCGACGGCGGCAATCACGGGATAGTCGGCGAGCTTGCGGTAGCTGAACACCCGCACATGCCCGTCGATGGCGCCGGGGCCGATGTAGTTGCCGACCTCGTGTCGGGCGGACTCCGTCATCAGCTGCGCCTGTGCGAGGTCCTCGCCGAAAGAAGTCGTGTCGCCGCGGCGGCGCGCCAGCGTGACGCCGTTCTCGAGCACCTGCGACATGACGTCCACCGGACCGAGCGCCGTCTTTTCGAACAGGGACGTGAAGTAGCTCGGCTCAACGGAGATGACGACGATGCCGCCAAACGAGCCATCAGGCTTGTCGACGCGGCGGGTCAGTGTGATGACCCGCTTGCCGCTGATGCGGCCAAGCCCCGGCGCGCCCAGCATGAGCTCCCGGCTGTCGTTCTGCTGGTGCCCCAGGAACGCCGGCCGGTCTGCCGCATTGGACATCGCCGGGATGATCAAGTGGTCCAGTGTGTCGCCGCGGTCGTCGATGGCCGCGATGAGCGCGATGCCGGTGGTGTCGATCAATCCCGGGGCCACGAGTTCCGACAGCGGCACGCGCGGCGGCGCATGCTCGTACTGGTGACGCATCAGCAGCAGGAAGTGGTCGATGTTGCGAATCCGCTGGTTGGTCTGCACCTCGAGCGCCAGTACCAGATTGGCGTTCTTGCTGATCTCGCTGTCGAGCGCTTCCTTGCGCTCGGTGCGCACCCGTTCGAAGACCGTCAGCCAGATGCCGGCGATGAGCAGCGCCCCGAACACCGCCAGGGCGATGGCGCCGCCCGGCACGATTCGGGTGCGTCGGCGGGTGGCCCGTGAGGCGTGCGGAGGTTCAACGGTCATCAAACGGTGTTCGCCGGGGGGCGGGCTGCCGACTCCAGCCCGCAGACTAGCAGGATCGAGGCCCGTTCGCATCGCCGCTGACGCCCCTCGACCCCCATATAATCGAGGCGTCCCTACCGGGAGGAGTCCGCAGTGAGCGAGCAGGAAGAAGATTTCGCCGCGTTGTTCGAGGCATCGGTCAAGACGGCGAAGCGGTTCGAGCGAGGTCAGATGGTCGAAGGCACCATCGTCGCGCTTGGCCCGAAAGTAGCGCTCGTCAACTTTGGCGGCAAGAGCGAAGCCGAGATCGACCTCATCGAGCTGAAGGACGACGACGGCGACGTGGAAGTGTCGGTGGGCGACCGTCTGCAGGCGATGGTGGTATCGACTGCCGGCCGCATCCAGCTTTCGCGCAAAGGCGTGCGCAACGCCGCCACCCAGCGGGAGCTCGAAGATGCCTTCCAGGCTGGTCTGGCCGTGGAAGGCCGGGTCGAGAAGGCGGTGAAGGGCGGCTACGAGGTGCGCATCGCCCGCGAGCGCGCTTTTTGCCCGTTCTCACAGATCGACATCGTGCGCACGACCGACCCCGCCGTCCACGAGGGCAAGACCTACGCCTTCCGCATCATCGAGTACAAGGACGGCGGCAAGAACGTCGTCGTCTCCAGACGCCAGCAGCTCGAGGAGGAGCAGCGGGCAAGTGCCGACGCCGTGCGCGCCTCGATCGTGGCCGGCGCCGTGCTGCCCGGTCGCGTGACCTCGGTGCTCGATTTCGGCGCGTTCGTGGACCTGGGCGGCGGCATCCAGGGCTTGCTGCACGTCTCGGAGATGGGCTGGTCGCGGGTGTCGGCCAACGAGGTGACCGCACCGGGCGACCAGATCACGGTGAAGGTGCTGCGGGTGGACGAGGCCACCGGCAAGATCGCCCTGGGCCTCAAGCAACTGCAGAACGACCCATGGGTGCAGGTGGCCGAAGGCTACGCCGTCGGGCAGGTGCGCAGCGGGAAGGTGACAAGGGTGGCCGAGTTCGGCGCCTTCGTCGAGCTCGAGCCGGGTATCGAAGGGCTGGCGCACGCCTCCACATTCGCGCCCACGGGCCGGGCCGGCGGCTGGACCAAGTCCGTGGCGCCCGGTACCACCGGCGCCTTCGAGATCCTGAGCATCGACGTGCCGCAGAAGCGCATCGGCATTGCCATGGTCGAGGAAGGGTCGTCGCGCGCGGCCGGCGCTATCTCGACGCAGAGCGGCATCGTGCCAGGCGCGATCGTCACGGGCAAGGTCGACAAGCACGAGAAGTTCGGCGTGTTCGTCTTCCTCGCCCCCGGAAAGACCGGACTCATCCCGTTTGCAGAAACCGGCGTCGATCGCGACGAGGACCTGCTCAAGGCGTTTCCGCCAGGTGGCGACGTGGAGGTGGTGGTACTCGAGGTCGATCCGGCCGGCCGCCGCATCCGCCTCAGCAGGAAGGCCGTTGCCGAGCAGCGCGAGCGGGCCGAACTGCGCGAGTACGCCGAGCGTGCGGACGCCACACCATCCGCCTCGCTCGGCTCACTGGCCGACAAGCTGCGCGGCGCCCTGGGTGGACGCTGAGCGCCGGTTGAGCGGCGGCTACTTCGTGCTGCCGACCGCCAGACCCACGGTGGCTACCGTCGTGTCCCACGCGACCTGAAGCGTGGCGCTCGTCGCGGTGACGTTGACGAAGCTGAGCGTGAGCTGGTCGACCGACGTGTCGGTCTGACGCACGGTCATCGGCGCCCGCAGCACGTCGAACTTGCTGTCGTAGTTGTAGGCGCCGAACAGCTTCACTTTCTCGTTCGGGTCGTACTTCTCCTGCCGCACTTGCGTGTTGAGCACCAACGTCCAGGCGCCGGGCTTCAGATCCGCGAACACGTTGTAGACGCCGGGCGGCACGGTGGTCGTGCCAATGCGCAGTGGCGCCTCGGTCGTGAGGACCGTCGTGTCGTTGGCGCCGACGCGCCAGATCGTGGCGTCGCCATTGACGAACGTTCCGTAGTCGGCGCCGCTGCCGAAGATGTTGGTGCGCCCGCGCAGCAGCGGACGGCTGTAGTCGACGACGATCCACTTGCCGTCGACGTAGCGCTGACCGCCGGTCGAGGTCTTCTCCCAGCGGCCACCGAGCTGCACGGCCGACTGCCCGAGGGGGGAAGCCGGCAGCTTCACGGCGGGAACCGTCTGCGCGAACGACGCGGCGCCGAGCGCGCTCACGAGGGCAATAGCGGGGATCAATCGGGCAACGCGCATGGCAGGCTCCTTTGGCAACGTCCGATTGTAGCGCTGCCGGGCTACCGACGTGTGAAGGTCGCCCGGCGTCTGCGTGCGCGCTCCGGTCTTACGCCTCGACCGACTTCTTCATGTCGCCGAGGTCCTTCGTGAGCGCCTCCTTGACCTTGCCGGCGATGGCCCAGCTCACCGGTGAGAGCAGGCCCGGTGGCATGCCATGGTTCTCGAGCGCGAACGTGATGCCAACGGCCGTGCCCTCGCCGTCGGGCGCAAACGTGAACACCGTGTCGATCTTCGCGCCGCCCTTGTGGTGCGTGATGGTGTAACCGCGGTCCTTCTCGAACGCCGTCACCTCCATCTCCGCGTCGTCGAGCCGCCCCATCACCTCGCGGGTCTCGCGCCACCGCGTGCCGCGGCAGAATTCCCCGGTCGTGAGGAGTTCGACGCCCTTGATTCCCGACACACGCCCGGCGTTGTGCTCGATGTCGATGAAGGCCGCAAACACCTGATCCACCGGCGCTTCCAGCTTGTTGGTTACCGTGACTGCCGTCATCGCTTACCTCTCAGGGGCCAGGTTCGGCCCGGAAATCACGCCTCCGCGCGACTCACTCACGCGTGGCACACCCATTCGCTGGGGAGGAATGCAAAGCGGGTGCCTCGCGCGATCCGGCGGTGAGGCCCGGTTTAGCTGGCGAATGTGAAGGCCCCGCGCCGAACCGCTAGAGGATCCCCCGTCGGGCGGGGAATCCTCGCGTCAGGTCGCGCGCTCGAGCTGACCACCGCGACCGACCACTAGCGGGCGATGGTCAGGCCGTCGGCCTTGTGCTCGGCGATGAGGCGGGCGAGGAGGCCCGAGGTCCGGATGTCGCGCGCGAACGCCGTCAGGTAGGCGGCCGCCGCCGTCCGTTCCTTGCGCACCCCGATCGACTGCTGCACGGCGGTGAAGCGTCCCGGCAGAAGGCGGGTGCCGGGCAGGCGCTGCACGTCCTCCCGCAGGCGGGGCGTAAGCCCGGCGAGCGCGTCGTAGTCGCCGCCCGCGAAGAGGGCCGCGGCGCCCGCGATGCCGTCGGCCTCGACGATCGTGGCCCGCCGGATCGTGCGCTCCAGGAACAGCGTGTAGGCGGCCCGTGCGGTCGAGACGATCCGCACGCTCTCGTGGTCCACGTCGGCGATCGACCGGATCGTCGAGTGCTCCGGCACGAGATACGTCGCCTCGATCTCGACGTAGGCTGGCGTGAAGGTGATGAGGTCGGCTCGGGCCGGCTCGGCGCCGATGAACGCCACGTCCCAGGCCTGGCTCTTGGCGCCGTCGGCGGCGAGGCCGGCATTGTCGTAGCCCACGAACTCGACGACCGCGCCGGCCCGTCGTGCCAGCTCCCGCGCCAGGTCGGGAGCGACGCCTGTGTGCTCTGGTGTGCGGGTCGATACCAACAGGAAGTTGCTGTAGTTGAGCGCCGCGCGCAGGCGGCCGTTCGGGGCCAGCTCGGCCTTGAGAGCATCCGGCATGGAGGTCATGGTTTGCGTTGCCGCCGGCGCCCCGTGTACGGCCGGCCGCCAGGCGACAGCCAACACGGCCACGCTCGCCACGAGCAACCAGGGCGGAATTCGTGTCGTCGATGAGGGCATGGGCGCATCAGCAGGGGGCGAGTCGATGATACCGCCAGCTACTTCTCGCGCGGCGGGTGCAGACCGGCGCTCGGCGATTCGTAGGCGCCCGTGCGTATGCGGCGCGTCATGGTCGCGAGGCTGAGCGCCGCGTGCTCGATCTGTGTGAACAGGTCGGTGTCGGCGTCGAGATCCTCGTGACTCGTCGCATACGGCTTGTACCAGCCGATCCAGGTGTCGAGCGCCGCCGCCGGGCCCGCCTGCATCATGCCGATGTCGGTCAGCCAGTCGACCAGCATGCGGCGCAGGTTCTCGGGACCGGCCGCATCGCCGTGCGCCACCACGGCGAAGGCGCGTCCGGCCAGGTGCTTGGGGTAAGGCCAGCCGGCCAGTTCCAGCGCTTTGGCGCGGGCCGGATCCTTGCCGCCGGTCGTGGTCGGATCGGGATTGCCGCCATCGGCGCACACCAGCCGGTCGATCATCAGCTTGAGGCTGGCCGGCGCTTGATACCAGTGCACCGGACACAGCAGGAAGACGCCGTGCGCCGCCACCCAGCGCGGGTAGATGTCGGCCATCCAGTCGTTCGTCTGTCCGAGCGCGTGGTTCGGATAGCACGAGCACGGCCAGTGACAGAGAGGCTGCGCCGTCGACACGCACGCCTTGCACGGGTAGATCACCTTGAGCGGCTCGTCGGCCAGCGCCGAGACGTCCAGCACGTCGACTTCGTGGCCGGGCAGGGCGGAAATCGTCGCCCGTGCGCGTTCGACGAGCCGGTGGGTCTTGGAGATCTCGCCTGGGCAGGTGTGCTGACTGCGCGTCGAGCCGTTCACGATGAGGATACGCGTGGGTGCGTCGGCGCCCTCGTGTCGCACCTGAGCCGCCTCGATCGCGGCCCGCGTGGCGAGCCACTCGATCGAGAGCTTCTGCGCCGGATCGGCGAAGCCCGGGCCGGCCGGCGTCGTGCGCGGCGACTTGCGGTAGGCGTGGTAGCCGTCCCACGCCTTCTCGAAGACCTGTTCGAGCTCCGGCGCTACGTCGGCGAAGACCGGATCGTAGAAGCGCGCCATGAAGCGCTCGCGGAACTGCGCCTTGGTCAACGGCGCCCACTCGGCATCGCGTCGCACATCGGTCATGGTGTGACCCTCACGCTGCCAGGTGTATCACGCCGGCGCGGCCGCTACCGCACGGTTCGGAAGAACGCCCGCACGTCGTCGACGAGCAGCTCTCCTCATCGTGTGCGCCGGCCTCATCATCCTGCGCCGCCCGCGGCCCGATCCTTGCGCCCGCCGAGGGCGTCGAGGCCGATGTAGCATGTGACACCCGAACGATGACCGTGACGCCCCCGCCCACTTCGGTGCGCGCCGCCGTAGTGCAGGCCGCCGCCATTCCCTTCGACAGCGACGCGTGCGTCGAGAAGGCCGTCGAACTCATCGGCCGGGCCGCGGCTACCGGCGCCCGGGTGGTCGTCTTTCCCGAAGCCTTCATCGGCGGCTACCCCAAGGGTCTCAACTACGGACTCGTCATCGGTGCGCGCGATGCGGCCGGCCGCGAGGAGTTCCGTCGTCATCTCGACAGCGCCATCACGGTACCGGGGCCGCACACCGAGCGGCTCGGCCAGGCCGCCGCGGCCTGTGGCTGCCACGTCGTGATGGGCGTCATCGAGCGCGAGGGCGGCACCTGCTACTGCACGGTTGTCTTCTTCGGCCCCGACGGGGCGCTGCTCGGCAAGCATCGCAAGCTGATGCCGACGGCGCTCGAGCGCATGATCTGGGGCTTCGGCGACGGCTCGACCTTGACGGCCATCGACAGTGCGTACGGCCGGATCGGCGCCGTCATCTGTTGGGAGAACTACATGCCCATGTTGCGCATGGCGATGTACGCAAAGCAGGTGGCGCTCTACTGCGCGCCGACCGCCGACGATCGCGAGACCTGGCTGCCGTCGATGCGCCACATCGCGCTCGAAGGCCGCTGCTTCGTGCTCACCGCCTGCCAGGTGCTGCGCAAGGACGCCTTTCCTGCCGATGTGCGCGTGTCGCTCGGCGACACGCCCGACGCTCTGCTGATGCGCGGCGGCAGCGCCATCATCAGCCCGCTCGGCGTCGTGCTGGCCGGCCCACACTTCGGCGACGAGACGATTCTCACGGCCGATCTCGACCTGCACGACATCGGACGCGGCAAGTTCGACTTCGATGCCGTGGGACACTACGCCCGGCCCGATGTCTTCCAGCTCACCGTCAACGAAGCGCCCGCGGCACCTGTGACGGTGAAGGTCGAGCCACCGCAGTAGGCGAATCGGACCAGCGGTGCACGAAAGTCATCTCCGGCCGTGGCGTCTGGCCGCGCTCGCGGCCCTCGTCGCGGCCGCCGCTCTCGTCGTCGAGTCTGACGCACTCCACGGCCGCCTGGCCGACCTTGTCGCCTGGGCCGAGGGGCTCGTCGCCCGCGCCCCGGTCGCCGGCATGGCCGTGTTCGTGGTGCTGTCGGCCTTCTCGGCGGTGTTCGCCTTCTTCTCGAGCAGTGTGCTCTCGCCGGTGGCCGTGGCGGCGTGGGGCACGCCCGGTGCCTTCGGCCTGCTGTGGCTCGGCTGGCTGCTCGGCGGCGCATTGACCTACGGCGTCGGCCGCTTCATCGGCCGGTCGGCGGCAGGGCTGTTCGTGGACCAGCAGACCCTTGCCGCGTGGGAGTCGCGCTTCAGCAGCCGCGCGCATGTGGCGCATGTGCTGCTCTTTCAGATGGCGATGCCGTCGGAGGTCCTCGGCTACGTCCTCGGCCTGGTGCGCTATTCGTTCCGCACCTACATCGCCGTGCTCGCCGTCACCGAGATTCCCTACGCGCTGGCCGTCGTCTATCTTGGCGAGTCGTTCCTGGCCGGCAACGCCGAAGCGTTCCTGCTCGTGGGCGCGGCGGTGGTCGCAACCAGCGCCGGCCTCTACTGGCTGGTGCGCCGCGCGGCCGCGTGACGGCCCCAGGGCGAACCTGCGTATCATGCGGACATGCCGCGACGTCTTCGCTACCAGGTCGCCGTCAGCGTCGACGGCTTCATCGCCGGTCCGCGTGGCGAGTACGACTGGATCGTGATGGATCCGGCCATCGACTTCGCCGCCATGTTCCGTGAGTTCGACACCGCGGTCATGGGTCGCAAGACCTACGAGGTCGTGACGCGCGACGGCCACATGGGGATGATGAGCGGCATCGACTGCGTGGTGTTCTCGAGAACCCTGCCGCCGTCGTCGGCCAAGGGTCTCACGGTCGCCGCCGACGAGCCGGCCGAGGTCGTCGGCGCCCTCAAGGGGCAGCCGGGCAAGGACATCTGGCTCTACGGCGGCGGCGCGCTCTTTGGCGCGCTGCTGGCGGCCGGGCTCGTCGATACGGTGGAACTGGCCGTCATCCCCGTGCTTCTCGGCGACGGCGTGCCTCTGATGCCTCCGGGGGCGGCAACGAAGCTTGAGCTGACTGCCCACAAAGTGCTTCCGGAGAGCGGAATCGTGGCGCTGGCGTATGCCGTCCCCGGGGGCGTCGGACCGGCCCCGGCCATCAACTACGTCAGGGAGTGAGGTCGCCACGGCGGCGCCGATTCGCTTCTTGACCGCAGCCATCGACTGGAAAACACTACTGAGTTCCGGTATCTCCATGTCCTTAGCCTGCCGTTTCGCCCTCGCGGTGACCGCCTGTGGTCTGACCGCGCCCGGCGTCGCGCTCCTTGCGCAGACGTCGTCGCCCTCGTCGCAGGTGCTGCCGCTCGACCCGGCGCGTGAACGCGGCTCCAGCATCACGCCTGCCTTCGAGGGCTGGTACCAGAACGCGGATGGCAGCTACAGCCTGCTCGTCGGCTACTTCAACCGCAACAAGAGCGAGACCCTCGACATCCCCGTCGGCCCGAACAACAAGCTCGAGCCGGGGCCGGTCGACCAGGGGCAGCCCACCTACTTCCAGACCGGGCGTCAGTGGGGCGTGTTCGTGGTGAAGGTGCCGAAGGACTTCGGCGCCAAGGCCATCACCTGGACCATCACGGCGAACGGCGAGACGCAGTCGATTCCCCTGACGTTGAACCGGAACTATCCAATCGAGCCGTTCGAAGAGAAGGGTATGGGCAACCAGCCGCCCGTGCTCACCGTCGGCGGCAGCGAGTTCACCGGTCCGCCCACCTCAGTGGCGGCTTCGTTCACCGGCGCCGTGAACCAACCCGTGGCGCTCACGTTCGGGGTGAGCGATCCCAAACAGACCAAGCAGGGCTCCGACGCCCGCGCCGCGCGCGGCGCCGGCACCGTGGCCACCGTATCGTTCCACAAGTTTCGAGGCCCCGGCGGCGTGACGTTCGAACCGGCCCGCATCGGCACCAAGGCGCAGGGCGAGATGGTGACGACCAGCGCCACCTTCAGCCTGCCCGGCGAGTACCTGGTGCGCGTGCAGGGCAACGACGAATCCGGCGAAGGCGGGGCGGGGTTTCAATGCTGCTGGACCAACACCTACGTGAAGGTCACGGTGAAGTGATGACGAGGAGCGCGATGATGATGCGTGACACGCTCGGGCAGGTGAGTGGAGCGGCCGGCCTCGTGTTGCTGGCCGCGACGTTGGGTGGTGCCTCGACGGCGTCGGCGCAGACCGCGCCCACGTTCACCAGGGATGTGGCCCCGATTCTCCAGAAGAAGTGCGAAGCGTGCCACCGGCCCGACTCGATCGCGCCGATGTCGCTCATGACCTGGCAGCAGGCCCGGCCGTGGGCCCGGGCGATCAAGGCGCGCGTCACCGAGCACTCGATGCCGCCCTTCCAGATCGACCGTACGGTGGGCGTGACCAAGTTCAAGAACGACGAGTCGCTGACGCCGGCCGAACTCGAGACGGTGGTCAAGTGGGTGGACGGCGGGGCGCCGCAGGGCGACCCGCAGGACATGCCGCCGCCGGTGGCGTGGCCCGACGGCGAAACCTGGAATTTCGCCAACATCTTCGGCCAGGCCGAGCCCGATCTCATCATCAACTCGTATCCGTTCACGATGCCGGCCGCGGCGCAGGACGCGTGGGACGAGCGCGTGACCCCGTCGGGCATCACCGAGCCGCGCTGGGTGCGGGCCATCGAGATTCGCCCGAGCAACCTCAAGGGCCGCAAGATCACGCACCACGCCATCGCCTATCTCGAGCAGGACGACCCCGGCGCCACCCGCAGCCTGCTGCCGGTGCCGTTCATGGAGTGGGCCGTCGGCAAGCAGGGCGAGCTGATGCGTCCCGACACCGGCAAGCTGCTCCTGCCCGGCTCGAAGTTCCGCTGGGACATCCACTACTCGCAGGCGGGTGAGGAGATCACCAGCAACGTCGAGATGGGCATCTACTTCTACCCCAAGGGAGAAGTGCCGAAGTATCGCAACAACCTCTCGCTGGTGCCGGCGGCGCTCGGCACGCTCGACATCCGCCCGAACACCATCGCCGTCAACGAAGGCTTCTTCCCGCTGCGCGACAACGCCCGCATCGAAAGTTTCCAGCCGCACATGCACCTGCGCGGCAAGGCCATGATGGTCGAGGCCGTGTTGCCGAGCGGTCAGCGGCAGGTCATCAGCCACGTCGACAACTTCAACTTCCAGTGGATGACGACCTTCGTCTACGCCGACGACGTGGCGCCGCTCCTGCCCAAGGGCACCCTGCTCAAGGTCACCTCGTGGCACGACAACACGGTGGCCAAGAAGAGTAACCCCGATCCGAACCAGTGGGTCGGCTGGGGCGATCGCACCGTCGACGAGATGGCGCATGCCTGGATCAACATCGTCTACATGAACGACGACGAGTACAAGGCCGAACTCGCGAAGCGCAAGACCGCCTCGTCGACGACCTCGCAGCGGTAGTCCGCGCCCTGTGGTGAGGCGCACCCCGGCGGGCGCGCCTCGCTCGTTGACCGACGTGACCGAATCCTACGTTCACGGCTACGACCCTGAGGAGCAGCAACGGCTCCAGGATCAGGCCGCCACCCTCGCCGAGCTCCTGCACCACGACACCGCGTATCCAGACGGCAGCACCGTGCTCGAAGCCGGCTGCGGCGTCGGGGCGCAGACCGTGATCCTGGCCGCCACGAGTCCGCGGGCGCACATCACGTCGATCGACATTTCGCCCGTCTCGCTCGCCCAGGCGCGCGCGGCGGTGGCCGTCACGGGCGCCGCCAACGTCACCTTCGAGCCGGCCGACATCTTCGCCCTGCCCTTTGCGCCGGCGTCGTTCGACCACGTGTTCGTGTGCTTCGTGCTCGAGCACCTTGCGCAGCCGGTGGTGGCGCTGCGCCACCTGGCGCGGGTGTTGAAGCCGGGCGGCACGATCACGGTCATCGAGGGCGACCACGGCTCCACTTACTTCCATCCAGACAGCCCGTTCGCGCGCCGTGCCGTGCAATGCCTCGTCGACCTGCAGGCTCGGGCGCACGGCAACGCGCTCATCGGCCGCGAGCTCCATCCGCGGCTTCTCGAGGCCGGCTTCGACGGCGTCGCCGTGTCGCCGCGCATGGTCTACGTGGACGGGAGCCGCCCGCGTCTCGTCGACGGCTTCACGAAGAAGACGTTCACGGCGATGGTCGCGGGCGTGCGCGAGCCGGCCATCGCCACCGGCCTGATGAGCGCCGAGGACTTCGACCGTGGCATCGCCGACCTGGTCCGCGCAGCCGAGCCCGACGGCGTCTTCTGCTACACGTTCTTCAAAGGCCGCGGAGTCAAGCGCGCCTGACGGACGTCAGGCCGCCAGCACGGCGGCTGCGATCTCGTAGGAGCGCAACCGCGCCTGGTGATCGTAGATATGCGACGTGACGATGATTTCGTCGGCGCCCGTGCGGGCCACGAACTCGTCCATCTGCGCGTGCACCGTGCGGGCACTGCCGACGAAGGAGACGCGCGTGCGTTGCAGGGGGTCGGCCGGCTCGTTCGGATCGCGCATCCACTCCCGCGACGGCGGTGGCAGCTGGATGGGGCGCCCGGCACGCAGCGCCGCCACACTCTCGCGCCCCGACGAGGCGAGGAGCTGTGCCTCGTCGTCGGTCTCGGCGGCGATGACATTGACGCCCAGCATCACGTAGGGCGCGGCCAACTGCGCCGAAGGCTGGAAGCGCTCGCGATAGATCCCGGTGGCCTCGAAGAGCATCGCCGGGGCGAAGTGGGAGGCGAAGGCGAAGGGCAGGCCGAGGGCCGCAGCCACCTGCGCGCCGAAGGTGCTCGAGCCGAGAATCCAGACCGGCACTCGCAGCCCGGCGCCCGGCGTCGCCACGACTGGCTGCCCCTGCCGCGCCTCGTCGAGCAGCGCCATCACCTCCACGACGTCATTCGGGAAGCCTTCGGGATCGCTGTGCCGAGTGCGGCGGAGCGCGCGCGCGGCGGCCGGGTCGGTGCCCGGAGCCCGGCCCAGGCCCAGATCGACGCGTCCGGGGAAGAGCGACGCCAGCGTGCCGAACTGCTCGGCCACCTGCAGCGGCGCGTGGTTCGGCAGCATGATGCCGCCCGAGCCGATGCGGATGGTCGACGTGCCACTGCCGACGTGCGCCAGCAGCACGGCCGTGGCCGCGCTGGCGATGCCCGGCATGTTGTGGTGCTCGGCGAGCCAGAAGCGCGTGTAGCCGAAGCGTTCGGCGTGCTGCGCCAGCTCGCGCGTGCGGCGGAAGGCATCGGCGGCGGTGCCGCCCTTGAGGATCGGGGAGAGGTCGAGCACCGAGAGCGGCACGGGCATCACGCTCCTACGATACATGCTCGGTCCTACCGGTGGCCGCCCGCCGCGCCGTCGCCGCCGTCGTCTACGATGGAGCGATGCCGGTTCCCGAGTTGAAAGGTGTTCGTAGCGAGGGTTGGCTTTACGCGTCGGGCCTCGGTGCGGGGCTGGGCATTGCGGCCGTTGATGCCTGGGCCCTCGGCGGGCCCATCAACCCGGTCGTGATCGTGGCGTTGCTGCTCGCTTCGAGCGGCGCGATCGGCGCGGTCTGGGGCTGGCGCGGCTGGCCCGGGACGCTCGCCGCGGCGGCGCCCATGCCCCTCATGCACATGGCGAAGCACCTCCTGGGCCTGCCCGACACGATCCAGCCGAACACGCTCGACGCCATCGTGATGATGGCGCTCTTCGCGCTGGCCGTGGCCGGCGCGGGGCTGGCGGGTGGCGCGCTGCTGGGTGAGGTGGTGGCCAGCGAGAGCGGCGACTAAGGCGCAGTCGAGGTGGGTTCTACCCTGCGCGCGCGACGCGTTCGCCCTCCTCGACGTCGACCAGCGAAAGCAGCCAGCCGCCGGCCACGAAGAACACGATCATGCCGAGCACGGCCGAACGGGACGAACCGGTGAGCATGCCGCTCAGCGTGAAGACGAGCGGGCCGAGCACGGTGGCAAATCGCTCCACGACCGCGTAGAAGCCGAAGTACTCCGACGTCTTGGCCGGCGGAATCAGGCGCGCGAAGAGCGAGCGACTGAGCGCCTGGGCGCCGCCCTGCACCGTGGCGACCAGCGCCGCCAGGATGAAGAAGTGTGTGGCGTTGGTCATGAAGTAGCCGAGCGTGGCCGCCACGGCGTAGACCCCGAGCGCCAGGAAGATCGCGCGCTTGGTGCCGATTCGCGCGCCGAGGCTGCCGAACATGAACGCAAACGGCACGCCGACGAACTGCACCATCGCGAAGGCCGCAATCTGCTGCGACTGGCCGACGCCGACCTCCGCGCCGTAGATGCCGGCAAAGCGGATGATCGTCTGGATGCCGTCCTGGTAGACGAGCATCGCCAGCAGCGCCAGGAACGCCTGGCGATACTGGCGGATGTCACGGAACGTGCGGCCGAGCCGCGAGAAGGTCGCACGTATCGGCGACGTGGCGGGCGTCTCGCCGGGTTCGACGAGCCGCGGCGGCTCCGGCACGCGCCGGAGCAGCGGCAGCATGAAGACGAACCACCACACGCCCACGCTGGCGAACGACAGCTTCGTCGCAGCCACCGTGCTCGGCAGCCCGAACGTGCCGGGGCTCAGGATCCACGCCAGGTTGACGACCAGCAGGACGCCGCCGCCGAGGTAGCCGAGCGCGTAGCCCGCCGACGACACCCGGTCGGTCTCATCGGCCTTCGCCACGCTCGGCAGCATCGAGTCGTAGAAAACCAGCGACCCCGACACGCCGAGATTGCCGAGAACGAAGATCGCGGCGGCCCACCGCCAGCCGCCTTCGCTGATCGTCGTGAGGAGAAACGTGGCGAGGATGCCGAGGCTCGCAAAGAGCACCAGCAGCTGCTTTCGCCGGGCCGTGAAATCGCCGTAGGCGCCGAGTATCGGCGAGAGCACGGCCACCAGCGCCATGGCCACCGTGGTGATGATGCCGTAGCGCGTGGTCGCCTCGCCCGGCGACATGCCGGCCGCCGCGTAACTGGCGAAGAAGGCAGGGAAGACCGCCGTGATGACGGTCGTGAAATAGGCGGAGTTGCCGCAGTCGTACCACGCCCATGCCCGCTGCTCTGGGGTGACGAGGCCCACGCGGGCAAGAAGTCGGGCCAGCACGCCCCGAGAGCATAGCGCACGGGCTGGCGTCGACGCCGGCCAGCACGAGCTCGTCGACGGCCGGCCAAGCTGGTCGAGACCACCCGCCGCGTCGTACGATGCTCCGGACGGGGGCGAGATGCTGGCACGAAACGAGAAGCGGCAGGACCGGTCGCGCGCCGACCTGGGGATTGGCTACGTGGTGCAGGCGACGCGGAGAGGCAGTCCCTTGAGTGTCGACGACTGGATGGCCACGCCGGTGGCGTTCTATCGGCTGTCGGCCCCGAACATCGACATCAGGCCCCTGCCCGAGGTCGGCGAATGGTACGGCACTTCTGCTGACGATGCGATCGAGCAGGCCATCAGCGGCACCGACCTGTGGCTCGACGAGTTCGCAGCGTCGATGAGTTAGGCGCGCGCAAAGAAGTGTCGACTTCTACCCGCAGCGCCCGTGTCCTGCCGGCCGTCGTGGCCCTGGCCGTCGCCGGTGGTGCCGTCGCCGCACCGGCCGGCGTGCAGCGTGACAGCAAGGGCAGGTGGATGGGCGTGCTCGACGAGCACCCGGCCATCGCCTACGGCACGCGACCCACCGACGACCCGATCGCCACGCTCAATCGGAAGCTCGAGACGGGTAACGTCACCCTGACCTTCGAGCCCGGCAGCGGCTATCTGCGCTCGGTGCTCGGCGCGCTCGATGTCCCGGTGGCCTCGCAGATGCTCGTGCTGTCGCGCTCGGGCGTGCAGCGGACGGTGACGAATCCAGCCAACCCGCGCGCGCTCTTCTACAACGAGCAGGTAGCGGTGGGATTCATCCGCCGCGCTCCGTTCCTCGAGTTTATCGCGCACGACGCCGTCCAGGGCGCCGTGTTCTACACGCTCGACCAGCGGCCTGCCGATCGGCCGGCATTCTCGCGGCAGAGTGGATGCATTTCCTGTCACGTGGCGTCGGCAACTCTCGAGGTGCCGGGCTTCATGACGCGCAGCCTGGCCGCTGGGCCCGATGGCACGCTGAAGCTCCGGCTCGGCAGCCAGGACATCGTCGAGCACCGCACGCCGTTCGAGCGGCGCTGGGGCGGCTGGTTCGTGACCGGCAGCCACGGCCGGTCGACCCACCTCGGCAACACCGTGGTCGAGGCCGGCGACGTGCGCCGCTCACTCGTGCCGGCCGGCGCCCAGAACGCCGCGTCGCTTGCTGGCGCGGTCGATCTGGTCGACTATCCCGCGGCCACGAGCGATGTGGTGGCGCTTGCGGTCTTCGATCATCAGACGCGGGCGTTGAACCTGTTGACGCGCCTCGGGTGGGAGGCGCGCGTGGCCGCCCACGAGGGCGGCACACCGCTGGCGACGCCGGCGGTCACGACTACGCTCGCCGATCTCGTGGACTACCTGCTCTTCGTCGACGAAGCGTCGATGCCGGGCGGACTCGGCGGGTCGTCAGGGTTCACCGAGTGGTTCTCGGCCCGCGGGCCAACGGATCGGAAGGGCCGCACGCTGCATGCGCTCGACCTCACGACGCGGCTGTTGCGGTATCCGCTCAGCTACACGATCGACAGCCCGGCGTTCGGCGCCTTGGCTGACGACCTCCGGGCCGAGGTCTACAAGGGCCTTGCGCGCGTGCTCGTGGACGGTGATGCCTCGGCCAAGGACGGGCACCTATCGGCGGCCGACCGCCGTGCGATCGTCGAGATCCTGTGCGACACGAAGCCGGATGCCCGGCCGTTCTTCCCGGCGTCGCGATAGGCCGGTAGCTCCGGCCGGCACCGCGCGTAGTAGGCTCAGACCATGCGATTCGCCGCACCCTGTCTCCTCGCTCGCGTGGTCCTGGCGCCCCTCTTCGTCGCGCTCCAGGCCGTGCCTGCGCTGGCACAGTCGGCGTCGGGCGGGCCGCAGACCACGCGCGGCAGTTTCCTCGTTGGCCTGAACGGCGGAGTGGGGTGGGCCGATGCGACGAGCGACGATCCGCAGGACACGCTCGAGACGGAGCTCGGCGGCACGGGCCACGTGCGAGCCGGCTGGCGCGTGACGCGACACGTGGTGCTCGGCGGCGACCTCAGCTTCTGGACGCGCAAGCGTAACCTGCTCGGTGACGACGTCTGGTTCACCATGTACAACGCCTCGGCGGTCGTCTCGGTCTATCCTGCGCCGAGCGGCACGGGCTTCTTCGTCACGGCGGGCGGCGGCGTGGCCTACGCCGATGCCGACGTCAAACGACGGTCGTCGCGCGTCACGGTGGAGCTCGGCAGCGGACCCGGACTGATCGTCGGCGCCGGCTACGAACACGGACGCGGCCGTCTCGCCTTCTCCCCCGCTGTCACGTGGTGGCACGGGTGGATCGGCGATCGTCGCTCCCGCGGCGGCGCCGTGGCGTCGAACTGGCGCCAGTCGGTCGTGGATGTCTCGGTGGGCGTGACGTTCCGCTGATCCCCCCGGCGGCACTGGAACGTCCCGCGCTGTTGCCGGCTGGTCTGCGGGCGTCGCGGCATTTCCCGAGAATACAGGCGTCGAGTGGCCGCTAGTGCAGCGGCGGCGGCACGGGCAGGCTGGTGGGCGTCGCGTGGTCGCAGGTGAAGTAGGCGAGGAAGCGCGCCGGTGCGGTGTCGCTGGCATTGGCCGATACGGTGTGCACGTCGGCGGGGGATTCGTAGAAGCTCTCGCCGACCCGCACGATGCGTTCCGGCTGTCCTGCCAGCTGCATGCGCAGCGCGCCCTCGAGCACGTAGCCAACGACCGGGCACGGATGGCGATGCGCAGTGGAGGTGCCGCCGGGTCCATAGGTGACTTCCACGAGCCGCGCGTCGAGCATCGCCCCATTGAGGGCCGGCAGGCGCTCGGTCAGCAGCGGCCGCGACGTTGCTCCGGATGCCGGCGTCGCTGCTTGCGCGGCCGCCACGCGATAGATGAAGCCCTTGTTGTCGTCCGAGATGTAGAGGGCGCCGTCGGCGCCGGTGACGAGGCCGGCCGGTCGTCCCGAGACCGCATCGCCCGACAGCCAGCCGGTCACGAAGTCCTCGCTCTTGACCGGGCGTCCGTCCTGCATCACGATTCGCGCCACCGAGTAGCCGATCTTTGACGACCGCTGCGACGAGCCGTGGATGGCGACGTAGATCGACGGGCGATATGCCGGCGGGAACGCGGTGCCGCGATAGAAGGTGAGACCGAGCGGCGAGGCGTGGGCAGGCAGTTCGAACGCCGGTGCCACCACATCGGCCGCGGTCAGCGTGCGGGGCACGCCCGCCAGTTCCGGCACGGTGCTGGCTACGCTCTTCCCGTGAAAGAACGGGAAGCCGTAGTGCCGGCCGTCCTCGATCAGGTTGATCTCGTCGGGCGGATAGTCGTCGCCGAGCTGCTCCTGGCCGGTGTCGGCTGACCACAAGCGTCCGGTGGCCGGGTCCCAGTCGAAGCCGACGGCGTTGTGAAGACCAGCAGCGAACGTGCGGCCGGTGCTGCCCGGGCCGTCGTAGACCTGGATGGTCGTGCGGCGGGCATCCGTTTCGACGCAGACGTTGCACGACGAGCCGATGCCGACGTAGAGCCGGCCGTCGGTCCCGAAGGCGATCGAGCGGGATGTGTGCAGCGCGGGCGTGGACGAGGGCAGGGTCACGTAGGTCTCGACGGGACCGGCAACGGCACCCGCGGCCCACTTCGCCCGCAGGACGGCGGCCGTCGTCCCGATGTAGAGAAAGCCGTCTTTGAAGGCGACGCTGTGCGCGTAGCCGAGACCGTCGACGAGCACCGTGGGCTCGGCGGTGCCGTCGCCGTTGGCGTCGGGCAGCGCCACCACCTCCGTGCGCCTGGCCACCACGACGATGCCTTCGGGACTCACCGCCATCAGCCGTGCCCCGGGCAGGCCCGAGGCGAAGACCGAGACCGAGAAGCCGGGCGGGACCTTCAAGGAGGCCGGTTGGGGCGATGGCGCCGCTGGTGCGGGTTGCCCGCCGGATGCGGCGAGGGGCGCCGGGCCGGATAGCGAGAGCGTCGGCACGGTGAGCAGCGCCACGAGGGCAGCCGCGGCAGACAGTGAAACGGGACGTGGCGTGGCCATGACGTCGTTCCTATGTAAGTGGATCACTAACAAAGTTGACAGGAATGATGAGCGTTCAATGAGCCGATCCCTGATTCGATCGGTCCGGCGCCGGCTGATATCCGCCGGGTGGCAGGCGGGTGGCGATCGACAGTCGATTCCAGGCGTTGATGGTCGCCACCGCCAGCGTGAGGTCGGCCAGCTCCTTTTCGGTGAACTCGTGGCGGACCTCGTCGTAGACCGCGTCTGGCACGTGGCCGTCGGCCACGAAGGTCACCGCCTCGGTCCAGGCGAGTGCGGCCCGCTCGCGCGGCGTGTAAAACGGGCACTCGCGCCACGCGTCGAGCGAGTAGAGCCGCTGCTCCGTGTCGCCGAGCGCTCGCAGATCCTTCCAGTGCATGTCGAGGCAGTAGGCGCAGCCATTTCGCTGCGAGGCGCGCAGCTTGATGAGGTGGATCAGGGCCGGCTCGAGACCGCAGCCGTGCAGGTAGCGCTCGAGCGCGTCCATGGCGCTGTGGATGCCGGGAGCCGTCCGTCCGATGTCGAGACGTGCCGTCATGTCGCGATCTCCTTGGGAGCACTCTAACCGTCTGAATGGACCATCAGAAGAGCCAATATTGACAAGTACTATTGGGCCAATGCACAGTGCGTCCCGTGGACGTGCACGTGCATCTGGGCGGCCGGGGCCAACTGTCTGAGCAGATTTTCCGCCAGCTCTTCGAGGCGATTCTCGACGGCCGCCTGCCGCCTGGCTCGCGCCTGCCGCCGACGCGCGAGCTGGCGGCGCGCCTCGCCGTGTCGCGCAATACCGTTGGCGTGGCCTACGAGCGCCTTCTCGCCGAAGGCGTGACCGAGGGCCGTGTCGGCGCCGGCACGTTCGTCGTGTCAGCGTCGGCGCCCTGGCCGCAGGGCCTCGCGCGGCGGGCGCCCGCCGGCGCCGTGCATCCTCGAGACGTGTGGCGCACGACGCCCGTGCTACCCCCGCGCCGGCGAGGCGACGTGGCCTTCGACTTCACTCCAGGCACGCCGGACGACACCCTGTTTCCGCTCACCGCCTGGCGGCGGCTCGTAGCCGGCGAGTTCCGGACCTCGGCCGCCCCGTACAGCACCTACGGTCACCCAGCCGGACACGAGGCGCTGCGGGTGGCCATTGCGCGTCACGTCGGTGTATCGCGCGCGGTGCGGGCGGAGGCCGATGATGTCGTGGTCACGCAGGGCGCGCAGCAGGCGTTCGACCTCGTCGGGCGGGTGCTCATCGCCCCAGGCGCTGTGGTGGCGGTGGAAGACCCGGGCTACTCGCGCGTGCGGATGCTGTATCGCAGTCTGGGCGCCCGGGTGGCGGGCGTGCCCGTCGACGACGAGGGGCTGGTGGTGGACGCGATCCCGCGGCGTGCGCGGCTCGTCTATGTGACCCCCTCGCACCAGTTTCCGCTGGGCACGACGATGTCGCTAGGGCGGCGCGCGGCGCTGCTGGCCTGGGCGGATCGTTGCGACGGCGCGATCGTGGAGGACGACTACGACACCGAGTTCCGCTTCGGAGGCCGTCCGCTCGATCCGCTGCAGAGCCTCGACCGCGCGGGCCGCGTCATCTACGTGGGCTCCTTTTCCAAGGTGCTGCTGCCGGCCTTGCGCGTCGGCTTCCTCGTGGCGCCCCTCTCGCTGCAGTCGGCCCTGCACGCCGCCAAGCAACTGACCGACTGGCACGGCGATCTGGCCACCCAGGCCGCGCTGGCGCGCTTCATCGACACTGGCCTGCTGGCACGGCATATCCGCGCGGTTACGCGGGAATACGCCGACCGCTATGCGCGACTCGCCGAGGGACTCGAACGGCGGCTGGCGCCGTGGCTGCGCGTGGTACCGTCGGCCGCTGGCATGCATCTGACTGCCACCGTGGCGCCCGACGCCACGGTGGACATCGCGCATGTGGTGGCCCGGGCCGGCGCGCGCGGCGTGGCCGTGCGCCGGCTCGCCGATTTCTACGTGGACGCGCCAGCGGTCGATGGCCTGGTGATGGGGTACGGCGGTATCGCAGCGTCGCGGATCGACGACGGCCTGGCGCGGTTGGCCGAGGCGTTCACGGCCGTGACCCGCTAGCGCTCGTTACTCGCGCACCAGCGCTCGTTACTCGCGCAGAGTCGCGTCGCCCGAAAACGTCTTCAGGCGCACGTGACCGGAGCCGCCACCATTCAGCGCGCCCCTGACGTCGCGCCGGCCTCGAGCGCTCGAGAGGGTCAGCGGCAAGTCGGTCGTCAGATCGCCGCTGAAGGTGTTGAACGCGAAGTCGCCGCGGGCGCCGCTCGGCAGCCGCAGTTCGATGTCGCCGCTGAAGGTGTTGACGTCGAGGTCTTGGCCGTCGGGCCACGTCCCGGCGTCGACGACGACCTTCCCGCTGAAGGTGTCGAGCTCCGACGGGCCCTCCACCCCACGCACCGTGACCGGCGCGCTGAAGGACTTGACGTCGAGCCGGGTCTGCATCGGCACCAGAATCTCGATGTCGGTCTCGACCACGTTGTCGTTCTTTTTGCGCCCGTCGTTCTCATTGGCGTTGATGGTGATCGTGCCGTCGGCGCTCTGGATGTCGAAACGGATGTTGCGCAACTGGTCGGGCGTGGCGCGGCGCACGGCGTGGATGACCATCTCACTGCCGCTGGTGCCGCGAATTTCGACTTTGCCCGAGAAGGTCTTCAGGCGCAGCGTGCCGCCCGGCTGGAAGGGGATGGTGCGGTCGACCCGCTCCTCCACCTGCTGCGCCGAGGCGGGCTGGGCAGGGAGCGCGGTAAGGCCGGCGAGCCACAGAGTGGTGGCGAGTCGTGTCGCGAGCATCGGAGTCACCTCGATCCGAGTAGACGGAGCCGGCCTCGAAAGGGTTGCCGTCTGATAGGCTGACCCGGCCGCGATCGGCCGCCACCAGCGGTCAGGTGCGCGGGAATGGAGACAGCATGGCTCAGCCAGTGGCGGTGATTACAGGCGCCAGCAGCGGGATCGGGGCGGCGGTGGCCGAACGCCTCGCCGCCGGCGGGATGTCGGTGGCTCTGGTGGCTCGCAGGGCCGATGCCCTCGCGGTCGTGGCGGCGCGCTGCGGCGCGGCGGCCCTGCCCGTCGTGGCCGACATGACCGTGCGCGCCGACGCGGAGCGCGCAGTCAGTGAGACGCTCGCGCGGTTCGGCCGCCTCGACGTGTGGATCAACAACGTCGGCCGCGGCATCACGCGGCCGGCCTCCGAGCTGACCGACGACGACATCGACGACATGATGAAGGTGAACGTGAAGTCGGCGCTCTACGGCATGCAGGCCGTGCTGCCGCACTTCAAGACCGAAGGGGGCGGACACATCATCAACGTCTCGTCGGTGCTCGGGCGGATGCCGATGGCGCCCTTCCGCTCGGCCTACAACGGTGCCAAGCACTTCCTCAATGCGCTCACGGCGAACGTACGGGATGACCTGGCCCAGTATCCAGGCATTGCGGTGTCGCTCGTGTCACCGGGCATTGTGCGTACGGAGTTCGGCGTCAATGCCGTGCACGGCGGCCCCGATTCACGCACGCTGCCCAACTCTCAGAGCGCCGATGAGGTGGCCGAGGTGATCGCCGGCGTCATCCGGTCGCGCCAGCGCGACGTCTACACCCGGCCCGGCGTTCGACAAGCCGTGCTCGACTATCTCGGCGCGCTCGGGCAAGACGTCGTGTCTACCACGCCCGCGCCCGCGCCTGAATGAAGGCGTAGAAGAACACGCTGTTCGGATCGCGCCCGACGCGAGCCAGCTCCTCGCGCATGCCCTCGACGACGTCGCTCGAGACCTGATCGGCCTCGAGGAGTGCCGGCGCTCCCGAGAGCAGCACGTCGGTCCAGAAGGCCAGGAACTCGGCCCGCTCGCCCGGGGCCCGATTGTCGAGATGGAAACTGCGCACCTCGGTCTGCACATCGCGAAAGCCGACCGACTGCAGCAGGTTGCCCAGCTTGGCCCCCACGAACGGGTCGCCGCCAAGCGCGAGCTGGTGGTCGTTGTAGGCCATCCAGAAGCGAAGCGTGTTGGGACTGTACGGATCGAGGAACAAGGTCGCGTTCAGCACCTCGTTGCACACGATCGGAGCGCCAGGCGCGAGCACTCGCCGCACTTCGCCGAGCACGCGCGCCGGATCGGCTACGTGTTCGAGCACCCAGCACAGGAATGCGCTGTCGAAGCGCTCGGCCTCGAAGTCGAGCTGGGCGGCGTCGCCCTGCACGATGTCGTAGCGTCCTGTCGCCCACGGCACCGTGGCCAGGAAGCGCTTCGCTTCGGCGATCTGGCTGTCGTTGCGCTCGACGCCCGTCACGTGCAGCTCGGGAAAGTGGCGCAGCAGGATCTCCGTTTGCGCGCCCACGCCCGCGCCCACCTCGATGAGCCGCCGGCGACGACGGAACGGCAGGCGGTCGTGCACAGCAGGCTCCAGGAAGCGTGCCTGCCGGTGCAGGCGTTCCCGCTCCGAGTCGCTGTAGCCGTGCAGATAGCCGGTTGGCGCCACTGAGGCGAGTGTGGCGCAAGGTTCCGGCCATCCCGCCGCGTGCCGGCCAGCACGACGGATTCAGCAGTGACAGGTCACTAGCTGTCGCGCAGCGCCACCATCGGATCGGTGCGCGTCGAGCCGCGCGCCGGCAGATAGCAGGCGACGAGCGAGGCGGCAAGCAGCGCCCCGCCCGCCGCGACGAAGACCAGCGGGTCGTAGGCCCCCACGCCGTACAGCTGACTCTGGAGGAAGCGCGTGAGCGCGACCGCGCTGACGAGCCCCAGCGCGACGCCGGCGATGGCCGTGCGGAAACCCTGCCGCAGCACCATGCGTACGATGGTCTGGCCATCGGCGCCGAGCGCCTGCCGGATGCCGAACTCGCGCACGCGCTGGGTCACGCCGTAGGCCACGACACCGTAGATGCCGATGCCCGAGAGCAGCAGCGCCACGGCCCCGAACAATCCGAGCAGCAGCGTCGGTGCGCGCCTGGTCGAGAGCGACCGCCCGATCCACTGATCCATGCTTCGCACGTCGGCCATCGGCTGGCCGGGGTCGATTGTCTGCACGGCGGTCCGCACCTGCGCGACGAGCGATTCAGGGTCGAGCGTGGACTTGACGACCAGGGCCATGCTCGGCAGCGGGGCCTGCGTCACCGGGTAGTAGATCCGCTCCTTGGTGACCGGCTCGCTGAGATCGATGCTGTTGATGGTGCCGACCACACCCACCACCGTGAATGGCGGCGAGTCGGGGCCGCCGCGGCGGATCTGCTGCCCGAGCGGATCCTGGTCGCGGAAGTAGCGGCTGACGAGGTAGTCGTCGATGACGACGACCGGTGGACTGCCGGGGCCGTCGCCGTCAGTGAAGGTGCGGCCCTTGAGCAGCGGGATCTGCATGGCCCGGAAGTAGTCGCCGCCCACGATTTCCTGCCGCCCGTGCGGCGCCGCTTCAGCTGGCCCCGGCGTGTAGCCGACGATGCTGTACGAACCTGATCCGACCATGCCGTTGAACGGCACGTTGCTCGTCAGCCCGGCGGCGACGACCCCGGGAATGCGGCTCGTATCTTCCACGAGCCGGCGCCAGAACGTGGCCCTGGCCGTTGCGTCTGGGTAGGAGGTGGCGGAGAGGGCCAGCTGTGCCGTGAGCACGTTCTCGGGCGAGAATCCAGGATCGACATCCTGCAGTCGGGCGTAGCTCTTGCCCAGAAGGCCGGCGGCCACGAGCAGCATCACCGCCAGTGCCACCTCCGCCACGACCAGTCCGGACCTCGTCACGCCGGTGCCGCGCGAAGCCGACCCCCTGGCGCTATCGTCGCGCAGGACGAGGTTCACGTTGGTCTTCCTCGTGGCCAGGGCGGGCACCAGCCCGAAGACCATCCCAGTGAGCACGGCCATGCCGAGCGCGAAGGCCAGCATCGGCCCGTTGAGGGTCACCGCGGGCGCGTGCGGCAGTTGCTGCGCGATGAGCGCCACCAGGCCGCGCACGCCGGCCAGGCCCAGCCCCAGGCCGACCACGGCGCCGAGCAGTGACAGCACCAGGCCCTCGGTGAGCATCTGCCTCACCAGATGCCCGCGTCCGGCGCCGATGGCGGTGCGGATGGCCACCTCGCGATGCCGGCCGGTGGCCCGCATCAGCAGCAGGTTGGCCACGTTGGCGCAGGCGATGAGCAGCACCAGCACGACGCCGGCCTGCAGCAGGAGCAGCGGCGCCCGCACGTTGCCCACGATCTGCTCGCGGATTGGCACCGAGTAGCCGGTGAAACCGCTGCGCTCCGCGAAGCCGCGGAACTGCGGCAGGCGGTCGAGGTTGCGGCTGATGATGGTCTTCATCTGCGTGTCGAGCTGCTCGCGCGTGGCGCCGGGCGCCAGGCGCGCGATCATGGCGCTGAACTCGCTGCCGCGGCCCTGGTCGCTCATCTGCTCGGGCGTGAACGAGAACGGCACGAGCAGCGCGATGTCGCGCGCGGGCAACTCGAGGTCGGGCGGCAGCACGCCCACGACGCGGTAGGCCACTCCGTCCAGCCGGATGTCGCGTCCCACGACGCCGTCGTCGGCGGCAAACCGCGAGTTCCAGAGGCCGTAGGTCAGGATGGCGAACTGGTCGGCGCCGATCGTGTCATCGCCTGCGGCGAAGGCGCGTCCCAGCATCGGTGCACGCCCGAGCGTGGAGAAGAACGACGGCGTCACCCTGAGCGCCCGCACCTGCTCCGGCGATCCGCCCTCGGCGAGGCTGACGCTGCGCTGGGTGAAGAGCGTCGCATCCTCGATGGCCGGCGCGTCGGCCCGCCGGTCGAGATAGTCGGGAATCGAGACGCTGGCCTGCGGCAGGTTTCCCAGGGGGTAGCTGTTCCAGACAAACACCAGCCGGTCGGCATCGGCATACGGCAGAGGTCGCAGCAGCACCTGGTAGAGCAGGCTGAAGATCGCCGTGTTGGCACCGATGCCGATGGCCAGCGTCAGCACCGCCACCAGCGTGAACAGCGGCTGGCGGCGCAGGCCGCGCAGCGCGTAGCGCAGGTCTCGCATGGGCGGTTGGACGGGCGACGGCGCTCGAAGGTTGCCCGGCCAGACCGCCCCGGCCCCCAACGGCACGGAATCCGCGCACGTCCTGTGCCATTGGGACCAGGGTCCGTGACAAGCGTGGCAATAGCTGCGATGGGCGTAGAATCCGGCCGTGCCGACCTCCACTTGGCTCGCCGCTGCGCTGGCGCTCGGAAGCGCCGGCGTCGTCCTGACCGCGCAGGCGCCTGCGCCGTCTGCCGATCCCGAGCGACGCCTGCTCCCGCTGACCGACTTCCGGCTCGAGAGCGGCGCCGTGCTGCCACACGCCAGCGTCGCCTACGCCACCTTCGGCACGCTCAACGCGGCGAAAGACAACGCCGTGCTCGTGGCGTCGTACTACGGCGCCGACTATCACGGCTACGACTTCCTCATCGGCCCGGGCAAGGCACTCGATCCGGCTCGCCATTTCGTCGTGACGACCGAGATGTTCGGCAACGGATTCTCGTCGTCGCCCAGTAATACGCCGGCGCCGATGTCGGGGCCCGACTTTCCGGCCATCGCGATTCGTGACAACGTCGAGGCCTCGCGGCGCGTGCTGGAGCATCTGGGCGTGACGCACGTGCGCGCGGTGATGGGGTTCTCGATGGGCGCCGAGCAGGCGTTCCAGTGGGCCGTCTCTCACCCGATGTTCATGGATGCCATCGTGCCCTGGTGCGGCACGGCCAAGACCTATCCGCACGGCATCGTGCGGCTCGAAAGCGCGATTCGCGCGCTTACCGCCGACCCGGCCTTCAACGGCGGCCGCTACACCTCACCGCCCAAGGCCGGCATGGCGGCGTGGTCGACGCACTGGGCGGCGTGGGTGTGGTCGCAGGAGTGGTGGCGGCGCGAGCTCTTCAAGCCGCAGTCGGCCACCGTGGAAGAGGCGCTGGCCGCGCGGATCGCCCGTGATGCCACGCGCGATCCGAACAACCTGATCCTGCACGCGCGCACCTGGCAGACGCACGATGTCGGCGACACGCCCGGCTTCGGAGGGGACCACGAGCAGGCGCTCAGATCGATTCGCGCGCGCGTGCTCTACATGCCGTGCCAGACCGATCTCTATTTCCCGATCGGCGATGCCGAGTACGAGCGCCAGTTCCTGAAGGACGTGTCGTTCGTGCCCATTCCGTCGCTGTGGGGCCACTCGGCCGGCGGCGGCGGCAACGCCGCCGACGCGGCCTTCATCAACGAGCAGATCCGGTCGTTCCTCGCGCGG
The DNA here is from genome assembly GCA_018000455.1 of Acidobacteriota bacterium. Lineage (GTDB taxonomy): Bacteria > Acidobacteriota > Vicinamibacteria > Vicinamibacterales > UBA2999 > CADEFD01. Next base: position 67,099 of record JAGNJW010000003.1, read on the forward strand.
TAACGCGACGGCCCGCTCTCGGGCGCGCCGCCCATACCCGCCGGCTCGGTTAGCTGCCGCCGGCCTTGCGAGGCGTGGTCGAGCGCGGCACGAAGCCGCGCGACGTCGCCTTGCGCCACGGCTGCTTCGTCGCATGTTTGGGCGTACGAGGCGCGCTCGCCTGGGCGGCGTCGGCGCCGTCCGCGCCCTCGGCTGGTACCTCCGTGGCGGCTGCGATTTCCGCCTGCACCTTGCGGGCCGCGGCGTCGAGGGTCTCGTCTTTCGCCAGGCAGCACTGTTTGTACTTGCGGCCGGAGCCGCAGAGGCAGGGCTCGTTACGCCCCGGTCGTGCCGTTTGAGGAGCGTCCATCACGTCAGTGTAGCGGATTGTCAGGCGGGGTTGGATTCGCGCACGGTCCCGAGCACCGCAATCGTGTCGCGCGTCGCGCCGACGACTGCGCTCACCGGAATCGTGCGGTCGAAGGTGGCCAGCCGCCCACCCATGCGCGTGGCCAGGGCCAGGAGATGGGCGTCGGTGAGCTGGCGGGGGCCGCGGATGTAGGACGGGCGGATGGTCGCGAGATCGGTGACCGACACCGCGTCGTGCCAGAACTGATGGTGGCCGCTGGCGCAGAAGAGCCGCAGCCGCTCGACGATCGCCTCCACCCTGCTGATTGTGCCGTTGTAGGCGGGATTCGCCAGCACGCGCACGAAGCCGTTCTCGGTCGTGGGGCAGGTCGCCCAGCCGTCGGCCCGGTGGTCGGCGAACCAATCGTGCACGACCTCGTGATGCACGTGGTCGGGGTCGAAGAGCGCTACCAGCACGTTCACGTCGAGCAGGTACACGCTCACGCGTCATCTCGCAGTTGGTTCACCTGGCGCATCGTCGGTCGCGGCGCCTCGGCGTCTCGCGGCGCCAGCAGCGGCACCCCGTTGCGGGTTGTAGCGGCGCCAGGAGCTGCCGGCGCCAGCCCTTTTCGGGCCAGCTCCGACAGCACCTTTCCGGCCGTGCTGCCGCGCGCCTGCGCCAGTTCCTTGGCCGCCTGCAGCACGTCGTCGTCGATATCGAGCGTCGTCCGCATGGCACATCATACATCACGCATCTTGCTTCAGGTTGACATCCAGTCTGTGCAATGTGCACATTGCATGTATGGGTACCAAGACGATCTCACTCAAGATTGAGGCCTACGAGCGCTTGAGAGCGGCGCGCCGCTATCCCGACGAGTCGTTCAGCGAAGTCGTGCTGCGGGCCACCTGGCCTGAAGACACGGTGACCGCTCGCGACCTGCTCGCCTTGTTACGCACCTCGCCGCCCTGGTTTTCCTCCGACGAGCTGGATGGCATCGACGCCGCCACGCGCAGCGACCTGCCGCCGGAGGACAAGTGGGCCGGGCGCTAGTGCTCGAGACGACGTTCCTCATCGATCTGGAGCGCGAGCACCTCCGAGGCACCCCGACCGGGGCCGTGCAATTCCTGGAGCGTGTCGAAGGCGCTCGCCTCTACCTGCCGTCGATCGTGGCCGGCGAACTTGCCGCCGGCGTCTCGATGGCCAATCGGCCGCGATGGGAAGCGTTTCTTGCGCCTTTCTTCCTGCTGCCAGTGACGCCTGACGTCGCCTGGGAGTACGGCCGCGTCTATCGCCACCTGCACGGCGTCGGTCAGCTCATTGGTGCCAACGACCTCTGGATTGCGGCGACGGCAATCGCACATCGCATGCCCGTCGTCACGCGCAATGTCGATCATTTCCGACGCGTACCGCATCTGGAGGTCGAGACCTACTGAGTCAGGGCGCACCGCCGCGCCCGTCACTGACGGCAGCGGGGGCGGGCGGGGATCGTATGATGCGCGCGTGCGCACCCTTGCGGCCGTCTCGCTGACTCTGCTGATTGCCCTGCCGTCGTTCACGGCCGTCGGTGCCCAGGCGCCGCCGCCGTTTTCGGTGGAGGAGGCCTCGATCGCCGATATCCACGCCGCCTTCCGCGCCGGCCGCCTGACCTGTCGCGGCCTGGTCGAACGCTACCTGCGTCGCATCGACGCCTACGACAAGAACAGTCCGGCCGTGAACGCCATCGTGATGGTGAACCCGCGCGCCCTGACCGAGGCCGATGCGCTCGATGCGCGCTTCAAGGCCAGCGGCCAGGTGGGGCCGCTCCACTGCGTTCCGACCATCGTCAAAGACAACTTCGAAACCGTGGGCATGCAGAGTTCGAACGGCTCGCTCACCTTCGAAGGCTACGTGCCGGCAACCGATGCCTTCCAGGTGGCGCGCATCAAGGCGGCCGGCGCCATCGTGCTCGCCAAGTCGAACCTTGCCGAGTGGGCGTTCACGCCGAATGAAACGCTCAGCTCGATCCTGCCGGGCTACACGAAGAACCCGTACGCGCTCGACCGTGTGACGGCAGGCAGCAGCGGCGGCACGGCCGCGGCCGTGGCCGCGAGCTTTGGCGCCGTGGGCCTCGGTTCCGATACCGGCAACTCGATTCGCGGGCCGTCGTCGCATCAGGCCCTGGTCGGCATCCGCTCCACGATGGGTCTGACGAGCCGCGCCGGCGTCTTCCCGCTGAGCCTGCTCGCCGACATCGCCGGGCCGATGGGCCGAACGGTGGCGGATGTGACCGCGGTGTTCCAGGTCGTGGTGGGGGAGGATCCGAACGACGCGGTGACGATGGCTGCCCGCGGCCGCACGATCCCGACCTACGCCGACGCGTTGACGCGCGACGCTCTTCGCGGCATGCGCATCGGCGTGTTGCGCCAGGCCTACGAGCGCGACACGACCGACCCCGAGATCGTGCAGATTTTTTCGCGTGCGGTCGACGACCTGAAGCTCGCCGGCGCGGTCATCGTGGATCCCGCCACGGTCGAAGGCCTCGATGCGATCCGGCGTCAGCCGGGGTTGGCGTCGTGCCAGGGCTTCAAGCACGACATCAACCAGTTCCTGGCCGCGCGCCAAGGTCGCGTGCCCGTGGCTGACCTTGCCGCGGTCGTCAAGGGCGGCAAGTTCCATCCGACCGTGCAGCGCCGGCTCGAGCAGGCCGAACAGGGCCCAGCGCTCGGGCCAGAGACCGATGAGTGCAAGGCCGAAGCCGCCTATCGCGACCAGGTGCGTGCTGCGGTGCTCGCGACGATGGACGCTCTCACGCTCGACGCGTTCGTCTATCCCACTTGGAGCAATCCGCCGCGCCTCATCGGCGATCTCAACACTCCGGGCGGCGACAACAGCCAGTTCTTCTCGCCCACCACCGGCTGGCCGTCGGTGCAGGTGCCGATGGGGTACTCGCGTGGCGGCCTGCTGCCGGCCGGTCTCACCTTCTTCGGCCGCGCCTGGAGCGAAGCGACGCTGCTCGGCGCCGCCTACGCCTACGAACAGGCGACGACGCACCGGCGGCCGCCGCCGACCACGCCGCAGTTCCGCTGAGGTTGGCAGGCACGGCTGGCCCTGTGGCTTCATCGATGGACGTCACCAGTGGGACGCGGTCCGTCGACGTTACGGTCGCGGGATGCGGACCGGGCGGCCTGGCAGCGGCGCCGATTCCGCCTCCAGGAGAATAGCTAGAATGCCAGCCATGCGATTTCCCGTTACCGCGCTGTTGCTGCTCACCGTCAGCTGCGCGCCCGCGGCGCCGCAGCAGGCCGACTGGCCCATCAACGGTGGCGCCGGCAACGCGCGCTTCTCCCCGCTCGGGCAGATCACACGCGAGAACGTACGGCAACTGCAAGTGGTCTGGACCTACGAGAGCGGCGACCACTTCACGGCCTCCGAGATGCAGAGCAATCCCGTGGTCGTCGACGGCGTGCTCTACGCCACCACACCCACCCTGCAGGTCGTGGCCGTGAATGCGGCCACCGGCAAAGAGGTGTGGAAATACGATCCCAGCGGCGGCGCCACCGCGCGCACGCGCTTCCGCCATCGCGGCGTTGCCGTGCACGCCGGCCGCGTGTTCGTCACCTACCGCAACTTTCTCATCGCGCTCGACAAGACCACCGGCGCGCCGATTGCATCGTTCGGCGTCGAGGGGCGGGTCGACCTGCGCGAGGGGCTCGGCAAGCCGGCCGAGGGCCTGAGCGTGAGCGCCAGCACGCCCGGCGTCGTGTTCGAAGATCTGCTGATTCTGCCGAGCAGCGTGCCGGAAACGCTGCCCGGTACGCCCGGCCACATCCGTGCGTTCGACTGGAAGACCGGGAAACAGCGCTGGATCTTCCACACCATTCCGCAACCCGGTGAGCCAGGCCAGGAAACTTGGCCGGCCGACGCCTACAAGCTCGCTGGCGGCGCCAACGCCTGGGCCGGCGTCACCGTCGATCCGGCGCTGGCGATGGTGTTTGCGGCCACCGGCTCGGCCTCGTTCGATTTCTACGGCGCGACGCGCCACGGCGACAACCTCTATGCCAACACCGTGCTGGCGCTCGACGCCCGCACCGGCAAGCGCGTCTGGCACTTCCAGGGCGTGAAGCACGACCTCTGGGACTGGGACTTCCCGGCGCCGCCGACGCTCGTGACCGTGACGCGCAACGGACAGCAGGTCGAGGCCGTGGCGCAGGTGACGAAGTTCGGCGACACTTTCGTGCTCGACCGCCGCACCGGGGAGTCGCTTTTCCCCATCGAGGATCGTGACGTGCCGCTCTCGACGGTGGATGGTGAATTCGCGTCCCCGACCCAGCCGCGCCCAGTACTGCCAGAGCCGTTCGCGCGCCAGGGTCTCACCGAGGACATGCTCACGACGCGCACGCCCGACGCCCACGCCGCGGTGCTCGAACGCTTCCGCGCGATGCGGTCGGGGATGTTCGAGCCACCGTCGCTCGAGGGCACCATCGTGTTCCCAGGCTTCGACGGCGGAGCCGAGTGGGGTGGTGCGGCCTTCGACGAAGGATTGGGCCTGCTCTACGTGAACTCGAACGAGATGCCGTGGATCGTCAAGCTCATCCCCAACAACGACACCTCGCTCTACAACTCGAAATGCGCGACCTGTCATCGAGAGGATCGCCAGGGCGGACCGGCGGCGCCGTCGCTTGTCGACATCGGCAAGAAGCTGTCGCGCGAGGAGATCGCGACCATCGTGCGGCAGGGCACCGGCCGGATGCCGGCCTTCCCCGACATGGGCGGCCGCAACATCAACGACGTGGCGGAGTTCCTGGTTACCGGTAAAGACAAGGGCGCCGACCCGGCGCTCGCGAACGATCCGGCGTGGCTCAAATACCGCAGCGACGGCGAGTCGATCTTTCTGGATCCCGACGGCTACCCGGCCGTAGCCCCGCCCTGGGGCACGCTCAACGCCATCGACCTCAACACCGGCAACATCCGGTGGCGCATTCCCCTTGGCGAGGTGCCAGAGCTGGCCGCCACCGGACTGACCAACACCGGCAGCGACAACTACGGCGGTCCGGTCGTGACGGCGAGCGGGCTGCTCTTCATCGGCGCCACCAACTTCGACAAGAAGTTTCGCGCCTTCAACAAGGTCACCGGCGAGTTGTTGTGGGAGACCACCTTGCCGGCGGCCGGCAATGCCACGCCGTCGATCTACATGGTGAACGGTAAGCAGTACGTGGCGATTGTCTGCGGCGGCGGCAAGAACGGCGCACCCTCCGGCAGCAGCATCGTGGCTTTCGCGCTGCCGTAGGGCCCGTCTCCCAGGGCCTGTCGCTACTCGACCTTCCGCGGGTCGTTGAAGAGCACGCTCAGCCTGATGCTGCCGTGACCCACCTGCGGGAAGCCCGGCCGCGACCGATCGCCCGGGTCCAGGTTCGACGCCGTGTCGTCGGGTGGAAAGAGCACCAGCGACTCGAGAAACGCCATGACGACGCGCTGCGCTCGTGGATTGGCCTCGGCAAAGCGGTCCCGCGACTCCTGCGCCTCGCCGCCGTGCCGCAGGATCACCTCGCGCAGGTTCACGCTGCGGCCGTCGTGGCCATAGGGCGCGGTCGTGCCCACGCCCCAGAGCGGCGCGGTCAGGAATTCGGTACGCGTGGAGCCGTCGTAGTTGCGCTCGTGGAAGCTCGTGCCCAGATCGTGCCGCTTGAAGTCGGTGAAGATGTTCGTCACTTCGAACCGCTGGCGCTCCGGCAGTTTCAGCGTTGGGTAGCCGGTGCCGTCGTCGTGCACTGACAGGCGCGGCGTCGCGGTCGCGAAGAGGCGGTTCAGATTGCCGCGTTCGGGATCGAACACTGTCTCGACATCCGCCACCCGGCGATCTCGCTCGATGGTGAGCGACTGCCGGTGGCACGACGTACAGCCCATGCGGTCGAAGACGCGCAGGCCCCGCTCCGTCTCGTCGGTCTGTTCGTGCTGTCCGGGCTTGAAGTAGTTGAGCAGGTAGAACTCCAGGTAGTCGACCAGTGCCGGATCGAGTTCGCTGCCTGCTGTCGGCGCCTCGACGGCATCGGCGCGGCCGTCGAGGGTCATGCCGGCCGGCGTTACCACGCGGGCGCCGGCGGCGGCCGCAAGGAGATCGGGATCGGCAATCTGCAGGCCCATCTCGGCGTTCAAGGCCCCGACGATGAACTCGCGAATCGACATCGTCTTGCCGTGCCAGAAGAACGGACGCACGCGCAGGTCGGCGTCCACGCCGTCGACGCGTGAGGTGTCGACCGTGCCGTCGGGCGATGCCGTGAGCTTGCCATAGTGCACGCCCTTGCTCGTGAGCCTCGACGACATCGGACGCCCGGCGCGCACCGCGGCCTCGATGAGGCTCGCACGCGTGGCGCGCAGGTCGGCGGTGATTTCGTCGGCCAGCATCTCTTTGAGGCCCAGGCCGAACAGGTGAATCGCGTCACGGCTGTCGGGTCTGGTCGCCACGTCGCCGCCGACGCCAGCGGCGCCACGCGGACGTCCGTGACAACCGGCGCAGCTATCGCTGAGACCCGCGCCGATTTCGCCGATCCGGTCGAGTTCACCGGCGCCGTCGCCGGTGATGGGCCCGAGCCCGTCGGCGCCCCGGAACTTGCGCTGGAACAACTGCCGCCCGCGTCGAATCGCCCGGAACGGATCGCGCCCGATGATGAAGCGCGAGGAATCCGGGGTTTGCAGGTCGCCGCGTCCCGATCCGATCTGCTCGGCCAGCGACAGGGCAATGCCCTCGTTGGCGGCATTGGGCGCCAGCGTCCGGTCGACCAGTTGCGCCAAGAGCGGTACCGCGGTGGCGCAGGCGAGCGCCGTGCCGAGGACGACAAAACACGAACGCGTACTTCTGGAAGTCATATCCATCCCCTTGTCCACGACACAGCGCCTGGTGATCCTGATAGCGCTGTCCCTGTTGGCCGCGCGTCAGGCCGGCTACTGCGGCGCCTTGGCGATCAGCGCGTCGAGCTGTTGCCGCAGGGCCTCGACTTCGGCTTGCAGCGCGCGCGTGCGGGCTTCGAGCGCCTTCACCCCCGCCAGGGCCACGCCGCTGGCGTCGAGCGTGCCGATGCCGAGGCGGTCTGAACCCAGCCCGAAGGCGGCAAAGAAATTCTGCGCGGTGGGACCGATATGACGCACGGTGGCGTCCTGGGCCTTGTAGCTCCACTCGGTGACGGGCATGCGCGCGAAACGCGACAGCAGGTCGTCCGCATCGAGATCACGGAAGCGATGCTTGAGGCGCACATCCGACGACGACAGCCAGTCCGGGCTGCCGTTGACCAGATACGGACCGCTCGTGCCTGCGGCATTAGTGAAGAAGCGAGCGCCGCCCGCCGCTCGAACGATGAACTCATTCGGATTGAGCGAGGAGAGCTGGTTCGACGTCGAGCGATCGGCGAAGACGAACGAACCGAATGCGCCGGGCACCGCGACGGCGTTCGAGCCCAGCACCACGCTGCCGTCACCGTTGGCAAACACGAGCTGCCCGTAGGCCAGCGCGCCAACACCTCCGGACCTGGCCCCGTTACCGCCCGCAAAGCTGTAAGCGCCACCGGATCTGGTCGACAAGCCCATCGCAGCGCTGTAGTCGCCGCTTGCCACCGCGAACGCGCCGGCCGCGATGCTCGCGACGCCGGAGGACTCAGTCTGTGTGCCCAAGGCCACGCTGAAATCGGCCCAGGCCCTGGTGCCAACGCCCCCCGCGGTGCTGCCTATGCCCGCGGCGACGGTCGCACGTCCAAGCGCCACGCTGTTGGCCCCAAACGCGTCGGTGCTCTCGCCGAGTGAGACGCTACCGCGTCTGTTGGCTCGCGACCCCACGCCCATCGCGACACTGCCGGTGTCGAATGCGCTCGTGCCCGAGCCGGCGGCGAAGCTCCCAAGTCCCAAGGCCGCCACGTTGTCGCCAAGCGCCGCGCTGTAGGTGCCGATTTCAAGCTCGTCCCAATAGCCGCCGTTCACGCCGCCCGCGCGAAACGCCGCCTTGCCGGGGTACCACATCATCCGTACCCCTGGGCCGCTGGCGGGCGCCGTGCCAGCACCAATTGCCCCAGAGGCCACGATGCTGCCGGTGGGCGCCAGCGCGACCGCGACGGGAATCACCGCAACCGGCGGGGGCGGCGGCCGAACACTGCCGCCCGTGCCTGCTCCCGTCGTGAAGGCGAACGCTCCGGTGCCGCCGGTACTGTCGCGCCATGTGCCCCCCAGCGTGGCCATTGTGATGTCGGCGTCCACGTGCACGGGTGCCCCGCCCGGAACCGTGACGATGGTCATGCCGAAGCCGATTGTGCCGTCGGGATTGGGAAACGCCAGGCCCTGCACCGCCGCCAGGTCGCGCCCGCCGCCGCACTGGTCGTCGGTGCCCTCCAGCCGGTAGATCGCGCCCACCTGCGTGACGGTCACGGTGACGACGTTGCAGTAGGGGCGGAACTGCCAGCGGAACGTGCCCAGGGACTGGGTGAGCGCGTCGCCCGGCAGGGCGAGCGATACGAGCGTCGTGAGCAGAATCGTCGTGCGGGTCATCTCGCCTCCAGGCGACACAGGTCGTCTTCAGAGGAGATCGCCAGCGGCACGACAAACCCGCCACCGCCGGGTGGGAGCGCCAACGAGCAGCACGCCAGGCTCACCGTCGTGCTTCGAGGGTCGTCCGCAGCTGCTCGGCCCGTAGGGTACTGGGCGCCACCGGACTCACGGTGGGCACCAGGTGCGCCAGCGCTTCGGCCACCGCCGATCGCGCGCCATCGACGTCGCCCAAGCCCGACCTGGCGGCCGCCACCTCGAGCAGAGCCGTTCCCACGACCGATGAGTGCGGCAGGTCGCCCAGGCGTGCCGCCGCCGTCGCGCGGCTGCGCTCGGCGAACGACAGCGCTTCCGAGAATCGGCCGGCTGCGTTGAGGCAGCGTGCCAGGAACGTCTGGGTCGGAACCAGCGAGGCCTGAGTGGGACTGGACGCGGAGAACGAATCCAGCGCGCTACGGGTCCAGTCGGCCGCGCGTGCCGCGTCGCCGCGCGCCAACGCAACGCGGCCCTCCACCAGTTCCAGGGTGCCGCGCGTTACGGCGCTGGCGTCGAGTGGCAGAGCCTGACGCGCCTCTGCCAGGAACCCGTTGGCCCGCACCAGATCGCCGGATTCGGTCGCCGCGACGATGGCCTGTCCCAGTGTGTTGAACAGCCGCGGCACCGACCCGGCCGCGCGCGCCTTGGTCAGCGACTCGTCGATCGCACGCCCTGCCTCGCTGAATGCGCCCGTGGCCGAAAGCGCACTCGCCCAGGTGGCCAACATCGTCAGCGACGCGCCATTCTCGGCGTCCGCGCGTCGCGCCATCTCCACGGCCTGCCGGGCCACGCGCTCGGCCTCCACGTACTGGCCCGCGTTCTGCAGCATCGCGCTCCAGTTGTTGAGCAGCACGGCATGCCGCACCGTGTTGGCCAGGCCCTGCGGCTCGAGCAAGGCCGCGGCCCGGCCGTAGGCGACGCCGGCCGCCCCGAACTGTGCGGCGGCGACGCGGGCGAACGCGAGCGTCGTGACGGCAGCGTAGAGGCGATTGGCGGTTGCGCCTCGCTGCTCTTCGAGGGTGACGGCCTGCTCGGCCGACCGTACCGCGCGCGACGTATCCCCCGAGCGGGCGGCCGCGCGCGATTCCAGTTGCAGGCACGTGGCGATGGCGTCGGTCTGTTCGGGATGCGCCAGCAGCGACGGCAGCACCTCGTCGATCGCGGAGAGCGCCCGCGCCGCGTCTTCGCGCTCGGTGAACTGCGCCGCCCAGGCGCAGGTGGCGCGGGCCCGGAGGCCGATGTCGCTCAGTCCACGGGCATCGTCGTAGGCGCGCTGCAGCACCCGCCGCCAGGCATCGAACTGCTGGTTTTCCTGGTAGCGCTCGGCCAGCAGCAACCGCATGTGCGTTTGCAGCACGGCCTTGCCCGCATATAGCGTGTCGATCACCGCTTCGCCCTGCTCCAGCAGAGCGGCGTTCGATAGCGGTGCGCCGGTGGCGGGCCTAGCCTGCATCAACAGAAAGCTGCTGAAGTCGTTCACCGCCTCGGCACGGCGCAGTTGCTCGAGGGCACGATCGCGTTCATCGGCCGAACGAGCCGCCTGCCACACGGCCACGCCAGCGCCGACGATGATGGCCAGGGCCACCGCCACGGCGGCGGCCAACTGCAGTTGGTGGCGAGCCGCGAACCGGCGCGCCCGATACCACCGTGAGTCTGGACGCGCCAGGACCGGCTCGGAGTTGAGATGCCGGCGCACGTCGTCGGCCAACGCCGTCACCGTCTGGTAGCGCTCCTGGGGCGCCTTCTTCAACGCCTTGGCCAGAATGGTGTCGAGGTCACCGCGACACGCTCTGGCCAGGCGGTCCGCCGATGTCTGCCGCTCGGCGAGCACCCGCTGGCCGTCGGGATCGCCTCGCCGCATTCGTGTTGCCACGTCGCTTGGACGCAGCGGTTCCACCTCGGCGAGCGTTCGCAGCAACACCGGATCCGGCGCACCTGGTTCGGCGGTTGGGTGGTGACCGACGAGCAACTGGTAGAGCAGCACGCCCAGGGCATAGACATCCGTGCCCGTCGTGATGTCGCCGCCCATTGCCTGCTCGGGCGCAGCAAACTCCGGTGTGAACGCTCGACTGGTGGCGTGCAATGTGCGCGGCGAGCCCGCGGCGTCGTCGGTCAGCAGCTTGGCGATGCCGAAGTCGAGCAGCTTCACGTGAACCGACCGGTCCACCAGGATGTTCGAGGGCTTCAGATCGCGGTGCACGACCAGGACGGCGTGCGCGTGTGCCACGGCGTTGGCGATCTGGAGGAACAGGCGCAGCCTGGCCTCGACGTCGAGACGGTGGGCCGCCGCGTAGTGGTCGATGCGCTCGCCGTCGACGTAGTCGAGCACGAGGTAAGGCTGACCGGCCGGCGTGATGCCGGCATCGAGCAGGCGTGCGATGTTCGGGTGCGACAGCCGCGCCAGGGCGGTGCCTTCGCGCCGGAAGCGCTCCTGTCCAGCGCGATCGAGCACCGCCAGGTTGACGAGCTTGACGGCGGCGTAGCCTTCGAAGCGGCCGTCGCTGCGCCGTGCCAGCCACACGGTGCCCATCCCGCCGCTGCCGACCGGGCGCTCCAGCACATACGCGCCGACAGTAGTGCCGGCCAGGCCGGCGCCTGGATCGATCGCCTGAGCCGCGAGGAAATCCTCGGCCACCGCGGCGTCGTGCGAGGCCAGCAGGTCAGCCAGAACAGCCGCCACCGCCGGGCGTTCGCTCCGCAGACGCTCCAGAAAACCGGCACGGTCACCCGCCTCCAAGTCGAGTACCTGGTCGAGCAGGGGACTGACGAGCGTCCAGGTCTTGGGATCGATGCCGTGCATGGTGCTTCCTGGTGATCACGGGCCGCGGGACGAACCCGCCACCGGTTGCCCGCGCCTAGTCGTCCGAGAGGGACCGGTGCAGCAACAGCCGGGCCTTGGCCCACTCGCGCTGGATCGTCCGTTCCGACACCCCCCGGATGGCGGCGATTTCGCCAAACGAGAACCCGCAGAAGAACTTCAGGTCGACTAGCTCCGCCAGATCGGATTGCAGCGCCGCCAGTTCGTCGAGCGCCGCGCCCAGGGCTTCGAGTTCCTCGGCCCGGTCGGGCGCTGCCACCCACTGCTCGTCGAGCGCGACGAAGGTGAGCTCACCTCCGCGCTTCTGCACCTGGCGGTTCCGAACGTAGTTGATGACCAGGCCGCGCATCGCCCTGGACGCATATCCGAGGAACCGATTGCGGTCCGGGAACGCCGTCGTGTCGCGCTTGGAGATGTCGAGGTAAGCCTCGTGCAAGAGCGTCGTGGCGCCGAGCGTCAATGGTCCGCCCGAGCGGCGGATGTGCGACTGGGCCAGGCGGTGCAGGTCTTCGTAGAGCGCCGCGAAGAGCGCGCCTTTGGCCAGGTCGTCGCCGCTGTCGGCGCGGGCGACCAGCGCCGCAATCGTGGGCTCGGGTGCCGTCATCCTGCGTGGTCGGCCGATGCTACCACCCACCATGCGGCGCGACGCTACTTGCGGGCGATGGCGACGAGCGCTTCCATCTGGAGGCTATCGACCCTCTCGTCGCGCAGGCGGTCGACCACGGAGCCCTTCACCCGCCCCTGGGCCGCCGGCGTCAGCGCCTCGAAGACGCCGCGATTGCTGGTGCCCATGATGACCGGCCAGAACGCCTCGGGCGAGGCGAGCGGCATGCGCCACGCTTCGCGCACGATCGCGGGTGCGGGCAGGCCGGCATCCGCATAGAGCTGCGCCAGGGCCTCGGGCCTGGCCAGCTTGGCCGCTGGGCTGATGTGGTCGAGCGAGGGATCCTCGCGCCGCACGGCCTCCCAGAAATACGGCTCGCCGGGCGCCAGCACCACCTCGCCCCAGACCGTCGTGGCCAGGCGGCCGCCCGGCGCCAGCCAGCCCCAGGCCTTGCGGAGCATGGCGGGCATGTCGTCGAGGAAGAAGATCCCGAACACCGACACCACGGCATCGAACGACTCGCGCGGAAAGGTGAGGGCGGTGACGTCGCCAATCTCGAATCGTGCCTGGGCAAGTCCGCTGTACGCCGCGTTGGCGCGCGCCACGTCGATGAGCGCGGGCGTGAGGTCCACGCCCACGACCGACCCGGTAGACCCGACCGCCCGGGCTGCCGGCAAGGCCGAGGCCCCGCTGCCGCAGCACAGATCGAGCACCCGCTCACCGGGCCCGACCGCCGCCAGCTCCACCGTCCTCCGGCCGTAGTGGTGCCAGAAGGGCAGGGCGTCGAAGGTGTCGGCGGCCCGCGTGTAGGTGCCGATGACGAGGTCGGGTTGTGGGCTCATGGCCGAGCTGATTGTAGCGGACCGCCGCGCCGCCACCTTCGCCTGGTTCGCTGCAACACGCCTCGCCGTACGCTAAGCTTTCGCCGCGTTCCCCCAGGGCGCCGAGGTCGGTCATGCAGATCCACAACCGCATCGTTGCCAGGTTCGCTGACGGTCGGATCGTCAAGGGCACGACGCAAGACTTCTCCGTGACGCGGGATTTCTTCCATGTGATCCCGGCCGATCCGGGCGCGGCACCGGTGCGCGTCGGTGTGCCCGCGCTCAAGGCGGTGTTCTTCGTGAAAGACCACGCCGGCAACAAGGACTACCAGGAGAAGAAGGCCTTCGAGCGGCCGGTGCCTGGTCGCAAGCTGCAGGTCGTCTTCAAGGATGGCGAGACGATCGTCGGATCGACCACCGCCTACGATGCCGCCAGGCCCGGCTTCTTCATGACGCCGGCCGATCCGCAGTCGAACAACGACCGGATCTACGTGGTGTCGCGCGCCATTCGAGCCGTGGCCTTCATCCAGTGAACGGCGCCTTGACGGCCAGCAGCCCCGTGTAGATCGCCATGCCGACCACGGCGTGGATGCCGTGCCGATCGAGTTCGTCGATCTCGGCTTCGGTGGTGATGCCCCCGGCGGCCGTCACCTGCCGCGATGTTGCCCGCGCCACGGCCAAGATCGCGCCCATGTCGGTGCCCTGCATGAGCCCCTCGCGATCGACGTGCGTGTAGAGGAACTCGTCGCAGTAGGCTTCGAGGCTCTTCACCGCCCGCACCGCCGTGATCGGCAGCGCCGTCTTCCAGCCGTGGATCACGACCTGTCCGGCACGGCTGTCGACCGCGCCGATGATGCGCTTGTGGCCGACGGCCCGCACCAGCTCCTGCGCAAACGCCAGGTTGAGGTAGTGATCCTGTGGGTCGCCGGCCCGCGCGCCTCGGTAGAGCGACGAACCGACGATCACGTGCGTCGCGCCGGCCTCGACGAGCTCGAGTGCCCTCGTCGCCGACCGCACGCCGCCGCCCACCCGGCACGGCAGGCGCGCTGCGATGTAGCGCACGAGCGCGTCGTTGTTTCCCGTGGCCATGGCGGCGTCGAGATCGATGAGTTGCACGGCCGTGAAACCGCGGAACCTGTCGATCCAGCCGTCGATGTCGGTCGACTCGACGGCCAGCTTCTCGCCCTGCACGAGCTGCACGATGCGCCCGGCCTTCAGATCAATCGATGGAATCAGCACGCGATCTGCCCCGCGAAATCGATCTCGTCAGACATCACCACAATCCCACCTTGCCGGTGACCGACTGGATGAGCCTGTCCGAATCGAAGCCCACGCCCTTGCGGAACACCGTCTCCACCTTGCGCACGTCGCTGATGTCGCGCGACGGATCGCCCGCGATGACGACCAGGTCGGCCTGCTTGCCGGGTGCCAGCGTGCCGATTCGCGCCTCCTGGCCCAGGTAGCGCGCGCCGTTCATCGTGCCGATCGCCAGCGCCTCGAGCGGCGTGAAGCCGGCTTCGACCAGCAGCTCGAGCTGCCGGTGGTTGGCGAAGCCGGGAATGACGCCGCCGCCGCCGGTCGGATCGGTGCCGGCCACGAGCAGGCCGCCCGCCCGCACGAACTCGCGCTCGAGCGCCATCGCCTTGGGAAAGAGCCGGGGATAAATCGACTTCCCGGCGTTGGCCTCGACGCGAGCACGGTTCTGCAGATACTGATCGCGCAGTTGCGGCACCAGCACGTCGAGCCCTGGTGGCAGCGGCCGGCCGGGGGTGTTGAGCTCGAAGACGGTCAGCGTCGACGTGATGGCGACCTTCTTCTCGATGAGCGTGCGCACGAGTGTCTGGAAGGCCACGCCCGTCGGATCGAGATCGGCCAGCGCCTGCTGGCCGCGCCCCTGGCCCGGACACTCATCCGGCTTCTTGTCGGAGACAAAGTCGGTGGCGGCAAGGAAGCCGTGCTCGAGGTTGTCGATGCCGAGCGTGGCGGCTTCGGCATAGGTGACCGAGCACAGATGCCCGGTGACCTTGAGTCCGCGCGCGTGCGCCTCGCGGATCGCGGTGCCGAGCGCGGCCCGCGACACCTGCATGTAGGCCTTGACCGACGTCGCGCCGTCGTCGGCCCAGTAGGCGACGTGGCGGCGCGCCCGCTCTTCCGTGCGGAGCGCCGTCATCTGTACGAACTGATTGGGGCCGTTGACGTACGGCATAGTGGCGTCGATGGCCGGCCCGGCGGCCTCGCCCGCCTCCACGCGCTGCTTCAGCGTGATGTCCATGAAGCCATTCATGTTGCCGCCGGTACGCATCGTGGTGACGCCGCCGGCCAGGTACAGCCGCACGAAGCTCTGCCCGAGCTGCCCGTAGACGCCCGGCCCGGTCGGATAGTAGAGGTGCTCGTGCAGCATCACGAGACCGGGGATGACGCTCTTGCCGGCGAGGTCGAGCACGCGGGCGCCGTTGGGCGCGGGCGTCGACGCCGGCGGGCCGATGGCCGCGATCAGGCCGTCGCGCAGCACCACCGTCTGGCCGTCGCGCGCGGGCGCGCCCGTGCCGTCGATGACGCGCACGTTCGTGAGCGCCACGACCGGCGCGTCCACCGAGACGAACTCGCGAATCGCGTCGCCGACCGCTGCGCGCTGCGCCAGCGGCTGCGCGGTCAGCGCGGCGAGGGCGAGCAGGACGGCGACTCCGCCAGCAAGAAACGGGCTGCGCACGTCAGGCGTGCCGGTGCTCGGCGGGCAGGCCGAAACGGGCTACCGTGTCGCTTTCGAAGTCGACTTCGATGAGGATCGCCGGCTCCTCGCCCATCACCCAGGCATCGTGTCCGGGCTCGATGGCCAGCGCCGCCGGCGCCTCGTACTCCCGCACGCAGCCATCGGCGAAGTGCACGTGGATCCGGCCGCGGGCGAGGAAGCCGACGTGAGCGTGCATGCACGAGTCGGTGCCCGATACCGGCTTCATGTGGGTGGCCCACCGGAACCCCGGCGGGTAGATGGCGCGCTTGACGCGCGCCGTGCCCGTTCGGACGATGTCGAGCTGCACGCCACCCACCGTGCGGGAATCCGCGCCGTGCATCGGCGCCGTCAGGGGGTCGTGTGTGCTCATCGCATCCTCCAGTCGTCGGATTCTAGCAAACCGCTAGCGCGCACCGACCTCGAATACGTAGAGCACGTGGCCGGTCGACGGATGGTTGATTTCCGGTGCGATCGTGCGCGGCACCACGCGTGGACTGCCGCCGCCGAGTCCCGTCGTGACGGCCACGTACTGCTTGCCGTTGGCCGAGAACGACACCGGGAACCCCTGCACCGAGGTGCCCAGCCGCGTGCGCCACAGCTCCTTACCCGTCGTGACGTCGTAGGCGTGGAAGTAGCGATCGAGATCGCCGATGAAGACCAGGCCGCCGGCCGTCGACAGTGCCGCGGTGAGAAACGGTGCCCGCTGCTCGACACTCCACAGCTCTTTCAGGGTCTTGACGTCGTAGGCGGCGAGCTTGCCGATGTTGCCGTCGCTCCCCGGCATCTCGAAGAATCGGCGGGCGCCGGCCGTGCCGCCCTGACCTGGCACCTGCTCCACTTTGCGCGGCGCGATCTCCATGCACGACTGGCTGAGCGGGATGACGAGCGACTGCGTGCCCGGGTGATACGTCATCGCCTGCCAGTTGTGGCCGCCCTCGGTCGACGGGCACGACAGGATCCACTGGTCGACTTTCTGTTCGAGGATGTCGGCACGGTAGGTGATACGCCCGGTCTTCCTGTCGATGTCGCTGTAGACGTTCTGGAAGATCGTCTCGGTGAGGTCGATGAGGGCACCGGTCTTGCGATTGAGCTTCCACAGGATGCCCGACTTGCCGATCGTGAAGAGCGCCTTCTCGGTGCCGATGTCCACCGCCACCCGCTCGAACACTTCGTCGAGGTCGAGCGTTTCGGCCGGCACGTGCTGGAAGCGCCACACCAGTTCGCCGGTGGCGGGATTGAGCGCCACGGTGGAGGCGGTGTGCTGCGCGGCGTCGAACACGCGCGTGCCCCGGCTGACCGGCATCCACGGCTTGGCCTGCGCGATGCCCCAGAAGGTGAGGTTCACATCGGGGTCGTAGCTGCCGGCGATCCACGTCTCGCCGCCCTGCCGCATCATGTCCGGCAGGTCGTTCCAGGTGTCGCCGCCGGGCTCACCTTTGTGGGCCACGGTGTGGAACTTCCAAGCGAGCGCCCCGGTCTCGGCGTCGAACGCGCTGATGGCGCAGCGTTCCACGCGGTAGCGGTCACAGCCCCCGAGGCCCTGGATGATCTTGCCGTTCACCACGATCGGCCCGCTCGAGTTCGAGAAGCCCTTCGCGCCGTCGGCCACCGCGGTCTCCCACACGACGGCGCCGGTGCGCGCCTCGAGCGCGACCAGGCGGGCGTCGGTCGTGGCCAGGTAAAGGCGGTCGCGGTAGATGGCCAGGTTGCGCATCGTGCCCCGGTCATCCTGGCGGTTCGGGCCCACCTGGTTGGCCCAGATCAGTTCGCCGGTGGCGCCGTCGAGCGCCTGCACCTCGTTGAGTGTGTTGGTCAGGTAGACGATGCCGTCGTGCACGAGCGGCATCTGCTGATTCGATCCGGTCTCGTTCATGTTCCACGCCCAGGCCAGGCGCAGCGCGCCGACGTTGGCCGGCGTGATCTCGTCGAGCGGGCTGTGGCTCCAGGCCTGGTAGTTACGGCGCGCCATCAGCCAGTCGCCGGCCGGCGGCGTGCGCAGCATGGCATCGGTGACGGCGGTGAAGCGCGGCACTTCGCCGGTGACGTAGAGGCCACGTGCGGGTGGTGTGGCCGGCAGGCGCGCAGTGGCGCCGCCGGCAGCTGCCGCCGCCGTCGCCGGCGCCGACATCGTCGGCGCAACGCCCGTGGCGACGGCGCCGATCGCTGCGGCGGTGGTGGCGGTGAAGGCGGTCGGGCCGGCCTCGGCGCCGTTCGAGCGCAGGATGAAGGCCGCGATGGCCAGGTATTCATCGGCGCCGAGCGTCGCGCCGCCCGGCGGCATCGAGGTGCGGATGTAGTCGTAGAGATCCTTGGTGGAGCGGGTGCGCCACGCGTCCATGAACCCGGTGCCGGCCAGCGGTGACGCTTCGTTTCGGCCCCCCAGATCGGGCAGGTGACACGAGGCGCAGCGCGCCTGATAGGCGTCACGTCCGGCCGTGACCTGGGCCGTGGTGATGACGGCAGGCGGTCTCGGTTGCACGGCACCGAGCGAGGTGGCGGACGTGGGCGTGTTTGGCGGTGCTGCGGCGACAACGAGCCCGAACGCGAGGGCGCAGGTGACCAGGGCCGAGTGGCGCGAGATGGCGCGCGTCGTCACTGTCGGCCCTTCGCCGGCAGCAGCCAGCCCCAGAGATTTCCGTCGGGCGCACCCTCGCTGTGCAGCTGCACGTAGAGCAGCCCTTTCGCGAAGGCAGTGGCCTGTTCACGGGTGAGCGTCAGCG
Source organism: Acidobacteriota bacterium (assembly GCA_018000455.1). GTDB lineage: Bacteria > Acidobacteriota > Vicinamibacteria > Vicinamibacterales > UBA2999 > CADEFD01. Next base: position 85,659 of record JAGNJW010000003.1, read on the forward strand.
TGCCCTTGAAAGTGCCGCTCGTGCCGCCCCCCGAGGCGAACTCGCCCACCAGCGGCCCGCGCAGTCCGAGCTTGGCGCTTTCGAAGACGCGGAGGGCCGTGGCGGCCGACTTCAGGCCGCGATAGGTGCCGTCAACCGTGAGCGTCGTGCCGGCGAGCGCGGCCGTGGCCGTGCCCTGACCGGCGATGGTCTCCTGCATGGCGACATCGAGGGGCACGGGTGAAAGCCGGGCACGCATCGCACCAGGCACGGCTTGCGCAGCCACGAGCACCAGGCCCAGGAGGAGGAGCGGGATCGGCATGGCAGAGGATTGTAGCGGGGTTGTCACGGGGGCAGATCCCTTTACCTGATCGTCAGGGGCCTGGCGCCGCGACGCAGAATCTGCCCTGCTGCGGGAAACGGGAGTGGTAGCATGCCGGGCTCGACCCCGTCGGTGAGGTGGTCGACAAGATGCCGGTGAAGCAGTATCCGGCGAAGGAGAGCGTGATGTGCGACGAAAACTTTGAACACGATCTCGAGAACTATTCGCGCTTTCCGAAACTGACGCGGCGGCAACTCGGAGCCGTGTCGCTCGGCGCCGGCATGATGTTCGCGCTGCCGCGCGCCGTTGACGCGCAGGCGGTGAAGGAGCAGGACGTCACCATCAAGACGCCCGACGGCGAGTGCGACGCCTACTTCGTCCACCCGGCCAGCGGCGCCCACGCCGCGGTGATCGTGTGGCCCGACATCCTCGGACTGCGCCCGGCGTTCCGCCAGATGGGCAAGCGGCTGGCTGAGTCCGGCTACGCGGTGCTCACCGTGAACCCGTTCTACCGCACGGCCAAGTCGCCGGTCGTGCCGGCCGGGGCGAGCTTCGCGGACCAGAAGACGCGCGACATCGTCATGCCGTTGGCACAGAGCCTCAACGCCACGACCAACGTAACCGACGCCAAGGCCTTCGTCGCCTGGCTCGACACTCAGGCGGTTGTGGACAAGCGGCGCAAGATCGGCACGACTGGCTACTGCATGGGCGGCCCGATCGTGATGCGCACGGCGGCGGCGGTGCCCGAGCGCATCGGCGCTGGCGCCTCGTTCCACGGTGGCGGGCTCGTCACGAAGGAGCCCAACAGCCCGCATCTGCTGGTGCCGACGATGAAGGCGCACTTCCTGTTCGCAGTGGCCGAGAACGACGACCAGCGCGATCCGACCGCCAAGGACGTCTTGAAAGAGACCTACGCCAAGGCCAAGTTGCCGGCCGAGATCGAGGTCTACGCCGCCGCCCATGGCTGGTGCCCGCCCGACTCCGCGGTCTACGACGAGAAACTGGCCGAGCGCGCCTGGGCGCGCCTGCTAGTGCTTTTCAAGACCGCGCTGGCATAGCTACGCAGGACATGAACTGCGGCACCAGGCCCCAAGGCTGCTCCGGGCCAGACTATGCGCGTTCGGCGGCCGCCGTACGCGCGGTCCATCCCTCGACGAGTGCTCCGAACTCGGCGGCTGGCGCCGGACGCCAGGAGATACCCCTGCGCGTCGTGCACGCCGAGCCGGGTCAGGACTTCCAGCTGCGCTGCTGACTCGACGCCTTCGGCCGTGATCGTCATCCTGAGGGCCTTGGCGAGGCCCACCACGGCCTGCACGACGGCCACGGCCTGACTGTCGGATCCGAGATCGCGGACGAACGCCCCGTCGATCTTGATCGTGTCGAATGGCAGCGCGCGCAGGTTCGACAGCGACGAATAGCCGGTGCCGAAGTCGTCGAGCGCCACCCGCACACCGAGCGCCCGCACCTGCCCTAGCGTGGCCCGCGCGCCGGCCAGGTTGCGCATCACCAGCGACTCGGTGATCTCGAGTTCCAGCCGATAGGGCGGCAACCCGCTGGCGCTGAGGGCCCGCCGTACGTCGTCGATGAGCGTTGGCGACGAGAACTGTAGCGCCGACAGATTGACCGCGACCCGCAGGTCTCCCGGCCAGGTAGCGGCCGTGCGGCACGCCTCGCGCAGCACCCAGCAGCCCACCGGCAGGATATGACCGCTCTCTTCGGCCAGCGCCACGAACTCGGTCGGCGCCAGCAGGCCGAGCCGCGGATGCTTCCAGCGGATGAGCGACTCGGCGCCGGTCAGTGCGCCTGACCTGGCCCTCACGAGCGGCTGGTAGTGCAGCTCGAACTCGTTGCGTTCGACGGCGCCGTGCAGGTCGGCGATGAGCTCGTTACGACGCCTGGCCGCCTCCTCCATCGAGACATGGAAGAACGCGTAGGTGTTGCGGCCCCGCGCCTTGGCGTCGTAGAGCGCCATGTCGGCCAGCCGCGTCATGTCCTGGCTGGCCGATTCGTGCGGACCGGCGTGGACGATGCCGATGCTCGTGCCGAGGCGAATCGTGACGCCATCGACGACGAACGGCTGGCGCAGCGCATCGATGAGACGGGTCGCCATGATGGCCGCGCCGTCGCTGTCGAGCGTCTGCCACGAGATCAGCGCGAACTCGTCGCCGCCGATTCTCGCCAGCAAATCGCCCGAGCGCACGAAGCCTTGGAAGCGCACGGCCGCCTGGCCGAGCACGCGATCGCCCACCAGGTGACCGTGCAGATCGTTCACGGCCTTGAAATCGTCGAGGTCCACGTAGAAGAGCGTGAACGCGCGTCCCTCGGCGCCCTCCAGGCTGGTGTGGAACTGATGACGGTTGGCCAAACCGGTCAGCGCGTCCACGTTGGCCAGGCGCACGAGGTCGGCATTCTGCTGGCGGCTGCGCGTGACGTCCGTGCCGACGCCGCGCCAGCCAAGCGTGCGGCCCTGGTCGTCGAAGAGGCGCTTGCCGGAGAGCGCCCACCAGCGGCGGCGCTCGCCGACGAGGGCCGAAACGTGCAGGTCGCGAAAGGCGTTGCCGCCGCTGAGTGCCAGGGCCAGATGCGCGGCGCCTTCACCCCGTCCCGAGTCGCCGCGGGTGCCGGCATCCTCGAGCAGCTCCACCAGCGAGCGTCCCCGCAGGACGTCTGTGGATAGGCCGAAGGCGTCGACCAGGCGCGGCGACACGTGCTGGAGCCGGCCGTCGGCATCGATCTCCCACAGCCAGTCGCGCGCGTTCTCCTGGAAGTCGTCGAGCAGCATGTCGACGACTCGCTTCTGCCGGGTGCTCTCGGCTTCGGCCGTCAATCGACCGCCCAACTGCCGGGAACTGGTGACGACCGTCGCCAGCACGATCCCGGCGTAGCCGACGAGCAGGATCCCCGACAGCAGTTGCGCCTCCTGGGCGGTACGGGCAAGGGCCAGTGCCAGGCTGCTCGAGAGGATGACGACGTAGCCGAAAGCGGCGCCCGGCAGTGAAAAGAGCGCGAAACCGCCAGCGCAGATCATGCCCACGGTGATACCGACCAGCATCGGACGATGCGCGAGGGCGGTGTCCGGATAGATGAGGGCGACGGGCAGCCCCCACAGCAGCGCCAGTAAGGCGGCGTGCCGCGTCGCCCGGTCGAGCGTGCGAGTCGAGACCTGTTGCGGCCAGGCTCCACGGCGCCAGCGGCGCCATGCCGGCACGCCGGCCGCCGACACGAGGGCCGTGGCGACCATCCACGCCAGCAGCAGCCGACCGTCGATGTCGCTCCGGAACGTCCAGCCGGCCACCAGCAGATTCACCCAGTTGGCCACGACCACGAACGGCGTGAGCGCGACAGTGGCCTGCACCTGCAGCGACCGGAAGGCCGCGGCGTCAGGGTGCGCGGTGTCGTACGGCGTCAACCATGCGCGCCACCGGTCATGGCCTCCGCTGGCCGTACGCCGCTGGGTGGAGAGATGGCCGGAGCGCAAGGGCATCGAGGTGTCGCTTGTCTTTGCTTCGGTCTCCCGCCAACTCGGCAACAGGGAGGGACCGCGGCCAGCGGGCAGGGCCGCGCCGAAACGTGAACGATGCCGTCGTCAGAGGCGGACGGGTACGCTGCGGGCCTGGAGGAACTGCTTGAGCTCCGACACTCCGTGCGTGTTGAAGTGGAAAATCGAGGCGGCCAGCGCCGCGTCGGCGCGGCCTGCGGTGAAGACCTCGGCGAAGTGCTCGAAGGAACCCGCGCCGCCCGAGGCGATCACCGGAATCGCCACCGCATCCGACACGGCGGCCGTCAGCGCGCAGTCGAAGCCGGACTTGGTGCCGTCTCGATCCATCGACGTCAGCAGGATCTCGCCGGCGCCGCACTGTGCGGCCTGACGCGCCCAACTGACTGCGTCGCGCGGTGTGGCCGCGCTGCCGCTGCGCGTATAGGCCGTCCAGCGATCGCCGTCGCTCTTGGCGTCGATGGCCACGACCACCGCCTGGCTGCCGTAGCGTCCGGCCAGCCGCGTGATGAGTGATGGGTCGGCAAGCGCTGCCGAGTTGAGGCTCACTTTGTCGGCGCCGGCGTCGATGACCGCCGCCGCGTCGCTTTCGTTGCGAATGCCGCCGCCCACGCAGAGCGGCAGAAACAGCTCGCGCGCCACCGCCTGGATGGTGTGCGCCCGCGCCTGCCGCGCTTCGAGCGTGGCCGTCACGTCGAGAATCACCACTTCATCGATCCCCTCCAGGTCGTAGCGCCGCGCCAGCTCTCCTGGGTCGCCGGCCGCACGCAGGCCCTCGAATTTCACGCCCTTCACCACCTGTCCGTCGCGCACGTCGAGGCACGCGATGATGCGCTTGGCCAGCATTACGGCACCCCCACGAGCCAGTTGCGCAACACCTGCAACCCGGCCTGTCCAGATTTCTCGGGGTGGAACTGCACGCCCGACACCAGCCCTTCTTCCACTGCCGCGGTGAACTCGATGCCGTAGGAGCTCGTGGCGACGGTGCCTCTGGCCAGCGGCGCCGCGTAGGAGTGCGTGAAGTAGACATGCGAGCCGTCGGCAATGCCGGCGAACAGGCGCGACCAGCGCGGCAAGGCCAGCGTGTTCCAGCCCACGTGCGGCACTTTCTGCCGGGCGCCGGTTGCGGGCGCCACATCCGGCAGCCGCTCGCACGTCCCCTGACAGACGCCGAAGCCCGGGACGTCCGGCGCCTCGGTGCTGCCGCCGAAGAGCCACTGCAGGCCCACGCAGATACCGAGCAGCGGCGAGCCGGCGTCGAGCCGCTCGAGGATGGCGTGGCGCCAGGCTCGATCGAGTGTCTGTGTCGCGCCGAAGTGGCCGACGCCAGGCACGATCACGCCGGCGGCACCATGGAGGTCGGCCGGATCAGACGGCGTGTAGACGTCGGCGCCCACCGCGGCGAGCGCCTTGCGCACCGACGTGAGGTTGCCAGCGCCGTAGTCGACGAGCGCGATCACAGCAGCCCCTTCGTGCTCGGCAGCATCCTGGCCATCCGCGCGTCCTTCGCACAGGCCACCCGCAGGGCGCGCGCGAAGGCCTTGAAGCACGCTTCGATCTTGTGATGGTTCGAACGGCCGTGCATCACCTTGACGTGGACGTTGGCTCGGGCCGCCGAGGCGAAGCCTTCGAAGAAGTCGGTCACGAGCTCGCTCTGCAGATCGCCGACCAGGCGCACCCGCACCTTGGTGTCGACCACCGTGTGCGGACGTCCGCCGAGGTCGATGGCGACGACCGCCAGGGTCTCGTCCATCGGCATCACGAAGTAGCCGGCGCGGTTGATGCCCTTGCGGTCGCCGAGCGCTTTGTCGACGGCCTGACCGAGCGCGATGCCGATGTCTTCGACGGTGTGATGCTGGTCGACGTCGAGATCGCCCGTGGCGGCCACCGCCAGGTCGAACGCCCCGTGGCGGGCCACCAGGTCGAGCATGTGATCGAGGAAGCGCACGCCCGTCGCGTTCTCGAAGCGTCCCCGCCCCTCCAGCGTGAGCGCGACCCGGACGTGCGTTTCAGCCGTCTTGCGGTCGACTAGTGCCCTGCGCACAGTGCCTCCAACGCGGCCACGGCCGCGCGCGTGTGTTCGACGACGCCTGCGGTGACGCGGAAACACCCGGCGCAGCCGGGCTCCTTGCTCCTGTCGCGCACGAGCACGCCGCGGGCAATCATGCCGGCCACGAGCTCGGGCGTGCGATCGCCACCGTGCACGAGCACGAAGTTGGCGGCACTCTCCCAGTGCCTGAGACCCAGCCGCGTCAGCGCCTCGTAGAGCAGCGTCTTGGACACGGTGGCCTGCGCCACGGCCCACGGCACGAACTCGGTATCGATGAGGGCCGCGCGCAGGGCCGCCACCGCCACGGCGTTCAGGTTGAGGAGCGGCATGACGTAGCGGATTGATTCGAGGAGCGCCGGCGACGCCACCAGCACGCCCACGCGCATGCCGGCAAGGCCGTGCGCCTTGGAGAACGTGCGGCCCACCATCACGTTGGGATACTCGCGAACGAGATGCAGCATGTGCGAACCCGCGAAGTCGTGGTACGCCTCGTCGATGAGCACTAGCGCCTGGCCGGCGCGCTCGATGATGCGCCGCACGTCGGCTTCCGCCACGGTCTGACCGCTCGGGTTGTGAGGCGTGTTCACGTGCACGAGACGCGTGTTCGGCCCGATGGCGGCGACCACCGCCTCGGTGGGATACGCGAACTGGGCATCCATCGCCAGCGCCACGGTGCGCGCGCCGAGTGCCGCGGCGTTGATGAGGTAGGGCTCGAAGGCCGGGAGCGCCAGGATCTGCTCCGGCTGGCCGCCGGTCGGTGTCGGCGTGGCCCCCAGGGCGACCAGCGCCTCGGGCGCCCGTTGCACCAGATAGCCGATGGCGGTCAGCAGCAGCCCTTCGTCGAGACCGTTGGTCAAGACCACCCAGTCGGGCGGCACGCCGAGATACTGCGCGGTCTCCCGCACCGCGGCCTCGTAGTCGGGATACGTCGAGACGTCGAGCGGCGACATGGAGCGGATGGCCGCCAGCACCCGCGGCGAGCAGCCGGCGGTGTTCTCGTTCAGATGCAGGCGCAGGCCCGGACCCAGATTGGGCATTCCCTGGATGGTCGTCATCGAACCGCGTCCTTTCGCGCCTTGGCGCTAGGCGCCGGCGTGCTCCGGCCGACGGTTGGGACGTCTGCGATGCGGAGGTCGATCGACCGGGCGTGGCCTTCGAGACCCTCGGCGCGGGCGATGGTCGTCACCGTGTCGGCGATGGAGGCCAGGCCGGCTTTGGTCAGTCGTTGCACTGACACGAGCTTGACGAAGTCCGCCGTGTGCAGACCGCCCCGGACGCGGGCCATACCCGCCGTCGGCAGCGTGTGGTTCGAGCCGATGGCGTAGTCGCCGGCCACCTGCGCCGTCCACGCCCCGATGAAGATCGCGCCGGCGTGCCTGATGCGCCCGGCCCGCGCCTCGGTGTCTACCACGACGTGCTCGGAGGCGGCCTCGTTGGCCAGTGCCACCGCCTCATCCATGGACTTGGTGACGATGATGCCGCCGTGGTGCCAGAGCGCCGTGCCGGCCGGCCCCGTCTCGGGCAGCCGGCGCGCCACCTCCTCGGCCACCTCGCGGGCCAGCGACATCTTCGAGGTGAGGAAGACCGCCCGGGCGTCGGGGTCGTGCTCGGCCTGGGCGATGAGGTCGGCGGCAATCCACGACGCCGGACCTCGGTCGGCCACGATCAGGATCTCGGTCGGACCGGCATAGAAGTCGATCGGGCAGTCGGCCGCCACGAGTGCTTTGGCCGCCGACACCCAGCGATTGCCGGGGCCGACGATCTTGCTGACCCGCGGTACGGTCTTGGTGCCGTAGGCCATCGCCGCGATCGCGTGCGCGCCGCCGAGCCGGAAGACGCGGTCGGCGCCGGCCTCGACGGCCGCCGCCATCAGTACCGGATCCGCCGACGGCGTGCAGACGATCACCTCTGGTACGCCGGCCACACGCGCCGGAATGGCCGTCATGAGGAGGGACGAGGGCAACGGATAGCGCCCGCCGGGAACGTAGCAGCCGACGCGTTCGAGCGGAATGACACGCTGCTCGACGCTAGTTCCGCGCAGGGGCGACACGCGCCATTCCTTCGGCCGTTGCGCCGCCGCTACTACGCGAATCGCCTGCGCCGCCCGCTTCAGCGCCGCCCGCACCTTGGCCGGCGCCTTCTTCGCGCCGGCCTCGATCTGGGGACGCGACACCTCGAGCGCACCGCTCCAGCCATCGAGCGCCCGCGCGTACTCTTTCAGCGCCGCATCTCCCTCGGTGCGCACCCGGGCCACGATTCTGGCGGCCGTCCTCTCGGTCGCGCGATCGCGAATAGCCGTCGGCTTCAGCAGCGCTCGCACTTCGTCACGGTTCGTCGATTCGACAATCTTGATCATGGATGCTCGCGGTTATGTTGGATTTCAGGCGACGGGTGCGTTGGCGTGGCGTCTTTCGACGGCAAACTCTGAGGACCGGCAGCTCTGCCGGTCCTCCATGCTGGCGGGGTTCGACGCCGCCGCAGCAGAGTCGACCCGGCATGCCGGACCGAAGGTGAGCCGGAGGAAGATGCCGCGTCGACGCATCTGTCGCTGGCCCACCTAGAGGACGATCTTGTTGAGCGGATATTCGACGATGCCTTGTCCCCCGGCGGCCTTGAGCTTCGGGATGAGCGTGCGCACCGTCTTCTCTTCGATGATGGTGTTGACGGCCACCCAGTCGTCATCCGACAGCGCGGACACGGTCGGGCGCTGCAGGGCCGGAAGCTGCGCAATCACCTTGTCGAGGTCGCTGCGCTTCACGTTGAGCATCAGCCCGACGCGGCTCTGCGCCTCGATGGCCGCCGTGAGCAGGAGCGCGATCGTCTCGAGCTTCTCGCGCTTCCAGCCATCGGCCATGGCCTTCGGGTTGGCGACCAGCCGCGTGTTGCTCTCCATGAGCGTGTCGACGATGCGCAAGCGGTTGGCGCGCAGGGTCGAGCCCGTTTCGGTGGCTTCGACGATGGCGTCGGCCAGTACCGGTGGCTTCACCTCGGTGGCGCCCCACGAGAACTCGACATCCACGGTCGTCTGCCGGGCGGTGAACCACGCCTTGGTCACGCGCACGAGTTCGGTGGCGATACGCTTGCCCTGCAGGTCTTCGGCGCGTTGCACGGGCGACGCCTCGGGTACGGCCAGCACCCACTTCACCTTGCCGAAGCTCTGCTTGGAATACACCAGATCGCACACCGGCACGAGCGGGGATTCGTCGGGGTGACCGATGGCGTGTTCCTCGATCCAGTCCATGCCGGTGAGGCCGGCGTCGAGCACGCCGTCACTGACATACCGCGCCATCTCCTGAGCTCGGATCAGCATGCACTCGATCTCCGAATCATCGATCGTCGGAAAGTAGGAGCGCGTGCTGACGAGGATGTCGAAACCGGCGCGCTTGAAGAGCCCGACGGTGGCATCCTGCAGCGAGCCCTTGGGAATTCCCAGCTTCAGCGTGCTCATCGCGCGGCCTCCGTCCACTCGGTCTCGACCTTGGTGAAGCACGTGCGCTGGCCGGTGTGGCAGACGTTGCCGTCGCCCTCGCGCGCTGCCCTGACGAGCACCGTGTCGTCGTCGCAGTCGATGAGGATCTGCCGCACGGCCAGGCGATTGCCCGACGTCTCACCCTTGGTCCAGAGCGTGTTGCGCGTGCGGCTGTAGAAGGTCACGTAGCCGATCCGCCTGGTGATGGCCCAGGCCTCGTCGTTCATGAAGCCCACCATCAGCACTTCGCCGCTTTCATGGTCCTGCACCACGGCCGGCACCAGGCCGTCCAGTTTCGTGAAGTCGAGAGTCATCGGTCGTTCCTTGGTTGCAAGTCTCGGATGGTCCGTCCGGCCGGTGGGGTGCGCACAACAAAAAGCCCCGCCGGATTCCGGCGGGGCTGCTCAGGTTCTCGGTGAACGCTGACGTCGTGTGGTGCTACACGTGCAGTCCGGCCGGCCCGCGATGGAGCAGGTGATGGTGGACACGGTGCAGGTGGTGAAGCGCGAACACGACCGCCAAAGCGTAGCTGAAAGCACTGGGAGCTGGCAAGCGGGTCGCACCGTCGCAGCCTGAGCGGGTCGCCGGATGGGAGGGCCGGCAGGGGTGTAGGATGTGCGGCACGATGCGAGACCCCGGCAACGCTCGGCCCGGATGTCCCTGCCACGACGGCTCCCGCCGGCGGGTGCTCCGCGGGGCCGCCAGCCTCGCACTTGCGTGGCTCACGCCCCGGGCGGGCAGGGCTCAGGATGGGCGCGCGACGCGGCCCGGTGCCGGCGATCTGTTGGTGAAGGTGGGTGATGCCAGCGCGACGCCACTGGCGCCAGCCGATATCGTGGCTGGCCCCGCGCCCACGCTTGCCTGGCCCATGTCGTCGGCCGACCGCGTCGTGCGCAGCGGCTCGAGGCTCAACCGCGTGGTGCTCGTGCGCCTCGACAGGGCGACCCTCGGCGAGCGCACCCGCCCGAGGTCCGCCGACGGCATCGTGGCCTATTCCGCCATTTGCACGCATACCGGGTGCGAAGTGGGCGCCTTCCTCCCCGAGGAGCAGATGCTCTACTGCGAGTGCCACCAGTCGCGCTTCGATCCGCGCGAGGAGGCCAAGGTCACCGATGGTCCTGCGCCGCGCAACCTGCCGGCGCTGCCGCTGAAGGTCGTGGACGGGTTGCTCGTCGTGGCCGGTCCCTTCAGCACGCGGCCGGGTTTCGAGCAGGGCTAGCAGTACGAACGGGGAAAGCAGACACGGCATCGCGTGGCCCTGACCGCGCGACAACGGAGGATGGCATGCGCGTGACCAGGTTCGTGCTGGCGGTGACTGGCTCGGCGATACTCTCGCTCGGTGCGATCGGCGCCGCGCAGCGGCCGGCCCCCCCGCCGCCGCCGGCACCGGCGTTGCCGATGCCGGCCATCCTCAAGGCCTATCCGCCGGTGACGGCTGAGCGGCTCCTGACGCCCGCCGACCACGAGTGGCTGATGATCCGCCGCACCTATGACGGCTGGGGCTACAGTCCCCTGGAGCAGATCACTGCGGCCAACGTCGCCCGTTTGCAGCCGGTTTGGATTGCCTCCACCGGCGCCACCAACGGCCACGAGGCGGCCGCGCTCGTGAACGGCGGCGTGATGATCGTGTCCACGCCGGGCAATCAGGTCATCGCGCTTGACGCCAGGTCCGGCCGCGTGCTCTGGCGCTACCGCCGTCCCCTGCCGGAGGACGCGGTGGTGATGCATCCCACCTCGCGCGGCGTGGCGCTCTTCGGCGACAAGGTCTACCTGCCGGCCAACGAAGGCGTGCTGGTGGCGCTCGATGCGCGCACCGGCAAGGAAGTGTGGACGGCGGCGGTCGGTGAGAATCAGCGCGGCTACTACATGACGCTGGCGCCGCTCGTGGCCGAGGGCCTGGTGATGATCGGCGCCTCGGGCGGCGAGTTCGGCATCCGCGGCTTCGTCGCCGCCTACGACGTCGAGACGGGCAAGCAGGCGTGGAAGACCTACATGGTGCCGGCGCCGGGGGAGCCCGGCAGTGAGACGTGGCCGAAGGGCGACCAGTGGAAGACCGGCGGCGCGCCGGTGTGGGTGACGGGCAACTACGATCCGGCGACGCGCCTGGCCTACTGGGGGACCGGCAACGGCGGCCCGTGGATGGGCGATCAGCGCCCGGGCGACAACCTCTACACCGCGTCGACCGTGGCGCTCGACGTCCGCACCGGGCAGATCCGCGGCCACTTCCAGTACCACCCGAACGACTCGTGGGACTGGGACGAGGTATCGCCGCCGATCCTCGTCGATTACCAGCGCGCCGGCCGCACCGTGAAGGGCCTCATCAACGTGGCGCGCAACGGCTACTTGTGGTTTCTCGAGCGCAGCAGCGGGCCGATTGGCTTCGTGCAGGGCATGCCCTACGTGCGCCAGACGGTCTTTCGCAGTCTCGACCCGAAGACCGGCCGCCCCGACATCGACCCGGCGCGCAAGCCCGGCACGGGGAAGAAGGCCGACGACATCTGTCCGTCGCACTGGGGCGGCAAGAACTGGCCGCCGATCGCGTTCAGCCCGAAGACGCGCATGATCTACATCCCGGCCAACGAGAACCTGTGCGACTGGCTGACCGGCAACGAGGTGGAGTACGAAGCGGGCGAGCGCTTCATCGGCGCCACCAGCGGCCTGCAAATCGTGCCCGGCGCCGACCACATCGGCGAGGTGCAGGCCTGGAACGTCGATACCGGCCAGCGCGTGTGGACGCACAACTACCCGACCTCGCCCACGTGGGGCTCGATGCTGGCCACCGCCGGCGGGCTCGTGTTCTCTGGCGGCACCAACGATCGCAAGCTGCACGCGTTCGACGCCGTGTCGGGCAAGCTGCTGTGGGAGTTCCCGACCAACTCGGGCATCCTGGCGCCGCCGACGTCGTTCTCGATCGACGGCAAGCAATACATCGCCGTGCAGTCGGGCTGGGGCATCGACTCGCGCGGGATGCAGAGCCGGCTCAACACGCTGACCCAGGGCGGCTACCCCGAGGTGCCCGAGGGCGGCGCGATCTGGGTTTTCGCGCTGCCGTGATTCAGTGGCACACTGGGGACATGCGTACTAGAGCCATTGCCATTGCCGTTGCCCTGGCCGCCGTGGCCGCGACCGGATTCGGGCTTGCCGCTCAGGCACAGAAGCCCGCTGCCTCCGCCGCGTCCAGGGTGGTCGTCTACAAGTCCCCGACTTGAGGGTGCTGTAGCGCCTGGATTGAACATCTCCGGGCGGCAGGCTTCCAGGTGGAAGCCCACGACGTGACCGATCAACGTCTCGACACGGTGGCCAGCGAGGCCGGCGTGACCAACGACCTGCGCTCCTGCCATACCGCAAAGGTCGACGGCTACACGGTGGAAGGCCACGTGCCGGCCACCGACATCCGGAAGATGCTCAAGGAGCGGCCGAAGATCAGCGGCATCGCCGTGCCCGGCATGCCGATGGGTTCTCCCGGGATGGAGCAGGGCGGCATGAAGGACCCCTACGACACGGTGGCCTTCACCAAGGGCGGCGCCAAGACGGTCTACGCCCGCCACCCCTGACAGGCGGTGCCGGCCGTCTCACGGCCGACCGGAGCGGTCGGGCGGGCCGGTGCCGGCCGCCCGCACGGCCCAGCGAAGCTTGGCCGAGGAGGCGCGGCGATTGGCCCGCGTCTCCTCTACCGTCGAGCGGATGACCTCGCCCGCGACCTCGGCGTAGACGCCTGTCCGGTGGCCGGCCTGAAAGGCCTTCTTCACGCGGCGATCCTCGCCCGAGTGGAACGTGAGGATGGCCACACATCCGCCCGGGGCGAGGCACGCGGGGAGCACGTCGAGCAGGCGATCGAGCGCCGTGAACTCGTCGTTGACGGCGATTCTGAGCGCCTGCAGCGTGCGGCGTACCGAGGCCTTCACCACGGCGCTCGAAAGCGCCGGCAGCGCGCCGCTCAGCCCGACGCGCACAAGGCGCGCGAGTGCGTGCGTGGTCACGATGTGCTCGCGCGTCACCAGTGCTGCGATGAGGCACGCATGCGGCTCATCAGCGTTGGCTACGAGTAGCGCCGCCAGGGCCTCTTCGTCGAGCCGCGCCAGCAGGTCGGCCGCCGTCTCGCCGCTCGAAGGATCGAGCCGCATGTCGAGCGGGCCAACGCTCTTGTAGCTGAACCCCCGGGCGGGGCTGTCGAACTGCATCGACGAGACGCCGAGATCCACCAGGACGGCGTTGGCCGCGCCCAGCTGCTCTTCGGAAAGCACACGCGGCAGGTCGGCGAAGCTGGCGTGGCGCGCCGTGAAAGTGCCCGGCCCCCAGCCGGCTGCGGTGAGTCGCGCCGCGGTGCGCGGCAATTCGAGGCTGTCGCGATCGAGCCCGAGCAGTCGTCCATGCGGCTGGATAGCCGCGAGCAGGGCCTGCGCGTGGCCGCCGCCGCCGAGCGTGGCGTCGACCACCAGGTCGCCCGGCGCCGGCTGCAGGCAGCCCAGCACTTCGCGCAGCATGATCGGGTGATGCGGGCTGACGGTCGCAACACCAGACACGGCGTCGGCGAGGGCCGGCGCCGTGCCGGAGCGCGGAGGCGGAAAACGCTGACGCCGGTTCTTTGGGTGCGGCCCGGGCGCCCGGCTCATCGCCGCCATCGTACACGACCCCGCGAGACCGCCGATCAGCCGCCGGGCGTGGCTGCTTCTTTGTCGATACGGTCGCCGAGCAGCTGCGCCAGCGCGTCGCGCACGCCCCGATAATCGGGCACCGAGTAGCGGGCGTTGGCCGCGCCACCGCCCACCGCCACCGTCACTGCATCGCCCGGCAGCGACCTGAACAGATCCTCGTCGGTGCGATCGTCGCCGAAGGCGACCACCATCGCGTCGCCAGTCCCGGCCTCGTTCAGATGCTGGCCGACGGCGCCCTTGCTCACCCCGCGGAGCCGCACCTCCACCACCTTCTTGCCCTCGAGCACCTCGAAGGGCTGGTTGCTCAGGGCGTCGCCGAGCAGCATCCTCAGCTCGTGGGCCTGGCGGGCACCGAACTCGCGGTTGGCGCGCCGGTAGTGCCAGGCGACCGACGCGCTCTTGGTCTCCACGAACGCCCCGGGCGTCGTTGCCGTGAACTGCGTCAGGATCGGCAGGATGCGCGCCATCCATTCGGGATCGAGGTGGGCGGTTGCCTTCCACGCCGCGGCGCCTCGCGGGCGCCACCAGAAGCCGTGTTCCGCCCACAGCGACACCGGCAGGTCGCCGAGCCATGCCTCGAGCGTGTCGCGCGGCCGTCCACTGACGATGTCGACCTCGATGTCAGGCTGCGATCCGAGCGCCTGGAGCAACGTGCGGAGTTCGGCGTCGGGCGCGGCCAGGCCGGGCGAGCGGGCAAACGGCACGAGCGTGCCGTCGTAGTCGAGCAGCAGGCGCAGCCGACGGTTGACGGCCGTCTCGAGCACGCTCGCGAGCGCCGCTCCGGGTGGGGCGGCACGCGTGACCACCGGCGGGCGCACCGCCTCCAGCCGTTCGATGAAGTCGCGGGCCCAGCGATGCACATCGGCGCCGGCCACACGCTCCCGCATTCGAGACATGCGCGCCTGGCGCTCGGCGGCCGGCATCGCCAGGGCCCGTCGAATGGCCGACGCCACCCCTTCCACGTCATACGGGTTCACCGTGATTGCGCCATCGAGCTCGGCGACGGCGCCGGCGAACTCGCTCAACACCAGCACCCCGTCGTCGTCGACGCGCGAGGCCACGTACTCTTTCGAGACGAGGTTCATCCCGTCGCGCAGCGGCGTCACGAGCATGACGTCGGCCGCGCGATAGAGCGCGACGAGCTTGCGCTGCGATACCGACTGGTACATGTAGTGCACCGGCGTCGAGCGCAAGGTGCCGAGTTTTCCGTTGATCCGGCCGACCGTCTCTTCGACCTGGGTCTTGAAGCGCTGATAGGAGTCCACTTCGCCGCGCGACGGCACCGCCACCTGGATGTAGCGCAGTTCGTCGCGCAGGCCCGGATCGCTTTCGAGCAGCGACTCCACGGCTCGCAGGCGGCGCGGGATGCCCTTGGTGTAGTCGAGCCGGTCGACGCCGAGCAGGATGCGGCGGCCGCCCGCTTCCCGCCGGATGTCCTTGGCGGCAGCGACGACTTCGGAGTCCCCGGCCAGGGCAGTAAACCTCGCCGAGTCGATGCCCATCGGGAAGACACCCAGGTGCACGTCCCGTTCGTCGACGCGCACCCGATCGACCTGGGTCTCCACGCCTTCCACGTGCAGCAGCGACGTGACGAAGTGCCGCAGGTAGGAAAACGTGTGGAAGCCGAGCAGATCGGCGCCAAGCAGGCCGTGCAGGACCTCGTGCCGCCACGGCAGGATGCGGAACACCTCCGACGACGGAAACGGAATGTGCAGGAAGAAGCCGATGCGCGCCTGCGGCAAACGGGCGCGCACCATCGCCGGCACCAGCATCAGCTGATAGTCGTGCACCCAGATCGTGTCGCCGGACCGGTAGTGGAGGGCCACCGCCTCGGCAAACAACTCGTTGGCCTGTCGGTAGGCCTCCCAGCCGGTGGCATCAACCGGCACGCGGTCGATCAGATAGTGGTGCAACGGCCACAGCACACGGTTGGCGAAGCCGAGGTGGTGGCGCTGCATCGACGCGGCGGGGAAGTGAATGGGCACGATGCGACGGGCGGCCAGCTCGCGATCGAGCGCCTCGCGATGACCAGGATCGCTGTCGGGAATGGCTCCGGGCCATCCGATCCAGAGGCCTTCGGATCCGACGTGCCACGGCCCCAGCCCGGTGGCGAGGCCGCCGCTCGACGGCTTCAGATTCAGGCGCCCGTCGCGCACCTCGGCCGTGACCGGCAGTCGGTTCGACGCGATGATGAGACGTCCGCTTGCCATGAGCGAGCATCGTAGCATATTGTTTTGAGTTCAAACGATATGCCGCGTGCTTCCATCGCTGCTCGCTCGATGCCCGCGCCAGTGCTCCCCGGCGTCCTGGCGTTCATGCAGGTGCTGTGGGCCGTCGCCCATCGGCTCGAGCAGACATCGAAGCGGATGAACGCGCGCCTGGGCGTGACCGGCCCGCAACGTCTGGTGCTGCGGGTCGTGGGTCTCTACCCCGGTGTGTCGGCCGGCGGCCTGGCGGCCATTCTTCACGTGCATCCAAGCACGCTGACTGGCGTGCTGCGGCGCCTCCAGCTGCAGGGCATGGTCCGGCGAAAGGGCGACCCGCGCGATGGTCGCCGCGTGCTGCTCAGTCTCAGTCCCGCCGGCATCCGCGCCAACGCCGGCCGCTCCGGCACGGTCGAGGCCGCCGTCGAGAGCGCCCTGACGGGGTGCGACGCCCGCCAGATGGCGGCGGCGACCGCGGTGTTGGAACGGCTGGCCGCCCGGCTCGAGCATCGCGACGACGCGGCCCCCCAGGCGCCGGGCGCCAGATTACGAGGACGGCATGCCACAGGAATGGATTGATCTCGCCCCGGCCTGGCTGTGGCGGAGCCTGTCGACTCTCGGCATCGTGGCGGCAGCCTGGCTCAGCGGCCGCGTCGTGTCGTCGCTCCTGACGGCTCGTGTCATGCCCGGCAGTTCGCTGATGACCGAATCGTGGCTCGGATCGCTCAGGCAGACGCTGCGGCGCCGTCTGCCGTTGTGGGCGGCCCTGGTCGGCATCTGGGTGGCGTCGGGACACTGGCCGCTCACGCCCGAAGAGCGGCTCTTGCTCTCGCGCGTGCTGTTCGTCGTCGGTGCCGGCTCCCTCACGCTCGCCGTGGCGCAGCTTCTCAGTGGCATCGTCGATGCTTACGGCGTCCGGATGGCGCCGGCGCTGCCGGTGACCAGCCTCACCAAGAACATCGTCTGGTCGGCGGTCGTCGTGCTCGGCGGGCTCATGATCCTGAACGGCATCGGCGTGTCGATCACGCCCATGCTCACCGCCCTGGGCGTCGGCGGACTGGCCGTGGCGCTGGCCCTGCAGGAACCGCTGTCGAATTTCTTCGCCGGCTTCTTCCTGTCGGTCGCCGGCCAGATCCGGGTCGGCGACTACATAACCCTCGACGGCGGGCACGGCGGCTATGTCGCCGACTTCTCCTGGCGCTCGACGCGCGTCCGCATGCTCTCCAACAACATCGTCGTGGTGCCGAACGCGCTCCTGGCCAAGGCCGTGGTCGTGAATCACCACTTGCCGAGCACCGACCTGGCCGTGCTCGTCGAGGTTGGCGTGGACTATGCCAGCGATCTCGGCCACGTCGAACGCGTGGTCGTCGAGGTCGGGCGGACCGTGATGGCCGACGTGCCGGGCGGCGTGCCGGATTTCGAGCCCTTCGTGCGCTTCCACACCTTCGCCGACTCCAGCATCAACTTCACCACCATCCTCCGTGCCGACGAGTACGTGGGCCAGTACCTGGTCAAGCACGAGTTCGTGAAGCGGCTGCATGCGCGGTTCAAGGCCGAGGGCATCGTCATCCCGTTCCCCATCCGCACCCTGCACCACGCCACGGCCGTCGGATTGCCGCCGCCACCAGGCGAGTAGGCAGTCTCACGGCGCCGTCGTATCATCACCCTGGCAGGAGAAATCAGCATGACGACGCAGCAACCCGTCCTCGCAGCGATCGACTTCTCGGACGCCTCCGACGAGGCCCTGCGGCAGGCCCACGCCGAGGCCCTCCGCCGGCACACCGGACTCGTCGTGTGCCACGTGCTGCCCGAATCCTTCCGCGTGCGGGTGCTCTTTCCGCATGAAGCCGGCGTCGATCTGCCGGCGCAGGCGGCGCTCGAAGGCCAGGCGCGCGACGTGATGCGCGCGCGAGTCGACGACATCCTGGGCCCCACCGCCGTGTCCGTGACCCTCGAGGTCGACGCTGGCAGTCCGCATGCAGGCATCCTCGACGTGGCCGATCGCGTGCTGGCCGGGCTCGTCGTGACCGGACCCGGTCCCACCGCCGCCCGCGTCGCGCGTGCGTCGCACTTTCCCGTGCTGATCGCGCGGCCCTCGCCGGCCCGGGGGCCGGTGCTCGGCGCGACCGATTTCTCGACCGCGGCGCTGCCGGCGCTCACCGCGGCCGCCGAGCTCGCGGCTGCCGCCACCGACCCGCTCATCGTCATGCACTGCCTCGACGTGGAGCCGACGGCGGCGATGGTGGCGACCAGCGCCGGCGGCATGGTGCCGATGCCCTTCATGCCCGAGGTGATGCTGCAGGAGATGACCGCGCAGGCCACCGAGCGGCTCGAGGAGGCGCTGGCGTCGTTCGGTGTGCCGGGACGGGTGCTGGTACTGCTCGCGCCGGCGGGTCGCGGCATCGTCGATGCGGCCTCGGCCGAGCGTGCCACCCGGGTGGTCGTTGGCACTCACGGACGCGCCGGTTTCGCGCGACTGCTGATGGGCAGCGTCGCCGATTACGTGGCCTCGCACGCTCCGTGCTCAGTGCTGGTCGTGCCCCTCACCCCCGAGCCGGCTGCCGAGACGGAGGCGGTACCCGCGGCGGCAGTGCCGCTCAACCTGGACGCGGCTGTACCGACATAGCCGCTCGTGCCGCCTGGTTCCCGCTTGTAGCATCGTGCAGGGGAGGCTCGTTCCATGTTCCAGTCCAGTACGCTCCTGGCATCACTGCGCGAGACCTGGGTCCGCCTCACGAGCATCGTTCCGGACCTCACGCTGGCGCTCGTCCTGCTCGTGGCCGGGTGGTTGCTGGCGCGCTTCCTCCGGCGCCTCAGCGTGCGGGTGCTCCGCTGGCTGCGCGTGGATTCCCTGGCCGAGCGCACGGGTTTCGAAGACTTCCTCGTGCGCGGCGGCGTCGATGCCACGGCTGTCACGCTGTTGGCCGGCGCCGTCTACTGGACCGTGCTGCTCGGCGTCTTTCTGGCCTTGCTCGATGCGCTGGGCATGCGCGCTGCCAACGTCCTGCTGGAGCGCCTGGCCACGTTCATTCCGAACCTCGTCGTCGCCGTCGGCATCCTCGTCTTCGGTTCGCTGCTGGCGCGGATCGCCGCCGGGCTCATCTACAGCTATCTGAGCAACGTCGGCACGCCAGCCGCAGGCCCCGTGAGCATGCTCGCCCGCTACGCCGTCTTCGCCTTCGTGGTGTTCATGGCTGCCGAGCAGCTCGCCATCCGCAGCGAAGTGCTGATCTCGGGCTTCCAGATTGCCTTTGCGGCCGTGTGCCTGGCCGCCGCCTTGGCCTTCGGACTGGGCGGCCGCGACTGGGCAGCGCAGGTCATCGAGCGTTACACTCGGAAGTAACCGCATGATCATCGACTGTCATACGCACATCAACTACTACGAGGATGAATCCACCGAGGCCTTGCCACAGTGTCTCGACCGCCTGCTGACGTCGATGCGCCGCAACCGCGTCGACGTGTCGCTGGTGCTCACCTCCTACAAGGTCACGCCGGCGCGCCCCTCGACGCGTGCCGCCGTCGCCGCCACCGCGCACCTGCCGAACGTGCACGTCGTGGCCGGATTGTCGTGGGCGACCTTCTCGAAGACCGATGTCGACGATCTGCGGCAGCTGCTCGAGGAGAAGGCGATCCGGGCGCTCAAGATCTACCCTGGGTACGAGCCCTTCTATCCCGCCGACGAGCGCTTCGCGCCGGCCTACGAACTGGCCGAAGCCTACGACGTGCCGGTGATGATTCACTCGGGCGACACCTACGCGCCCCGCGGCAAGGTGAAGTACTCGCACCCCCTGCACGTGGATGACGTGGCGGTCGACTTCCCGCGCGTCAAGTTCCTCATCTGTCACCTCGGCAATCCGTGGTTCCGCGACTGCATGGAGGTGATCTACAAGAACGACAACGTCTACGCTGACATCTCCGGCCTGGTGCTCGGCAACTTCACCGATCGCTTCGAGGCCTACATGCGCCAGCAGTTCAAGGAGATGGTCTCGTGGGGCATCAACCCCGCGAAGCTCCTCTACGGTACCGACTGGCCGATCTCGTCGATGGAGTCGTACCTGCAGTTCATGGACGAACTGCCGCTGCCGCCCGGCGACAAGGAGATGATGCTCCACCAGAACGCCTCGCGGCTGTTCAAGCTCGATGTCGCGCCGCCGGTGGCGGGTCTGCGGGCGATGCTGAGCCGGATCTGAGTCGCGTCAGATCTGCTGCTCTTCGTCGCCTTCGCGCGTGTAGCGCACCGAGTAGAGATCGCGCCGGCGATCTTCCCAGTTCATGACGGTGCCCTTGTGGCGCTGGCGCTTCAGCATCGCCAGGTCGACGTCGGCAAACACCACCGTCTCGATGTTCGGCTGGCACTCCGAAGCGACGCCGTCGCGGCTGAAGTAGAAGTCCGACGGTGCCAGGATGCCCGACTGGGCGTAGTGGATGTCGGCGTGCTCCACTTCGGGCAGGTTGCCCACACATCCCGACAGCACCAGAAAGACGGGGTTCTCGACGCAGCGCGCCTGGGCGCAGTAGCGCACCCGCAGGTAGTCGTTGCGCTCATCGGTATTGAACGGCACGAACAGGATGCGCGCGCCCTGGGCGAAGGCGATGCGCGCCAGTTCGGGGAATTGGACGTCGTAGCCGACCAGCACGGCGATGCGCCCGCGGTCGGTCTCGAAGGTCTGCAGCGCACTGCCCGGCTGTACCCCCCACCACTTGCGTTCGTGCGGCGTGATGTGGAGCTTGCGCTGCCGCTCGATCGAGCCGTCGCGCCGGAACAGGTAGGCGGTGTTGAAGAGGCGGTCGTTCTCGAGTTCGAACTGACTACCGCCGACGATATTGAGGTGATACTTCACGGCCAGGCCGCGGAAGAGGTCCGAGTACTTTGGCGTGAGTTCCGCCAGCATCCGCACCGAGCGTCCCGGCCGGTCGGCCTGAATCGTGGAAAGCAGCTGTGTAGTGAACAGTTCCGGAAAGAGCAGGAAGTCGGCCGTATAGTCGGAAGCGACATCGACGAAGAACTCGCACTGGCGGGCGAAGTCGTCGAAGCTGGCAATTCGCCGCATCTGGTACTGCACGGCCGAGAGCCGCACCGGGCTCGACCGCCGCAGTAACTGCCGCTGCCCGGATGGCGCGTAGTCGAGGTTCGTCCACTCCAGGAAAGTGGCGTAGCCCTGCGAGGCGGCATCGCTCGGAAAGTAGCCGGGGATCAGGCCCTTCAGCACGAACCCGTTCGACAGCTGAGGCGTGAGCACCGGGTCCACGAGATCCTTGTCGATCACACGCTGGACGTAGTGGCTGGCCGTCATGTCGTCGGCGTGCTGTCCGTAGCCGGGGATGCGCCCGCCGATGATGATGCCGCGCAGGTTGTGGTCGCGGGCGAGCTGGCGGCGGGCGTCGTAGAGCCGGCGCGAGAGCTTCATGCCGCGGAACTCTGGATCGACCATGATCTCGATGCCGTAGAGCATGTCGCCGTGCGGATCGTGCGTGCGGATATAACCGTTGTCGGTGATGAGCTTCCAGTCGTGCCACTCCGAGTGGCCCGAGGCATCGACGATGAGGCTGTTGGCCGAGGCGACGATGCGCCCTTCGAGATCGAGTACGACCTGGCCCTCTGGGAAGACCTTGAGCTGGCTCTCGATCTGCGCCCGGTTCCACGGACCCATGCCCGGGAAACAGCGCAACTGCAGCTCGACCAGGGCGTCGAAGTCGTCGATCACGAGCGGGCGAAGGCGCAGCGTCTTGCCCGGGACGTTCGGCGTCGATTCCATGCCACATCCTACCCGCAACCGGCCGGAAGGCCGGCCCTGTCGTTCGCAAGACTCTCAGACCCCAGCCGCGGCGACCGTCAGCTTCGCCGCCATCTCCTTGTAGAACGCGAACTCGCTCTGCTGGTCGGCCGTCGGCCGCCCCACCCAGCGACCGGTTGCGCTGAACAGCCCCGAGAGGCGCGTGGCGAGCTCGCGAGACTGGCGCTTCACGTCGGCGTCGATCGACGGCGCCTTCTGCAGCTTCTCGGCCACCGGCGCGAACTGCCGCACGGCCGCGGCGACCTGCATCTGGAAGTCGCTCCACATCTTTCGGTCGGCCGGTGTCGCGTCGATGCGCGGGTCGTCCTTCACCGTGACCTTCTGCTCGAGCGTTCTGCCGCCCACCGCCATCCTCACGGTGTAGACGCCCGGCAGCGCGTACGGGCCGGGCACGCCGGCCGAACGCGGCGCATCGTCGTCATCGAACGCTGTTCGCCCGGGCAGATCGGCGTGCCGCAGGTTCCAGACGACACGGTTCACGCCTTTCGTGGTCCTGGCCGTCAGCGTCTGCACGACCGTGCCCGCGACGTCGTGCACGGTCAGCACCGGCGCCGCCGAGGTCGAGCCCAGCCAGTAGTCGATGATGGCGCCGGTGGGCGGATTCTCGCCGCGGAACAGCATGTTGCCGGCGTGTGCCTTGAGGTTCGTGTAGCGAATCTGCTCGGCCGGCTCGATGGGGAAGAGCTGCGCGTCGGTGGTCGCCGCGGCAGCCAGACCCTGAAGCGCCGTCAGAGAGTCGAGGATCCAGATGCCGCGCGCGTGCGTGGCCAGAATCAAGTCGTTGTCGCGCGGATGAATCGTCAGGTCGTTGAACGGCATCGTCGGCATGTTGTTCTTGAGTTCGACCCAGTGCCGGCCGCCGTCGACGGTGATGAAGAGCCCGATCTCGGTGCCGAGATAGAGCACCTCGGGGTTCTTGTGGTCTTCGCGGATCGTGCGCGCCACGCGGTCGGCCGGCAGGTCGCTCACAATCGACGTGAAGGTCGTGCCGAAATCCGTCGACCTGAAGACGTAGTTCGCGAAGTCGTTGCTGCGGTGGTTGTCGACGGTCACGTAGAGCGTGCCGTCGGCATGCCGCGACGCCTCGATGCCCGAGAACCACGATCCGGCAGGGAGTCCCGGAAAGCGCGTTTCGGCGCTCTCGAACGTCTTCGCCTCATCCAGCGAGATCCGGAACTTGCCGTCGTCGCTGCCCACGTAGAGCACACCCTTCTTGCGCGGCGACTCGGCAATCGCCGTCGTGCCCGGGTAGAAGGGCACGCCGTCGTCGATCGAGAGCATCGTCTCGTTCGATGCCTTGCCCATGATGGGCAGTGTGGATCGGTCCACACCGGTCGTCATGTCGCCCAGGTCCTGCCACGTGAGCCCGCGATCGCGCGAGCGGAAGAGGTGCTTGGCGCCGGCGTAGACGGTGGCCGGGTCGTGGGGCGAGAGCAGGATCGGCGCGTCCCAGTTGGCCGGGTGCATGGCGTTGCCCAGCACCTGCTCCGGCACGTTCTTCCCCCACGTCTCCCAGTTGCGGCGGCCGCCGATGGCGCCGGTCGGATCGCCCGGGCGGATGTCCTGCACCTGCCAGGTGCGCGTGTCGTTGCGCTGGATGCCGAGGAACTGCGACGACGAGAAAGTGATGCGCGGGTCTTTCGGATCCGGAATGCTGTAGAAGCCGTCGCCGCCGCACAGCCGCGACCAGTGCTCGTTGAGAATGCCGCTCGAGGTCCAGCTGGCGCTCGGTCCCACCCAGCAGCCGTTGTCCTGGAGGCCGCCGTAGACGTTGTAGGGATGGGCGTTGTCGACGGCCACGCGGTAGTACTGCGCCAGCGGCAGCGAGGTCACGTAGAGGAACTTCACCCCGCGGTCGTAGCTGATGCCGATGCCGCCGTCGTCGAGCTTCACGACGTGGCGGGAGTCTTTCGGGTCGACCCAGACGAAGCGGTCGTCGCCGTGCGTCGTCGTCCGCGGCGCCGTGAACGTCTTGCCGCCGTCATCGGAGAACGAGTAGGCGTTCAGCATGTAGATGCGCTGGTCGTCGTTCGGGTCGATGGTCGGCTGGCTGGCATACATCGGCCGTGGATTCCAGTCGGACATGAAGGTCCAGGAGCCGCCGCGGTCGTTGCTGCGGTAGAGCCCGGCGCCGCGGTTGATGTAAGCCGTCGAGGCGTTGTAGCGCGAGCCCTGCTCGATGCTTACGTAGACGACGTTCGGATCCTTGCGGTAGACGGCGATGCCGATGCGGCCGTAGTCGCCGTCGGGCAGGCCGTTGCCGGTGAGCTTGGTCCAGGTGGCACCGGCGTCCGTGCTCTTCCAGAGCGCGCTGCCGGGGCCGCCGCCGTTGAAGCCGAAGGCGCTTCGCCGGCGTTGATAGCTGGCGGCGTAGAGAACGGCCGGGTCGCGCCAATCCATGGCCACGTCGGTCACGCCGGTGTCGTCATCCACGTGCAGCGTGCGGGCCCAGGTGGCGCCGCCGTCTCGTGTGACATAGAGCCCGCGGTCGCCGCCCGGCCCCCAGACCGAGCCCTGCGCGGCCACGTAGGCGATGTCGGGGTTGGTGGGATGCAGCACGATGCGGCCGATGTGCCGGCTCGTCTTCAGGCCCACGTTGGTCCACGTCTTGCCGGCATCGGTCGACTTGTAGACGCCGTCGCCCCAGCCCACGCTCTGGCGGTTCGCGCGTTCGCCGGTGCCGACCCAGATGATGTCGGGGGCGGGCTGGAACACGGCGATGTCGCCCACCGAGTGCACGGCCTCGCGCTCGAAGACCGGCGTCCACGTGACGCCGTTGTCGGACGTGCGGAAGACGCCGCCGGTCGACGAGGCGACGTACATGGTGTACGGGTCGGCCTCCACGACGTCCATGTCGACCACGCGTCCCGACATCGTGGCCGGGCCGATGTTACGCAGCCTGAGGCCGGCAAGGTCCGACGATTGGAGTGCGGCCGGCTGGCGCGCCGGCAACGGGGCGGTGGCGACCAGCGCGAGCACGAGGGTGGCAAGGAAATGGCGTGAGGTCATCCAGGAACTCCCGACGTCATTATCCGTCGCCGGCCGTGCCGCCGAGTCGTGGCACACTACGGCCATGGCATCGAGCACCGTCGGCTGCGTCCTCTGCCTCTCGCTTGCCGCCATACCCGCTATGGCCCAATCCCTCGGTCAGGTGGCGGCCGAGGAGGCCGCGCGCCGCAAGGCGATCGCCAGGCCCGCGCCCGTCATGCGCGGCACCGACCTCACGCGCGACTACCCCGTGACGACCCCCACCGACCTGCCGGCGTGGCCGGAAGATGCTGTGGAGGGTGCCGCCGCGCCTCGCATCCTGGTTGAGCCGGCGCAGCTGCAGGGCGGCCCGCTGCCGCCGATACCCGTCATGGCCGTGGCCGGCGGCGAGGTCTTCCTCGAAGTGGCGGTGAACCGGGAGGGCGCGGTCGGTGGCGTGAAGACGCTGCGCGATACGGCGCCGTTCACCGAGGCACTCACGGCCGCCGTCAAGGCGTGGCACTTCGCCCCGGCCGAAGACGTGGTCGTGCCGCCACCCGGCCGGCCCGTCGACGAACGCACGCGTCGCGCCGCCTTGTCGAAGGTGCTCGTCGTCGGCTTGTTCCGGCCGCCGGCCCTCTTTGGCATGACGCTCGGCGAACCGCCGCAGGACGTCGGCACGCCCGCCGCCGACGTGCCCGCGCCACTTGGCCCGGTGACGATGCCAGACTATCCACCGAACGCGCTCTTCGACGGGTCGGTGCTCATCGAACTGCGGCTCGGCGTCGACGGCGCCGTGATGCGCCGCCGGCTGCTGCGATCGTCGCCCGGCTTCGACGGGCCGGCGCTCGCGGCCGTCGACGCGCTCTCGTTCCGCCCGGCGCGTATCCGCGACACCGCCGTGCCGTCGGTCGTCTACGTGCTGGCGGCGTTCCGGCAGCCCATCACTCAGTAGCGGGCGTCGCGCCGGCCGTCTGGCACCTCGCCACGCGCCTCTGCTACGGCACGACCACTGTTTGCGGTGTCGCCTGCGTGCTCGTGCCGCACGGTCCCACGGCGGCAACCGCGATGGTGTAGCTGCCGGGCGGTACCGGCGCCGCGAAGGTGCGGCCTGTCATCGGGAATGTGCCGTTGAAGGCGCCCGACGCCGACACGAGATAGTGCGTCACGGCCTCTCCCGTGGCCGGCGGCAGCCAGTCCAGGAACACGACGCTGCCCTGCGTGCTGGCGCTGAAGGCCACCGGGGGATTGGGGGCGCTCGTGCACGTGCCGGGGAAGCTCAGCATCCGCACGCCCGTAGCAGCGCCCGGGTTGGCGCCGCCGAGCGGCGCGACGCTGAAGCCATACGTGCCGGGCGGCACGCCGCTGAACGTGAACGACTCGACCACCGGCAGGTCGACCGACGTTGTGACGACGCCAGCGACGTACAGACGCAGACCAGTGAGCGTGGCGACCGACCAGTCGTTGGACCACGACAGGGCGAGCGTGTCGCCGCTGGTCGAGCCCAGCAAGTTGTGGGCGCCCACGGGGCTGGTGCCGGCGTTTACCGCGAGCTGCAGGAAGGGCGTGGCGCCGAGGCGCAGCGCGCCATGCACTGCCACGATGCGCACGTAGAAGACGCCGTTCGGCACCGAGAGCGTCAATTGGGTGGCCGCCCCGCCGGTGGGGATGCTGGCGAGGATCTGCTGAGTCGACACGCCGCCTTCGAGCACGTAGCCGGTGGGCACGAGGCCCGCCACCGGAGCCACCCAGGCGAACGTGACGACGTTGCCCGCCCGCGAGACCACCCGCAGGTCAGCGGGATCGAGACTGGTGCCGCTCCTGACCGGCAGCGATGGCGTGGGTGTGCCGGCGCCGGCGGCGTTCACCGCCCGCAGCCGCAGCCGGTAGGTCACGCCGTCCACCAGGCCGGCGATGGCCAGGGGCGACGTCCCAGCGGACGGGCTTCGCATCGTCCAGGTGGCGCCGCCATCGAGCGAGTAGTCGAGATTCGTGACCGTCAGCGCGGGGTCGACAGTGGCCGGCATCGCGAACGCCACCGAGAGCGCACCTGACGTGGGCGTGACACCCGTCGTCGCGGGCGCAGCCGGTGTCGGCGCCCACCTTAGGCTTGCTGTCGCCGAGAAGCCACTTATCGACTGGAACCACACGGAGACGGCAGAGCCAGTCGAATCGACGGCGACGTCGGGATTGTAGGCGAACTGATCGAGCGCCGACAGGTTCGAGACGGTGGTCCATTCGCCAGTCGAGGCAGCATAGCGCGATGCGAGCAACCGCAGGCCCGGACTGGCGAGCGACTGGCTCCACACGACGTGGACGTTGCCGCCCGGATCGACATCGATGGCGCCGGGGTAAGCGAACCCACCAGCCTGCCCGGGCAGACCAGCCGCCGCGGTCCACGCCGCTGCCATTGAATCCCAGCGTGCCACCAGCATCCGTCGCGTGGTCTGCGTCTGCAGCCACACCACCGTGGCGTGGCCTGCCGTGTCGATGGCGATACGCGCCGCGGCGTTTGACGTCCCGCTGCTCGAGAGCGTCGAGGCTGCGCTCCAGCCACCGCCGCCCGCCGGGAATCGCGAGGCTTCGAGCATCGACCCGCGGGTCCAGGTGGCGACCGCGTCTCCCGCATCGTTCGTCGCCACCTGTGGCATGGACTGGCCGGCGCCTGGCAGCCCGGTGGCGAGATCGGCCGCGGCGCCCCAGGTCGAGGTGGTGGCGTCGAATCGCGCGGCCTGCACGGCGGTGCCCGATGCCCACACGACATGGATGTTGCCGGCAGCGTCGCGGGCGACGTCGAGGCCGGACGCCGAGACGCCGAGACTCTCGGCCGGGGCCCAGGTGGCAGTCGTGGCCGAGTAACGCCGACACCACGTTCCGGCCAAGTTGTCGGCCCAACATACGACAGCGTCGCCATCGTCGCTCATCGCCACGGCCGCGTGGTCGAGAAACGCGCCGGCCCCGAGTGCGACATCGGACCACAGTCCGGTGACTCCGTCATAGCGCGCCGCCTGCAGGTAGATGTTGACGCTGATGGGATTGATCCGCCAGATGGCGAGCGCGTTTCCACTGCCGTCCCCAACGACGTCGATGGCAATAGCGCTCCTGGTGGCGCCAGACAGAGTATGCGGGTCGCTCCATCGGCGCGTTGCGGCGTCGTAGCGGGCGGTACGCACGATGGGTCCGACACCCAGCACTGTCGGCCCCGGCTCGGTCCAGAGCGCGACCCCATTTCCAGCCGCATTTACGTCGACTCTGGGCGAGTAGATTGTGCCGCCGGTTGCGGCGATGCTCGAGAGCATCATCGGCGCCGACGCCCAGCCCTCCTGCGCGGCAGTCTCACGCACGACGCCCGCCGAGATCACGAACGTGGCCACGGCGATCCAGCAGCGGTTTCTCGATGTCACGTCTGCTCCTCCCGCACACGCGCTGGGCTCGTACCTGCCAGTTCGGCGGACGAGGCCGATGTTAGGGTCAGCGCGGCGCCATGGGCTTACGCGGCAGCTTCTCCGGCCAGTTCGCCGCCTGCCACGCGAACACCGCGGCCACGGCGCCCTGCTGTTCGGCATCCGCTTTCTGGACGCGGTCGAACGTGTCCATGTTGGAATGGTGCGATCGCGAGTTGTACTCGAGGCGCTCCTGGATGAACTGGAAGCCGGGGATGCCCACTTGATCGAACGCGACGTGGTCGGTCGAGCCGACGCTGCGCGGGCTGGCCATCTTCCAGCCGAGATCCTTGAGCGGCTCGCCCCACTTCTCGAGGATCGGCAGCGCGCCCTTGTTTGCCTGGCCCCAGACGCCGCGGATGCGGCCGGTGCCGTTGTCGAGATTGAAGTAGGCCGCCACGCTTGCGTGATCCGGCTTCGGGCGCCTGGCGTCGGCGTCCCAGAAATGTGCCGCCACATAGGCGCGCGAACCGAGCAGGCCTTGCTCCTCGCCACCCCAGAGCGCGACGCGAATCGTGCGGCGCGGCCTGAGTTTGAGCGCCTGGATGACACGCACTGCTTCCATCATCGCGGCCGTGCCGGTGGCGTTGTCGGTGGCGCCGGTGGCATAGGGCACGCCGTCCATGTGCGCGCCCATGATGACGACCTCGTGGCCGAGATCGGTGCCTGGGATCTCGGCAATCGTGTTGATGCCGTTCGGCTCGGCGCCTTCCGGATGGAACGTCGTCTTGATCTCGACCTCCATCCTGACCGGGACACCGCGCTCGATGAGCCGCACCAGGCGGTTGTAGTGCTCGGCGGCGAGGGTTGCCGAGGGGACTTGCGCCGGCACCTTCGGATCGCGGCTGCCGCCGCTGGTCGGGAAGACCGTACCGCCGTCGGTTCGCTGGGTGCGCCAGTTGAGGTCGCTGCCCCCGGCGAACGTATCGTCGTCGCTGCCGCGCTCGAGCAGCACGCCGACGCCTTCGTCGACGAGGAACTTCTGCACCACCTGCGCGAACTGCTGGCGCGCCTGCGCGGCCGCGGCCGCACCGGCCGGGGGCTCGGCCACCGGCGCCGGCTCCTGCGGCGTGGCCGCTTCGCTCCACCACGGACCGTCGTCCATGCGCAGGATGATCGGACCCTCGAGCATCCGCACGGCGCGCACGGGTTGCATGATCACGATCTTGCCACGCAGCTTTCCCCGGTAGGCGGTCAGATCGCTTTCACGTTCGGCTTTCACGTGCACCACGTCGCTGCCAATCGCGCCGGCGGTCGAGGGCGAGAAGTTGCGCGGTGCCCCGATGAGCACGGCCGGTTGCGGCGCCGTCAGCGTGGCGCTGAAGCGTTCGATCGTCCAGCCCTGACCGAAGGCCCAGCGCTCCTGATGCACGCTGGCCAGGCCCCAGGCCGTGAACTGCTGCATGGCCCAGTCGCTGGCCTGGGCGAAGGCCGGTGTGCCGGTGACGCGAGGCCCGTAGACCTCCGACAGCCACCACACGTGGTCGTGGACTTTGGAGCGTGTCGTGGCCTCCTCGCGCACGCGCGCGACGACCGCCGGGTCGAGCGGCGAGGGCGATTGAGCCGAGAGGGAGAGCGCAACGAGGACGGTGCCGGCCAGAGCGGACGCAGAGGTGCGGAGCATGGCGGGATCTTATCGCGCAGACGGCAGTTCGCGGCGAGACGTGACGAGCGCGCCCGGGTCGTCCGCGAAATCAGCGGCGTGTGCCGCGCGACGACCGCGCGGCGCGGGGGCTACCGGCCGCGGGGGTGGCGGCCTGTTCCCGGCCGATCATGACTTCCGTCGACTTGATGATGGCCAGCGCCTCGTCACCGCGTTGCAGGCCCAACTCCGTGAGCGCGTCGCGCGTGATGACGGCCGTGAGGCGCTGGTCGCCGATGCGCAAGCGCACCTGCGCGAGCAGGCCGTCGTGACGCACTTCGTCGACGATACCGCGAAGCTGGTTGCGTCCACTGAGGGCCACGAGCACACCTCGTGGTCGGGCCGGCGCCGACGTTGCGCGGGGGCCCGGTTCGGCGCCCGCCGGTGCTGCCGACTGGGCCAGCAGCCGGTCGACCTCGGTCAGGGGCACGCGGTGGTGTCCGCCGCCGGTGCGCACGGTGCGCACGCTGCCCTTGTAGATCCACTGTTTGAAGGCCGAGTAGCTGACGCCCAGGCGCTCGGCGGCCTCGCGGACCGACAGCATGGTGGTGCTCATCGGCCCCGGCGCCGGCCGGCGTGCAGAATCGCGCAACCGAGGATGGTCTGAATCGTCATAGAAGTCGGAGTGAATCATACTATTCTGTGAAGCTGATGTCGTCCCCAGCGTTCGTTGCCGCGGCCACCGCCCTGGCGCTGCTGATGCCGGTCGCGCCGGCTCAGGCTCAGCCGCCGCCGCTCATCGTCTCGGTCGCCGCGAGCCTCAGTGATGTCATGAGCGAACTGGCGCGCCGTCACGAAGCCGCGACCGGCCAGGCCGTGCGACTCAACGTCGGCGGCTCGAACTTCGTCGCCCGCCAGATCGTCGAAGGGGCCCGCGCCGACGTCTTCCTCAGCGCCGACGACACGCAGATGGACGTCGTCGAGCGTGCTGGGCGCCTCGTGCCGGGCTCACGCGTCGATCTGCTGACCAACCTGCTCGTGGTCGTGGGCCGGCCCGGCGGTGGCCTGACCATCGGCGACCCGGCGGCGCTGGCCTCGACGCGCGTTCGCCGCATCGCCCTCGGCAATCCCGAGTCGGTGCCGGCCGGCATCTACGCGCGGCGCTGGCTCGAAGGGCGTGGCGTGTGGGTGGCGGTGAGCCGCAAGGTCGTGCCGACGCTGTCGGTGCGCGCCGCGCTCACGGCGGTGCGGGCCGGACGCGTCGACGCGGCCGTGGTCTACGCCACCGATGCCCTTACCGAGCCTGCCGTGCCCGTCATCTTTCGCGTGCCGCCGGCCGAGGCGCCGCCGATCGTGTATCCGGCGGCGGTTGTCGATGGTCCGAACCGCGAAGCGGCCGGCCGCTTCGTCGCCTACCTGCGCAGTGCCGACGCCCGCGCGGTCTTCGAAGCCGAGGGGTTCGGCGTGGTCGGTCGGCAATGAACCAGAGCGCGCTCGGCATCACAATCTTCACGAGCCTCACGGCGGCGGCCGCCCTGGCCCTGGCGCTGCCGGTGGCAATCGTCCTGAGCTGGGCGCTGGCGCGGCTCTCCTTTCGTGGCAAGTCGATTGTCGAGACGGCGGTATCGCTGCCGCTGGTGTTGCCTCCGGTGGCGATCGGCCTCGTCTTGCTGCAGCTGCTCGGCCGCGACCGCGTCCTCGGCCGCTTGTTCGATGGCGCCGGCATCGAGCTCGTCTTCACCTGGAAAGCCGTGGTGCTGGCCATGGCGGTGATGAGCCTGCCGCTCATGGTGCTGACCATCCGCGCCGGCTTCGAGCAGGTGGACCGCCGCCTCGAAGCCATGGCGGCGACCCTTGGAGCGCATCCCGTGCGGGTGTTCCTGACCATCACGCTGCCGCTGGCGCGACGCAGTGTCATTGCCGGCGCGCTGCTCGGATTCGCCCGTGCGCTCGGGGAGTTTGGCGCCACCATCGTCGTCGCCGGCGGCATCCCGGGCCAGACGCAGACGCTCGCCGTGGCCATCTTCAACTTGAGCGAAGCCGGCCGCGAGGCCGACGCCAACCGTCTCATGCTGGTGTCGATCGCCGTGGCGTTCGCCGTGGTGGCCTCGGCCAATGCCATGCTGCGGCGGGAGCGGCGGGGGTGATCGTCCTCGACTTCGACCTGCGCGTCACCCAGGACGAGTTCGCCCTCGAGGTGCGCGACACGGCCGACGTGCAAGTGCTCGGGCTGATCGGGCCGTCTGGCGCCGGCAAGACCACGCTGCTCGAAGCGCTGGCCGGTCTCAGGCCGGCCCGTGGCCGCATCAAGATCGGCACGCGCACGCTGCTCGACTCGGCGGCGGGTATCGACCTGCCGCCGCGCCACCGCCGCGTCGGCTACGTGCCGCAGGATGCGCGGCTCTTTCCTCACCTGACGGTGCGCGGCAATCTTGCCTACGGCACGCATGACAAGGCGCGCGTTGAGACGGTGGCCGAGATGCTCGAGATCGCCTCGCTGCTCGACCGCCCGTCCACGGGGCTCTCCGGCGGCGAGCGGCAGCGAGTCGCGCTGGGGCGGGCGCTGGCCGCAGCGCCCGACCTGCTGCTGCTCGACGAGCCGCTTGGCGCGCTCGACCCGGCGCGCCGCGAGCGCATCCTGCCCTACGTGCTGCGCGCTCGCCAGGCGCTCGGGGTTGCGATGGTGTGGGTCACGCACGATCTCGACGAGCTGGCGCATGCGGCCGATCGCGCGCTGGTCGTGGACTGCGGGCGCGCCATCTACGTCGGCGGCGTGCCCGGCGCTCTCGCCCTGGCTGGCCGCGGTCGCTCACTCTGAGCGGGCGCCGACGATGTCGGTGTGGCGGCGCGGCTGCGGCACCGCCACCGGCAGGCGCACACTGAAGGTGGCGCCCGCCCCCTCGCCGCGGCTCTCGGCGGTGACCGTGCCGCCGTGCAGTTCAACCAGCGCCCGCACGATCGACAGGCCGAGACCGAGCCCGCCGAACTCGCGCGAGACGCTGCCGTCGGCCTGGCGGAAGCGATCGAACACGTAGGGCAGAAACGCGGCTCGGATGCCGATGCCGCTGTCGTGCACGCGCAAGGTGAGCCAGTCGCCCTCGGCGCGCGCCACGACGTCGACGGCGCCAACCGCCGTGAACTTCACGGCGTTGCCGACCAGGTTGTAGACGATCTGGCGCAGGCGATCCGGATCGGCCACGATGCGCGGCAGGTTCGGCGCCAGGTCGCAGGTGAGACGCAGCCCCTTCGATTCGGCGGCGAGCCGGAACGTCTCGGTCGTGTCCCTGACGACGGCGCCCACGTCCACGTCCTCGGGCCTGAGCCGGAACTTGCCCGACACCGCCCTCGACACATCGACGAGGTCGTTGGTCAGCTTGGCCTGCGCCAGCGCCGTGCGGTGCACGGCGTCGATCGCCTCGCGCTGCCGCTCGACCGACAGCCGGCCGGATCGCAGCAGATCGGTCCAGCCGAGCAGTGCGTTGAGTGGCGTCCGCAGCTCGTGCGACAGCGTGGCCACGAACTCGTCTTTCAAGCGATTGGCCAACTGCGCCTCCCGATAGAGCCGCGCGTGTTCGATGCTCATCGTGGCGCGCCGGCCGGCCTCGCGAGCGAGCGTGAGGTCGCGGTCGTCGAACGGTGGCCGAACCTTGCCGCGCATCCACGCGAAGGCGCCCATCGTGGTGCCGTGCAGCGTCAGGGGCACGATGAGCGCCGAGGCCACTCCCAACAGCCGCGCGCCCTCGACTTGCCAGTCGACGGCCCCAAGCGATCGCAGCACCGCGTCGTCCACATGACGCACGAGCAACGGCTGGGCGATGGCCGTCAGGGTGAGCGCTGTCCCAACCTTCGCCTCCGGGCGCAGCGCGGGCTGCCGCTCGAGCCAGGCCTGCGCGGCGGCGTCGCGGTGCACCGAACCGAACCGCGTCAGCCGCCCCTCGCCGTCGACCACGTCGAGCACCGACCAGTCGGCCATCGCGGGTACGGCCAGCCCGGCCACGCGGCGGAGCGTCTCGTCGTAGTCGAGCGAGCTGCTCAGAAGGCGCGACGCCTCGGCCAGGAATCGCTGTTCCTCGCCGCTGCGCCGCTGCTCCGAGACGTCGGTGAAGACGCCGATTGCGCCGCGCGAGTCGCCGTGCTCATCGAGCAGCGGCACGGCATGGGCCTGCATCACCACCACTCCGCCGTCGTCGCGCACGGCCGCGAACTCGGCATCCACCACCGGCTCCTTCGTGCGCGCGGCCCTCTGCAACGGCAGCTCGTGAGGCGCCAGCGGCGTACCGTCGAACCGGGTGACGCGGAACGGCGGCTGCTCGCTGAGTGGGGCACTGAGCGACGCGTTGCCCGAGGCCGCCACACCCAGACGGAGCGCCAGCGTGCGGTTGACGGCGATGTAGCGGCACTCGGGATCGTCGGCGCGCGCGAGCCCTACCGGCGACACGTCGAAGAGCGCGTCGAGTTCCGCGGCCCGCCGCTCGGCGTCGCGGGCGTGCCGCTCGGCGATGGCCCGGGCGGCAGCCAGTTCCTCAGCGCGCTTGCGCGCCGCGTCGGCGCGCTCCTCCGCGCGCGCGCGGGCCTGCTGCAGGTGACCCGACAGGATGCTGATCCAGGCGCCGCTCACGACGAAGAGCGCCATGCGGATGAACTCGAAGGCTTCCCACCGGCTGCGGGCTTCCTCCCGGAACACCACCTCCGCGGCCACCACGCCGAGGGCCGTCGCCAGCAGCCCCGCATCGCGGCCGCCGAGCATCGCGGCCAGCAGCACCGACGGCGTGAAGAGCAGGAACGGCGCCCGATCGAGATCGAGCAGGCGCCCGAGCGCGAGGAACATGGCCGTCTCGAGCAGCACGAGCAGGGCGGCGAGCGCGTAACGGGCGATCTGATTCATGCCGTCACCGCAAAGCCCGCCGACGCGCCCACCCATGCCAGTCCGCGGTTGTGCGCGACGCCCATCATCTGGCCGCGACCCATGCGGATGAGCGGCAGCACCGCGCGCAGCCGGTCGGTCCACACGTACATGATCCGCACCTCGGCCTGCGTCATCCCGTGCGGCGTGTCGATGACCGGCTCGAACTTCACCCGTTCCTGCAGCAGGAACAGATGCCGCTGGCTGGCCGGAATCGCCGCCAGGTCCTGGTCGGAGGGCGCAAACACGATGCCGCCGCCGGCAAACGAGAAGAGGGGCTTCAGCACGAGGGCGTTGCGGTCTTCCGGCAGCGCCTCCACCGCGTCGAGCCGCCATGTGCGCGGTACCGAGGGATGAACGAGCCACGGGATCGCCGACTTGCTCAGCCGGAAGTACCAGGCCGGATGGCCCACCCACTCGACGTCGAGGTCGTCGCGGTAGTCGAAGGCCATCTGATGGCCCGTGCGCTCCAG
The DNA here is from genome assembly GCA_018000455.1 of Acidobacteriota bacterium. Taxonomy (GTDB): domain Bacteria; phylum Acidobacteriota; class Vicinamibacteria; order Vicinamibacterales; family UBA2999; genus CADEFD01. The sequence goes on from JAGNJW010000003.1 coordinate 120,997, forward strand.
TTCGTCAGGGATCACGCGGTTGTAGATGCGCCGGATCGGCGTCTCGCGCCCGTCGTGCCGTCGCCACAAAGTGCGGCCGCGCACGATGACGTCGCGCGGGTCGACGGTGGTGATGCCCCAGAGCCGCTCGGTCAGCGCGAAGTCGGGACGCGTCTTCTGCTGTTCGGGCGCGATCTCGAGGAGCGCCACCTCGGTCGGGTCGTGCCGCCCTGCGAGGACGTCGCCGACCAGCTGCCGATAGCCAAGGTCGTCGAGTCCCGCGGCATGCGCGGCGCACGTCTCGGGCAGCTCGTAGAGCTCCCGGTGCAGCACGGCGAGTGTGTGCTGGAAGGCGTAGAGCGAGGGAAACGCCTGCAGTTCCACCAGGCGCGGCGTCAGCCGCCCGTCGAGCTCGCGCACCAGGCCGAAGTCGACCTGCACGCAGGTCGGGGTCGTCTCCTGGCCCGGGCCGAGGTAGCGCGCGGGCACGAGCGCTTCGGCGGAGGCTTGCGCCTCGCTATTGGCGAGCAACGAGGTGACGAGGCTGGCACCGGTCGTGGCCATCTCGTCGAGCAGGGCCGCGGGGAAGAAGCACGGCGTTTCCGACACCGGGAACCCGAGCGGCACACCCGCGCGCGCTTCGAGTTCCGCCAGCAGCGTCTCGTGGCGCCGGGGCGTCCACTCACGGTTGAAACGAGCGCGCAGCGCAGGGATCATGTCAACCGCGCCCCGGGCAGGGGCGAGGAAGCAATCGCCGCCGGGCATGTCTCCTCGCGCATGCGCTGATTATTCACCACGACTGGGCCGGCCGACAGCCGGGCCTCAGTGGTCTTTTCGAGTGCCGGTGAGCCCGGCCCCTTCCAGACGTGGGCCGCGAACCACGCTGTGCACCGCTTCGCCGTCGATGTCGAGGGTGAGTTCGGCGCCTCGCAGCCGGCCGCTGACCGCCGTGTCCTGGCCGCCCATCGTGAGCGTGCCCGACACCACCTGGAAGGTCTGGCGCAGCGTGAGCTCGCCACGGGTGGTCGTCCAACGGCCCTCGACGCGCGGCGCAGCCGTTCGAGATTGTCCGGCAGCAGGAACAGCGCCATCACCGTGGCCTGCGAGATGTCGGCCGTGAACATGTCGCCTTCGATGAAGGTAGCGCGTTCGGCCACGCCGGCCTCATCGGCCAGGCGGGTCGCGAGCGCCACCATGTCGGGGTTGTATTCGACGCCGATCGCCCTGGCGCCGCGTTTCGCCGCGGCGATGATGTTGCGGCCGTCGCCGGAGCCGAGATCCATCACGACGTCGTCGGGCGCGACACCGGCCATGTCGAGCATTGTTTCGACCAGCGCCGGCGGCGTCGGCACCCACACCACGTCCTTGCCGCCCTGGCCGATCTCGGGTTCATACGGCGCGGGCCGCGTCTGCGCTGTCGCCGACGCGGCCCACACGATCATCACGAGCGCCAGGGTGGCCAGCCGGTGCCGGCCGTTCCCGGGTGTTGCCGTTGGCTGATCCGCGCCTCGCACGGCGCGGATCATGCCACGGCCGATGGCGCTACGGCACCGTCACCGTCTGCACGCCGGTTGCGGCGCTCGAGCCGCAGGCGTTGGCGGCACTGACGCTCAGGTTGTAGGTGCCCGGCGGCACCGGCGAGGTGAACGACGTGGCCGCGAGGGGCAGGTTCGCGGTGACGGTGCCCGTCGCGTGCAGCACGTAGTTGGTCGGTGCCGGCCCGGCCGTGGGCGACTCCCACACGATGTAGACCTGATTGCCCACGCGATAGGCGAGGAACCTGGAGGGTGTCTGGGGGGCTCCCGAGCACGCGCCAGGGAAGCTGAGCGTGACGGCGTTCGATGCCGTGCCGGCGCCGCCCGCGTTCGTGCTGCGCACCTGCAGCGTGTAGGTGCCGCCTGGGACGCCCGGGAAGCTCAGCATCTCGGTCGCACCGACCGGAATCGACGCCGTGGCCGCTCCGGTGACATCGAGGATGCCGCCCGACGGCGCGCCGCCGCCGAAGGTGTTGCGCCAGGTAAGCGCCAGCGTCGACCCGTTGACCACGCCGAGCAGATTCGCCGGTGCCGACGGAGGCACCGCCACGTTGACGTAGAGCGGCACTTCGTTCGAGACGCCGCTGATGCTAGCGCCCGACACCGTGCGCACCCTCACCAGGAAGGCGCCGGTCGGCACGTCCAAGGTGAAGATCGGCAGCGGACCGAGCGGCATGCTGGCCAGGACTTCACCAGGGCTGACCCCGCCCTCGAAGATGAACCCGGTGGCAGCCGGGCCGATGGCCGGAGGCGTCCAGCGGAAGGTGGCCCGGTTGCCCACCACCGACGACACGTAGAACTGGGTGGGCGGCTGCGCGGTGGTGGGCTGGTTGACGGTCAGCGTCACGGTGGCGTTGGCGCTGGTAAGACCGATCGCGCTCTGCGCGCGATAGGTGAAGCTGTCGGTGCCGGCAAAGCCAGCGACCGGTGTGTAGGCGAAGCCGCCGCTGGGCACGAGGTTCAGAGTGCCGTGGCTGGTCGAGGTGACGACAGCGGCCGTGAGCGCGCCGCCGCCATTGGCGGCGTCGTTGCCGAGCACGCCCGGATCCGGCACGGTCAACACGGTGGCGAACGGCGTGCTGTAGGCGTCGTTGGTCGCGGTGGGCGGCGTGCCGTCGTCGTTGAGAATCGTGCCCACGCCCTGAGCGTCGCCGATGACGGCGTTGCCGGGGTTCGACAGGTTCACGAAGAACGTCTCGGGCCCCTCCACCATCGTGTCGCCCATGACGGTGACATTGACCGGCAGGCTCGTCGTTCCGGGCGGGAACGTCAACACGCCGCTGGTGGCCTGGTAGTCGGCCACGGTCGTCGTGGTGGCCATCAGGAGCGTGAAGCTCGTGAGCGAGCCGGAATCGGCGCCAATATCGTCCACGATATAGAGACTCCAGGTGCCGTTCGGGTTGGTGCCGTTGAAGGCCGAGAGCGCCGACGTGTACGGCCCGGCCGGGGCCGGCGCGGCCATGACGTCGCCGGGCGAGATATCCGTCGGCGCGAAGGTGCCGGCGACCAGCTGAGACGTCGACGGCGCCGGAGCACCGTCCTCGAACGTCAGCGTGAGGTTCGAGACGTCGCCGCCGCCGCCGACGTCCGACATGAACATCGCGCGCTGCCCGCCCGGTGCGACGAGCAGCATGTCGAGGTCGCTCGGGAAGGTGTGCGTCAGTCCGTTGAGCCTGACACTGAGGCTGGTGATCGTGCCGGTCAGGCCCGCGAGGTTCAGCGTGGCCGGATACGGCCCCGCTGGTCCCGACGTCGTGCCGGGTGCGCCGGCTGGCAGGCTGATCGGACCCGACGACGTGCCGACGGGGGAGCCGGTGGCTGCCGTAGCCGTGCCGTTGGCGGTGGCATACGACACGGTCGACGTGCCGCTCGGATTCGCCAGCGACACCGTGAAGGCGAACGTCTTGGTGCCGGCGTTACCCTCGGTGGCCGACACGTCGTTGATGGTGAAGGTCGGCACCGGGTCGCTAGGCCGCAGGTAGTTCTCGACGACCCGAGCGTTGTTGGACCCGGTGCCCTGATCGAGGATCTGGGCCAGCACGCCCAGCCCGCGCGTGGCGAACCCGGCCCAGATGTCGTCGACGTCGGCCTGCGTGCCGCCGCCGGCGTTGGCGGCGGCGACGATCGAGTCGCGTGCCGTCAGGAAGGTCGGGCCCACCGGGTCGCCCTTCATGCCGTCGGTCACGAACTGCAGGATGCGCCGGTTGCCTTCGGTGAAGCCCAGCCGGGTGATGAAGCGGGCGCGGACTTCGAGCAGCATCATGGCCCAGATCTGTCCGGCCTCGTGCACCTGGTCACGAGCCGTCGTCGTCGGGAACGCCGGGTTCTGCGGGAAGGCACCGTCTGTGAGGTCGGCCTGTGTGCTGTCGATGTCGGCGAAGGTCATCGGGTTGTGCGGCCGGCCGTTGGCGCCGAGGGTGGTCTTGACCGCGTAAGGGAAGCGGCGGATGCCGTAGTAGTAGTTCTCGACGCCAGCCGCGAGCTCGTCGGTGGCCCAGCCCCCCGTCGTGTAGAGGCCGCCGACGGGCTCGGACGCATCGCTGAGCAGCGCCCGCGCGTAGAAGTCCGACCAGCCTTCGCCCAGGCCGCGCGACATGTTGGTCGTGAGACCGGCGGCGTTGGCGTGCAGGCGGTTCGACAGGCCGTGCGTCAGTTCGTGCAGCATGACGTCGGTGTCGAGGCCGCCGCCGCGGTCGGGCGTCGGCCCGGTCCAGAGGTACATCTGCATGCGGCCGCGGCCGCCGTCAGCCGGGGTCGCGAAGTTGGCGTTGTTGGTGCCCGAGCTGTCCTGGGTCTCGGCGCTGACGCGGTCGAGGCCGGTGCCGCCGCGTCCGAAGTTGTCGTTCTGGAAGTTGAAGAACTGCTCGGTGAAGCCGAGTCGATAGGTCTCGTCGTGATAGCGGTTGACCCAATAGAACATGTTGGTCACTTCGCCGCGCTGGTAGTTGAGGGTGAGCGGATCGTCACCGGGGGCCGGGCTGCCGGGGCCTGGGTTGTAAGCGAAGTTGAAGACGCGGTTGGTGCCGGCTACCGGCGCATCGACACCGTTCGTGCCGTCGCGGTCGATGCCGGCCTCGACGTTGTTGCCATCGGTGTGACCGTTGACGCCGTTGGTGTTGTCGGTGATCCAGCCCAGGTTGTTGAAGGTGTACGGCGCCTCGTTGCCGATGCGCGTCACGTTCACCCGGGGCACGACGGGAGCCACGTAGTTCATGCCCGGCAGCGCCGGCGACGGCGAGGCTGGCGCCGGACTGTCGCTCGTGTAGACGTTGTAGGTCGCGGCCTGGGTCTGGAACTCGGTGAGATTCTTGCGGAAGATGACGGTGCCGGTCCCGGCATCGACGACCGTGAGGAAGCCGAGCGGGTCGCCGAAGACCTCCGTGGCCCAGGCCAGGCGGGCCACGCCGTGCGCCAGCGGGAAGTACACCAGCCAGGCCCGCGGTTCGTCGCCCATCGCGCCGCGCTCGAAGACGATCTTGTCGCCCTGCCGCTCGCGTTCGACGGGATTTCCAGCCACCGCCAGGTTGACGCTGGCGGCGGCGATCGCGACCGCGTCAGCTGCCGACAGCGCCGGCGACGACACCAGCGCGCCATCGATGCCGGTAGCGACGAGGCCGTTGGTGCGGGCCAGCTCGCCCTTGGCGGTGAAGGCGCCGCGGATGTGTCCCTGGAACACCGGAATGCCGTTGAGGCGCTGTTCGAGCTCGACCCAGGCCATGTTGCCGGCCGGGTTCATGGCATCGGCGACGACGACGAGTTCGTCGGCTTGAGTCGCGTCGAGGCCGTAGGCCGCGGCATGCGCCTGCAGGAACCCGCGCAGCGTCGCGACGCGATCGTCGCCCGGTGCCGTCAGGAACGGGGTGCCGGGCATCGCGCTCACGACATCGGCTCCGCCGAGCAGGTTGGTCTGCACCTGAATCCCCGGGAACGCCGTTCGCAGCGTCGCCACGGCCGAGCGGCCTCCGGCCAGCGCATCGGCCGCGGACGCCGACGGCGTAGCGACGGCCGCCATGTAGCTGGCCAGGCCGTTGTCGCTCGCCAGCCGCGGGTCACCCTTGTAAGTGCGAATGTCGAAGTTCGGGTACGGGTCCGACGGCGACGTGACGGCGGGTGCCTGTGGCTGTGTGCGGCCGGTGACCGTAGCGATCATGACCACGGCAGCCAGCAGCGCCAAGTGGACGTGGCGACGACGGGCGGCGGGAACGGGGCGAAGCATTGAACCTCCTCAAGCTACTTGGTGACAGAGATCGCGACGACGTACTGCTCGCGATTGATGGATTGGCCGGCTCGTGGTTCCGGATCGAGGCGCACCAGACGCAACCGCAGGCCACCAGCGGTGGCCGAGTGGGAACTGGCGTCCGACACGTGCAGGGCGAGGTGCTCGGCCGGGCCGGCAGCCGGCTGCACCCGGAGCGTCACGGTGGCATCGCCGGCCCAGACGCAGTCGGCGTCGGCCGGGCAACGGGAGTCGTCCGAGACGTTCTCGACCGTCACGACCGTGCGGGTGCCGGGCGCCGTGAACGACTCTCCGATGCGCAGCGTCGTGACCGCCTCCTGGCCATCTGGCCCCGTCGGCGCGCTCGCCGCGTCATGCGGCCTCGGCGCAGGGGTGCACGCCGCAAGCGCCGTCGGCGCGAGGGTCAGGATCAGCAGAATAATCAAGGCGGGACTTGCCTTTAGCAACCCTATGACGGCCTTTTGCCGGCAGATGGTCAGTGGTTGGGAAGCGGGGCGCACGCGAGGGGGCTCGCTTCCAGATAGCGCCAAACACCGCCGTACACGGTCAAACACGCCCGGTGAGGTGGGAAGAGAAGAGGCGGAACGGGTCGCCGGACCAACAGGCATTGCCTGCTCACAAGGCAAGTACGCCGCCAACACAGACGGCCCGGCCGCCATTTGCCCCAGCCCCGGCCCCCTTGTCAGGCCGGGTCAGAGCCCCGCTCGCGTCTCGTCGGCCATGAACTGCACGACTTTGCTGAGATCGCCGTCGGCGCGCTCGAACACTCGCAGTTGGCGATCGGCGCCGGTGCCGTGCTCCATGATCCAGCGAACGTGCTCGATCTCGCGCCGGCTGCCGAGTTCGTCGACGGCCTCGTCGACCATCTGCAGGTATTCCTCGAGCAACTGCCGTGCGGGCACTTCGGTCTCGCGGCCGAAGTCGATGAGCGAGCCCTCGATGCCGTAGCGCGAGGCGCGCCACTTGTTCTCCATGATGAGGGCACGGCTGTAAGGACGCCAGGCCTGGTTCTTCTCGTGCAGCTTCCACAGTGTGTAGACCGTGGCCTGGATGAGCGCCGCGATTCCGAGCGTCTCGTCGACGCGCATCGGCAGGTCGCAGATGCGGATCTCGATGGTCGGGAAGAACGGGTGCGGGCGCACGTCCCACCAGATCTTCTTGGCGTTGTCGATGCAGTTGGTGCGGATGAGCAGGTTGACGAAGCCCTCGTAGTCGGCCCAGCTGTTGAACGTATCGGGGATGTTGGTGCGCGGGAACTTGTCGAACACCTTGCAGCGGTACGACTTGAGGCCGGTGTTCATGCCGAGCCAGAAGGGCGAGTTGGCCGACAACGCCAGCAGGTGCGGCAGGAAATAGCGCACCTGATTCATCAGGTGGATCGCGGTCTCGCGATCCTCGATGCCCACGTGCACGTGCAGCCCGAAGATGAGATTCGAGCGCGCCACGAGCTGCATGTCCTGGACGACCTGCAAGTAGCGCTCGTCGGGTGAGATGTCCTGCACGCGCCAGTCGGCGAACGGGTGGGTGGCGCCGGCCACGAGCGACAGGCCGTGCTGTTCGGCCAGGCCCACCATATGCCGGCGCAGACCCACCAGGTCTTCGCGCGCCTCGGTCATGTCGCGGCACACACCGGTGCCCACTTCCACCACCGCCTGGTGCATCTCCGACTTGACTTTCTCTTTCATCACCCGCTTGCCCATCGTCATGAGCTCGGTCTGGATGTGCGAGCGGAGGTCGAAGGTCTGGGGGTCGATCGTCTGGTATTCCTCTTCGATACCGATCGAGAACGAGGGACGTGTCACTTCTGGCCCCGCAACATCGCCGACCAGCGGTACTCGGGCGGGGCCGGCGGCTCCTGCGCCCTCTTCACCGCGAACGACGCCACCGCGTCCACGATCCACTCGAAGTTGTCGGGGCCCACCGAATGCGGGTCGGCATCGGGTGCAGGGTTCATGAAGTCGATGGCGTAGGGCACGCCGTCTTCCACCGCGAATTCCACGGTATTGAGGTCGTAGCCGAGGGCGCGGCAGAGCGTGATGGAGTCGGCCGTCACGCGCTCGATGAGCGCCGGCGGATAGGCGGGCGGGTGCTTCAGATAGCGATCGTGGAAGGGCATGCGCGGGTCGTACGGCATCACGTGCACGTGCTCTTGACCGACAACGTAGCAGCGGAAGTAATCGCTGAAGTTGACCGCCTTCTGCAACGTCATGCACAGCGTGCGCGTCTGGTCGTAACTCTGGAAGAAGTCTTCGCGCGACTTCACCTGGAAGACGTCGCGCCAGCCGCCGCCGTCGAAGGGTTTGAGGAACGCCGGGAAGCCGATGTACTCGAACACCTCATCCCAGTTGAGGGGGAACATCAGGTTGCGCATCGAGCGGTCGGTCGTGCCCGGCGGATGTTCCTTGTGCGGCAGCACCACCGTGCGCGGCACCGCCACGCCGAGGCGGGCGGCCAGGGCGTAGTTGAAGAACTTGTCGTCGGCGCTGCCCCAGAACGGATTGCTGATGACGTAGGCGCCCTCGAGTGCGGCGACCTTCAGCCACGCCCGGTAGAACGGAATGTCGTGCGAGATGCGGTCGACGATGACGCTGTAGGGGCACGGCCCCTCCATCTTGACGCCGCCGATCTGGACGAACTCGGCGGTGACCCCGGGAACGCCCATGGCGTTGATGCGCTCGACGAGCGCTCCGGGGAAGACATTCTCCATGCCGAACAGGACGCCGATGGTGGCCATGGGTTGGGATGCTCCGGGGCCCCAGCTTAGCCGATCCGCGCGGGCGTCAGCGGTCGGAGAAGGTCGGCAGCACGTAGTCGCGGTACTTCCTCGCCTCGGCGGGGCGCTGCAGTGCCTCGTAGAGGCGCACGAGGCGATCGCGCACTTGAACGCGCCGGCCGCCGGTCGGCCGCCGGCTGGCCATCGTGCCCTCGAACCCGGCCACCAGCAGCGGCTCGGCCTCGGCCAGCGCTCCTCGTTCGAGGAGACGCTCACCGAGGTCACGCTGGGTGGCGGCCACTTGAAAGTGCGTGGCCGGCACCGACCGCCCCAGCACGTCGAGCTTGTCGCGCAGGCGGGCTTCGGCTTCCGCCTGCCGGCCGGTGGCGACGAAGTGACGCGCCAGATGGTCGAGCGTGAGGGCCTGTAGATACTCGTCAGGGCCGCGCTCGCGATGCAGCCGTGCCAGGCGCTCGACGAGCCAGGCCTCGAGCTGGTCGGGCTCTCGCGCGCCCATCAGACGCACGACCAGGTTCTCGGTCACGAACGACTGGAGGCCGGCTGGCATCGCCGAAGCCGCCTTCGCCGTGGCCAGCGCGCGCGGTGCGTCGCCTGCCGCCTCGTAGACCCTGGCCAGGGTCCGCATCGCACCGAAGTCGTCGTTGCCGGTCGCCTCGACGGCCCGCTCGGCCAGGGCCACGGCCTTTGCTGGTTGCCGCAGATTGACCGGCTCCACCTCGATGAGGAAGTTGGCGTAGTCGTCGAGCAGCGACGGGTCGACATCGGGGCGGGCAATGGCCCGGTCGTAGCGAGCGGCGACCCCGCGACGAAGCGCGCGCGTCTCGTCGACGCGGCCGAGGTCGAGCAGCGCCTGGCCGATGTTGTCGGCCGACGCGATCGCGCGCGGGTGCAGTTCGCCAAGCGCCTTCGCGTCGCCGTCGGCGACGGTACGGTATAGCGGCAGCGATTCGGCAGCCTTGCCCGAGCGGCGCAGCGAGATGGCGACGTTGCGCATCGACATCATCGTGTCTGGATGCGTGGGCCCGAGCGCCCGCAGACGGATGTCGAGAGCGCGCCTAGACGCTTCGAGCGCCTGCGTGTCTCTGGTGGCGCGGTCGTAGGCCACGGCCAGATCGTTGACCGCTTGCGCGGTGGCCGGGTGATCGGGGCCGTAGAGTTGCTCGTGGAGTTGCACCTGCGTCTCGGCCGCCTCCACGGCGCGCTCGTACTCGAGCATGGCGGTGAGCGCTCGCGCATGCTGCAGCCCGGCGGGCACCAACCGCGGATGTGTCGGACCGAAACGTTCGCTCAGCCATTGGAGTTGCTCACGCGCCAACGGCGCGGCGATTCGCGCCTTGCCGTTGTCGAGAAGCACTTCGATATAGGCCGAGCGCACTGCCGCCCGGGCGTCGAACGACACGCCCGTCCTGCTCGCGAGTTGTTCGGCCTCGGCGAGTGTGGTCTCGGCCACCGCCCCTTCACTCAAGGCATCGAGCACGCGCGCGTAGGTGGCGCGCGCGAGCAACGTCTCGGAGTCGGCGGAGCCGAGCGTGCGCTGGTAGGCCGCCAGCAGGTCCTCCGACTCGGGCCTGAGGTCCTTGACGGCGCCGGCTGCCAGCGCCACATCGAGCAGCAGCCGCCGGGCGCTCAGAACGACCGGGTCCTCTTTCCCTCTACCGACGCTCACGAGCCGGTACGCCTCGGCGGCATGCGCCCTGGCCTGGTCGTTCTGCCCGAGTGCCAGGTAGCTGCGGGCCAGTGTCTCGCGCACCTGGGCCTGCACGGCGGGCGAGTCCTTGAGCGAATAGCCGACGCTTCGCGAGGCGTTGCCCAGCACCTCGGCCACCGTCAACGCGCGTCCCTGCGTGCGTTCCGGTGTGGGCGCCGTGAGCAGTTCGTCGACGAGGAACGAGTTCACGGCCGCGGCTGCACCCTCGGCCGCAACCGCCCGGTCGCGCTCTGCGGCCGCGACGCGTGCCTGCGACAGCACGGCCACCACGCCAACCAGCGATGCCACCAGCACGCCGGCCGCCGCCGCCACCGGCACCGGGTGACGCCGCACGTACTTGCGCACGGCGTAGATGCCGGTGCCCTGGCGGGCCGAGACCGGCCGGTTCTCCCGGTAGTTGTCGAGATCGCGGCCGAGGGCTTCCACCGTGGCGTAGCGATCGCGGGGATCCTTGCGCAAGGCCTTGAGCACGATGGCGTCGAGATCGCCAGCCAGTTGGCGCGCCAGCGGGCGCCTGGCGGCGGCGTCGACGGCCAATCCCTCGACGAACTCCATCACCAGGTAGGGCACGCCGTCGGGGGTCACGCCGCCGTCGAAGAGGCGGGCGATGTGCGGGTGATCGAGACGGGCCAGCGTTTCGCGTTCGCGGTCGAAGCGCCGCCGCGCCTCGGCGTTGTCGACCTGGCCGGTCGAGCACCTTGATTGCCACGCGCGGAGCGCCCTCCAGGCCATCGCGCACCCCGAGCAGCACGCGGCCCATGCCGCCGCGACCCAACTCGGCGAGCACGCGAAACGGGCCGACCGAATCCGGCACGGTGCTCGCGCCCGGGGCGTGACTGGTGAGCGCAGCGCGCACGAAGTTCGCGGCCGCCGGCGGCACGTCGGCCGCGCTCGCGTCGAGCAATCGCAGCACCACGCTGGCCAGCTCGGCGTCGTCGCCGGCGCGTTGGCGGGCGTGCGTGCGTTGCTCGTCGGGCGGCAGCTCGAGCACGTCGTCGAGAATCCGTTCGGCCTCGGCCCATCGGGAGAGGAGCGGGTCGGTCATCGCGTCACCCATCGAAACGTAAACCGGACCCTGCCGGGGCCACGGGGAACTACTCAGCAGGAGCGAGCAGCGCGCCGAGCAGCATCTTCGCCTTTTGCCACTCGCGCTTCACCGTGCGGGCACTCAGGCCGAACGCCTCGCCGGCTTCATCGGTGGTGAGGCCCAGGAAGAAGCACGCCTCGACCACCTGCACGAGACGCGGGCTGGCAGCGCCCAGCGCGTCGAGCGCTTCGTGCACGGCCAGCACCGACTCGGCCGAGGCCTCGTTCGAAGCCGCTTTGTCGCCAAGAGTAGTCAGGCGGAAGCCCGAGCCCCGCTTGACGGCCCCCTCGCGCCGTGCGTGGTCGACCACGATCTGGCGGATGGCACGGGCGGCCACCGCGAAGAAGTGCTGGCGGTCGTTCCAGTCGGTGCGCGAGGAATCGACGAACTTCAGATACGCCTCGTGCACGAGCTCGGTGGCGTCGATCGACGGGCCCTGGCGCGCCCGCGCCAGCACCCGGAGGCGGTCGTAGACGGCTGCGAACAGGGCATCGAGCGCCGGCTGGCCGCCGTCACGCACCGCGACGAGGTGGGCGGTGATGTCGTCCCTGGGAACGTCCTGTCCCGGCGATGTGGCGGTGGGCACGCGACTCCTCGGTCGGGGCACCCCACGGGAAGGGCGCGATCTCTGGCCGGGATTGTCCCACGACGGGTGGGCATCCCGAAACCGCGGACGGGGTCGTGTCCCCGCCGGTGTCTGGTTTCCGTTTGATGGTCGTGGCACTCGCACGCCACGGCATGGTCGCGACAGCGACGAGGAGCAACAATGCGCATCAGGTGGCAGGTGGCGGCACTTACGGCGGCTGGTTGGGCCCTCTGGGGCCAGGCCCCGGCCGAGGCGCAGAGCCTGGGCACGTTTTCCTGGCAGCTGCAGCCCTTCTGCAACGTGGTGACGGTGAACGTGGTTCAGACGGGCGGGGTCTACACGCTGGACGGCTACGACGACCAGTGCGGCGCGTCGCAGCGAGCGCCGCTCGTCGGGCTGGCGACGCCGAATCCCGACGGCACGATTGGCTTCGGCCTGCACATCGTGACGGCTCCGGGCGGCCTGCCGGTGCACGTGGACGCTCGCATCTCACTGGGCTCTTTCGGCGGACCGTGGACCGACAACGCCGGCAACACCGGGACCCTGGTGCTCGGCGGCACTGCGGCGGGCTCCGCCCGGCCAGCGCCGACGACTCCAGGCATCCTGCCGGGCTCGGTGACGAGCGCCGCTCTGGCGCCGGAAGCCGTCACGTCGGCCGCCATCGCCGATGGCGCCGTCGGGGCGGCCGCGATCGATTCCGGCCAGGTGCAGAGGCGGATCGCGAGCGGATGCGGTCCAGGACTGTTCTTCACCGGCGTGCTGGCATCGGGTACCCCAGAGTGCGGCGACGGATCGAGTAGCTTCTACGGAACGAGTCTCGGCACCGGGGCCCTCGCCGCGGGCACCGGCCAACACAACACGGCAGTCGGCAGCTTCGCCTTGGGGGAGACCTCGACTGGTGGCCAGAACACGGCGATCGGGTCGAAAGCCCTGCTGCACTCGACTACCGCCAGCCTGAACGTAGCCGTCGGCTTCGCCGCGCTTCAGAACTCCACCAGCGGCGGCAACGTCGGGGTGGGCGCCGTCTCGCTCGCCAATCAAACGACGGGCGAAGCGAACGTCGCCGTGGGCCAGCAGGCCATGCTTGGCAACGTCGCGAGCAGCAACAGCGTAGCCGTCGGCCACCGGGCGTTGTTCGGCAACACCGGCGGCAACAACACCGCCGTGGGCTTCGAGGCATTGCTGAATGCCACCGGCGGCGGCAATGTGGCGGTTGGTCGCTCGGCGGGCAGCCTCGTGACTGGCGGATTCAACAACATTCACATCTGGCACGTCGGCACCGCCACCGACGACGCCACCATCCGCATTGGCGCGCAAGGCATTCAGACGACCGCGTTTCTGGCGGGCGTGCGTGGCGTCACCACCGCTACTGCGGCGATCCCCGTGCTCGTCGGCACCGACGGGCAGCTCGGCACCGTCTCGTCGTCGCGGCGCTACAAGTTCGACATCGCCGACATGGACGACTTCAGCGGGCGCATCGCGAAGCTGCGTCCGGTGACCTTCCGCTACCAGCAGCCGATGGATGACGGCTCGACGCCGCTGGATTTCGGTCTCATCGCTGAGGAAGTGGCCGAGGTGTTTCCGGAGCTCGCCGTCACCGGTGCCGACGGCCAGATCGAGACCGTGGCCTACCACAAGCTGCCGGCGCTGCTGCTGAATGAGCTGCAGAAGCAACAGCGCGTAATCGAGGCGCAGGCGACGCGCCTGGCCCAACTCGAGACCCTGCGCGACGATGTCGCGGCGCTGACCGCGGCCCTGCTCGCGGCGCGGCGCTGATCGGCCACCCGCCCACGAGGAGCATCATGCGACGTCCATCTCGTCTCGTCCTGGCGTTCGCGGCCATGCTTGTGCCCGCCGTGCCCGCCACCGCTCAATCGCTCGGCACGTTCACGTGGCAACTGACGCCCTACTGCAACAGGGTCGTCGCCGAAGTCACGCAGAACGGCCCGCACTTCGAGATCGACGGCTACGACGATCGCTGCGGCGCGGCGCAGCGGGCGCCGCTCTCGGGTATTGCCACGCCGAACTCCGATGGCACCATCGGCTTCGGCCTGACCATCGTGACGCTGGGCGGCACGGCCGTGCACGTCGACGCGCGGATGAGCCTGTCCGCGTTGAGCGGACCTTGGTTCGACAGCGCCGGCAACGGCGGGACGTTCGTGTTTGGCGGGCCGGGCGGCGGATCGCCGCGCCCCGCCGCCGGGCTGTCGACGACGACGCTGGCCGTCAGTGGGGCCGGCGCTGTTGGCGGCACGTTGACCGCCGGCAACGTGACGACGGCCGGTACCGTGTCGGCGCAGCACGGCGTGTTCTCCGGCGACACCAGCGCCCGCTTCGGCAGCTTCAGCGGCGGCCTGGGTGTTGACGGCTTCGTGTCGGTCGCGGCGCCGGCCCCACGCATCACCATGATCGGTGCCGGGGCGTCCGGCCCGTCGCTCGAGTTCCTGCGTTCCGGCGGCACGGTTGCGGCTCCGACCGCCGCCGGACCGTCCATGAGCATCCTCGCCAAGGGCTACACCGGTGCGTCGTTCGAGACCGGCGCCAGGATTGACGTCCTCGGTTCGGGCACCTGGTCACCGGCGTCGCACGGTGCGGGCCTGTACTTCGGCACGACCCAGCAGGGCACCACGTCGAACGTGACGCGGATGATCGTTCAGCACGACGGCAACGTGGCGATTGGCAACGTGGGCGTGACTGGCGGCGACCGCCTGCACGTCTACGGCGACATTCGCGTCGGCAGCAGCCAGAGCGATCTCGGCTGTCTCAAGAACGCGCTCGGCACGCAGCTCGCCGGCGCGTGCTCGTCCGACCTCCGCCTCAAGCGGGATGTCAGCTCGTTCGAACCGGCGCTCGACCGCGTGTCGCGCCTGCGGCCGGTGCACTTCTCCTGGCGGACCGACGCGTTCCCGGCCCGGGGCTTCGGTGCTGCGCGCACCTACGGCCTCATCGCGCAGGAGGTTGAAACGGTGCTGCCCGAACTCGTCACGACCGGCGAGGACGGCTTCAAGCGCGTCGACTACAGCCAGCTGCCGCTGCTGGCCATTCAGGCGATTGGCGAACTGAAGCGCGACAACGACGCGTTGCGCGCCGAGCTGACGACACTGCGCGTGCTCATCCTGTCGTCGCGCGACGGGCACGCCCCACACGAGGTCAGACGATGACATCCAAGGCACCCGCACTCGCTCTGGGCTCGATTGTCGCCGCGGCCCTGATGGTGCCGATTCCCGCCGCCGCACAGGCCCTCGGGACGTTTTCCTGGCAGCTGCAGCCGTTCTGCAACCGGGTGACCGTGAACGTCGTGCAGACGGGCGCGGTCTACACGCTCGACGGCTACGACGATCAGTGCGGAGCCGGGCAGCGGGCGCCGCTCGTCGGGCTGGCGACGCCCAATCCCGATGGGACGATCGGGCTCGGATTCCACATCGCGACCTCGCCCGGCGCCAAGACGGTGTCGGTTGAGGCACGGATCTCGCTGGCCACCATCGGCGGGCCGTGGACCGACAGCGCTGGTTCCGGCGGCACCCTCGTGCTGAACGGCGCCGCCCCAGGCAGCGCACGGCCGGCGCCGGTGAGTGGGCCGGTCTGGGGAACCGAGATCACGTCGCCGGCGGCCGCCCCGTCGAGTGGACTGCGTCTGAAGTCCGCCGCGGGCAGCGCTCCATTCGTGCCTCCACCCCCCGCGCTCGTGGTGGAAGGGGCCATGCCGGCAGCCCTCCCCTATTCAGGGTACGCCGGCGTCTTGAGCACCACCGCCAGCGGCGCCGCGCTCGCCGGTCTGTCGGACAACGGCTACGGCGTGGTCGCGGCCACCGGCGGCGGCACACCGGGCACGGCGGGACTGCTCGCCACGAATGGCGGCCGGGGGTTTGCGATTCATGCCCTGTCCAGCAACAGCCTCCCGGCCATCCTCGCCAGTGGCAGTGACACGTCGGCCATCACCGCCGAGGGGGGCACTGACGGCGCGGCCCTCGAGCTGTTCAACGGCGGCTTCACTCTATCGGGGACGATCCGTCCGGCCTTTCTCCATACCGCCGCCGCCGGCAACATCATCGGCATTCGTACGGTCATCAATCACCCTCTGTTGAATGGCCGATCGAACGCGATCGTGACGGCCAGTCACGTCTTCGATTCCTCGGTGGGCTTCGTGCCTGGAGGGATCGGCGTCTTGTATGACGTCGCTGCGGCCCGCTGGTCGATCCTTCGGGAAGACAGTCTGGCCATGCCCGTCGGAGCACGGTTCAACGTGATCGTGTTCAACCAGTGAGGCTGGCGCTCCCCAAGCACAACGCGACCTTGCGCTGGGAGATCTACGCCGAGGATAGCTTCACGCTGCCCATGGGCCTGCGCTTCAACGTCCTCGTCATCAAGGTGTAGTCAAGCGGTCAAGGCCGCGGGCAGGCGGCCGATGTCTCTGGTATGTCGCCCAAAACCTGTCTGCTGTCGCTGCTCGCACTGTCACTCGCCTTCGCACCGTCGCCGGCCGCGGCGCAGTCCATCGGCACGTTCCGGTGGCAGCTGGCGCCCTACTGCAACGTCGTGACCGCCGTTGTCACCCAGATGGGGGCGGTCTATCGCCTCGATGGCAGTGACAACCAATGCGACGTCGGGAACGTGGCGGCGATGTCGGGCGAGGCGCAACTGAACGGCACGGGCGGGGTCACGCTCGGCCTCACCATCGTCACGTCGCCGTCGGGACGCCCCGTGCACGTCTCAGCCAGCATCACGCTGCCCTCGGCCAGCGGCGTCTGGACGGATTCTGCCGGTGGCACGGGTCAGTTCGTGCTGCTGGCGGGCGCGCCCGCGGCAGGTTCGCCGCGGCCGGTGCCCGCCGTGCCGCTGATGTTTGGCGGGTCGGTCGACGGCGGCACGACCCCGAGCGCTCGGGGTCTCAGAATCGGAATGGACGGCACCGGAGTGCTGCAAGACGGGGCGGCGCTGGAGGGGCTGTTCGGCGCCCCGAGCGGTTTCATCTCGGTGGGCAACGCCGGCGTGCGCGGCCAAAGCGGCGCCGACACCGGCGTGATGGGATTGTCGGGAAGCGGGAGTGGCGTGATTGGCCAGTCGTACACGGGCGTCGGAGTCAATGCGTTCAGTGCCGACGGCACGGCCGTCGTGGCCTGGAACGGCGCGGGCGGAACGGCGCTCGAGCTGGTCAATGGCTCCATTCGTGTGAGCGGCGCCAGCCGGGCGGCCTTCCGGCACGCGAGCACGGTCTCGAACGTGAGCGGCAACCTGACGCGCATCGACCATCCACAGACCAACTTGGATCCCGACGCGATGCTGTTCGTGACCCACGTCTTCGCCGCCGGCGCCACCGTCTACACGCCCGCGCTGGGCGTCTACTACGACAACGTCTCAGGCAAGTGGACGATCTTCAACGAGGATCTCAGCGCGATGTCCCCGGGCGCGTTATTCAACGTGCTGGTGGTGAAGCAGTAGCCCGGCCGTGCGCGCGACCGCCGTTCACGGCAGATACGCGTTGGCCATCGGCTGCCAGTCCGGCCAGTCGTGCTTGCTGGTGAGCAGCGCGCTGAAATCCACGTTCGCCTTCCGGCAGACGTCCCATGCCGCGGTCTTCGAATTCGGCGCCGGCGCCCATCGAGCTCGAAAAGACGATCACGGGGGGCCGGAGTGACCGAAGACGAGCAGGTCCATGTCGCGACCCGGGTGATGGGAATACCAGCGGTGGGAATCGCGCGTCATCGGCAGTGGGATCCTTGGGGGCCGCCCGGCTGACTGCCGCCGTCTATACTGATCGTGCCCGGAGAACCGCGCCGCTTCAGTGACTGCTTCCGTCGTATCCCCGCCGCACCTGGTCCGGCACGCCGCGTTCGCGTCGCGGCTCCTGGAGCGTCCTCGTGACCTGGTCGTCTATCTGCCGCCAGGCTACGACGACGAGCCACGGCGCCGCTATCCGGTGCTCTACATGCACGATGGCCAGAACCTGTTCGAAGGCGATACCGCTTACGTGCCCGGCCAGTACTGGCGACTCGGCGAGATGGCCGACATGCTCACGGCGGAGGGCCGCATCGAGCCGCTCGTGATCGTCGGTGTCTACAACACCGGCCACGGCCGCCTGCACGAGTACACCCCGACCAGGGACAGGCGCCTTGGCGGCGGGCTGGCCAGAACCTACGGGCGCATGCTGGTCGAGGAACTGAAGCCGTTCATCGATGCTCGCTACCGCACCGACTCTGCGCGCGAGCGGACGGGCCTTGGCGGGGCGTCGCTCGGCGGCCTGGTCACGATGTTCCTCGGCCTGAGGCACGCCGACGTCTTTGGCCGGATGGCGGTGATGTCGCCGTCGGTGTGGTGGGACAGGCGCGCGATCCTGCGCTACGTCGCCAAGGCTTCGCCGAAACCGACGACGCGGATCTGGCTCGACATGGGCACGGCCGAGAGCAAGCACGGCATCGCCGACGCGCGGCGCCTGCGCGCGGCTCTCGTGAAGGCAGGATGGCGGGAAGACGTGGACCTGGCCTACAGCGAGTCGCAAGGCGCGACCCACAGCGAAGTCGCGTGGGCGCGTCGCGTCGGCGACGTGTTGCAGTTTCTCTACCCAGGCGACTTCGGTGAGTTCCACTTCTAGTGTCCTGAGACACCGCCCGAGCGCTGGGTGGCCAACGAGTACCGGCGCGACGGCGCGCCGCTGCGCCAGAACGATCAGGCCGGCGTCGGATTCGTCACCCTCTACGATCGGCGCAGCGGCTTCATGTTCCACGCCAGCCCACTTGGCGCGTCCTGCCACCGCTCGATCATCGACGAAGGGCCCCCAGCAGCGGCTGGAATCCGGCCTGGAACGTGCGCCCTGGACGCTTCGACGGCGGCTGGACGATGGCGATGATCGTCCCGTTCAAGTCGCTCCGCTATCATGGCGGCCGCAACCAGACCTGGGGCTTCCAGGTGCGGCGCTCCATCCGCCGCAAGAACGAGTGGGCCTGCCTCACGGCGCTACCGGCCTCGATGGGCGGACCGCTGGGCTTCAACCGCGTGTCGCTCTACGGCAGCCTCACGGGGATCGACGTGCCCGAAGCGCGCCGTAACCTCGAGATGGCGTATTGGCGTGTTGGTCGGCGGTGGTCGACGCGGCGGTTGCGCGCCCGATACCGACGCGCTCGCGAGTCGCCCGGTCGCCCTTGCATTACGTCAGTTTGCAAGGCAGAAACCCCTCTCGCGCAACTAGTTGCAGGGTCTGGCGACGTCTCGTGAACAGCGGTCGAACTGGCTCGGCCATTCCCCAATGTCGGTCGAGGTCGTGAGCTGTCGCCGCCATATGATCCAGATGCCACTCCCACCTGGCACCGGAGCACCGCGATGGACTCGAAAAACCTCGGCCCGGAATGGCTCCGGACGACCCTCTACAGCATCGGCGACGCGGTCATCACGACCGGCGTCGATGGCCGTATTCGCGAGATGAACCCGATCGCCGAGGCGCTCACGGGCTGGTCCGAAGCTGAGGCGGCCGGCCAGGCCTTCGCCGACGTGTTCGTGGCGCTCGACGAAGACTCGCGGCAGCGTGTCGGCGATCCGGCATCGGCCGCACTTCGCGATGGCGACAGGATCGGACTCGCCAATCACACCCTGCTCGTGGCCCGCGATGGTCAGGAGCGCCCGATCGCCAACAGCGGCGCGCCCATCCGTGACGCGCGTGGAAGCCTGATGGGATCGGTGATCGTCTTTCGGGATCAGACAGAGGAGCGCGCCCAGATCCGGGCGCTCGAAGAGAGCGAGCGCCGGCACCGGGAACTCTTCGAATCCAATCCGCAGGCGATGTGGATCTACGACGAGGAGTCGCTGGCGTTCCTCGACGTCAACGCCGCCGCCGTGGCGCGGTACCGCTACTCGCGCGATGAGTTTCTTGGGATGACCCTGGCCGATATCCGGTCGCTCGAAGACGTGCCAGCGCTCCGGGCGGATGCATCGGCGGTGCCGGCCGGGTTCGAGGGTGGACGTCGATGGCGCCACCGGCGCAAAGACGGCAGCGAGATGACCGTCGAGATCGCGTCGCATCCCGTGCCGTGGCCGTCGCGGCGCGCCCGTGTCGTGCTGGCACACGATGTCACGGCTCAGGCCGCGCTCGAAGCGCGACTGCACTGGCAGGCGAAGATGCTGACCCGCCTGGCGTCGCGCGAGCCCCTCCAGTCTCTGCTCAACGAGCTCGTGACCGTCGTCTGCTCCCTGTGTCCGGGAGCGATGTCGAGCGTGATGTTGCTCGACGCGGATGGTCGTGCGCTGCGCCCGGTGGCTTCGCACGGCGTGCCAGACGACGTGCAGGCGGCGACCTCGCCGACGCCCGTCGCAGACCTGGCGGGCGTGTGTGGCACCGCCGCCATGCGTCGCAAGGTGTTCGTCGTCGAGGATATCGAGTCAGACCCAGCGTTTGCGGGTTACCGCGAGCTGGCAGAGCGCCATGGCCTCAGGGCGGCCTGGTCGTGCCCGTTCTTCGACGCGCACGGCCGGCTGCTGGGCACCGCGGCGATGTACTGGCGCGAGTCGCGGCCACCGACCGTCGCCGAGCTCGAGGTGACCGCCTTCGCGGCCGCGCTCGCCGGCGTGATGGTCGAGCGCTCGCGCGATCTCGACGCGCTCACCGAACGTGAGTCGAAGCTCCGCCTGATCTTCGAGAACGAGCCCGAATGCGTGAAGGTGCTCGATCCGGAGGGCCGCCTGCTGGACATGAATCCCGCGGGATTGCGCCTCATCGAAGCCGAGTCTCTCGACCAGGTACAAGGTGCCAGCGTGGGCGATCTCGTGACCCCGGCGTTTCGTCAGCAGTTCACCGCTCTGACCCGCGATGCCGTGCGCGGCGGCGGCGGCGTCCTCGAGTTCGAGCTCACCGGCCTCAAGGGCACGCACCGGTGGCTCGAGACACATGTGGCGCCGTTGCGCGACGCGCAGGAACGAATCATCGCCGTGCTCGGCATCACCCGTGACGTCTCCGAGCGTAAGGCGCTGGCGGCGCAGCTGCTGCAGGCCCAGAAGCTGGAATCGGTGGGGCGCCTTGCCGGCGGCGTCGCGCACGACTTCAACAACATGCTGAGTGTGATCCAGGGGCAGACCGAGCTGGCCCTGCAGGAGGTGGAGCCGGGAAGTCCCCTCGCCGCCGGCCTGTCCGAGGTGCTGAAGGCGGCGGAGCGCTCGGCGCTGCTCACGCGTCAATTGCTGACCTTTGCGCGCCGTGACCCCTCGAGCCCCCGTGCCCTCGATCTCAACGGGCGCATCCAGGAGCTGGTCGAGATGCTCTCGCGGCTCATCGGAGCGGGCGTGTCGGTAGTGTGGCAGCCAGGGTCTGGCGTGTGGCCGGTGCGGATCGACCCCGGACAGTTCGACCAGGTGCTGACCAATCTCGTCGTCAACGCGCGCGACGCCATGGACGGCTTCGGCACCCTCACGATCACCACGGCCAACACGACGCGTGGCGCTCAGGAAACCCTGGCCGCCGGCGACTATGTCGTGATGACCGTGTCTGACACGGGCACCGGCATGGACGCAGATACTCTGACCCGCATGTTCGAGCCGTTCTTCACGACCAAGCCGCTCGGCCAGGGCACTGGCCTGGGCCTGGCCATGGTCTACGGGATCGCGCGACAACATGACGGGGTGGTGGAGGCCGCGAGCAGTCCCGGGCAGGGCGCCACTTTCAAAGTGTTCCTCCCGCGGTGTCTCGAGGACGGGGCGGCCGGCTCGGCGGCGGCCGCCCCGCGCCTCACCGCTGTCGGCGGCAAGGGGACCATCCTGGTCGTCGAAGACGAGCCGGCGCTGCTCGGCCTCATCTGTCGCGTGCTGCGCAGCGATGGTTACGACGTGCTCGACGCCCGGTCGCCGCATGAGGCCGAGGCGCTCGTCGGCAGCCATGACGGCCCGTTGCACTTGTTGCTGACCGACATGGTGATGCCCGGCATGAGCGGGCGCGACTTGTGGCGTCGAGTCAAAGGCCTGCGCGCCGGCCTGCGCTGCGTGATCATGTCGGGCTACTCGCACGAGGTCATCGACGACGCCGGCGCTCGCGACGTGCCGATGCTGAAGAAGCCGTTCTCGATGGCGGCGCTCGTGGAAACGGTCCGTCGCGCGCTCGACACGGGTGCCGGCACCGGCGATCCACGGGGCGGCGTGGCGGGGACCACGCCGTAGGCCGCGTATGGTCTAATGTGCGGCGTGACGAACCTCCGCTGCACCCGCTGTCTGGTCTTCCTGCTGTTCCTGGCGCCCGCGCTCGTGCTCGGCGCAGCGCAGGGGCCACCGCGAGATCCGAAGGCCACGCGCCAGGCCGATCTGGTGGAGCTCATCACGCTCGATTCCAGCATCAAGCTCGACATCCGTTACGCCGGCACGAACAACTTCCTGGGCAAGCCGGTGTATCCGGAGGCGCGTGCGTTCCTGCAGCGCCCGGCGGCCATGGCGCTCCTGGCGGCCCACAAGGCGCTGGCGCCGCACGGCTACGGCCTGCTCATTCACGACGGCTACCGGCCGTGGACGATCACCAAGCTGTTCTGGGACATGACCGCCGGCACGCCGATGCAGGAGTTCGTGGCCGATCCGAAGTCGGGCTCGAAGCACAACCGCGGCTGCGCCGTGGACTTGACGATCTACGACCTCGCCACCGGCCAGGCCGTGCGGATGCCGGGTGACTACGACGAGGCGTCGTTGCGCTCGTATCCCGACTATCAGGGCGGTCCGCCCGAGGCGCGGGCCAAGCGCGACCTCTTGCGTGCCGTGATGGAACGCCAGGGCTTCACGGTCGAGCCGAACGAGTGGTGGCACTTCAACTACAAGGACTGGTCCAGCTACCCGATCCTCGACATCTCGTTCCAGCAGGCTGCGAGGAAGTAGCGGCTACGGGGTCTTCAGGAACGCGATGAGCGCGGCCTTGTCCTCGGCCGGCAGCATCAGTCCGAACGGATGCCCGCGCACCGAGCGTGTGGCGGTGCCGGCGCCCTTGAAACCCGTGGGCACGTAAGTCGTCGCCGAGGCGCCTTCGAGCGAACCAGTCCTCGAGCGTCGCGACCGGGCCGCTGTGCTCGAAGGGTCCGCGATACCAGACGGGCGGTTCCCTGTCAGGGTGGTAGACGGCGTAGCTCTTGAAGACGCGGCGCTCGAGAAGAGCGTAGTAGTAGTCACGCGAGACGCGTGACGGCCTACGCGAGGGCGTGGCGAGCGGCAGCTCGCAGTCTTCGAGCGGCGCCGAACTCCAGAACTCCGGGATCGCGGGCCGGGCCGACGTGCTGGCCGGCGCGGCCGTCCGTGTCGTCGAGGCCCGGCCCCATTTGGCACAAAACCTGCGCAAGCGCCGTGCCATTGGGGGCAGGGCCTACGGAGGAGTGAGCTGCTGTTTGGCCAGGGCTTGTACTGTCTGCACCATCGACATCAGGCCCATGCCCTTGCCCATTGAGATGTTCTGGCGGAACAGCTTTTCGACGATCTCCGGGTCGACCTTCGCGATCTCGGAGGGCGGCAGGCCCGAGAGCGCCTTGTCGAGGATGGCCGCCAGGGCCTTGGCCGAGACCCCCGACGGGTTCTCCACGGCGAAGTGCAGCTTGAGCGTGCCGTCGGCGCTCGGCACGGCCCACGCGTAGGCCTCCGACTCGCAGTGCTTCACCAGGTGCTCCGGCGCGAAGGGCCGCGTCGCCACCTCGGGCGGCACTTCCTTGAACTTGCGCGCGAAGTCGATGAGCAGCTGCGTGCGCTCATCGGTGTCTGTCACGCCAGCAAAGGCGTCCAGCAGCGTCTGCAGTCGTTCCGGATACTGGGGCATGGAGGGCGGCGTTACTTCTCGATCGGTACGCCGACGAGGTTGCCCCACTCCGTCCAGCTGCCGTCGTAGTTGCGGACCTTCTCGAAGCCGAGCAGGTAGGTGAGCGCGAACCAGGTGTGGCTGCTGCGCTCCCCGATCCGGCAGTAGGCGACGATGTCCTTCGCGCCATCGAGCTCGTTCTGCCCGACGTAGAGCTCGGTGAGGTCGGCGGCCGTCTTGAACGTCCCGTCCTCCGGATTGATGGCCCGCGCCCAAGGCACGCTCTTCGCGCCCGGGATGTGGCCGCCGCGGATCGCTCCTTCGTTGGGATACTCGGGCATGTGCATGCGCGTGCCGGCGTACTCCTCGGGACTCCGTACATCCACGAACTGCCCGCCGCTCTTCTGGAACTGGAGCACCTCGTCTCGCAGGATGCGGTGCCGCGCGTCGTCGCGCGCCGGTGCCTTGTAGGTCGTGGCGGCGTACTTCGGCGTGTCGGTCGACCACTCGCGGCCTTCCTTCTGCCATTTCAACCGCCCACCGTCCATGACGTGCGCCTTGGTATGACCGAAGAGCTGAAACACCCAGAGCGCGTAGCAGGCCCACCAGTTGTTCTTGTCGCCGTAGAACACCACCGTCATGTCGGGCGTGACGCCGATCCTCGCCATCAGCGCCTCGAAGCCCTCGCGCTCGATGTAGTCGCGGCGGAGCTGGTCGTTCAGGTCGCTCGTCCAGTCCACGTGTACCGCCCCTGGCACGTGGCCGGTGGCGTAGAGCAGCGTGTCTTCGTTCGACTCGATGATGCGGACCTTCGGGTCGCTCGTATGCGCGGCGACCCAGTCAGTCGAGACGAGACGGTCGGGATGGCGATAGCCGCGATCGGCGATGGCAGTCATGGGGGCTCTCCGTGTAGGTGAAAGGACGAGGAGACTTCAAATCTACCACCATCACGCGGCCGCGGCGGCGTATCCACCGATGCCGCGCCGGAACGAGCCCTCGAGTGGTCGCGATACTACGGTTCGTCGCTGAGCCGCCCGACGCGAACGAGCGTCAGCTCCATCGCGCTGGCGCGGCTACGAAGCATGAGGCTGCCGGTGAGGCGTCCGACGGCGTCGCGCGTTACCCGGAACTCATGCACCTCGAAGTCCGGACCGTCGCCCGTCAGCTGCGCGTGACTGCCCTCCGTCGTGCCCGTGACCGGGGCTGACGAAGTGAATCGCACTTTGAGAACGCCGTTCAGGCCCGGCCCGCGCTGTTCCAGTGTGAGTTCGAGTTCGCCCTTTCGTTCGAGCAGACAGTAGGGCCCTGGCGTACACGATACGGTGTGGAAATAGCCCATCCACTGACCGTCGAAGGTGCCGGCGAGGGGCGCGCGGCTGCCGGCCGTGATCGAGCCGCCAGCGCCGCCGTTGTAAGCGCTCTGATCGCCTTCGTACCAGCTCGTTAGACGCACGTAGCCGCGCACGCCGTTGGCGCCGTCGAGCTCCAGTTCCAAGCGATCCACCGTCAGTCCTGGCGTGCTGAATCCGCCGGGTGTCGACTGGCCGCTCAGCGAGAGTCGCCCGTCGGGGGTCACCGTGCCGGCGACGTCGGTGAACCCGGTCGAGCCGGGGATGATGCCGGCCACGCGGTCGCCGATTTGGGTCAGTCGCAAGTCCACTTGGGCCGGCTGGCCAAGTGTGGAGTAGCAGTGGCGGCTGAGGCATTCCTCGCGGGTGAACGTGATGCGCCACGCACCGGCGTAGTTGGCGGGCAGGATCGAGGCGGCCGGCGATGGCGACAGCGGCGCCGTTGGTGTGGCCGGTTGGCCCGCACAGCCAGGCAGCATCGCGACGGCCACGAACAGAAAAAAGGAGAGTCGCATCGAGCGCTCCCCTTCCTTCTAACACAGGCGCCGCCGCGACGCACGCACACGCGCGAGGGCATCAAGGGACGCGCCTGGCGACTTCCTGCGGCGCCCGGCCGGCCACCGCGCCGCCATCGCCGCCTTGGCGTCCGCGCCCTGATGGTCGCCGCGCGCGCCCTGCTCGAACTGCGCGTAGCTCCGAGCAGCCTCGGCCGTCAAACCGGCCCGCGACTGCGCCTCGGCCAGCTCGTACGGGTTCTCGGGATGCGGCGCCACGTCGTAGCCACCGGCGGGCGGACTCGCCCGCGCAGGCGCGGTTCGGCACAGCCGCGCGCCCCCCGAGACAAGTGATGACACTGATGAGATCGCTCGGCTACAGTTGAAGGTTACATGTGTAGAACGGCGCTTCTGTGTCTGGTAGCGGCGCTCGTGGCCGTTCCGTCCCTCTCCCCCGCCCAGCTCAGCAAGGAGCGCCCCTTCATCCGGGCTGTCAAGGTCGAGGCCGGGCCGCGCATTGACGGCGTGCTCGACGACGCCGCGTGGCAGGCGGCGACACCGGTCGAAGACTTCACGCAGCAGGAGCCGAGTCTGGGCCAGCCTGCCACCGAGCGCACCGAAGTGCGCATCATCTACGACGCCCGCACCATCTACATCGGTATCAAGGCCTACCAGGCCGACGGTGTGGTGGCCACCGAGATGCGGCGCGACGCCGACCGGCTCTTCGACGAAGACAATTTCCAGGTCATCCTCGACACCTTCAAAGACTCGCGCAACGGCTACATGTTCCTCACCACGCCGCTCGGCGCCAAGCTCGAGCAGCAGATCTTCGACGAGGGCGAGGGCGGCGGCCGCGGCACGACGTCGAATGTGAACCGCAACTGGGAAGGCGTGTGGGACGCGGCGGCGAAGACGACCGACTTCGGATGGTCGGCCGAGATGGCGATTCCCACCAACACGCTGCGCTTCAGGCCCACCGACGAGCAGACGTGGGGAATCAACTTCCTGCGCCACATCCGCCGCAAGAACGAACTCGTCTACTGGGCGCCGATTCCGCGCGCCTACACCCTGACGCGCGTGAGCCTGGCTGGCGAGCTGCGCGGCCTGCAGGATCTGAGCCTCGGATGGGATCTGAAGCTGAAGCCGTTCGTGGTCGCCGGGCCCCGTCGGCGCGAGCTGAGCGCTACGAGCACCACCACCTCGTGGGCGAAGGACGTGGGCCTCGATGCGCGCTACGGCGTCACGCCCAGCCTCAACCTCGACGTCACGCTCAACACCGACTTCGCCCAGGTGGAAGTGGACGAGCAGCAGGTGAACCTGACGCGCTTCGGGCTGTTCTTTCCAGAGAAGCGCGATTTCTTCCTCGAGGCGTCGAACTTCTTCACGATGGGCACGGGCGGGTCGTTCACTTCGACGCCCGTGCAGACCGACCTGTTCTTCAGCCGCCGGATCGGCCTCTCCGACACCGGGCAGCCGGTGCCGATTCTGGGCGGCGCGCGCCTCACCGGCAAGGTGGGCAAGAACAACGTGGCGGTGCTCGACGTGCAGACCGACAGCGCCTTCGGCAAGCCGGGCGACAACTTCTTCGTGAGCCGCTACAGCCGCGATGTGTTCCGTCGCTCCCGAGTGGGCGCTCTGTTCGTCAACAAGGAGTCGGTCGACGGCAGCGCACATTTCAACCGCACGATGGGGCTCGACGGCAACTTCTCGCTCGGCAACAACTTCCAAATCAACTCCTATCTGGCCAAGACCTCCACCTCGGATGAACTGTGTCAGGCCCGCGGTCAAACCTCGTGCAGTGGCAACGACATGGCGTTCTATGGGCGGTTCGCCTATCGCGATCCGAAGTGGAACCTATGGGTCAACTACCTCGACGTGCAGGAGAACTTCAACGCCGAGGCCGGCTTCGTGCAGCGCACCGGCATTCGCACGACCAAGGCCTACTTCGGCCCGACGCCGCGGCCGAAGAAGGGCGGCATCAAGGTGATGGAGCCGATGTACGTGCTCACCTACACCACCGATCAGACCAACCGGCTCGTGAACCGTCTGCACCACTTGATGTGGGGCGTGACGCTGCGGAACGACACGTTCATCAACGTGATCTATCAGAAGCACATGGACGTGCTCGATCTGCCCTTCAACATCCGTCCGAACGTGCGCATCCCGACCGGCGCCTACAACATGAACGAGTGGATGTTCACCTTGAACACCAGCCCCGGGAAGCGCTTCTTCCAGCGCGTGGCCTGGCAGCCTAATGACTTCTACGGCGGCACCCGCCAGGCCATCTCCTACGCGGTGGGCGCCAGAGCCACCAGCCGGCTGTCGAGCGAACTGCAGTACAGCCGCAACGACGTGAAGATGCCGTGGGGCGACTTCCTGGTGAACCTGACGACGTTGCGCGTCGACTACACGTTCGCGCCGCGGATGACCATTCGCAGCCTCACCCAGTACAACACCAGCACCAACGAAGTCTCGAACAACATCCGCTTCAATCTGATCCACCGGCCGGGCAGCGATCTGTTCGTGGTCTACAACGACCTGCGCCAGACTGGCCTGCCGGCCGATGTCTTCGCCCAGAAGGATCGGCAGCTCGTGGTCAAGCTGAACTACCTGATTCAGAAATAGGCCGCGCACGATGGCGCACCTGCACCTCGTGGCTCTCGTCGCAGGCGACTACGACCACGCGATTGAGTTCTTCGTTGGCGTGCTCGACTTCGATCTGGTGGAAGACGTGCCATCGACGACCAACGACAAACGACCGAAGCGCTGGGTCGTGGTGCGCCCCAAGGGCGGTGAGACGGGCCTGCTGCTGGCGCGCGCCGACGGCGCGCACCAGGAGGCGGCGGTCGGGCAGCAGTTCGCCGGGCGCGTCGGTCTGTTCCTGCGCGTGGACGATTTCGACGCCGCCTATCGTCGGATGGCGGATTCCGGCGTCACGTTCGTGACCGCGCCGCGTGCCGAGTCCTACGGACGCATCGCGGTGTTCCAGGACCCGTGGGGAAACCGCTGGGATCTGCTCGGGCCGGCACCAGGCGAAGGCGGGTAGCGGTGAGGCAGGCAGCCAGGCCGGCGCCGGTCGCCGCCTGGTCGCACTACACTGACGCATGCCCACCATGCAGCCGCCGTCAGACCCCGAGCAGAATCCCCGCGTGAAGGCCGTGTTCGAAGACATGCGCGTCACGCGCAAGACTGATGTCATCAACAGCTTCTGGCGCACGCTGGCCTTCGATCCGGACTTGCTGGAGCGCACCTGGTCGGAGGTGAAGCAGGTGATGGCCGTGCCATCGCACCTCGATCCGCTGACCAAGGAGCTGGTCTACATCGCCGTGTCGGCGGCCAATAGCTGCAGCTTCTGCGTGCACTCCCACACCGCCGCCGCGCGTGCCAAGGGCATGACCGACGCGCAGTATGCCGAGTTGTTGTCGATCATCGCCGTGGCTGCCAAGACCAATCATCTGGCGACGGCACTCCAGGTGCCGGTGGACGCGGCGATGAGCGCCGGCCCGGCCGGATCGCACCCCTGAAGCGCGCGCTCTTCGGTTTCTGGCACGGGCAGCGTCTGACGTCCATCGAGCCGCGGCTCGACCAGTCGCTGGGCGATCCGCCGTGCCAGCGGCACGGGCCCGCCGGACGGCGCGGCCGGCCCGATGACAGAGTTCCAGACGGCGCTCCAGCTGAGGGAGAGGGTTCATGCGATTCCAGATCGATCACGCGCTCGCGATCCTCGATCGCACGCCCGGTGCCTTTCGGGCATTCCTCGGCGGCCTGTCATCGGCCTGGACGGCGCCCAACGAAGGCGCCGACACGTTCAGTGCCTTCGACAACGTAGGACATCTCATTCACGGTGAGCGGACCGACTGGATTCCGCGCGCCCGCATCATCCTCGCGCAGGGCGGAAATCGCACCTTCGATCCCTACGACCGCTTCGCTCAGGCGCGCGAGAGCGAGGGCAAGACGCTCATGATGCTGCTCGACGAGTTCGCGGCGCTGCGGGCCGAGAACGTTGCCACGCTGCGCGGCTGGCACCTCACCGACGAGCAACTGGCGCTTGGCGGCGAGCACCCGGCACTCGGCACCGTGACCCTCGAGCAGCTACTTGCCACCTGGGTCGCGCACGATCTCGGACATCTGGCGCAGACCGCGCGTGTGCTCGCCAGGCAGTATCGCGACGCCGTTGGTCCGTGGCGCGCCTACCTGCCGGTGATGGACCGCTAGGCGCGGTCGGCGGCGGCATACGCCGTCCGCAACGTGGACGCGCAGTTGGCCAAGCGCGTATGCTCTCGCGATGCTGATCGGGGTGCTGGTCGTCTACCTGCTGGGCACGCTGGTCCTGGGCGCGCTGCTGAGCACCCGCATCAAGCGCGTCTCCGACTATCTCGTGGCCGGTCGGAGCCTCGGGTTGGCGTTGACGACGGCATCGCTTGCCGCCGTGCAGATTGGCGCCGGCGTGGTGCTGGGCGGAGCCGAAACCGGTGCCGCCAGTGGTCTGTGGCCGGGCGTATGGTACGGCCTCGGGTGCGGCGGCGGCCTCATTCTCGGGGGGCTCCTGGCCGCCGAGAAGATGCGAGCGGTTGGCGGTGTCGTGCCGATCGACTACTTCGCCGTCCGCTACGGCGAGCACCGCGGTGTGCGGACCTGGGCGTGGCTGTCGAACATCCCGAGTCTGCTCGGTATCTTCGCGGCGCAGCTCATGGCTGCAGGCTCGGTGCTCTCGCCAGCCCTCGGGGTCAGCTTCCAGACGGCCGTCTCGATCGTCGCCAGTGTCATCTTCCTGTCGAACGTCCTGAGCGGGATGTGGGGCGTGGTCTTCGCAGACTTCTTCCAGGTGTCGATCATCACGATCGGCGTGCCGCTCACGGCGCTTGCCGCGATCGGGCAGATCGACAGCGCCGCCACCATGCGGGTGCTGTCGACGCCGTTCATTCCCGACGGGATGGGATCGCGTGCCGTCTTCCTGATCACACCGTTCCTCTTCTCGATCTCGGTCTCCTACGACGCCTTCATCCGCTATCAGTCGGCCCGCACGGGCGCCATCGCCAAGTGGGCGTGCATCCTGGCGGGCCTGCTCACGATCGTGGTGGCGTTTGCGGCGTCGCTCATTGGCGCCGCCGGTCAGCAGGCGTTTCCGGGGGTGGCGCCTGGCAAGGTGTTGACCCACGTCGTCACGGCCACACTGCCGCCGATGGTCGCCGGCATCGTGGTGTCGGCGTTGCTCGCGGCCGCGATGTCGACCGCCAATGCGCTGCTCATCTCGCTGGCAGGCTGCTTCTCGCGTGATTTCTACAACAAGGTACTCAATCCCAGTCGCGAGCTCGACGACCTGCCCAACGCCACGCTCTACGCCCGGCTGGCCGTCACCGCGTCGCTCGTGCTCGGCGTGGGCATCGCGCTGCAGGCGCGCGGCATCCTCGACACGATCATCATCTTCACTTATCCGTACATGGCCAGCATGATGGTGCCGCTGCTCGGCGGGCTGTTGTGGCCGGGTGGCACGCGCCAGGGTGCATTCGCGGCCATGTTCGTCGGCGGTCCGATTGGTCTGGTGGCGTTCGCCGCCGGCGCACCGGGGCCGCTCAATGGCGCCTTCAACATCGACCTCGGCCTGCTCATCGCGTTTGCTGCCTCGGCCGTCGTCTACGTCGGGGTGAGCGTGGCGACCAGGCGCGGCTGACGACGCCCGGGCCGGGCAGTGGCGGCAGGCTGCCACACCCGGGCCCCGCTATGTGTCGTTGGGTGGTCCCAGTGCCGCGCGGGGCTTCCAGTTCACGCGCATGGCCGGCGGCCGGTTCAGGCGGATAGCGCCCGGCTCGGGGCAGCCGTCGACGCAGCTGCCCTCGTACCAGCACTCGCCCGGATACAGCACGTGCGGCGGTCCGCCCTTGTCGTGATTGGGCAGGAAGAGGTCGACCGGGCACACGTGCAGGCACAGGTTGCAGCCGGTGCACAGCTCGGCAACGATCGTGATCGGATCGACGATCGCCTGATCCGCGATGGCCAGTACTGTGGCGCTCATCGCGTCCTCCGCTCGTCGATGTAGCCGGCGTTCAGCCGCTCGTAGTTGGTGGCGAGGTCGCCATAGTAGTCGAGCGGCAGCGAACCCACGCGCACCCCCGAGGCGTCGCGTTCCACGGTGATGAACTTGCACCAATCGGGCGGGTCCATCGCCGGGTAGTCGAGGCGCTCGAACATCAACTGCTTCGAGCTGGCCTTTCTGGCGAGGCACGACTGGATGACGAGCTCGGCATTGGTGAGCACGTTGAGCGTTTCCTGGGCGCGCAGCAGGTCGTGCGGATTGCGGGCGACGAGCGACCGGGCCTCGTTGGTACGCAGCTCCTCGATGCCGCGCAGGCCTTCCTGCAGCAGGTCGTCGCTCTTGACCGCCCCGCAGTAGTTCTGCATCACGCGCGTGATGGCCTCGGCCAGTGCCTGCCAGCTCACGCCGTGACGGCGCTGCAGCGGCTCGTAGAGGCGGGCGCGTTCGCTGGCCACCTGGGCGTCGTCGACGGTCACGTCGCCGTGCCTGGCGGCATACGCCGCGGCCTGGCGGCCGGCGTAGTGGCCCGTGGCCGCCGCATGGCCGACACAGTCGGAGGCGAAGAGGACGTCGCCGGCAGCGAAGAGCCCTTCGAGGTTGGTCATGAGGCGCCAGTCGTTCACCATTCCGCCCGGGATGCCGAAGAACTGCCGTTCCTGCGGCAGGAACTGACCGGAGCGCCAGCCGTCGCCGTAGCTCTGCAGCACGTGACGCGACGGATCGAAGCCGGCGGCGTTGTACTCGCCGTAGACCGGTGTCTTCGTCTTGCCTTCGTTGCCGACCATCATGCCCCAGATGACCTTGCGCTCCATCGGCGGCATGTCGGTGAGATCGGCGTAGAACGGCAGCTTGAAGCCGCGCTTCACGGCCTCGTCGACCGCCAGCGTTTCCGGACCCTGGAACTCGTAGAAGGGGAAGTCGGGCTCGCCGCCGCCCTTCATGTAGAACTTCTGGTCGGCCGCCGGGCGGTAGCGATCGGAGACCGACGCCAGTTCTCGCCCGTCGCGATCGAGCCACGGGATACGGCGGCCGGTGGCATCCACCATCGTGCAGGCGTACCAGGTGTTGTGGTTGTTGCCAGTGCTGTAGGGCGGGAAGCTGCGCAGGCCCGACCACTCGCCGCGCAGCGACTTCTCGAGCATGGTGAACTGCCCGCCGACGCGCCAGGCCATGGCGTGGCCATCGCCGGTGCACTGCGGCGGCCGGAATTCCGAGATGCCGGTGGCGCCCGGGGCGAACAGCCACAGCCTGGTCGGTCGTGACATGCAGAACACGACCGTCTTCGCCCGGCACACGGTGAACTTGCCCGTGCGGCCGTTGATGGCTACGGCTCCCACCACCCGTCTACCGATCTTTCCGTCTTCGGTCAGGAGACCCGCGCCCATCGTGCGATCGATGACCTGCGCCTTGAGAATCTTGGCGCCGCGGTACATCGCGCGCTTGAAGGTGGTGCCCCAGACGCGCAGCGTGAAGCGGTTCACGTAGTCGTAGGCGAACATGAACTTCGTGGCGTCGTCGCGGAAGTCGGCGCCCTTGAACTCGTCGTCGGTGTCGCGGATCTTGGCGCCGTACTTCTCGAGGTCGAGCAGCCGGTCGTAACCCTCGCGCGCTTCGATGTAGTGCGAGATGCCGTTGTTGTAACCGTGATGCATCCGCACCATGGCGTCGGCCAGTTCTTCGGGCGTGACCAGCGAACACGGGTTGGTGGCCGCCATCTCCCAGTGATCGCAGCCCGAGCCCATGGCGCCGCTGGTCATGGTGGCGGCCTTTTCCCACATGATGACCCGGGCCCCGCGGCTGGCCGCGCCCATCGCCGCAAAACAACCGGACGCACCGCCGCCGATGACCAGCACGTCGGCGTCCTGATACTCCGTCTTGTCGTACTCGACGGGATAGGGCCACGGAATCGGGCCAAGAGGCGTCTCGCCAGCCATTGGGAACATTCTATGATGTGAGCACCGATGCCCGTGCCTTGGTCGACCGTGCGCGCGGCACCCGGCGGGAGCCTGGGGCGATGATCTACGAGAAGCGTCACCACCGGCCGCTCAGCACCCAGCGGTTCGTGTCCCGGATGCTCAACCACGCCGTCGCTGCCCTGGGCGTGGTCGTCGGGTCGTTGCTCATCGGCATGGCCGGCTACGAGTACTTCGAGGGTCTGGCCTGGCGCGACGCCTTCCTCAATGCCGCCATGCTGCTCGGCGGCATGGGGCCAGTGGATGCACCAAGGACCGATGGCGGCAAGCTCTTTGCCGGTGTCTACGCGCTGTACGCCGGGCTGGCCTTCGTCGTGCTGGCGGGACTGCTGGTCGCGCCATTCCTCCACCGCCTGCTGCACAAGTTCCACTGGGAATCAGACGGAGACTCCCGATGAAGCGCGTCCTGCTCATCACCGGCGCCAGCCGCGGCATCGGCGCCGCAACCGCCCGCCTGGCTTCCTCGCGCGGCTACGCCGTGGGCGTGAACTACCGGACCAACCGCGCGGCCGCCGACGAGGTGGTGGGCGCCATTACCGCGGCCGGTGGCACGGCCGTGGCGCTCGCCGGAGATGTCGCCGTCGACGACGACGTCGTCAGGATGTTCGCAAGGTGCGAGGCGGCGCTCGGGCCCATCACCGCCCTGGTCAACAATGCCGGCGTGGTCGACATGAAGGCGCGGGTCGACGAGATGCCGGCCGCCCGCCTGCACCGCATGTTCGCCATCAACGTCGTCGGCACGATGCTCTGCGCGCGCGAGGCCGTGCGCCGTATGTCGACCAGGCATGGCGGCCGGGGCGGCGCCATCGTCAACGTCTCGTCGGTCGCGGCGCGAATCGGCTCACCCGGCGAGTACGTGGACTACGCCGCCGCCAAAGGCGCGGTGGACGTCTTCACGATGGGTCTCGCCAAGGAAGTCGCGACCGAGGGTATCCGGGTGAACGCGGTCAGGCCCGGCATCGTTCGCACCGAGATCCACGCCAGCGGCGGCCAGCCCGATCGCCTCGAGCGCATCGCGCCGCTCGTGCCGATGCTGCGCCCGGGCGAGCCGGAGGAAATCGCCGGCGCGATCCTGTGGCTGCTCTCGGACGAGGCGTCCTATACGACGGGCGCGCTCGTCGACATCGCCGGCGGGCGGTAGTCCAGCATCCCTGTCGGGGCAGAAGTCTGGTCCGACCCAGTCTGGGGCCAGGCCCCAAGCAACTGGCGTTGCCTATTCCGAGCGCAGCGCTTGCGCCACGTCGACCCGGGCCGCCCGCGAGGCAGGCACGAGCGACGCCGCCACGGCGGCCAGCGCCAGCAGCGCGGCGGCCGCAGCCGTGGCCCCGACGCCCGGCAGGCGCACCTCGGTCAGGAAGCCGCCGACGATGCGGGTCAGCAGGAATCCGCCCAGCACGCCGGCCACGATGCCGCCGGCGGCAATGACGGCGCCTTCGTTGAGGATGCCGGTCAGCAGGTGCCGCGGCGCCGAGCCAATCGCCAGGCGGATGCCGAACTCCCGCGTGCGCGCGCTCACCGAGAAGGCCAGCACGCCGGCCACGCCGACGACCGCGATGAGGAGCGCAACGCCCGAGAAGCCGCCGAAGACGAAGGCGTTCAGCCTGGTGGGCGCCAGCACTTCGGCGCGGATGTCATCCATCGACGCGGCGCGTTCGACCGGCTGGTCGGCCGACAGGCTCTGCACGATCTTGGTGATGGGCGTGATGAGCAGGTAGGGGTCGGTCTTCGCGTGCACGAAGATCCGCCCGCCGTGCATCTCCTGCTCGAACGGGTGGTAGACGGTCATGGTCGGTTCGGGCACGACGTTGACGTCGTCGAGGTCGGCGGCCACGCCGACGATCCGGCGGCCGTTCTTGCTCACGCCAATGAAGTCGGTCACCGGATCGGTCCACATGAGCGTGCGGTTGACGGCGTCCTGGCCGGGGAACATGCGGCGCGCCAGGCTCTCGCTGACGATCACTACCTTCTCGCCGTCGCGCCGGTCGCGCTCGTCGAAGTCGCGTCCGGCCACGACCGGTACGCCGAGTGATTCGAAAAAGCCCGGCGACACGGTGCGGAACTGGGCCCGCGGATCCTCTTCGCCGTTGGCCTTGGCGTAGCCCTCGACGGTGAACTGGGCGGCGAAGAAGCCGGGATCGCGCCACGGCACGACCGTGCCCAGCGATACCCGCTCCACTTCCGGCAGCTCGCCCACGCGGCGCAGCACCTCACGGTAGAAGTCGTTCAGCTCTTCGGGCTTGCGCGTGAAGGAGACCACCGGCACGTTGACCGCCAGCACGTTGCCGCCCCGGATGCCCGTCTGCGTGCGCTGCAGATCGATGAGTGTCGTCAGCAGCATGCCGGCGCCGGCCAGCAGCACGAACGAGGCGGCGATCTGCGCCACGGCGAACAGGCGGAGGCGCCGGTTGGTGCCGGGCGTGATGCGGATGTTGCCGGCCGACAGACCCGGGCCGGTGGCGGCATCCGCCGTTGGCAGGCGCGGCACAAACGCCAGCCCCACGGCGGCGACGACGGCCAGCAGTGCGCCCACCCAGAGCAGCGTCGAGTCGACGGTCACTTCCGTTGCGCGAATCGAGAAGCGCGAGGCGTAGCGCGCCAGCACGCTCACCATCGGC
Source organism: Acidobacteriota bacterium (assembly GCA_018000455.1). Classification (GTDB taxonomy): domain Bacteria; phylum Acidobacteriota; class Vicinamibacteria; order Vicinamibacterales; family UBA2999; genus CADEFD01. The sequence goes on from JAGNJW010000003.1 coordinate 157,059, forward strand.
CGCGCCACGAGCACGCCGAGCACCGCCCCAGACACGCACAAGACGAGGCTTTCGGCCAGCAGCGTGCGCCGGAGCGCGCCGGCACTGGCGCCGAGCGCCGCCCGCACGGCCAGCTCGCCTTCGCGACGCACCGAGCGGGCCAGAATCAGGTTGGCCACGTTCGAACAGGCCACGATGAAGACCAGCGCCGAGGCGGCCAGCAGCACCAGCAGGATGGTGCGCGCCGGCGACACGATCTGGTCGCGCAACGTCACCGCGTCGATCGTGAAGTTGGCGTTGGCCGGATACGCTTCCGCGTGCTCGGCGCGGATGGCGCCGTGCGCGGCCTGCAATTCCGCGCGTGCCGTCTCGACCGTCTCGCCGGGGGCCAGGCGGCCGAAGAGCTCCGTCATGCGGTGCACGCGACCGTCGACCATCGTGGCGTCGAGGTGATGCGGGCTGGTCACGACGTTGGCGATGATCTCGGTTTCGGTCGGGTACGGCACGGAGGGTTCGAGCACGCCGACGATGGTGGCGGCGCGATCGCTCAGCCGTACCGTCTTGCCGACCACGTTCGGATCTGACTGGAAGGCGGTGGTCCAGAAGCGATGGGTGAGCACGGCGGCGCCGGCCGCACCGGGGCCGTCATCGGCCGGGCCGAGCAGGCGTCCAACCACCGGCCGGAGGCCCATCACCTCGAAGTACGAGCCGCCGACGACGCCGGCGCGCACGACCCTGGGCTCGCCGAGGCCGACCATCGTGAACTCGATGGTGGAGAAGTCGCCGAAGGCCGAGAGCGTCTTGACACGACCCTTGAGGTCGCGCAGCTCGGGCACCGAGAAGTTCGCGTTCTCGGCGCCGATGCCGCGCGCGCTCTGCCTGATGTAGATGAGCGTGTCCTGGTCGCGGTTGACCAGCGGCCTGAGCAGCACGCCACGCACGACGCTGAAGATGGCGGCGTTGGCGCCGATGCCGAGCGCCAGCGTCAGAATGACCGTGACAGAGAGGCCCTTGGCGCGGACGAGGGAGCGGACGGCGTGGCGCAGATCGGGCAAGAAGCTCATGAGGTGCTCTCGATAGCGGGGCTCGGGGCCCGAAACAGGAACTTTGCCATATCGTCGAACGGGCCGTCGGGAATTCGACGGCCTGGGCACGGTTCGTCCCAGCAGGATGGGTGCCGGCACCGGCACCGGCCACGGGCGCGTCCTCGTCGCCGCCCTCGCCGGCCCGGCGGGAAGACGGGCTACGATGCCCATTCGTGGACGCCAACTCGCAGCAACTCGACGAGCTCCTGCGGCAGGCCGCAGAGGCACGCAGAGCGGCGCGGCCCGAGGATGCCCGGCTGCATCTCATCGCTGCCGCGGCCACCGCGCGGTCGACCGGGCACGGCCGCGCCCTCGTCGCCGCCCTCGCCGGCCTGGCCCAGCTGCTCCGCGACGCCGGCGACGCCGCCGGCGCCGTGCCGCTGCTCGAAGAGGCGGTGACACACGGCCAGCAACTGCAGGATCCACACGCGCTCGCCCACGCGCTCCGCCACCTCGGGGAGCTGCATCTCGAACTAGGCCACGTCGAGCGCGCGCAGCAGCACCTGCGCGAGGCCTTGGATCTCTATCGGGTGCAGCCAGCGACGGCGCCCCTCGACCTCGCCAATGCCGTGCGGCCGCTGGCCATCTGTCTCGAGTGTCAGGGGGCGGACGACCAGGCCCGCATGCTGTGGGGCGAGGCCCACGACCTTTATGCTGGCCTGGGCATCGACGCCGGCGTCACCGAGTGCTCGGCCGGCGTGGCGCGCCTCACCACGCGCCCGGTCTGACGCCGCGCCCGCCCGATACGTCATACGCCGGGAGGCGCGTGCCCCCCGGCGTCTGCCGTCAACGTCTGCCCGGCCCCGCGCCAGGCGGTCGCGCCGTGCTACGGCCGCACGCGCGGGAACACTTCGTAGTGCACGCGAGGCACGAGCGTGCCGAGTGGATTGACCGGGTTCGACCAGTCAGCCGGTGACGGCCAGCGGCCGATCCGGAGTCCGATCGTGACCGTGCCGACGGTATTCGAGCCGACGAAGCTCTCGTTCACGTCCGCCTGGAGCATGCCGACCAGCCACGGCGCGAACTGCCGCGACACCCGCACGGCAGCGCCGGCGGTGTTGCTCACGCCCGGCGCGTGCCGGTTGAGCAAGGCGAGGTTGGCATCGAGCCACCAGGTGCCGGGCACGAGATCGAGCTGCACGTTGGCGCCGAGCGTGTCCACCGAGTGCATGATGCTCTCGGTAACGGTGACCGTCTGCACGCCCGCCACCGGTGGTCCCACCGTCTCGAGCGCGCCGACCACGTCGCGACTCTTGAGGCCCTTCGAGCCGAACAGCCCGAAGCGCACCGTCGAGAGCAGCCGATCGATGCTGATCGTGGCTTCTGACAGCGCGCCCGGATTGGCCTCGCTGCCTAGTGCTGCGCTCTTCGCGCTGGCGCCGAGTCCGGCCTGCCAGGTGCCGCGCCGGTAGAGGAGCGTGGCGTCGAGCTGGCCTTCGTGCCGGCCCGGGTACCAGAGATACTCGCCTTCGGCCTGGATGCCGAAGGTGCGCTCAGGCCCGAACGACTTCAGCAGCCGTCCGGCGGCGTTCACCGTGTAATTGCCCGTGCGTCCCGTGCCCCAAGTGGGCCCGAGCTGGCTCTCGAGCGACGTGAAGAGCGGCGGTGAACACACGTAGGGTTCCGGCACCGTCGCCGTGAGGTTCACGACCTTGTTCGGCGCGGCCGGGTCGCTCGTGGCAAACGTCATCGTCGCCGCCTTTGCTCCGGCGCTGGCCGCCTGGAAGCGGATCGGCACCTCGATGTTCGCGCCCGGCGCCACGCTGAGCGGCAGGGCCAGCACCGACGGCACCTGGAACTCCGGCGACGACGAGGTGATGTTCGACACCAGCAGCGGACAACTGCCGCGGTTGTCGATGGTGACCATCAGATCGCGGAAGCCCTTCGGGCCGGGGCAGACCTCGCCGAAGTTGCCGCTGTCGGCCACCATCGTGACCGCCGTCGCCTGCCCGACCGAGGCCGAGGCCGGCACGGCCAGCGACGGCACGTTGGGGTCGTTGCTCGTGACGGTGAACGTGGTCGTGCGCGGGCCCGGGGCGGTGGGGGTGAAGACGACCTCGATCGGGAAGCAGAAGTCGTGGCTCACCGACACCGGGAAACCGCCCGACGGCGTCGTGACGACGAACTCCGGATTCGATGAGGACACGCCGCTCACGACCAGGTTGCCGAGGCTCGTGTTGCAGACATTCAGCGTCGCCGTTTGCCGCGTGCCGACGCAGGCCGGCACGAAGGAGGGCGGTGACGGTACCTGGATCTCGGGCATCGCCACTTTCTTGAACGTCAGCCGCCAGGCTCCACGTCCGCGCGTGCCGAGGTACAGGTTGATGTCGCCCGCCGGCGGATCGTGGTCGAAGTGCGCGTAGTAGGGCCGCGGGATGTGCGGTGTGCCCGAGACGCCGGGCGTGAACGGATCGGTCACGAGCTGCCAGCGCGTGCCGCCGTTGGTGCTGATGAAGACGCCGGAGTCGGTGGCGCCGGCGACGACGATGTCCGGGTCCACCGGGTCGAAGGCCACGAGCGTCGGCTGCGGGTAGCCGTTGCGGCGGGCGAACGCCCGCGGTCCGCTCAGCGTGTCGTACTTGAAGACGCCGTTGCCGGTCATCATCGTATCCAGCGTGGGCAGGGCATTCCACACGGTGCCGCCGTCGGTCGTGAGGAACATGCGCGTCGGCTGACCGCCACCCACGCGGGAGGCGATGATCCGCTGCGGGTTGTTCGGATCGATGGCGAAGACGCCGAAGGTGCCGCCGCCGGGGGGCGGCGGTACGGTCTGCCACGCGCCGGCCGCACCGGCGCCGGCGTGGCGCATCAGTGGCCCGCCGGTATCGCCGTCGCAGCCGCCCGCCTTCGCGAAGAAGGTGGGTGTGCCGCCAGAGGTGGCGATCTGGAGGCCGCAGGCATTGCCGGGCGGCGACGTGCCGACGGCGGTCCACGTGGGCAGTCCCGCGCCGACCGCGCCGATATTCGCCGTCATGAAGATGCCGGTCGTCGTGGCGACGATGTAGTCGGTGGGCCCGAACGGCTGAATGCCGTCGAGCTGCTGGAAGCTCTTCATGTTGCCGGGCGGGTAGGTGCCGATCTCGGGCGAGGCGCCCGTCAGGCCCGGTCCGCTCAGGAAGAGCCGTGTGGCGCGACCACCGCCAAAACAGCACACGGTCGTGACGCCGCGCGCGGCATCACCCGTGGCGTCGAAGCCGTCGCAGCAGCGCTCGTTGGTCCACGTCACGGCCGCCGCGCCGCCGTTGGTGGCTCCGAAGGAGCCGTTGTCCTGATTGCCGAAGTACAGGTGCTCGGTAGCGGCGCCCGGGCGCGACACGCCATCGAAGGCGTAGTTCCAGAGCGCGTGCGGCGTCACCGTGGGCTGCGTCCAGACCGGAGTGTGGCAGGCCGGACTCGCCCCGAGCGTGTTGCGAAAGACTCCGCCGTCGGAGGCGAAGAGCACAGGGCAGGCGTCGGACGCGACATTGGGCGCAAAGGCGATGTCGCCCGAGTCGTCGTGGGCGCCGACGCCGCGCGTGAACGGACCGGCCCACGCGGGCGACGCGTTGCAGCGCTGCGCGCCGCCTTGGGCCGGGGCCGCCGGCGTCGTGCACGTGCCACGGTGCAACTGCACGTCACCGAACCACAGGTCGTAGCTGTTGCCGGCTCTCTGGTTGGTGGCGATGAACGGGATGCGGCCCTGCGCGTTCGGGTTGGCATAGGTGCCCGGCCACGTCTGCCCGCCGTCGTCGCTCTCGAAGATCGAGGTGCCGACCACGGCGTAGAGCACGTAGCTCTCGTCGGGCGAGACGGCGAGCGAGCACTGACCGCTCGGCAGCGGCACGGCGGGCGCGGTCGTCCACGTGGTGCCGCCGTTGGTCGAGCGCAGGTGGCCGTCGTCGCCGCACACGTCGATGATGCCGCCGTTGTGCACGATGACGTCGGTGACATCGCCGGCCGTATCCCCTGGCGTCGGGTCGAGGAACGTCCATGTGACGCCGGCGTTGGTCGTCATCGCCAGCCCGCAGTTGGTGCCAATCCACACGCGGTTGGTGTTGGACGGATCGACGGCGATGCCAAAGGCCGCAGGCTCGGTGCGCCGGGTGTCGCTGTCGCAGAAACCAGCCGGCGGCACGGCGCTGGCTGGATGCGTCCAGGTCACGCCGGCATCGGTGCTGACGTTGATGCCCGACCGGCTCGTGACACGGCCGTCGTAGAACGACGTCGCGTAGAGGCGGTTCGAGCTGGACGGATCGACCTCGATATTCCACGTCACGGTAGGCACGTGCCCGTCGAGGTGTGCCCAGGTGACGCCGTTGTCGTTGCTGCGCCAGAGGCCGCCGAACTCGCTGGCCGCGTACAACCGGCCGGGGGTGGCGGCATCGACGCCGATGCCGTTCACGCGTCCGCCGGAGGCGCCATCGGGATCGGTGTTGGTAGAGCGGTCGGGGCTGATATCGCGCACCACGACCGACAGTTGTCCCTCGGCGACGCTTGCCGTGAGGCTCAGCGTCACCGTCAGCATCCAGATTGTGCCGCGGGTCATGGCTGCCGCCGTGGCGTCTGGTTGGGAGGAGGTTCGACGAGGTCGGCGGGACAGACGAGCGCCCGCAGGGAGACCGATGGCGACACCATGCGGCCGGCGGCCGCATCGACCGCCATCCGCCAGGTGTAGTTCATGCCGGGCTCGAGGTTCTCGACCACGGCGTCCATCTCGCTGGTGTCGGCCGCAGCCACGGCGGCGCGGGCGGCGTTCACCTCGATCAGGCGGATCTGATACGCGCGGCGCGGCGGCTGCTGCTGCGCGGCCGGCGCCTGGGCGACGGCGGCGATGGGCCGATCGGCAGCGGCATCGCCAATTGGCAACGCCACGAAGAGCCCGCGGTCGAAGCCATTCTTGAAGACCGTGGTTTCGAGCCGCTGTGTGGCGGTGGCCAGGCTCGCCACACCGGCGCCGAGGGCCGAGGCCCGTGCGCGCCAGGTGATGCGAGCGTTCGACGTACGCAGCCGTGTCTCGCTGCAGAAGCCCTCGACGTGGAGCGTGAGTCCTGGTTCGACTCGTGCCGTTGCTTGACCGGCCGGCGCTTGTACGGCTTCGGTGCGAACGGCCGGCACGCCGCCCTGCGCGACGAGCACGACTGCGGCGCACGAGACGACCACGCACGTCGCCCGGTGGGCGTGCCTCGCGGCAATAGTCAGCATCGATCTCTCATTGCGGCTGCCGGTGTCTCTCTTGTGAGAGTAGACCCGGAGTGGCGGGTGGTCAACGCACATACCTGTCTCCTTTTCCGCATGCAGCACCTCGGGGGGAGACCGTGGGCTCTTACCTGCATGGACGGCCCGGAGCGGGCGATTCGAGCCCCGACCGCCGGTCACTGCCGGACGCGCCGACTTAAAGCACTGCGCGCAGCCGCAGCCAGAGGGCGGCAATGGCCAGGCTGATGAGCGTGGCCGGCACGCCGGTGCGGGCGTGACGCCGCCAGTCGATGGCGATCCCGTGCCGTGCGGCCGCATCCACCACGATGATGTTGGCGATCGATCCCACGATGAGCAGGTTGCCGGCAAGGGTGCTGACGAGCGCCAGCGTCGTGCCCGCAAGTACGGCATCGCCCGCGGCCCGCGCCGCCGGCAGCAGCAACATCACGGCCGGCACGTTCGACACGAGGTTGCTCAGGACGAGCGTGGCGCCGAACATGTTCAGGGGATCATCCAGCGCCACGCCGTGGCCGGCGAGCCAGGCCAGCGCCTGCGGCGCCAGCTCGGTGGCTTCCATCGCGTGGTTCACGACGAACAGCCCGACAAACAAGATGAGCAGCGGCCAGTCGATGAGTCCGATGATCTTCGAGGAATGAAATCGCTGGCTGAGCATCAGCAGGCCGGCTCCGACGAGCGCCGAGACGTCGCGCGGCCATGACGAATACAGGAAGATCGCCATCAGCGCGCCAGCCACGGCCAACCCCTTGATGGTCTGCCAACGATCGAAGGCCGGCGGCACGACCAGCAGCGCGTCATGCTGACTGGCCGTCAGCGTCACCACGCCGCCTGGCGTCAGCTGCCACACCATCTGCCCCCACAGCGCGATGAGCGCCAGCACCACGGGAGGCAGCACGCCGGCAGCGTAGCCGGCGAAGTCGAGCTGCAACACCTCGCCGATCAGCATGTTCTGCGGGTTGCCGATGAGCGTGGCCGCCGACCCGATGTTGCTTGCGCACGCCAGCGCCAGCAAGTACGGCACCGGATCGAGCCGCCGCCGCAGACAGGCGTCGGTCAGGAGGGGCGCCACGGCGAGGCACACGATGTCGTTGGAGAAGACGGCCGACAGCGCCGCGCTCACCGCCACGATGACGCCCAGGAACTTCCGCGGGCTCAGTGGGCGAGTGGTGATGCGCACGGTGACGGCGCTGTAGAAACCGCCCAGCCGCATCTGAGCCGAAATCACCATGAACGAGAAGAGCAGCAGCACCGTGGGCAGGTGGACGCTGGCGGCGGCCTCGCGCGTGGTGACGACGCTGGTGCCGACCATCGCGATGGCGCCGAGCAGCGCCACGCCCGTGCGATCCAGTCGCAGGCGCGGCAGGCCGCCGAGCAGCATGCCGACATAGACGACGACAAACACCCCGAGCGTGACGAGGTGGGAAGCCGGCCAGTGGTCGAACATCTGAGATCGGTGGCGGTTGCGGTGCCAGCTACTTCGGCGCGGGCGGCAAGGCGCCGTTGCCCGTGAGCACGCGGCGCAGATAGTCGATCTGGCCGAGGTGGTAAGTGAGGTGGCCGTAGAGATGCATGACGAACTGCCGGTTCGAAAGCGGCTCGCCCAGGACGTTATCCGGGAAGTGGTCGATCCATCGACCCTCGGTCATGCGGTCGATGACACCCGGCACGAGCGACGAAAGCTCGGTGAGCTCGGCGCGCATCTCGGCACGCGGCACGTTGTTGGCCGCGAACTCGCGCGGCCTGTCGCGCACGTAGGCAACGCCGCCCAGCTGGCGACCGACGAACTCGCGCAGGTTACCGTTCAAGTGCAACATCAGGTTGCCGGCGGAATTGGTCACGCCGGGCAGCACCTGCCACAGATGCGCATCGTCGATAGCATCGAGCTGGCGCACGAGGCGCTTCAAGTCGCGGGTGAAGAGGGCGGAAAGCTCGTCGTTGATGGAGGCCATGGTTACTCGCTGGGATGACGGCCGGATCGACCTCGTATCATGTCACCGCCCGGGGCGCGGCGCCTGCCGCGGCCGGCAGGCCTTTTGGGCCTGGCGGCGCTCGACCGTGCGTCCTTCCCCCACCTTCAGCGTCTTCACTGGTAGAGCAGGAGGTATATCGTGCAGGGAGTCGTCATGTTGCCGCCCATTGCACGCGTCCCGGAGGAGCCCGGCGGCCAGCCGCCGCCCCCGGACGTGGCCACGTTGTGGAACGAATTCGCCCCGCCGCTGCTGCGGTTCCTGGCGCGGCGCGTGCCGCCCGGCGTCGAAGCCGACGACCTCCTCCAGGACGTGTTCCTGCGCGTCGTGCGGAGCCTGGCGTCTCTTCGCGGCACGGAGCGACCCGAGGCCTGGTTGTTTCAGATCGCGCGCAACGCGCTCCGGGATTCGCTCCGCGCCCGCTACCGTCGCGATGGGCGCACGGACGTTCTCGAGGTCGATCTGCCCGCCGAGCCCGACGCCGCGGCCGATCGCGCGGCGGAAGCCGAACTCGCGCCCTGTCTCACGGCGATGGTCGGCCGCCTCGCCGAACCCTATCGCACGGCGATGGCACTCACCTCACTCGAGGGCGTCACACAGGCGGAGGCGGCCCGGCGGCAGGGCCTCTCGCTGTCGGGGATGAAGTCGCGCGTGCAGCGTGGGCGCGAACGGCTGCGCCAGATGCTGGAGACCTGCTGCGCCATCGCGTTGGATGTTCGCGGCGGGGTCTCGGACTTCCAACCGCGCGAGCCAGGGGCGTGCGGCGCAGCGGCGCCGGCCGCGACGTCGGCTCCCTGCACGCCGTGCGCGGCGAACCCGGCGGCGGATGCGTCCATCGCACCAGACGGTCGTCTTCAGGAGTAGGGCTCGCGACGAAACGCGGGCCGCTGCTGAGGAGACTGCCATGGCCAGTACCGAGACCACCTGCACCTGCCCCGTCGAGACCCCCGCGCGCTCGCTGCCCGCCGTCGCCTGCTGTGGCGGGCCGGCGCCCCCCGGCACCCCCCCGGGCTGCGCCCTCGACGCCCACGTCAAAGCCGCCGGAGGCGCCGGCCGCGGGGGCGGCACCCCCGCGCCGGCGCTGGCGGCGCCCGGCCGGGCGCCCCCGGGCTGCTGCTGAGCCCGCATCCGCCCGCAGAAGCCGTGCTCGCCGGCAACGACCCTGCACGCCACCGGAACGCGGGCCACAGTACCTGATTGATCCGAACGAGGATACCCATGAGTAGATCACTTCTGAGCGCCACCGCTTTCGCGACCTGTCTCGGGCTGGGGGTCGTCGCCAGTGCTGCGCAAGACCCTCTGGTCGTCAGCCCGGACGCCTATCGGCTCGAGTTCGAGAACGCCTGGGTGAAAGTGGTGCGCGTCGTCTACGGCCCGAAGGCCGTCCTCGCGCCGCACTTCCACACGCCGCGGGCGTCCGCCTACGTCTACTTGAACGACGGCGGGCCGATTCTCTTCCAGCACGAGGGCTTGCCATACGCCGGCGTCACCCGGCCAGCCACCAAGGCCGGCAGCTTCCGCGTCTACAAAGGGCTCGTAGAAGTCCACTCGGTCGAGAACCCGACCGCCACGCCGAGCGAGTTCCTGCGCGTGGAGTTCAAGACCGAGCCGCTGGACGACGCATCACTCAAGGGGAAGTTCTTTCGCGAGCCGGCGGGGCAGGCGGGAACGGGGCAGCGGATACAGTTTTCGAATGCCCAGGTGCGCATCACTCGCGTCTACGTGGCGCGCGGCGAGGCCGTGAGCCTCACCGCCGCGGGCGACCAGCCGGCGCTGCTGCTGGCACTCGTTCCGACCGGCCTCGCCGAGGCAGGCGGCTCCCGCCGTCAGTTGGAAATCGGCGGGAACGCGTGGCTGGATGCAGGCGCGAGCGCCATCGTCCGGCCGCTCGGGGATGCGGGCGAGGTGCTGCGCTTCGACTTCAAGACCCGTCCCACGGCGAGCCGGTGAAGCAGGAACCCTGCGGACTCCTCTCTCGGCTCGTGGCTGCCGTCGCTGAGCCGCGGGCGGCAAGGCGCCGTTGCCCGTGAGCACGCGACACGTTGTTGTGGCGGTGGTGTCGCCTCACTTGCCCATCTCGGCCGCCGTGACCGGCGTAGACGGGCCGTGGAAAATGGCGTTGAAGATCATCTTGTAGGTGGCGCGCGGCTGCGCCCGGTAGTCGATCTGGCTGCCGTAGGTCACGACCTGTCCATTGCCGATCCGGAACGACAGGATGTTCGCCTGATCCTTCAGGTACTCTTCGCCGAGCAGCCAGCCGCTTGCCAGCACCTTCTCGCGCGGGTAGCGTGACACCACTTCGGCCTCGACGCCGAAGCCGGGTCGCAGCCGGTACGCCTGGTCGTCGTCGAAGAACACCGGCCATTGCGCCGGCATGCCCCACGCCACCGGATGACTCGTGTCGAACTCGTTGTTGAGCAGCGACCCCGGGCAGTAGAAAAGCGACTCGGGCTCGGTCACGCGGTCGCGCAGCGTCTGCATCAGGCGCGCCGGACTGCTGAAAGCATCGCGCAGCACGGCCGTGCCATCCTCGCGCGCAGCTTCGGTCTGGCGGTTGGCGCCCGGTCCGAACCTGGGCGGCGCCTGCGGCAGCACGCGCTCGATGGGCAGGTCGAGCAGATCGCGGGCGGTTTCGACCGCCGAGCCGATGGCGAGCAGCGTGCCGCCGTTCTCCACGAAGGCCCTCAGGCGCGTCCAGCCGACTTCGCCGATACCGAACGCCCAGGCCCACTCGGCCGGGTCGTAGCGCTTCGGGTCGAGCCCGCTCAGCATGCGGGCCTTGGTCGTGCCCGAGGGCAGCAGGATGACGTCGTACTTCGCGTTGAGGTCCCCCTGGAAATCCTGCGCCGACATCACGGCGTGGTTGATGCCGTACTGCTCGAGCATCCACATCGACCAGCCGCCGGGCATGTTGTTCGCGGCGCGATACAGCCCGACCTTCGTCGTCGGCTTCAGCCGCTCGCCGGCGACTGCCGGGATACGGTCCACGCCCGTCACGGTCAGGCCGAGGTTCTTCGTCTCTTTGTCGATGATTGGCTGCGAGGTCGAGGTGGCGGGAATCACCCACGTGCCGGGGGCATGCCCGTCGAACGCCCGTGCTGCCCGGTAGACAGGTGCGCCGGCCTTCTGCAGCTCCGCGATCATCTTGAAGGTGCCGTAGCTCTCCGGGCCGACGAGATAGGCGCCGGCCGGACGCGCCGGCGCCGTCGTGGCCGCCGGCGTCACCCTCTTCACGAGTTCGAGTGGCGCCTCGAAGGGCTGCGCCACGGTGTCCACCGTGGCGCCGGTGAGCATCCACAGCGTGTGCCCGGTGACGTCATAGGGCGGCTCGGGCGGCCCACCGGGGAAGAGCCGCAGATCCGGGTACTGCTGCCGCGACAGCATCGAGCGGGCGAAGCCGCCGTAGGGCTGTGCGGTCTTGATGACGTAGGAGCCGGCCGGATACGAGGCGCCGCCGGCGGTGAACGACGCCGTGGCGCGGTGGATCTCGACCGCGCCGAACTGCAGCAGGTCGAGCATCTCGTAGGCTCCGTACGGATCGTGCTGGTGGGGCGGCACGACGTAGGCGAACGGCCCGCCCTTGACGTTCACCGAGTCGCGGTGCACCTGGTAGAAGTTGTAGAGCCACTCGTGACCGTACTTCGCGACGTGCGTCATGCCGGCAAAGGCCGCAGTGATGCCGTATTCCATCTGCTGGGAAAGCGTCCACGTATCCTTCGAGTAGGGCACCGGGAAGTGCGCGCGTGACTCCTGCGGACCAAGCGGCTCCCCCTGGCGTGGGTTGACGTACGGATCGGCCAGGTTTGGACTGTTGGCGATCTCGGTCAGGATGCGCGGCTGCCCGTGATAGACCATGTACTGCCGCGCCGGCGACCACATGTCGTAGCTGTCTTCCCACGCGATGCCTTCCCGGCCCTCGGCCAGCAGTGCCGTGGCCATCGCCTGGCCCACTGTGGCCTGGCCCATGCGCAGCAGCGGGTGCATGTTCGAGTCGAAAGGCTCGGTGAAGGGCGGCACGAACATCCGCGAACCATTGGGGCCCTGCTGGTGCATGTCGTGGGTGATGATCGGTTTGTAGGTGTTCTGCACGAGCTCGATGTTCATGCGCGTTTCCTTCTGCGTGAACATGAACCAGTCGCGGTTGTCGTCGTGTCCGACGTACTTGTGATACAGGTCCGGATAGACACGTGCCAGCGGCGTGCCCTTCGTCTTGTACCAGTGGTCGATCACGAGCACCTGGCCGTCGGGATTCTGCGACGGCACCATCAGTACGACCGCGTTGTCGAGGATGTTCCTGATCTCCGGCGAGTTCTCGGTCGCCAGGCGGTGCACGATCTTGATGATTGCCTGCCCGTTACTGACTTCGGTCGAGTGGATCGTTGCGTAGAGGAAGTAGAACGGCCGGCCTTCGAGCGCGAGCTTCCGTGCTTCGGCGTCGGAGAGACCGCGCGGATCGGCCAGCCGGCGGTTGATCTCGACCAGGCGATCGAACTTCGCCAGGTTCTGCGGCGAGCTGATGCGCAGCAGCGGATAGCTGTTGCCCATCGTAGTCTTGCCCAGCTCTTCGTACTTCACGCGGTCGGTCTGCTTGGCCAGCAACTGGAAGTAGTCGAGGATCTTCGGATAGCGGGCGAGCTCGCCATCGCTGCCGATCGGGAAACCGAAGTACTGCTCGGGTGCCGGAACGGTCCGCGACTGAGCGGTGACGGTCTCGAACGGCGGCACGGCCGAGGCGGCGAATACGAGGCTGAAGACGGCGACGGCAGCACGGACGAAACGCATGAGTCCCCCTGATCGACCGCGATGGTAGCACCCGCGCCCGCTGCGCCGGCACCCGGCGCCGCGACGACAATGCGTTACGATGGCCGCCATGCGCTCCCTGTTGACGCTGGCCGGTTTCGTCGTCCTGCTGGTGACTGCCGTGGCTCAGCCGAGAGCGCAGCCAGGAGCGGCCGCCAGCGACTGGCCGAATCATGGCGGCGATTCCGGCAGCACCAAGTACGCGCCGCTCGAGCAGATTACGGCCGCCAACGTCGGCACGCTCGCGATCGCGTGGCGGCGGCCAGGGCTGGATCCCGCCGTGCAGGCGGCGCATCCCGATCTTGTCGTTCCCCGGAACTACCGCAGCACACCGCTCAAGGCCGGCGAGCTCCTGTTCGCGTCGAACGCTCTCGGGCTGGCCGAGGCATTCGACCCGGCCTCGGGCAGGACGGTGTGGGCGCAGGCCGTGGAAGCCGAGGATCTTGGCGGCGCCGGCGCCAGCCGCAACCTCGCCTACTGGACGGGCCAGGACGATGCGCGCGTGTTCAACGTGCGCGGCCGCTACCTCTATGCCCTCGACGCCCGCTCCGGGCGGCCCGCCGGCGGCTTCGGCCTCGGCGGCCGCGTGGATCTCATGGCCGGCCTGGGGTCGAAGGTGACGTCGTTTCGCTGGAGTGCGCCCGGCCCGATCGTGGTGCGTGATGTGGTCGTCATCGGCGGACAGGGCTGGACCGACTCCGGCACGCAGGTCGACATCCCGCCCGGCGACATTCGCGCCTACGACGTGCGCACGGGCGCCTTGCGCTGGACGTTCCATGTCGTGCCGCGTCCCGGCGAGCCCGGCATCGAGTCGTGGGAGCAGCGCTCGTGGCGCGACACCGGCAACGCGAAGGCCTGGAGCCTGATGAGTGCCGACGACGAACTCGGCTATCTCTATGTGCCGCTCAGCAGCGCCGCCAACGAGTGGTACGGCGGCCAGCGCCCAGGCGCCAACCTCTATTCCGACAGTCTCGTGTGCCTCGACGCTTCAACGGGCGAGATGAAGTGGCACTACCAGATGGTCCACCACGACATCTGGGACTACGACAACCCCACCGCTCCCGTCCTGGCCGACATCACCGTGAACGGGCGCCGTATCAAGGCCGTCGTGCAGGTGACCAAGCAGGCCTTCGCGTTCGTCTTCGACCGGGAAACGGGGAAGCCGGTGTGGCCCATCGAAGAGCGGCCCGTGCCGACGTCGACGGTGCCAGGCGAATGGACCTCGCCCACGCAGCCGTTTCCGACCAGGCCCGCGCCATTCGATCGACAGGGACTCACCGATGACGACCTCATCGACTTCACGCCCGAGCTGAAGCAGGAGGCGCGCGAGATCGTCAAGCAGTGGACCATCGGCCCGATGTTCACGCCGCCCACGCTCGAAGGCACCGCACCGGGGGAGAAGAAGGGCACGATGTATCTTCCGGGTTGGGTCGGCGGCGCCAACTGGGGCGGCGCGGCGTTCGATCCCGAGAGCGGCACGCTCTACGTGCCGTCGGTGACCTTCCCGTGGCTCGGTGCGCTCGTGAAGGGCCCGGGACGCTTCACCTACGTGCAGACGAGGAAGCGCCTCGATCGCGAGCCCGGTCCAGGACCGCGCGGGCTGCCCATCACGAAGCCGCCCTACGGCCGCATCACGGCCATCGACCTCAACACCGGTGACCACCGCTGGATGGTGCCGAACGGCGATGGCCCCCGCGATCATCCCGCCTTGAAGGACCTGAACCTGCCGCCCCTCGGTCAGATGGGCCGCGCCGCGCCGCTCGTGACCAGGACGCTGCTCTTCGTGACCGAAGGGAGTGCCGTCGGACTCAGCATCCCGCCCGGCGGCGGCGGCCCGAGGATGCGGGCCTTCGACAAGCGCACCGGCAAGGTGGTGGCCGAGATCCCGCTGCCTGCCGGCGCCACCGGTGCGCCGATGACCTACCTGCACCTCGGCCGCCAGTACATCGTGGTGGCGGTGGCCGACAAAGACCACGCGCCGGAACTTGTGGCCCTGGCCCTGCCGCGGTCGCAGCCGTAACGTCTCGTCAATGGCTGCCGCTGCCGCGCCCTGCCGATGAAGTCACGGGATGGTGACGGTGCGTGCCGACGACGGACCGCTCGTGCCGCAGGCGTTGACGCCGACGATCCACAAATCATAGGTGCCCGGCGGCACGGTACCAGACACCGTCCGCGCCGTCGTCGGGAAGCTACCGTTGAATGCGCCGGTCACGTTGACGACGAAGCTCGATGTCGCGGGTCCCGACACGGCCGGGCCCCACACGCCCGACAAGGCGTTGCCGGCGGCAAACGCGGTGAATGCGGTTGGCGCCGCGGGCGGTCCCGAGCAGGTCCCCGGAAACGTGAGTGTCACCGGACTGGACGACGCGCTGACGCCGGCGGCATTGGCCGCGCGAAGCCGGAAGGTGTAGGTGCCGGGCGGGACGCCGGCGAATGAAAAGGTGTCGACGAGGGGCAAGGGCAGCGTCGCGTTCAGGGCCCCGGAGACGTCCAGCAGCAGCGACCCCGGCGGGCCGTCGGTGAAGTTGTTCCACCACGTGAGCGCGAGCGACGTTCCGTTCACGAGCCCGGTCAAGTTCGCTGGCGACGCCGCCGGGACGGCCACGTTCACGTGCAGCGGCACCTCGTTCGACGGACTGCTCCTGGCGGCGCCGAGCAGGCTGTGCACCCGCACGAAGAACGAGCCCGTCGGCGCTACGAACGTGAAGATTGGCGCCGAGAGCCCGGTGGGCACGCTGGCCAGCACCGACCCCGGTGTCACGCCGCCTTCGAGCACGTAGCCGTCCGGCGCCGGGCCGCCGAGCGGCGGGTCCCAGCGCAGCGTCACCGTATTGCCGGTGACCTGCGAGACGAATAGCCCGCCGGGCGCCTGCACGGCCTGAGCCGCGCTCGACGCCGGACCGGCCGCGATCATCATCGCGGCGCCCAGAAGCACCATTCCGCCACGGACATTTGCGCGCATCGTCGCGACCCCCTCGAGGTGGCCTGGCCGTTCGGTGGCCCGCCACTGTTGAGGAGAACGCAGGCGGGCCGGCGGCGGGGACACGTCGGCCCGTTGTCGTCGGGCCGCATGCAGCGGCTGGCCCGGAGGGCTGGTCCGCGCGGCGGCCAAATTGCGTAGCATGAGGGAATGGGGGATCTGGGGGGAACGATGCGTCGTAGCCGTGCCATCGTGCTCGGGCTGGCAGCTTGCCTGGCTGGCGCCGCCGCCTGTCAGAAGTCGCTGCCCACGGGGCCGTCTGAGCTTGCCACCGGCATCATCGTCTACGAAGACGCGAACTATCTGGGCCGTTCGGCGCACATCACCGAAGACGTGCGTGATCTTCGCGACGTGCGCGGGCCATGCGAGCACTACGAATCCGATGGCGCGTCCGGCGGCCGCTACATCTACGACTGGAACGACTGCATTTCGTCGGTACGGGTAGCCCCTGGCTGGCGCGCCACGCTCTATCGCGACGACAACTACCGTGACGACGCGCTCGACATCACGGCCGATGTGCCGAACCTCCAGCTCATCACCGAGCACGACTGCCCGCGCGACGGCCTGAACGACTGCGTGACGTCGATTCGCGTGCGGCGGCAGTGACGTGCCACCGCCTTCGTCGGATCTGGAATCGATGCAGTTGAAGCTGTCATCGGCCGCGATGTGCAGCGGACGGCTCTGCTAGACTCCGCGACACGGCCCGAAGACCGATATCGACGCCGACTTCGAGCGCCGGGGGCGATCCAGATGAATGCATTCGACACCGCCGCGGTGCTCCTCGCCGTCGCCGCGCTCTCCGGCTACCTCAATCACCGGATCCTGCGCCTGCCTGCCACGACCGGCACGCTGGCCGTGGCGCTCGTCAGCTCGCTGCTCCTGGTGGCCGTCGACCAGGTCGTGCCGGCCTGGGGGTTGCGCGACGCCATCGCCGCCTTCCTCGGCGAGATCGACTTCAACGAAGCGCTCATGCACGGCATGCTGAGCTTCCTGCTCTTCGCCGGTGCCCTGCACATCAATCTCGATGACCTGCTCGATCAGAAGTGGACCATCGGCGCGCTGGCGACGATTGGGGTGCTGATCTCGACGGCGGCCGTCGGCGGGATGATGTATGGGGTTTTCCGCCTGTTCGGCTTCGACATTCCGTTCATGGTCTGTCTGGTCTTCGGGGCTCTGATCTCTCCGACCGATCCCATCGCCGTCATGGGCTTGCTCAAGGAACTGAAGGCGCCACGCAGTCTCGAAGCGCAGATCGCCGGCGAGTCGCTCTTCAACGACGGCGTGGCCGTAGTGCTGTTCTTCGCGCTCGCTTCAGCGGCGGGCCTCCAGGGTGCGGACGAGGTGCTGGAGATCACGGCGAACGCGGCGGGCCTCACCGGGTTCTTCCTGCGCGAAGTCCTCGGCGGGGCCGCGCTCGGCCTTGGCCTGGGCTGGGTCGGCTACCACGCCCTCAAGAGCCTGAACGATCACCCGCTCGAGCTGCTCATCACACTGGCGCTCGTGATGTTCACCTACTCGCTGTCGTTCTGGGTGCATGTGTCCGGTCCTATCGCCGTCGTGGTCGAAGGCCTGCTCATCGGCAATCCCGGGCGGCGTTTCGCCATGAGCGACAAGACGCGCGAGCACGTCGATGCCTTCTGGCAGATGCT
This sequence comes from Acidobacteriota bacterium, assembly GCA_018000455.1. Taxonomy (GTDB): domain Bacteria; phylum Acidobacteriota; class Vicinamibacteria; order Vicinamibacterales; family UBA2999; genus CADEFD01. The sequence goes on from JAGNJW010000003.1 coordinate 174,712, forward strand.
CGACGAGATCCTGAACGCCGTGCTCTTCCTGCTGCTCGGCATCGAGGTCTTCGCCGTGCCGGGCGGCGTGACGCCGATTGCCGTGGGGCTGCTGGCCGTGCCGATGACCCTGCTCGCGCGGCTGATCTCGGTGACGTTGCCGATCACGGCGATGAGCCTGCGCGGTCCGTACCGGCGAGGTCTGGTGCCGGTACTCACCTGGAGCGGCCTGCGCGGCGGCATCTCGGTGGCGATGGTGCTGTCCTTGCCGCCGTTCCCTGCGCGCGAGTACCTGCTCGCCGCTACCTACGCCGTGGTGGTGTTCTCGATCCTGGTGCAGGGGCTCACGGTGCGGCGTGTGCTCACCTACTACGGCGTCGGAGCGCCCGCCGAAAACTAGAGGAACAGGCCGATGCCCATCACACGCAGTCTCGTCGTCGCCCTGCTCTTGTCTGCCGTCGGGTGCCAGACGACGCCTGGGGCGCCCGCTCTCACCACCCTCCAGCCTGGCGTCTTGAAGATCGCCATCACCGGCACGGCCACCGACCTGCTCGACCCCGAAGCGTGGATGTACCGCTACGCCGAACGCCTTGCCCAGGACCTCCAGCTGCGCCCGGAGTGGGTGGTCGTGCCGTTCGACAAGTCGTGGGAGCTGGCCGGCAAGGACGCCGTCGACGTGGTGGCCACCAACCTGGCGAGCTTCCCGGATCGCGTGAGCCCCGGGGGCACGTTCTCGGCGCCGTTCCTCTACGAGCAGCGCGCGCTGCGTATCCGCGCCGCCGACGGCGACCACTACCGCACCATTGCCGACTTCACCGGGAAGAGGGTCGGCGCGGTGACCGGCATGGCCGCGCACCGCGATCTGGTTCGGCGCGCGCCGGAGGGCGTGGAGATCGTTGCTACCGCGACGTTCCCCGAGTTGTACGAGCTGTTCGCGCGGGGTGGCCTCGAGGCGGTGGCCCAGGCCGAGTACTTCGCGCTCGATGGCCGAGTCATCCCGTCCTACGGACCGGAACTGACCCTCATCGATCACCACGATCTGAATCCCGGGCAGCGCGAAGAGTCGGTGTTCGTGGTGCGCGACAAGAGCACGGCACTGCTCGAGGCGGTGAACGCCTTCGTGGCCCGAACGGCGTTCCCGCTCCACCTGGCACGGTAGTCCAGCACTGGTGGTGACGCCCGGATGACCCTTCCTCCGGCTTCGCCAACTGACGCTGTACGATCATCTCCGCCGGACGAAAGGGCCATCCGGGCGTCACCACTTGAAGAAGCGGCGACTACCCTGGCTGTGCGGGTCGACCGGCGGCGCCGTGCCGGCCGGTTACCGACGCCTGGAACGGAGTTCGAGGATCGTCGTCAGCATCGCCAGGTCTTTCACATTGGCGCGGCGATTCGTCCCGGTCCAGTGCCCAGCGCGGCGCCTCCTTTTCGGTCACGCCGCAACGCCAGATGCCTTCAGGGCGGCCAGCAGGGCCGCTGGCTGGCTGGTGCCGATGCGGAAACGACTGCCATTCGTGAGCTGCAGCTCGACGGCGTCGAGGCCCCAGATGCTCCACAGTCGTCCATTGCGGATGTAGCGCATGCCCCAGCCGTAGAGCGGCGAGTTTCGCACGGCTCGGGCCGACACGATGTCGGTCGTCGCGATCCGCTCGCGGACGAGGCCGACCGGACCGAAGCGGACGACGACCGCCGCGCCGCCAACTTCGATCGTGAGCGTGCCGAAGAGCGCCGAGGCCACCGCGGTGACGAGGCACATCACACCGAAGAGAGCCCAGGATCTCACGCGGGCGGCGACGAGGGCCGCCAGCGACACGCCCACGAAGAACATCCCGTAGCCGATCTGGGTGTGACGGTAGATCACGGGGCAGCGCCTACGTGCTAGCCGGTGGGCGGCATGCGTCAGCGACCCCGCTCTTGCGAGCCGGCCTCGCCCGGCCACAGGTATTTCCCGAACCAATCCCAGTTCTGCTGCATGGCAGCGCGGTTGGCCTTCGGCTTGTCGAGCCCATGGCCGAAGCCGCGGAAGATCATCAGCTCTACCGGCACCTTCTGATCCTGCAGGCCCTGGTACAACTCGAACGCGTTCGGAATCGGCACGCGCGGATCCTTGTCGCCGTGCTGGATGAGCGTCGGCGCCTGTGCGCTCTTGATGTAGGTCATGGGCGAGGTGTCGGCGTAGATCTTCGGGTCGTCCCACGGCGTGGCCTTGAGGTACTGCCTGGTGAACGGGTGGATGTCGGTGTTCACGTAGTAGGTGACCCAGTTCGAGATACCCGCGCCCACCGAGAGCGCCTTGAAGCGGTCGGCGTGCTTGGTGGTGAGGAAAGCCGAGATGTAGCCGCCCTGGCTCCAGCCCATCGAGCCCACCCGGTCCTTGTCGACCAGACCCTGCGCGACGAGGTGGTCGATGCCGCTCAGTACGTCCCACGCGTCGCCGATACCCAGGTTGCGTACGTTCAGCGAGCGGAACGCCTCGCCGTAGCCGGCGCTGCCGCGGTAGTTCGGCTCGAGGACGAGCGCGCCCTTCGCCAGCCAGCCGTCGATGGGGTAGAAGCTGGCGCTGCCGAAGGGCTGCGGCCGCGACACGCCCGTCGGTCCGCCATGAATGACCACCAGGAGCGGATAGCGGCGTCCGGCCTGGAAGTCTGCCGGCTTGTGCAGCACGCCTTCGATCTCGGCGCCGTCCTGGCTCTTCCAGCGCACTACCTCGCGGCTGTGCTTCGGCCACGATGCCACCTGCGCACCGAGGTCGCTGAGTTTGGTGGGCGCCAGGGTGGGCGCGATTGGCGCGGTGTAGACGTCGGGGAACTCGCGCGGGCCGCTCGCCACGAACGCGGCATGCGCACCGGCGGGCGTGACGGCGAACGACTGGCCAATCCAGTCTTCGCGCACGCGGTGCATCGCCGTCTGCCGGCTGTCCGGATCGAGACGATAGAGATACGACCACGTGCGCTGCGACGCGCCGAAGAAGATACCGGCCTTGGTCCACGCGACCAGCGACGGATTCTCGTCGAAGCGCGCAGTGAGCGGCTCCGGCGTGCCGCCGCTGGCGTTCACGACCGCCACGGTGCCGTTGGCGAAGAAGTAGAACGGCTTGGCCATCGCCGATTGGAAGGCAATCCGCCGGCCGTCGGGCGACCACTTCGGATTCGAGTCAGGTCCCGCCTGCGTCACCAGCGCCGTGACCGCGCCGCCTGCGACCTCGACCACCGAGATATCGGCACTGCCGCTCATGCCGGCATCGCTGCTCACCCGGTGATCGAAGGCGATCCTCCCGCCATCGGGCGACCAGTCGAAGGCGCCGACGACGAATGCGCCGGCGGTGAGCGGGCGGGTAGCCTTCGTGGCCACGTCGAGCAGGTGCAGTTGGGCCATGCGCGCGTCGTGGTCCTCGTGCGTGTACTCGCCGTACTTCTCAGCGCGCTCCTTCATCGCCGGCGTGACCGGGTCGGTCATCGTGTAGGCGATCGAGGCGCCATCGGGCGCCCATTCGAACGCGGTCACGCCTTCGGTGCCGCTCGTGAGGGCTTCGGCTTCGCCGCCGTCGAGCGACAGCCGATAGAGCTGCCGGGTGTCGCTGCGGTCCGAGATGAAGGCGAGCCACTTGCCGTCGGGTGAGAAGGCCGGCGACTGGCTCGACTTGTTCGCCATGGTGAGCTGGCGACCGCTGCCGCTCACGCCGGCCTCGGCCAGCCAGATCTCGGTCTCGTAGGCGTTGTCGGTCCAGTTTGTCTCGCGCACGGTGTAGGCCACCGAGCGGCCGTCAGCCGAGATGGCCGCCGTGCCCGAGGTGCGCTTGAGCGCAATCAACTCGTCGATCGACTGAGCGGATGAGTCGGAGGCAACGACTACGGCAAGAAGAGCGAAGGTGAAGGCACGCATGCCGCCAATCCTAGCGCCGTTTGCTCAGATTGTCGGCGGCGCCCGCTGCAGCTCGAGCCCGACGCGGCTATGGCGCGACCACTCGCAGCCTGGGAAAGTAATGGCGATAGCGCAGCGGATCGCGCGTCAGCAGCGTGTGGCCGGCCACCGCCGCGTGAGCTCCGATGTAGAAGTCGGGCAAGGGGGCTTGCCGCGTGCCGCCTCGGCGTCGGTACTGCACGAACGCCCGTCCGGCGAGGAAGGCGGCCTCCCAAGGCAGGGGCTCGCGCCGCACGTATGACGGCGGCAGCGCGGCCTCGACGTCGTCGAGCGAGTCGAACCCCGCCGACACCTCGGCAAACACGATGGGATTGATGATGAGCGGCCCACGATTGGCCGCGCGCGTCAGCATCGCGTCCGACCACTCGCGCCACTCCGAATGCTCGTCGAAGAGATCGATGAGAACGTTCGAGTCAACGAGGGTCGAGCTCATCTGGGGCGTCCCTGAGCAAGGCGAGCAGCTCCTTGCTGCTCATCCGCATCTTCGTGCCGTGCACCTTCAAATGGTCGACGATGCGTGCGCCGCGGCTGGCCTTGCCGCCAGCCGGCCGCAGCACCGCCTGCCCGCGCTCGACGGCGAACTCCACCTCGGTATGTGGCAATAGCCCGAGCGCCTCTCGGATTTCCTGCGGGATCGTGACCTGCCCCTTGCTGGTGATTCGCATGGTAAGAGTAAGACTAGTAGGAATCTTACCATGCCCGGGCCCGCCCAGCCGGCTCTCTCGCGACTACTTCAGCTTGAGTCCCGCCGGCAGCGCCACGTCGGCGTCGCTCGCGCTCGGCGTGATCTGCAGTGTCTCGGTGGTCGTCGTGAGCACCGTGGATCGGCCGGGAGCGGCCGCCGCCGCCGGTGCCGCCGCAGGCGCATCGTTACTCCTGCGTCGCATCCGGCCGAGGCCGCCGAGCAGGCCGCCGATGCCGGGGGCCGGTTCCGCCTTCTGCTCCGTCTGGCTGCCGGGTGGCGCGGCCACGATGAAAACCATCTCGGTGAGGAGCGGCGTGCCGTCGAGCTTCTTGCCCTCCTCGGCGAGCTTTGCCATCGCGTCCTTCATCTGCGGATACATGGCCATGGCCTGCGTCATGTTGGGCGCGGCCTGCGCGACCAAGGGGCCGTAGACGGCCTGCGCATAGCGCAAGCGGAAGTCGTTGAGCTCCTGCAGGGCCGGCACTTTCGGCGTCATCCAGAGATGCGTCTCGAGAATGAGGCCGCCGGCCTCCTCGAGCGTCTTGCCCTTCTCGCGCACGGTGATGGTGGCGACCGACTCCTTCGTGTCCCGGCCGGCAATCTGTTTTGCGCCGCCACCGTCGGCGATCGCGAAGTCGACCTCGAATTCCTTCTTCGGCGCGCCGTCGGCAGGCTTCTCGGCCTCGGGTTTGGCCGCCGCCATTTCCTTCTCGGCCTTGGCCATGGCCTCTTCCATCCGCTGGCGCATCTCGGCGAAGGTCATGACCGAGTAGGTCTTGCCCTTGAGATCCAGGCTGTAGATCTTCTCCTCGGCCAGGTCGACGATCTCGCCGCTGTCGCCGGTCAGCGACAGCATGCGCTCGCCCTTGAGCGAGACGGTGGTCGTGACGCCCTCGCGCGCGCCGCGGCCGCCGAAGATGTTGACGACACGGCCGATGGCGCCTTCGAACTTGATCTGTGTGCGTTCCTGCGTCTTGACGTCGGCGTGCGCGAGCGCGGGCAGGAGCAGGGCGAGCGCGGTGATGTGGACGGCAGGGTGGATAGTCATGGGTTCAAGTGTAGCAGCGTGTTCCGGGCAGCTTCGCCCTCACCTTGTCGCGTCACTCGCCGCCCGTGGCGCGCCCGGGAATTGTGCGAGTTATCACGCTTCCAGGGGACTAGCTCGAGATCCGCGCCAGATCCGCCTTGGCCTCCGCTCGGGCGCGGTTCACCTCGGCGGCTGCGTCCAGCTCCGGTCGCGAGGCTCCGATGGCGCGCGCCAGGGACATCTGCTCGGTGAGCACACGGTGCTTCAACAGCACGAATGGGATGTCGGTGTTGCGCGCGGCATAAGCAACCGTCATGAGCTCGCGGGCGTTGTGGAAGCCCTCGGCGGCAGCCTCGACGTCGGCGCCGTCATTGAGCAGCCGCTTCATGTGCTGCTGCACCGGCCGGGCCGAGGCCGGCAACACGCGCTCCAGTCGCGGTGCTTCGGCGCGCACGTTGAGCGCGACCGCGCCGCCCGTGGCGGGTGTGACTCGCGCCGGCAACTCCCTGGCAACGTCGGGCCTCACCACGACCTCGGGGGCCGCGGCAGCAGGGCGGTTGGCGTTGATCTGCGGGCCGAGCGTCAGGCCGAGCGCGAAGGCGCCGACCATTCCGAGTATGACGGCCGATGTTCTTGCGAACATGTGCCACCTCCGCCACGGACGGTGCAAGATCCGTGACAGCCGGAATCTGAACGAAAAGGCGCAGAAAGCCCGCCTGATCGGGCACGGATGAGCAAGACCTACCGTGTAGCCTTTGCATGGGATGCCTTGCCGGAACCAGGGGATCAGCGGTGATCGAGGTCACGCCGACGCTGTAGGTCCGGCCGCGCCCCAGACGCCACATGCGCATCAGCAACCGCAAGGCGCTCGGCTCGGGTCTTACCTGTCGGCCACTCCTCACGACCGCCCGCGACACGCTCGTCTGGCGCCAGTCAGACGACGTGCCCGAGGCGCTGCGCACCAGGCCGCGCTACGTGCGCACGGAAGAGCGGGAGCGTCAGATTCCGGCCGCGCGGAAGGTGACGAGCGCGCTGGCAAGCCTTCTGTAAATTGAATGGGACGCCATGGACCGACTGCTTCAGGATCTGCGCCACGCCGCGCGCGTGCTGCTCAAGGCACCGGGCTTCACCTTCGTCGCTATCTTCACGTTGGCCGTGGGCATCGGCGCCAACACGGCCATGTTCAGCATCGTCGACGGCGTGTTGCTGCAGGGGCTGCCGTTCCGCGATGCCGAGCGCCTGGTCGACCTGAACGAGGTCGAGCGCGCCGAGCGCAACCGCGGCGCCATCGCCCCGGCGACCTTTGCCGACTGGAGACGCCTGGCGACCACCATCCAGACGATGGCCGCGTATCAGCGCCGGACGTTCAACGTGGCGCTTTCAAGCGGCGCGCCGGAACGTCTAGCTGGCGCCGTCACGTCCTCCACATTCTTCGACGTGCTCGGGGTACCGCCAGTGCTCGGGCGGCAGTTCACGCGCGACGACGCCGAGCCTGGCAAGGGCCAGAACGTCGTCGTCAGCTACGGCTTCTGGCAGCGCCGCCTCGGCGGATCGAACGACGCCATCAACCAGACCGTGCGCCTGAACGGCGCACCCTACACCGTCATCGGGGTCATGCCCGTTACCGTCAACTTCCCGCAGGACGTGGACTTCTGGATCCCAGCCGCCCACGACCTGCCGTCGATGGACCCGCGCGATCCACGCACGGTGCGCGATGCCCACTATCTGCGCGCCATCGGCCGCATGAAGGCCGGGCAGACGCTGGCCACTGTCAACGCGGAGTTCACGACCATCTCCGACCAGCTGAGTGCTGCCTACCCCGATGAATCGGCGCACTTCATCGCCGTGGCCCGCTCGCTCCAGGACCAGCTCGTCGGGGCCGCTCGCACGCCGCTGCTGGTGCTGCTCGGCGCCGTTGGCTGCGTGCTGCTCATCGTGGTGGCCAACGTAGCCAACCTGCTGATGGCGCGGGCCACGGTGCGCGCCCGCGAACTTGCCATCCGCGCCGCCGTCGGCGCCGATCGCGCCATGCTGATGCGGCAGTTGCTGACCGAGAGCGTGCTGCTGGCCGTGGTGGGTGGTGGACTGGGCGTGCTCTTCGCGTTCTGGGGCGTGGACTTCATCCTGGCGCTCGATCCGGGCGACGTGCCGAGAGTGGCGCCAATTGGCGTCGACGGCGCCGCGCTGGCCTTCGCGCTCGTGCTGTCGGTCTTGACCGGTGTGCTGTTCGGTGTGCTGCCGGCGTGGCAGGCGTCGCGTCAGGACTTGCAGCACGTCCTCAGCGAGAGCGCCCGTGGCTCGACGGCCGACGGACATAGCCGCTACGCGCGCGCGGGTCTCGTGCTGGCGGAGGTGGCGCTGTCGCTCGTGCTGCTGATTGGCGCCGGCCTGCTCTTCCGCAGTCTGATGACGCTCATCGACATGCCGCTCGGCTTCACGACCGACCGCATGCTCACCGTGCAAGTGGCGCCAACGGGAGACAACTATCGTTCGCCCGGACAGCTGATCGCCTACTGGGACCGGGTGCTGGAACGCGCTGGTGCCGTACCCGGCGTGGAGGCCGTGGCGCTGACCACCGGCCTGCCGCTAAGCGGCGGCCGCACCGTCATCGCGTTCAACGTAGAGGGCCGCCCCCAGCAGCCTCTCAGCCAGCTGCCGCTGGCCTACTGGGTGGAGGTTTCGCCCGGCTATTTCCAGACGATGGGAATTCCCGTCGTGCGCGGCCGCGAGTTCACGCGCCAGGATGCGGTGGAGAACCCGACCGCGATCCTCATCAACGAAGCGATGGCCCGCCGCGAGTTTGCCGACCGCGATCCGATCGGTTTGCGCTTCTCGTTCGGGCCCGATGAACAGGGCGAGCCGAATTGGGCCATCATCGCCGGCGTCGTCGCCAACGTGCGGCAGTACCGCGCCGACCAGGACCCGGTGCCGATGGCCTACGGCGTGCACACCGGCTCGCCACAGGCGTCGCAGAACGTGGTCGTTCGCACCACCGGCGACCCGATGGCCGTGGCGGCGTCGTTCAGGGCAGCCGTGCAGGCGATCGACACCGCGTTGCCCGTCTCGCAGCCACGCACGCTCGACGCCGTCGTCGGCGCGTCGCTGACGCAGCGGCGCTTCAACATGATGCTCCTGGCAGTGTTTGCCGCTATCGCGCTGGTGCTGGCCGTGGCGGGCATCTACGGTACGGTGTCGTACGCGGTGGCCCAGCGGAACTCCGAGATCGGCATTCGGGTGGCGCTTGGCGCCACCGGCGGTGAGATCCTGCGTCTCGTGCTCGTCGATGCCCTCAAACCGGTGGTGGCGGGCCTGGTCGTCGGTCTCGGCGCCGCGTTTGCGCTCACGCGCGCGCTGGAGCGCCTGGTCTTCGGCGTGACCACGACCGACCCCCTCACGTTCCTCTCACTGCCGGTGTTGCTGGCCTTGGTGGCGTTTCTGGCCAGCCTGCTGCCCGCCCTGCGCGCCTCGCGCGTGGACCCGCTCGACGCGCTGCGGCTCGACTGATCGCCCGACGGCGTCTCCTCCGGCCCGAGCGCACCGCTCCGCGCGCGTCGGCCGCGTGTGATAGATTCCGCGTGTTTTCGCGGCTCGGTCAACGGAGGCGCAGCGATGGGCAGGTCGTTCGTCAGACGCGGGGCTCTACAGGCGACAGTAGCGGCGCTGGCGATCCTGGCCGCCGAGGCGCTCTCGCACGCGCAGTATCCGCCGCCCGTGCTCGAGCGTCCGCTCTCGGTGGCGGTTCCAGGGGATCTCGCCGAAGGCAAGCGCCTCTACAACGCGCAGTGCGCGCTCTGTCATGGGATTGACGGCGGCGGCGGCTACGGACCGTCGCTGCTCGTGCCCGCCTTCGCCCGCGCCTCCGACGATGACGGCCTCTTCAGGATCGTGCGGGTCGGGATCCCCGGCGTGATGCCGGGCTTCGGCGACGCCAACGGGCCAGAGCGGAGCTGGCAGCTTGCCGCGTTCGTGCGTTCGCTGACTCGTAGCTCCGGCGGCACCGTCACCGGGAACCCACAGCACGGCCGCGCGGTCTACGAGGAGCGCGGCTGCGCAACTTGCCACGTGCTGGCGGGCCAGGGCCGCGCGTTCGGCCCCGACCTCTCCTCCATCGGGCAGCAGCGCGGGCCGGCATACCTGAAGCAGGCGCTCGTGGAGCCCGCCTCCCGCGTGCCGGACGGGCACGTCGTCGTCACGGCTACGCCGAAGTCGGGCCCGGCGGTGCGCGGCGTGCGCGTCAGTGAGGACGCGTTCTGGGTGCACGTGCGCGACGTGAAGGGGCAGCTGCATGCGTTCCGCGTGGCAGACCTGCGGGAACTGAAGCGTGAGGCCGGCGCCAGCCTGATGCCGGCCTATGCCACCTTGCCGGCGGCAGATCTGGATGACCTGGTGGCATACCTTTCGAGCCTGCGAGGGCAGCGATGAGACGACTGGCGATGGCGGCGGCAGTGATGGTGCTTTCGGGCGCCGTGCTCAGCGGACAGGTGCCTTACCAGCGGATCGTCGATGCCGCGACGACGCCGGGCGACTGGCTGACCTACAACGGCGGCTACTTCGGACATCGACACTCCCCGCTCACCGAGCTCACGGCCGCCAACGTCGACGGCCTGGTGCCGGCCTGGGTCTACCAGGTAGCGGGCAACGGCCAGATGGAGACGTCGGCCATCGTCGCCGACGGCATCATGTACGTGACCGAGCCGCCCACCACCGTCACCGCGCTCGATCCGAAGAACGGTCGTCCGATCTGGAGCTACGTGCGGTCGATGCCGTCCGATCTCCGGCTGATCGGCTTCCCCGCGACCAACCGCGGCGTCGCCATCCTCGACGACAAGGTGTTTGTCGGCTCACTCGACGGCGCCCTCATCGCGCTCGACGCCCAGACCGGCGCCGTGCGGTGGGAAACGCAGGTGGCCGACAACGGCACCGGTCACTCGATCACGATGGCGCCGCTGGCCGTGAAGGACAAGGTGATTGTCGGCATCAGCGGCGGCGAGGCCGGCATCCGCGGCTTCGTCGATGCCTACGACGCGAAGAGCGGCAAACTCGCCTGGCGCACGTATACCGTGCCGGCGGCAGGCGAGCCGGGCGTCGAGACCTGGGCCGGAGAGAGCTGGAAGAACGGCGCTGGCGCCACCTGGCTCACCGGCTCCTACGACCCGGCGCTGAACCTGCTCTACTGGGGCACCGGCAACCCGGGCCCCGACTGGAACGGCGACGTCCGCATGGGCGACAACCTCTACACGTCGTCGGTCGTCGCGCTCGACGCCGACACCGGCAAGATGAAGTGGTACTTCCAGTACACGCCGCACGACGTGCACGATTGGGACGCCAACCAGATCCAGGTGCTCGCCGACCTCACGATCGGCGGAAGGCCGCGCAAGACGCTCGTCACCGCGAACCGCAACGCCTTCTACTACGTGCTCGACCGCGTGACCGGCGAGTTCCTGCACGCGGCGCCCTACGCGAAGCAGACCTGGGCGAAGGGCATCGACCCCAAGGGACGGCCGCGCGTCGTCGAGGGCACCGAGCCGACGCCGGAAGGGAATCTCGTCTATCCGAGCCTGCAGGGCTCGACCAACTGGCCGAGCCCGTCGTTCAGTCCGCAGACCGGTCTCTTCTACGTGCCCGTGCGCGAGATGGGCTCGTACTACTACAAGACCGACGTCGAGTACGAGGCCGGACAGCCGTTCACCGGCGGCGGCGAACGCCGGCTGGCCGACGAAGCATGGGGTGCGGTGCGCGCGCTCGACGCGAAGACGGGCGCGAGGGTGTGGGACTTCCGTCTGCCGTCGCCGTCGTGGTCGGGCGTGCTCTCGACCGCCGGGGGCCTGGTGTTCTCGGGCTCGAACGAGGGCAACTTCTACGCGCTCGACGCCGTGACCGGCGCGCCGCTCTGGCAGTTCCAGGTGGGTGGCATCGTGCGCTCGAATCCCACGACGTTCCTCGTGGGCGGCAGGCAGCACGTGTCGGTGGCGGCCGGCCGCGCCGTGTTCGTGTTCGCACTGCCCGCGCGGTGACGACGCGACGGCGAGCCTAGCGGGGCCGATAACCGGGGCCGCGCAGGGCCCGTCCCGGTCGCGCCGCGGTGATCCGCCCGTCGTCGACGACCAGCTGGCCGTTCACGGCGACCCAGCGCATGCCCTCCGCGTACTGCCGAGGCTCGGCGAACGTGGAGCGATCGCGGATCGTGGCCGGGTCGAACACCACCAGATCGGCCGCTGCACCAGGCCGCACGACACCGCGCTCCCACAGCCGCATGCGCTGTGCCGGCAGCGACGTCATCTTGCGCACGGCCTCTTCGAGCGTGAGGAGCCGCTCGTCTCGCACGTAGGTGCCGAGGATGCGTGCCGCCGAACCCCACGCCCGTGGGTGCACGCCCGCCGTGGGCGGGCCGCTGTCGGGCGCCATGCCTCCAGAGTCGGTGCCGAGCATGACGAGCGGATGTGCCAGGGCTGCGCGCATGTCGGTCTCGTTGATGAAGAACATGATGCCGCTGCCGGTCGTGTCGTCCTTGGCGATGAGATCGATCAGCACGTCGAGCGGATCCCGGCTCTCGGCTTTGGCGATGTCGTCGAGCGTGCGTCCCTGGTAGATCTTGAGCTCCGCCCGCCCCACCGACGACACCAGGATGCCGGCGGCGCCGCCGGAGCCCAGGTACTGGTTCTCCCAGGTGGTCGACGGCTGCAGAATCTCGGCCTTGATCCTGGCCCGCGTGGCCGGGTCGATGAGACGCTTCACCATGGCCGCGCGTCCACCTTCGCGTGCCCAGACCGGCAGGCTCGCGTCGAGCGGGTTGCTTCCGGCCGTGTAGGGATACAGATCGGCGGCCACGTCGAGGCCCTCACGCCGTGCGCGATCGAAGCGCTGCAGCACGGCGGGCATGCGGCCCCAGTTCTGTTTGTAGGCGGTTTTCAGGTGGTGCACGATGGCCGGCACGCCTGCCTCGCGGGCAACGCGGAACACCTCGTCGAGACTCTCGTCGATGGCGTCGGCCTCGGAGCGCTGGTGCGAGATGTAGCTGCCGCCGTAGCGGCCGGCCACGCGCGTCAGCGCGATGAGCTCGTCGGTGCGAGCGAAGCGATCGGGCACGTACTGCAGCGAGGTCGAGACGCCGAACGCTCCGGCCTCCATCGCCGCGGCCACCTGTGCCTCCATCGCCGCCAGCTCAGTGGGGGTCGCGGCGCGGTCGTCGCGGCCGACCACGGAATCCCTGACACCGCCAGCGCTGATGAAGGTGCCGAGGTTGATCGTGGCCGGTCGCTCATCGAGCACGGACAGATAGCCTGCCAGGTCGTCCCACGCCGGCACGCCTTCGTTGTCGAACATGGCCGCGAAGGGATGCAGGTGCCGCGCCCGCCGATGGGCCGCGCTGCTGAAACTCGCCTCGCCGGTGAGCTCGGTGGTGATGCCCTGCATGATCTTGCTGCCGACGCGGCTGTCGCGCAGCACCCAGTACTCCGACTGGCCCAGCATGTCGATGAAGCCGGGCGCGACGACGAGACCCCGCGCGTCGAGGCGCCTGGTCGCGGTCGATGGATCGCGCTCGCCGACCGACCGGATGCGGTCACCCGAGACGCAGACGTCGGCTGCGAACCACGGCGCACCGGTGCCGTCGACGACACGCCCGCCGGTAATCAGCAGATCGCACGGCGGCGCTTGAGTCGCGGGCGTTGCTGCGAACACGGCAATTGCCGCCAGCGCCACGACGGTGAAGAGGCGCGTCACGTCAATCCTCGCTTGGTTGCCCGCCGTTCCCTAGTGCGCGGGCACCGCTTCCATCAGGATCTCGAGCGCCTTGCTCAGGGTGGGCCGCATCTGTCGCTGGCCCCTGTAGTTGCCCAGGCGCACGACGACGAGATCGTGCGACGGGATGATCCACACGATCTGACCGCCGGCGCCGTTCATCGAGTAGGCCTCCTTCGGAATCGGCCACGCGCCATCGCCGTTGATCCAGAAGAGCCCGCCGTAGATTGGCCGCTCGTCGGCCACCCAGGCGGGCGCCAGCGTGCTGACGAAGTCGTTGTAGTAGTCCGGCAGGATGCGCTCGCCGCCCGGCGTGACGCCGTCGTTCAGGTAGAGGTTGCCGAGGCGCGCCCAGTCGCGGCCCGACATGAACTCGTAGCCCTGCGTGAGGAAGTTGCCGAACGGATCGGTCTCCATCACCATCGTCCGGACGCCGATCTTGTCCCACAGTTGGCGCTGCGGATACGAGAGGTAGTCGAGCTTCAGCTTCTCGATGCCGAGCTTGTTCAGGTAGTTGGTGAGCACCGGGTCGGTGTTGCGATAGCGGCCCACGGTGTTGGGCGGCCACTGCTGCGGCCGGGTGGCGGCGTACTGGTAGGAGTCGACGCCGCCCGTATAGAGATACAGGTGATCAGGGTAGGTGCCGTTCGGGTCGTAGTCGGGATCGGCCGGGGCGTTGATGCGGATGCCGCTCGACATCCTGAGGATGTCCTGAATCCGGATCTCCTTGCGCTTGTCGCCCCCACCTTGCCATTCGGGAATCGGCGCCGGCTGCTCGAGCGTGTAGACGCCCTTCTGCATCAGCGTGCCCATGATCGTCGATGACACGCTCTTGCCCATCGACCAGCTCTCGAGCGGCGTCGTCATCGTGATGCCGTCGCCGTAGCGTTCGCCGAGCAGGCGGCCCTTGTAGCTCACGACGAAGGCGGTCGTCTCGGCCTCGGGAGAGCTGAAGGCCGCATCCACTGCCGCCTGGATCTTCGTCTCGTCGATGCCCTCTGGAAACGGCGTCTTGGGCAGGCGGTCGCCCATCGGCCAGTCCTGCGACGGGCCGGCCGGCAGGTTGGGACGGACGGCCTTCGGCGTGAAGCTCAGCGTGCTGGCGCCTTCCGGGTAGGTGACGCATCCCTGGCCGCCCGTGAAGACCGCCGTGCGCACGACGCCGTTCGGCAACGTGATGCTGACCGTCTTCTTCGCCATATCGACGACGGGCTTGCCAACCTTGGCCCGGTGTTCGTAAGGGCCGGTGAAGTAGCCCACGTGTTCGGCGGCGAACTCAGCCGTGTAGCCGGTCAGGAAGACCGCCGAGCACACGGTCTTCACGTAGCCGGCCGTGTGGTGTGAGAGCGCGTCCCCGGGCGGCGGCGCGTAGGGCGTATCGAGCTCGAAGGACTTCGCCCGCGCGATCAGTTTCTCGCGGGCGGCCTGGGCCGGGTCAACCGTGGCCGGCGCGGCGGCGGGCGCCGGCGCAGGACCCTGGCAGGCGGCCAGTAGCGCCGTCGTGAGGCACAGTGCGGCCAGGCCGAAAAATCCACTCCTGGGCGGTCGGATGGTCATGTCTCGCTCCCTTGAAATCGGGGGCAGTCTACACGATGTGACTTCTCGCCGGACCGCTGTGTCTCATGCAGTGCCGAGGGACAATGGGAGGTGCCGGACGGGGGAATCTTCCCAAGAGAACCGGCATGGAGGACGGAACAGTGAAGAAGTTGATTGCGTTCGTACTGACGGCCGGCATGACCGTGGCGTGTTCGTCCCAGAAAGAGCCGGCGGACATGGCGTTCAAGGGTCTCGAAGAGGCCGTGTCGACCGCCCGGCCGGAGATCGAGATGTTCGCCCCTGACCAGATGACCGCTGTCACCGATGGCGTGAACGCGGTGAAGCAGAAGCTCGACGCCGAAGACTACGCCGGTGTCATCGCCGGCGTGCCGGGCGTGTCGTCGGTGCTCTCGGCGGCGGCTCAGGCCGCTGCAGCAAAGAAGGCCGAGCTCACGACCCAGTGGGCCGACTTCGCGACCATGCCCGCGATGGTGGGTGAGGTATCGGCGAAGGTGGCCGAACTCGACGGCATGCGCCGCCTGCCGAGGGGCGTGACGAAGGCGACGGTCGCCGACGCGAAGTCGACACTCGACCAAGTGAAGGCGCTCTGGACCGAGGCGTCTGGCGCATTCGCGAAGGGCGACTTGATGGCGGCCGTGGCGAAGGCCAAGGACGTGAAGCCGATGGTCGAGTCGCTCATGAGTTCGCTCGGCATGGCCTCCGCGGCCGCCAAGTAGAGAGACTGCCTCGCACTTCGGTGTGAGCCGGTACCGGTCGGACGCCTTTCTAGGGGGGAGGGCTCCGGCCGGTCTTGTGTACCGCCGGCTTGACCGCGTCGTGGTTCGGCACTACAACGGGAAGTGCGGGCAGCGTTCCGGCTGGCCCAGCTTCGTCCCTCATCCTTGAGACCCGCCAATGCGCCCGCTTCTGCTGCCGTCCTTCGCGCTTCTTCTCATCGCGCTGCTCGCCGCACCGGTACAGGCCGACTTCACGATCGTGAGAGGTGAGGTGGTGGACCTGGCGTGCTCGGTGAGCAAGGGGGCTGCCGGCACCGGTGAGAGCCACGCCGCCTGCGCCATGACCTGCGCGAAGAACGGCGACCCGATGGCCCTGCTGACCGACGACGCGGTCTATGTCATCGAGGGTAGTTATGCCGCCGACAAGAACGCCAAGCTGCTCGACTTCGTGGCCCGCAAGGTCGAAGCCAAGGGCTCCATCACCGAGCGCGACGGCCGGAAGTACATCAACATCGCCGCGATGATGGTCCAGAAGGACCAGTAGGCCGGTCTGCACCGCGCGGAACCAATCGCGCCGCCCGGTGTCCAATTCGTTACAACCGACGACATTCGGGCCCGAACCGTCGTCCTTCGTTCGCGCGTGTGCAGGGGCGTCCCGCCGGGACGGCTTCGTGCAGCCTCGATGGGCAGTCGCGCGCAGGAGGATGCTCATGGCCCGCGACCTGTTCGGTGATGTCACCCGTCCTTTCAGCGGCGTCGGCGTGCGGTCGCGCCTGACCGTCCCGCTCTCAATCGCCGCCCACACCACGGCCGTCGTCGCGATCGTCGTCGTGCCCTTGCTGGCGACCGACGCGCTGCCGGCGCTGCGCTCGCGCGTCGAGTACTCGGTCATCACGCCGCTCCTGCCGCCCGAGCCGCCGCGTCCCCGAATCGCGCGAGCGCCGGAGCCGCAGATGGCGAATCCTGATGCCGCGCCGCTCGTGACGCCGGATCGCATCACCGAGGAACCCGCGTGGCAGCGCGATCCCATCTCCACGATTGACGCGGGTGCCGGCATCATCAACGGCCTCGAGCGCGGGGCCGACCTGCTGGCACCTCCGCCGCCCCCGCCCCCGCCCTCGCCTCCGGGGCCGAAAGGCCCGGTTGAGGTTGGCGGCCGCGTGACGGCCCCGGCGCGAACTTCGTACGTGGCGCCGGTGTATCCGGCCATCGCGCAAGCCGCGCGTGTTCAGGGACTCGTCGTCATCCAGGCGACGATCGGAACGGACGGGGCCGTCGTCGACGCCACCGTGCTGCGATCGGTGCCCCTGCTCGACCAGGCGGCGCTCACGGCCGTGCGGCAATGGCGCTACACGCCCACGCGTCTGAATGGCGAAGTCGTGGCGGTCATCATGACCGTGACCGTCAACTTCGAGCTCCGGTGACCGCCATGAGCACCATGAGCTACGCCAACTCCCGCCACGCGCCCGTGCGCACGCCGCGCCGCCTCACGGCCACCGCCGACATGAACATCGCGCCGATGATCGACGTGCTGCTGGTGCTGCTGGTGATCTTCATGGCCGCGCTGCCGCTGTCGCAGACCGGCCTCGATGCCACCGTGCCGGCCAAGACCGAGCGCAAGCCCGACGTGCCCACCGATCAGATCGTGGTCGAGTACTCGGCAGCGCGGCGGCTCTCGATCAACCGCCAGGACGTGACCCTCGGGCAACTCCGTGACAGGTTGCGGGCGGTCTTTGCCGGGCGCCGCGACAAGACGCTCTACATCATGGGCGACGGCGTGCTGCGCTACGGCGAGGTGGTGGCCGTCGTCGATGCGGCCAAGGGCGCGGGCGTGGAAAAAGTCGGCATCGTGACGCCCGCCATGCGGGGGCTGCCGTGACGGCCGCCGCGTCTCATCCTGCCGTGATGCCACGGGCAGCAAGGGCGGCTCGCACCTGACGCCCGGTGGCCTCGGCGTCGCCCGTGGCATCGAGGCGCACCCAGTCGGCGGGCGGATGCGCGTCCGCCATCTGCTGGCGCACCACATCTGGCGTTGCGTCCGACGCGTCGCCACGCCGGGTGGCGACGCGGTCGAGCAGCGTGCTGCCTGGTGCCTCCAGCCAGAGCGCCGCAAGTGGCGTCCCGGCACGCCGTGCGAGCGCGGCCACCGCCTGACGTTCGCCGGCATCGCCATAGACGCCGTCCAGCACCACGGCGTGACCGGCCGCGAGCGACGTGGCGGCCAGCTCGCCGAGGCGCGCGTATACGCGTCTGCTCACGTCGGGCTGGTAAGCCGCCGCAGGCAGCGTCGCGTCCCAGGACACCCCGAAGAGGTCCTTGCGGATGACATCAGTGCGCAGGTGCACGGCGCCCGGCACGGCGCCGAGGTCTGGGGCGAGCATCGCCGCCTGCGTCGACTTGCCCGAACCCGACCAGCCGCCGATGACGACCAGCGCGGCCGGCCGCGGCTCGATGAGCGTCAGCGCCAAGATCAGATAGCCGCGCGCGGCCTCGAGGAGTGCGGCGCGGGCGTCGACGCGGTCTGAGAGCAGGGCGGCCGTGGCGCTCGTCTTGGCCCGCACGGCCGCGCGGCAGGCCAGGAAGAGCGGCAACGGCGAGAGCCCGTCGAGGTCGCCGGTCGCGCGAGCGTACTCGTTCATGACCACATTGGCGTGCCGTGGCAAGCCGCGGCGCCACAGGTCCATGAGCAGGAACGCCAGGTCGTACCAGACGTCGATGCAGGCGAGGTCGGCGTTGAACTCCACGGCGTCGAACGGCGTCGGACGTTGGTCGAGGATCACGATGTTGCGCAGGTGCAGGTCGCCGTGGCACTGACGCATTGCGCCACGAGCCCACCGGGCGTCGAGCTGCCCCGCCAGGTGGTCGCACATGACCCGCGCCGTTGCCGTGAACGCCCGATGGCGGGAGCTTTCGAGCACCGCGTCATCGAATGCCTCGAACGCCGTGGCATTGCCGTCGATGACCCAGCGTATGGCCGCCGCCCCGCTGCGGGCCTGACAGGTGTGCGCAGAACCGTGCATTTCCGCTACTGCCCGACCGAGTGCCCGGGACGTCGAGAGGCTCAGGGCGCCGCGCTCGGCCAGGCGGTCGCACAGAGCGTCGTTGTCGAACTGTGCCATTTCGAGCAGCCACTCGACCGGCGGGCCGCTGCCGTCGAGCACCAGCCGGCCGTCGGGTTCGCGCGTCAGCGCGACCACCCGGCGGTACAGGGCCGGCGCCGTGCGCGCGTTCAGCGCCAGTTCGGCTTCGCAGCACTGCCGGCGCCGCTCGACGGTGGAGAAGTCCAGGTAGTCGTAGCGCACCGCCCGCTTGAGCTTGAAGGCCCGGTCGCCGGTGAGGAACACCGCGGCGCTGTGGGTGTCGATGCGCTCAACGGCCTGGCACGACGGGCCATAGGTGGCGGGTCGCGACAAGACGGTGAGAACCTCACGCTGGTCGTCGATGACCATGCCAAGACCCAGTGCAAGGCTCGCGCCGCGGCCAACCTGCGCGCCGGCGCGGCCCTTCGAATGGCCCCGGCACAAACCCCCGGCACGAGGGAACTCCAGCCCGCGAGGAAATCCCCACGCAGCATTGCTTCTGGCAGCGCACGCCCACCGTTTTCAGGCCTGAATGCCTGCCACGGGTGGCGGCACCGATTTTGATAAGGAGGCCCACGGAGGGTGAGATGCCAGACGTCGCAGGTGTGCGTGCCGATCTCGAACGTCGACTCGAGGTGCTGCTGAAGCGCGTCGATCGCATCTCGGTCGATCTCCGAAAGACCGGTGACCGCGACTGGCAGGAACGCGCCGTCGAGGTCGAGAACGACGATGTGCTCGAGGGTCTCGACGAGGCCAGCCGCGCCGAGGTTGCTGCCATTCGCACGGCGCTCAGCCGCATCGAGGCAGGCACCTACGGCGCCTGCTCCCGGTGTGGCGCCGAGATCGGACGAGTCCGCCTGGCAGCGCTGCCGAGCGCGACGACGTGTGTGGCCTGCGCGGGCAGCTGAGACCCGGCCCGGGTAGCCAAAAGGAGTGTGTCAGTGATTCATCTCGTGTCAGGCGACATCCTGCGGACGCGCGCCCAGGTGCTGGCGCACGGCGTGGCCCCGAACGACCCCATGACCCAGGGGCTCGCCCTCGCGATTCGTGAAATGTACCCCGCGTTGCACAAGGACTATCACCACTGGTGCAGTCAACAGCATCCGAAGCCCGGATCGGCATGGCTGTGGGGCGCGGCAGGAGGCGTGCGCATCGTCAACCTGCTCACGCAGGAGGGTGGGTACGGCGTGGGGGCGCGGCCGGGCCGGGCCACGCTTCACAACGTGCGCGAGGCGCTGCGCGCGCTCGCGAAGATGGTCGCCAAGGAAGGATTCGAGTCCGTGGCACTGCCGAAGCTGGCCACCGGGGTAGGAGCGTTGGCGTGGAGTGACGTGCTGCCGGTGATCGAAGACCGGATGGGTGCGCTGGGAATCCCCGTCTACGTCTACGCCGAGTACCAGCCAGGGCAGGTCGCCGAGGAGCCCGATCTGGAAACGTCGCACCCTGCCGGGACGGCGTGAAGACGGGCGGCTGAGGCGTCCGGTACACGGACAACGGCCCCGGCGGGTTGTCCCCGCGCGGGGCCGTTCACTTTGCATCAGTGCCGAGCGCAGACGAGCTCGCGCGATCTACTTCTCCCAGGGCAGTCCCGGACGGCCGAAGTGGCCGTAGTTGGTCGTCGTGCGGTAGATGGGCCGCAGCAGGTCGAAGGTCTCGATGATGGAGCGCGGGCGGAAGTCGAAGTTGTTCCTCACGAACTCCGCCGCGGCAGCTTCGTCGCCGGTGCCGAAGGTGTCGACTTTGACCGACACCGGCTGCGCCATGCCAATGGCGTAACCAACCTGGATCTCGGCCTTTTTCGCCAGACCCTTCGCGACGACCTGGCGGGCGACGTAGCGGCAGAAGTAGGCGCTGCTGCGGTCGACCTTCGACGGGTCCTTGCCACTGAACGCGCCCCCGCCATGACGGCCCCAGCCGCCGTAGCTGTCGACGATGATTTTGCGGCCCGTCAGGCCGGCATCGGCCGAGGGGCCACCGTGGGTGAAGCTGCCGGTGGGGTTCACGAAGAGCGTGGCGGCCTTGTTCCACCAGTTGCCGAGGGCGCGCGGTCCCAGGTCTTCCCGCACGTACTCGGTGATCTTCTTCTGGTCGGCGGCCGGCGTGTGCTGGGTCGACACCACCACGCAGGTCACGCCCTTCGGGGTATTGCCGTCGTAGTCCACCGACACCTGTGACTTGCTGTCGGGACGGAGGAAGTCGACCTTGCCGGCCTTCCGGTCGACGGCCAGTTCGTGGGTGAGCCGGTGCGCCAGCAGAATTGGCAACGGCATCATCTCCGGCGACTCGCTCGTGGCGTAACCAAACATGATGCCCTGGTCGCCAGCGCCCTGGTCGCCGCTCTGGCTGGTCGTCGCCGTCACGCCCTGTGAAATCTCGTTCGACTGCTTGGTGATGAGCGAGATCACCTTGAGCGTCGTGTCGCAGAAGGGCTCCGAGCGGTCCGTATAGCCGATCTCCTTCACAGCCTGGCGCACGACCTTCTCGTAGTCGAAGTTTGCGTTGGTCGTAATCTCGCCCGCGAGCACCACGTGGTCACTTTTGACCAGGGTTTCACACGCCACTCGGCTGTGCGGATCCTCGGCAAAACAGGCGTCCAGAACCGAGTCGGAAATGTAGTCGCACACCTTGTCTGGGTGGCCTTCGGACACCGACTCGGACGTAAACGTGAACTTCGACATAGTGCTCCTTGTGCACGGGCAACGAAAAAGCCCGCCGACCGTTGGGTCGCGGGCTTCACCGCGACTTAGATAGGGCCAGCCGGCGACGGTCTTCTGCCTACCGGGGCGCGGCCCATCAAGTCGGGAAATCGCCGCGCCAAATGACTCTCCAGTATCGCCGTGGGGCTCACGGAGTGTCAACAGTTCTACGCCTCGGTAGGATCCGTGATTGTCCGAGACTGCGCAGACTCAAGTCCTGCCTGCACAAGACTTGCTGGTGTAAAGACGCGCGCACACCCAGCGAATTCCCGCAGGAATTCGCCGTGGCATTGTCCATGCTACCGCTGCGTGTGCGCATGGCCAGACGACACGCGAATCGACCGTCATCGTTCACCGAACTGCGTCGCGGTGCGTCATGTATGGCTCGATGAGTTCGAGACCAGGCCGTCCGAATAGCCCCTCGAACTTCAGTGCCGTCACTACACAAGGTTGCAATGACTCGTATCCGCAAGAGACTCCTGACTGCTGCCATGGCCGCTTGCGCGGCGTTGACAATCGCCACGGGGGCGCGCTTGGACGCCCAGGGGTTTCCACGCCCCGGGATTCCGCTGATGTCGATCGGCGACTTCGTGTGGTACGACACGAACAACAACGGCATCCTGGATGGGAGTGAGCAGCCGGTGGCCGGCGTCGATTTGGCGCTCTTCCGCGACAACGGCGACGGCGTGTTCAATCCAGCAACCGACACGCCCGTCGGCGGCCAGGTGACCTCCGCCGCCGGGCGCTATCTCTTCAGCGGCCTGGTCCCAGGGGGCTACTTCGTGCAGGTGCCGCCCACGGAGTTCGCCGTCGGGCAGCCGCTCTTCGGCTACCAGAACAGCAGCGGGCAGACCCTGGGCGACATCAACAACGCCGACCATGGCGCGCCGGTGCCCGGTCTTGGTGTGGTCAGCGGCCTGGTGACGCTCATCGCCAATGGCGCTCCGACCAACGACGGCGACACCGATCCCAACACCAACCTGACGATCGATTTCAGCTTCTACCGCCTGTCGCTCGGGAACCTGGTGTTCGACGACCTCGACAACAGCGGCACCTTCAATTCCGGTGACGTTCCCCGCAACGGCGTGCAGGTCGACCTCCTCGACAGCGCCGGCACGACCGTTCTCTTGTCGATGGCGACGATGAGTGGCGGGCTCTACGAGTTCACTGGCCTCCCGCCCGGCGACTACCGGGTGCGCATCACGCCGCCTGCCGGCTTCACCTCCAGCACCGGCGGTGGGTCGGAGCCTGGTGCCGACCCCGACAACGATGTCGACAACGACGACAACGGCACCAACGCCGGTGCGTTCATCGTCAGCGCGCCCATCACACTGACGCCCGGCGGCGAGCCGAGCGTCAACCCCGTGACCGGTGAAACCGTGAACAACACCCTCGACTTCGGCCTCATCCGCGTGCCGCTGTCGCTCGGCAACCTGGTGTGGGCCGACGCCAACGACAACGGCGTCGTCGACGCGGGAGAGGCGGGCATTGCCGGGGTCACGGTGCGGCTCATCGCGGCCAACGGCACGACCGTCCTGGCCACGACCACGACCAACGCGGCGGGCCAGTATCTGTTCACGGGCCTAGCGGCCGGGACCTACTCGGTGGAAGTGGACCGGACGAGTGCCGCCCTGGCCGGCCACCTCTCGAGCACCGACACCGCCACCTCGGCCAATCCGAACAACGACGTCGACAACGACGACAACGGCGTGCTCATCACGGCCACGACGGTGCGCAGCAACCCGGTCATGCTGACCGTGGGCGGCGAGCCGGTCAACGACGGTGATACCGATCCGAACACCAACCTGACAATCGACTTCGGCTTCGTGCCGCCGGCCACCCTGTCGCTCGGCAACTACGTGTGGCGGGATGTGAACAACGACGGCCTGGTCTCGGCCGGCGAACCCGGGCTCAACGGCGTGACCGTGCGTCTGCTGAACGCCACTGGCACATCGGTGCTGGCGACGCAGGTTACGGCGGGCGGCGGCTTCTACCTCTTCACGGGTCTGGCCCCCGGCGACTACGTGGTCGAGGTCGTCACGCCCGCGGGACACGTCAGCAGTTCAGGCGGCGGCACCGAGCCGGCATCCGACCCCGACAACGACATCGACAACGACGACAACGGCACCACCGCGGGTGCCGTGGTGCGCAGCCTGCCGGTGACCCTCACCGCTGGTGGCGAGCCCGTCACCGACGGCGACACCGACCCCAACACCAACCTGACGGTCGACTTCGGCTTCGTGCCGTCGGGCACGCTGTCGCTCGGCAACTTCGTCTGGATCGACCTGAACAACAACGCGCAGGTCGATGCCGGCGAGCCAGGCGCCCCCGGTGTCACCGTGCGTCTCATCGCCGCCAATGGCGCGACCGTTCTGGCCACGACCACGACCAACGCCGCAGGCGAGTACCTGTTCGCGGGCCTTGCGCCAGGGACCTACTTCGTCGAGGTCGACCGCGCGAGCGCGGCCCTCACCGGCTACCTGTCGAGCACCGACATCGCCACCTCGGCCGACCCCGACAATGACATCAACAACGACGACAACGGCGTTGTCGTCACGGCCACCGCCGTGCGCAGCGGCGCCGTCACGCTGACCCTATTCGGCGAGCCGGTCGATGACGGCGACGCCGATCCCAACTCGAACCTGTCGGTCGACTTCGGCTTCGTGCGCGCACTGAGCCTCGGCAATCTGGTGTGGACCGATGGCAACGACAACGGCGTGGTCGACGCCGGCGAGTCGGGCATCGCGGGCGTGACCGTGCGGCTCCTGGCGGCCAACGGTGTGACGGTGCTGCAGACGACCACGACCGACGCCAGTGGGCACTATCTCTTCGGCGGGCTCCCGCCAGGCACCTACGTGGTGGAGGTGGTGCCGCCGCCGGGATCGGTGTCGAGCACCGACGTGGCCACGTCGGCCAATCCCGACAACGACGTCGACAACGACGACAACGGGGTGACGGTAACGGCATCGGGGGTGCGCAGCGGTCCGGTGACGCTCGGACTCGGTAGCGAGCCAACCGACGACGGCGACGGGAATCCCGACAGCAACCTCACGGTC
The DNA here is from genome assembly GCA_018000455.1 of Acidobacteriota bacterium. GTDB lineage: Bacteria > Acidobacteriota > Vicinamibacteria > Vicinamibacterales > UBA2999 > CADEFD01. Next base: position 199,169 of record JAGNJW010000003.1, read on the forward strand.
GACTTCGGATTCGTTCCGGGTGGCCTCCTCTCGCTCGGCAACCTGGTGTGGCTCGATCTGAACAACAACGGGCGGGCCGAGGCTGGCGAGCCCGGTGCGCCGGGCGTGACGGTGCGGCTCGTCGCGGCCAACGGCACGACGGTGCTCAGCTCGACGACCACCAGCGCCACCGGCCACTACCTCTTCACGAGCCTGCCGGCCGGGAGCTACATCGTCGAGGTCGACCGCACGAGCAGCGCCATCACCGGCTACCTGTCGAGCACCGACATCACCACGTCGGCCAATCCCGACAACGACGAGGACAACGACGACAACGGCGTGCTCATCACCGCGACTACGGTGCGAAGCAATCCGGTCACGTTGACCCTGTTCGGCGAACCAATCACCGACGGCGACGCCGATCCGAACTCGAACCTGTCGGTCGACTTCGGGTTCGTGCGCACCGTGAGCCTCGGCAACCTCGTATGGGTCGATGACAACAACAACGCCCTCGTCGACGCTGGCGAGGCCGGACGCGCCGACGTGACCGTGCGGCTGCTCGGCGCCGACTGCGCCACCGTCGTCGCCAGCACCACGACCAACGCCGATGGGAACTATCTCTTCGGCGGGCTGTTGCCGGGGACCTACTGCGTTGAGGTCATGCAACCCCTCGGCCTGCAGTCGAGCAGCGACATCGGCACGTCGGCCAACCCCGACAACGACCGTGACAACGACGACAACGGCGTCACGATCATCGGCGACGTCGTGCGCAGCGGTCCGGTCACACTGGCGTTCGGCCTCGAGCCAGTTGACGACGGCGACACCAACCCCGATAGCAACCTGTCGGTCGACTTCGGGTTCGTGCCCGAGACGGGCGGCGGCTTCCTGGCCGATATCTGCCTGGGACAGACGATTCCGTCGGCGGTCGTGGCTGGCGCTCCGTTCACGGCGATCTACACGGCCGTCAACCGCGGACCGGGCGTGGCTCAGAACGTCGTGATTGACGGGATGCTGCCGGCAGGACTGTTCGTCGTCGCGACGGCCCCCTCGGCGGGTGGCGCCTGCACCATCACGGCAACCAACGTTGACTGCCGGTGGCCGGGCGGCACGCCGGCCGGCATCGATCGCTCGGTCGTCGTCACCTTCAACACCGCGCCGACCGTGGCGCCGGGTTCGGTCATCTGGCTCTGGTTCATGACCCACTCATCGAACCCCGATCCAAATCCCGCGTGCGCTGTCACCGATTCATACGTCTTCGTGACCGGCGCGTCGGGGCCATCAGCGGACCTCGTCATCACCGCCAGCAGCGCTTCGGGAATGGCGGGCGGCGTCATCTCAGGAGCCGTCAACCGGCCCGTGTCGGCGCGCTTCACGGTCGCCAATTCGGGCTCGGTGCCGGCCAGGGGACGCTACGCCATCCTCCTCGACGAGGGAGCTGGCATCGAGTTGACCGCGGCCTCAGCGACGCAGGGGTGGCTCGGCGTGAGCAGCGGCACTGCCGGCACGTGGGAAACCGATCCCATCGCGCCAGGAGGCACGGCGGTGCTGAGCATGACGTTCGTGCCGAGGTCGGGTCTCTCGTGGCGCATCCAGGCGATTCGCACCGAAGGGGCTCCGGCCGATCCCAATGCCGCCAACGACACGGCGCAGTTCACGATTGACGGCATCGGCACGGGCGGCGGCCGCTTCGTCGCGGCCGGCAACATAGATGGCGCACCGGGGCACGAGATGATCTCTGGCACCGGTCAGGGGGAGACGCCGCAGGTGCGGGTCTTCACTGGCACCGGCGGCAGGCTCTTCGAGTTCTTCGCCTTCGTGCCGACGTTCCACGGTGGTGTGCGGGTGGCGAGCTGCGATGTCGATGGCAACGGGGTCGACGAGTTGATTGCGGCGCAGGGCCCCGGGGGCGGCCGCGTCCGCGTGCTGTCGCTCGCCGGCGGCTACGTCGCTGAGATGGTGGCGTTCGACCCGTTCGAGGCCGGCTTTGCCGGTGGCGTGAACGTCGCCTGTGGCGATCTCGATGGCGATGGCCGGGCCGAGGTCGTCGTGGGACCGGAAGCTGGCCGCGCGCCAGACGTCAAGGTGTTCGCGGTCGGTCCGCTGAGTGCCGTGCTCACCACCCAGTTCCAGGCCTACGAACCGGCCTTCACCGGCGGCGTGCGCGTCAGCGCAACACGCTTTGCGGGCTCTGGCGTGGTCGGCGCGTTCAACATCGCCACCACGCCCGGGCCGGGCCGTGCCGTTGACGTTCGCATGTGGCTCGCGGGTGGCGGCTCGGCCGCGCAAGTGTTCAGTGCCGGCCTCATGGCGTCGACGACGGGCGCGCGCGTGGTGCTCGGCGACGTCGACGGCGACAGCAGCCTCGACCTCGTCGTCACCTCCGACAGTGGCACGCCCTGGGTGCTCCGGGCTTACGCGCTGTCGACTGGCGCGCTGGTGCTCGACGCGACGGCCGGCGCAGGCGGGTATCGCAGCGTCACTGCCGCGGTCGGCGTTTTCGCAGGTGGTCCCGGCCGCCCGGAGCTGCTCGCGGGCAGTGGGCCTGGCGAAACACCCACGGTCGCGACGTATATCGTGGGCAGTGGCAGTGTGGTCGGGCCACGCGTCCGTGTTGCCGCCGCCGAGGTGCCGTAGAACCGGCGCACCGCGCGACGGCAGAACCCGTACGTGACACGAGGGCGGCCGGCGGGGCCGTCCTCGTCGTTGGAATGCTGATCGTTCGTCAGGCCGTCAGAACTTGATTGCGATGCCTGCCGTCGCCCGCCAGAACGAAAAGTCCCCCAGCACGTCCTGCAACACGACGTCGTCGGCGCTGGTGATGTTGCGGAAGTAGCGCACGTCGCCCCTGAGCGACAGCCGGCCACCGCCGACGCGCACGCCAGCGCCGGCGTTCACCGCGAAGCCGTTATCGGTCGCATCGAAGAACTCCCCGAACGAGCCGACCTGACTGCGCATCAGGCCGGCGCCGGCCGAGACGAAAGGCTGGATGCCGCCACCCCCGCGGCCGACGACGATGTTGCCCATGAGCGTCGTGACGCTGTTGTCGCCGAACAGGTCGAGGTCGAGATCCTTCGGGGCGAAGAAGTCAGGGATGAACCCCATGTCGACTTCGAACCCGACACCGCGCGCCCCCAACCACGTCAACGAGGCGCCGAGGTTGGTGCGCTTGTCGATGGTGCTGCCGGCGAAGTTCACGCCTGCATACGGCGTGAGGAACAGGTCGGCACGAGCCTCGGCGGGCACCGCCAGGGCCAGTGCCAAGGCGGACGCCGACGCCAATAGAATCTTCCTCACGGAGTTTCTCCTCTCGGATCGAACCATCGAGGGGCACGAGGGGATTCGGCGCCGCGCGGTCGGGGCCGCCACACTGGCGGCTCGGTGAACTACTGCCTACTTCTGGTGGTCGGCGATGTACTGCAGGGCGAATTTTTCGAGACCGGGGTTCGAGAGTCCAATCGCCTTGGCCTCCGCCGTGGCCTTTTCGATCGAGTAGTGGTCCTGCAGCACGCGCTTGGCCAGCCACACGGCACCGACGCGGTTGGCTGAGGCGCAGTGCACGAACACCGGCTGGTTCGTCTCGTCGGCAATCGTGGCCAGAAAAGTGTCGATGACCAACGGGTCGGGGCTGCCGCCGCTGAACGGGATGTGCACGTAGTTCAGGCCCAGCTCGTGCGCCTTGGCCTGGTTCTCTTCGATGTTGGCGCCCGGCTCGGTTGCCACCCGCAGGTTGATGACGGTCTTGAAGCCGTCTTTCTTCAACGCGTCGAGGGCGGCCACTTCGGCGGCGCCACCGCACGCTATGGTCGCGTCCACGCGCGTGAAGTTGGTGACGCCTGGGAACTCCTGCTTGGTCTGCGCCGCGAGCGGCGCCACGAGTGCGAGACAAACGATGGCGATGGTCGAGCGCATGGCGCGGGCTCCTTGGTGTGGTAGGCGTCAATTCTACGCCAGCCGCTGCAGGTGCTCCGCCAGCGCGCCGGACCGGGGCTACTCCTTCTCGATCGTCACCGTCACCGGCTGCCTCATCCGTACGCTGACCGTCGAGCCCGCCGGCACCGTGACGGTATTGCGGTCGCTCGCCATCACCGCCGCCGTGCCCCCACCAGCGCCGACGCCGGCACCAATCGCCGCGCCCTTGCCGCCGCCGAGGATGGCGCCGAGAATCGCGCCGCCGACGGCCGCGCCGCCGATCTTGGCCGCGCTCTCCCGTCCGGGCGACTCACCTTGGCGGATGATGGGGTCGGTGCGCAGCGCGAGCTTGTCGCCGCTGGCGAGCACGATGGTGTGGAAGCGGATGCCGAGTCGGGCCCGCTCGCGCACCTTGCCGCCGCGCTCCACCTCGGTGACCGTGCCATGCACGAGCGAACCGGCGGGAATGGCTACGCGGCCGGCCACTCGAACATCACGTGTCACCCGGGCTTCCACCGTGTCTTCGACCCTGGCGCGGTCGCTCGAGACGGTCGTCTCGAGTTGCAGGCCGATCACGGCATCCGCCGGCACGACCAGTTCTACGAATTCGGGCTCGGGCGCCACGACCGGTTCGGGCTCGGGGGCCGCCCGCTCGGGTACCTCGGCCACAACCGCCGGACGGGCTTCCCACATCGTGCTGCCGGCCGAGGGGGCGGCGACGGCCGGCGCCGGAACGGGCGCCGGCGGTGACGGGCGCGCCACCTCCGGACGCGACGACGCCTGACGTGGAGCCGGGCGTTCGCGGCGCGGTGCGGGTTCAGCCCGACGTGGGGCTCGAGCCGGCGGGGCCGGCCGCGTCACTGGTGCCTCGGCTGCGCCGCCGCTCGTCGGCCGGGATTCCGGTTCGGCCACCGGGGCAACGACGCCCTCGGAGGCCGTCACCGCCTGGGCTGGTGCCAGCTCGACCGCTGGCACGCCAACTGCCGCCGGTGCCGGGGTGCTCGACCGGTTGGCCAGGTAGCCGCCAACCGCCGCTGCGCCGAGGCATCCGATGACCAGCCCGCCGAACACCAGCTTGTTGATTTGCATTGCCAACTCCCGAAGTAGGGCGAAGCAAGGCGCGTACCCACGGCACTAGGCGATTTGTGGGGCCTTGGGGCGCGTGCATCGGGATTCTAGTCTGGGGACGTGTCCTGTCGGATGGATCGTGTCCTCGATTCAGGGTTGACGTTGTGGTGCGGAGCGTCGCCGCCCGCTCAGGTTCCGGGCGGCGTCTCGGGCGGCGCCCGGCGCGCCCGAAGGACCTGTCGTGTATCCTCCTCGACGGGTCGTGGTGTCTCGGTCCTCGTTCCAGATCGTCGTCTCGCCGTCGGCCAAAGCGCGCGGCGAGGCCGCGCGTCGCTTCGTCGAGGAGCACGCGCGGGCCGGTGTACTCGTGGTGGGCGCGTCGAGGGCGGCGGCCGATGAGCTTGCGCTCGACGTCGCCCGTGAGCGTGGAGCACTGGCCGGTGTCACGCGAATGTCGTTCGGCGAGCTGGCCACCAGGATCGCACTGCCCGTTCTCGCCGAGCGGCTGGCGGCACCGGGAAGTGCCCTCGGCGTCGAAGCGATGGTGGCGCGAGCGTCATTCGACGTCCGCAAGGCCGGGGAGCTGAGCTATTTCGATCCGGTCGCGGACCTGCCGGGATTTCCGCGCGCGGTAACGCGCACGCTGAGCGAACTGCAGCTTGCCGAGGTGCCGCTCGAGGCGCTGGCCGCGGTGGATCGCGTCGGCCCGGACCTGGCGGCGCTGGCGCGACGGGTGGCCAAAGAGGCCGCTCGGGCCGGTGCCGTGAGTCGTGCCGACGTCGTCACGACGGCCGCCGGCCGCATCGCCGCCGTGCCCGACGCGCTGCCGGCGCGCCACCTGCTCCTGCTCGACGTCGCGGTGAACTCGGCCGCGCAGCGGCGCCTCTTGGCCGCACTCGTCGCGGCCTCGTCGCACTGCCTGGCCGTCGTGCCCGACGGCGACGCGCCCACGCTGGCGGCGTTCCGCGCCGAGGGCGCGGTCGAGGCATCGGCCTCTGTCGACGGCGCGCTCGCCGCGTCTGGCCGAGACGCGCCGACCAGCGACGCCCTGGCACGGCTCCAGCGATGGCTCTTCTCACCCGACGCCCCGCCGGTAGACGTCCTCGACGACACCGTGCAAATCTTCTCGGCGCCGGGCGAAGGGCGCGAGGCGGTCGAGATCGTCCGCCGCGTGCTTGGCGAAGCCGACGCCGGCGTGCCGTTCGACGGGATGGCGGTGTTGCTGCGCGCGCCCCACACCTACCTGGGGTTGCTCGAGCACGCCTTCGCCCGCGCCGGCGTGCCCGGCTGGTTCGAACGGGGCACGAGACGTCCCGATCCGGCAGGCCGCGCCTTCCTGGCGCTGCTCGCCTGTGCCGACGAGGGCCTGTCGGCGCGCCGCTTCGCCGAGTACCTCTCGCTCGGTCAGGTCCCCGCACCGACAGCTACCGCGACCGAGACAGGTATGGGGACAGGCCCCAACCACGAGCGCCAGGGGCCTGTCCCCAGTTCTCGTCCCGATGCTCGGCTGGCGATCTCTGCCGACGATGCCGTCGCGGCGCTCGTGCCGCCCGAGCAGCGCGCGGGGGATCCCGCGCCGATCGACGAGGCGCCGGGCCCCTCCGAACGCGACGGCTCACGCGTCGTCGCCGGCACACTGCGCGCACCATGGCGGTGGGAGGAACTGCTCGTCGAGGCCTATGTCATCAAGGGCCTGGCGCGGTGGCAGCGCCGCCTGCCAGGGCTTCGCAACGAGTACGATCGCCGCTGGCGCGAGCTGGCCGACGAAGACCGCGACTCGCCACGCCTGCGCGCGCTCGAGCGCGATCGCGAGCAGCTCGGACACCTCGAGGGTTTCGCGCTACCGGTCGTGGCCGTGCTCGACCAGTGGCACGCGCCGCGCACGTGGGCCGATTGGATTCGCGAGTTCGCGACGCTCGTGCCGCAAGTGCTGCGACAGCCGGCCCGAGTCGCTCGCGTGCTCGCCGAGATGGCCCCGCTCGGAAGCGTTGGTCCCGTCTCGCTGCGCGAGGTGCGCGACGTTCTCACACCGCGTCTTCTCACGCTCACGCACGAACCGCCGCGGCGACGGCACGGCCGCGTGTTCATCGGCACGCCGCAGGGCGCGCGCGGCCGCACGTTCTCGGTCGTGTTCGTGCCTGGAATGGCCGAGCGCCTCTTCCCGCAGCGCCTCCGCGAAGACGCGCTGCTGCTCGATGCCCGCCGCGCGGCGCTCGATCCGGCGCTCGCCGTGGCTGACAGGCGCGCCGACGACGAGCGGTTGCAGCTGCGTCTGGCCGTCGGCGCGGCGACCGCGCGCGTGCACCTGTCGTATCCGCGCCTCGAGCTCGCCGAGTCGCGGCCGCGCGTGCCGTCGTTCTACGTCCTCGACGTCGTGCGTGCCACCACCGGCACCATTCCGCGCTACCTGGCCTTGGCGGCCGAGGCTGCGGCCAAGGGCGGCGCCTGGCTCGACTGGCCCGCACCGCGCGATCCACTTGCCGCCATCGACGACATGGAGCACGACCTCGCCGTGCTCCTCCCGCTGCTCAGGGCGCCGGCTGCCGCCCGCGGCCGCGACGAGGGCCGGGCCCGCTATCTGCTCGAACTGAATGCCCCGCTGCGCCGGTCGGTCATCGAACGCTGGTCGCGCTGGCAGCCCCGATGGTCCACGGCCGATGGCCTGACGCGAGTGCAGCCGCTGACCGCGCCGGCGCTGGCCGCGCAGCGGCTCGCCGCGCGACCCTACTCGCTCACGGCTCTGCAGCGCTTTGCGGCCTGCCCGTACCAATTTCAGCTCGCGGCGATTTACCAACTGGCGCCGCTCGAGGTACCGGCGCCGCTCCAGCGCCTCGATCCGCTCACCCGCGGCAGCCTCTTCCACGAGATCCAGACGACCTTCTTCCGCACCCTGGTGAAGAACGGCATGTTGCCGCTGGTGCCCGGGCACACCACGGGCGCGCGTGGACAGCTCGAATGGGCGATCACGGCAATCACCACCAAGGCCTACGACGATCTGGCGCCGGCCATCGACCGCGTCTGGCACGACGAGATCGCCGGCCTGCGCCGCGACCTGTATCTCTGGTTCGACGAGATGGTGGTCCCCGACGCCGCCCACTGGGTGCCCGAGCGGTTCGAACTGGCCTTCGGCCTGCCGCTCGATAGCGGCCGCGACGAGGCGTCCGTGCGCGAGCCGGTTGGCGTCGGCGAGACCCGCTTCCGGCTGCGCGGGTCGATCGACCTCGTGGAACGCCGGCTGCGCGATCGAGCCCTGCGGGTGACCGATCACAAGACCGGCAAGAACCGCACGACACCGGCGACGATCGTGGAGGGCGGCCGCGTTCTGCAGCCGGTGCTCTACGCCGTGGCGCTCGAGGCGTTGATGGGTGAACCGGTCGTTGAATCACGCCTGTCGTATTGCACGACGGCCGGCCAGTTCACCGTGCGCAGCATCGCGCTCGACGAGCACATCCGGAAGCGCGGCCTCGAAGTGCTCGAGATCGTCGACCGCGCCATCGAACACGGCATGCTGGCTGCCAAGCCCGGCCTCATCGGCAACCACGCCGTCTGCGACTATTGCGATTTCAGGCCGGTGTGCGGGCCCGATGAGCCGCGGCGCACGGGCAACAAGCCCGCGGTGCCAGACCTCGATGCCCTGCGGAGGATGCCGTGACGGTGCCGGTGGCCGACGCCATCGACCGCGCGCTCATCGCCGACGCCCTCGATGCGACCCTCGTCGTCGAGGCGGCTGCCGGCACTGGCAAGACCACCGAGCTCGTGAAGCGCATCGTGCGCCTCGTCGAAACGGGCCGCGCCACCATCGACCAGATTGTGGCGGTGACCTTCTCGGAGAAGGCCGCCGGTGAACTCAAGCTGCGCCTGCGCGAGCAGCTCGAACATGCCCTCGGCGCCGCCGGCGGCGAGGCGGCGATGCGCCTCGCACACGCCGTGCAGCGCTTCGAAGAGGCGCACGTCAGCACGATTCACGGCTTCTGTGCCGACCTGCTGCGTGAACGCCCGGTGGAGGCGCGCATCGATCCGTCGTTTGCCGTGCTCACCGAGGGTCAGGCCTCGCGTCTCTTTGACGAGGCTTTCGCTGACTGGCTGCAGCGCGAGCTCGACCAGCCGCGCGAGGGCGTGCGCCGGTCGCTGCGTCGCGTGACGACGCGCCGGTTCGGCCAGGACGAAGACGACGACGCCCCGATTGCGCGGTTGAAGCGCGCGGGTCGCGAGCTGCTCGAATGGCGCGACCATCCGACGCCCTGGATGCAGCCGGACGGCTTCAACCGCGACGCTGACATCGATCACCTGCTCGACGCGCTGGCGGCATTCGCCGGCGCGACCGCCGACCCGATCAGCCGGAGTGACTTGCTGGTCAGGGCCATCGCGCCGCTGAGACGTGCCTGGGACGAGATCCGGCCGCTGCGTGCCCGGGCGTTACCGGACTACGACGGGTGGGAAGCGGCGTTGTGTGAGCTGGCCGCGCAGGAGCGGTCGCTAGGCGGCGGACGGCGGACGTCCGGGCAGTACTCGCGGAAGGTGTCCAACGCCGACGTCATCGCCATGCGCGATGCGATCGTGGACGCCCTGGCGGCCTTCCGGGCGGCCGCCGACGCCAGCCTCGCGGCCCTCGTGCACGAAGCCTTGGGCGATGCCGTGCGGCACTACGAAGCGCGCAAGCTTCGCGCCGGGGCGGTGGACTTCCTCGACCTGCTGATTCAGGCGCGCAACCTGGTCCGCGACGACGTCGACGTGCGGCGCGACTTCCAACACCGCTTCCGCTACCTGCTGGTCGATGAGTTCCAGGATACCGATCCACTGCAGGCGGAGCTGCTCCTGCTGCTGGCCGCCGACGAGCAGACCGATACTGCCACTCCGGCGGTCGAACGGCGGGTGCGGCCCGGCGCGCTCTTCATCGTGGGCGATCCGAAGCAGTCGATCTACCGCTTCCGCCGCGCCGATGTCGGCGTCTATCGCGCCATCTGCGAGCGCCTGGTGGCCGAAGGCGCCACGCGCGTGCGCCTGCGCACGAGCTTTCGCAGCGTGCCTGCCATCCAGCGGGCGGTGAATGCCGCCTTCAGCACCCACATGACCGGTGACCGGGCGTCGCTCCAGGCCGACTACGTGGAACTCCAGCCGGCGCGCGCCGACGTGCCGGCGCAGCCGGCGGTCGTCGCCCTGCCCGTGCCCCGTCCACTGAGCGACCGCGGCAACGTCACACAAGCCGCGATTGCCGCGTCGCTGCCTGCGGCGGTGGGGGAGTTCGTGCGCTGGCTGGTGCGCGACAGCGGCTACACCGTGCCCGACGAGCACCCGCCAGCCGCCGAGGGCCCGCTGCCGCGGCGTCCGATCCGCGCCGGCGACGTGTGTCTGCTGTTTCGCCGCTTCCTCGACTTCCAGACGGATGTGACCCGCGACTACGTCGAGGCGCTCGAAGCCCGTGGCCTGACGCACCTGCTGGTGGGCGGCAAGGCGTTCCACGAGCGCGAGGAAGTGGATGCGCTCCGGACGGCGCTCACCGCCATCGAGTGGACCGACGATGCGCTCAGCGTGTTTGCCACTTTGCGCGGTCCTTTTTTCGCCGTGTCCGAAGAGGAACTGCTGGCCTGGCATGCGCTCGGTCATGGGTTCCGGCCGCACCATGTGCCTGAAGACGCGCCGGCGGCGCTGGCGGCCGTGGCCGAGGCGCTCTCGACGCTGGCCGAGCTGAGCCGTCTGCGTAACGCCCGGCCCGTGGCCGAGACGATCGGCCGCCTGCTCGAGGCCACCCGCGCGCATGTCGGCTTCGTGCTCTGGCGTGGCGGCGAACAGGTGCTGGCCAACGTGCTGCAGATCGCCGAGCTGGCGCGCCGCTTCGAGGCTGATGGCGGCCTGTCGTTTCGCGGCTTCGTGGACGAACTGCGCGAGGCGGCCGATCGCGCCCCGGCGCCGGAGGCGCCGATTCTCGAAGAGGGCACCGACGGCGTGCGCCTCATGACGGTACACAAGGCCAAGGGCCTCGAGTTCCCGGTCGTGATCCTGGCCGACATCGGCTGCCGGATGAGCCGCGACGAGGCGCAGCGCTATCTCGACTCGGCGCGCGGCCTGGCCGCCATCAAGCTGGCCGGCTGGGCGCCGCTCGATCTGCGAATGAACAACGCGCTCGAGGCGTCGCGCGACAAGGCGGAAGGCGTGCGACTGGCCTACGTGGCGGCCACACGCGCCAGGGATCTGCTGGTGGTGCCAGCCATTGGGGATGGACCCGACGACAAGCACTGGGTGCAGCCGCTCGCAGCGGCAATCTATGGTGGCGACGCGGTGACGGCGGTTGGCGTGCCGGCCTTCACCGGCAAGGACACACATCTCGATCGACCGCCCTCGAACATGCCCACCCTTCACACGATGCGTCCCGGTGCTTACGGGCACGTCGATCCCACAACCGGCGAGTCCTACACCGTCGCCTGGTGGGATCCCCTGGCGCTCGACCGCCCGGGAGCCGAGCGTCGTGGCCTGCGCCACGAGCACCTGATCCACAAGGATGCGCCGGCCGATGTGGTGGCCGCCGATCGCGCCGGCTACGACCGGTGGCGCGCCTGGCGGACGTCGGTGCTCGAGCGGGGTGCCGCCTCGAGCCGTCGGGTCATGACGGCTACCGAATGGGCGGACGCCAGCCTCGAGGGCGCGGTCGGCACGCCGCCTGACATCGCCGCCGTGGCCGCCGGTATCACCGTCGTCGACGTCGGAGGCGACGGCGGAGCGCGGCCCTCCGGGCGCCGCTTCGGCACGTTGCTGCACGCGCTGCTCGCGCACGTGCCGCTCGATGCGTCGGTCGAGGCGATTGCGCGGATGGCGGCGATGCAGGCGCGCATGCTGAATGCGTCCGACGACGAGCGCGCTTTCGCGGCTGAAGCCGCCGAACGCGCTCTGGCCCACGACGTCTTCGTCAGAGCGCGAGCGGCGGTGGCTGCCGGGCGCGCCTGTCAGCGCGAGATGCCGCTTGCCGCCATGGCCGGAGGCGTGCTCGTGGACGGACAGGCCGATCTGGCCTTCGACGACGGCGCGTCGTGGGTGGTCGTGGACTTCAAGAGCGACGTCGCCATCGCCAGCGCCGAACCGGGCTACCGCCTCCAGGTGGCTTTCTATGCGAACGCGGTGAGCCGCGCCTACGACCGGCCGGTCGAGGCGCTGCTGCTGCGGGTGTGAGGACGGGGTAGTAGGATCCTCGTCACACGATGATTACGGGCACCATCAAGTCACAAGTCGATCAGGTCTGGAACGCCTTCTGGTCGGGGGGCATCTCGAACCCGCTCGAAGTGATCGAGCAGATCACCTACCTGCTCTTCATTCGCCGCCTCGACGACATCCAGACCCTGCGACTGAATCAGCGCGCCCGCACGAAGGAGCCGGTCAATCTCATCTTCCCGGAGGGCAGCGACTCGAAGGGGCGGCCGTACTCAGACTACCGCTGGTCGGCGCTGCGCAACATGCCACCGGGCGAGATGCTGACGGTGGTGGGCGAGCACGTGTTCCCCTTCCTGCGAACGCTCGGCGGCGATGGCTCCACCTACGCGCAGCACATGAAGGACGCACGCTTCACCATCCCCACGGCTGCGCTCCTGGCCAAGGTCGTGGACCTCATCGCCGAGATTCCCCTCGAAGGCCGCGACACCTCCGGCGACCTCTACGAGTACATGCTCGGCAAGATCGCCTCCGCCGGGCAGAACGGGCAGTTCCGCACTCCGCGCCACATCATCAAGCTGATGGTGGAACTCACCGCGCCGCAGCCGAAGGACAAGATCTGCGACCCGGCGAGCGGCACCTGCGGCTTTCTCGTGGCTGCGGCTGACTACGTGCGCCAGCACCATCCGCGCTCGCAGTCGGACGAGGTGCTCAGCGACCACTTTCACCACCACATGTTTCACGGGTTCGACTTCGACAACACGATGCTCCGCATCGGCAGCATGAACATGCTGCTGCACGGCATCGAGAACCCGGATGTGAGCTACCGCGACTCGCTGTCGAAAGACCAACGAAGCGGTGGAAGAAGCCTTCACGCTCGTGCTGGCCAACCCGCCCTTCGCCGGCAGTCTCGACTACGAGAACACCGCCAAAAACCTGCTACAGGTGGTGAAGACCAAGAAGACGGAACTGCTGTTCCTGGCGCTCTTCCTGCGGCTGCTGAAACCCGGCGGCCGCGCCGCCGTGATCGTGCCCGACGGCGTGCTATTCGGTTCGAGCAAGGCCCACAAGGAACTGCGCCGCGTGCTGGTGGAAGACCAGAAACTCGACGCCGTCGTTTCGCTCCCCGGCGGCGTCTTCCGCCCCTACGCCGGCGTCTCCACCGCCATCCTGCTCTTCACGAAAACCAGCAGCGGCGGCACCGACAACGTGTGGTTCTACGACGTGGACGCCGACGGCTGGAGCCTTGACGACAAACGCAACCCGCTCCTGCCAGAGGAGAAGCTCGGCCCCGTTTCCGCGGAAACGTTGACCGCTGAAGAACACGCGAAGAACAACCTGCCCGACGTGCTGGCCCGCTGGCGCGACCGCGCCGGCGCCGAACGCGACCGTCCGCGCACCGCGCAGAGCTTCTGCGTGCTCAAGGCCGACATCGCAGCGCAGGGCTACGACCTGTCACTGAACCGCTACAAGGAGGTCGTGCACGAGGAAGTGGCGCACCGGTCGCCAAAGGAGATTCTGGCGGAGCTGGCGAGGATCGAGGCGGAGATCGCTGAGCAGCGGAAGGCGCTCGAGGTGTTGCTCTGATGGCCGTGTGGCGCACCCTCCCCATCGGGGACTTCTGCGAGATCGTGTCCGGAGCCACGCCTAGCACTACGGTTCAGGAGTATTGGGACGGAGATGTGCCTTGGGTGACCCCTAAGGATCTCAGCGACTTGGTTGGTAAGCGGATCCACAAGACAGGGCGCGAGATCACGAAGGCCGGTCTCGCAAGTTGTTCGGCGGCGTTGCTGCCTGCGGGTGCCGTGCTCCTGAGTTCTCGCGCTCCCATCGGACACGTCGCGATTGCGGCAGTTGCGATGGCGACGAATCAGGGCTTCAAGAGCCTGGTGCCCAGGTCGGACACTGCTGAGCCGACATATCTGTATTGGTGGTTGAAGGCCCACCGCAGCCATCTTGAATCGCTCGGCAACGGCGCGACCTTTAAGGAGATCTCCAAAGCGACGGTGGCTCGGGTCGAGGTGCCTCTGCCGCCCCTCGCCGAGCAGCGCCGCATCGCCGACATCCTCGACCGCGCGGACGCGATGCGCGCCAAGCGGCGCGAGGCGATTGCGCTCCTGGATTCGCTGACCCAGGCAGTCTTTGTCGACATGTTCGGCGCGCCGGACGGTGGTTCGATCAACGGCGCGACCGCCACGATCGATGACGTCTCGGAAGTCATAACCGGCTATCCGTTTCGGAGCCATGAATACGTCGAAGACGATGATGCGGTACGGCTCTGCCGAGGAGCTAACGTGCTGCCAGACCGGTTTGACTGGAGCGACCTGGCGCGCTGGCCGGGGGAGAAGCTGCAGGGGCTTTCCCAGTTTCTGCTTCGCCCTGGTGATATCGTCCTCGCGATGGACCGCCCTTGGATCTCTGAGGGATTCAAAGTGGCGCGGGTACGTGATGACCACTGTCCTGCACTGCTCGTTCAGCGCGTGGCACGTCTCCGCTTCGAAACCAGGGCCATCGGCGATTTCGTGTTCCACTTGCTCAAGCAGCCTGCATTCGCGCGTCACTGTCGACCTACGGAAACAACGATTCCGCACATTTCGCCAATTGAGCTCAGGTCGTTCCGCTTCAGTCTCCCCCCATCAGACGCCCTGGAGCAGTACTCGGCCCGCACCCAAACGGTGGAGCAGATGAAGGCCGCCCACTACGAGTCCCTCGCCGAAATGGATGCCCTCTTCGCCTCCCTCCAGCACCGCGCCTTCCGCGGGGAGCTGTAGACCGTATGCCGACGACACTCGATCAGCTGCGCGCGTGGATGGAGGCTCCGGAGGGGACGAACCTCGAGTTCAAGGAGGCGAAGAGCAACTTCCACTTCGAGAAGCTGGTCGAGTACTGCGTAGCCCTTGCCAATGAGGGCGGCGGGGCGATTGTGTTCGGCGTCACCGACCGGCGCCCCCGTCGGGTCGTCGGGAGTCAAGCATTCGCCGAGCCGGGGCGCACCGAGGCTGGCCTTCACGAGCGCCTCAATCGCCGCATTCCCGTCGAGGAGGTCGCGACGCCCGACGGGCGTGTCGTCGTTGTGCATGTGCCGTCGAGGCTTCCAGGCACGGCCTGGCAGATCAACGGTCGATTCCTCAAGCGGGCCGGTGATGAGTTGACTTCGTTGAGCGGCGACGAGCTGACAACGATGTTCGCGGAAACTGGACCAGACTTCTCGGCCGAGGTGTGCCCGGGTGCTACGTTGGGCGACCTCTCCCCGGCTGCGATCTCGACCTTTCGTGGTCGATGGGCCGCCAAAGAGGGCGACGACCGTCGGCTGTCATGGACCGACGAGCAGACGCTCTTGAACGCCGAATTGCTGGTGAATGGTGGCATCACCTACGCGGCCCTCATCCTGTGTGGGACCTACGCCGCGCTCGGCCGCCACCTGGCGCAGGCCGAGCTGGTGTTCGAGTACCGGTCGTCGGACGCATCAGGGCCCGCCGCGGATCGCCGCGAGTTCCGCGAAGGGTTTCTGCTGTGGCACGACGCTTTGTGGGAACTCGTCAATCTGAGGAACGACAAGCAGACGTACCAAGGCGGCCTGTTTCGAAACGAACTATGGACGTTCGACGAGGTGTCGGTGCGAGAGGCGCTGCTGAACGCCGTGTCGCATCGCGACTACCGGCTCGGCGGGTCAGTGTTCGTCAGACAGTTCCCACAGCGGCTGGAAGTCGTCAGCCCGGGTGGCTTCCCCCCTGGTGTTACTGTCGACAACCTTCTGGAGGCGCAGAATCCCAGGAATCGCCGCCTCGCAACAGCACTGCAGAAATGCGGGTTCATCGAGCGGTCCGGCCAAGGCATGAACCTGCTGTTCGAATCAGCGATCCGCCAGGGCAAGGCGCTCCCTGACTTCACGGGGACATCCGCCCACGAGGTCCGGCTCACCCTGCGGGGCACCGTGACGACGCCGGAGTTCGTCAGGTTCCTGGAGCGGCTAGGCGCGGAGCAGGTCCGATCGTTCTCCACTGATGACCTGCTCGCACTCGATCACCTTCGCCGCGACCTACCACTTTCAGCGGCCCTCAAGGCTCGCCTGCCAGGCCTTGTTCAGGCTGGCGCCGTTGAGGCAGTTGGGCGGGGAAGAGCCACCAAGCACATCTTGGCGCGGAGCCTCTATGTTGCACTCGGGGGCAAGGGAACCTACACCCGGAAGAAGGGCCTCGACCGTGGCGCCAGCAAGGCGCTCCTACTGCAGCACATCAAGGAGAACGCCGAGACCGGTTCCCAGATGAAAGAGTTCCTCGAGGTGTTGCCGGCGGCCGGCGGCCGGGACGCCATCGCCTCGTTGCTCAAAGACCTGCGCAAGGATGGGCTGATTCGTCTGGTCGGAGAGCGGAAGTTTGCGCGTTGGTACCCGGTGGATTGACGGACTGATCCTTAATGAAACTCAAAGCACCTTAAAGCAGGCTTCTGTAAGTCATTGATCTGGCGGGACTTCTGTTTAAGAGACTTGACAAGTCCAAAGGGCGGCCTCCTCCAGAACGTCTCAAAAAATTGTTGAGTCCCGGTCATTTTTTTGTTGACGAGTTCTCGGGGGCGACCGCCCGAGGGTCCCCGACCCCGGTGGATTCGCTCGCCTCGGTAGATTAGCGCCCCTCAGGGCGCCGACCGCCCCAGAAGTCATTCGGCTTGGTCTCGTGATGCGCGTTCGCCCCTGCTGCGCCATCCTCCGAAGGCAAAAACTGCGCTGCTAGGATGCACCATGCACGCCGCATCCCTCACTGAAACGCCCTCGACGCTTGCACCGATTCCCGTCGGCGCGACACCCGAAAACGACACACACGCGCTTGGCGAATCCATCGCAGCGCTCGCCGCGCGCATCCACGCCGCTACCTACGAACTGCTTGTGATGCTCGCCGAGTTCGACGCCCGCAACGGCTGGAACACCGGCTTCCTCTCATGCGCGCACTGGCTGCACTGGCGCACCGGCATCGACCTGGGCGCCGCCCGCGAGAAGGTTCGGGTAGCGCGAGCGCTGCCGGCGTTGCCGCGCGTGAGTGAGGAGATGCAGCGCGGGCGGCTCTCGTACGCCAAGGTGCGGGCCCTCACCCGCGTGGCCACGCCAGACAACGAGCAAGCGCTCGTGGACTTCGCCCTCTCCGGCACGGCTGCACACGTCGAACGGTTCGTGCGCGGGTGGCGCCGGGTGGACGCGGTCTCCGACCGCACTACCGACGAGGCGCGCCATCTGGCGCGCAGTCTCGCCACCTGGGTGGATGACGACGGCATGGTGGTGATCCGCGGCCGCCTCACGCCCGAGGTCGGCGCCCTCGTGCAGCGCGCGCTCGAGGCAGCGGCAAACACGCTGTTTCGTGAATCGGCCCCGGCGGTGAAGGGTGGAGGCATGGCGGAGGAGGTGAATGCCGCTCAGCGCCGGGCCGATGCCCTCGGCCTCATCGCCGAGACAGCCTTGTCCGCGAGCCTGGATGCTGGCACCGCGGGCGACCGCTATCAGGTGGTGGTCCACGTTTCCGCGGAAACGCCGAATACCGGCGGTCAGGATGCGGGCATCGAGGTGGACCACGGCGCCCTCCACGTTTCCGCGGAAACGTCGCGGCGCCTGGCCTGCGATGCATCCGTCGTGCGCCTCGACCTCGACGCCACTGGCGGCGTGCTCGATGTGGGGCGGAAGACGCGCACGATTCCGCCCTCGATTCGGCGCGCGCTCGCTGCCCGCGACGCGGGCTGCCGCTTCCCGGGTTGCACGTCTCGCCGGTGCGATGCCCACCACATCGAGCACTGGGCCGATGGCGGCGCCACCCGTGTCGACAACCTGCTGCTCCTGTGCCGGCGTCATCACCGCGCCGTGCACGAGGGCGGCTTCCATGTGGTGCGCAGCGACGACGGTCGGCTGACCTTCCTACGGCCAGACGGCCACGCCATTCCGCAGGCGCCACTTCCCGGTGAGCTCGACCCGGAGTGCACGCTCGTCGGCGGTAGCGGCCCGGTTGAACCACCGCCCGTGTGGGACGGCACCCCGTTCGACCTCGTCTGGGCACTCGACGTGCTCTACAGCCGTTCCTCCGTTCCGAAAGAAGAACAAGAGGAGGAAGACGGCTGTGGGAGCTGTGGAAACCGTTCTGTGGTTTCCAAGGAGCTTGTGGGCGCGTTGCCCGCCTGAGCAGTCGCGGGCAAGGCGTCCACAGCTCCGGCAGCTTCCACAGCCACACGCGACCAACTTGCGGCAGAATCCGTGTGTCTTGAATCCCTTCGCCTTCCTGCAGGCCGAATGGCCGGATGTGTTCGACGCCGCCACCCGGGCGGCCTCGGCAGCCCATCCCGACCCGCGGACGGCCTGTTTCTACGCCCGCCGGGCCCTCGAGCTGGCGGTGGCGTGGGCCTACAAACACGACGCGTCGCTGAAGCTGCCGTATCAGGACAACCTGAGCGCGCTCATCCACGAGCCGTCGTTCAAGGCCGTGGCTGGCGCGGCCGTGTTCGCCAAGGCGCGCCTCATCACGCAGCTCGGCAACCAGGCGGTGCACAGCCAGAAGCCCATTCAGCCGCAGGAAGCGGTGGTGGCGGTGACCGAGCTGTTCCATGTGGGCTACTGGCTCGCGCACACCTACGCGCGTAAGGGTCGGCCAGCGCCCGATCTGGCGTTCGACGCCAGCCGCCTGCCGAAGACGCGGCCGGCGCCGAAGCAGACGCAGGAAGAGCTGCAGCGCCTGGCCGCTGAGCTGCGGGAGCGCGACGAAAAGCTCAGTGCGCTCCTTGCAAACAACGCAGCGCTCGACGAGGAACTGAAGCGTGTGCGGGCGGAAGTGGCGGCCGCTAAAGCGGCCTCTGCCGCGCAGCCAGACACCCACGACTACTCAGAAGCCGAGACGCGCAACCATCTCATCGACCAGCTGCTGAAGGAGGCCGGTTGGCCGCTCGACCAGCCGCGCGACCGCGAGTTCGAGGTGTCGGGCATGCCAAAGTCGAAAGACAGCGGCTCGGGCCTCGGCTACGTGGACTACGTGCTCTGGGGGCGCGACGGCAAGCCGCTCGGGCTCGTCGAGGCCAAGCGCACCAAGCGTGATCCGCGGGTGGGCGAGCAGCAGGCGAGGCTCTACGCCGACTGCCTCGAACGGCAGTTCGGGCAGCGTCCGGTGATCTTCTACTCGAACGGCTACGACCATTGGATCTGGGACGACCAGCGCTACCCGCCACGGTCCGTGCAGGGCTTCTACAAGCCCGTAGAGCTGGAGCGCCTGATCCAGCGGCGCCAGTCACGCCAGTCACTGGCCGCGGCCGCCATCAGCGACACGATCGTCGAGCGGCACTACCAGACACGCGCCATTCGGCGGATTGCCGAGACGTTCGAGCAGCAGCACGAACGTAAGGCGCTCGTGGTGATGGCGACCGGCGCCGGCAAGACCCGTACGGTCATCGCCCTATGCGACCTGCTCACCCGGTGCCACTGGGCGATGCGCGTGCTGTTCCTGGCAGACCGGGTGGCGCTCGTGAACCAGGCGGTGAATGCCTTCAAGAAGCACCTGCCCGACCTGCCGCCCGTGAATCTGGTGACCGACAAGGATGCGGCCGGTCGCGTCTTCGTCTCCACCTATCCCACGATGATGGGGCTCATCGAACAGGCGCGCGAAGGCGACGAGCGGCGCTTCGGTGTGGGCCACTTCGACCTCATCATCATCGACGAGGCGCACCGCTCGGTCTTCCAGAAGTACCGCGCCATCTTCGACTACTTCGACTCCCTGCTCGTGGGCCTCACCGCGACGCCGCGCGACGAGATTGACCGCAACACCTACAAGCTCTTCGACATGGAAGACGGCGTGCCGACCGACGCCTACGCGCTCGACGAAGCCGTGAAGGATGGCTACCTCGTGCCGCCGAAGGCCATCTCGGTGCCGCTCAAGTTCCAGCGCGAGGGCATCAAGTACGCCGACCTGTCGGAAGAAGACAAGGACCGCTGGGACGCCCTCGACTGGGACGACGACAACGGCCCGCCGCCGCAGGTCGACCCCGCCGCGGTGAACAAGTGGCTCTTCAACGAAGACACGGTCGACAAGGTGCTCGCGCACCTGATGGAGCGTGGTCTCAAGGTGAAGGGCGGCGACGTGCTCGGCAAGACGATCGTGTTCGCCAAGAACCAGGAGCATGCCCAGTTCATCGCCGAGCGCTTCAACGTGAACTACCCGCGCCATCGCGGCGAGTTCGCGCGCGTCATCACCTTCAAGACCGAGTACGCGCAGAGCCTCATCGATAGCTTCTCGCAGAAGGAGAAGTCGCCGCACATCGCCATCTCGGTGGACATGCTCGACACCGGCATTGACGTGCCCGAAGTGGTCAACCTCGTCTTCTTCAAGCTCGTTCGCTCGAAGACCAAGTTCTGGCAGATGGTGGGCCGTGGAACGCGCCTGTGCCCGGACCTGTTCGGCCCCGGCCAGGACAAGACGTGCTTTCATCTCTTCGACTACTGCCAGAACCTGGAATTCTTCGGCCAGAACCCCGGCGCCGAGGAAGGGTCGGCTGGGCAGTCGCTCGGCACACGGCTGTTCGTGCAGCGGCTCGAACTGATCGCCGAGCTGGATGAGCGCCTGAAGGCAGACGGTGCAGCGAACGGCGCAGGGCGCACGCGCGAGCGGGACGGCAGCTACCTTGAGCCAGCGAACGACTTCGAGCTTCGTGTCGACACCGCCGAGGGACTGCGCACGGAGGTCGCGGCGATGAATGTCGAGAACTTCATCGTGCGGCCCAAGCGGCGGCTCGTCGAGCGTTACCGCGAGCCGGGTGTCTGGTCCACTCTCGGCGCCTCAGACCGGCATGAACTGGCCACGGAGGTTGCTGGCCTGCCCTCGGAGCTCGACCCGCAGCGTGAGGAAGCCAAGCGGTTCGACCTGCTCATCCTGCGGCTTCAGCTGGCGATGCTGCGCCACGAGCCCCGTTACGAGAGTCTCCGCGATGAGGTGCGGTCGCTCGTCGGCCGGCTCGAAGAGAAGGCCACGATCCCGATGGTGCAGGCCCGGATCGCGTTCATCCACGACATTCAGAGCGACGAATGGTGGCAGGACGCGACGGTGCCGATGGTGGAGTCGGTGCGGCGGCGCATCCGCGACCTCGTGCAGTTCATCGAGAAGCGCCACCAGAAGGTCATCTACACCGACTTCGAAGATGAGATGGGGCCCGAGACGGTCGTGCATCTGCCGGGTCTCGGCGGCGCCACGGGAGACTTCGAGAAGTTCCGCGAGAAGGCGCGCCGATTCCTGCGCGAGCATCATGACCATGTCGCCGTGCACAAACTGCGCATGAACATGCCGCTCAACGCCGCAGACCTCGGAGAACTCGAGCGCATTCTAGGGGAGTCTGGCGCCGGCGGTAGCGCCGAGGACCTGGCGCTGGCCGCCGCAGAGTCTGAAGGGCTCGGCGTGTTCGTGCGTTCCCTCGTCGGGCTCGACCGCGAGGCCGCCAAGCAGGCGCTCGCGGGCTTCCTGTCGGGCAAGGTGCTTTCTGCCAACCAGATCGAGTTCGTCGATCTCGTCGTCAACCACCTGACCGAGCATGGCGTCATGGCGGTGTCGCGGCTCTACGGCTCGCCTTTTACGACCATCACCCCGCAAGGCCCCGAGGGCCTCTTCAGTGAGCGGGACATCGACGCCCTCGTGGCGGCACTCGAATACGTGGCATCGACCGCTCGCGCCGCCTGACCTGACGGCCGGGGCGCTGGAGTATCGTGTCGCATGCCCGTCCGCGTCCCGTCTCGCACGCTCGGCCGCTCAGGTCTCACCGTCTCCGCCCTGGGTCTTGGCTGCATGGGCATGTCCGACTTCTACGGCGCTGCCGATGACGCCGCCTCGGTCGCCACGCTGCATCGTGCCCTCGACCTCGGCATCACGTTCTGGGACACCGCCGACGCCTACGGACCCTTCAAGAACGAGTCGCTCCTGGGCCGGGCCCTGCGCGGCCGCCGCGAGCAGGTCGTCGTGGCCACGAAGTTCGGTTTCGAGCGCCGTCCCGACGGCACGCCCATCGGCATCAACGGACGGCCCGACTACGTGCGGCAGGCGTGCGACGCCTCGCTCACGCGGCTTGGCGTCGAGACGATCGACCTCTACTATCAACACCGCGTCGATCCCGCCGTGCCGATCGAAGAGACGGTGGGCGCGATGGCCGACCTCGTGCAGGCCGGCAAAGTTCGCTACCTCGGCCTGTCGGAGGCCGCGCCGGCCACGCTGAGGCGGGCCGTGGCCGTGCATCCGGTGGCCGCGCTCCAGACGGAGTACTCGCTGTGGAGCCGCGATCCGGAGGGCGAGCTGCTGGCGACCTGCCGCGAGCGTGGCGTGGGCTTCGTGGCCTACAGCCCGCTCGGGCGCGGCTTCCTGACAGGCCGCTACCGCACCATCGACGATCTCGCGCCCGGCGACTGGCGGCGCACCAATCCCCGCTTCCAGGGCGAAAACTTCCAGAAGAACCTGGACGTCGTGGCCGAACTACAGAGGATCGCGGCGGCCAGGGGCTGCACGCCGGCGCAGCTGGCGCTGGCGTGGCTGCTGGCGCAAGGCGACGACATCGTGCCGATTCCAGGATCGACGCGGGCCGAACGGGTGGAAGAGAACGCCGGCGCCGTCGCCATTGCGCTTGGTCCGGATGACCTGTCCGCCCTCGAGGCCCTCGCCCCCCGCGTCGCCGGCGAGCGCTACGTGGAAGGCGGCATGAAGTTCGTGAACGGCTGATGCCTTCGCTGTCGGTCACGGATCTTCGTGTGCGGCAGGCGATCCTGGAGACGCTTGCCGCCGGTGGCACGCCGACACGAATCGGCGTGATGCAGTCGCTGGAGCTGGCCTACGCAGACGTCGCGTCCAGCTACGCCGGGCTGGCGGCGGGGCACGTCATCGTGCTCGATTCCGGCACCGGCGAGGTGTGGATGGCGATGCCGTTCTCAGCAGTACCAACCGCGTTCCGCGTCACCGTGGACGGGCACGCCGTGTGGGCCAACTGCGTGTGGGATGCCTATGGCGTCGCGGCCGCACTCAACGCCGATGTTTCGTTCGTGTCGCCGTGTCCGGCCTCGGGTGTGCCGGTCTCGGCCGGGGTCCGCTTGGACGTGCCGTTCGCGGATGCCGGCGCCGTCGCTTACGTCGGCGTGCCGGCGGTGCGGTGGTGGGACGACATCGGCTATACCTGATCGACGATCAGGCTCTTCCGGTCGGAAGAGGACGTCGTCACCTGGACCGCCGAACGCGGATGCGGCATCGAGGGGATGGTGCCCGTGCGGCAACTGGCGGCCTTGGCGCGGCGCTGGTATCGCGGTCGGCTCGCGCCCGACTGGCGGCCGCGCACCCGCGACGAGTCACAGGCCCTGCTCACGGCCGTGGGACTCACCGCGCCGTTCTGGGCGCTGCCGGCTGCCGAGGAGTGAGGCCGCCGTTCGCGCCTAGCGCTCGCGCGCTGAGATCCACTGCGGTACGGGCGGTACCGTCGTGGCCAGCAGACGCGCGAGCAATCCGGCCGGATCGGTGTCGGACGAGACGATCGCCCGCGTCTCGGGCTTGATGAAGCCTTCCGTCCACGCGTGGTCGAGGAACCGCAGCAGGCCGTCGTAGAAGCCGTCCACGTTCAGCAGCCCGCAAGGCTTGCGGTGGAGGCCGAGCTGGGTCCAGGTGATGGCCTCGAACAGTTCCTCGAAGGTGCCAACACCGCCCGGCAGCGCCACGAACGCGTCCGAGAGGTCGGCCATCAGCGCCTTGCGCTCGTGCATCGAGTCCACGACATGCAGGCGGGTGACGCCGGTGTGTCCGATCTCGCGTTCCATCAGCGTGTGTGGAATGACTCCCACGACCTCGCCGCCGGCCGCCAGCACAGCGTCGGCGAGGACGCCCATCAGTCCGACGTTGCCGCCGCCGTAGACGAGGGTGTGGCCGCCGCTGGCCAGCGCGCCGGCGAGCGCCCGTGCCCCTTCGGCATAGGAGGGTCTGATGCCGGGCGTGGAGGCGCAGAACACACAGATGCGGGCCATTGGGCAGTCAGGATAGCAGCTGCCCGTGTGCGGGCGCCGGTGCCAGGCAGGCTCTCAGCCGACGAACTTGTAGCCGAGTCCGTGCACGGTCAGGATGAGATGCGGCAGCTTCGGATTCGCTTCGAGCTTCTGCCTGAGCCACGCCACGTGCACGTCGACGGTGCGTGTCGACGGCGTGTGCTCGTAGCCCCACACCTCCTGCAGCAGTTCGTCGCGCGAGATCGTCGCGCCGCGATGCTCGAGGAAGTAGCGCAGCAGCTGGAACTCCTTGGCCGACAGCTCTATCGGCACGCCGGCCCTGACGACCTCCGCCTTGCGGGTGTCGACGGTCACGTCCTCGAACTCGAAGCGCGTCGCCCCGGGCGTGCCTGCCGGGGGCGACGCACCGTGGCCGGCGCGGCGCAGCAACGCTTCGACGCGTGCCAGCAGCTCCATCGCCTCGAACGGCTTCACCAGGTAGTCGTCGGCGCCCAGCTTCAGCCCCACGACCTTGTCCACGACCTGGCCGCGTGCGGTGAGCATCAGGATCGGGGTGGTGATACCGCGCTGACGCAGCGTGCGGCACACGTCGAAGCCGTCGCGCCTGGGCAGCATCACGTCGAGCACGACGAGATCGAAGGCGCCCGTGAGGGCGCGGGTCAGGCCGATCTCGCCGTCGCCCGCCGTCTCGACATCGTAGCCTTCGGCCACGAGGCGATCGCTCAAGGTGAGCTGGAGGCCGGGCTCATCCTCCACCAGCAGCAGATGTCCTTCGGCCATCAGTGGGCCACTAGGTGGTCGCAGTCTGGGGCGCGGCCGCCGCTGCCGCATGCGTGACGGATGCGTCGGGCGCAGCCGGCAGGCAGATGGTGAAGGTGCTGCCGTGCCCCGGCGAGCTGACGAGCTCCACGCGGCCGCCGTGGGCGTCGGCGATCCGGCGAACGAGGCTCAGGCCGAGTCCGCTGCCCTTGATCTGATTCGCGACGGCGGCTTTGCCACGGAAGAAGGGCTCGAAGACCAGCCGCTGTTCTTCGGCGTCGAGCCCGTCGCCGTGGTCTTCGACCGCGATCCGCACTTCAGGACGTGGCGCTCGGCGGGCGGTGACGCTCACGTGCACCCAATGGTCGTCGCCGGCGTACTTGATCGCGTTGCCGAGGAGGTTCTGCACTGCCGATTGCAGCGCGCCGGCATCGCCCACGAGCCAGGGCACGTCTGGCGCCACGTCGACCTGAACGGCGATGCCCGCCTGGGCGGCATCCGCCTCCGACATCCGCACGGCGTCGTGGACGATGCTCTCGGCCGAAACCGGCGCCATCGGCAGCGGCCGGCCCGAGCCGAGACCGGCGAGCTGCAATACGCGCTCGACGGTTTCGCCCAGTCGCCGCGCCTCCGCCTGGATGGTGACCCCGTAGCGTTTGACGCGCACCGGATCACCGACCACGCCGTCGGCAAGGTTGCCGGCGGCCGAGTTGATGACGGCCACCGGTGTGCGCAGTTCGTGCGAGACGGCGGCCACGAACTCCATCTGCCGCCGGGCCAATGACTGCGCGCGCCGCGCCGACACGGCAATGAGGGCAACGGCGACACCGAGCAGCGCCAGCACGCCGCCGCTCAGACCGAGGTTGCGGCGTCGCGAGGCGGCCACGGCGGCCTCGAGGGAGCCGGCCTCGTGCTTCACGCGCAGCGTCCAGTGTCCGTGCGCGTGCGCCATCGTTCGCGTGCGGATCGTGCGATCGCCATCGCGGTCGCGCATCTCGATCACGCTCACGACGCGTCCCGCCTCATCGGCATCGAGCCCCGACGGTGGCGGTGGCGGTGGTGGCGGTGCCTGCGTGACGCTCTCGGTCGTACGGCCGTCGGCGTCACGTCGCGCCACGATCATCATCGGGCTGATGCGCGGCTGCATGAGCGGCATCGTGAGATCGGGGGCATCGGCGGTGTCGGTGGCGGCGCCGGGCGCCGATTCGAAGAGCACGCGCTGGTCGCGCGTGGTCACGACGGCCACACGGTACTCGGAGGATTCAGGAAAATGCTCGGCGGCGAGCGCCGGCAGGCGTTCCCGCGCCAGCAGGTCGAGGTTCAGGCCGATGATCGTGAAGCCGCGCATGGCGACGTCGGTCCTGAAGCGATCCCGCGGCTGGTCCGGGACGCGCGGCAGCTGCACGCGCACGATCGGGGTCACCAGCGTCCGCTCGTCGCCAAGCGCGCTGGCCGACGCGAACATCTCGCGCGGGCTCGAGTGTTCGGGCGCGCCGCGCCTGGCCGACTCGGCGACGAGTTGCGAATGCACGCTCTGCAAGGTGTCTGGCCACTCGGTCGGCTCGAACGTCCGTTGGGCGTCGCGCCAGACGTGGAGGACGAGGCGGCCGTCAGGCGAGGCGGTCGTTTCATCGAGCTCGACGAACCACACGCCAGCCACGAACACGCCGGCGCCGCTCTCGAGCACGCTGTCGTAGCGCAGGGCGTAGGCGTCCCAGTCCTTGCGCTCGACCATCGCGCCGTCGAGTTGCAGGCTGGCGCCGAGCCGTGAAATCTCGGTGTTGACGGCCGCCGTGAACTGCGCCCCGGCCGCCCGCAACGTCCGCTCGCGCCGTTCGCGGCTGGCGGTGGCCAGCTGGTTGGCCCAGTCGTACTGCAGCCAGGCCAAGGCGGGCAGCAGCAGCGCCACCGTGACGGCCAGCCAGGTCGTGCCTCCGAAGCGCGGGACGCGCATCATGAGCCGGAGTGTAGCATGCGAAAAACCGCTGAAATCAGCGGGAAATCCCCATTTAACATCCTTAACAAACCCTTTGCCGATCCTTGACGTCGCAACGTCCGCCGGCACCGTCACAATGGTCACGAGCACTGCGGCAGCGGGTCGGCGTTGCCGACACACCTCATGGCAGTGCGCGAGACCGACTCCAAGGAGACAGCGATGAAAGCGTGGATGGCAATCTCGGCGGCGATGCTCGTCGGAGTGGGTGGACCGGGCAGTGAACGCGTACTACCGCTGCCACTGTATGCGGCCGGGCAGGTCGCCGATCAGGCGGCCACGGTGCTGGCCGGCATGCGGCAGGCGCTCGGTGGCGCCAAGGTCGAGCAGGTGAAGAGCCTGACCCTCGAAGGACCGTTCCGTCGCGAGATGGGGCAGCGGCAGATTGAAGGCACGATCGTGCTGACGATGCAAGGCCCCGACCGAATGCACAAGAGCGAAGAAACCGAGTTCCCCGGCGGCATGTCGGTCGAGCGCATTCAGGCGCTGGCCGGCGACACGGCGTGGATGGACATGCAGAACCGCGGTGGCGGTGGCGGCATGCAGTTCATGATGCGCAACGGCCCTCCTGGGGCCGCCGACGCCGATCCGGCCGCTGCCGAAAAGCGGATGGCCATGATGTTGCGCGGCGAGATGCAGCGCTGGATGCTGGCCCTGCTGGCGTCGCCGGAGGGCGAAGTGACCTATGCGGGGGTGGCGGAATCGCCTGACGGCAAGGCCGACACGCTCGAGATGAAGGACGCGCGCGGGCAGACGCTGCGGCTGTTCGTCGACCAGACGACGCACCTGCCGTTGATGCTCGCGTATCAGGAAGTGCGGCCGCGCATGATGATGCGGGGCGGCCCCGGCGGACGCGGTCCGGGCGGTGGACGCGGCGCCGGCGGCGGGCCCGGCGGCGCTGCTGGTGCCGGTGCCCCTGGCGCTGCCGGAGCCGGCGCTCCCGGCGCGGGTCAAGGACGTCCGAGCCCTGAAGAGATGCGGCAGCGGATGGAGTCGATGCCGCCGCCGGCGCCGAGCGCCATGCAGATGCGCTTTGACGACTACGCGAGCGTCGACGGCGTGAAGCTGCCCAAGCGCATCAGCCTGTCGGTCGACGGCGCGCCCACCGAAGAGTGGACGCTCGAGAAGATCAAGGTGAATCCGTCCATCAAGGCGGATCTCTTCGAGAAGAAGTAGTCGGAAGTAGTCGTTCCTTCGTGAGGCCCGTCATGCGTCGTCTGTGTTCGTTTCTCGTTCTGGTCGCCGCCGTCGCCGCGACGGCGACGCCAGCCCTTGCGCAGGGCACCACCGCGTCGCTGCGAGTCACGGTGCTCGACGAGACGGCCGCCGTGCTGCCGGGCGCCGGCGTCCTGCTGGTCGGTGACGACCTCGTGGAGCACGCGCTGCAGGTCGACGAGACGGGCGTGGCGTCGGCGGCGGGCCTCAAACCGGGTGTCTACACCATCGGTGCCGACTACCCGGGCTTCCGGCCCTCCACCGGCACGCTCACGCTGAGGCGCGGCGCCAACCAGACGACGATCACGCTGGCGGTGGCGATCAGTGAAGAGCTGACGGTCGAGGCGGTGGACGCGTCCGACCGCCGCGACAATGGCTTCACGCAGACGCTGTCGCAGGAGGAGGTCGACGGCCTCTCCGACGATCCCGACGAGATGGCCGACCAGCTCGCGCAGATGGCCGGCCCGGGCGCCCAGATCTTCGTCGACGGCTTCCGCGGCGGCCGCCTGCCGCCCAAGGACCAGATTCAGCAGATCCGCTTTCGCAGGAACTCCTACGCCGCCGAATACCACGATGCCGGCATGGTGCGCGTCGAGGTCATCACCAAGCCCGGCATGGGCGACTGGCGCAGCCGCGTCAGCTTCGGCTTCCGCGACACCGCGCTCAATGCCCGCAACGCCTTCGCTAGCAGTCCGCTGCCCGAACAGGTCAAGCGCGTGCAGGTCAGCAGCCAGGGGCCGATCGTCAAGGGCAAGACCAGCGTCACCTTCTCGGCGGAAGGCAATGCCTCCTACGACGCACAGACCATCGTCGCAGCCACACCCACCGGCGACGTGCGCGACCAGGTGCGCCGGCCGAACGACGTCATGAACGTCAACATCCGCGTCGAGCAGGCGCTCGGCGCCGGTAGCGCCATCAGGGCCGAGTACCAACGCCGCACGCAGGACCGCAGCAACCTGGGCGTCGGCGACTTCGACCTGCTCGAGCGCTCCTATGCCAGCAACGCCACGACCGACACGCTGCGCCTGCGCAACACCCGACTCATCGGCAAGAAGATGTTCAGCGAGCTGAAGTTCGAGTTCGTGCAGACCGCGACCGAGAACTCGTCGTTCTCGACCAGCCCGACCGTGCGCGTGCTCGATGCGTTCACGGGCGGCGGCGCCGGGCAATCAGGCGTGCGGGAGGGCCGGCAGTTCATCGTCGACCAGAGCATCGATTTCAACCTGCGCAAGCATGCGCTCAGGGCCGGGCTGCTCTTTGAAGCCGGCCACTGGGACAGCACGCAGCAGACCAACACCAACGGCACCTACACGTTCTCGAGTCTGGCCGACTTCGAGGCCGGGCTGGCCCGCACCTTCGCGCGCCGGGTCGGCGATCCGCAGGTCAACTACTCGCAGTATCAGCTCGGCTGGTACGTGCAGGACGACGTCCGCCTGTCGAAGAACGTGCAGGCGAGCCTCGGTCTCAGGCAGGAAATTCAGACGAATCTGGGCGACGCGTTCAATCTGGCGCCCCGCGCCGCCGTGACGTGGACCGTGGCCAAGACCAACGTGCGCGCCGGCTACGGCATTTTCTACGACTGGTTCGAGAGCGCCACCTACGAGCAGACGGTGCGCGTCGACGGCGTCAAGCAGATCGACGAGATCATCCTCAACCCCACGTTTCCCGTGACGGCGACCTCGGCCGGCACGCGCCTGCCGGCCAGCCGCATCCAGGCCGCCGGCGAGCTGACGCAGCCTACCATTCACCAGGCGTCGATCGGCTTCGACAAGAATCTCAAGGAATGGATGGGCGTGCGCGCCGACTACATGTGGACGCGCGGCTACAACGTGCTGCGGTCGACGAACATCAACGCGCCGGCCGACGGCGTACGGCCCGATCCGACGATCGGCAATATCTCCGAGATCAGCTCCACCGGCCGCAGCGCCTCGGACCGGCTGTCGGTCGGGCTCAACCTGCGAGTGCCGCAGCGCCGCATCTTCGGCAACGTGATGTATCAGCTGGGCTCGGTGCGCAACAACGCCGACAGCGCGCTCAGCCTGCCGGGCGACTCGAACAACCCCGACGCCGACTGGGGACCGGCCATGCAGGACGTGCGTCATCGCCTGTTCGTGATGGGCAACCTGCCGCTGCCGTACGGCCTGCGCGCCGGGCTCAATATGCAGGTCTCGTCGGCGCGGCCCTACAACATCACGACCGGTCTCGACGGCAACGGCGACACCGTCTTCAACGACCGGCCCGAAGGCGTCAGCCGCAATGCCGGCCGAGGCGCCAAGCAGATGACGGTCGACCTGCGGCTCACGAAGTCGATCAGCCTGGGCGGGCTCTTCGCCGGGGGCGAAGGCGTGCCGATGGGCGGTCCGCCGCCGCCGCCCGATGCTGGCGCGGCCGGCGCGCTGGCGCAGCGCGGCCCCGGCGGCGGTGGTGGCAGCGGCGACGGGCCGCGGATGGTGATCATGGAGGGGTCGAACAGCCGCTACCGGGCTGACCTCTACGTGAACTTCCAGAATCTCTTCAACCAGACGAACCTGAACGCCTTCTCGGGCAATCGGCTGTCGCCGTTCTTCGGCACCGCCACGTCAGCGGGCCCGGCCCGGCGGATCGAGGTCGGGACGACGATTTCCTTCTGAGGCGTGCACCACGAGGCGTCGGGACTGTCTGAGGCGTGCACCACGAGGCGTCGGGACTGGGGCATACCGACGTTCGCACCACGTTACAGTTAGGTCGTGCCGCCGCAAGAACCTGACGTCCTCGTGATCGGTGCCGGCATCGGCGGTTGCTGCATCGCCTTCGAGGTGGCCTCGTCTACGCCTGCGGTCACTACTACCGCAACGGCGCGCTGCTGGCGCCGCTCACGACGCGGCTGGTGGCCCGGCTCGTCGACGGCGACCGCTCCGATCCCGCCCTCGCCCTGCTGGCGCCGTCGCGCGCAGGTCGGCTGTAGACTGAGCGGGTTCCCGCCCCATTCATGGCCACCACGCTTTCGAGCGATGCGATTGCCGCCCAGCTGGCGGCGCTGCCGGGCTGGCAACTGGCTGGTTCGACGATCGTGAAGGAGTTCACGTTCGCCGGCTTTCCGGAAGCAGTGACCTTCACCACCCACAGCGCCGGCGGACTCACCATGCGGGATTTCGCGGGGGCGGCCGCCGTCGAGGGGCTGGCGCGATGAAGCTCAAGGGCCACTACTCGTCGCGCGAGGTGGCGGCCGAGACGGGTCTGA
Source organism: Acidobacteriota bacterium (assembly GCA_018000455.1). Taxonomy (GTDB): domain Bacteria; phylum Acidobacteriota; class Vicinamibacteria; order Vicinamibacterales; family UBA2999; genus CADEFD01. The sequence continues at coordinate 230,420 of JAGNJW010000003.1, forward strand.
CGGCACGACAGCTCCAGTGGTGGGACGCGCGCGGCATCTTCGCCTCGTCGGTGCCGACGCACAAGACACCGGCTGGCGGATTCACCGAGCGCCGCTACACGCCGATCGAGCTCATCGAGCTGAAGGTGCTCGCCGATCTGCGGCGGCGTGGCGTGTCGGTGGCGCGTATCCGGCGGTTGCTCACGGCGCTGCGCACGCGCTTCAAGGTGCGGCTCTTCGACGCGGTCGAAGAGGGCGGCGCCGTGACGCTGTTCGTCGATGGCACCGACATCTACGCGCGGACGGCCGCTGGCGAGTACTTCAACGTGCTCGAGAATCCCAGGCAGCCGCTGCTCGTGCTGGGGACGGAGCCGACGCTGCGTCGCCTGACCGCGCGTGACCAGAGCGCCCGGCAGAAAAGCGCACGTCGTCCGGCGCGCCGCGCTCGCGGCCGGACGGCGACCGGCGCATGACGGCCCGAGCCGGCGAGGAAGATCGCGCCAGGGTCGCCGACTGGGCGCTGGCGGTCGTCGTCGTCGTGACGACCACCGTCGTCTCCACGTGGCCGCTGGTCACCAGCCCGTGGCTCGTGCCCGAGCATCAGGATCCGCTCTTCTCGTCGTGGCGTCTGTATCAGTCGGCGCGCAATCTCTCACGCGGCCCGTGGTCGCTCTTCGACGGCAACATCTTCTATCCGGCCGCGGACGTGACGCTGTACTCCGACCCGATCGCGCTACCCGTGCTCTTGAGCACGCCATTCGTGTGGGCCGGCGTGCCGGCGGTGCTGATGTACTCGGCGCTCTTCTGGGTCTGCGCGCTCTCGGCCGGCCTGGCGATGTTCGCCTGCGCGCGGGCGGTGAGTGGGAGCCGCTGGGGCGGGCTCGTGGCGGCGGCGATGTTCGTCGGCGCGCCGCTGCGTCTCGAGCACGTGATGCACCTCGAGATGCTGTTCACGGCCTTTCTGCCGCTCACCGTGCTGGCGACGATGCGCGCCTTCGACGGCCACCCGCGCGCCCCCTGGGCGGTCGGGCCGCTGCTGGCCGGACAATTTCTGTGCGGGATCTACGCCGGCGTGTTCCTGCTGACGGCGTGGCCGGTATTGGCCGGCGTCGAGTGGCTGCGGCGTCGCGGGAAGGTGCCGCGCATGGCGCTGTGGCGTCTGGCCGGTGGCCTGGGCCTGGCGGTCGTCGTCATCGCGTTGTACGGGCAGCCCTTCCAGGCCGCCAGAGCCATTGTCGGCGACCGTGGCGACGAAGAAGTCGGTTCGTATGGCGCCTCGCTCGGCAGCTACGCGATGTCGCCGGCCGCCAACCGTGTCTGGGGTTGGACCTCGATGCCGGAGGCCGCGGAGAAGCGGCTGTCACCAGGCCTGGTCGGCAGTGGGCTTGCCCTGGCCGCGCTCACGACACCCGCCGCACCCTGGGTTGTAGCGCTGGCGGTGACCACTGCCGTTTCCGTCGAGGCCTCGCGCGGGGTGCAGGGGTGGATCTACCCGTGGCTTCGCCGTTACGCGACCCCGTATCGCGGGCTCCGTGTGCCGGCGCGTTTCGCCATGGTGGCGCTGGCCGGGCTGGCACTGCTCGCCGCCGTCGGCTGTGGCGTGCTGGCGCGCGCGTTCGGTGAAGGTCGTGGCGCACGCGTGGTGGCCGCACTCGTCGTCGCGCTGGTCGTGGGGGAGTCGGTCGCCGCGCTCCCAGTGCGGCGCCTGCCGAAGGTGCCGCCCCCGGTCTATACGCTGCTCGGGACCCTGCCGGCGAGCGTCATCATTCACCTGCCGCTGCCGCGCGCCGATGCGCTGCCGGGCGCCGAGCCCAACTTCCAGTACTTCGCCGAGCACCACCAGCACCGGCTCGTCAACGGCTACAGCGGTTTCTATCCGCCGCGCTACCTGCGTCTGCTCGACCTGACCCGTGGGTTTCCCGACGACCAGGCGATCGCCGCCATTCGCGACATGGGGGCAGAGTACATCCTCGTGCACGAGCAGTACTACCCGACGCGAGAAGCCTTTGCCGCAGCCATCGAGGGCATGGAGCGCCGCACGGATATCGACCCAGTAGCGACGTCGAAGGACGACGGCGGGGCGGTGTGGGTCTACCGGCTCCTGCGCCCGTAGGTGGCACTCGTCTGACTCGTCAAACGCGATAAGCTCGGGCGTCGTGACGAGTCGCGCGCAGATCGACAAGTTAACCGGTTAGGCGAACGCCTGAGAGCGGGGCCGGTCACCGAGGCGGACCTGCGCGCGCTGGACGACTACCGGTTGACGTTCTCGAACGCGTACACTTTCGTGGTCACGCGACTCGTGGGTTTCGGGCTTCGCCCTACGGGACGTCCCGCGAAATCAACCCAGGCGATCGTCGAGAAGCTCCGACGGGAGTCAATTCGTCTCAGTCAAGTGCAAGATGTCGCCGGCTGTCGAGTCGTCGTGTCCGGCCTCCAGGAACAGGATGCGTGCCTGCGATCGTCTCAGCTGTGCCGGCCGGCTCGATCATCGACCGCCGCTCGACGCCTAGTCATGGTTACCGTGCGGTTCATGTGGTCTCGACCCTCGAAGGAAGAGCAGTAGAGGTTCAGGTGCGCACCAAGTGGCAGCATTTCTGGGCAGAGGGTTCCGAGAAGCTCGCTGATACGTTAGGCTCGGGGATAAAATATGGCGTTGGCCCTGCTGACGTGTTGCAGGTACTTCAACGATGGTCCGAGGCTATCGCAGAGTGGGAACCGCTGGAGAATGCCCACGTTCCAGTCCATCGGCGTCCGCATTTCAATCGAGTGCAAGCCCGTCTCAATGAGCAATTCGACGAATGGAGGTCCATGATGCGACGATTCCATGACGCCGACCAGAAGGCGGGTGAGCGATGATCTTCCTCATCGAGTACGACCGCGGACGCGGAAAGCTCCTTTCGCTCACCCAGTTTTCGCCAGATCGGCGTGCCGTCGCTGAAGCGGAGCGCCTGGTCAGAGAGATCGAGTTGAACGCCATTGGCGTTGAGCGGGAAATCGTCCTACTCGAGGCCCAGGACGAGGACAGTCTCCGGGCTACCCATCGGCGTTATTTCGAAGGCGTCGAGCAGCTATCCGTTCCGGCACCTCGATAGCGTCGAGCCGGCGCCCGGGCGCCTACTTCTTCGGTCGGATCGGGAGCACCTTCTCGAGGTCGTCGCCAGGGCGGGGGATGACGTGCACGCCCACGAGTTCGCCCACGCGGCGGGCGGCCGCGGCGCCGGCATCGGTGGCGGCCTTCACGGAGCCCACGTCGCCGCGCACGATGGCGGTGACGAGGCCGGCATCGACCTTCTGCCAGCCGACGAACACGACGTTGGCCGTCTTCAGCATCGCGTCGGCGGCCTCGACCATGCCGACGAAGCCGCGCGTCTCGACCATGCCGAGCGCGTCGCCGACGTTGCTCATATCGCTCACGTCCGTCCCCTTCTGTTGCGCGGCCATGTCGTGGTTCGTCTCCGGCTACTGGCTACGGCCGCGAGCGTCGATCGGCAGGGCGCCGACGATCTCCGGGCCGTCGACGAGCCACGCACTGTCGACCAGATTCGAGACGACGCACGCATGGTTCGGCACGACGCGCACCCGATCGCCTGGCAATAGCGGCCCGGCGCCCGGTGTCACGCGGACCGTCGCATGTTCCTCTGAGAGTCGCTCAACAAGCAAGTGCGGATCCGGTGCCTGCCCGGGTGCCGCCACCAGGCCGCGCAGCACGGCGCCGTGCCCGGGTGCGGCGGCAAAGCCGCGCGCCCCATCGGCGGCGAGCGTCTTGCTGCCGCAATCGAGCACCACGCGATCGCCGGCGGTCGCGCTGACGACCGTGGCGAGCACGGTCAGCGCGCAGTCGTCGAGCGTTGCCGCGCCCAGGCCGACCATCGTGCGATCGAAGTAGACGTAGTTTCCGGGACGAAACTCCGTGATGACGCCGCCGCCCATGGCGAGCGAGTGGCGCGCCGGCGGCGTGGCGCCGGCGCTCACCTCGTCGATCCCCAGGCCGGTACGACGGGCCTCGCCGGCCAAGAGCGCCATCGCCGCCAGTTCGGCCTCGGCCAGCGCGCGCAGTTCGTCGTCCGAGTGCGCATGATAGGCGTGCCCGGCGTGGCTCAGGATGCCTCTGAGGCGCAGGCCCGGCAGCGCGCCGACCTCGCGCAGGAAGGGCACGGCCGTCGCCGGATTCGGTGGAATGCCGCACCGGTGGAAGCCGACGTCCACCTTCACGAGCACGTCCGCGTGCTCTAGGGCGGCGGTCATCGCCGCCGACCATCCGCGCGCGACCTCGAGGTCGTCGACGATGAACGACAGGCGCGTCGTCTTCTGCAGGGCCAGCACGCGGCTCGCGTTGGCCGGCTGCAGGGGATAGGGCACGCGGATGTCGGCGATGCCGGCGGCCCCGAACACCTCGGCTTCGCCCAGCTTGGCGCAGCAGATGCCGATGGCGCCGGCCTCGATCTGGCGCCGCGCGACCAGCGGGCTCTTGTGGGTCTTCGCGTGTGGGCGCAGCGTGATCCCGGCGGCGACGGCCGCCGCCTGCATCCGGCGGATGTTCGTGTCGAGGCGCCCACGTTCGATGAGCACGGCAGGTGTCGGGAGGTCAGCGAGGGTCACGGCGACATGATACGCGTCGGGCCGTGCCCCGCGGGCGGCTGAGGTAACCTTGCAAGGTTCCGTCGGCCGTCGCCGCCGGGCACGACGACATGGCGCTCACCCTGACACCGGCCACGGGCTCGGTGCTCGACCAGATTCTGCGCGACACCTACCCCATCTGGGGTGCCGGGCTGTCGTTTGGCGCCTATACCAGCTTCGAAGGCGCGCTGCGGCGCACGTCGTGGGGCGCCGGACACACCGAACGGGTCGCGCTCTTCGACGGCACACGGCTGCTGGCCAGCGCCCGGCGTCACGACCTGACCGCCCGCGTCGATGGCCGCATCCGCCGCGTGCTCGGCATCGGTTCGGTCTTCACCGCGCGCGAACTGCGCGGACGCGGAGCGGCATCAGCGCTCCTCGCCCACCTCGTCGATGCCGCCAATACCGACGGCTACGAGTTCGCGCTGCTCTTCTCGGACGCCGCCTTGACGCTCTACGAGCGGCTCGACTTCGTGCCCGTGCCGCTTGAAGCGGCCAGGCTGCAAGTGCGCCTCAAGGCCGGAGCGCCCGCCATGCTCGTGCGCAGCGGCGACGAACGCGATCTGGCGCACATCGCGGAGTTGAGCGCCGCGCGGGCAGCCAAAGCGCGCTTCGCGCTCGACCGCAGCGAGGACTACATTCGCTACGCCATCAGCCGCCGCCGGCTGCTGGCCGGGCTCGGCCCCGCCGGCCTGCGCCAGACGGAGTTCCTGGTGGCCGAAGAGGGTCACATGGCCGTGGCCTACTTGGTGTGCAGTGTTTCCAACGGCGGGTGGACGATCGAGGAAGCCGGCGATCGCGATCCGACTCGCGCGCGACTCGGGGCGATGCTGCAGGTGATGCTCGCGCGCGAACCGTCGATTGAGCCGCCGCCGATTTCCGGCCTGTGGCCGCACGACTTCACGCCGCCGCAGCTCGAGTCGCTGGTGCGCCAGCCCCCGAGTGCGGTGATGATGATCCGGCCGCTGCGCGATCGCACGCTGCCGATGCCGCCGATGGGCGCCTCAGACGTCGTCTACTGGCACGGCGATCTGTTCTAGGAGAGGACAGCGCCGCCGAGAAGGCCGGCGTCAGAGGCGGCGCGGCCGGGCCAGGCGGCCAACATCCTGCTCGCTACTGCCGCAGTCGCAGATCGAGCGACTTCGTTTCGCCCTCGGCCAGCGTGAGCCGCTCGCCGCTGTCGCGCAGCTGGGCCAGGAACTCCGGATCCGTGGCCTGGCCGTCCTCGAGACCCTGGATGGCGACGACGCGGTAGCCGTCGTGGTGGGGCAGGCCGACGATCTCGAACCGGCCCGAGGTGTCTGGCCGCGCCGTTCGGATGAAGCGCGACTGATAGGTCCATTGACGCTCGTCGTCGGGGAACACCACCACCGTCGTGTCGAGTACCGCGTTGCCCCGCTCATCGCGCACGCTGCCCGTAAAGGTGGTTACCGTCTGCGTGAGGACGACGCGCACTGCCGACAACTGCGTGCCGGGTTCGAGGGCCAGCAGTTCGTCGGTGACGTCGCGCCCGTCGCGCATGATGGCCTTGAGCTGCCAGCCCGGCGGCGCAGTGACGCGCAGGTAGCCCGGTTCCGACACTCCGGTGAGCTCGAAGGTGAAGTCGCCGTTGACGGCGCCGCCGCGACTGCGCAACCCGGTCGTGCCGGCGGGTTGCGCCGGCGTGAAGCTGATACGGACCTGCGATGACCTGAGGCCGACGGCGCCGGTGTCGGTCTGGACGACGCCGACGACGCTGGCCGGCGGCGCCAGTGCGATCGCCACTCCCGTCAGGTCGACGCCGCTCACTGTGATGGGCGTGCGGCCGGTGGGCTCGTCGCCGCCCTGGCGTCCACGGCCGCCCACCACCAGCGTGTAGCGGCCGGGCGCCAGGCCGCGCAGTTCGAACGTGCCGTCGGCGTTCACGGCTGCGCCCCGGGGCTGGCTCATGGCCTGGCGCACCGTGTCGTCGGGCAGGGCCATCACCAGACCCGCAAGCTCCAGGCCCGACATGCCGACGACGCGGCCACTGACCTTGGCCAGGGGCATCAGCGACAGGCCGAAGCCGATGCCGCTCACTTCCTGACCGAGGCCCACGGTGACGCGTTGCGCGTCGGCCGCGTTGGTCGTGCCTGGAAAGTAGGTCGGCGCATACCCGGTCGTGGCAGCCTCGTCGTCGCCGCCGCTGCGCTGGCGAAACAAGGCCCGATCCTCGTTGAGGGTCGCCGAGACGACGTAGTCGCCAGGTGACAGGCCGAAGACACGGAACGTGCCCTGATCGTCGGTGCGATCGCTCTGGCCGGCTGGCAGGAGCCGCCTGGCGCCTGCGGCGTAGCCGTAGCGCAGCACGCGCACCTGCGCGCCGGTCAGAGGCTCGCCGAACTCGTCGGCGATGCGACCCGTGATCACGCTGCCGCGCGGCAGGCCGACGACGATCTTCTCGAGCGTCTGTCCGGCGGCCAGATCGACCGGCGTGCCGGGCTCGCTCGGGCGCCGCTGCCCGTACTGCAGGCTGACGAAGCCGCCCTTGGTGGCGACGATCGTGTAGCGTCCACCGGCCAGCTCCTTGATCTCGAAGCGCCCCTGTTCGTCGCTGAGCGTCGTGCGCGTGTCCTGAACACCGGGCGCCGACGCCCGCACCTGTGCGCGGCGGATGGGCGCCCCGGTGTCGGCGGCCACGACCACCCCGCGCAGCACCGCCGTGCCCTTCGGCGCTTCCTCGCCAGGGCGGATCATTCGTGGCGGCATGCGCTGGCCGGCGGGCTGCGCCGCCAGCTCGGCCGGCACCAGGGCCGCGGCGACGAGTGCGAGTGCGACGAGCGACGCGGCAAGCGGCATGGGAGGCATCTGATGAAGTCTACGCGTGGCCCACCCCAGGCGTTTACGGCACCACGGCCGTCAGGGCCGCGGCCGCGGGATGGCGGTGAGGGCCACCTCGTGCATTCTGCGCTCGTCGATGCGCAGGGGCGTGGCGAACGGGCGCAGTGCCTGCAGCATCTCGGGCTCAGTCAGCACGGCCCGGGCGGCGCCGTCGACCGCCACGGCCAGGTAGCGGTCGCCGGCCGGTCAGGCCCCGCACGTCGAAGCGCCAGGACTGGTCGACTTCGGAGGTGCCGACCACACGCGAACCGCGTATCCACCTGGTGTCGTCGTCGGCAAACACCACGACCACCGGCCGACGCCGGCTGGCGCTGCGGGTCCAGGTGACGGTGCCGCCGACGCTGGCCGCGCGGTTGGTCATCGTGATGTCGAGCGTCGCGCCGTCGTGGCTGAAGTCGTTGGGCTCGTCGGTCACGTCGCGACCATTGTCGGTCACCGACTTCAGCCACCAGGTCGTAAGGGGTCGGGTGGCCGGTGTGACCTCCTGCAGGGCGCGGACGTTGATGCCCGGCGCTTCGGCGCACCCGTCATGCCATCGACCACGACGCCGCGGATCGATGCCGCCCCACGGCGACGCGCCGGCGCGTCACGCACCAGTGCCTGCGCCGTCGTGACGAGCGTCAGGGGTCCGGAGGCAGGCGTCGCCGGCGGCGGGAGCGCCGCCAGGGCGAGCAGACAGGACACCGGGACCAGATGACGCATGGCAGCCGTTGAGGGGGAGTGTAATCCGCCGAACGAGTGGAGGCCTCGCTACGTAACTGGAGTGGGGGTGACATGGGTGAGTTCCTGCAGGACCTGCGCGTCGGGGCACGCCAGCTGGTGCGGCGGCCCGGGTTTGCGCTCACGGCCATCGGCTCGCTGGCGCTCGGCATCGGCGTCACCACCACGCTCTTCACGGTCGTCAACGCCGTGCTCTTCAAGTCGAGTCCGCTCAGCGATCCGGCGCGCCTGGTCGAAATCTACTCGGGGCAACGGGGTGAGTCGATGCAGCTCACCACGTCCCATCCCGACTACCAGTCACTGACCGCAGAAGTGCCGGCGTTTGCCGGTATTGCGGCCCACGCCTTCGTGCAGGGCGTGCTCTCCACCACCGCCACGCCGCTCCTCGTGACGGGCGAGGCCGTGACGGCCAACTACTTCGATCTCCTGGGAGTTGCCATCACGGCCGGTCGCGGTTTCCGCGCCGAGGAAGGCCAAACGCCGGGCGCCGCCGCCGTCGCCGTCGTCAGTCACCTCCTGTGGCAACGCCAACTCGGTGGCCGCCAGGACGTCGTGGGCTCCACCATCAAGCTCTCCGGGCTGCCGTATGCCGTCATCGGCGTGGCGCCGCAGGGCTTCCCGGGTACCGTGCCTGGCATCGCCACTGATTTCTGGGTGCCCGTGACGATGGTCGAGAGCCTCCAGGTCACCGGTTTGCAGTGGACCTCGAGTGATGACCCCGGCGCGACACGTCTCGACCGCCGTGCCACGCGCTGGTTGTTCCTCAAGGGCCGCCTGGCCGACGGCCAGACCATCGCGCAAGCCCGGGCACAGGCCGAAGCCCTCTACGCGCGGCTCGCCGAGCTGCATGCGGTGACCAACGACAAGGTGACCGTGAGTCTCGAGCCGGCGGCCAACATCCGCTTCCATCCCATGCTCGACGGCTACGTGCGCGCTGCCAGCGCCGGCCTGCTCGGCGCCGTGGGCCTCGTCCTGCTCATCGCCTGTGCCAACGTTGCCGCGCTGCTGCTCGCCCGTGGCACGGCCCGCCGCAAGGAGATGGCCGTGCGGGCGGCAATCGGCGCCAGTCGCGGCCGCCTGGTGCGGCAGCTGCTCAGCGAAGGCCTCGTGCTGGCTGTCATCGGTGGCGCCCTCGGCCTGCTGCTGGCGTCGTGGGCCGGCCACGCCATCGGCGTCTTCGCCACCGACCTGCTGCCCATCCGCAGCACGTTCGACTTCACGCTCGACCGCTTTGTCATCGCCTTCGCGGTGGCGGTCTCGCTCACCACGGCCCTGCTCTTCGGCCTGGCACCCGCATGGTCGGCATCGCGGCCCGACCTGGTGCCCGCCCTCAAAGACGGGCTCGACGGCGGCGGCGGCTCGCGCCGGGTGACGCTGCGCGACGCGCTCGTTGTCGGGCAACTGGCCCTGTCGCTCGTGTTGCTCGTGGCCGGCGCGCTGCTGGCACGCGGGCTGATCGTGGCGCGCGGCACCGATCTCGGCTTCGATCCCACGCGCATCGCGTCGCTGTCGTTCAATGCGCAGATGAACGGTTACGACGTCGATCGCGCCATGGCGCTTTCGACCCGGGCGCTCGAGGCCGTGCGGGCGCTGCCGGGAGTGACGGCGGCGTCGGTCGCCACGCGTCTGCCGCTGGCTAGCGACATCAACCTGTCGAGCTACGCCGTGCCCGGGCATCACGCCGCCGACGACGACGGCACCACGGTGGACACGGTGGGCATCGGCGCCGACTACTTCACCGTCACGGGCATTCCGCTCGTGGCCGGGCGGCCGTTCACCGAAGAGGAAGCGGCGAACGAGCGCCCCGTCGCCATCGTGAACGAGGCGTTCGCGAAGACCTACTGGCCCAGCGAGACGGCCGTCGGGCGCGTCATCCACTCCGGCGGCTTCGATCGGCCCGCCATCGAGATCGTCGGCGTGGCCCGCGATCACAAGGTGCGCTCGGCGGGCGAGCAGGCCATGCCCTACGTGCACCGCCCCATCGGACGCGGCCGATCGATCGATCTCATCGTCCGCACTGCCGGCCCGGCCGCGCCGCTGCTTCCGGCCCTGCGCAAAGCGGTCTGGGCGCTCGAGCCCGACGCGGTCTTCACGACCGACGGCGCTGCCACCGACGCGGTCGAGGCCACGATGGCGCCGACGCGCATCGGCGCCACGCTCATCGGCGTGGTCGGCGTGATGGCGCTGCTCCTGGCCGCGGTGGGGCTGTACGGTGTCATCTCGTACTCGGTGAGTCTGCGCACACGCGAGGTGGGCATCCGCATGGCGCTTGGCGCCGAACGTGGTCAGGTGCTGCGCATGGTGCTCGGCCAGGGCGTACGCCTGGCGCTCGTCGGCGTGAGCCTTGGCGCCGTGCTGGCGGCGGGCGTGGCCGGCATCCTGCAGACGATGCTCTACGGCGTGAGCGCGTTCGACCCGCTGGCCTACGGCGCGGCGGGCATCCTGTTGCTGCTGGTGGCACTGGCGGCGAATCTCGCGCCCGCGGTCGCCGCGTCACGCATCGCGCCGGCGACAGCGGTCCGCGCCTGACGGCGGGCGCCAGCCCGCAGGTGGCGCCCCCGGGCGGGCTGCTGCGGTAGAGTTGTCGGATGATGACCGTTCGCCTTGTGGCTCTCTTGCTCTACCTCGCCTTCCTGCCCGTTGCCGCATCGGCACAAGACGAGCTGCCGGCGCGCCCCGAACTCTACAAGTTCGTGACCATCCAGGCGGCGCCCGGCAAGTTGCCCGACCTGCTGGCCGCGTATCGCGATCGCGCACCGGTCCTGGCGGCAAACGGCGACCAGCCGCCAATCGTCGTCCGCCACTCGCAGGGCGATCGCTGGGATCTGCTGGTCATCTACCCGATGGGCAGCTTCACCGCCTACTACAGCGCGGAGCGCGTGGCGGAGCGCGAAGCAGCCGGCAAGGCCTCGGGGGTCACGAACGCGGCGTTCCAGGACCGCCTCTACCAGCTCATCGCCTGGCACGAAGACGTCTTCGTCTGGGGCCCGCCGGTGACGGAACTGCGCGCCTACGTTGCCGGCACCACCGTCGCGCACCTCGAGATGATGCAGGCCATGGCCGGGCAGCACGCGGCCCTCACACGTCAGCGCCACATGGAGAGCGCCTTCAACGTGAACCGCGGCCGACCGCGGATGCTCGTCTTCACCCATCAGGAAGGCGCCGCCTGGGACGTCATCACTCTCGACGCGTGGAAGGACTGGCGGGCGTACGGTGAGGCGCAGATGGTCGCGCCCGAGGTGTCAGCCGCGGCGGCGAAGAAGGCGGGTTTTGCCAGCGCCGACGCCGTCGGCGTCGTCATGCGGAGTCTGATCAATACTCACCACGACACGCTCGGGACATTCGTGTCGCTTGCCCCGCGGTAGCCGGCGGCGCAGCACAGGGGGTGCCGGAGGCTCAGCCGGCCCGCAGGATTTCGCGCGCGGCGTTGGCGCCCGATCCGCCCGTGAGTCCGAGTCCCGGGTGCGTGCCGGCACCGCACAACCACAGGCCGTCAATCGGCGTGCGGTACTGGCTCCAGCCCAGCAGGGGACGCATCGTGTAGAGCTGGTCGAGCGCCAGCTCGCCGTGATGGATGTGCCCACCGGCCATGCCCCATTCGCGCGCCAGATCCGCTGGCGTGAGCACTTCGGCTTCTACGATCAGGCTGCGGACGCCGGGCATGTAGCGGTCGAGCGTCGTGAGTACGGCCTCGAGGAAGGCGCCGCGCGCGGCGTCCCATGTGTCGTCGCGTAGCGTGTGCGGCGCATACTGCACGTAGAGGGACAGGACGTGAGCGCCCGGCGGCGCCAGCGACGGATCAGCGAGCGACGGAATGAGCGCCTCGAGCCACGGCGACGGCGAGAACGCGCCGTACTTCACGTGGTCGAAGGCGCGCTCCATCGCGTCGACGTCGGGGGCCATGCGGATGCGCGTGGCCAACTGCTCGCGGTCGGCACCGGGCACCACCGGCAGCGACGACAGCGCGAGGTTCACCTTCGCTAGAGTGCCGGCGGTGCGGTAATTCCTGGCGCGCCAGCGCAGCTCGGCCGGCAACGCCATCGGATCGCAGAGACCGTAGGTGGTCTTCGGATCGATGCCCGACACGACGGCGGCGGCGGCGATGGTGCGGCCGTCGGCCAGGCGGACGGCCTGCGCGGCGCCGTTGTCGCTCAGAATCCCGTCGACGGGCACGCCGAGCTCGAACACCACGCCGGCCTGTTCAGCGGCCTTCCGCAGGGCCGAGGCGAGCGCGCCGGGACCGCCGCGGGGCCACACCAGTGTTGGATCCCCGGCAACGGCGTTGGCCGCCTGCAGCAGGAAGAGCAGGCCACTGCCGGCCGACCACGGGCCGAGCATCGCGCCGAAGACGCCGTCGGCGGCGAGTGCTGCGGCGACCATTGGCGTCTCGACATGCTCGTGGACGAGGTCGGCGACGGGCATCGGACCCCAGCGGAGCAGCCGATAGCCGTCGGTCGCGCCGAGGGCGCGGAACTGTCGCGCCGTCTGCAGCAGCCGCCACAATTCTCGAGGCGCCGGCGTGTCGATGGAGGGCGGCGTATGCGGCAGGATCGAGGCCACGACGCGTCCGAGTCCTGCGCGCGCCGCCATGAAGGCGGGCCAGCGGTTGGCGTCGGCCGTGTTGAACGCCGCCAGGGCGGCGCTCGTCTTCGCGGCGTCGTGCCAGAGCGTGACCGAACGGCCATGGCCATCGAGCGCGGTCATCCAGGCGTCGCGGGGGATGAACTCGAGCCCGTGCGCGGCCAGCCCTAGATCGCGTGCGACGTCGGTACGCAGCGGCCCGACGTCGTGCGCCGCCGCCGGGACACGGAATCCTGCCGTGAGCTCGCGCGTCACGGCCGCGCCGCCGACATCAGCGCGCTGCTCCACGACGAGCACCTTGCGCCCGGCCCGCGCCAGCAGCGTCGCGCAGACGAGCCCGTTGACGCCGCCGCCGATGACCACGGTGGCGTGAGACGCCGCGCTCATCGCTTCTGGTCCTTCAGGATCTTCTCGGCCGCGTTCTTGCCGGGAGCGCCCATGATCCCGCCGCCGGGGTGCGTCGCCGAGCCGCACATGTAGAGCTTCTGAATCGGCGTTCCATACTGCGCCCAGCCCGGCACCGGCCTGAGGAAGAACAACTGCTCGAGCGACAGCTCGCCCTGGAAGATATTGCCTTCGCTCAGGCCGAAGGTGCGCTCGATGTCGAGCGGGGTCAGCACCTGGCGATGCCGGATGATGTTCTTGATGTTCGGCGCGTGCACGGCGATGGCATCGATGACGGCGTCGCCGAACGCCTCGCGGCGGGCGTCGTCCCAGACGTCCCCGGCTGTGAGGTGGTACGGCGCGTACTGCACGAAGCACGACATCACGTGCTTGCCGGGCGGAGCCAGCGACGAGTCGCTGAGGGTCGGGATAACGATGTCGATGTACGGCCGGCTCGAGAAGGCGCCGTGCTTGGCCTCGTCGTAGGCGCGCTCCATGTAGTCGATCGACGGCGAGATCGAGACGGCCCCGCGCAGGTGCTCGCCAGGGCCGGGCAGGCAGGTGAAGTCGGGCAGGGCGTCGAGCGCGAGGTTCACTTTGCCCGACGAGCCGCGGTACTTGTAGCGGCGCACGCCGTCCATGAACTCGCCAGGCAGCTCCTCGGCGTCGATGAAGCGCTCGAAGGTGAGGCGCGGATCGACGCTGCTGGCCACGACATCGGCGTGGATCTCGTCCCCGTTCTCGAGGACGACGCCGGTGGCACGGCCGGCGCTGGTGAGGATGCGCGCGACGGGGGCCTCGGTGCGGATCTCGGCGCCGAAGCGACGGGCGGCGCCGGCAATCGCGTCCGAGACCGCGCCGGTGCCGCCCCGCGAGAGGCCCCACGAGCGGAAGGCGCCGTCGATCTCACCCATGTAGTGGTGCAGCAACACGTAGGCCGTGCCGGGCGAGCGCACGCCGAGGAAGGTGCCGATGATGCCCGATGCGCTCATCGTAGCCTTGAGCGCATCGGTTTCGAACCACTGATCCAGGAAGTCGACTGCGCTCATCGTGAGCAGCTGCACCTGGTTGACCTTGTCGTGGTAGCGCATGCCGCGAAAGCGCTTACCGACCGACAGCAAGTCGAGCAGTCCGCGCGGCGAGAGCGACATCGGATCCGGCGGCGTCATGCTCAGAATCGGCTTGGCGAAGCGGCCCATCTCCACCATCGCCATGCCGTAGTCGTCGTAAGCGTCGGCGTCCGTGCGGCTGTGGCGCGCGATCTCGCGACGCGTCTTCGAGTGGTCGTTCACCCGCCACAGATAGTCGCCATTCAGCATCGGCGTGAAGGTGCCGTCGAGCGGCAATAGTTCGAGGCCGTGCGCCGGCAGGTCGAGGTCGCGGATGATCTCGGGCCTGAGCAGCGACACGACGTAGCTGCAGACCGAGAACTTGAAGCCGGGGAAGACCTCCTCGGTGACCGCCGCGCCACCGAGCACGTGGCGGCGCTCGAGCACGAGCGTCTTCCGCCCGGCCTTCGCCAGGTAGGCGGCGCAGGTCAGGCCGTTGTGACCACCGCCGATGACGATCGCGTCGTAGCGCATCGCCGCCAGTATAGGGCGGCGGACGGCTATCGTCGCCGGAAGGGCGCCTGGTACAGCCACACCGGCCGGCCGTCGGGACAGCGAAGGACGTGCTGCGGTTCGAGGGCGGTCGCCTCGAACTCCAGGCTGGCCATCCAGGCCCCGGCATGGAGATCCCGGGCGGCCTTGTCGGCGGCGCGGGCCATCGTCTCGGGACGTTGGAACAGATAGACCATGCCGTAGGGCGACCAGTCGGCCGTCCAGATATCGGCGCGTCGCACCCGCGCGAAGCGGCAGCGCCAGGCCGAGGCGACAACGAGCGGCCAGCTCCATTCCAGACCCTCGATGCGCGCCGCCGGGTACTCGCGGTGCAGTTCCAGCAGGCCATCACCGAGACCGCAGCCAGCGTCGACGATCGATTGGCGCCCGACAGGCAGTGGCGCCAGCGGCGCCAGTCCGGCCAGAGCGCCAGCCGGGGTCGGGAACAGAGGGGCATCGCGCCACGAACTCACGGGGTAGAGCAGCACGAGCAGGGCCAACGGCAGCAGCCAGGCCCAGGCCGGCGCGCTGCCTGCGATGCCGCTGGCCACGAGCAAGAGCGGGAAGCCGCCGGCGACAAAAACTCGACGCCAGGGCGAGGTGCCCCATGCGCTCAGCGCGGCGCCGAGCGCGGTTGCCACGGCCACCGCCAGCCAGGCCGGCGCGCCGGCTGCGGTGAGGCCGGCAAACAGCATCCACGCCAGGCCCCAGGCCAGCAGGGCGGGCAACGGCCACGTCATCGCGCCTATTCTGTCCGGATTGTGCGCCGGGGGGTGTCGCTTGCCGCACCACATGCCGCCAGCTTGCCCGCCTATAATCGGCCGGTGCCAGTCGGGTCCCCTTTCCACGCCCGTACGTTGCCGCTCGCCGGAAGCCTCAGCTTTCGCGACTGGGCGGGCTTCTATGCGGTGAGCACGTTCGAGGCGCATCACGAGCACGAGTACAACGCCATCAGGAACGGCTGCGGGCTCATCGACATCTCGCCGCTCTTCAAGTATCACCTGCACGGGCCGGATGCGCAGAGGGTCGTCGACCGCATCATCACCCGCGATGTCTCGAAGATGGCGGTCGGGCAGGTCTACTACACGCCCTGGTGTGACGACGACGGCAAGGTCATCGACGATGGCACGGTGGCGCGCCTAGCCGACACGCGCTTCAGGTGGACGGCGGCGGACCCGAGCCTGCGCTGGCTCACCGAGCACGCGCGCGGTCTGAACGTCGCCGTCGAGGATGTTTCCGAGCAGGTGGCGGCCCTGGCACTGCAGGGGCCCACGTCGGCGCGGCTGCTGGCGGCCGTCAGTGACGTTCCGGTGCGCGACCTGAAGTACTTCCGTGCCGCATCAGGCACGATTGCCGGCGTACCGGTAGAGGTGACGCGCACGGGGTATACGGGCGATCTCGGCTACGAGGTGTGGATGGCGTGGGACCAGGCGCTCACCGTGTGGGACGCGCTCGTCGAGGCGGGCCGCGCCTACGTGCTGCGGCCGGCCGGAATGCTCGCACTCGACGTGACGCGCGTCGAGGCCGGCCTGCTCCTCACGGACGTGGATTTCATGAGCAGCCGCAAGGCGAGCATCGACCCGCAGATGTATTCACCGTACGAGCTGGGCCTCGGTCGGCTCGTGGCCCTGGGGAAGGCCTCGCCGTTCGTTGGCCGGGCCGCGCTCGCGCGTGAGCATGCTGCCGGCCATCGCCGCGAGATCGTCGGACTCGAGGTGCGCTGGAGCGAGGTGGAGGCGATCTACCAGGCGGTTGGCCTGCCGCCCGCGGTGCCGGCCGCCGCCTCGCGCGTCGCGGTACCGGTCTATCTCGGCAAGCAGCAGGTGGGGAAGGCGACGTCCACGGCTTGGTCGCCCACCCTCAAGAAGCTCATCGTGCTGGCCACGATCGACCGTCCGCACTTTGCCGGCGGCACCGAACTGCAGATGGAGATCACGGTCGAGGCGACGCGCTACACCGCCACGGCCACGGTGGTGCCGACGCCCTTCTTGACGCTTGCCCGCCGCACCGCGGCCCCCGACTTGTAATGGCGACGGGCCCCGTTGCAAAGGTGACAGGCCCCGTTAAGAATCAGCCACGCGCGAGGCGCGCCGCCCTGAACGACTTGATGCCCTGGACGAGGTACCACGTCAGCAGCACCACCGTCGCGATCTGCGCCCATACAGCCGCGCGCGCCAGGTCGAGCGTCCCGGCGGCAATGCCGGGCACCAGGCGCGATGCCGTGCCGGCGATGCCCACGAGCGCCACCACCATCGCGGCGTGCATGACATGGCGGCGGGCAGACTCGTTGCGGCCGACCCAGGCGAGGGCCACCAGCACGATGCCGAAGAAGGCCGGAATCAGCGCCGTCATGCTCGTGCGCCCCGTTGCCACGTAGCTCACCACGCCCAGCAGCGCCAGGCCGATCCCCACCAGTCGCGTCGTTTGCATCATCGTCGTTCGGTCTCCGGGGGCATTGTATCCGTCACGTCGCCGCCCTTCCGGACAACGGCGCGCACGCCCGCCCGCATCCAGCCGGGGGCCAGCGTAGGGATTGCGGCCGACGATCGTCACCGGTAAAATCATGTGCATGAAACGCACAAATGTCGTGCTTGATGAGCAACTGCTCGAGGAGGCCGTCAGGATCAGCGGCGAGAAGACCTACAGCCGCACCATCGAGCGGGCGCTCGGCGAGATGGTCCGGCGCGCGCGCGCGGAGGGCATCGAAGCGTTGGCGGGCTCGGGGCTATGGCACGGCGATCTGAGCGCGATGCGTCGTGACACGCCGATGGCTACGCGCGAGACGCCGGGCGTCTACCGAACGAAGAAGCGGCGTGCGACTCGTTGACACCAGCGCCTGGGTCGAAGTGTTTCGCCGTCCCCAGCGGCTCGCGCTCGCAGACCTGGCGCCGGATCCCGACTGCGTCGTCACCTGCCTTCCGGTCATCCAGGAAGTGCTGCAGGGATTCGACGACGATCGCGCACATGGCATCGCGCGTGTCTCGATGTTCGCGTGGCGTTCGGTCGACATTCCGCTCGGGGCCGACGTCGTCGAGCGCGCGGTGCAGATCTACCGTCAGGCTCGCCGAGCCGGTGTCACGGTGCGGTCCACGGTCGACTGCCTCGTCGCCGCGTCGGCGCTCGGACACGGCTTGACCGTGGTGCACTGCGACCGCGACTTTGCGGCCATCGCCCGCGTCACCGGCCTGCGCCACGAAGACCTGTCGCCCCGCCTGCGGCCCACCAACGCCTGAGCCCGGTGCGCGTGCCGGGTGCTATGCTCCTGCCATGAAAATCGCCCTCGTGCAGCAGCACGCCACCCGCGACAAGGCGGCCAACCTGCAGCGTGGGCTCGCGGCCGTGGACCGGGCCGCCGCCTCCGGCGCCCAGATCATCTGCTTTGCCGAGCTGGCCTTCGAGTGGTTCCACCCGCAGCACCCGGCCGATTCGAACGTGCGCAGCCTGACCGAGACCCTCGACGGGCCGCTCGTGAAGGCGTTCCAGGCCAAGGCCGCGGAACGTGGCGTGGTCATCGTGCCGAACTTCTTCGAGCGCGATGGCCTCGAGACCTACGACTGCTCACCGGTCATCGACGCCAACGGCATCGTGCTCGGCATGACGCGCATGGTGCACATCACCGACTATGCGTGCTTCCACGAGCAGGGTTACTACACACCGGGCGACACCGGCGCGCCGGTCTACGAGACGAAGTTCGGCAAGATCGGCGTCGCCATCTGCTACGACCGGCACTTCCCGGAGTACATGCGGGCGCTGGCGCTCGGCGGCGCCGACCTGGTCGTCGTGCCCCAGGCGGGCACGGTGGGCGAGTGGACCGAGGGGTTGTACGAGGCCGAGATGCGAGTGACAGCCCTGCAGAACGGCTACCACGTGGCGCTCTGCAACCGCGTGGGCAAGGAAGATCTCCTCGACTTCTCGGGTGAGTCGTTCGTGTGCGGACCCTTCGGCGAGATGATCGCGCAGGCCCCGCGCAGCCAGGACTGCGTGCTGCTGGCCGACATCGATCTCTCGGCCAACAACGCTGCGCCGGCGCGCAAGCTGTTCCTGCGCCACCGGCGCCCCGAACTCTACGCCAGCTGGGTGGCGCGCGGGTGAGTGTTGCCGCGCCGGTCCCGGCGCTGCGCCGCGCGCTCGGGAAGTGGGACCTGACGGCCATCGGCGTCAATCAGGTCATAGGCTCGGCCATCTTCCTGATTCAGGCCGACGTGGCCCGCATCGTCGGCAGCTGGGGCCCGCTGATGTTCCTCGGCATCGGCCTCTCGTCGCTGTTCGTGGCGCTGTGCTTCGCCGAGGTGGCCAGCCGCTTCGACAGCACTGGCGGGCCCATCGGCCCCGCACGCGCGGCCTTCGGCCGTTTCGTCGGCTTCGAAGTGGGTTGGATGCTGTGGTTCAGCCGCGTGTCCAGCGGCGCGTCGGTGATCAACGGCATGGCACTGGCGCTCGGCTACTACTGGCCGGTGCTGGCCACGGGCGGGCCGCGGACGCTGGTGATCCTGTCTGTGCTGGGCGTGCTCACCTGGGTCAACGTGCGTGGTATCCGTCAGACGTCGTGGCTGGTGAACTTCTTCACCATCGGCAAGCTGCTGCCGCTGGTGGTGTTCGTAGTGGTGGGCGCCTTCTTCTTCGATCCCGGCCGCGTCGTGCCGTCGGAGTCGATCTCTCTCGAAAACCTCGGTGCCGCCGCGCTGCTGCTCATCTTCGCCTACGGGGGCTACGAGGTCACGGGCGTGCCGGCGGGGGAGGCGTCGAATCCGAAGAAGGACGTCCCGTTCGCGTTCATCGCGACCATTCTGATCGCCTCCGGCGTGATGACGCTGGCGGCGGCCGTGGCCGCCGGCCTGTTGCCGGATCTGACGGCCACCCGGACGCCGATTGCGGATGCCTCGGCGCTGGTGATGGGCGCCTTCGGGGGGCTGCTCGTGAGTGTCGGCTCCGTGGTGTCGATGACGGGCAACAACATGGGCCAGCTGCTCTCGGGCTCGCGCACCGTGTTCGCGCTGGCGGAGAACGGCGACCTGCCGCCGGTGTTCGCCCGTGTGCACCCCGAGTACCGCACACCCTACGTGGCCATCTGGTTCACGTCGGTCGTGCTGGTGGTGCTGGCGCTCACCGGCTCGTTCGTGTTCATGGCGGCGGTGAGCGCCGTGGCCCGCCTGGTGGTGTACCTCTCGGCCTGCGGGGCCACGCTGCGACTACGTTCGGCGGACATGGCCGATCGCGTGGCGCCGGCCGAGTTCACCGCGCCGCTCGGGCCCATCATTCCGGTGCTGGCGATCCTGATCTCGCTGAGCATCCTGGCCGGCGCCACCACGCAGCAGTTGCTGTCGGGCGTGGCCGCGCTCGCGGCCGGCGGCGTGCTCTTCGCGATGGCGACGCGCGGCGCGACATCCGCTGCCTGATTCCTGACAGAGTCAGCCGCCAGGCTCGCGGAAGGTGTTGTCTTGGCGCGCCGCGGATAGTCTCGCCGTCGGGGTGCCCGTCGCGGGCCGCGCACGCCGCCCGGCACCGGTTCCCATGATGCTGTTGTCCGGGCGCTCAAGCGAACGTGGATAAAGGGAGGCGTAGGCGGCCTTCGCGTTGCGCTGGCTGGCCAGGGCGAACTCGACACCCTTCGTTCGCTGTCGGAACGCTATGGAACGCATGCGTTGGAACTGCTCGGCGCCTCCACGGGCGCCACGGTGTGGACCAGCGTGACGCCGCTGGTGCTGCCGCGCTTTCAAAAAACCCGAGGCCGAAACTCCCCCGAAGGGCAGGTCCTGGCCGAACTTGAATCGAGACGGCTTCCGCCTGCACGAATCGAGGTCCGGCAATGGGACGCGCAGACGCTGCCGATGCGCCACGCCGTTCGCGTGCGAAGGCCACCGGCGGTGGCACCACCCGTTGACGCTGGAATGGCGGTGGTTCTCACATTCGAGGAGCCTGTTCGTGGTCCACTGAGTCTGGGCTATGGGTCGCACTTCGGACTGGGACTCTTCCGGGCAGAGCGCTTCGACTGAATCCTCGAAGTTGCCTCGACGGCGAGCTATCGTTTCGCACTCGCGCGCGCTCCCGGTACCACCTCAAATCCCATCTGCTTAAAGTGCTTGTCCGTCGTCAACACGCCCGTCAACTTCAGCTCCTGCATCACCGCGAAGCTCGCGCAATCGGTGAACGAGTAGCGCTTGTCTCGATGCAGGAAGAATAGCGCCAGCGCGCGGTCGAACCGGCCGAGGTCGATGCGTTCCCAGCGCACGCGCTGGCTGCCGTCCACTTGGCGCCACCACGTCTCGGCCGCGGCGATGCTCAGCCGCAGGCGGATCAGCGTCAGCGTCTCGTCCACGACGTAGTCGGTCGTGACTAGCGTCCTACCAGCACGCAGGGCCTTGTCGCGGGCGGCGCGGCACGACTCATGTGCGGCGTCGGAGGCGTCGGCGCATGCCATCCACCCGGCCGTGTCGACGAAGAGGGCCATCATTTCGAGTACAGCAGATCGTCGTGGTCGTTGGCGCTTCGCCCATCGTTCGATGAACCAACCGGCCCCGCCTCATAAAGCGGATCCTCGCCAAGCGGCACGGGTGCTTGCTCGGCATCGCCCAGCGGCACGATCTGGAAGGCGGGCCGGCTCCGATAGATCACCGTGAAGCGTGCACCCTTCTGCACGCGTCTGACGACGTCTGGCAACGAAGCACGCAGGGCTTTGGCGTTGATCGAAATGGCCATTCCATAGGTTAACTCAAGTTAACCCTGTAGTGTCGGCGGGTCCGGGCCGACACCCCGGATGTCGACGCAGGGGCGCCATGCGCAACACCTACCTCGTCCGTCACGACATCTCCGACGACCTACGCCGAACCCGCGTTCTCAAGACGATGAAGGGCTTCGGCGATCACCTGCAGTATTCGGTGTTCGAGTGCCAGCTCAACGCAACGGATCTGGCGCGCTACTTCTCGAGCACCGCCACCCGCAGCGCTTCGAGCAGCAGCTCGTCGCGTGTCTCGGCCCGGTTGCGTGGTGAACTGCCCCAGGTCTCGTCGAGGGTCGTCATCCGCGACACCACGCAGTTCACGTCGCACAGCCCGCCGCCGCTGAGCCGCATGGTCCCTGACGACCGCGCTTCGAGTTCGATGAGCCACTTGTCGAAGAGTGCGGCGTTCTCTTCGTTCTCGCTGGCGATGTTCCAGTCGAGCAGGCGGTTCATCGCGGTCACGACGCGTGGGTCAACGGCGACCGAGCGCTTGCTGAGGGTGAAGGCAAACAGTGTCGTCTGCGTACCGGTGAACGGCGAGTTCGGCACGCTGCCGGGTCGTACCGTCGGCCCGGGCTGGGCGTGAGCGCGGACGTCCTTGAGCAGCGGCACCAGCGCGCGCGCCGCTTCCTGGCGTTGGGCGACGGTGGCGCCGATGACGATCTGAGGCGCCGTGCTCTGGGCGGCGGCGCCGGCCACCGGGAGTATCAGTGCCGCGACCACGGCCATGGTGGCCAGCGTGCGGGTAGTGCATGGCGGGCGCATGGACCCCTCCTGTTCTCGTCCCACTACATCACCCTCGCGACCCTTATCGCAAGCGACGCCGCCGCGGCTGGCGGGCCACTAGCCCGGGCGGCGCCGGCTGGTCGCCGCGCGTTCCGCCACCAGTGGATCGCGCTCCATCGTGCGCCGCATCTCCACGATCGGCTGGTTGAGGAAGCCGACAAACGGCGCCATCGCCTCGAACGTGGCCAGGAGCTGCCTGTAGAAGTCGGGGCGCGCGGCAAACGCCGGTGCCTCCTCGCGGGCGGCGAGAAACTGCTTGTGTCGCAAGACATCGGCCGCCGGGTGAGCCGCATCGAAGCCTCGCGGCATGCGCGCGGCCGTCGTGCCCTGCATCGTGCCGAGCAGCGTCTTGAACTTCGAGGCGCCGACGAGCTTGGCGAACGTGCGATGGTGCTCGACGATGTGCGTGCGCACTGCATGCAGCATCGCCGAATCCGGTGAGTAGAGACCGCCGCCGATCCACACCGACTCGGTGGAGACTTCGAAGTAGAGTCCGGCGCCCTGCATCCGGCCCAGGGCTCGATGCGGGAACACGGCGGCGACGTTGGTCTTGAGCGGCGCCTTGTTGGCGCTGAAGCGGGTGTCGCGCCACGGCCGGAACATCGAGACCTTCGGCGTGGCCACGAACTCCGGCGCCACTTGGGGGAAATCGAGCGCCAGCTGGTCGACAATCGCCATCATCGGCGCATGCACGTGCTGGTCGTACTCGGCACGGCGCTCGTGGAACCATTCCCGGCGGTTGTTGCGCTTGAGGGCGCGGAGGAATGCCAGCGTCTTGGGAGTGAAGCCTGGCGCAGCAGGGGGCATGTCTGCGATCCTAGCAGCCCGCACGGCTCTCGCTGCCTCGTGGGCCGAGCTAACGGAATGGCGCTCGGTTGCCGAGACCATCAAGGCCAGGAATCGAACCGGACCAATGCCCAGAACGCGTCGACTGATACTGCTGCTGGGCTTAGCGGCCCTCGTCCCTGGTTGCGCGGGCCAAGGCCCAGCCGAGAGCCGCCTCATGCAGCGGCTCGGCCCGATTTCAGTTGGGCCGCCCGCGGTGGCCGGTGTGGACGGCCCTCGCGGCATGACGCAGGTGAACACGCCCGCCCAGGCGTGGACTGGTGCCTCGCCGACCATCGTCGGCACCGCCGAACTGATGACGGCGCAGGCCCGCCGCAGCCCCGCCGTGGCCGACTGGCGCGACCGCCCCCGGGCCCGCAAGATCCGGCCCGACCGCCGGACCCTGCCGCACAATCCGTTCGCGCCGCCCCTTGTCCCAATCGCCGCGCCCGGCGTGGTGGAGCGCGGCGGCGCGCCGCTGGTTGCGCAAACAGCCACCACTCCCAACGTCGACGTGGCGCGGCTCGCCGATACCGGCGCTCTGCCGCCAGACACGATGGGCGACATCGGCCCCACGCAATACCTCGCCGGGCTCAACGGCCGCCTTCGCACCGTCAGCAAGACCACCGGCTTGGCCGATGGCGCGCTCGACCTCGACAGCGACGTGTTCTTCGCCCCCAGCTTGCCGGTCGCCGGGTTCACCTCCGACCCGCGGGTGCGCTACGACCGCCGCACCCAGCGCTGGTACGTGTTGATGATCAGCGTCGCGCTGCCGAACCGCTTCCTGCTGGCCGTGAGCAGCGCGTCCACCATTACCGGTTCCACCACCTGGGCCCAGTTCCACTGGGACAACACCCGCCGGCAGGGCGGTGTCGGCGGCGCGGCCTCCTGCCTGGCCGACTACCCGACGCTGGGCGTCGACGAGGATGCGCTCTACATCGGCGTCAACCAGTTCTGTGGGGCGTCGGTCAACCTCCTGGAGTTCGACTCGACGTCGGTCTACGTCCTCAACAAGACCACGCTCGTTGGCGGCTCGCTCTCGGTGGCCCAGTTCGACGGCGTGTTGCCGTCGGCAACGAGCGACGGCGTCTATACTCCGCAGGGCGTCGACAACGTCGACGCCAACACCAACCAGGGCTACGTCATCGGCGTCGACAACCGCCAGTTCGGGAGCCTCGTGATGCACCGCATCACGAGCCCGGCCGCCGCGCCGTCGATCTCCGGCGCTATCAGCCTCTCCGTGCCCGACACCGGCTTTCCGATCGACGTGCCACACGAGGGCGGCGTCGTCGCCCTCGATGGTCTCGACGACCGGCTACTGCAAGCCGTCATCCGCCAGGGCAAGCTGTGGGCGGCGCAGCAGATCGAAGTAGGCGCTACCGGCGAGGCTACGGTCGGCGGCGGCAGGAACGCCGTCCGGTGGTACGAGCTCGGCGGCCTGACATCCACGCCGGTGGTGGTGCAAGCCGGCACGGTGTTCGATCCGGCGCCGGCCAATCCCGTCAGCTACTGGATGGGCGCCATCATGACCAACGGCCAGGGCCACGCCGCCCTCGGCATGTCGAAGGCCGGTGCCACGACGCGCGTCAACACCGCCTTCACTGGCCGTCTCGCCGGCGACCCGCCAGGTGCCATGGACCCGCCGGCGCAGTACAGCGCCAACACCTCGTTTGCCTACAACGTGCAGCCGCCTCCTGCCACCGCGCAGCGCTGGGGCGACTACTCGTACACGAGCGTCGACCCCGACGACGACATGACGTTCTGGACGCTGCAGCAGTACGTGGACGCCACCAACTCCTACGCCGTGCGGCTGGTGCGTCTGCTCTCGCCGCCGCCGGCGTCGATCGCCACGGTGTCGCCCAACGTCATCGACCCCGGCGTCGCCGCCGTCATCGTGAACGTCACGGGCACGGCCAGCAACGGCCGCGGCTTTTTCGATCCGGGCCCCGGGTTCGCCCGCCGGTTGACCGCATCGGTCAGCGGCGGCGGCGTGGCCGTGACGAGCGTCACGGTGAACAGCCCGACGTCGCTGACGCTGATTCTCAACACCGCCGGCGCGACTGCGGGCGCCCGCACGCTGACCATCACCAACCCCGATGGCCAGGTCGCTTCGGCGGCCGCGGCGATCACGATCGGCAGCTCCACGCCGGCCCCGCCCGTCTTCAGCGGCGCGCCGGGTGACCGCACGCTCTTCGACGCGGGCGACGGCGCGACGACGGGCGCGCTCGCCTTTACCGTGGCCGACCCACAGGGCACCCCGGTGACGCTCACGGCCTCGTCGTCGAATCCCATCGTCATCCCCGCCAACCGCGTGCTGCTCGGAGGCACCGGGGCAAGTCGCACCGTGACCGTGACCAGCGTCGGCCAGTACGGCTCGTCGACGATCACGCTCACCGCCAGCGACGGCGTACCCGGCGCGCCCGGCGTGCTGTCGAGTACGGCCACCTTCGTCGTCACCGTGAGTCCGTCGTCGGTGCCGGGCCCGCCGCAGAGTCTCGGCGCGGTCGTCACCAGAAACCGCGTCACCTTCACCTGGCAGGCGCCGCCCACGGCGGCGACCGAGCCGGTCAGCAGCTACCGGCTCGAAGCGGGCTATGGGCCGGGCCAGACGATCGCCGTCATCCCCGTGGGCAACTCCCTCACCTACACCGTCTTTGCCGCTCCGGATGGCGTCTTCTTCGTGCGCCTGCGGGCGCTGACGGCCGCCGGTGTGAGTGCGCCCTCGAACGAGATTCAGTTCGCCACCGGCCAGGCGGCGCCGCCGCTGGCGCCGCTGGCACTGCTGGCCACGGTGCAGGACACCGCGGTGTCGCTGCAGTGGACCGAGAATCCGCAGGGGCCGATCATCACCGGCTACCAGGTGCGCGCGGGCAGCGGTCCAGGTCTCACCGATGTGGGTCTGGCGCCGCTGCCGCCCACGGCGCGGACGTTTTCGGCCATCGCGCCTCCGGCCACCTACTACGTGCGCATCGTGGCCCTGAACGCCGCCGGCGAGAGTGTGGCGTCGAACGAAGCCGTGGTCGTGGCGCAGCCAGGCACCTGCACGATTCCCGCAGTGCCGATGGGCGTCGTGGCGTCGGCGCTGCCCGGCCGACTCACGCTGCGCTGGGAGGCGCCCCAGAGTGGCGCCATTCCCACCGTCTATGTAGTGCACGCGGGTTCGGCCAGCGGGATGTCCGACCGCTTCATCGTCGGCCTGCCCGGCGGTGTCACTTCGGCGTCCGGACTGGTGCCACGAGTCCCGTACTTCATTCGCATGTTCGCGGCCAACGCCTGCGGCACATCGGGCCCGTCGGCGGAGACGTCCACGACCGTCCCGTAGGTGTGTTCTGCTGAGCGACGACGATTGGGTGGTGGCGGGCTCGGCCTACTCCGAGCAGGCCGACGTCTGGCGGTCGGTTACTTGATCGGGCACTCGTTGCCGAGGAACTGCACCGACGACACGTCCATCACCGGCACCGGCGCCGGCGTGGGCAGGTTCGACCGCATCGGGTCGCGGCCGGGCTGGCCCACCACCACTCGAGCGCCGCCGATCCGCGTGCCGAGCATCGGCTCCGACAGATCCGACTTGCGCACGATGCCGACCACCGCCACCCAGTGGCCGTTGTGCCTCTTCACGTCGTTCATCACCGCCTTCGGCGCGGCCACGCGGAAGCTGCGTCCGCCGACGTCCGGGCCGAGCTGCACGCCTTCCTCTTCCGTGCGCGCGGCGGCGGCGAAGACGCGGCCCTTCAGGCAGCCGCGAGCACTCACCTCCACCGAGTCGTTCGGCACCTTTTTGGTGCCGGGCTCCTGCGCCACGAGCGTGGACGAGACGAGCAAGAGAAGAAGAGGCAGCATCAAAGCACTCCAGGCTGGCAGGCGCGTGGCGGGCATGGTCATGGTCAGTGGCTCATCGCGTAGAGCAGCACGTTGATGCCAAACGCGTAGCCGTCGATCGAGAAGGTCTGGAAGTAGGCGGGATCGTCGCCCTCGCGCTCCCAGGAGTCGCCGTAGTCGGTGTTGTGGGTCGCCAGCATCACGACGCGCCCCGCCTTGTCGACGAAGGCCCGGGCGTGGGGCACGCGGCTCTCGCTGCCCCATTCGGAGGTGTCGCCGCCGGTGCCGGCCCAGAAGTTGATCGATGGGATCTGCTTGACCGCCGGCACCGGAAACTGCATCCGGAAGAGCGGATGGTCGCCGTCGAGATCCCGCAGGTCGAACTCCGCGGCCGGCAACACCCGTCGCATCTCCTCCTCGAAGTTGGCCCACGCCGCCTCACCCCAGAAGTCGTCGGCCCACAGGAATCCGCCCTTGAGCAGATACTCGCGCAGGCGCGCTACCTCGTCGTCGTCGAGCGCCAGGCCGCCCGGCTCGGTCATCATCACGAACGGGCAGCGGAAGAGCGAGGTGTTGGTGAAGGGCAGCACGAAGTGTCGCGGCTCGCGGTCGCCGGTGCGGCTGATGCGCGTCTTCGTGAGTTCCGAGAGCCTGATCGACAGGTTCACGTCGGCCCGTGGGTAGTCGACGACCCAGCTGCCGCCGCGGCGGAAGCGGCCCGACTGGAACGCGATCCGGCAGAAGTTGAAACCGCCGTCGAAGCTCGACTCGGTGGGGATCGGGTAGCGGTTCGAGACGCCGAGCCGCCGCTGGCGGGCGAGCGCCTCGTGTCCGGCGAGGGCGACCAGCCCGGCCAGGACGAGCGCGGTCGTGGCCCGTTGGAGCCGCCGGGAGGGGGACATCCGCATCACCTTCAGCCACTCTACGACGAAGCGGGCGCGGCGTATACTGGCCGCTCCCCCGCACCATGCCGCTGGCTCCCACCATCGCCTCCGCACTCCTCTCCGATCTCCGTGCCTTGCTGGGCGAGCGCGTCTCGACGGCAGCCGCCGTGCGCGACCACCACAGCCACGGCGAGTCGTGGCACGCGGCCGCCGAGCCGGACGCCGTGGTGTTCCCCGAGACGACGGCCGAGGTGAGTGCCGTCGTCAAGGCGTGTGCCGCCCACGGGGCCCCGATCATCCCGTTTGGCATCGGCAGCTCGCTCGAGGGCCACGTCAACGCCATTCACGGCGGCGTTTCGATCGACCTCACGCGCATGACGAAAGTGCTCCGGCTGAGCGCCGAGGACATGGACGTCACGGTCGAGGCGGGGCTGACCCACAAGAGGCTCAATGCGGACCTGAAGAACAGCGGGCTGATGTTCATGGTCGACCCTGGAGCCGATGCCACGATCGGCGGCATGACGGCCACCCGCGCTTCCGGCACGGCCGCCGTGCGCTACGGCACCATGCGCGAGACCGTGCTCGGGTTGACCGTGGTGCTCGCCGACGGGCGCATCATCACCACCGGCGGCCGCGCGCGCAAGTCGTCGTCTGGCTACGACCTCACGCGCCTCTTCGTCGGCTCCGAAGGCACGCTCGGGGTGATTACCGAGGTGACGCTGCGCCTCTACGGGCGTCCCGAGGCCATTTCCACGGCCGTGTGCGGCTTCGGGAGCATGGCAGGGGCGGCGACCACGGTCATCGAGACGATTCAGCTCGGCGTGCCGGTCGCCCGCATCGAGATCGTCGACGAAGTGCAGCTGGCCATCGTGAACCGTTTTTCGAAGACGAGGTTGCCCGAAGTGCCCACGCTGCTGTTCGAGTTCCACGGGCCCAGCGCTGCCGTGGTCGCCGAGCATGCGCGGCTCGTGCGCGAGGTGGCCGACGAGCATGGCGCCACGTCGTTCCAGTGGACGGCTTCACCCGAAGAGCGCGCGAAGCTGTGGGAGGCCCGGCACAACGTGCTTTACGCCACCATCGCTTCGCGGCCCGGCTGCAAGGCCTGGACCAGCGACGTCTGCGTGCCAATCGCGCATCTGGCGGAGTGCATCGTCGAGACGCAGCAGGATCTGGCGGCGTCGCATCTGGTTGCCCCCCTGGTCGGTCATGCCGGCGACGGCAATTTCCACCTCATCTTCATGCTGGATCCCGACGATCCCGACGAGCTGGCGCGCGTAGCGGCGGCCAATCACCGCCTGGTCGAGCGTGCCCTGAAGTTCGGCGGCACCTGCACTGGCGAGCACGGCGTCGGTGTCGGCAAGCTGAAGTACCTGGAACAGGAGCACGGCCCCGAAGCGCTGGAGCTGATGCGCACCATCAAGCGGGCCGTCGATCCCCGGAATCTGATGAATCCTGGCAAGCTCGTCCCCGGCGTGTGAGCCGGCTACCGGGCCGTGGCCGAGTCGGGACGGCGGGCGTCGAAGTAGGCGCGCAGCCCGAGCGGCGATGCCCACGTGCCGTTGGCTTGGTGATCGGCGCCGGCCACGACGTCCGCATGCCACCGCAGACCAGCGGCCGCCGCCCGCTGCGCCAGCACGTCGCGTAGGTGATCGAAGCCCGCCATCATGCGCGGCACCTCCTCGGAGCCGATGCTGAGATAGAGGAAGCGGTCCAGGGACGCCCGCGCGGCGAGCCAGGTTGCCATCGAGGCCACGAGCGCCTCGTCGTTCCGCCAGAGGGCCGGGCTGTGGGCGAGGTAGCCGTCGAAGAGCGCCGGGCGCGCCATGAGGGCGTAGACGACCAGGAGACCGCCGCGCGAATGCCCTGACAGGATACGCCGGCCAGTGGTGCGGTAGTCGCGTTCGACGAGCGGCACGAGTTCCTGTTCCAGGAAGTCCAGGAAGCGATCGCCGCGACCAAGCGCGCTGTCGGCCGTGTCGAGGTCCTGGCGCATGAACGGCGGCGTGTAGTCGCGCTGGCGGCCGGCGCCGCTGACGTTCGGCAGTCCCACGACGATGACCTCTGGCGTGAGCGCCAGACGCGCCATCATGGCGGCGCCCTCGGCCGTCGGACCGTCGAGCGACGACCCGTCCAGCACGTAGACGACGTCGAAGCGGCGGTCCGGCGCGCGGTGATAGCTCTCCGGCAGGTGCACCAGCAGCTCGCGCCGTTCGTCGAGCACTGTCGACTCGAACGTCCGCGGCGTGAAGCGATCGGTTGCGACGTCCCTGCCCCGCAGGTAGTCGACGGCCGCGACCGTGGCGGCGGCCGATGCCACGAGTGTGACCACGCAGGCCAGGATCAGGCGCTTCATCGCCGGCTCCCGGCGTCGGCCCCGGCCCGGGCAGGTGACGGCAGGGAAGGCCACCCGCCGCCGGCGATCCACACGAGCGCGCACGACGCCGCCAGCACCAGGGCACCGACGATGTCCGCGATCTCGACCGGCACCGCCGAGCGCAGGCCGAGCACCGCCGCCCCGGCGCCGACCAGCGCGGCGCCCCTCAGCAGCCGCCTGCGGCGCCGTTCGCTCGCCGCCACACGGCCCATGACCGCCGCCACGAAGGCCTCGTCACCGCCGATGGTCTCGTCCGGTTCCGCCAGCCAACGACCGAGCTCGTCGTCCGTCATCGTGCCCCCCTTGTCGCGTGCGGTCCCGTCAGGAAGCCCCGCAGCTTGTCGCGGCCGCGCTGGATCAGGGACTTGACCGTGCCGAGCGGCAGGTCGAGCACCGTCGCCACCTCCGCCTGCGTCAACTGGTGGCCGTAGTGCAGGTCGAGCGCGAGGCGTTCCTCCTGCCTGAGGTGCGCCATGGCCTGATCGACCGCCAGCGTGGCCTCCAGCCGCCCGCGGGCGCCACCGTCGGCCGGCACCTCGTCGAGAGGCACGGTCGCCGGGCGGCCCGCCCGTGCCGAGGTGACGAACTCTTGGTAAGCGATGCGGAACAGCCAGCTCGCGAAGCGTCCTCGCCCCGCGAACGAGGCGATGTGCCGGTAGGCCTTGAGGAACGTGTCCTGCGCGAGGTCGTCGGCCGCGGCGCTTCCGTGGGTCAGGCGCGCGAGAAACCGACGCACCGGGGCCTGATACAGGCGCACGAGCTCGGCGAACGCATCGTGGTCGTCGAGCGCCGCCACCCGCGCCACCAGGCGTGCCACCCGTGCTTCGCCGCTATCGTCCGCGGCCATGCACGCCCCAGACGACCACGTAGGCTACGCCCAGGGCGATTGGCACGGCGCCGAGTGTCCACGCCTTGCCGCCCACGGCGTAGGTCACGCCCGTCCAGGCCACGCCGACAGCCAGCAGCAGCACACCGCGGCGCAGATCGAGCTGACGCCGCAGGTCCGCGCCGACGATGCGCGCCAGATCGTCCGGGGCCATCCCGCGCGCGATCAGATGCTGCAGCGTCCGCTCCCGTTCGATGCGGACGCGCCCGTAAACCCAGATCGCCGCCGCGATCACGATGGTCACCCCAAGTACGCCGGCGATGGTCAGGTCTGGCTGCACGCGCGATCTCCTCGATCCCCAGAACGCCGGCGGGCGCCTCGTGGATGCACCGGCGGGCGTGCCCGGCCCGCTACCGGGCGAAATAGGCCCGCAGGCTCGCTGGCGTGGCCAGCTTGACGTTGGTCTCGTGTACGGCGCCGGGCGTGACGGCTGCTTGCCACCGCAGTCCGGCGGAGCTCGCTCCAGCCGTCAGCACGGCGCGCAGCTTCTCATAGCCGCCGCCGAGGGCGCCGCCCTCGAGCGCGCCGACGCTCACGTAGAAAAAGGTGCCGAGACTGCGGGCCGAGGCCAGGAATCGCGACATCTCGCCGGCCACCTTGTCTTCGTCGCGCCAGATGGCCGGGCTGTGGGCGAAACGGCCGTCGAAGAATGCCGGCGCGGCCGACAGCGAATAGCAGACGAAGATGGCGCCGAGCGAGTGGCCGACGAGCAGACGCGGCCGCGTCGTGCGGTAGTCGCGTTCGATGCGCGGCGCCAGCTCGTCGCGCAGGAAGCGCAGGAAGCGATCGGCGTGCCCCGTGAACGGCGTGCCGTCGCGCCGGGTGAACGAGAGGAATGGCGGCAAGAAGTCGCGTGCCCGGCCGCCGCGCTGCATGTTCGGGATGCCGACGACGATGAGGCCCGGGCCCTGGCCGCCAGCGGCCACCGCGGCCGCGCCGTCGGCCGTGTGGCCGTCCAGCGGTGGTCCGTCAAGCACGTAGACGACCGGGTAGCGCGTCAGCCGATCGCCGGCGTAGCCAACCGGCAGCCGCACCGAGAACTCGCGAGTCTCGCCGAGCGCGACCGACGTCAGGCGCTCGACGATCGGCGCCTGCGCCTCGGCGCCGGCGACGATGCCGAGCGTGGCGGCGGCGGCCAGGAACACTCGCGCGATCACTCGGCCTATCATCTACCCGATGGAGGCCGTGGAACACTACCTCGCCAGCCTGGGCCTCGCCTTCGAGCGGCACGAGCATCCGCCGGTGGCGACGGTGGCGGAGGCCGAGCACTACTGGGGCGCCATTGACGCCCTCCACGCGAAGAACCTCTTCCTGCGCAACCAGAAGGGCACTCGCCACTTCCTGGTGGTGTTGGCTTTCACGCGGCGCGGCGATCTGGCGGCCCTCGGCCAGCACTTCGGCGAGAAGAAGCTCGGCTTCGCGTCACCGGAGCGGCTGATGGCGCACCTCGGGCTGACGCCCGGCTCGGTGTCGCCGTTCGGCCTGCTGAACGATCCCGAACGGCGCGTCACGGTGGCCATCGACGTCGCCATCCGCGACGCCGTACGGGTGGCGTTCCACCCGAACGTGAATACGGCGACGCTCGTGCTCTCGGGGCCGGATTTTCAGCGCTACCTCGCGGCCGTCGGCCACCAGGTGCACTGGATCTGACGGCGGGCGAGTATCCTGAGGCCTGCTGATGGCCAAGCGCAAACCTGAACCCTCGCTCTTCGACGCTCCCACCGACGATTCCATACCGACACCTCCTCCGCCCGCTGGCGGATCCGGCGGAGGCCCTGGCGGCGCGACAGGCGGCGACGGCAATGGCGTCGTTGCCCTGCACGACGCGGCGCAGAGCCGGTATCTCAACTACGCGCTCTCGGTCATCACCTCGCGAGCGCTGCCCGACGTGCGCGATGGGTTGAAACCGGTGCAGCGGCGCATTCTCTTCACGATGTGGCAGCAGAACCTCACCGCCGACACCAAGCACCGCAAGTGCGCCAAGGTCGTCGGCGACGTCATGGGCAACTACCATCCCCACGGCGATTCGGCGCTCTACGAGACGCTGGTGCGCATGGCGCAGCCGTTCTCGTTGCGCTACCCGCTCATCGACGGCTCTGGCAACTTCGGCTCGCTCGACGGCGACGGCGCCGCGGCCATGCGCTACACGGAATGCCGCCTGGCTCGCCTCTCGGACGAAGTGCTGGAGGAGATCGACCAGGAGACCGTGCCGTTCCGGCCCAACTACGACGGCACCAAGACCGAGCCGGTGGTGCTGCCGTCGCGCATCCCCAACCTGCTCGCCAACGGTGCCACTGGCATCGCGGTGGGTATGGCCACCAACATCCCGCCGCACAACCTGACCGAGGTGTGCCAGGCGCTCATCAAGTTGCTCGACAACCCCGATCTCTCGGTGGCGCAGCTGTGCCGCTGGGTCAAGGGTCCCGACTTCCCGACCGGCGGCCAGATTCTCAACTCGCCAGACGAGATGCAGGAGATCTACCGCACCGGCAGCGGCGGCGTGCGGCTGCGCGCGACGTGGGAGGCCGGTCCGGTGGGCCGGGCCGAGAAAACCATCTACATCACCAGCATTCCCTACATGGTGGACAAGTCGGTGCTGGTCGAGCGCATCGGCGACATCGTGCTCGGGCGCAAGCTGCCGCACTTGTTGGACGTGAAAGATCTCTCGACCGACGACGTCCGCGTCGCGCTCGAGCTCAAGCGTGACGCCGACGAGAAGATGGTCATGGCGTACCTGTTCAAGCACACGCCGCTGCAGACCAACTTCGCGGTCAATCTCACGTGTCTCGTGCCGACCGAGAACGCCGAGGCCGGACGGCCGGAGCGTCTCGACCTCAAGCAGATGCTGTGGCACTTCCTGCATTTCCGGCTCGACGTCGTCACCAGCCGGCTGGAGCACGAGCTGGCGCAGCTGGCCAAGCGCATCCACATCCTCGAGGGCTTCGCCAAGGTCTTCGACGCCCTCGACGAGATCATCGCCCTCATCAGGAAGTCGGACGGCAAGGCCGACGCGGCCGAGAAGATCATCGCGCGCTTCAAGCTCGACGCGCTGCAGACCGACGCCATCCTCGAACTGAAGCTCTACCGGCTCGCCCGCCTCGAGATCCTCGTGATTCAGAACGAACTCGAGGAGAAGCGTTCGCGGACGCGCGAGATCGACGCCCTGCTGGCCGACGATGCCGCGCGCTGGAAGCTGGTACGGGGCGAGCTCGAGACGGTCAAGGAGAAGTACGGCGACAAGCGCCGCACGATGCTCGAGCAGGCCGACGAGACCGAGTACGCCCCCGACGCCTTCATCGTCGATGAGGACAACGTCGTCATCGTGTCGCGTGATGGCTGGCTCAAGCGCCAGAAGGAGGTGAAGGACCTGTCGACCACCCGCCTGCGCGAGGGCGACGTGGTGCTGGCCGCCATGGCCGGCAGCACACGCGCGACGGTCGTGTTCTTCACCAACTTCGGCGTCGCTTACACCGCGCGACTCATCGACGTGCCGGCCTCGACCGGCTACGGCGAGCCGGTGCAGCGGCTCTTCAAGTTCAGGGACAACGAGCGCGTCGTCGCCGCCTTCAGCCTCGACCCGCGCGCCATCGGCGACATCGGCCGGGCCAACGCCGGCGCTGACGACGAGCAGGCGACCATCGCCGATGCCGACGTGCCGGTGCCGCCGGTGCACGCGCTGGCGGTGTCGAGCGATGGTTACAGCCTGCGCTTCTCGCTGGCCAACGTGGCCGAGCCGAGCACCCGTGCCGGCCGGCGCTACGCCCGGCCGGGGGAGCGCGCCGAGATCGTCGGCGTGAGCGTCGTGACCGGCGACGAAACCGTCATCGCCGTGACGCGCGAAGCGCGGGCGATGTTGTGTCCGGCCAACGAGGTCAACTTCCTGGCCGGTCCTGGCAAGGGCGTGATCCTGCTCAAGGTGGCCGACGGCGACCGCGTCCTCGGGTTCCTGGCTTCGCAGGGCGACCGCGATCTGCTCACCGTGGAGACCACGCGTGGTGCCGAGCAGAACGTGAGCACCGCGAAGTACGAGGTGACCGGGCGCGGCGGCAAGGGCCGCGAGCTCATGCAGCGCGGTCAGTTCACGCGCATCGTGCTTGGGCCGGCCATGCTACAAGGGTGGAGTGAGGAAGAGTAGCGCGAGCGCCGCTGTCCGCCTCGTCGTGGCGCTGGCGGCATTGGTCGGTGGGCTTGCCGTGGCGCGCCTTGGTGCCGACGTGGCCGCGACGCCCAGCTGGACGATCTCGAACGGGATCAGCGCAGCCGTCGTGCACGGCAACACCGTGTATGCCGGTGGCTCGTTCACGCAGCTCTACTCGCCGTCGACGAGCCAAGATCAGTTCTACGACTTCGTGACCGGGGCCGTGCGCACCGATTGCGCACGCTCGACGGGACCGCAGCGGCCGCTCAGCGGCTACCCGGACAATCGCGGCGGCCTGCTCGTGCCGGTCGTGACCGGCGACACCTTCGCCGACGTGAACGGCGAGTTCGTGCCACCCGGCGGTACGACCGTCGTCCGCATCGCCGATAGCTGCCTGTGGGACCGCCAATTCGCCGCCCCCGCCATCGATCCCCAGGTGCCGACCGACCTCACCATCGGCGCCCCGGCGCGCGCGGGCAACTTCGTGGTTGCGACCAACGCCGTCATCGGGCCCGACTTCCTCACGCTGCGGGCCCAGGCCGCGTCGTTCGACGCGGCAACCGGCACCCGTCTGGCCTACCAGTTCTACCAAGGCAAGTCGGAAGTGGGGGTGCTCGGGTCGACCGCCACGCGCGTCATCGTGCGCGTGCGCGGCGCGTCGCTCGGCGGCTACACGCTCGGTGCGCTCGATCCGGCCACCCTGACGCTCACCGAGACCGCCGTCGCGCTCGCCGACGAGACCCTCGGCGCGCGATCGTGGGTGCGGGGCGATGTGCTCTTTCGCTTGCGCCCGGCGCCGGCCAACACGCTCGAAGCCTTCGACCTCACCACCCTGCAGCCGAAGTCGGGGTGGACGGCGCCCGTCGTTCCGTCGCTGACCGACATCGAAGTCGTGGGTAGCCGGGTGTTCCTTGCCGCCCGCGTCGTCAACGCGCAGGCGGTGCCGCCGCCGGCTGCTCTCAACGCGGCGACCGGCGCCCTCGACACCGGCTGGGTGCCGCCGGCGCTGACCCGGCGCGTGCCCGAGCCGACCGGTGAGCCGTATCTGCCGACGTTGACGACGCTCGCCACCGACGGGCAGCGCCTCTACTTCGCCGGCGACTTCGAGCGCGTGGCCGGCGCCGACCGCGAAGGTGTGGCGGCGCTCAACGTCTCGTCTGGCGCCCTCGACGCCTGGGATCCGGCGCCCTTTCTGGTCAGTCCACTCGACGCGACGACGACGGCGCTGCTGGCGACGCGGCCGACCGGAACCAATCGCGTCACGCGGCGCTATCTTGCCGCCATCGATCGCGCCACCGGGCTCGTGACGGCATGGAATCCCAACGACGCCGGGCGCGTACTGCTGCACCAGCCGACGCGCATCGCCGCCCTCGCCGTGGACGGCGTCTTCGTCTACTTCGCCAGCGCCACCACGGGCGAGGTGCTGCGCGCCGAAGTTGCGACCGGAAACGTCGATCAGACGTGGCGGGTCGTCGTCACGCGCGCCGACGCCTCGCCGGGTGTCGTATCGTCGATGGTCAGCAGTGACGGTTTCGTCTACCTCGGTGGCGACTTCGATCGCATTGCCGGCACGGCGATCGCTGACACCGCGCGCCGAGCGGTTGCCGCCGTGGGCGCCGACGGGCGGCTGAGCGCCTGGGCGCCGGTACTCGATGGCCAGAACGGCGTGACGCTGCGCACGTTGCTCGCCCAGGGACGCACCATCTATCTCGGCGGCGACTTCGCGTCGGTGAACGGCCAGTTCCGCCTCGGCTTCGCGGCCGTGGACGGCGTGTCCGGCGTGCTCTCGCAGCCCGAGATGTTCGTGCTCGGCGAGACCAGCGTCTATGGCCTGGCCACCGACGGGGCGCAGACGTTCGTGGCCGGCGTGTCGTTTGGCGCCCCGCTCGTGGGTGCGGTCAACCCCGCCGATTCCGTGCTCACCCCGTTCGGGCCCACCAACAACGTCGTGCCGACGAGTGCGGCATACGTGGCCGGACACCTCTATGCGGGCCTCGAGTACGACCCGGAGGCCGCGGCGCCCACAGCGCGTCCGACGCGCTGGGGTCGCGTGGTGGCCGACGACCAGGGGCTCGCCCACCTCCTCGACGACGGCTCGCTCGAGTATTACCCCGCGCTGCCCGGCAATCCGCCGCAACCGCCGACGCTCGCTGCCACGTCGATCGACAACACGGTGTTTGCATCGTGGACGCCGGCGCCAGCGGGCGGCGCGCCGACCAGCTACACGCTCTTTGCCGGTTCCGCTCCTGGGGCGGCAGATCTGGCGGCGATTGCCATCCGCGGTGCTACGACCTTCACCGCCAGCGCGCCGACCGGCCTCTACTACCTCACCGTGGTAGCGCGAAATGGTTACGGTGCCAGCGCACCCTCGAACGAAGTGCCGGTGCAACTCGGCTGCCTGGCGCCGCCGCCTGCGCCGGGCACGCTCGCCTACCTCCAGGCCGGATCGTCGGTGGTGCTGGCGTGGGGTGCGGCGCTCTCGGCCAGTTCCTATGTCATCGAGGCCGGTCAGGCGCCAGGCTCGGCGAATCTCGGCGCCATCCCGGTCGGCAATGCCACTTCGTTTGCCACCGCGGCCCCGCTCGGCACCTACTACGTGCGCGTACGCGCGGCCAACCGCTGCGGCGCGAGCCCACCGTCGAACGAGATCGTCATCACGCTCGATGGCAGCACCAGTCTGCCGGCGGCACCGACTGGCCTGACGGGCATCGTGAACGGACGCACCGTGACGCTGCAATGGACACCGGCGGTGTCCGGCGGCCTGCCGACAGCGTTCCAGCTCGAAGCGGGTGCCACGCCCGGCGGGGTCATTGCCGTGTTTCCGACGACGGGCGCGCAGGTGGTCGTGGCCAACGCACCGTCGGGGACGTTCCACGTGCGTGTCCGCGCTGTGAACGCCGCCGGGGCCAGCGCACCGACGCCCGACATCTCGATCACCGTGCCGTAGCCATCATGCGACCTTGGGTTCGCGCGTTCTCCGTCGGCTGGGTCTGCATGGCTGGATGTTCCGACGGACGGGACGCACCCGTTCCACCTGCGCCAACGGCTCCAAGCGTCATCGTGGACACCGCGGAACCCCAGTGTGGGGCGCAGTCGTTTCTCGACCCGCAGCTGTTCAGCCAGTGCCCAAAGCCGGTGGCTCGCCTTTGTCCACTGCCGCCCGAGTCCGACGCGCTTGCCGTCTACAGCGCAGGCTCCTGCTATTTGCGGAACGGGGAGACCTGCACGCCTACGCCCTATCCGTCCTGTTTCGCCGAACATTTCTCTGTTCACGTGTCATTCGTCCCTCCTGCCGAAGGCTTGTGTGGACCGGAAGCAGACCTGTCGCTGACCAACGGCACCGCCCAGTGGCGGCTCCAGGAGTTCGCGCCGGTTGAGGGGCAGTGTCGTCTGGTTTCGACGACAGACGGAGAAAGGGATCTGTTGCCGTGCTGTCGGACGCTGGTGGACCTGCCGCTTCAGCAGGCTCCCGGCTTCACGCTCCGACTCGGGTTTGACCGCGACTGGGCGCGTCGCTAGGTCATCGGCAACGCCGCGGGCCTGACTCCGTACGCAACAGTGGCCAGCCGGAGCCTCCGGCTGGCCACGTCGAACGTGCCGTGCGATGCGTTAGCGCTTGTCGATCTGTAGCTCGGCGAGCTTGGCGGCCACATCGGGACCGGCGGTTGCAACCTTGACCGCCTTCTCGATGTGCATGATCTTGCCGTCGATGCCGACGTAGAACGTCCAGCGGTTGGCGAGACCCGATCCACCGAGCACGCCGTATGCCTTGGCCGTGTCCTTGGCGGGATCCGCGAGGATGGGGTAGTCCGCCTCGACGTGCTCGGCGAACTTCGCATTCTCTTCCGGCGTATCGACGCTCACAGCGAAGTACGCCACCTTGAACGCCCGAATCGCGTCGCCGCTCTCACGGAGCGACTTGCACTCGATCGTTCAACCACCGGTGAACGCTTTTGGGAACCACGCCAGGACCACCGCGCTCTTGCCTTTGTGCTCGGCGAGCGTGTGCGTTTTGCCGTCGGATCCGCGAAGCGAGAAGTTGGGTGCCAGATCGCCGACTTTGAGTTCCACGGTGTTCTGTGCGCGACCGAGGGCCGCCGTCGTCAGACTGAACGCCACGGTGAGCCCGAATTTCAGCCACTTGCTTGCGCGCATGTCTCCTCCGGGTCTCATCCTATCAGCACCCGGTCCGTTCCCGGACATCTGGGCCCGACAGTCAGCCCATATGATGAGGTGGTGGGGGTCAAGGTGCCGGGCCGGCTCGCCTGGGCGACTGCGGCAATCGCCGTACTCGTCGCTGCGCTGGTCGTGCTCGTGCACACGCCGCCCGCCGCCCGCTGGGGCCGCGCCTGGCTGGTCGGTCAGGTGGCCACGCGGTGGCAGCTCGATTTGGAGACGAGCCGCCTGCGGATCAATCTCTTCTCCCGCCGCGTCACGCTCGAGGACGTGCGCCTCTCGGCGCCCGGCCACGCCGATCGGCCGATTCTGACCGCCCGCCGGCTGGAGGCCGAGTTGCCGTGGGCGGTCTTCGCCGGCACGGTGCGTCTCTCGATGCTCGAGGTCGACGACGCCCGGGTGCTGCTCGTGCGCGAGGGCGGCACGCTCGTGAACCTGTCGCCGCCTTCCGGCGATCCGCCACCCGAGGTGGCGCGGCGGCTCGACCTCCGCGGCCTGCGCGTGCGCGGTCTCGACGTCGACTACGTCGATCGCACGGGCGACGTCGAGGTGGCGGTCACGTCGCTGGCCGCCGCGCTCGATGAGCGCGACATCCGCATCTTCACCGGCGCCAGCGGCACGCTCACCGCCCAGCAGCTCCGCGTCCGTATCGGCGCGCACGAGACGTCGAGCGCGGGCATCGAAGGGCGCATGGCTTTCGACGGATCGGCCATCTCACTTCAGGCCCTGGCCGTGCCGCTGCCCGAGGGGCGCATCGAGGTCGATGGCCGCATCGATCGCGTGCTCGACGACATGCGATTCGCGCTCACGCTCGCTGGCTCCCTCGACTACGCGACCGTCGCCGCCTGGACGCCGCCACCGGTTCCCGTGTCGGGCGCCGGCAGGTTCGAGGGGACGTTCGACGGACCGCTCGGAGGCTACGAACTGCGCGCGGCGTTCACGTCACCGGCGCTGAGCATTGGACGCGCCGCCGGGCTGCCGCTCACGGGCACGCTGTCGGTGACGCCGCCGCGCGCCGTCATCGAGCCGTTCGCCATCATCGCGCCGGCCTCGCCACTGTCGCCGCGCCAGGGCGTCATCGACGGGCGTTTCACCTACGAGTTCGGACTCGGCACGAGCGAGCTGACCGCTCAGTTCCGCGACCTCGACCTCGACGTCGCGCTGGCCGCCTACGACCAGGAGCCTGTGACCTTCGCGGCGTGGCAGCGCGGCTCTCTCACACTTCGCCGTGAAACACCGCGCGCCCCGATAACAATGCGCGCCTCCGGCGTGAGCACGGCGCTCTTGCGGGCCGACCGGGTGGCGGTGACGGGTACGTGGACCGCCACGCTGCAGAACGAGCGCTGGTTCGCCGAGCACGATCACCGTCTGCTCGATGTGGCGCGGGCCTACGGCACGGTGGCATGGCCGGCGGCTGAAGACTCGACGCGTGCGTTGCTGAACGGTCCGCTCACCCTCGACATCGCCGATGTGGGCGCCGTGGTGAGTGCGGCGCGGCGATCCGGCATCAACGTGTCCGAGTCGCTCGCCGGGGTGACCGGGCCGGCCGACGGCACGCTCGCCATGGGCGGCAGCATCGCCCGGCTGGTCATCAGCGGGCGCGTCGAATCAGGTGCTCTGGCCCTGCCCACGGGCGCTCCGGCAACCGCGCTCGCCGACATCGTCTACGACGGCGACACGCTCCGTGCGACGCGCTTCGAGCTCGACACGCCGGGTCTGCGCATGAGCGGCGATGCCTCGATGGGGATGACGTCCGGGCGTCTCACCGGTGCCTTCGCTGCCGACGCCGACGACCTCGTGCAGCTGATGGCGCCGTGGCCGGCGACGGCGCGTCTCACCGGCACCATCCACGTGTCGGGCACGCTCGGAGGTACGACCGAGACGCCCGACATCCCCTTTACTCTCCGCTCCACGCCCATCGACGTCGAGGGCCAGCATCTCGGCGTCATCGACGCCAACGCGCGCCTGCGGGGCACGATCGTGGAGGTCGAGCGGCTCACGATCGAGCAGGGCCCCGGACAGCTGCGCGCCACCGGCACCGTGGACTACCTGACCGGTGCTTACGATTTGACGGTGGCCGGTCAGCAGCTGCGCTGGCTCAATCCCGCGTCCGACGCTACCGTGGAGGCCGTTGCCCTGGACGTCGAGTTCAGCGGAGCGGGCACCCTGGAGACCCCTGGTGGCAGCGGCGTGCTCAGCGCGTTGCCCGTCGGCGGCTCGATCGGCGACTTCGTCGGCACCGCCGAGCTGCGCTGGTGGTTCTCCGGCGGCCTGCTCAATGCCACGGCCTTCCTGCCCAAGCTGCGCACGTGGGCGCAGGCCGCCATCGAGCCACGCGCACCGTACGCCACGCGCGGTACCGCCGTGGTCAACGCACTCGATGTGCAGCCCTTTGCACTCGCCGGCGGCGCCCTCACCGACGCCGTGTCCGGCACGGTCGGCCTGAGTGCGTCGTTCGAAGGCCGGTTGAGCGAACCCGACACGCTGCAGGCGTTCGTGAACCTGCAGGACGTCGCGCTGTCGGTCGGAGGCCTGCCCGTGCGGCTCGAGCGCCCCGCCCGTCTCACGGTGCGTCGCGACGATTTCAGCGTCGACGATCTGGCGCTCGCCGTCGGCCGCAGCGCGTTCACCGCTGCGGGTCGCTTCCATGACACCTTAGCGGCCCCCCTCAGAGCGGCCCTCATCGGCGAGTTGTCGGATGTCGTGGCGCTCGGCCGCTCGTTCGGCGTCCTTCCGGACGTGGACGCGAACGGCCGCCTGACAGCCACCTGGGAGAGTCGTGGCAGCATCGAGCAGGCGCGCTCCACCGCGGCGGTGGCCAACGCCACGATCGCGGTTGCGGGCTATCCGCCCGTGGAGGCGCTGGCGGCGACGGCCACCTTCGATGGTTCGACGGTCGCCCTCGAGGCACTGTCGGCCACGTGGCAGGGCGGGGCGATGGAGGGACGGGCGCAGCTGCCGCGCCGGTTGTTCGAGCCGGCTGCCAGTGCGGGGCCGTCGCCAGCGCCGTCGGGACGCGTCGACGTCACGCTCAAAGGGCTGACCGAGCAGGCGCTGGTGCCGTGGCTGCCGGCGGCGACGATCGCGGGCCTGGAGGCGCGCGTCTCTGCCACGCTTGGCCTCGACCTCGCATCGCTCGACCTTGGCGGAATCAGCGGCACGCTGGTGCTCGACGAGGCGGCCGTGACGGCCGCCGGCGTGCCGATCGCGCAGGTGCAGCCGTCGCGACTGTCGATTGCCGACGGCACGCTCTCGTTCGACGACGTCGCGTTCAGCGCCGGTGCTCCCGTCGTCATCGCCGGCACCATCGCCTTCGGCGATGCGACGGCGTTGAATGTCACGTTGACGGGCACCCCGGGGCTCAGGCCGTTCTCGGTGCTGACGCCCGGGATCGCGATGGACGGCGCCGCTGCCCTGGACCTGCACGTCAGCGGCACGCCGGCAGCGCCGCTCGTCGACGGCCGTGTCGATCTCGAGTCCGCCGAAATGGTGATGCGCGACCCGCGCGTCATCGCCTCGGATCTCACCGGGCCGATTCTCTTCGCGGGCGATCGCGTGACGCTCGGCAACATCACGGGATCGCTGAACGGTGGCGACGTCGAGGCCAGCGGCACGGTGCGGGTGCTCGGCGCCGGCGCCGTTAGCGGTGAGTTCATCTTCCAGGCCCAGCGCGTGGCCGTCGAGTATCCGAAGAACGTCGACAGCGAGATCGACGCGCTGCTGACCTTCGCGCCGGGTGCGGTGCCGACGCTCAAGGGCGACGTTCGTGTGTTGCGCGGCGCCTATCGCGCCACCATCAGCCTGCCGGCCCTCGTGGCCTTCAACGCCACGCGGACCGTGCCGATGGCTCAGCCGGGCTATCTCGACAGCCTGCGGCTCGACCTGTCGATCTCGACCGAGGACGACATCGTCATCGACAACAACTACGGCCGCTTCGAGGCCGGCGCCAACGTGCGGCTGCAGGGCACGGGCGCGCGTCCGGCCCTCACAGGACGGGCCGAGCTGCGAGAAGGCGGCGAGATGTTCGTGCTGGGCGGGCTGTACCGGCTGAACGAGAGTGCGATCTCGTTCAGCAATCCCAACGCCATTGAGCCCGACTTGAACATCTCGATGGTGACCCGGTCGAACGGCGCCGAGCAGACGCTGACCCTGAGCGGCACGCTCGACCGCCTCCAGACGAGCGTGGTCTCGAGCGATCCGAGCGCCGATACCAGCCTCGCCGCGCTGTTGCTCGGCGGCGACAGCGCGCTCGACGGCGACAGTGCACTGCGCCTGCTGTCGGGTGAGCTGCTCGGCGTGACCGGCCGCGTCATCGGGCTCGACAGCCTGCGCGTCGAGCGGGGGTTCGACATCAACGACGTCCGGCAGGACCCGGGCCTGATTGCCGAGAACGTGGATCCCTCCACGCGCCTCACGCTCTCCAAGCAGGTGAGCGCCGACGTCGAGGTCGTGCTCTCGCAGGGGATCGGACAGGGCGCGCTCTCCGGCTACGTGACCTACCGGCCGCTACGTGGTGTCGAACTGCGGGGCACGTCGCTCGACAACACCGACCGGCTGCTCTCGGTGCGCCACGACATATCGTTCGGCGGCGCCGTCGTGGCGGCCGCGTCGTACCGCGAGTACGCCGATGTCTCGACGGTGACCGTCGACGGCGCTACGGCAGCCGACGAGGCGGCGCTCCGCTCCCGCCTGCGCCTGAAGGGAAGCGACCGGTTCGACTTCATCCGCTGGCGCGACGACGTCGAGCGGCTGCGTGCCTGGTATCGGGAGCGCGGGTTCCTCGAGGCCCGCGTGCGGGCCTCGCGCGCCGATGAGCGTGACGGGCGCGTCGCGCTCACCTACCGCATCGAACGCGGCCCGGCAACACAGTTGCTCGTCGACGGCATGGCGGTGTCCGGCCGCCTGCGCCGGCAGCTCGAGGAGGCGTGGTCGAATGCCGTCTTCGATCGCTTCCTGCTCGACGAAATCGAGGGAGAGCTCAGCGTCGAGCTCGTGCGTCGGAACATCGTGAACGCCGAGGTGGCAGCCGTCGTGGAGTCAGCGGCGCCCGTGAAGGTGATTCGCGCCACGGTGCAGAACGGCCAGGCCGCCGAGCGCCGCCGCATCGTCTACGAGGGCGCCCGGGCGCTCACG
Source organism: Acidobacteriota bacterium (assembly GCA_018000455.1). Classification (GTDB taxonomy): domain Bacteria; phylum Acidobacteriota; class Vicinamibacteria; order Vicinamibacterales; family UBA2999; genus CADEFD01. Next base: position 274,900 of record JAGNJW010000003.1, read on the forward strand.
CCCGGGCAGCTCGACGCCGAGATCGCGGTGTGGGAGCTGACCGACTACGGCTGGCTCTACCCCCCGTCGATCGCCAACGCCCTCACGTCGCGGTACGACGCGGAGGGGTATCGCGCCGCCCGCGCCTCCGCCGCCGCCCCGGTAGTGGTCGGCGCCGAGGCCCTGCTGACGCTCACGATCGAGGAGGGTCCCGTCACGACCGTGACTCGTGCGACGAGCGAGGGGGGAGTGCCGTCCCTCGACGCCGCCGTCCACCCCTTCGTGACCGCGCTCGAGGACCGGCCGTACCGCTACGGCGAGGTCGATGCCGTGGTGCGCCGGATCGAGAATCGCTATCAGGCCGCCGGCTACAACCACGTTCGGGTGACGCCGGCGGTGACCGCCCCCCCGGAGAGCACGTCGGCGACGGTGGTCTTCCAGGTCGACGCTGGCCCCGAGCAGCGGCTGGCCGAGGTGGTCGTGTCGGGTGCCGAGCGCACCCGCCCGCAGGCGGTGGTCAACGCGCTCGGGCTCGACGAAGGCAAGCCGGTCGACCTCGCGCAGTGGGCCCAGGCCCGCAAGCGCGTCTACGACACCAACGTGTTCCGGCAGGTGGACGTGCGGCCCGAAGTGATGCCGCAACAAAACGCGGATGGCAGTGAGGCCGTGCGGGCGCGCGTCACACTGACCGAGTGGCCCACCTGGCGGCTGCGCTACGGCCTGCAGCTCGACGACCGCAACCAGAGTGGCCAGGGCGAAGACACGTCCCAGAGTCGACGTCGCGATCTGGGCGTCGTCGCGAACCTCCAGAACCGCAACGTCTTCGGCCGCGCCTTCACCTTTGGACTCTACGGGCAGGTGGCCCGCCGCCTGCAGTCGAGCAATACCTACCTGACGTTCCCAACCCTGTTCGGCCGAGCCGTCCAGACCAACGTCTTCGCGTCGTCGTCGCGGCAGGACCTGCCGACCGACGAGACCGAGGAGTTCTTCCTGCGGCGGACGCGCCGGCAGTTGTCGGTCGAGCAGCGCGTGCGCCGCGGCCGGGCGCTGGAGATCGCCTACGGCTACCGGCTCAAGCGCGAGGTCATCGACGCGCTCGATCCCGAGGATCCGTTCTACCTCGCGCCGCTCACCGGCCGCTTCACGGCGGGCGCCTTCTTCGACCGGCGTGACAATCCCTTCGATGCCACGCGTGGCTGGTTTTCATCGTTCAGCGTCGAGCGCGTCAGCGAGTTCGAGTCGAACGAGGACGCCATCAAGGTGCAGGGCTCGCTCTTTCACTACCGGGCGCTGGGGCCCGTGCTGCTGGCGTCGGCGGCGCGTCTGGGCGGGTCGTTCCTGAGTCCGTTGTCGTTTGGCGAGCGCTTCTACGTGGGCGGCGCCGACACGGTGCGCGGCTACGGCGAGGGCCTCGTCGGTCCGAAGACGATCGTCGGCTCGGCGCGCGGGGGCAGTGCGCTGCTCATCCTCAACCAGGAGGTGCGCACACCGATCTACAGATGGATTCGCGGCGTGGCCTTCGTCGACGCCGGCAATGTGTTCGCGTCGAACTCGGCGCTGACGATCTCAGGGCTCGAGGTGGGCTACGGCGTTGGGCTCCGGTTGCACACGCCGTTTTCGGTCCTGCGGATCGACCTCGGCGTGCCGGCCCGTGGCCAGCGCACGGCCCGCTGGTATTTCGGACTCGGGCAGATCTTCTAGGCGGGCCTGGGCCGGCGGCGAGGCGGTGGAAAGGTGCAGAAACGCCGCCGGGCGACACGGGCATATCCCGTGGGCCGGCGACGTTCTGCCACGGTGCGCGGCGGAGAAGGTCCCCGGCGCCACCGCATGTCGGTCGGGCCGCTCAGCCCCGCAGGGCGTTGAGCGCCAACTGCACCTGCCGGCGCTCCGGAGCGTCGGGTGCCAGCTTGAGGAAGGACTGAAAGCGATCCGCCATCTGCGAGAACCGCTTGGCCCGCTGATGCGCCACTCCAGCGTTGTAGTGAGCGTAGGCGAACTCGGGCATCAGTTCGGCGGCGCGGTCGAGCACCTGAGAGGCTTCGTCGAACTCGCCGCGCTTGATGAGCACGAGACCGAGCTGGTAGAAGGCGAAACCCGACTCGCCGCTGAGGTCGCGGGCGCGGCGCCCCTCGTTGTTGGCCTCATCGAGGGCGTTGTCGAGTAGCGCAATCGCCGACTGCCCGATCGCCTGCCAGGTTTGATTGTTGCCGTTGGACAGGCGCGCGAACTCCGCGCGCGCGTCGTTGTTCCGATCGAGTTTGAGCAGCGCCTGTCCGGCCAGGTACGCCGACACCGGGTCGTCGTTCCCGGCCTCGCGTTCGGTGTTCACCCGCTGGACGACCTCATCGAAGGCCCCGCGCTCGTAAAGCTTCTGGGCCGAGTTCTGGGCCAAAAGGGGAGTGGCAAGCAGCAGGGTCAGAGACGACGTCGCGAGGAGGTGCTTCAACATGTTGAGGTTGCCTGCAAGCGGGGTGCCATGTGCGGAAAGACAATCGTGCCGCTGAATCGACCTGATATCTCTACATCAGACGAACGGTCGTGTCCTTTAGTCCCCAGAGGTGTACAAAATGACCCCGGAGGATCCCATGCGCGAAGTCGATCGATTGGCCGACCTCGTCGAACGAGTGGTCGAGGGCGACCCGTGGCACGGACCGAGCGTGGTGTCGCTGCTCGACGGGGTCGCGGCGCGTGACGCGGCTGCCGCGGTCGTGTCCGGCGCGCACTCGATCTGGGAACTGGTCGTGCACATGACCGGTTGGGCGCGGGAGGTGTCGGCGCGACTCGGCGGCGCGCCGGCCGGGGAACCGCACGCCGGCGACTGGCCCGCCGTGGACGACGCGGCCGATGCGGCGTGGACGGCCGCCGTGGCAGCGCTGGTCGACAGCCACCGGGCGCTGGCGACGGCGATTCGTGCGACCGGCGATCGAGCCCTCGAGGCGCCGGTCGTCGACGACCGCGACGCTGCCGCGGGCGCCGGATTGTCGCGTTACCTCACGCTGCACGGCCTCGTGCACCACACGACGTACCACGCGGGCCAGATCGCGGTGCTGAAGCGCGCGATCCTGACGTCCCCCCGTCTTGAGTAGCAGTCCGCCTTGGAGTCCGGCAATCCCCGCCGGCGCGTCCTAGACGCTCGGAACCCTACCGACGCCGCAAGCGCCGATTGGGGCTCGCCCCCGGGCCTCCACGTGGTCCTGGCGGGTTTGCCCAGTTGGTGCCTGGCCCGCCAGCGGGTCCCGGCGGGTTGTTCCCGCGGTCGCGATACCGGCGGAGCCGGAAGGGGCTCGTGCCCGGGCCGCCAGCGGGTCCGGGTGGATTTGCCCAGTTCGTTCCAGGGCCACCGGCCGGTCCAGGCGGGTTGCTGCGGAAACCGCGGCCGATTCCGGCGGGGCCCGGCCCGCTCCGCGGGCCTTGCGGGTTCTGCCAGCGCGTGCCGGGCATGCTACGCGGCCCTGGCGGATGGCTGCGGCGGTGCGGGTGGGCTTCGGCGGCGGCGGCGAACAGCAACATGGCGAGCCCGGCAAGCATCAGCGGGCGGAACCGGGCGACTTTGACTGGTGGTCTCATGCGGATCTCCGGAGACGGGGCTGCGATCGTGGCATCTACGGGCTTAGACCGGCCTCTCGCCCCCGGGTTGCACCCAGGCCGATTGGCGTCGCCATGGCCGCTCCAGGGCTGCTATACTCGCGGGGAGCAGTACGCACAGGGGCAGTCCGGGGCGGCAGTATAGGCGCCGGATGTTCACCAGCAGCCACCCATCGGGTGGCTCGCGTCCAGTTCGCGCGGACCTTCGGTCGTCACCGCGCTCTGGCCGTGCGGAGTTGCTGGCGCCACGCACGGGACCGCGTGCACGGCGCACTCAATCTATTTCAGTTCGAGTGTCGTCACATTCTCCGGCCGTAGCTCGCGGTGAGTCCGCGCGTTCCCGACGCGCGACCTGGGCCCTTGTCCTGGTCGTGACGGCGGCGTTCGTCGTGCCGTTGTCGATACGCGCGGTCAACCGCGCCGTCGTCGGCGACCCACCCGGGCCCGGCTACCTGCCGTCGCTGGCACTCAGCCGGGCGCATCACCCGTTCGACCCCACGCCGATCGCCAACCTGCGCTACGGAGCACCCACCTGGGTCTTCATCGGCGACTCGATGATGGGCACGCGCATCGATCCAATCTACCTTGGTGAAATCTCTTCCACGCACGACGAGCTCGTCTCGTTCCTCAACCACCCCGCGACCGGACCGGCGTGGTGGTATCTGGCATTCAAGAACCATCTCATCGCCTCCGGCGTCAGGCCGCGCGCGGTCTTCGTCTTCTTCCGCGACACCAATCTCACCGACACGCTGTTCCGGCTCGAGAGCCTCTACGGCAACGCGCTCGATGACGTCGCGCAGAACGAGGAACCAGAGCTCGACAGGCTGGTGGCGGCGCGCCGGCGAGGTGCCGGGGACCGCGTGCGCACGGCGGCCGTGCGTGCCTACGAGACGGACGTCGCCAGCGGCTGGCTCGAGCCTGTGGTGCGGCGGTGGTTCGTCAACTGGCGCTACCCCGAAGCGAGCGACCGCGCCCGGTTCGATCGCTCGCTCAACGAACGCTTCGATCTCGCCAACCTGCGCACGGATGTGGCGGCCGACATCTCCGGTGCGAACGAAGCCGCCGACTTCGCGCGCGACCTCCCGACTTCGGTGCTACCCCTGATGACCGCGCTCGCCAGCGAACACGGCATTCAGCTGTGCTTCGTGCGCGTGCAGCGTCGCCCCGTTGGTCGCGAGCCGCCGGCACAGCCGCCGGACCTCCGGCGCTACGTCGGCGATCTGAAGGCGTGGCTCACCGCCAACGGCGCCCTGTTCCACGATGACTGGGGCGATCCCGAACAGCCTGAGGCGATCTACGCCGACGGCGACCACATCCGCGATCGCCGCCACTACACGGCGCTCTTCCGTCGACGGCTGGATCCGCTCTTCCGATGATCTTCCACAGCCTCGACTTCGCCGCCTTCTTCCTCGTCGTGGTGACGATCTACTGGCGGCTGTCGCATCGCGCGCAGAATCTGCTGCTGCTCGGCGCCAGTTACCTGTTCTACGGCTGGATCCATCCCTGGTTCGTCCTCATCATGCTGGTCTCCACGACCGTCGACTACTGGGCGGCCCAGCGGATGGAAGACGATCCGGACAACAAGCGTCGGTATCTCGGCGCCAGCCTGGTCGTCAACCTCGGCATGCTCGGGGTATTCAAGTACTTCAACTTCTTCGTCGAGAACGTTCGCGACGTGCTCGGCGCGATGGGCCTGACCGTGGCGTCGCCGCTGCTCGAACTGGCGCTGCCGGCCGGCATCTCGTTCTACACGTTCCAGGCGCTCAGCTACACCGTCGACGTCTACAAGGGCGAGATGCACGCTCGCCGCAATCCGATCGACTTCGCGCTCTTCGTCGCCTTCTTCCCGCATCTCGTCGCCGGGCCGATCATGCGGGCGAAGAACCTGCTCGTGCAGGTGGAATCCGCGCGCGGGTGGGATGCCACCAAGGCGCGCCACGGCGTGGTGCTGGTGATGTGGGGGCTATTCAAGAAGCTGGTCATCGCCGACAACGTCGGCGTCATCGCCAACCGGGTGTTCTCGCAGAACGATCCGGCTTTCGAGGTGTTGTGGGCCGGCGTCTTCGCCTTCGGGATGCAGATCTACGCCGATTTCTCGGCCTACTCGGACATCGCGCGCGGCGTCGCACGCTGGTTCGGCTTCGAGCTCGTCGTCAACTTCAACCATCCCTACATCGCACACAGCCCCGGCGATTTCTGGCGCCGCTGGCACATCTCGCTGTCGACATGGTTTCGCGACTACGTCTATATTCCACTCGGCGGCAACCGCGGCCATGCCGTGGTGGCCGCCTGCACGCTCATCACGACCTTCCTCGTGTCGGGCTTCTGGCACGGCGCCAGCTGGAACTACGTGATCTGGGGCTTCTATCATGGCTTGCTCGTCTGGGGCACGCGCACGCTCGGACGTCGCTGGGCGCTGCCCGAGTACTGGCCAGGGCCGCTGGCGTTGGTCCAGGTCGCACTGACGTGGCTGGCCATGATGGCCGGCTGGCTCTTCTTCCGCGAGACCAATGGAGAATTTCTCGGGCACTTCCTCCGGCTTACGCCGATGACGACGATGGAAGGCGAGGCCGCCATCGGCCTGCACTTCTTCATGCTGGCGGCGACCTGGTCGCTGCCCCTCTTCATCCACGACCTCTGGGCCCTGGCTCGCGAGCGCCAGCTGGCGCCGGTGGTGTGGACTGAATCCCGGATCACCGGTCTTGGCCTGGCAGGTGTGCAGGCGGCCGGTGTCAGTGTGCTCGCGTCCTTGACGCTCGTGCTGCGCAGCACGACGTCCCTCGACTTCATCTACTTCGCTTTCTGAGGAAACAGAAATCAAAAAGGAACGATTCATGTCAGACGAACGACTCAAGATTGCCGTATTCATCGATTTCGACAACGTCGAGATCGGCGTGAAGAACACGCTCGGCCTCAACTTCGATATCGGGGCGGTGCTCGAAGCGATCAAAGAACGCGGCGAGATCATCACCAAGGTCGCCTTTGGCGACTGGAAGCGCGGCGACTACGGCCGGGCCATGTCGAACCATGCCGTGCGCCTCGTGCAGCGTGTCATGACCCCGGGCGGCGACAAGAATGGCGCCGACATCAACCTGGCCCTCGACGCCCTCGAGATGGCCTTCACGCACGACCATATCAACGCTTTCGTGATCGTCGGCGGCGACAGCGACTTCATCACGCTGGTCGAGAAACTCAAGCAGTACGACAAGAAGGTCTTCGTCGTCGGTGGCCGGCAGTTCACCAGCCAGGTCATGCAGAAGAACTGCACCGAGTTCATCGCCTACGAGAACGTGGCGGGACGCGGTGGCACGCGCGTGGCCTCCGATCGGTCACGTGCGGCGTCGAGTGGCGTCGGTGTCGGCCAGGCCATGAACATCGATGGCGTCGTGCCGCTCGTGCGCCGCGCGCTGAAGGTGCTGGCCGATCGCGAGGTCACGCCGCAGCTCGGCCTACTCAAGAGCACCCTGCTGCAGCTCGACTCCTCGTTCTCGGAACGCGACTACGGCGTGAGCAGCTTCCGCGACTTCGCGGAGAAGCTGGCCGAGAAGGGTATCGTGCTGCTGAAGCACACCGGCCGCAGCACGCTCGTCGAGCTGAGCGAGGCCGGGGCCGCGATGGCCGATGCCGTCCTGCCCGTGACGGAGCCGGCGCTGGCCGCGCCGCCTGTCATGCTGGCCGACGGCACCTTCGCTCCGGCGGCGGCGGCCGCGCCGGCCCACCGGGGGCCGCGCGAGATCGATCCGGCGACCGCGGCAGCCATCCAGGAAGGCGTGGAGCTGGTGCGCCAGCTCCTGGCCGATCCACCGCAGCCGCCACGCTGGCCGATGTACCTGCGCCAGATCAAGCAGTTCATCCGGACCAGCTATCCCGATTTCGACGACCGCAAGTACGGTTCGATCGTCGAGCTCATGCGCGCCTGCCAGAAGGAAGGCCTGATCAAGCTCGAACGCGATCGGCAGGGCGGCCTGCGCGTGTTCGGTGCCGGCGGGTCCGCGGCCCTGGGCTCGGCACCCAACTCGATGCCGGACGCCGAGTCGGAGCCGGCTCCGCCGCCATCGGCGGCCAACGTCTACCGTCCGAAGAGCGTCACGTTCGGCTGGGTGGTGGGTGACGACGGAGAAGTGGCGGGCGAAGCCGACGACAGCGGCGAGTCGCAGGAGACCGACGACGCGATGCCGGTGCAGATTGCGCCCATCGTGCCCGACGAGACCGAGCCGGAGGACGACCAGTCGAAGTTCTTCAAGCCCGGTAGCGCGAAGGAGCCGATCAGCGCCGGGCCGGTGGCTCGCGGCGTCAAGCGCGGTCCGCGCCGCACCATGAGCGCGGAAGACGCGGCCGATCGTCCCAAGCGAGCCCGCAAGGCGCCCGCCGGAGGCGCCCGTCGCGCCCCGGTTCGGCGGAAGAAGGGCTAACGCAGCATAAGGACTGCCTCCGGGACGGTCAGGACGTCCCGGAGGCAGTGGTGGGGGAGATCCCGCCGGCTAGCGTGTGGCGGCCATCGTGGCCGCCGACGCTGGCGCCTGGAAGGCCTGTTCGAAGAACGTGACCTCCCCGGACTCGACTGAGTACATCCCGCCAACGATACCGATCTTCCCGTCCTTGAACAGGTGCTCGAGGATCGGGCTGCGTTCGAGGATCGCCCGCATCTGCTGACGCGTGTTCTCGAGTGCCACCCGCTCCACGAACTGCTCGGGTGGCACGTTGCCTCCGCTGTGCTCCACTTCGTGCACGGCCGGACTGATCTTGTTGAGCAGGCCGGTCAGATGGCCGAGCTGGACGTGATTGCAGGCGCCCTTCACGGCGCCGCACTTGGAGTGTCCCAGCACGACGATGAGCTTCGAGCCGGCGACCTGGCAGGCGAACTCCATGCTCCCGAGGATGTCCTCGTTGACCACGTTGCCAGCCACCCGCGCGCTGAAGATGTCGCCGAGGCCCTGGTCGAAGATGAGCTCCGCCGAGGTCCTGGAGTCGATGCAGCTCAACACGATGGCGAAGGGGAACTGGCCGTCGGACGTCTCGTTCACCTGCTGCAGGAAATTGCGGTTGGCGCGCAGGTTGTTGACGAATCGCCGGTTGCCGTCGACCAGGATCTCGAAGGCCTTCTCGGGCGTCAGCTTGGTCTGGATGTCCTGTGTCTGTGTGCGCATGATGTCCTCTGGAGCTACTGGGTGACTGATTCGGCGAGCACGGCCCGACGGGCGACGCGCTTCTGTTCGCGCCGGATGACCCGGCCTACCTCACGCAGGGCGTCGTTCTTGCGCTTGGGTTCGTGGAGGCCCTTGAGCGTCACCTCGATACCGCGCAGCGGCGCCGTCTGTTCGAAGTCTTTGAGGATCTCGAACACGTCGTAGTCGATGTGAACCGTGCGGCGGGCGTCGATCTCGACCTTGGTGCCGTCCGGGATGGCGTTGAGCGTGCGCAGGATGGCGGCGCGGTTGAGGAACGAGACGTCCTCCGACAGCGCCAGCCGCACGACGTCGCCGGGGCGATGCGCCTTCATGTCGAGGAAGTAGGGGTTGCGGTAGTTCGTCATCAGGATGAGGAACACGGCGACCGTCATACCGAGACCGATGCCGACCAGCAGGTCGGTGGCCAGAATGCCGACGACCGTCACCGTGAAGGGCACGAACTGCGCCCACCCCAGCTTGTACATCTGGGCCAAGAGGGCCGGTTTGGCAAGCTTGTAGCCAACCGTGAGCAGCACCGCCGCCAGCGTCGCGAGCGGGATCAGGTTGAGCAGTGTCGGCAGGGCGACCACCGCCACGAGCAGCAGCGCGCCGTGCAGGATGGCCGACAGCTTGGTCCTGCCGCCCGACTGGATGTTCGCCGAGCTGCGGACGATGACCTGCGTGATTGGCAGACCGCCGATGAGGCCCGACACGATGTTGCCGAGCCCCTGCGCCTTCAGTTCGCGATCGGTCGGCGTCACCCGCTTCTGCGGATCGAGCCGGTCGGTCGCTTCGACGCAGAGCAGCGTTTCGAGGCTGGCGACGATGGCCAGCGTCACGGCCGTGGTGTAGACCGCCATGTTCGTCACCTGCGAGAAGTCGGGCATGGTGATGAGCGAGGCAAGACCGGCGAACCCCTGGGCCACCGGAAGCTGCACCAGGTGCGAGGGCTCGATCGCCAGACCCGGGAAGGCGCGCGTGAACAGCGCGTTCAAGGCAATACCCATGGCCACCGCGACGAGCGGCCCCTGAATCCACAGCGACGCCTTGAAGCGCTTGACGACGGGCCGCTCCCACAGCAGCAGGACGGCGATTGAGAGCAGGGCGACGACCAGGGCGCCGGGCTGGACGGCCGCGAACATGTGGCCGAGGGTCGACAGCGTGTTCTCCCCGCCGGCTCCGATGAACGCCAGGCTGCCCTCAAGGTCGGCGTCGTAGCCGACGGCGTGCGGGATCTGCTTGAGGATGATCGTGAGGCCGATGCCGGTCAGCATCCCCTTGATGACCGACGAGGGGAAGTAGTAGCCGATGACGCCGGCGCGCGCGAAGCCGAGCACGACCTGAATCACGCCAGCAACGACCACCGCCAGCAGGAACGTCTCCCAGCTGCCGAGCGTGGCGATGGTGTTCAGGACGATGACGGCCAGTCCTGCCGCGGGTCCGCTGACGCCGAGCGGCGACCCGGAGGCGGCGCCGACGACGATGCCGCCGATGATGCCGGCGATGATGCCGGCAAACAGCGGGGCGCCGGAGGCCAAGGCGATGCCGAGGCAGAGCGGTACGGCGACGAGGAAGACGACGATACTGGCCGGAAGATCCGACTTGAGTGTCGCGAACGTGCGAGCCTTCATTCAATCCTTCCTGGCTGGGAACGCCGTTCAAACTACCGGCTTGTCAGGCGGATTGGAAATACATAATCGAAACATTAATAGATTATAAAATCTATGGATACGACGCGCCGCTCCGGCGGCGCCGGGATCGCGGCGATGGCCAGTCGCGGCGGGCTGCTCGGGAGGTGTTTCGGAGGCCGGCTGGTGCCGGCACTACCGCCGTTCGAAGTTCGTTTCCACGTAGCCGGCATCGCGGCTCCACTGCACGCGTCGCGGCGGCAGAGTGTCGGGCCGGCCCGGGCGGTGGAAGTAGATCAGAATCTCCGAATAGCGGTGTTGCAGCGGCCCGGCCACCAGCCGCGCGATCGTGCCCGCTTCATCGAGGTGCGTCGTTTCGATCTGCAGCACCATGACGTGCTGCGCCGCGAACTGCTCGGTGATCGTCCAGCGGTCCCAGGGGCCGGCATCGCGCCGTACGGCAGGCAGGACGCGCGGCTCGACCCCTTCCTCCGGCGGGCGGGGCATGCCGAACAGCAACCACCCGCCGGCCGCGGCGGTCACGAGGAGTCCCCACGCCGCGCCGAGCCGGAGCCGGCCCACGGCGCCACCATAGGCGTGAACGCCCGGAGGCGCAAGGCTATACTGGCGGGCACGTCGTTTCGCACGCCTAGCCGCCAGCCGCTCGCCGCCAGTCTCCATGTCCTACACCGCCAAAGATATTCAGGTCCTCGAAGGCCTCGAGCCGGTCCGCAAGCGCCCGGGCATGTACATCGGCGGCGTCGGCGCCTCCGGCCTGCACCATCTGGTGTGGGAGATCCTCGACAACTCCATCGACGAGGCCATGAACGGCCACGCCGCGGCGATTGCCGTCACGCTGCACGAGGACGGCTCGTCGGTGACGATTTCCGACGATGGCCGCGGCATTCCCGTCGACGTTCATCCGAAGACCAAGCAGAGCGCGCTCGAGGTCATCTTCACCGTCCTGCACGCCGGCGGCAAGTTCGAACCGGGCAACTACAAGACGGCCGGCGGCCTGCACGGCGTGGGTGCGAGTGTCGTCAATGCGCTTTCGCGCGAGCTCGTCGCCACGGTGCGACGCGACGGTTTCCAGTACGAGATGCGCTTCAAGCAGGGCAAGGCCGAGGGCGGTCTGAAGAAGCTCGGCGTGGCGCGCGGTAGCGGCACGACGGTCTTCTTCCGGCCAGACCCGACGATTTTTCCGAAGGTCGAGTTCGATCCGCAGACCGTTCGCGACCGGCTGGAGGTGGCGAGCTTCCTCCACAAGGGCGTCAAGGTCACCTTCGACGACCAGACGACGGGCACCAAGCACACCTTCCAGCACGAAGAAGGGCTGGTCGACTACCTGAAGAAGGTACTCGCTGAGCGGTCGAGCAAGCCGGTGCACGACGCCCCGTTCACCTTGGCGAAGGACAACGGCGCCAGGCTCGAGCTCGCGCTGCAGTGGACCGAGTCGACCGACGAGCACCTGCGCAGCTACGTCAACGGCATCCCGACCGCCTCGGGCGGCACCCACGAGAACGGCCTGCGCGCCGGCCTCGGCAAGGCCGTCCGCAACTTCATCGAGACCCACAACCTGTCGCCCAAGGGGGTGACGCTCACGGCCGAGGACATCCGCGAAGGCATGACCGGATTGCTCTCGCTCTTCATCGCCGAGCCCCAGTTCCAGGGACAGACGAAGGATCGCCTGAACAACCCCGAGGTGGCGAGCGTGGTCGACGGCTTCGTGCGGCCGGCGCTCGAGCACTGGCTGAACAACAACATCTCGATTGCCGAAGGCATCGTCGCGCGCATCATCCTCGCGGCCCGGGCCCGCGAGGCAAGCCGGGCGGCGCAGGCCGACGTCGTGCGCAAGGGCCCGACCTCGGGCCGGGCCACGCTGCCGGGCAAGCTGGCCGACTGCACCCAGCCCGGGTCCATCACGAGCGAGCTCTTCGTCGTCGAAGGCGATTCAGCCGGCGGCTCCGCCAAACAGGGGCGCGACCGTGCCCGTCAGGCCATCCTGCCGTTGCGCGGCAAGGTGCTCAACACCGAAGGCGTCTCCACCGCCAAGGTGCTCGAGAACAAGGAATTGTCGGATCTGGTGACTGCCCTCGGCTGCGGCGTCGGCAAGGCGTTCGACTTGTCTCGGATGCGCTACGGCAAGGTGATCCTGCTGGCCGACGCCGATTCCGACGGCCACCACATCTCGACCCTGCTGCTGACGTTCCTCTTCCGGCACCTGCCGCAGCTCATCACTGCCGGACGGGTCTACCTCGCCCAGCCACCGCTCTACCGTATCGATATCGGCAAGGAGACCTTCTGGGCGCTCGACGATGCGCACAAGGAGCTGATCCTGCGCCAGAAGACCGGCCGCGCCACTCCGGAAATCACCCGCTTCAAGGGCCTCGGCGAGATGATGCCGAAGGTGCTGTGGGAGACGACGCTCAACCCTCGCACCCGCCGGCTGCTGCGGGTGGATATTGCCGACCAGCTGGTGACGGACCGCGTGATGAACGAGCTGATGGGCAAGGACGCCTCCGCCCGCTTCCGCTTCATCATGGAGCGAGCCGAGGACGCACAAGAGCTCGACGTCTAACTGGACGCGCGTGCACCGGCCTGCCGGGCCGATTCGGGCCGGGCGCCGCGCGGCCGCACGATACAATCGACGTTCCCAGATGGCCGGCACGGCGTTCCCCAAGAAGTTCGATCGTTCCCTCGTCGAAGGCCCTCTGGCCCCCGCGGTGTGGAAGCTGGCGTGGCCAACCATGCTGCAGAATCTCGTGGCCGGGCTGCAGGGCGTGGTCGATCACGCCCTGGTCGGCAACATGCTCGGTTACGCCGCCAACGCCGGCATCGGCGTAGCCTGGCAGATCTTCCTCGTCGTGATCGTGTTCATGGCCTCGCTCTTCACCGGCCAGGCCGTGCTCGTCGCCCGTTTCGCCGGCGCGGGTGACCACGACAAGGTCAACATCGTCGTCTACCAGGCGTTCATCACGGCTGTCGGGATGTTCGCCATTCTGGCGCCGATCGGCTATTTCGCCACGCCGTTCCTGCTCTCGCTCGTGAACGCGGCACCCGAGGTGCGCGCGCAGGCCCTGCCGTTCCTGCGCATCAACTTCGTCTTCAGCATCGGCATGCTGCTGTTCTTCATGCTGTCGGCCGCGCTGCGCGCCGCCGGCGACGCCAAGACGCCGCTGCGTCTCGGCGTCACGATGACGGTGCTGAACCTGGTCTTCAATCTGGCGCTCATTCCGAAGTTCGGCACGGCCGGCTCGGCGATGGGCACGGCGATGGCGTCGGCGCTCGTGAGCAGCTACGCCCTGTGGCTGCTCTTCAACCACAAACTGGTCGTGCACTTCAGCCGCGAGACCTGTACGAAGCCCGACTGGACCGTGATCCGATCGTTGTTCAAGTTCGGGCTTCCCACCGGCGTGCAGGGCATCGCCATGAACGTCGCCGGCGTCCTGCTGCTCAGGTTCATCGGCAGCCTCGAGCACAGCGCCGCCGCGCAAGCCGCCTTCACCATCGCCTACACCGAGCTCTTCTCGATGATCACGTGGACGTCGGTCGGTCTGATGGGCGCCGCGGCAACCATCGCCGGCCAGAATCTCGGCGCCGGTCAGCCCGACCGCGCGCTGCACGGCGTCTACACCGCCGCGAAGATCGGCCTCGCCGTGGCAGCAGTGGTCGGCGCGATGTTCGTGTTCATCCCGATTCCACTGCTCGGCATCTTCGGCGCCACCGAGGGCACGGTCGCCGATATCGGAAGCCAGTTGTTGCGCTACCTCGCCGTCTCGGGCTTCTTCATCAGCGCTGCCCTCACCTTCACTGGCGGTCTCCAGGGCACGGGTGACACCAAGAGCCCGCTCTACATCACGCTCGTGTCGCAGGTGCTGATTCCCATCGGACTATGCACGGTGCTCCAGTCGATGCGCCAGCTCCAGCCTGCCGACATCTGGCTCGCCATCCTGCTCGGCCACTTCACCCGGTGCGCACTCTCGTTCCTGCGCTTCCGCCAGGGGAAGTGGCGCCAGATCAAGGTCGATCTGGAGCCGGCGCGGCCCGTCGCCGCGTCCTGATCCCGGCGCGTTGGGCCGACACTGGTCGGCGGACTACAATTGCCGGGTTGCCATCGAGTCGCCGCCTGTAGGCGTGATGGTGGCGATCATCGAGAGGCTGCCGCAATGTCCGCTCATTTTTCAGGTATCCGTTCCGTCCTCCCGCCCGTCAACGAACCGATCAAGTCGTATGCCCCCGGGTCGCCCGAGAAGGCATCGCTCAAGGCGCGCCTGGCGGCGATGGCCGGCGAGACCATCGACATCCCGCTCGTCATCGGCGGACGCGAGATCCGCACCGGCGACCTGGGCAAGGCCGTGATGCCCCACGAACACGGCCACGTGCTGGCGACCTATCACCATGCTCGCCAGAAAGACGTGACCGCGGCGATTGCCGCCGCCAAGGCGGCCAAGGCCGAGTGGGCGAGCTGGCCATGGGAAGACCGGGCAGCCGTGTTCCTCAAGGCCGCCGACCTGCTGGCCACCAGCTGGCGCGACACGCTCAATGCCGCCACCATGCTCAACCAGTCGAAGACGGTCTACCAGGCCGAGATCGATGCCGCCTGCGAACTCGTGGACTTCTGGCGCTACAACGTCGCCTTCGGCGCCGACATCATGCGCGAGCAGCCGGTTTCCACCACGGCGATGTGGAATCAGACCGACTACCGGCCGCTCGAGGGCTTCATCTACGCCGTGTCGCCGTTCAACTTCACGGCCATCGGCGGCAACCTGACGACGACGCCGGCGCTCATGGGCAACACCGTCCTGTGGAAGCCGGCCGCTTCGGCCATGCTCGGCGCCTACTACACGATGAAGCTGCTCGAGGCAGCCGGCCTGCCGCCGGGCGTCATCAACTTCGTACCCGGCGACCCGGTGATGGTGAGCCAGCTCGCCATGGGCTCGCCCGATCTCGGCGGCATCCACTTCACCGGCAGCACTGGCGTATTCCAGAGCATGTGGGCGCACGTCGGCACGAACATCCAGAAGTACAAGTCGTATCCGCGACTGGTCGGCGAGACCGGCGGCAAGGACTTCATCATGGTGCACCCCTCGGCCGACCCGCAGGAGGTGGCGGTGGCCATGGTGCGCGGCGCCTACGAATACCAGGGTCAGAAGTGCTCGGCCGCCAGCCGTGTCTACGTGCCGAAGTCGTTGTGGCCCGAGGTGCGCGACCGCGCGGTGGCCATGATGCGCGAGATCAAGATGGGCGACACGCGTGACTTCCGCAACTTCATGGGCGCGGTGATCGACAAGAAAGCATTCACGAAAATCAGCGGCTACATCGAGCACGCCAAGCGCAACGCCAAGGTCGTGCAGGGCGGCGGCGCCAACGGCCGCGCCGGCTACTTCATCGAGCCCACGCTCGTGCAGACCGACAACCCCGGCTACCGTCTGATGTGCGAGGAGATCTTCGGGCCGGTGCTGACCGTGCACCCGTATGCCGATTCGAAGTTCGCCGACATGCTGCAGGTGGTAGACGAGACCTCGCCCTACGCCCTGACCGGCTCGATCTTCGCCCGCGACCGCGCCGCCGTCCGGCAAGCGTCGGCGGCTCTCAGGAATGCGGCCGGAAACTTCTACATCAACGACAAGCCCACCGGCGCCACCGTCGGGCAGCAGCCATTCGGCGGCGCCCGCGGCTCGGGCACCAACGACAAGGCTGGTTCGAAGCTGAACCTGCTGCGCTGGGTCAGCGCGCGCTCGATCAAGGAAACCTACAACCCGCCGACTGATTTCACCTACCCCTTCATGGGCGAGGAGTAGGTCATTCGGCCCTGAGGGCGCTCAGCGGATCCGTGTGGCCGGCGCGGGCGGCAGGGATGAGTGCCGCCAGGATTCCGGCGCCGACGAGCGCCGCCGCGGCGGCGGCCAGGCTCGGCGCATCCGTCGCCGCCACGCCGTAGACGAATCGGCCAACCGTGGAGCTGAGGGCGACTGCGCCGGACAGGCCGAGGGCGACGCCGATGGCCACCGGCGCCAGGCTGCCGCCGAGCACGTCGGCGAGGATGCGGGCCGGTGACGCTCCGAGCGCCAGGCGCACGCCGAATTCGGCGCGGCGCCGGCTGACCGAGTACGACACCACGCTATAAATACCCACGGCGCCGATGATGAGCGCCAGCGTGCCGAGGACCGACAGGAAGAAGCGCAACCGCAGGGGCTCGGCGACGGCCGCGGCCACCACGGCATCGAGCGTGCTGATTTGCCCGATGGCGACGCGGCCGTCGATGTCACGGATGGCGGCGCGGATGGCCGGCACGGGTGGCGCGGCCGACGCGCCCTTCACCACCAGCACCGGCGCTTCAGGCGCCTCGGCCTGGGCCAGCGGCACATAGAGCACGAGCGGGTTGTCGCCCGTCATGCGGGTCATGCGGGTTTCCTCGGCCACACCGACCACCGTCACCCACTTCGGCTGGTCGTCGAACGTGTGCTGCACGCGCCGGCCGAGCGGGCTCACGCCCGGCCACATCTTCTCGGCGAACTGCGCGCTCACGATGCCCACGGCGAGGCTCGCGCCCGCGTCGGTGGGGCTGAAGCTACGACCCTGGACCAGTTCGATGCCCATCGCGGGAAGGTAGCCGGGCGAGACGACGCGGAAGAGCGCGTTCGGCCGGCGGCCGTCAGCGAGGTCCGGGCGGTCCTCGATCGTCACCGTGCCCTGCCAGCCGCCGTCACGCAGGGGCAGGCGGGTGACGAGCCCGACATCCCGCACGCCCGGAATCGCGGCCACGCGCTCGGCCACCTGCTGGAAGAATGCCGCGCGCTCCGGCGCCGCCATGATCCGTGTGGGGGCCACCAGATTCATGACCGCCACGTTGGCCGACTCGAAGCCGGTGTCGATGGCGTAAAGCCGGTTGACCGAGCGCGTGAACGTCGCCGCGCCGGCCACGAGCAACACCGCCAGGGCCACCTCCACCGCCACCAGCACGCTGTGCACCCGGCGGGGACCGGTGCTGCCGCCGGCAGCCATCGAGCGTTCCCGTCCTGGTGCCAGTCGACGCCCGGCGAGCACGGCCCGCACCGGCGCCAGCGCGACCACCAGGCCCAGCAGCAGCGACAGGCCGATGGCGAGTGCCAGCAGTGTCCAGTCGACGTGCAGCGTGTCCTCGAGACCCTCGACGAGCGGCAGCTGCGCCACCAAGGTGGCGAAGCCGGCCACCGAGAGGGCGGTGCCGAGGGCGCCAGCCAGCACGGACAGGACGATCGATTCGGTGACGATCTGGCGTACGAGACGGCCGCGGCCGGCGCCAAGTGCGGTGCGCAGCGCCAGTTCCTCGGCGCGGTCGGTGGTGCGCGCCAGCACCAGCGCCGCCACGTTCGCGCTGGCAATGGCCAGTACCAGCAGCACCGCCACCTGCAGCAGCAGCACGGCGGGCCGCAGGGCGCCCCTCGTGTAGGTGCGCAGCGGCGTCACCGTGGCGCCGCGTGTCTTGTCCCACGCCTCCGGGTAGGTGAAGCGCTCGCCGAGCGATCGCGCGATGGCCTGGATGTCGGCGTCCAGTTCGCCCCGGCTCAGGCCGGGGCGTTCGCGACCGACCAGCACCAGCCAGCCGTTGCCGTCGTAGGACGAGGTCGAGGGGTCGAGCGTCAGCGGGCGCCAGATGCGAAAGACTGGCGACGGGAAGTAGAACCCGCGCGGCATCACGCCCACGACCTCCACCGGTGCGCCGTCGATCTCGATGCGCCGTCCGACGACGTGTGGATCCGCGCCGAGTTCCTGTTGCCAGAAGCCGTAGCTCACGACCGTGACGGGCGGGACGCCTGGGCGGTCGTCACCCGCCTTGAAGGCGCGGCCCACGAGCGGCGCGGCACCGATCACGTCGAAGAGCTCCGCCGATCCCACCGTCGCCAGCACCGTCGAGCTCTGCTCGTTCACGCGCATGGTGTAGCCTTCGTTCGAGTACGCGGCCAGTCCGGAGAAGGCGCGCTGGCGCTCCTTCACGAAGTCGAACTCCACCCCCCGCCAGTTGTAATCGCTCCAGAACACCTGCAGACGCGCCTCGTCGGTGACCGGCAACGGGCGCACGAGCAGGCCCATCGCCACGCTCGAGAGGGCCACGGTGGCGCCGATGCCGAGGGCCAGCGTGCCGATGCCGAGCGCCGTGAAGGCCGGTCGCCGCCACAGCTGCCGCAATGCCACCCGCACATCGCCCATCGTGTCGACGACGCTGCCGATGCCCCAGCTGTCGCGCGCGCGCTGGTCCTCACGGTCGACCACCCCGAAGCGGCGCCGCGCCTCGCTGGCGGCCGCAGCCGGCGACCAGCCCTGCTCGACGAGCTGACGGCGTTCCATCTCGAGGTGGAACGCCATTTCTTCGCCGAGCTCGCGCTGCATGCGGTCGCGCGTCATCAGCGCGCGCAGCCGGAAGGTCAGATTCGACAGGAACCTCATCGCGCCACCTCGCAAACGGACGGCCGCGTCAGGCGGTCGCCTCGATGATCCGGAGCACTCCACCGGCGAGCCGGGTCCAGTGGCCGATCTCGGCCTCGAGCTGAACGTGGCCGGCCGGCGTCAGCGCGTAATAGCGGGCCCGGCGACCGTGTTCGGTGTCTTGCCACGACGACGACAGCCAGCCCTCGCGCGTCAAGCGGTGAAGTGACGCGTAGAGCGAACCCTGCTGCACCGAGAGCGTCTCGCCCGACATCGACTGGATCCGCTGGGTGATCCCCCAGCCATGCATGGGCTCGAGCGACACCACTTTCAAGATCAGCAGATCGACCGTGCCCTTGATGATCCCGGAATCGACGCCCATAGCTGCTTTATTCCCTCGTGAAAGGTGACTTCTCTCGTCAACCGAGAGTAATAGACGGGGAGGCCGGCTCAAAGGTTGCCGGCGCGCCGGAGGCCGCGCGATCTGCTCGATTGATTCAACGGGACGGGCTGTGTGACAGTGGCGTCGTGTCCAGCCCCCGTCACCCTCGCCGTTCGTTCCTCGTCCAGCCGGCCCTGGCCGTGCTGGCTGCCCGGGCCGCCCTGGCCGCTCCGGCGTCCACCACCATCGCCCGAGCGCAGGCTGCCGACCGTGCGCGTCGTCGGCTGGCCAAGCCGGGACCCATGCTGCCACCCTCCCAGGCAGTCATCACCAGCGTGCGCGGCAAGCCGGGCGACCCCGACGAGTTGTCGGTGCTGTGGACGTTCGTGGTCAATGGCGATCCAGCCCAGGTCGGCGTCGCCGCCGGCGATGAGCACATCGCCGGCGGGCTCATCACGCTCCACAAGGAGTTCGTGCTCAACGTGCCGACGGCGTCGATGATTCACGGCTTCGATGTCATCGACTTCAGCTCCAGCCGGCCCGGCGACAAGTTCGCCAAGTCGGGGCTCACCCGCGGCCAGGCCACGACCGTCAATGCCCCGACGGTGAACGAAGCCCCGATTCAGCTCGAGTGCCGGCTGCTTCACACGTTGCGCGTGCCCCCGATGCGCACGGTGCATATCGCCGAGGTGGTGGCGACGACGGTGCACGAGGGGATCTGTGATCCGGATGGCCGGCTGCGGCCCGAGGCGGCGGCGTTCTTCGGGATGGCCGCCGGGTGTGGTGAGTTCTTCACGCTCGGGCAACGGGTCGGGCACATCGGCCAGAGCGTCGGACGGCGCGACATCCGCTATTGAGTTCGCCCTGGCAGGCTCCTCCGCCCGCCGCGTCGTGACGCCGCCTGTCCGCCGTTGGGCTACGCTTGACCGCACAATGAGACCCTCGGCCGACCCCGTCTCCATGGCCCGTCGCTGGCTGCTCGCCGTGCTGGTGCTCGGGATCTGCGGCATGGCCACGGAACTGGTGCTCCTGGCCCACTACGAGGAGCTCGATCAGCTCATTCCGCTCGGACTCGGCGTGGCGGGCCTCGCCGTCCTGGCCTGGGTCACCGTGGCGCCAGGACCGGCGTCGGTCGCCGCCACGAAGGCCGTGATGGCGGGTTTCGTCGTGTCGGGGGCGGTCGGGGTGTGGTTACACTTCCAGGCCAACGCCGAGTTCCAGCACGACATCGACCCGGCGCTCGCCGGCCTCGACCTCGTCTGGAAAGTCCTCCAGGCCAAGGCGCCACCGGCGCTGGCCCCTGGCGCGATGGTACAACTGGGATTGCTGGGCTGGCTGTACGCTGTCCTGCAGGGGTCGTCGTCGGATTAGGCGCTGCCCAATCGTCCGTTCTCAACAAGGAGTGGCCGCATGAATCGGATTCTTCTCGTCGCGTTCGCGTTCACCGCCGCCGTCTCGGCCGCTGCCGCCCCCGCCCTCGCGCAGGTCGGCAAGTCGCAGGGCGTGGTCGACGCCAATACCGTGCCCGAGGCCGACCTGGCGACGATGCCGCACATGACGGCGGCGGTTGCCAAAGTGATCGTCGCGGCGCGGCCCTTCGACAGTCCAGTGGCGCTGCACAAGCTGCTCCTCGCCAACGGACTCACGGCCGCGCAGGCCGAGGCGTTTTACGGCAAGGCGTTCGTGCACGTCAATCTCAATACCGCCACCGCCGAGGAGATCATGCTCATCCCCGGCGCCGGCAAGCGGATGGCGCACGAGTTCGACGAGTACCGCCCGTGGAAGGCCTGGGCGCAGTTCGACAAGGAGATCGGCAAGTATGTCGACGCCAAGGAAGTGGCGCGTCTGGCTCAGTACGCTTTCATTCCGCTCAACCTCAACACCGCAACCGATGCCGAGATCCTGACGATTCCGGGCGCCGGGAACCGCATGCTGCGGGAGTTCAAGGAGTACCGCCCCTGGAAGACCACCGCACAGTTCGACAAGGAAATCGGTAAGTATGTCGACGCCAAGGAAGTGCGCCGCCTCGCTCGCTACGTCACGATTCCATGAGCCTCATCGCTCATCCCCGCCCAGTCTTCTCCGTGGAGGCCGTGCGCGGCCTGCTGCTCACGCACTTCGGCATCGCAGGCGAGACCGCGCCGCTCGACAGCGAGCGCGATCAGAACGCTCACGTGCGATCGGCCCGCGGTCAGTTCACCTTCAAGATCGTGAACGCCGCCGAGCCCGAGAGCGCCATGGCCTTCCAGACGGCGCTTCTCAAGCATGTCGAGGCCGCTGCCCCGGACCTGCCGCTGCCACGCGTCATCGCGACCGTGACCGGCGCGGACCTGGCGTACACGACTGGGCCGTCTGGTGAGCGTCATGCGTTGCGCCTCGTCAGCTGGCTGCCCGGCGTGCCGATGGCCAGCGTGGGCCGCACGCCCGCCATCTGCGCCGGCGTCGGCCGTGCCCTCGGCCGGCTCGACGCCGCTCTTCTGAGCTTCGGCCACCCCGGCGCCTTCCGCGAGTTCGACTGGGACATTCGCGACGCGTTGGGTTCGCGCGCCCGTCTCGCTGCCGTTGCCGATCCCGAGCGGCGGCGGCTCGTGGCCTCGCACCTCGATGGCTTCGAGGCCCGAGTCGTTCCGTTCCTGGTGCGGCTGCGGCACTCCGTCATCCACAACGACGCCAACGACTGGAACGTGCTGGTCGACGCGTCAACCGGCGCCATCACCGGCCTCATTGACGTCGGCGATGCCGTGTTCGCGCCCACTGTCGCCGAGGTGGCGGTGGCGGCGGCCTACGCGATGTTGGGGCAGGACGATCCTGCTGCTGTCTGCCTGGCCCTGGTGTCTGGCTACCACGGCGCCCTGCCACTCACCCCCGACGAGTGCGCCCTGCTCCCCGATCTCATCGCCGCCCGGCTGGCGATCAGCGTGACGATCTCGGCCACCCGGCAGGCGACCTCCGACGATCCGTATCTCTTCGTGAGCGAGACACCGGCGTGGGCACTGCTCGCGTGGCTGGCGTCGCCCGAGGGCGCCGGTCTCGGCGCCGCGATCGAAAGTGCCTGCGCCAGGCCCGGCAGCGCTTCGCTGCCCCCCGGACTCGACGATGTGGAGCTGGCCGATGCCCGCCGGCGGCTCCTCGGCAAGAACCTCAGCCTCAGCTACCGGACGCCCCTTCACATCGTGTCCGGCCGGGACGTCTGGTTGACCGACTCGGCGGGGCGGCGATATCTCGACTGCTACAACAACGTCGCCCACATCGGCCACTGCCATCCACGCGTGGTCGAGGCGCTCTCGGCGCAGGCCGCGCGTCTCAACACCAACACCCGCTACCTCCACGAGAACGTCATCGCCTACGCCGAGCGGCTGCGGCGCACGCTGCCCGACGGACTCGACACCTTCTTCTTCTGCAACTCCGGCAGCGAGGCCAATGACCTCGCCTTGAGGCTGGCGCGCACCGCGACCGGCCGCCATGCCATCGCCGTGCTCGACTGGGCGTACCACGGACACACGCAGGCACTCATCGAGATCAGCCCCTACAAGTACAAGCGCCGCGGCGGGCCAGGCAAAGCGCCGTTCGTCACCGAACTGCCGCTGCCGGAGGTTTACCGCGCGCCCGACGACTGGCCGCCCTTCGAGCACGGGGCGCGCTTTGCCGCCGAGGCCCGGCGGCGCCTAGCCGCCGTCGCTTCGCCCGAGCATCCAGCGGCCTTCATCGCCGAGACGATTCCCAGCGTGGGCGGGCAGGTCTTCCTGCCCGAGGGGTATCTAGCCGAGGTCTATGCCGCCGTTCGCGCCGCCGGTGGCCTGTGCATCGCCGATGAGGTGCAAGTGGGTTTCGGACGTGTCGGCACCGGCATGTGGGCGTTCGAGGAGCACGGTGTCGTGCCTGACATCGTGACGATGGGTAAGCCGGCCGGCGCGGGGCATCCGCTGGGCATCCTGGCGACGACGCGGGCGTTGGCCGATCGCTTCGCCAACGGCATGGAGTACTTCAACACCTTCGGCGGCAATCCTGTCTCGTGTGCGGTCGGCCTGGCCGTGCTCGACGTGCTCGACGACCAGGGGCTGCTCGAGAACGCCCGCGTCCAGGGCGACTACCTGCTCGGCCGCTTCCGCGCGCTGGCGGACCGGCACTCCGCCATCGGCGACGTGCGCGGTCGTGGGTTCTTCTTCGGGATCGAGCTCGTGACCGACCGGCGCGCCAAGACCCACGACGGCGCCACCGCGTCAGCGGTCGTGAGCGAGGCCCTGCGCCAGGGTGTGCTCATCGGCACAGATGGGCCCCACGACAACGTGATCAAGCTGCGGCCGCCAATGACGTTCACCCGGGTTCATGCCGACCGGCTGGTCGACGTCCTCGATGGCGCGCTGACCACCGCCGCGCGCCCGACCTGACCCGGCGGCGGCACCGATCAGAAGCGCCACAGGCGCGTTGCCTTCACGACGAACGTGCGGTTGACCAGATCCGGAAAACCGACGCGATTGAGCGTGTCGCGCCCGTCGCTGTAGACGACGAAGAGGTCGCTGCCCGGCCGGTACTCCCACCGGTAACGCAGGCTGGCGCTGAGCGTGCTCGCCGTGGAGTTGTACTGCAGCAGGCCGCTCACAGCCATTTGCGCCGACAGCATCAAGTTCAGCCGGTTCGTGACCAGCGTCGTCGTGGCGGCGCCGGTCGAGAGGTCCAGCCGGTTCAGCGTGATGCCAGGCTCGATCGAGAATCGTGGCGAGACTTCGACCAGGCCGCGATAGCCGATCTCGCTGTTGCGGCCGTTGTAGAAGGAACCGGTGCCGAGCGTGACCGTGCCCGACAGGCGTCGCTGCGGTCCGAATTGGAAGGCGGTGCGGAAGTCGCCGAAGCGGTGCTCGCCCTGCGGGATGACGAGGCCTGGCACGATCGTGAAGCTCTCCGGTAGACGCTCGAAGTTGCGCGAGGCGTCGATGGTCCACTGATCGCTGTTGTGGAACTCGAGGCGATAGGTGCCCTTGGCCTCACGCGTCTCGAGCACGCCGCTGTTGTTGGTGATGTGGTCGAACTCCACCTCGAAGCTGTGCTTCCTGATCCGTTGGCTCGTGGCCGTACGCGGGCTGAAGCGCAGCTGGCCGTAGTTGCGGCGGAACGCCTGGCGGCGCAGGAAGCCGATCTGCGGGTCGAAGCTCCTGCCGACCATCAGATGCTCGTAGCGTGCCCCGTAGCGGTCGCCCGAGTACTCGAACTCGCCTCGGTAGCTGCTGCGCTCGCGGAGCGGGCCCGAGGTGCCGCCGGTGTCGCTGGCAACGAAGAACCCTTGGGCGATCACGTTCTGGAAGAAGGCCATGTTGGCGTCGACGCCCACGACGCCGCTGGTCGGGCCGCCCGACGGCGCTCGGAAGGTGCCGATGACGCCGACATTGCTCCGCCGCAGCACGTCACGCCGCAACCGCAGCACCGAAAAATTGGTCATCGGTGAGGCGCTGGCCGTGCCGTCCGCGGCCGACTCGGTCTGCATGTTCAGCATCCCCAGGCTGTACTTGCCGGCGCGTCCGCTGACGCGGCCGCCGCCGACAATCGGCACGGCGACGCCGTTGTTGAGGCCGATGCGCCGGCTGTAGAAGACGACCGGCGCCAGGCTCGGCGTGCTGTTCCTGGCGCCGACACTGCCGCCGCCGCCGCCACGCTGATCGCCGCCGAAGGCAAAGAGGCCCTGCCCTTCGAGGAAGAAGTCACGCTTCTCCGGGAAGAACAGGCTGAAGCGGGTGAGGTTCACCTGCTGCTGGTCTTCCTCGACCTGCGCGAAGTCGGTGCGGTAGGTGAGATCGGCCACGAGGCTGCGCGTCAGCGCGTACTTGACGTCACCGCCGGCGTTGACCGCCGGATCGTTGGTGAAGGGCGGTGTCGCCGCGCGGTTGGTCGTCATCGAACCGATGGCGTACGGCTTGACCTCGAGATTGGCCGAGCGTCCCGGCGTCTCGACGCCGACCAGCGTCGCGAAGATGTCGAACTTGTACATCGCGCGGTTGCCCGCGGCGGCCGGGATCGGCGAGATCGACGACAGCTCGTTCTTCCAGCGCACGACCCGGCGCAGATTGAAACCCCAGATCTGCGGTCCGCTGTTCTTGAAGCGCAGCGACCTGAAGGGAATGGCGATCTCGGTCGACCAGCCGTCGGCCAGGATCTTCGAGCGCGTGAACCAGATGGTGTTCCAGTCGTTGTTGTTGTTGCGCTCGTCGAACACTTCCTGGTCGCGCAGGGCCCCGAGCGCGTTGGTCTGGAAGAAATAGCCGCTCCGGCGGGTGTAGAGCGGGTCGATCGACACCGTGAGGTTGTCGTTCTGGAAGATGTTGAAGTTGTCGCGTCT
This sequence comes from Acidobacteriota bacterium, assembly GCA_018000455.1. Classification (GTDB taxonomy): domain Bacteria; phylum Acidobacteriota; class Vicinamibacteria; order Vicinamibacterales; family UBA2999; genus CADEFD01. The sequence continues at coordinate 300,376 of JAGNJW010000003.1, forward strand.
GAGTTCGTTCGCGATGCGCTTCTCCGGTGCCGAGTCGTACGACCTGACCGAGACGTAGAAGTTGCGGTCGTCGAAGAAGAGCCAGGCCTCGGTACGTTCGGTCGCCGGCTCTCCTTCGCGTGGCTCCATCTGCACGAAGTGCGTGATGGCCTTGGTCTGGCGGTAGGCGGCTTCGTCGAGGGCGCCATCCACCGTCAGGGGTGTGGCGAGCCGCGTCGCCCGCAGCGTTACGCGGCCGAGGGCGTCTTCGGCGTAGACCTCCGGCGCGATGGGCGCCGGCGCCGTGTTTGGCGGCAGCGCCACCGGTTGTGCGGCCGAGGATCCGGCCAGCAGCATCGCGGTCACGGCGCTGGCGACAACGCGGGCGGTGCGGCGGGTGAAGTGGTGGACGGGCAAGGGGCGGAGGGTCCTTCCTACCAGCGGAACAACTTCGTCAGCTTGACCACTACCGAGCGGTTCTCCATTTCTGGAAGCCACCCGGGACGCGTGGTCGTCGTTCGGCCGTCGCTGTAGACGACGAACAGCTCGCTGCCGAGCTGATATTCCCAACGGAAGCGCACGTTCGTCGACACCGACTGCGTGCGCGACTGGTACTGGACCAGCGCCGCCACGAACATCCGCGGAGTAACCGTGTAGGTCAGGCGTGAGCTCGCCAGGTTGGAGTTGCCATCGCCGTACGGACCGGCGACGCGGTTGTACGACAGATTGGGCTCGAGGTACAGCTGCGGCGTGAACTCGACGCGGCCGCGCCAGCTGATTTCCGACAGCGTGCCATCGTAGAAGCCACCGTGCGCCACCGTGATGCCGCCGCTGACGCGGCGCTGGTTGCCCATGAAGTACGAGATCTTGCTCTGGGTGAAGCGGTACCCGCCGACTGGCACGGTGACGCCGCGGGCGACCTCGAACGGCTCGACCAGCGCCTCGTAGGACTGCGTCACTTCGGCGTTGAGGAAGTCACCGGTGTTCAGCTCCGCATTGAACGATCCCTGGTACTCCTCCGACTCGACGTGTCCGCTGACCGAGCCGGTGATGTAGTCGGCGCTGGCCTGATAGGTCAGCTTGCGGACACCGGCCGCTTGCGGCCGAGGGCTGAAGCGGAGCTGCCCGTAGGAGCGGCGGAAGGCCGTACGTCGCATGAAGCCGACTTCCGGATTGAGGCCGTCGCCGACGAACAGGTGTTCCGCATTCACGCCATAGCGATCGGCGTTCCAGTCGAATCGGCCGCGGTAGCTCTGTTCGCTGCCGGTTGTGCCGCTCGTCTTGGTGCCAGCCCAATAGGCGTTGATGAAGATGTCGCTCCTGACGTTCAACTGCGCGTCGACACCCGCCGAGTAGTTGGCCGCGGAGTTGCCGGCCGAGGGATTGCGGCTGGTGGCCACCATCCCGATGCGGCTGCGGCTGAGGATGTCGCGGTTGACCCGCAGCACCGAGAAGTTCGTCATCGGCACGCCCGCCTCGGGCACGTCGTTGGTCTCCATGGTCAGCGCGCCCACCTGCCAGCCACCAGTGCGTCCGAGCACGCGTCCACCCGCGAGGAGCGGCACGACCGTGTCATCGGAGAGCCCGATGCGCCGGCTGTAGAAGAGGATGGGCGTCAGGTTGTTACCGCCTCCGCCGCCTCCGCCTCCGCCTCCGCCTCCGCCTCCGCCCCCCCCACCGCCGCCGCCTACGCCGCCGAAAGCGAACGCGTCCTGGCCTTCCAGAAAGAAGTCGCGTTTCTCCGGGAAGAACAGCGAGAAGCGCGTCAGGTTCACCTGGGCATCATCGTCTTCGACCTGGGCGAAGTCGGTGTTGTAGCTGAAGTCGGCGACGAACTGCTGGGTCACGCCCCACTTGGCGTCGAGTCCGAAGTTGGCGTCGGCCTTGTTGTTGAAGGCCGGCGTACCGGCGCGGTCCGTGAGCACGGAGCCGAGGGCGTATGGCTTGACGTCGAGGTTGATCGACTTGCGGGGCGGCTCCATGCCGACGAGCGCCGCGGCGTCCGACAGCTTGTTGAGACCGCGGCGGCCCCACGAGCGCGGCACAGGTATCAGGTACGAGACTTCGTTCTTCCAGCGCACCATGCGGCGCAGGTTGACGCTCCAGGCATCGCCGCCTTCGCGGAAGCGAATCGATCTGAAGGGCACACGGATCTCGACGCTCCATCCGCCGTCGAAGTCCTGCGCTTTCGACTGCCACAACCCGTTCCAGTTGGAGCTCGGCTGCTCATTGGTGGTCGACCAGTCGAACATGCCGCCGAGGCGGTTGGCCGAGAATCCGAAGCCGTTACGACGGTCGTTGAACGTATCGAACACGACCGCCAAGTGGTCGTTGTTGTACATGTTGAACGAGTCCCGCCGCATCTCGCTCGCCACGCGTCTGGTCGGCTCCGACTCGTACATCTTCGCGCCGACGTAGATGTTCTCGTCGTCGAAGAAGATCCACGCTTCGGTCTTCTCGGTGGCCGGCTGGCCCTCGTTCGGTTCCTGCTGGACGAAGTCGCGAAGCGGCGCGACCGTGGCGTAGACGGCCTCGGTGAGCGCGCCGTCGAGCGCGAAATCGCCGGAAATGCGCACGGCGTGCACGGTGGCCTTGCCAGCGGCGTCGCGCGTCATCATGATTGCAGGCTCCGCCGGCGTGCCGGGCACGCCCGGGCCCGTGAGGGCACTGGCACGGGCCGGCTCGGCCACGATCTGCGCGCGCACCGGTGGCGCCCAGAGCACGAGCAGGGCGACGATCGCGGCCCAGAGCCCCGGCGATCGACGAATCAGGAAAGACACGACCACGGGAAGCCTTCATTGGAACACACGGCGCCGAGCTCCCGCCACGGCTGGTGCGTAACGAATTGTCTCCGCAGGCGTCGCCGATGACATCCGGAGGCGAACCTCTGATCGCCGGCGCCGAGCAAAGGAGAACGGCCGGACCGCCGCGAGGCAGTCCGGCCGTTGGGGAGCCAGGAGGGCGCTCGTGGACTAGTGGACCTGCTGGTCGCGCGCCGTGCGCGCAGCCTTCCAGTCGTCCGCCAGAATCGACCACAGGTGCTGGTCGTGGTGCTGACCGTGGCGGGCGAACGACTGCCGCAAGACGGCTTCGCGCACCGCGCCGACCTTGGCCAGGGCACCGTTGCCCCGGCCGTTCAGGACGGCTGCGCGCGCTTCGAGGCGGCGCACGCCAATCCAGTCGATGGCGAACTCGACGACCATCGGCGCCGCTTCGGCGAAGATGCCCGTGCCCCAGTAGGCCGAGCCCATCACGAAGCCCCACTCCGCCGTGTCGAACGACGGATCGAGCTGGCGCACCTGGAAGATGCCCACGGCGGTGTCGGTGCCGGCCGGCACCACCGCGAAGCAGGCGTAGCGGCCCGCCGCCTGCTCGATCCCCGCCCACTCGATGAAGCGGCGGAAGCCTTCCGCCGTGCTCGGCGGCGGCGAGATGAAGCGCGCCACCTCCTCGGTGGTGAGGAGCCGGAAGAGCGATTCGGCGTCATCCGCGCGCAGAGCGCGCAGCGTCACCGCGTCTGAGGACAGCACCGGCAGCTGCTGCCGCCAGTCGGTCGAGGTCGTGTCGTGTGCGGCCGGGTATTCCATGGCCGGAAGCGCCGCGTGCAGCGACTCGGAGAACGGCATCTTCTCCATTAGAAGAGCCCTCCCCCCGTCGGGACGGTCGCCGGCACGACAAGCTCCGGGTTGTTTTCGAGGTCCCACGCCACCGGGTCGAAGGCCTGGACTTCAGCCGTCTCGTCTCCGTAGGAGATGCCCTCGGTGCCGGAACTGCCCCACGTGCCGTCGGGGTCCGTGCTCTCACCCCACACGATGTTGAGCCCCCACACGATGTTGTTGCCCCACACCACGTTGAGGCCTTCCGCCAGGCCCCAGACGATATTCTGTCCGGCCGCCCCGGTGTTGTTGCCCCAGACGGTGTTCGCGCAGTTGGCGCCACCGCAGTCGAGGCCCCAGACGACGTTGTCGTTGCCCAGGCCCCACACGATGTTCTCGCCCCAGACGATGTTCTGTCCCCCGGTGAGCCCCCAGACGATGTTGTCGTTGAGGCCCCACACGATGTTCGAGCCCAGGCCGACGGTGTTGGCCAGCCCCCACACGATGTTGGCGCCCCAGGTGACGTTGCTGCAGGAGCCGACGCAGTTCTCACCCCACACGATATTTTCGCCCCAGACGATGTTCTCGCCCCAGACGATGTTGGCGCCCCAGGCGTTGGCGCCCGGGGTGATGACGCCGCCCTTGACGAGGCGGTTGCCCCACACGAGACGCTTGCTCCAGTTGGCCGCCAGCGGATACCGGCTTCCCGGCCGGGCATCGCGGAAATACTTGGCCAGCGTCACCGCACCGCGCGCGTTCAGGAACCCGGCGCCCTGCGTCAGCACGTCGACGCCCAGCTTTTCCTCCGCCGTGTACTGCAGCACCGCCTTGACGAGGTTGGGGGTGAGGTTCGGGTTGGCCTCGAGCATCAGCGCCACGGTGCCGGCCACCGCCGGTGCCGCCATGCTGGTGCCGCTCAGCGTGAGGTACGGCTTGAAGGTCGTCGAGCGCAGTCCGTTCAGCAGGTACTGCGGCTTCTCCAGATACATTCTGCTGTTGGGGCTCGCCAGCGACGCGATGGCCGTCCCCGGCGCCACCAGGTCGGGCTTGGCGAGGAAGTCGTGCGCTGTCGGCCCGCGCGAACTGAAGAGCGCCACCTCGTCGTCCCGGCGATTGAGGTTGCCCTTGCTGTCGGCGGCGCCCACGGTCAGCACCCAGGGCGCGTTGCCCGGCGCCGTGATGGCGCCGTACTGCGGCTGGCCGGCGGCGTTCCTGCCGATGTTGCCGGCCGCCGCCACCACCACGATGCCGGCGTCGACCGCGCGCTTGGCGGCGAGCGTCAGCGGGTCGGTGTTGTACGACTCGAAGACACCAGCGCCGAGCGACATGTTGATGACGCGGATGTTGTAGGCGGTCTTGTTCGCGACGGCCCAGTCGAGCGCGGCGATGATCGAGCTGATGCGGCCCTTGCCCTCGGCATCGAGGGCCTTGAGGGCGACGATCGTCGCCTTGGGCGCCACGCCCGTGCGGATGCCGTAGCTGTCGTAGCCGTTACCGGCGATGATGCCGGCGACGTGCGTGCCGTGGCCCCAGTCGTCGTAGGCGGCGGTCGACGTGCCGACGAAATCCACGAATTTCGCGATCCGCTGCGACGTGCTGCCGGCCACGCGCAGGTCATGGTGGGCCGCGGTGACGCCCGAGTCGATCACGGCCACGCCCACACCCTGACCGGTGAGTCCCAACTGGTAATGCACCGTCCTGGCGCCGGTAGTGGCCGCGGTACGGCCGACGAGCGCCTCGACCGGACGGTCGTAGTGCACGCGCTTGATGGCGCCGTGACGGGCGAGCCGCCGCAGCATCCGCTTGTTCATCCTGGTCGTGCGGCCGCGCATGCTGCCCAGGCGCTTGCCCTTGCGGCCGCCTTCTTCGCTGATGAGCTTGTCGGCGTCCTTCTCGTCGTTGAACTCGACGATGACCGGCACTTCGGAATCGTCGAACTCGACTTCCCGAATCAGTTTGTCGAACTTGACTTCGTCCGACCGGACGGGGCGTTGACGGCGCTGCGCAGCAGCGTCGGTCGTGAATAGCCCGACGGCCAGGGCAACGGCCAGGGCATAGATCGGCAGGTGCCTGAGCGGCGGGCTCAGTGTGCCGAGTCGTACGTGGGACGGAACTGTCATGCCGTCCGTATTCGCAAGGCGGCTGCCAGCTTCGCGAACTTCGCCATGAGCACCGCCGCCGGCGCGACTTCCGGCCTGAATTCGATTTTGTGCAGCACGTCTGCCCGCGGCTGCACCGGGCCGTGAGTGGACCCGGCCGGCAGCCCGGCTGCGCCGATCTGCGACAGATGCGGTGAGTCGCAGACCCCGAGAGGTGTGCTAACTCACTCTAACGAAGAGACTTGGGAGGTGTTTGTGCCGATTGGGCACAGAGTGATCGATATCTGCACACGTCCAATGGCGAAATCGTTACCGATTCTGCCACCCGGTCGCGGCGGCCAGCTGGCGCGCCGACTTCGTTGTCAGGGTGGCCGGAGCACCGCCCGTGTGCAGGAACACGACCGAGTCGGCCGGCGTGAGTTCTCCAGACCGCACGTGCGCGACGAGCGCGGCGAAGGCCTTGGCCGTATAGGTCGGGTCGAGGACGAGCGCCTCGGTGCGCGCTGCCAGGAGCATCGCTTCGAGGCCGGCGGCCGTCGGCAGGCCGTAACCCTCGCCGATGAAGCTCTGGTCGGTGAAGAAACGCGCGGCCCGTACCGAGGTGTCTACGCCAAGTAGCGCCGCCGCCTCGGTAGCGACGCGCCTGGCGCGCTCGATCTTCTCCTCTTCGCCGCCGCTCACCGCTACACCGTGCAACTCGTAGGTCGCGCCCAGCAGATGCGCACCCAGAGTGAGTCCGGCCTGCGTGCCGCGCGAGCCGCTGGCGAAGTACAGCCGGCTGGGCTCGACGCCGAGCCCCAAGAGCTGCTCGGCGAGTTCGGCGCTGCCGGCCACGTAGCCGAGGGCGCCGACTGCGCTCGACCCACCGACCGGGATCACGTAGGGCCGGCCGCCGGCGGCCATGAGCGCCTCGGCCAACTGCTGGACGACGGCCTCATCGTGACCCACGGCGAGCATCGGGTCCACGGCCGGCACCATGTGCACGCGAGCGCCGAACAAGTGATCGAGCAGGAGGTTGCCTTCAAGCGGCGCCGGATCGTCGGCGGAAGTCAGCACCAGATCGACGTCGAGGCCGGAACGCCGTGCCGCCGCCGCCGTCATGCGGGCGTGGTTCGACTGCGCCGCGCCGGTGGTGATGACCGACGTGGCGCCCTTGGCGAGCGCGTCGCCCAGCAGGAAATCGAGCTTGCGGGCCTTGTTGCCGCCCAGGCCGAGCCCGGTGAGATCGTCGCGTTTCACCAGGATGCGCGGACAGCGCGCCGGCCCGCCGAGCGCCTCGCGCAGGCGCGTGGCCTCCTCGAGCGGCGTTGGAAGTGTGGCCAGGCTGCGCTTGGGCAACGTGGCGAGACGATGGGCGAGGGCGTGGACGGTCATGGCAGCGGCTGAGGCCGCGGCGATTATGCCACCGGCCGCCGCCTGTGTGCGCGATCCTTGGTGTCTTCACCTGCGTGGACCGCTCGTCCGAGACCGGCCGCCGCGATGAGTGCCCCAAGGTCTTCTGGCACCGGTGCTTCAAGGGTGATGACACGCCCGGAAGTCGGCAGGCGCAGGCGAATTCGCCAGGCATGCAACGCCTGGCGGGCGAAGGCGCGTGCGTGACGATCGAGCGAGACCGACGTGAGCCGCCGGCGCGGCGCCCGGCCGTAGGTCGGGTCGCCCACGAGCGGCCAGCCGCGCTCTGCAAGGTGCACGCGAATCTGGTGCGTGCGTCCCGTTCCCAGGCGGCAGCGCACCACGCTCAGTCCGGCCGCGTCGCCGGTGGAATGCGCCAGCACGGCATACGAGGTGAGCGCCGGCGAGCCGGTCGCCTTCACCACCACGCGCCGGCGGTCGAGCGGGTCGCGTCCGAGCGGTGTGTCGATGATGCCCTGCCGCGGCGAGGGGCGGCCCCATACCACCGCCAGGTAGTCCTTCACGATGTCGTCGCGGTCGCGCTGCAACGCCGTCTGAACGGCCGCAGACTTGGCCACGATCATCAGGCCCGAGGTGTCCTTGTCGAGCCGCTGCACGAGCCGTGGCGCCCACGGCGCGTGAGCGCCGTCGTCGCCACGGCCGAGCACGGCGTTGATGACCGTCCCGGATCGGCAGCCCGACGTCGGATGGGCCACCATGCCGGCGGGTTTGCACACGATGAGCAGATCGTCGTCTTCGTAGGCGACGTCGAGGGGCAGTGACTCGGCCGCTGCGGCGGCGGGCGGCAGGGCGGCGAGCGCATCGACCGCGATGTGATCGCCGGCCGCCAGGCGCTGGGACGCCCGGCGGGCCGGCGCGCCGTTGACCAGGACGTGTCCGGTTGCGACGAGCTTCTGGATGCGCGAGCGTGACAGGCCAGAGGCACCCGGCAGGTGCCGCTGCACTGCCTGATCGAGGCGGTGCGCGATGTCGCCGCGGTCGGCGACGAAGGTGACGCCGTGCCTGCGGGCCTGGCTAGTCGCGATAGGAGATGAGCTCCACGTCGAAGACCAGCAGGCCCGAGGGCACGCCGGCCTGGCCCTTGTAGGCGAGGTTCTCGGGAATCCAGAAACGCGTCTTTTCGCCCACCACCATCAGTTGCACGCCTTCAGTCCAGCCCGCGATGACTTCACCGAGCCCGAAACTGGCAGGCTGGCCGCGCATCACCGAGCTGTCGAACATCTTGCCGCTCGTCTGCCAGCCTGTGTAGTGCACGGTGACCTGGCTGCTCTTCTTCGGATGCTCGGTGCCGGTGCCCGCCTTGATCACCTTGTAGATGAGACCCGACGGCGTGCGCGTGGCGTCGGCGGGTGGTGCCGCCACGTCGGGCGGTGGGGTCGTCGGCGACGCCGAGAACTCCAGAAGCTCGATGTCGAACACCAGCATTCCGGCGGGGCGACCGGTCTGACCCTTGTAGGCCAGCGCCTCGGGAATCCACAGGCGGCGCTTCTCGCCGGCCGTCATGAGCTGCACGCCTTCGCCCCATCCCTTGATCACGCGGTCCAGCGGGAAGGTATTCGGTTCATTGCGGGCCAGCGAGCTGTCGAACATCTTCCCGTCGGTCGTCCAGCCTGTGTAGTGCACGGTCACCATGTCGGTCGGCCCCGGCTTCCCGGTGCCAGTACCGGGCGTGATCACCCGCGTGGCAAGACCAGAGGGCAAGGTGGCCGCGTCCTTCGGGGGCGCGGCCACGTCGGGTGGTGGCGGAATCGGCGTCGGACGCGGCGGGCCTTGAAATGCCGAGGCCAGGGGCAGCAGTGCCGGGGCGAGAAGGAGTGTGAATAGGGCAACCAAGCTGAGTCGCATGCGCCCTATCGTGAACCAGCGACCGCGTCGGTGCAACAAGTCAGTCGCAGGCGGACCCGGCGTCAACGAAACGACGCCACGGGCGTGCCCTTTACGATTGTGTTGACGCTCACTTGGCGGCAGTCGGAAAAAACAGCGAATTCATTGTAAATATTGGCACGTTTCGGTTGGCCCGCTAATTGATATAGCCAATGGCGTGGACAGTCCCGACCCCCAGCGCTTGCCAGTCTTGCTCGTTGGCACTGAGGAAATTCAGGTCAAGGCGCGCCTTGACACCCTGTCGGATGCCGGATTCACCGTGCTGCCGGTGCGCGGATTCCTCGACGCGCGCCAGCTCCTGGCGGAACAGGAACCGGAAGCCATCGTCACTGACGTGCATCTTGGCGACTACAACGGCCTGCACCTCGTGGCCATCGCGCAGGTCGAGCATCCGCGCACGGCCTGCCTGGTGACGGGGCCGCGCGATCCGGCCCTTCAGGCCGAAGCCTACCACCTCGGCGCCCGCTATCTCGTCGAACCCGTGACGCTCGATCGGCTCGCGGCGGCGCTGGCCGAGGTCGTCGCCAACCCACGCCCGCAGCGCCGTTGGCCGCGTCGACGGCCTGCGACCGAAGTCGTCTCGGTGGTCGCTGGCGTCGACGCCCGGATTGTTGACGTCAGCTACGGTGGTGCGGGGATCGAGTTCTTCGGCGCCGAGATCCCGACCGACCAGCTCGAGCTGGTCGTGCCGGCGACCGGTCTCACCGTCCCGGTTGAACGCGTCTGGACGCGCCAGCCCGGCAAGGCGCAACCGATTACCTGCGGCCTGGCGCTCCGGCGCGACAGCGCGGTCGACGCCCGATGGCGCACATTTGTCGACGGCCTGGAGCTTCTGCCAGGTATCCTGCCCACGCCAGGCGGGAGTGGCCTCCCCGCGTAGCGATCGATCTCAGTTCGGAAAATCACCTGGCCGGTGCCCACAAGTCTGGCTGTGCCTTGCCATCTGCAGCCAATACTGCCAGAATGCCGGCGCTTGAGCTTGGCCAGTCGTTTGCACGGCCGGTCGCATCAGTACCATGCCATCAGACATCCTCGTGGTCAGCGCCGACGCAGCCGTGTTGTCCGGTCGCGTCACGGCCCTGCGTCGCTCCGGATTTGCCGCCCGCGCCAGCACGAGTTTTCCAGACGCCCGGCGGACGCTCGAGGACGGACCGCCCCCTGAAGTGCTGGTGACCGACGTGCGGCTCGGACCGTACAACGGTCTGCACCTCGTGGCCGTCGCTCGGGTCGAGTTTCCGCGCACGGTCGCAATCGTCATCGGCGGGCAGGATCACGTGCTCGAAGTCGAGGCCGCTGGTCTCGGGGCGCGCTACTTGCTGGCCCCGGTGACGCCCAGGGAACTCGAACTCACAATCGGTGAGTTGCTGGCTGTGCCGCGTCCGAGGCGCCGCTGGCCGCGCAAGCGCCTCGCGGCCGAAGTGGCCGCGCTCATCGGCGGGATGCCCGGACGGCTGCTGGACGTGAGCTACGGCGGGGCGTGCCTGGAAGTCTTCGGAACGGCGCCTCCCGGCGACACGGTGCAGATCGTGATTCCCGAGCTGGGCCTGGACGTGAGCGGGCAGCGCGTGTGGGCGCATCGCGCCGATCCGCTGCAGCCGGTCAGCTGCGGCGTGGCGTTTTCGGCCGCCGAGAATCCGCGGTGGCAGTCCTACGTCGACGCTGTCGCGATCGCCTGAGATCGCTCAGCGGTCATCCGCTGATTCGGGGAAGCGGAGCGCCGACCTGGCGGCTCAGCCGCTTTCCTTGCCGGGAGCCATGCGGAAGCGCTGGAACGGCATGTGGCAGCCGTACTTCCGCAGAAAGTTCAGGAACCGCTTGTAGTCCTGCGGTTCCATGTTGAACAGCTGCACGAGTGCCTTGTAGTTGCCGCGCGTTTGCTCGAGTCCGACCCGCACCAGGTAGCGCACGTCCTCGCGCGTCAGGTCACGCGCCATGAACGGCTCGTAGGCCACGTCCCAGAACGACTCCCCCTTGAGCAGGATGCGATCGAGCAGCCCCTGGGCCGGTATCGCCGACGCCTGCTTGGCGCTTGTGCCCTCGACGACGCGTGAGCCGGCGCGCACTTCAAGGGGCAGATCGTCCACGCCAATCACGCCGCCCGGGCACCGGCAGGTCAGTCGCTCGGCGATGTTCCGCAGCTCGCGGACGTTACCGGGCCAGTCATAGGCCTCGAGCGTCGTCACGGCCTCTGGCGAGCACGCGGCTTGCGGTACACCGTGCTCCAGGGCGAAGAGGCGCAGGAAGTGATCGAGCAGCGGCGTCACATCGTCCTTGCGCTCACGCAACGGGGGGATCGTGATGTGAATGACGTTCAGGCGGTAGTAGAGGTCCTCGCGGAACTCACCGGACTGGATGCGTTCCGGCAAACGCCGGTTCGTGGCTGCGACCACCCGCACGTTGGCGTTGACGCGGTTGCGTTCGTCGCCCACGCGCTGGATTTCACCGGTTTCGAGAAAGCGCAGCAGCAGCGCCTGCATGCGCAGCGACATCTCACCGACTTCATCCATGAACACGGTGCCGTTGCTCGCCGCCTCGAACAGTCCGCGCTTGTCGCGGTAAGCGTCCGTGAAGCTGCCGCGCGCATGGCCGAAGAGCTCCGATTCGAGCAACGTGTCCGGCATCGCCGCGCAGTTGATCGTGAGCATTGGAGCGTGGCGGCGGCGGCTGCGCTGATGAATCAGGTGGGCCACTACTTCCTTGCCAACGCCGCTGGCGCCCGTGATGAGCACTTTGGCGTCGGACCGCGAGGCGTACTCGACTTCCTGCTGCACGACCTTGAGAGCCTGGCTGCGGCCGATGAGCGCGGTGCCGCGGGGCTGGATCGGTGGCCCGTCACCGGGCGCGTTGGCAGGAAGCATTGAGTGGGAGGGGAAGTGGCGTGCTACAGCAAAATATCAGGCGGCGAGGGACAAGAGCAAGGTTCGAATGACAATTTTGCCAGGCGGGCCAGAACAAAGTACACGAACGCGAGAGCTCAGGCGCCGAGCCGTGCAGGCGCGTGCACCGTCAGCCGTCGCGATCGGGCCTCAGCGGAATTCTTTGAACGAGACCTGGCACTCGTGGGTGCGCAGGAAGTTGAGGAAGCGTTTGTAGTCGGCGGGCGCCATGTTGAAGAGCCGGACGACAATCCGGTAGTTGCCGCGCGCTTCCTGCAGCCCCTTGCGAATGAGGTCGCGCAGGTTGCCGCGCGTGATCTCACGCTGCATATAGAGTGGGTAAACGGCCGTCCAGAACGACTCGCCGGTGTCGACGAGCTTCTGGTACAGCTCGTCTGCCACCGTGCGCCGCCGCTCGCGCCGCGGGCGGTAGGCGCCGAGTGGCATCAGGCGAATCTCTGGCGGCAGGTCGTCGGGTTGGGCCAGCTCGCGCTGGCAGGTGACGACGAGGCGCTCGACGAGGTTCTGCAGCTCTCGGACGTTCCCTGGCCACGAGTACTTCGTTAGCGCGTCCATCGCCTCTGGCGACACCGACCGCACGGCGTAGTGTCCGTTGGCGATGCTGCGCTGCAGGAAGCGCTGCACCAGATCCGGAATATCGGTACGGCGTTCGCGCAGCGGCGGTACCAGCAGGTGGATAACGTTCAGCCGATAGAACAGGTCTTCGCGGAACGCCTGTTGGGCGATGAGCTCGCGCAGGTTGCGATTGGTGGCGGCGATGACGCGGATGTTGACCACGGCCCGCGCCCGGTCGGCGCCTACCTTCTGCAGCTCGCCCGTTTCGAGGAAGCGAAGCAGGAGGCCCTGCATCCGCAGCGTCATCTCGCCGACTTCGTCGAGGAAGAGCGTGCCGCCGTCGGCCATCTCGAGCTTGCCCTGCTTGTCACGATAGGCGCCCGTGAAGCTGCCCTTCACGTGACCGAACAGTTCGGATTCGAGCAGCGTTTCCGGCAGGCCGGCGCAGTTGACCGCCACGAACGGACGAGCCGCGCGTGTGCTGTGGGCGTGCACGGCGCGCGCCACCAGCTCCTTGCCTACGCCGCTCTCGCCGGTGATGAGCACTTTCGCGTCGGACCGCGCCGTGCGCTCGATATCCGCCCTGAGGTCGGCGACGGCCGGACTTTCCCCGATTAGTTGCGGTTCCACGGCGGCGGCAAGCATCGTTGGTCGTCCTCGCAGCGGTCCCCAGGGGTTGTCCATGTCCTGGCGCCCAGGATCTGGAGCGGGGATGACCTGCACCAGCGGGTCAATTGTCGGGCCCCTGCACGCCACCAAGCAAGATCGGTTCCCAGTCAGCAGTCCCGAAGTTTTCTTAGCAAGAACGCCAGATTCGCTGAGAAGTCTCGCCCAGCTGGCGTCTTGGTCTCCTCACGGCCAGACCCTCGAGCCCTGCGGATTTGTGCGATGGCCGTCGAACAATTGTCAGCCTGGATGAGTACTTCGTTGCCACGTGCGGGCGCACGTCCGAATCCAGGCAGTGGTTCCTCCCGGGCAGGTCAGACCCCGAGGCCAGCGAGCAGGCCCCGGGCCCGGCTCACGCGGACGTCGCCCCCGCCGAACCTCCTGGCAAGCACCTCGATGGCCGGGCGGAGTTCGGCCGCAGCTTCGTTCGGGCGCCGCAAGTCGGCGAGCACGTGTGCCAGCTCGACCCTGGCCATGGCCCGCTGCCAGTGGCCCGGCGGCAGCTTCGCCATGCGTCGCGCGGCGTCACGGGCGAGCGGTTCTGCCTCGGCCGGACGCCCCATCCGGCGATACAGTCCCGACAGCGCCGTCAGCCCGTATACCGCGTACTTCGGGTCTTGCTCGACGCCGGCCCTCAGCCCGTCAACGGCCTCGACCAGCAGCCGCTCCGCCTCGGCGGTGCGGCCGCGAGCGGCGAGCACCTCGCCGAGCAGCGCCTGGCTCAGTGCCGTCTCGAAGTGCCCGGCCGGCAGCATGCGCAGGCGCGTTGACAGAGCCGTGCGCTCGAGCCCTTCGGCCTCCGGCACGCGCCCCATCGCGAGCAGCACGCGGGCGAGGTTGTGCTGGGCCCGCGCCACCGACTGGTGCTCGGCGCCGTAGTTGCGCAACCGGATGGCGAGCGACTCGCGATCGAGGCGCTCCGCCTCGTCGAAGCGCCGCATGTCTTCGAGCACCGAGGCGAGGTTGTTCAACTGCACCGCGTAGTCGACGTGATCGCGGCCCAGGCGCGCGGCCAGACTGCTGACCGCCGCGCGGTAGAGCGGCTCGGCACCGGCCAGATCGCCCTGGTCGTGCAGCAGCGACGTGAGATCGCTTCTGGTGTTCACCGTGTCGGGGTGGTCGTCGCCGTAGACGCGCTGCCGGATGTTGAGGGCTTCGCGCAGCAGCGGCTCAGCTCCGGCCAGTTCGCCCTGCTGGCTCAGCACCCGCCCGAGGTGTCCGACGACGAGGGCGAGTGAGGGATGCGTGCTGCCGACGGTCTGCCGTCGGATCTCGATCGCTTCCTCGAGCAGTGGTACGGCCTCGGCGAGCCGCCCCTGCTGGCGCAGCACGTCGGCAAGATTGTTGAGGCCCGCCGCCACCACGTCCGCCGTTCGGCCTTCGTAGCGGCGCCAGATGTCGAGCGCCTCGCGCAGCAGCGGTTCGGCCTCCACGAAGCGCCCTCGCCCGCTCAGTGTGAGGCCGACGTTGTTGAGCGACAACGCGATCGACGAGGGCGGCGCCCCGAGCCGGCGCTTGGCGGCGAGCGCCTCGCGCTGCATCGACTCGGCTTCGTCGAAGAGTGTCAGCTCGCGGTAGGCCTCACCGATGTCGTCCATCGACGCCACGGTGTCGAGGTCGTCGGGGCCGAGCGTCGCGCGCCGCAGTTCGAGGGCCCGCTGGAAGAGAGCCAGCGCCCGCTTGTAGGCGCCCTGGGCGCTGTAGGCCATGCCCATCGTGGCCAGGAGCTGCGCCTGCAGTGCCGGCTGGCCCGCCAGATCCGCGTCGATGCGCTCGGCGCCGCGATCGAGCAGTTGACGCGCCGTGACCGTTGCGCTGCTGCCCGTGACGTCTGGATTCGACACCTCGAAGAGTTCGGTAAGGAAGCGCGAGACCTGCCGCGCGGTGTCGCGCTCGCGCGCCGTGCGATCGCGCTCTTCGCCCAGCCGCGCCGCTTGCACCGAGAACAGCACCGCCGCAGCGCTGACCGCCACGGCCGCCACAACCGCGGCTGCCGTCGCCCAGCGATGGCGCGCGACGAACCGGCCGACGACGTAGCCCCAGGTCTGGGGCCGGGCCGAGACCGGCCGCCTGTCGAGCGCGAAGCGCAGGTCCGCGGCCAGCGCCTCCACCGATGCGTAGCGGTTGCCGGGCTCCTTGTGCAGCGCTCTGGCGACGATCGCGTCGAGATCGCCGGCCAGCCTCGCGGCCAGGGCCTTCGGCGTCGACTGCCGCTGCGCCGCTCGCAACTCCGGCGACGGCTGGTCACCGCCGCTGTCGCGTACGGCGAGGCTCGGTGGCCGCGGGTCGACGTGACAGACGACGCGTTCCACTTCCTCACTCGTCATCGTGCGGAAGCGCAGCGGACGCGTGCCCGTCAGCAGCTCGTGCAGCAAGACGCCGAGCGCATACACATCCGCCGAGGTCGTGACCTGCCCGCCTCGCACCACCTCGGGACTCGCGTAATTCGGGGTCATCATCCGGTGCGGCGCCGGACCGGCGTCGGCCTTGCCCTCGAGAGCGAGGCGCGCGATGCCGAAGTCGAGCAACTTGGGCTCGCCCTGGTCGGTGACCAGGATGTTGCTCGGCTTGATGTCGCGGTGCACGATCAAGCTGCGGTGGGCATGGCTTACCGCATCGCACACGTCGAGGTAGAGGCGCAGCCGGCCGGGCACGTCCAGCCGCGCCTGGTCGCAGTACTCGTCGATCGGCATGCCCTCGACGTGTTCCATCACCAGATAGGGAAGGCCGTCGGTCGTGGTGCCACCGTCGAGCAGCCGGGCGATGTTCGGGTGTTCGAGCCAGGCGAGGATCTGGCGTTCGGTACGGAACTGGCGTACCCGCTCGGGGTCGAGCAGTCCGCGGGCGACTTTGATGGCGACCTGCTGCAGGAACTCGTCGTCGTCGCGCTCGGCGAGGTAGACGGCACCCATGCCACCTTCGCCGATCATTCTGATGATCTTGTAGGGGCCGAGGCGTTCCGGCGCCAGGCGCGGCGACGCAGCTGCCTCCACCATCGCCTGGCGCACCACGGCATCGAGCGGCTCGCCGGATCGTTCCAACGCGTCGGCCTCGAGCAAGCCGTGAACGAGGGCCGCAAGATCACCGTCGGCGGCGCGACCGTTGACATAGGCCGCGCGCGCCTCGTCGGGCTGCGCCAGCGCCGCCTCGAACAGCTCCTGCGCCGCGGCCCAGCGTTCCGGTGTCATCGACGCTTCCAGGCGCCGCCCCTCACTCGCCCGCCGCGCCGCTCCCGGCGGTGAGTTCGTGGCGCAGCCACGCCTTGGCCATCCGCAGTTCGCGGTCGACGGTGGCGGCCGACACGCCCACGGCTTCCGCCGTTTCGTCGTAGCTCAGTCCGCCGAAGAAATGCAGTTCGACGATGTTGGCTTTGCGCGCGTCGAACGCCGCCAGCCGCTCGAGCACGTCGTGCAGATCGAGGACGTCGAGGGATGGAGCGGCGACCATGGCGGCCACGTCCTCGAGTTCGACCTTGACGGCACCGCCGCCGCGCTTCTGGCGCCGCCGGCTGCGGGCATGGTCGACCAGCACACGGCGCATCGTGCGGGCGGCGACGGCCATGAAATGCGCTTTGTCCTGCCACGAGACGTCAGCGTCGATGAGCCGCAGGTAGGCCTCGTGGACCAGGGCCCGCGTCTGCAGGGTGTGGTCGGACCGCTCCGACCGCAAGGCGCCGCGCGCGATACGGGCGAGCTCGTCGTAGACGAGCGGCAGGAGGCGGTCGAGCGCCGTTGCCTCACCACCCCTCCAGGCCTGGAGAAGTATCGTCGCGCTTGGTTCCACGGATCCGGATCCTCTGGGGAGGTCCGGCGATCTTACTGCAATCCCCAGCCGGTCCCGCTCTGGCTAGCCTTCGACCAGCAGCCAGGCCGGATCCTCGATGAAGTCCTTGATCGTCACGAGGAACTGCACCGCTTCGCGGCCGTCCACCAGCCGGTGGTCATAGCTGAGCGCCAGGTACATCATCGGGCGGATGACGATCTCACCCTTCACCGGCACTGCCCGGTCGGCGATCTTGTGCAGACCGAGGATGCCGACCTGGGGCGGATTGAGGATCGGCGTGCTCATCAGCGAGCCGAATACGCCGCCGTTGGTGATGGTGAAGGTGCCACCCTTGAGGTCCTCGAGAGTGAGCGAGCCGTTGGTCGCCCGCGCCGCGAAGTCGCGGATGCCGAGCTCGACACCGGGAAACGACATGCGGTCCGCGTCGCGCAGCACCGGCACGACGAGGCCGCCTTCGACGCCGACGGCGACGCCGATGTCGTAGTAGCGCTTGTAGACGATCTCGTCGCCCTGGATCTCGGCGTTCAGCCCGGGGAACGCCTTGAGCGCGCCCACGGCCGCCTTGACGAAGAACGACGCGATGCCGAGACCGGCCCCGTGCAGCTTCTGGAACTGCTCCTTGCGACGTTCCCGAAGCGCCATCACCGCGCTCATGTCGACCTCGTTGAACGTCGTCAACATGGCCGCAGTACGCTGGGCTTCGACGAGGCGACGGGCGATGGTGGCGCGGCGTTTGGTCATCCGCACCCGCTCTTCCACGCGTTCGCCGGGGACGGTCGGGGTGGGCGCCGGGCCTGGCGGCGCCGCCGCTGCAAGCGCCGGTGCAGACGCCGGTGCAGACGCGGCGGCGACGAACTGCCGCACGTCCTGCTTGGTCACGCGCGGGCCCGCAGCGGGCACGGCTGCCAGGCTCACGGCATGTTCCTTGGCGACGTTCCTTGCGGCCGGCGTGGCTCTCGTCGCGGCGCTGCCGGCCGGGGCCGGGGGAGCCGCCGTCGCTGGAGCCGGGGCGGCGGCTGCCGGCGCCGCCTTCGTTGGGTCGAGAACGGCCAGCACCTCACCGACCTTCACGTCGGCGCCTTCGCCGTGCGCGATGCTCGTTAGCAGGCCGGCCCGGTCTGCGCTCACCTCGAGATCGATCTTCTCGGTCTCGAGTTCGACCAGCGCCTCGCCCAGCGCAACCTGGTCGCCTTCCTTCTTGAGCCAGCGCGCGACACGCGCCTCGACCACCGATTCGCCCAGTTCCGGTACCACGATGTTCACGGCTGAATTCCTTCTCGCCGCTAGCCCAAGCCGCTAGCCGCTGTCTCTACACCTGTTTCGCCACGACCCGACCGGCGTCGAGCACGTCGGCCTTGGCATCGAAAGCCTGGGCCACGAGCGCCCGCTGGTTCGCCTGATGCCACGCCGCCGAGCCTTCCGAGGGGCTCGAGTTGCGCACCCGGCCCACGTAACGTAACGGCCAGCGCCCGCCGATGAGCCGCTCGATCTCCGGGCGTACGAAGTCCCAGCCGCCCATGTTCTCCGGCTCCTCTTGCACCCAGCAGACCTCGCCCAGCTTCGTGTAGCGCTCGAAGAGCTCACCGAGGGCGTCGGCCGGAAAGGGATAGAGCTGCTCCACGCGCGCCAGCGCCACGGTGGCGTTGGCCGCGCGTGCCTCGCTCGACACCAGATCGACGTAAACCTTGCCGCTGCACAGCACGAGGCGCCTGACCTTCGCCGCATTTCCCGCCGCGCGCTGGTCGTCGATGACGAGCCGGAAGCGTCCCTCGGCCAGCTCGCGCGCCGGAGAGGCCACCATCGGGTGGCGCAGCAGGCTCTTCGGCGTCAGGATGATGAGCGGCAGCGGGTCGGTCTCGAGCAGCAGCGCCTGGCGCCGCAGCACGTGGAAGTACTGCGCGGCGGTCGTGCAGTTCACGATCCGCACGTTCAGGTCGGCGGCCAGCTGCAGGAAGCGCTCGACACGCGCGCTCGAGTGATCCGGCCCCTGGCCTTCGTAGCCGTGGGGCAACAGCAGGGCGAGCGAGGGCGCCATGCCCCACTTGGTGCGGCCCGACATCAGGTACTCGTCGATGATGGTCTGCGCTCCATTGATGAAGTCGCCGTACTGCGCTTCCCACAGCACGAGCCGTTTCGGCTCCTGGAGGTTGTAGCCGAGCTCGAAGCCGAGCACCGCCAGCTCGGAGAGCGCGCTGTTGTGGATCTCGAAGGCCGCCGTCGCCTGCGGCAGGGCCTGCAGCGGCACGTGCTTCTCGCCGGTCGCGGCGTCGTGCAGCACGGCGTGGCGGTGGCTGAAGGTGCCGCGTTCGACATCCTCGCCCGTGAAGCGGACGGCGATGCCATCGGCGAGCACCGAGGCCAGCGCCAGTTCCTCGGCGGCGGCCCAGTCGACGGTGGCCTCGTCCGGCGACGCCAGCATCGACTGGCGGCGTTCGCGGCCACGGAGGAGCTTCTTGTGCACGGTGAATCCCGCCGGCACGCGGGCGAGCGCGTCGTTGAGGGCTGCCAGCCGTTCGATCGGCACCGCCGTCTGCACGCGCGCGGCGGCACCGCCTGGCGGCACCACCGGCACCTCAGGAATGCAGTGATGATCGGGTTTCAGCGTCGCGTAGGCCGTTTCGAGGGCGGTCGTGTGTGCGGCAACGAGCTCGTCGGGCAGCGGCGCCGGCACTTCCCCGGAGGCCACGAGCGCCTCGGCGTACTGCTGACGGACCGTCGGGTGTTCCGGCACGCGCTGGTACAGGCGCGGCTGCGTGAATGCCGGCTCGTCGCCTTCGTTGTGCCCGTGACGCCGGTAGCCCACGAGATCGATCAGGAAGTCGAGCCGGAACCGCTGGCGGTAGGCCCACGACAGCCGCGCTGCCTCGATGCATGCCACCGGGTCGTCGGCATTGACGTGCACGATCGGCACCTTGAAGCCGCGCGCCAGACCGCTCGCGTAGCTGGTCGAGAACACCTGGTGCGGATCGGCCGTGAAGCCCAGCTGGTTGTTGGCGATGATGTGGATGGTGCCGCCTACGTCCCACCCCGTGAGGCGCGACAGGTTGAGCGTTTCGGCCACCACGCCCTGACCGGGGAACGCGGCGTCACCGTGGATGAGGATCCCGAGCACTTCCTGCGGCCTGAGCACCGGCGCACCCGGCGCGTCGACCGACGTGCCAGCTGCTCGCGCCATGCCCACGAGCACCGGGTCGACGGCTTCGAGGTGGCTCGGGTTCGGCGGCATCGTGATGACGAGCGTCGTCGGGCGATCCGGGTGCTCCACGCGCGCGCCGGCGTGATACTTCACGTCGCCCATCCAGCCGAGGTCGGTGCGGCCGCTCGGCGCCAGCAGGGGATCCTTGAACTCGGCCAGAATCTGCGCGTACGGCTTGCACATCACGTGAGCGAGCACGTTGAGGCGTCCGCGATGTGCCATGGCGATGAGCACGTGCTTGACGCCCGAGGCCGCGGCATCGGCAATGATCTCGTCGAGGACCGGGATCATCAGGTCCAGGCCCTCGATCGAGAAGCGCGTCTTGCCCGGGAAGGTGCGCTGGAGGAAGCGCTCGAACACTTCAACCTGCGTGATGCGGTCGAGCAGCTGGCGGCTGTCGACCGGGTCGATGGGCGGACGGTAGCGGCGCGCCTCGACCGCATTGCGCAGCCATATCCGCTCATCGGGCACGAAGACCTGAGCGAAGTCGTGGCCACTGGTGCCGCAGTACACGTCACGCAGACGCTCGATGGCCTCGAAAGCGCTGGCGGCGCCACCTGCCACCGGCCCGCCGACGATGCCGGCGGGCAGCGCCTTGAGGGCGTCGGTGGTCACACCGTGCGCATGGGGATGGAGCGACGGATCGCCGACGGGCCGCTCGAAGCCGATCGGGTCGAGCGTGGCGGCGAGGTGGCCATAGCGGCGGATCGATTCGGCCAGTGTCACGGCGGCGATGGCCGGGCTCACGTCGCCACGAGCGGTGGCCTCGGCGGTTTTGCCGCTCGTCTCGGGCGGCGCGCTCCAGGTCGCGAAGGCCGCCCGTGTCGTCTCGTCAACGGATGCGGCGTCACGCTGGTAGCGCTCGAAGAGCTCGAGCACGTAGCCGGCGTTGGCTCCGCTAATCTCGTCCCACGGATTCATATCTCGACTATTGTATCGGCACTGACCATTACTTCCCGAGGCGACACGCGATGACCTCCCGACCCACCTACGACGATGCCAAGCTCATCCTGCAGCTCTACGAGATGCGCCGCGATGAGCGGATGCGGGAGGCCCGCGCCTGGTTCACCGCGAGTTTCCGCCCGCGGAAGTGGGAGGACCTGGCGACGCTGGTACCGCCGGGGAGCCCGGAGAACGCCTCCTACCGGATGGTCATCTCGTACTGGGACATGGTGGCGTCGTTCATCGTGACCGGCGTGCTCAACAAGGAGCTCTTCTTCCACAGCGGCCGCGAACTGCTGCTCGTCTTCGAGCGGCTGCGGGTCGCGTTGCCCGGCATCCGTGACGCCTACAAGGACCCGTCGTACCTGAGCAACCTCGAGCGGGTGGCCCTCGACTTCGGCGCCTTCATGCAGGCACAGAACCCCGACGCCTACCAGGCGTTCGTCAAGCGCATCTCCGGGTGACCCGGCTCGTTGCGCTCGACGTCGACGGCACGCTGCTCGACGGCCGGGGGCGCGTCCCTGCGGAAAACCTTGACGCCCTGGCTGAGGCGGCCCGCCGCGGTCTGCACCTGGTGGTCGTTACCGGACGAAGCTATCCGTTCGCGCTCCAGGCGATCGAGACGCTGCCCGACCCCCTCACGCTGGTTGTCTACAATGGCGCGGTAGCGCGCGTGCGCGGCGGCGCCACGCTGGCGGTGCGCCAGCTCGACTGCGCCATGGCGCGGCGTCTGCTCGAGGCCACCCGGCCCTGGCGCGCGTCGACGCTCGTGCAGTTCGACCGCGAGGGTCCGGGGCAGACGATGGTGGACCGCATGTCCTGGGACCAACCGAACCGGCGTGGTTACTACCAGCGGATCCGTCACCTCGTGCGCGAAGTGCACGATCTCGAGGGCGCCCTCGACGCCGATTCACCGGTGCAGGTGGCCTTCAACGGCCCGGCCGCCGAGATGGACGCGCTGGCGGACGCCATCGGCAAGCTCGACACCGGTGGCGCCGTCGCGGTCTCGATTACCGCCTACCCGGCGCGCGACTTCACGCTCGTCGACGTCAACGCTGCCGGCGCCACCAAGGGCCAGGCGCTGGCGGAAGTGGCCCGTCACTACGGCGTTGGGCAAGACGAGGTCTTCGCCATAGGTGACAACCACAATGACGTGGACATGCTGCAGTGGGCGGGCACGGGCGTCGTCATGGGCAACGCCGAACCGGCGCTGTTCGGCCTCGGCCTGCCGGTGACGGCCAGTAACGATCAGGCCGGCCTGGCGAAAGCGCTGCGGGACTACGTGCTCTAGGTTTCGGTCTTTCCATATCAGAACCCCGTCCCGAAGCGCACGTGCACGCGCCACGCACCGTTGCCGCGCCCCACGTCCACATAGGCGGTGACCGCCATCAGGTTGGCGAACCAGCCGACGCCGGCGCCGCGATCGAAGTGCG